>CAWFZK010000033.1:0-116807 GCA_963820315.1 uncultured Thermoleophilaceae bacterium | reverse complement strand
CCGTGTCGGCGGGCGCATGGACGACCGCTGGGTCGACTACTCGCTCCCCACGTGACGTCGCTCACACACCGGAATAACGCGGCGCTTCAGGCTGTCTCGTTCCGCAATGCGCTTTCTGTTTGCAACCACGGGCGGCACCGGCCACCTGATGCCGATGCTCCCCTATGCCCACGCACTCGAGCGGGCGGGCCACGAGGTGCTCGTGGCCGGGTCCGGCTCCGCCGGAGCGCTCGCACGTAGCGAGGGGCTCGCCTTCTGGGCGCTGGCCGAGCCCGTCCCGTCTGAGCTCGACGCCGTACACGAGCGGCTGAGGTCGCTGTCGAACGACGAGGCGACCGAGCCCGCGATCCAGGACATGTTCGTCCGCACCTACGCCGCCGCGGCGCTGCGCGACATGATCCTGTTCGTCAAGACGTGGCGGCCGGACGTCGTCCTGCGTGAGTCGACGGAGTTCGCCTCCTGCCTCGCCGCCGAGCTCTGCGGAGTCCCGCAGGTGCGCGTCGGCTTTGCGCTGTCCTCGGCAAACGAGGACTGGCTGCTCGCCCTGGCCGCGCCCGCGCTCGACGAGCTCCGCGAACAGCTCGGCCTGCCGCCCGATCCGTGCGCCGCTCGAGCCCGGGCGAGCCTCTGCCTGACCCAGTCGCCGAGCCTCATGGACCTTCCGGGAGCGCCCGAGCTGACGCCGGTGCGCCGCTATCGCACCGAGTCTCAGGCGGCGGAGCCGCTGCCCGACTGGTGGAACGGCTCGGACGACCCGCTCGTGTACCTCTCCTTCGGCACGGTGCTGCCGCAGGACGGCTACCCCGACATGTACCGGGCCGCGATCGACGCTCTCGAGGGGCTTCCGATCCGGCTCCTCGTGACGATCGGGCGCGCGGCCGACCCGGCCGAGCTGGGTCAGCTGCCGCCCTCGGTGCACGTCGAGCAGTGGGTTCCGCAGGCCGACGTGATGCCGCACGCGAGCGCGATGATCGGCCACGGCGGCGCCGGCACGACGCTGGCCGCGCTGGCCGGCGGCGTGCCGCAGGTGCTGCTGCCGGTGTTCGCCGACCAGCCGATCAACGCGGCGCGCGTGGCCGAGTTCGGCGCCGGCCTGGCGCTCGACATGTCGCCCGACGGTCTGGGCCGGCTCGGAGCCGCGCTGCGCGAGCTCCTCGAGGATCCGCGCTATCGCACCGCGTCCGAGCGGGTGGCGGACGAGATCGCCTCGCTGCCGCCGGTCGACGAGGCTGTCGACTTGCTCGAGACGCTCGGCTCAGGCGACGGCGTCCGCGCCGGCCGCCTGGACGCCGTCGCCTGACGGCGCCGCTTCCCAGACCTGATTGAGGTTGCTCTGCATGAGCGGGAAGACCACCAGGTTCACGAGCGGTATGAAGATCAGGATGAAGAGCAGAATCACGGCGATGTTGTTCGAGCCAAGCGCGTGGTTCTGAGCCCTCTCGACCCGTCGTAGCGTCCGCCACAGCGATACGAACGGCGGGATGATCACAAGCACACCGAGCGTGATCGCCAAGACCGAGATGACAGGGTTGTCGCCGAGATCGACGCCGTTCGCCCGCCCGTAGTCGGCCATCTCGCGGTTGATGAAGTACCACCAGAAGATGTGGTAAATGCCGAGGGTGATCAGCCCGAGGGCGAGCACCCCGAGCGGGTTGCGAATCTTCGCGGTCGACGCCGCGTTGGGTATCTGGACGATCTGGGCCATGTGCGCTTCCTATCAGGTCTCGCCCGGCAGGACGACCCCGGACTCGTAGGCGAGCACCACCGCCTGCACGCGATCGCGCACCCCCAGCTTCATGAGCACACGGGCAACGTGTGTCTTGACGGTCGTCTCGGAGACGACCAGCTCGCCGGCGATCTCGGCGTTCGACATCCCGCGCGCGATCAGCCGGAAGACCTCGAGCTCGCGCGGCGTGAGCTCCTCCACGCCGGCGGGCGGCTCGCGCGTCGCGGGCGCCGAGCGCGCGAACTCGTGGATGAGCCGCTTCGTGACCGACGGGGCCAGCAGCGCGTCGCCCTTGGCGACGACCCTGATGCCGTCGACGAGCTGCTCGGCGGGTACATCCTTGAGCAGGAAGCCGCTCGCGCCGGCGCGCAGCGCGTCGTAGACGTACTCGTCGAGGTCGAACGTCGTCAGCATCAGCACGCGCCGCGGATGGTCGCCGGCCGCCGCCGCGATCCGGCGCGTGGCCTCGATCCCGTCCATCTCCGGCATCCGGATGTCCATCAGGATCACGTCCGGCTCGAGCCGGCGCGCGCTGTCGACCGCCTGCGTGCCGTCGGCGCATTCGCCCACGACCTCGATGTCCTCCTCGGCGTCGAGGATCATGCGGAAGCCGGCGCGGATCAGCGCCTGGTCGTCGACCAGGAGGACGCGGATGCTCATGCCGTGACCGTCCGCTTCGGGGCGTTGCGCAGCTCCGCGCCCGGCACGAGCGGGCGCGTGGGCAGTCGCGCGCGGACGGCGAAGCCGCCCGCCTCGCGCGGGCCGGCCTGCAGCAGCCCGCCGTAGAGCGCCACCCGCTCCTCCATCCCAACGAGGCCGTGGCCGCCGCCGAGCGTGCCGAGGCGCTCGGGGCCGAGCCCGTCGCCGTCGTCCTCGACCGAGAGCACGAGCTCGTTCGGCTCGTAGCTGAGCGACACGGTCGCGGCCTCGGCGCCGGCGTGCTTGAGCGCGTTTGTGAGCGCCTCCTGGACGACGCGGTAGGCCGTGAGGTCCACGCCGGCCGGCAGCGGCACCGGCTCGCCCTCGATCCGCAGGTCGACCTCGAGGCCGGCGTGGCCGACGCGCGTGGCGAGGCGCTCGAGATCGTCGAGACCGGGCTGCTCGCTGGGGGTCAAGGCGTCGCTGCGCCGCACGGGGCCGAACAGGTGCCGCAACTCCGCGAGCGCCTCGCGGCCCGTCAGCTCGATCAGCGCGGCGACCTCGGCGGCGCGCTCGGGGTCGCGCTCCACGATCCGGCGCGCGGCCCCGGCCTGCACGACGACGACGCTCAGGTTGTGCGCGAGCACGTCGTGCAGCTCGCGCGCCACGCGGTTGCGCTCTGCCATGACGGCGCGGCGCTCCTCGTCCTCGCGCGCGTGCTCGGCCAGCTCCGCCCGCTCGGCCAGCTCGCGGGCGGTCAGCATCGTGTTGCGCAGCAGGCGGCCGACGAGCCAGGGAGTGACCACGAAGAAGACGATCGGGAAGACGAGGTCGGTCGGGTCGTACAGGGCGGCGACAAACGCCACGCCGGCGACGCCGATGCCGAGCCCGGCGAGCCCACGGCGGCCGTCCGCGTGCGCGCCTACCGAGTAGTTGACGGTGAGCAGCATCAGGACCTGTGTCAGCAGGTCGGGCGGGCCGATGAAGAAGCCTTCGCCGATCGCCGCGAGCGCGACGAAGGCGGCAAGCACGGCGAGCGGGTGAGTCCGCCGCCAGAGCAACAGGAGCGCCATCAGCGCGGTCACCACGGCGGCGCCGGCAGCGGTGCCGGCGGGCTCGCCTGAGGTCCCGGCCTCGATGACACCGAGCACGAGCAGCGTCGCGGCGAAGAGGCGGTCGATCACACGCCAGTCGCCCTCGGTGAGGCTCTCGAGCCGGCCCCTCACGCGCCCACCTCGCTGAGCGGCAGCCTGCTCTCGAGCGCGAAGCCGCGGTTGTCGCGGCGGCCCGCGCGCAGGTGGCCGCCGTAGAGGCCCACCCTGTCGCGAAGCCCTGGGAGCCGGTGCGAGGCGCCGCCGCTGCGATCGTCGCGGACGGCGACATCGAGATCGCGCTCGCCGTAGTGAAGCTCGACCTCGGCGCGCGAGGCGCCCTGCTCAACGGCCGCCTCGAGCGCGTCCTGGATCACCCGGTAGGCGGTGAGATCGACCCCCGGCAGCGGCGGCCGCTCGTCACCGCTCACGGAGAGATCCACCTCGATCCCCTGCTCGCGCACGCGCTCGATGAGGGCTGCGAGCCGTCCCAGCCCGGGCTGGGGCGCCAGCTCGGGGCCCTCGCCGTCGTGGCGCAGCACGCCGAGCAGGCTGCGCATCTCGGCAAGCGCTTCGCGTCCGGTGGCCTCGATCTGCGCGAACGACTCCTCGGCGCGCCGCGTCTGGCCAGCCTCGAGGGAGCCGGTGACGGTCTTGGCCTGGACGACGATCGCACTCACCGCGTCGGCCACGTCGACCTGCAGCTTGGCGGCGATGCGCTCGCGCTCGTCGTCGGCTGCAACCTCGGCGTGCGTCAGCCGCGCCGCCTCGGCCTGCGCCGCCTTCTCACGCAGCTCGGCCTGCAGCGCCATGCGCCCGCGCAGCGCGCGGCCGGCGAGGAACGGCGGGAGCACGACGAGGACGAGCCAGAAGGCCTCGCCGGGCCCCTCCTCGGCGCCGAGCAGCAAGCGGGCGATCACCAGGACGAGCGAGATCCCGAGACCGATCCACAGGCGCCGTCCGTCGGCGTGGCGACCGAGCGAGTAGATCATCACCAACAGCCCCACGAACGGCGCCTCGACGCTCTGGAAGAGGTACCCGTCGAAGGGGTACTCGGCGAGCAGGACCGCGAGGTAGAGGATGGTGGCGAGCACCGGGTCACGCCGCCGCCAGGTCAGCGGGAAGATCAGGGCGAGCGCGCCGATGACGTTGGTGACACGGCTGCCGTCCGGCTCGCGCAGGAGCGTCTCCGCGATCGTTGCTGCGGCGATCACGGCGGCGAGCAGGAAGTCGACGATGAGCGGGTCGAGCGCCTGCACGCGCGCATGTATGCGGCGGAGGCTCACCCGACCAAGGTAACCGCGACCCGGCCCCTGCGCCGTCCTCCGCGCGGCCGACCTGCAGTCATCCTCGAGGAGGATCCGGCCCCGCCGCATTTCATCCCTGGACAGGAGCACGGATCGCCGCCTGGGCTGACGACGGAAGCGAGCCGCGATGGGAGCGTTGCGGCATGGGCAAATGGACCGCACAGACCACCGCGAACGCGACAACCGAGCAGCTCCTCGACGTGCTCACGCACCCGGATGAGATCCGGCGCTGGTCACCCATCGACTTCGATCTCGAGGACTGCGACGGGCGGCTCGCCGCCGGAACCCGCACCCGCGTGACCGGCCGCCTGGCCGGCGTTCCCGTCGGGTTCGACGTGGAGGTCCACGAGGCCGGCCGGGACGGCCTGCGGCTGAGCGCCGACGGCCCGATCGGGATCGACGTGCGCTACGAGCTGTGCCCGGCGAGCGGCGGCGCGGAGCTGAACGCGTCGGTCTCGGTGCGCAACGGGCGCGGCCTGACCGGCCGGATCGTGGCCAACGCCACCAAGGCCCTGCTCTCGGCCGGCGTCCTGGACAGCACGGCCGGGCGGATCGCCCGCGCGGCCGAAGTGTGATCACTCGCTCACACAAGCGCCGGTCCGGGCGGTTGTATGTGGAGCCGTGATCAGCAATGAGCAACTGGACTGCTTCAACAACCTCACACGCGACGCCCGAGCAGCTGCTCGAGGTGCTCACGCACCCGGAGCGCATTCAGGACTGGGCTCCGGTCGATTTCGACGTCGCTGACTGGCGCCGGCTCTCCGCCGGCACACGCACGCGCGTGACCGGCCGCCTGGCCGGAGTGCCCGTCGAGTTCGACGTCGAGGTCCACGCCGCCGACGAGGCCGGGCTGCGGCTGAGCGCCGACGGCCCGATCGGGCTGGACGTCCACTACGAGCTCGCTCAGGTGAGCAGCGGCGCCGAGCTGAATGCCTCCGTCTCGCTGCGCGGCGGCGGCGGCATCAGGGGCCGTCTCCTCGCGAATGCGACCAAGGCGCTGCTCTCAGCGGGCGCGCTCGAAGGCGCGACCGGCCGGATCGCGCGCGCGGCCGAGGGTCCTGAGACCGAGTTCGCGCTCGCCGCCTGAGTCGTCCCTCAGGCCGCGAGCGGCATCCCGGACGGCAGCTCGAAGCGGTCGGCCACCTCGTTCAGGATGTCGAGCATCGCCTCGGCCGCGGGCGAGCGGTAGCGCCCGTCGATCACCGCCGAGACGATCCGGCGCGTCGGCGCCTTCGGCCCGAGCGAACGCACCACGATGTCCTCACGCAGGTTCGTGAGCGCGAGCGCCGGCAGCAGCGAGATGCCGACACCGGCCGCGATCAGGCCCTGCACGACGTTGTAGTCGTCCGACACGTAGCCGATCTTCGGCTCGAAGCCGGCGCCCACACAGGCGGCGAGATGCAGGCGCCCGCAGGGTCCGCGTGTGTCGTTCTGGATCCAGGTGTCCTCGGAGAAGTCGTCGAGGCGCACGCGCGGCTTGCGCGCGGCCGGGTGGTCGTGCGGAACCGCGATGTACATCGGGTCGTCGATCAGGTGACGCAGCTCGACGCCCTCGTAGAGCTTGTCGAACTCGGGCTGCGAGAGGTCGCGGTACTCGAACACGATCGCCACCTCGAGCTCGGCCGCGCGCAGCATCTGGACGGCCTCCTCGGGCTCCTCCTCGACGAAGCTGAGCTCCACGTCCGGGTAGCGCTGCGTGAAGAGCGCCACGGCCGGCGGCAGCAGCGAAGCGCCCGCGGTCGGGAACGAGGACAGGCGCACGCGACCGCCGCGGACGCCCCGGATCGCCTCGAGCTCGGCCTCTGCGGCCGCGAGCCTGGCGATCACGACGTCGGCGTGCTCGACGAGCGCGCGGCCGGCGTCGGTGAGGGTGACACCGCGGCTGCCGCGGTCGACGAGCGTCGCGCCGGCCTGCTTTTCGAGCGCGGCGATCTGCTGGGAGATGGCGGGCTGCGTGTAGGAGAGCGCTTCTGCGGCGGCGGAGAACGAGCCGTGCTCGGCGACCGCCTTGAGGACCCTCAGTTGCTTGACGTCGAGCATAACGAGAGCTTATCGCAGCCCAAGGCATTCCGAATTTGAACTTATACGCGACTCCAGCCACAATCATTCGAGAGTCATCAAACCGTTTTAACAGGGGGACACACCAATGACCAACTCCACACTCACCATTCGCAGGGCCTCGGACAGCGACGGCGTAGCGCTCCACGAGCTGGCCCAGCTCGACAGCTCACACGCGCCGCGCGGCGACGTGCTCGTCGCCGAGGTCGGCTCGGAGCTCTGGGCGGCGGTCGAGGTGGAGAGTGGCGCGGCGGTCGCCGACCCCTTCCGCCCGAGCGCCGACCTGGTCGAGCTGCTGCGCTTCCGCGCCGATGCCATGCGCGGAGATCGCCGCGTCGAGCGCCGCCGCCTCGGCGGCCTGCTGCCGCGGCTCGCCTAAGAGCGGGAACGTCCCTCCCCCTTAGTGACGGCCCGTCGCGCAAGCGGCGGGCCGTTCGCGTTCTAGGCGGGCTCGGCCGGGCCCCAGGAGCTGAGGTAGTCCTCCTGCTCGGCCGTCAGCGAGTCGATCTCGACGCCGAGCGACTCCAGCTTCAGGCGCGCGATCTCCTCGTCGATCGCCTTCGGCACGTCCAGCACGCGCTTCTGGAGCTCCTCGCCGTCGACCACGAGATGCTCCACCGCCAGTGCCAGGTTGGCGAAGCTCATGTCCATCACCGCGGCCGGATGGCCCTGGCCGGCGGCGAGGTTGACGACGCGGCCGCTCGCCAGCAGGTGCAGGCGCCTGCCGTCCAGCTCGTACTCGTCGACGAGCGGCAATACGCGGCGCACGTGGCCCCCGGAGAGCTCGTTCAGGTCAGCGAGGTCGATCTCGACGTCGAAGTGACCGGCGTTGGCGAGCACGGCGCCGTCCTTCATGCGCTCGAAGTGCTCGCGCCGCAGCACCGCGCGCGAGCCGGTGACGGTCACGAAGAGGTCGCCGCGCTCGGCGGCCGCCAGCGCGGTCATCACCTCGAAGCCGTCCATGCGCGCCTCGAGCGCCCTCAGCGGATCGACCTCGCAGACGATCACGGCAGCGCCCGCGCCGCGTGCGCGCTGGGCGATGCCGCGGCCCGTCGGCCCGTAGCCGCACAGCACGAGCGTGCGCCCGGCTAGCAGCAGGTTGGTGGCGCGCAGGATTCCGTCGAGCGCGGACTGGCCGGTGCCGTAGCGGTCGTTGAAGGTCCGCTCGGTGCGCGACTCGTTGACGGCTATCACCGGGCAGGCGAGCCGGCCCTCGGCCTCGAGCCGGCGCAGCCGCAGCAGCCCGGTGGTGGTCTCCTCGGCGCCGCCGCGCACCGCATCGGCCTTGCCCTGCTCGTGCAGCAGCACCAGCAGGTCGGCGCCGTCGTCGAGGGTGATGTCGGGGGCCCAGGCGGCCAGCGCGTGGACGTGCTGTGCGTAGGCCTCGATGTCCTCCCCGCGTGCGGCGAGGACCGGGATGCCGTCCTCGACGAGCGCGGCGGCCACCTCGTCCTGAGTCGTCAGCGGGTTCGCCGAGCACAGCCCCGGCTCGGCGCCGCCCGCGGCGAGCGCCTTCATCAGGTTGGCGGTCTCCGCCGTGACGTGCAGGCAGGCCGCCACCTTGGCGCCCGCGAGCGGCTGAGAGTCCGCGAAGCGCTCGCGGATCGAGCGGAGGACCGGCATCTGGCCCTCCGCCCAGTCGACCCGGGCCCGCCCCTGGGGGGCGAGCGCCGGATCCGCGATATCTGGCTTCGGACTAGTAGCGATAGTGGTCTGACTTATACGGCCCCTCGATCGAGACGCCGATGTAAGCCGCCTGCTCGGTGCTCAGCTCGGTGAGCTTCGCGCCGAGCGCGTCGAGGTGCAGGCGGGCGACCTTCTCGTCGAGGTGCTTCGGGAGCACGTAGACGCGCTTCTCGTAGTCGTCGTTCTTCGTGAACAGCTCGACCTGGGCGATCGTCTGGTTCGTGAACGAGTTCGACATCACGAAGCTCGGGTGGCCGGTCGCGTTGCCGAGGTTGAGCAGCCGGCCCTCGGACAGCACGAGGATCGAGTGCCCGTCCGCGAAGCGCCACTCGTCGACCTGCGGCTTGATGTTGATTCGCTCGACGCCCTCGGTGCGGGCGAGCCCGGCCATGTCGATCTCGTTGTCGAAGTGGCCGATGTTGCCGACGATCGCCTGGTGCTTCATGCGCGCCATGTCGGCGGCGCTGATCACGTCCTTGTTGCCGGTCGCGGTGATGAAGATGTCACCGCTGTCGACGACGTCCTCGAGACGCACCACCTGGTAGCCGTCCATCGCGGCCTGCAGCGCGCAGATCGGGTCGATCTCGGTCACGAGCACGCGCGCGCCCTGGCCGCGCAGCGACTGGGCGCAGCCCTTGCCGACGTCGCCGTAGCCGCAGATCACGGCGGTCTTGCCGGCGATCATCACGTCGGTCGCGCGGTTGATGCCGTCGATCAGCGAGTGGCGGCAGCCGTAGAGGTTGTCGAACTTCGACTTGGTGACGGAGTCGTTGACGTTGATCGCCGGGAACAGCAGCGTGCCGGCCTGCTGCATCTCGTAGAGCCGGTGGACGCCGGTCGTCGTCTCCTCGGTCACGCCCTGGAGGCCGGCCGCGGCGCGCGTCCACTTCTGCGGGTCCTCCTCGAGGTTGCGCTGCAGCAGCCGCAGCACGACCTGGAACTCCTCGGAGTCCGCCGAGTCGGGGTCCGGCACGGCGCCGGCCTTCTCGAACTCGACGCCCTTGTGGACGAGCAGCGTGGCGTCGCCGCCGTCGTCGAGGATCATGTTCGGGCCGTCATGGCCCGGCCAGTTCAGGGCCTGCTCGGTGCACCACCAGTACTCCTCGAGCGTCTCGCCCTTCCAGGCGAAGACCGGGACGCCGGCGGCCGCGATCGCGGCGGCGGCGTGGTCCTGCGTCGAGAAGATGTTGCAGGAGACCCAGCGGACCTCGGCGCCGAGCTCGACGAGCGTCTCGATCAGGACCGCCGTCTGGACCGTCATGTGCAGCGAGCCCATGATGCGCGCGCCCTTGAGCGGCTGGCTCTGGCCGAACTCCTCGCGCATGGCCATCAGGCCGGGCATCTCGTGCTCTGCAAGGGTGATCTCCTTGCGGCCGAAGTCGGCCAGCGAGATGTCGGCGACCTTGTAGTCGGTGGTGGTCGTGGTGGCGTCGGTGACTGTCATGCGACAGAGGGCTCCATGGATTCCGGGGTCGGTCGGGTCGCGAGGAGGCGCTCGTGCTTGCGCTGCTCCCAGGAGAGCCAGGCGTCGCTCGCGACCTCGGCGGGCTTCTCGGGCCGCTCCGCGAACCACTGGTCCACGGCGGCCCTCAGCTCCGCGTCGGAGGCGAGACGCTTGGCGAACGCGACGTCGGAGAGCGCGCAGTCGAACCGGGTGAGCAGCTCGCGGAGCGTCCGCAGGCGCTGCAGCTCGCCCGGCCCGAAGATGCGGTAGCCCTTCGGCGTGCGTGGGAGCTCGACAAGGCCGGCGCTCTCTATGTAGCGCAGCATGCGAGGCGACCAGCCGGTCGTCTCAGCGGCTTCGTTGATCGTGAGCCCATCCATCGCGACGGCGCAAACCTTACCACGATCGTGTCAAGGTTTGCGCGAGGAAACGGGATCAGGGCAAGCCCGGACTTGAGGCGCTCGATCGCGTCGACGGGGGTTGGATCGACCCCCTCGAGCGCCGCGAGGTACACGCTCACGAGATCGCCGAGCAGCACGTGCGAGAGCACGCGCTCGAGGCGGCTCTCGCCCCGTGCCCTGACGCGGATCGCGGGCGCCCCGGAGCGCTCGACCTCCTCGCAGGTGAGGTCGATGCGGCGGCCGATGCGCGGGTGCTGATCGGGATCCTCGAGGAAGACCGCCGACAGCGGCGCAAGCCCGGTGCCGCGCTCCCAGGCGCAGATCTCGTTGTGGTTCGCCTCCGGGAGCTCGGACCAGAAGGCCGGCGCCTTTGCGTTCTCGTTCAGCTGCGTGTGCCAGCGCCGCGCGATCGCGACGGTCGGCCCGGAGCCGTGGATCACCGGCAGCGTGCCCCGAAGGTTGTGCGCGAGGCGCTTCGGCAGCGCATCGTCGGGGCAGTCGGGGCCCCATTCCTCGACGAGCCGCTCGAGCAGCGCCGTGGCCGTGTCGATCTCGGAATGAAGCGAGGGCGCGGCGCCGCAGACCATCGCGCACTCGAGCGCCCCGACGAGCCCATACAGGACGGCCGCCCGCGGCTGCATGCCGGACGGCACTCCGATCACCGGCACGCCCTCGGCGCGTGCGGCCTCGGCGAGGCTGCCGCCGGTGGTGAGCACGACGCGGCGCGCGCCGGCCGCCCCGGCGGCCTCGAAGCAGGCGAGCACCTCGTCCGTCTCGCCCGAGTAGCTCGAACAGAGCACGAGCGTCTCGGGCGGCGTCCAGGACTCGATCGCGTAGCCGCGCACGACGTAGATCGGGCGGGTGGCGCGGTCGCCGAGCGCGGCCAGCGCGAGGTCGCCGCCGATCGCCGAGCCGCCCATGCCACAGACGACGAGGCCGGCCGGGCTGTCGACCGGCCGGATGTCGGCCGATTGCGCGCGCCACAGCGCGTCGCCCAGCTGCAGCGGCATCGCGAGGACGTCGCCGAGCATGCCCTGCGGGTCGGCCGCCTCGATCCTGGCGCGGTCGAGGGTCATGACACGCGCTCCGCGGCCTCGACGGTTACGTCCGGGTCTATCTTCGCTCCGGCGCCGATCACTGCATCCTCCCCGATCACGGCCCCGGCGCCCACCATGGCCCCCGGCTCGACGCGTGCACGCTCGCCGACGCGCACCCGCTCGGCCAGCACCGCCTCGATGATCGCGGCGTCCGCGCCCACGTGGACGCGCTCGTGGAGCACCGAGCGCTCGACGCGCGCGTCGGTGCCGACCGAGCAGTGGCGGCCCAGCACGCTCTGGGGGCCGATGTGGGCGCCCGACAGCAGGCAGTTCTCGTAGACGAGCGAGCCGGTCTCGTCGCGCGCCGGCAGCTGAGAGGCGACGCGGCCGGCGAGCAGGTCCCAGGTCGCCTCCAGGTAGCGCTCGGGCGTCCCGATGTCGACCCAGTAGCCGGGCGCGAGCTGGCCGTAGAGGCCGGCGCCCACGAGCCGTGGGAACACCTCGCGCTCGAACGAGACGGCGCGCCCGCCTGGGATCAGCTCATCCACGACGTCGCGCTCGAGCACGTACGCGCCCGCGTTGACGAGGTTCGTGGGCGGCGCATCGGTCTTCTCGAGGAACGCCTCGACCTGGCCGTCCTCGGCGATCGGCACGACCCCGTAGCTCGAGGTGTCCTCGACGGGATGCAGCGCGAGCGTCACGCGCGCTCCGGTGCGCTCGTGGTTCGCGAGCTCGGCGGTCAGGTCCATGTCGCTCAGGACGTCGCCGTTGAGGATCAGCAGCCGCTCCTCGAGCACGCCCTGGTCGAAGGCGAGCCGGACCGGCCCCGCAGTGCCGAGCGGCTCCTCCTCGATCACGTAGCGCAGGCGCATGCCGTTGTAGATATCGCCCAGCACCTGGCGCACCCCGTCCGACATGAAGCCGCACGAGAGGATCACCTCGTCGACGCCGTGGCCGTGAAGCCAGTCGAGCATGAACGACAGGAACGGCCGCCCGGCCAGCGGCAGCACGGGCTTGGGGGTCGTGTAGGTGAGCGGCCGCAGCCGGGTTCCCGCCCCGCCCGCGAGCACGAGTGCCTGCATCCGGCTACCTACCGGCCGATGCCCTCATAGGTGAACCCCTCCGCGCGCAGCGCCTCACGGTCCAGGAAGTTCCGGCCGTCGATCACGACCGGCGTGCGCATGCGCCGCTTGACCTCGCTCCAGTCGAGCTCGGCGAACTCCGGCCACTCGGTCACGAGCACGACGGCGTCGGCGCCGTCGACCGCCTCGAGTGCCGACGCCGCCACCTGCGCGCCGGCCAGCAGGCCGTCCGCCTTGACGGCCGCGACCGGGTCGTAGACGCGCACGTGCGCGCCCTCGCCCGCGAGCCGGCCCGAGAGCACCAGGCTGGTCGCCTCGCGGATGTCGTCCGTGTTGGGCTTGAAGGCCACGCCGAGCAGCGCGATCGTCTTGCCGACGAGCGAGCCCAGGTGCTTCTGCAGCTTGCCGATCGTGCGCCGCTTCTGGAGCTCGTTGACGTCGATGACGGCGGTCAGCAGCTGGAAGTGGTAGCCGCTGTTGCCGGCGAGCTGCTTGAGGGCCTGGACGTCCTTGGGGAAGCAACTGCCCCCCCATCCGATGCCCGCGCGCAGGAACTTCGGGCCGATGCGATCGTCGAGCCCCATCCCCTCCGCGACCGTCACCACGTCCGCGCCGAGCTCCTCCGAGACGTTGGCGATCTCGTTGATGAACGAGATCTTCGTGGCGAGGAAGGCGTTCGAGGCGAGCTTGATCATCTCCGCGCTCGCGACGTCGGCGCGCAGGATGTTGGCGCCGAGCGGCGCGTACAGCGCCTCGACCGAAGCGGCGAACTCCTCCGAGCCCTCGTCGGCGCCGATCACGACGCGGTCCGGCTTCATGAAGTCCTGGACCGCCGTGCCCTCCTTGAGGAACTCCGGGTTCGAGACGTAGCCCGTGCCGGGGCGGCGGCGCTGGATCGAGCGGCCCGTGCCGACCGGCACGGTGCTCTTCATCACGAGCGCGTGCCTGTCCGAGTCGCCCAGCTCCTCGAGCACCGCCTCGACGCGCGAGAGGTCGGCGTCGCCCGAGTAGGTCGGCGGGGTGTCGACGCACACGAACAGCAGCCGCGTGTGCTCGAGCACCGGCTGCATGTCGGTCGTGAAGTGGAGGCGCTCCGCGTTCTTCGCCACCAGCTCGGAGAGCCCCGGCTCGTGGATCGGCACCTCGCCGCGCTCGAGCGACTCGATCTTCTCGGGCACGATGTCGCGCGCCCAGACCTCGTGGCCGAGCTCGGCGAAGCAGGCCGCCGTGACCAGGCCGACCCAGCCGACGCCGATTACGCCGATCGGTTCCAGTTGATCGTTCATGCGCGCGGCCAGGCTACCCGCCCCCGCTCAGCAGCAGCGGCGCACCGAGCGCGCGATGCCCAGCATCTGCTTCTCGGTGAGGGTCTGCAGGAGCGTGTTCGAGATCCAGTAGGCGGCCTTCGGCGTCCGCCAGGCAACGAGCCGCAGCCGGTCGCCCGCGTAGTGCAGCTCGTACTCGCGCCCTCCGAGCCTGCGCGTCTCGGTCGGGTCGTCGAGGATCGGGGGGTCCTGCCAGGTCGTGCCCTGGAGCCCGTAGTACTCGCCGTTCGCGTTGTACTTGCGCATCACCATCCGGTAGGCGCCGTGGCGCTTGCCGTCGGTGCCACGCAGCTTGTAGACGCGCGGCGCGTCGGCGAACTCGGACGAGTTCAGGAGGAGCGTCGGATAGAACACGGGCAGCGAGCCACCGGCGCCCGCCTGCACCGCCTGCAGGCCCTGGTCCTCGCCGAGCGCGGTCGCGTCCCATAGGCCGATCGATGCCGCGTCGGGCGGCCCGCGCCGGCGCCGCTTGTGCTTGCCCGGGTTCCGCGCCTCGGCCTCGCCGCGCGGGCCGGGCGTGTCCTCGACGTTCAGGAACTGCTGGACGAGCTTCTGGACCTGCTCGTTGCTCGCCTCCACGAAGCTCGGCCCGATCGCCCCCTCGAAGTGGATCTCCTGAATCGGCTGGTTCGCGGAGAAGAGCGCGAGCTTCAGCAGGCGCAGCACCTCGGAGCGCGAGCGGAGCTTGGCGTCAGTCGAGGTGTTGCGGCCGAAGATCTTCATCAGCCGGTCGCGCTCGTCGATCAACTTCGTGTAGGTGATCTGCTGCTTCGCTTGGCGCAGGAAGTCCTGCTGGCGCGCAGAGCGGACAAGATCCGAGTCGTAGTGGCGGAAGCGCACGTACTGCAGGGCCTTGCGCGAGCAGAGGCGCTGGTAGCCGGGATCGATGTTGATGTAGGTGAACTCGGCCGAGTCGTTGTAGTAGTCGCGGTCGACGTCGGCATAGACGCAGCCGATCGCGTTGACCGCTCGCCAGAACCCCTTGAAGGTCACGTTGACGACGTGATTGATCGGCAGGCCGGTCAGCTGCTTGACCGTCTCGAGCGTCAGCTGAGGGCCGCCGAGCGAGTAGGCGGCGTTGATCTTGTCGACGCCGTGGCCCGGGATCTCCACCTTGAGGTCACGCGGCAGCGACATGATCGCCGTCGCCTCCTTGTCCGGATTCAGCCGGACGAGCATGATCGTGTCGGAGAGACCCTTCCCCGCGGCGCCTTCGACGTTGTTCTTCGGGCGCTTGTCCGAGCCGAGGATCATCAGCGTCTGCGGCTCGCCGGGGTCGGTCTTGGCCAGCGACTTCTCACTCACGCGCAGCTCGGGACCGAGCTTGAGCGCGTCGACGACCTTGTCGACCTCGTTGAAGGCCGCCACGGCGGTGGCGCCGGCGGCGGCGAAGATCACGAGGAAGGCAGCCAGCAGCATGCGCTTCCAGAGACCGGGGCGGGGGATGTCGTCGAACTGCATCGGTCAGGCGATGTGGAGCCGGCGGTCGTCCTGGCCGGCATCGAGTCGGGCGGGTAGGAGTGTGACGAACTCGACCAGCGCCCTGCGATATTCGCCCAGAGACCGGATCGATACCCATTCTTCGGGGCCGTGGTGGCCGTCTCCTGCCGGTCCGCACTCCACCGCCGGCACGCCCGCCTCGAGGAACGAGATCGCGTCGGAGGCGCCGTCGCGCCCGACTCCGAGCCGCTCGCTCTGCGGCGGCGCGACGCGCGAGATCGCCTCGCCCAGCGCCTGCACGAAGCGGTTCTCGCGCTCGACCATCGCAGGGCGCCGGTGGAAGACCTGCACCAGCCGGGTGTCCGGGATCGCCTCGACGTCGGCCAGGAGCGCCTCGTGGTCCTGGCCCGGCAGGTAGCGCACGTCGACGTCGATGACGCACAGGTCGGGCACCTTGTTGAGCGCGTCGCCGCCGAAGATGCGGCCGAGGTTGATCGAGGGGCGGTCGAACAGCTCGGAGGACTCGCGCGCGAACGGCAGGCTCTCGATCGCGCGGAACACGTCGAGCGCCTTCAGGACGGCGTTGTCGCCGAGCCACGGCGTCGAGCCGTGCGCAGCCTTGCCGGCCACCTCGATGCGCATGGCGAGCACGCCCTTGGCCTGGATGCCGATGTGCATGTTGGTCGGCTCGCCGGTGATCGCGAAGTCGCCGGTGTAGCCCTGCTCGACGAGGTGGTCCGAGCCGCGCTGCTCGAGCTCCTCCGATTCCTCGTCGGCCACGCAGAGGAAGTGCACCCGGATGTGTTTCTGCGCGCCGAGGTCGTGGAGGGCGCACATCATCGCCGCGAGGCCGCCCTTCATGTCGTAGGCGCCGCGGCCGTAGAGGCGGTCGCCCTCGATGCGCGGGGTGAACTGCTCCGGCCGGGCGGGCACCACGTCGAGGTGGCCGTGCAGCACGATCGTCGGCCCCGCCTGCGGGCCGACCGTGGCCGCCAGCACGGGGCGTCCGTTGTGCATCGTGCCCGTCACCTCGACATCTCGCGCCTCGAGCCAGCCCTTGACGAAGCCGGCCGCGGCCTGCATGCCTTCCAGCGTCGAGGTGTCGTAGGTGATCAGGCGCTCGGTGAGAGCGCGCTCATCCATCCGCCGACCGAGGATAACGGCGCTCCGCGAGCTCGCGCTGAACCTCGGCGCGGACGAAGCAGCCCGCCAGGTGGTCGTTCACGACCCCGCAGGCCTGCATCGTCGCGTAGGCCGTGGTCGGCCCGACGAAGCGAAATCCGCGCTTCTTCAGCTCCTTCGCGAGAGCCGTCGACTCGGGCGTCGTCGCCGGCAGCTCCTCGAGCGCGCGCGGCGCGCGGCGACGGCCCCGCGGCGCATGCGACCAGACGAGCTCGGCGAGCGACTCCCCCTGCTCATGCATGGCGGCGGCGGCCTTGGCGTTGTTGATCGCCGCCTCGATCTTGCCGCGGTGGCGGACGATGCCGGCGTCCTTGAGGAGCCGGTTGACGTCGCGCTTGCCGAAGCCCGCGACGGCCTCGATGTCGAAGTTCGCGAAGGCGGCCCGGAAGTTCTCGCGCTTGCGCAGGATCGTGAGCCAGGACAGGCCCGGACTGGAATCCCTCGAGCACCATGCGCTCGTAGAGCCCGCGCTCGTCCGGTGACCGGCCGGCCCCACTCCTCGTCGTGGTAGCGGACGTAGTCGGGGCTGGTGGCGCCCCACCAGCAGCGGCGGCGGCCGTCGGGGCCCGCTGCGAGGGCGGCGGGGCGGTCAGGCATGACGCGGAGTCGGTCGCCCGGACGGACGGTACGCTGGCGCCGTGCGCGTGCCGGGCATCTTCCCAAGCGGCGGGCCCGCCGACGCCCGGACGCGCTTCGCTGCACTGACGCGCTCGGACACCGGGCGCGCGGCCGGCATGGGCGTCGCAGTGATCGCCCAGAACGTGCTGGCGCTCGTGTTCACGATCGTCTTCGCGCGCATCCTCGGGGCCACCGGATACGGATCGCTCGCGGTGCTCATCTCGGCGTTCATCATCCTGATGGTCCCAGGCTCGGCGCTGCAGATCGCTGTCGCCCGGAGGCTGAGCGGTGAGCGTGCGACGGGCGCGGCGGACGCCGGGGTGGGGGTGCGCCGCTGGCTTGCGCGACTGGCCGTTGCCACGATGGCCGTGGCGCTGGTGGCGATCCCGCTGCGATCGGTGATCGGCGCGATCATCAACGTCGACGAGCTGTGGGGGGCGGCCGCGGTTCCGGTCACCGCGATGTTGTGGGTGATCCTCTGTGTCGAGCGCGGGGCGCTCCAGGGCTTCGAGCGCTACCGCGTAGTGGCCCTCAGCATCGTGGGCGAGGCCGGGTCGCGAATCGTGTTCTCGCTGCTGCTGGTCGGCGTGGGCCTCGACGTGACCGGCGCCTTCGCCGGCGCGGCCCTCGCGTTCGTGGCCGTCGCCCTGGTGCTGCTGGTGCCGCTCGGGGCCGAGCTGCCGCCGCCCGACGGGCGGCGGGCGGGAGAGGCGCGACTGCGCGAGCTGCTGATGGGCGCTCGCGTGCCGGTGCTCGCGCTGACGCTCCTGCTGGCTATCCAGGAGCTGCACGTGATTGTCGTCAAGCACGAGGCTTCCGGCGACGCGGCGGGTTCCTACGCCGTGGCCGCGGTGGCGGCGAAGGCCGTCATCTGGATCGCCGTGGGCCTGGGCCTGTACCTGGTACCCGAAGCCGCGCGCCGCGCGGCGACCGGCGGCGACACGCGCGCGATCCTGCTGCGCTGCCTCTCGCTGATAGTCGCCGTCGGCATACCGATGGTGCTGGTCTACGCCGTCGCCGGGAAGCCGCTCCTCGAAGCCGTCTTCGGCGAGGACCTGACGCTCGCCTCAGACGCTCTGCCGTGGCTCGGCCTCGCGATGGTCCTGCTGGCCTGCACGTACCTGTCGGTGCAGTATCTACTCGCCCTCCATCGCTACCGCTTCACCTGGGTCCTGGCCGCCGCCATGGTGATCGAGGTTGCCGCCCTGGTGGCGATCGGCGACGACCTGACGCGGGTGGCCATGGCGCTGATGGTGGTGCAGGCGCTCTGCGCCGCGGGTGTGCTGTTCCTGGCGCTCAGGCCCCGGCCGGCGTCGGTCGCTCCGGATCCGGTCGCCGAACCGGCGCCCATGGCCGCATCGCTCGTCGAATAGCGCAGCTAGAGTGCCCGCCCCATGACCGGCTCGACAAGTACGGAAGAGGGCGCCCAGCTCGAGGCCCTTCGTGCCGAGGCCCTCGACGCGGTCCGCGGCTACGCGGAGCAAGCGCTTGCAGAGCGGCCCTTCGTGCCGGGCGAGACGAGCGTGCCGGTGGCCGCCAAGGTGATCGGCCCGCCCGAGCTCGAGGCTCTCGTCGACGCCTCACTCGACGGCTGGCTGACCGAGGGCCGTTTCGCGCAACGTTTCGCGCCCGCCTTCGCCCGCGCGGCGGGACGGGAGCATGCGCTGCTCGTCGGCTCCGGCTCGCAGGCCAACCTGCTCGCGGTCGCCGCGGCGTGCAGCCACCTGCATGAGCGGCCGCTCCAACCCGGGGATGAGGTCGTGACTCCCGCCCTCGGCTTCTCGACGACAGTCAGCCCGATCTACCAGCAGGGTCTCGTGCCCGTCTACGTGGACGTCGACCCGGACACCCTCAATCCCACGCTCGATGCGTTCGCCGACGCGCTCTCCGAGCGCACCCGCGCGGTCGTGGCCGCCCACTGCCTCGGCAACCCCTACGACGCGGCCGGGCTCGCGGCGCTCTGCGCCGAGCGCGACCTGGTTCTGATCGAAGACTGCTGCGACGCGCTCGGCTCGACCCTCGGCGGCCGGCTCGTCGGAACCTTCGGCCATGCCGCGCACCTATTCGTTCTACCCCGCCCACCACATGACGACGGGCGAGGGCGGAGCCGTCGTCACCTCGGACCCGACCTGGGTGCGCGCGCTGGGCTCGCTGCGCGAGTGGGGTCGCGACTGCTGGTGCCCGACCGGCGTGAACGATGCGTGCGGGCACCGCTTCGACGGGCGCTACGGCGATCTGCCCGAGGGCTACGACCACAAGTACGTCTTCTCGCACGTCGGCTTCAACTTCAAGATCACCGACATGCAGGCTGCTCTCGGGCTCGCCCAGCTGGAACGGCTCGAGGGGTTCCACGCCGCGCGGCGGCGCAACTTCGCCCAGCTCGACGCCGCGCTCTCCGACCTGGACGACCGGATCGCGCGGCCGCACACGCTCGAGGGCGCCGACCCGTCTTGGTTCGGCTACCCGTTCACCCTCCGCGAAGGCGGGCCCAAAGCGCGCCGTGACTTGCAGCTCTTCCTGCTGGAGCGCCGCATCGACTCGCGCCTCGTGCTGGCCGGGAACCTCACCCGCCAGCCGGGCTTTCAGGGTCTTCGGCACCGCGTGGCCGGTCCGCTCCCCGGCGCCGATCGCGTAACCGAGGCGTCCCTCTGGGTCGGCTGCCATCCAGGCCTGAACGGCGAGATGATGGACTGGATCGCGCAGTCCATTCGCGACTTCCTGATGCGCTGAGCGTGGGCCTCCGCGCGCTGGTTGCGCTCCAGCTGGCGGCGCTCCTGATACTGGGCGTCGCGACGGTGACTCGCTTCCCGGTCTGGGCGCTTGTCGACGAGGCGGCGCACTACGACTACGTCCAGTGGATCGCGGAGGACGGACGCCTGCCGGTCCTGGACGAGGACCGGGTGCATCCGGAGGTGCTCGCGATCGACGAGGGCCGCTACCCAGGGGCGCCCCGGGTGGGAGCGGATGAGCGCGGCCTCTTCGGCCGCTCCTATGAGGGCTTCCAGCCGCCCCTCGCGCATCTCCTTGCAACGCCGGTGTACGCGGTCGCGGGTGACCACGAGCGCAAGCTGCGCGCCCTGCGCGTGCTCGGGCTCGTCCTGCTCGGCGTGGCGGTCGCGCTGACATGGCTGCTCGCGCGCAGCGCGTTGCCGGACATGCCGCTAGCGGGGTTCAGCCTCGCTCTGACCTTCTTCCTCTGGCCCGGTGTGGTGGTGCGGGCCACGACGTTCTCGAACGCCGCGCTCGAGCTGGCGCTGGGCGCCGCGCTGTCGCTGGCGCTGTGGCGCGCGCTCTCGGAGCGCTCCGAGGGCTGGCTCGTCGCCTCGGGCGCGCTCACCGGCGCTGCGCTCCTGACGAAGCTGACGATGGCCGCCTTCGCGCCTGCACTGGCCGTGGCGTGCGTCGCCTTCCTGCGCGAGGGGCGCCGGCGGGCGGTCTTGGCCGCGGCCGTGCTGCCCGCGGCGGCGGTTGCGCCCTGGATCGCCTTCAACCTCCACCACTACGGCGCGCCCACCGGCAGCGAGCGGGTGCAGGAGTTGATGAGCCCCGACGCTGAACCCGGACCGCGTCGACTACGGAGTGGGCGATCTGGCGGGCAAGCACGTCGCGCTCCTCAACGGCGTGCTGCCGGACGAGTGGTGGGTGGAGTTCCTGTCGAGCGCCAAGCGCCGCCTGCGTGACGTGTTCATGGGACTGGTGCTGCTGCTGCCGCTCTTGGCGGCCGTGCGGATCCCGGCCGCCGATCGCCGCCGGGCGCTCGCCGTGCTGCTGCTGCCGCTCGTGACGGGCGTCGTGCTGATGTCGGTCTCGCTCCTGGCCGAGAACTGGGACGCGTTCTACGCGCGCTACCTGTACGGGGCGCTGCCGGGCTTCGCCGTGTTCGCGGCGCTGGCCGTCGGAAGGGCGCTGGGCGCGCGCGGCCTGTTCCTCGGCTCCGCGGGCCTGACCGCCCTCCTCCTGGTGCTCTGGGCACACCTGTCGACGGTCACGCCCGCGACGGTCTAGCGGCGCTCCAGGATCACGAAGTCGCCGTAGCGCGCCTCCCGCCGGTAGGCGCGGCGCAGGTAGTCGTCGAGGATCGTGATCCCGGTGGGCTCGCCGCCGCGATTGGGCTCACGCGCGGCGGAGATCGGGGCGATCCAGCGGACGACGAGCGGCGTGCGGGTGCGCTCGAGGTCGCGGACGATCTCGCGCTGGACGGGTGCGCTCGTCACCACTCCGGGCGCCTGGATGTCGTAGCGGCTCGGATTGGGGTGACCCGCCAGGACGTAGAAGAGCGGGTATCCGGAGCTGACGAGATCCGAGCGGCGGGTGGCGACATAGATCGGATCGCCTTTCGGCACGAGTTCTTGGACGTGCCGGACCGCGCCCTCCAGGGCGGCTCGCTGGGCTGTGCGAACACGCACGCCATCGGCGACCGGCAGGCGCAGCTCGGCGTAGTCGGTGCGCAGCTCGAGCCAGCGCCGGTCCAGGCCCTCGACGATCGCGTAGGCGAGCGCGCCCGCCGACAGCAGCGCGCCCGCCAGCACGGCCACACGAAGCGGGGAGCGCTCTCGAGCCCAGCGCGGCTTCGACTCGCGCCAGTCCGTGATCGCCCAGGCGGCCAGCACCGCCACCATCACCGCCAGCGGGGCCGTATGGAACACGTCGGGGCGCGTGATCAGGTAGTGCGCCATCCCGATCGCGAACACGGCGCTCGCCAGCTGGGGCCAGCGCTCGCGCCGGAAGCGCAGCCCGAGCGCCAGCAGCGAGCCCACCAGGCCGAGCACCAGCGCGAGCGGCAGGTAGAACAGCAGCAGGTTCTCGGCGGAGTCGGAGAGGAAGCCGCCGATCGATCCGGTGTTCAGCGGGCCGTCGTAGTCGAACGGGAACGGCAGAGACTGGTACTCGCCGAAGTCCTCGATCGGGTACCGCACGAGCAGGTCCCACGAATCGCCGAGGCCGGCGGCCGCCACCACCGGGGCGTAGAGCACGAGCGCCGCTGCAGCGGCCGCCCCCAGGAAGCCACCCGCCTGCCTGAGGAATCCCTCGCGCCTGACCCAGTACGCGAGCACGATGCCGAGCACGAGATAGGCGGCGAACTCGATCCGCCACGCCGCGGCTACGCCGGCGAGCGCCCCGGCCACGAGCGGCCTGCGCTCGAACAGAAGCAGCGCAGCGAGCGCCAGCACGAGCGTGAGCGGGAACGGATGCGGCCCACTCGGGTAGGACATGGCGAGCGCCGCCGCCAGCCAGCTCGCGAGCGCCAGCCGCGCCGAGGCTCCGCCCCGCAGCGCGAGTGCGTAGGCGAGCACCGCCACCCCCGCGTCGCACAGCACCCGCACGACGCCGCCACACCAGCAGCGACGGCCCGAACAGCTCCCATAGGCCTGCGAGCAGGTAGGGCTGGCCGGGCGGGTAGAACCACCAGAAGTCCGAGTAGGGCACCTGGCCGTCGGCGATGCGAGAAGCCGCCGCCAGCATGAGCCCCTCGTCGTTGGGCTGGATTCCGTCGAGGAGGGTGACGCCGGACAGGAGCGCGGCTCCTGCGAAGAGGAGGGCGAACCTCACCTCGGCAGGACGGCGGTACCTGCGTGAGGGCGCAGCACGTACACGGTCGCGCAGCCGAAGCGGCGCACCTCCTCGAGCAGCGGGCGCAGCTCGGACCGGAGGTCGCGCAGGCCCGGCCGGCAGTCGACGAAAAGGAAGCGCGCGCCGCTGCGTCGTACGAGCGCGCGGGCCCGCTCCGGCGAGAGGCCTGTCTCGAACAGCGCGCGCGTCTCCTCCACACGCCGCTCCCAGTCCGGCGTCCACGAAAGGGCGCCCACGTAGACCTCGCGTCCGGTCTTGTACGGCAGCATGTGCCCGCCGTAGGCGGGCGCGAGCACGCCGCCGGGCCGCGGGTCGGCCTCGAGCGCGTCGAGGGCCGCCTGCTCGTCGGGAAAGACGAAGTAGGGATCGCCGGCTGCTCGAATGCTGCTCGGCCGCGACCTCCGCCTTGTGCACCGTGCCGGGCACGATCATCAGCGCCAGAGCGGCCACGACGAGCACGGGCCTTGGCCGCGGCCAAACGCTCAGCACGCCCTGGACCGCCAGTATCGAGAGCGGGATCGCGAGCCCCTGGAACGAGTGATAGGGAAACGTGCCGGTGGGCTGCAGGTAGACGAGCAGCGCGGCGAACGGCCAGACGCGGACGGCGACGGACTGCCAGTCGCGCGCGGGCGTCCGGTAGGCGAGCGCGGCCGGCAGCGCGAGTGGAGCGATGCTCAGGGCGATCGCCCACCACGGCCATGTCCAGGTCGCCTGGCTGCCCGCGGCGTTGGACTCGGAGGCGAGCTCCCAGGCCGGGTCGAGAACCGACAGCGCGAAGTAGTAAGCGCCCGGCAGCGCCACCGCAGCCGGCACCGCGAGCACGCCGAGCGCAGGCCGCTCACCCGCGCGCCACCAGCGGAGCCCCTCCGCCGCCAGCACGATCAGGGCAAGCGTCCCGCCCTGCCACGGCTGAAGCCAGCACACGACGAGGGCGCCCGCCGCCGACAGCACGAGCGTGCGCGTGCGGCGCGTTTTGCGCCAGCGCTCGACCCCGAGCAGTACCAGCGGCATCAGGAACACCGCGAGCCCTGTCATCAGGTAGCCCCACAGGTACTGCCCGGTCCACATCTCGCCGGAGATGAAGTCGAACGTGTACTGGCGCGGGTTCCCGCCCCAGTCGCTCCAGGCGACGAGCGCCGAGGCGGGCATCACCGCGAACAGCACCAGCAGAAGCGCGGCGTGGCGAGCTCCGCCCGCCGGCAGCAGGCGGCGCACGTAGAGCAGCGCGCCGACGAACACCACGCCCACCGTCACCGGCTTCCAGAGCAGGTAGGAGAGCGGCACGGAGAGGCCGGTCAGCGCGTGCACCAGGCCCGAGAGCAGGAAGCCCGGGTGGAGGAACACGCGGTCGTCCGGCTCGAAGTCGTAGCGGTTGCCGATCAGCCCGTGCTCGGACGCCTCGCGGATCCAGGTGAAGTACTGGAGCTGATCGGAGGCGAGCACGCCGTCGGCGCCCGTGATCGCCCGGCCCTTGGCGAGCAGCGCGGCCAGGACAGCCAGTGACAGCGCGGCGAGCGCCGCCAGCGCAAGCAGCTCGACGCGGTCTAACCCGAGCCGTGTCGTGAGCGCTTCGGGTCCACGCGGACGCCGGCCCTCGGTGGAGGCGGCGGTTGTCACGGCGGGCACGGTAGCCGCTCAGCCGCGGCCCAGGCCGCGGCGGAGGCGGCGTGCGACCTGGGCGCCCGCGGCCCGGAAGCCGCGCTCCTGGACGGTGTTCGGCAGCGTGCGCAGGTACTGATCGCGGAGGGCGCGGCGCAGCACGCGCCGGTCCGGCGCGCGCGGGGCCGTGTCGTGTATGCGCGAGCACCATTCGATCAGCGGGCGGGCGGTCTCCTCCCAGCGCAGGCCCGGGGCCAGGGTCGCGATCCGCTCGCGGGCGGCCGCCTGGGCGGCCGTGTCGTCGAGCAGCTCGCGGCAGGCCGCGGCGAAGCCCTCGACGTCGCCCGGCTCGGCGGTCCGGCCCAGTCCCTCGCGCTCCACGAGCGCGGCCATGCTGTCCCCCCGGGTGGCGACCACCGGCAGGCCGGCCCACAGGTAGTCGAGCACCCGGGTGCGGAACGAGTAGCGCGCCTCCAGGTGATCGCGGTGCGCGCTGACGCCGAGGTCGGCGTCGAGCAGCCAGGCGCCGCGCTCGGCGTAGGGGACCCAGCCCGGGTTGAAGTGAACGCACTCGCCCTCGAGACCCTCGCGCCGCGCCAGCTCGAGCGCACGGTCGGCAAACGGCTCCTGACCGGTCCGTGCCGGACCCGGGCGCCCGGTGCCCATCACGACCAGATGCGTGCGGTCGAGCATGGCGGTCGCTCGGATCGCTGTCTCGGGATCGAGCCAGCCCCACAGGCCCCCGGCCCAGATCAGCACGCGGTCGTCGGCCCCGATCGCGGGGAAGGCGGCGCGCAGAGGGGATTCCGCGGCAGGCTGCGGCGGCTCGGCCGGAATGCCGAACGGAACCACGTCGACGAGCGAGCGCAGCGTCGGGTCGCGCCGGTAGGCGGCGAGCTCGATCAGGCCGCTCAGCGCCATGCCGCCGAGCCACAGGTCGCGCTGGCGCTCGCTGGCGCAAACCACGAAGTCGGCCGCCGCCAGCTGAGCGAGCGAACGCGAGGCGATCAGCGACTGGATGCGCCGCTGTGCTCGGGCCGGCCGGGCCGCGACCGCCTCCAGCACCTCCACCACGACCGGGTTGTAGAGGTCGAGCACGATCCTCACCGGGCCCCGGACCAGCCGGCCGAGCAGCGTGGGCGGCAGCTCCTGGGCCACCACCACGTCATGTCGCGGCGCGGCGTCGATCAGGGCATCGAGCTGCTCGTAGCCCGCCTCGAGCAGACGCACCTCCTCCCCGGGCGCTCGGCTCGGCGCCGGGGCGGCCAGCGTCACGTCGTGCTCGGCGGCGAGCACGCGCGCCAGCTCCGCCGCCCGGATCGCCGGGCCGGCCATCCGCTCGCCGACGGGCTCCGGCGACAGCACAAGTACCGAGGCTCTCACGCGCGCAGAGCCTCCAACATGCGCCGGTCGATGCCGCCGAGCGCCCAGAGGCCGGCCACGTAGATCGCGACCCCCAGCGGCAGCAGCAGGGCGAGCGGCCAGCCGTCGACGAGCGCCAGCACCGCCGCCATCACGGCGGCGGCGGCAAGCGCTCGCCACAGCATCCGCAGCCGCGGCGCCATGCCGAGCTCGCGGCGCACGAGCAGGTATCCGCCCAGCACCAGCAGCACCTCGGAGGCGACCGCCGTGGCCGCCGCCGCGTCGATGCCCAGCTCCGGCACCAGGGCGAAGTTGAGCGGCACGTTGAGGGTCAGGGCGGCCACGCCGAGCCACAGCGCGCTGCGCTGGCGGTCACCCGCGATCAGGGTCATGCCGAACAGGCCGCTGACGAACGCGAGCGCCCCGGCGAACAGGAGGATGCGCAGCGTGTCGGCCGCGCCTTCGAACTCGTCACCGCCGATCAGCCGCACGAGCTGGGGCGCGACCACGAGCCCGCCGGCCGCGAGCGGGAGCCCGAACGCGACGAACAGGTCGGCCGCAGCATCGATCGTGCGCCGCGCAAGCTCGCGGCTCTCGTGCAGGTAGCGCGACAGCAGGGGGAAGACCGACGTCATCACGATCGCCGGGAGCATGCCGAGCAGCTCGACGACCCGGTAGCCGAGCGCATAGAAGCCCACCTCGTCGTAGGGCCGGTAGAGCGACACGATCAGCGTGTCAGCCCGGTAGTAGATCTCGCTGACGGCGAGCGCCGCGCCCACCGGCAGCGCAGCCACGAGCAGCGAACGCCATACGGTCCGGCTCGCGGCGGGGCGCACGCGCACCAGGGGGCGCGAGAGCCGCCACGTGACGAGCAGAGTCACGAGAGCGCCCACCCCGGCCGTCGCCACGACCGCGTAGAAGCCGAGATCGAGCGCCGCCACCACGATCAGCGCGACGAAGCCGGCGGCACGCCCGGCAACGTCGGAGATCGCCGCGCGATCCATCCGCAGACGCGCCTGGAAGACCGCCACGATCGCGGTGTTCACGAGGCCGAGGACGAGCGGCACGCCCGCGATCAGGATCGCCACACGGACCTGGGGCGTGTACGGCATGGCAAGGCTGAGCAGCCCGGCGAGCGCGATCACCACCACCGACAGGGCGAGTCGCAACGTGAGCGTGTGCCCGATCAGCCGCTCCGTCGCCTCCGGGTTCCGGCTTATCTCCCGCACGACCACCGTCAGCAGTCCCAGGTCGGCCAGCAGCCCGACCATCTGCACGAAGGCGAGGGCCAGGGCGAACTGACCGTAGCCCGACGCGCCGAGGTATCGCGTGGTTATGAGGATCGACGCCGCGCCGATGACGAGCACGGCGATCTTGCCCAGCGCCTGGGCCGCGGTGTTCCAGGCAACCCGGCGGACGACGGAGTCGCCGGCCGCGGGGTCGGGCGAGCTCACCCCTGGGCAGCGGGGTCCGGGCGGCGCTCGCCCGCGCGCGCCTGAAGGCGCGCCGCCGGTGGCCGCAGCAGCGGCCAGCTGCCGCGCCGCTCGTCGAAGCGATAGCGCGCCAGCACGCCGAGGGTCCTCAGCCCGTACTCGACGCTGGCGCTGAACGAGACCGTCGAGGCCTCGCGGAAGTAGCGCGTCGGGATCGGCAGCTCGAGGACGCGCGCCCGCCGGGCGACCATCTGAGCGAAGATCTCCTGGTCGAAGACGAAGCCGTCGTCGTTGCGGAGGAAGGCGATCGAGCGCAGGAACTCGGTCGAGAAGGCGCGATAGCCCGTGTGGTACTCGGAGTAGCCGCGCCTGAAGGCGAGATTCTCGATTGTCGTGAGGAAGCGGTTGCCGACCCACTTCCAGCGCGGCATCCCGCCCGCGATCGCCTCGTCCTCGAGCAACCGTGAGCCGATCACCACGTCGGCGATGTCGTAGGCGATCGGCTTGACCATCTGGGCGACGAGCGCCGGGTCGTACTGGTTGTCAGCGTGGACCATCACCACCGCGTCGGCGCCGTCGAGAATGGCCTGGACATAACAGGTTTTCTGATTGGCCCCGTAGCCGCGGTTGGTGGGCCGGCGCAGCACGTCGAGGCCCTCCCGCAGCGCGACGTCAGAGGTGTCGTCCGGGCTGGCGTCGTCCACGAGCAGGGCGCGGTCCGCGGACTCGACCGGCATGCTGCGGGCCACCTCGGGGATCGTGTCCGCGGCGCGGTAGGCGGGCAGCACCACGTGCACCTTGAAGTCCCCGTCCCTGTCGCGCATGAGCGGCCGCTGGGCCCGCGCCACCGCCACCTTGTTGGCGAGCATCACCCGCTCGTCGCCGAGCGACATGGTGACGCGGCGATGCCCCAGCGGCGTGCGCGCGAGGGCGCCGGCGAGCGCGGTCGCGCGTCCCCCGCGCTCGGCCAGCCCGCCCATCCAGTAGCGCAGCTCGAAGGAGCGCCGGAGCGGCTGGTCCTCGGCGAGCACCAGGCCACGGGCCTCGAGCAGCTCGCGCAGGGTCCCGCGGGTGAAGAGGAAGGTGTGGGCCGGGATGTACGCCCACCAGCGCGGCCCGGCGAGCCGCGCGGTGCGCGAGCCGGCGTCGGGCGTGACCACGCAGAGCGTGCCGCCCGGGGCTAGGAGCCGCGTGCAGGCGTCGAGGGCGGCGAGCGGGTCGTCGAGATGCTCGATCACGTCGACCAGCAGCACCACTTGGTACCCGCCCTCCGGCCGCGGGAGCTCCTCCACGCGCTGCTCGCGGACGTCGAGCTCCAGGACGTCGCGCGCGTACGCGGCGGCCGCCTGCGACAGCTCGAGGCCGGTGACCGTGAAGCCGCGGCGACGGGCCTCGTCGAGCAGCAGGCCGTGACCACAGCCGACGTCCAGGAGGCTGCCGGCCGGCGCCTGCTGCTGGATCAGGTCGAGCAGGCGGCCGGCCGTTTCGCGCCGCCCCGCCTCCTCGCTCAGGTAGGCCTCGTCGGACATCCCCCGGTACAGGTCGGCCAGCTCCTCGCCCCCCGGCAGGCCCGGCTGGTGGACCGTGCCGCAGTCGCCGCACACAAAGAGATCGCCGTGCTGGCCCGGGTGGTGGTTCGTCGGCGCCACGAGCTCCGGTGTGAGGCGGGCGGCGCCGCCTGGATGGAGGAGCCGGAGCGGTCCCTTGCAGATGTTGCACGTCTCGTCGGTCATCGCGGTGGCGCGACTCATACCACGCCCTGGGGTGAGCAGGGGCACGTGGTCCTAGACTGACCGCGATGCCGGCCCCCTGGATCTCCGTGATCGTGCCCGCCTACAACGAGGAGGCGGGCATCGTCGCGAGCCTCGAGTCCCTGCTCGGCTGGCTCGAGCGGCGCGGCGGCGCCTTCGAGATCCTGGTCGTCGACAACGCCAGTGAGGACCGCACGGCGGAGCGGGTCGAGGCGCTCGGCGACGGGCGCGGCGTTCGGCTGCTGCGCAACGAGCGCAACCGCGGCAAGGGCTATTCGATGCGACGCGGCATGCTCGAGGCCCGTGGCGAGCTGCGCCTGCACTGCGACGCCGACTGCGCGAGCTCCCTGCCCTCGCTCGACAGCATGCTCGAGCTCGTCCGCGACCACGACGTCGTGGTGGGCTCGAGGCTCGCCGACGGAGCAGAGCTCGGCCGCCGCCAGCCGCTCCGCAGGCGAGTGGTCGGCCGGAGCTTCCAGCAGCTCTGCCGGCTGGTCCTGAGCGAGCCGACCCGCGACCTCTACTGCGGCTTCAAGCTCTGGCGCGCCCCGGCGGCGCTCGATGCGTACTCGCGCACCCGCCTCGAGGGCTGGACCTTCGACGCGGAGGTGCTCGCGATGGCTCGCGCCCTCGGGTACCGGCTCTGCGAGACGGGGATCGTCTGGGCGGACCGCGACGGTTCGCGCGTCCGGATGGCGCACATCCTCGTACCGGTGGTCCGAGAGCTCTACGCCGCCCGGCGGCACGTCCGCAGTGAAGCGGCCCGGCCGCAGCGTGCGACCCCCGCCGGCGAGCCGGACCCGATCGTGAGCGGCGCCTCCGAGAGCGGGCCGTGAGCGCATCCGCAGAGGCTCCGGCAGCGCCGCTCTCCACTCAACCACCGAACCGCACGGCTCCGGGCTTCGCGCGGCTGGATCGCTACGAGGCCCTGGTCCTGGCGGCCCTGCTGGCTCTTGCATTGGCGCCACTCGCCGGGCTGCTCGTGCGAGTCTGGACGCAGGGCGGCGTGATAACGGGCGGCGACGGCTTCCTCGTCGCCGATCCGCTCCAATACCTGACCTGGTTGCGCGAGGCGGGCGAGCACGTGGCGGTGGCCAACCTGTACGACCTGGAGGACGGACCGCGCTCGTTCGTCCACCCGGGCGTGCTGATCTCGGGGCTGCTGAATCAGCTCGGCCTGGGGGTCGTCGCCGCCTACATGGTCTGGAAGCCCGTAGCCGTGCTCGCGCTGTTCGCCGGCGCGCTCGCCCTCTGCCGGCGCTTCCTCACGCGCCCCGGCGACCGCGTGGTCGCGCTGGTGCTCGCGCTCTTCTTCGCGTCACCCGTTGCTGCGCTCGTGGGCTGGGCGGGGATCGGCGGCGAGGGGACGAAGTTCGACCTCGACTTCATCTCAGGCGAGCTGTGGGCCGGCACTTACCTGTGGGGCTATCTGTTCACTGCCATTGCGGTCGGGCTGATGCCGCTTGGGCTGATCGCCTACGAGCGCGGCCGAGGCGGCGGCACCCGGCGGCCGCTCGTCCTCGCAGCCGGCTGTGGCCTCATCGCCGCCTGGCTCCAGCCCTGGCAGGGAGCCACGCTCATCGTCGTGCTCGTGGCAGCCGAGCTGTTCAGCGTGCGTCGGGGGCGCTCCCCCGGCGGCGCTGCGGCCGACCTCGTCCTGCCGGTCGCAGCGACCGCCGCCCCGCTCGTCTACTACTGGGTGCTGTCGCGCAGCGACTCCTCGTGGGAGCTCGCCGGCGTGGTGAACGACTTCCCCCGCTGGCCCTGGTGGGTCACGCTGCTCGGGCTGCTCCCGCTGGCTGTTCCCGCGGCCTTCGCCTACCGGCTGCCGGCGCCCGACTTCGCCTCGGTGGCGCTGCGCATCTGGCCGTTCGCGGGGCTGGCCATCTTCTACCAGCCCGCCGGCACGTTCCCGTTCCACGCCTTCCAGGGCCTGAGCCTGCCGCTGGCGGTGCTTGGCCATGCTCGCCCTGCGCGACCGGCTCGGCGAACGGCGCATCCCCGTGGTGGGGCCGTGGCGGCCGTTCTCCTCCTGTGCGTGGTGGGGATGGCATACCGCGCAAACGAGCTGCGGGAGGCGGTCAACCTCGGGCGCCAGCCCTTTTTCCTGACCGTCTCGGAGCGCGATGCCCTGCGCCATCTCGAGAAGCGTCCCGAGCCTGGCGGGGTGCTCACACCGGTCTACAGCGGCATCGTGGTGCCGGCCTACACGGGCCGGGAGACCTGGATTGGCGCCGGCTCCTGGACTCCGGACTTCGAGCAGCGCCGACGCCTCACCGAGTCGCTCTTCGCGGGGACGCTCGACCGACGCGCGGCGGGTGAGCTGATCCGCCGCTCGGGGGCCGCCTTCCTCTACTCGGATTGCCATAGCCGCGCCGACATCGAGCCGCTCGTGCGGCCCTTCACCGACCCACCGCGGCGCTTCGGCTGCGCGGCGGTCTACCCGGTCCGGTGAGCGAGCGACCCCCGCTGCGGGCGGCCCTGGCCGTCGGCCTCGTCGCGGGATCGACGCTGGCCCTCCAGGTGCTCCTCACCCGCATCTTCTCGGCCGCGCTCTTCTACCACTTCGCCTTCCTGGCGATCTCGCTTGCGCTGCTCGGCACCGGGGCGGGCGCGATCCTGCTCTACCTGCGCCCGGACTGGATCGAGCGGCCCACGCCGGAGCGGGCCCTGGCGCGCATAACGGCGCTGTACGCCGTGCTGCTGCTCGTCACTCCCACACTGCTCGTGCGACTCGATTACTCGTTCGACCGCTTCGAGGTCGATCTCGACTTCTCCGTGACCCTGGCCATGGCGGCGCTGCTCGCCGCCCTTCCGTTCCTCGCGGCCGGAGTGGTGATCGCGCTTGCGATCAAGACGTGGGTGGTTGGCGTGTCGCGCATCTACGCGTTCGACCTCGCCGGCGCCGGGCTCGGGGCGCTCGCGATCGTGCCACTGCTGTGGCTCGTCGATGCCCCGACACTGGTGGTCGCGCTCGGCGTGGTCGCGGGCGTGGCGGCCCTGCTCTTCGCGGGAGGCGCACGCCTCGAGCGCCGGCTCGCCGCACTCGTCTCGGCCGGCGCGCTGGTGCTCCTGGCGCTCTCTTCCGTCACCTCGCTGAACGAGCTGCCCGGGCCCTTCGACTTCACCCGCGAGCCGGTCGCCGAGCGCTGGACGCCGATCAGCAGGGTGGTCGCCTATCCGCCGGGCACGCGCGGCGGCGACGCGATCGTCTCGTACGACCAGGACGTGGCGCCGGTGCCGGGCCACAGGCCCGGCGAGCCGCTGCCGGACTGGCGCGACCTCGGGCTCGGCCCCCAGAGCATCGGCCACGAGCTGAGCGGGTCGGAGCGCGCGCTGATAATCGGAGGCGGCGGGGGGCGCGACGTCTACAACGCGCTCTCCTCCGGCAAGCGGCGGGTCGACGTGATCGAGCTGAACAGGGCGATTCGCGACATGGTCGACGAGGACCTCGCCCGTTGGTCCGGGCGACCCTTCGAGCTTCCCGGCGTCACGGTGGCGATAGGCGACGGGCGTTCCACGCTCGCGGCTCGCGACACGCTCTACGACCAGATCCACATCGGCTTCACGAACACGCTCACGGCGGGCTCCGGCTCGGCGTACGCGCTGTCCGAGAACAACCTCTACACCGTCGAGGCCTTCGACGAGTACCTCGATCACCTGCAGCCTGGCGGGCTCCTCAGTGTGTCGCGCCTCTATCGCTTCGCCGGTGACGAGGTGCTGCGCGCGACGGTGCTCGCGCTCACGGCGCTCGAGCGGCGCGGAGTCGAGGACCCCGAACGGCATGTGATCGTGATGCTCGGCCGCGACACGCTGAACGCGTTCTTTGGGACCGTCCTCGTCGGCCGCGAGCCGTTCACCCCCGAGCAGCTCACGCGTGTGCGGTCGCTTGGCCCTGAGCGAACCCTCGGGGTGGTGTTCGCTCCCGGCTTCCCGCCCCGGCGCGAGTGGCGTGCGCTGGCCACGGCACAGAGCCCCGAGGCCTTCTGCGAGAGCTACCCGATCGACGTTTGTGCCCCGACGGACGACCGGCCATTCTTCCTCAACCCCGTGCGGCTCGGCGACCTCGGCGAGGAGGCGCCCGCCGGCTCGACCTTCATCTCGCGCACGCCGTTCCTCGTTCTGCTGGTGGCGCTCGGCATCCTGGTCGCGCTCTCGCTGCTCGCCTTCGTGCTGCCCCTACTGCTCGTCCGTAGCGCCGAGCGCCCGCCGGCCGGCTCTCTTGCCTTCTTCGCCGCGATCGGCCTTGGCTTCCTGATGCTCGAGGTCGTCCTGATCCAGCGCTTCGTCCTGTTCCTCGGCTTCCCCACGTACGCGCTGTCAGTGGTGCTGTTCGCGCTGCTCCTGTTCACAGGCGCCGGGGCTTGGCTGTCGGCCCGCCTGCGCGACCCGCAGCGGGGTCTGGTGCTCCTCCTGGGCGCCGCGACACTGCTCATTGTGGCGCTGGCGCTAGGCCTTCAGCCGCTGCTGCGAGGGCTGATCGAGCTTCCATTCGCCGCCCGGGTGGCGATCGCGGTGGTGATCCTGGCGCCGCTCGGGCTGTTGCTCGGCGTCGCGATGCCGGTCGGGCTCCGGCGGCTCTCCGCCCTCTATCCGGCGGGCGTGCCGTGGGCCTGGGGGATCAACGGTGTGACGTCAGTGCTCGCATCGGTGCTCGCGGTGTTCGTGGCAATCAACTGGGGCTTCACCGCCGCCACGCTGCTCGCCGCCGCCTGCTACGCGGCTGCCGCAGCCCACGCCGCGCTCGGCAGATGGCCGGAGCAGCCGCGGCCGGCGACTCGATCCCGCAAGACCGAGGCCACCTCCCCTGTCGGCTGACGGCACGATTCGGTCCACGCTGCCGGCGGCGGGGGCCGCTGTCCTCATTGGCGGCCCGACCGCACTTGCCTTCTTCTCGGGCGGGTTCTTCGACCGGCCGCGGCTGATTGCCGCCCTGGCGGCATGGGCGGTCGCTCTGGCTGCGGCGTTCACGGCCCCGCGGCCGCTGCCGGCATCGGCGCCCGGGCGAGTGGCGCTCGTCGGGCTGGCGGCGCTCTGCGCCTGGACGGCGCTCTCGCTCCTCTGGACGCCGGTGGCCGGCGCAACGGTGGACGACCTGCAGCGACTCTTGCTCTACCTCGGCTACGCGGCCGGCGGGGCGGCGCTGTTCGCACAACCGTGGGTCGTCCGCGCGCTGGAGCCGGCTCTCGCCGCGGGGGCGCTGGTGGTCACGGGCTACGGGCTGTCCGAGCGGCTGCTGCCGGATCTCGTCGACCTGGACGCGAGCGTCACCGCCGGCGGCCGGCTCGAGCAGCCGCTGACCTACTGGAACGCCACCGGGGCGCTGGCGGCCGTCGGCCTCGTCCTCTGCGTCCGAATGGCGGGCGACCCACGCCGGAAGCCGGGGCTCCGCGCCGCGGCGGCCGGGGGGGCCGTGCCGCTCTCGGCCGGCGTCTACCTGAGCTTCTCGCGCGGGGCGCTCGCGGCGCTGGCGGTGGCCTTGGTCGTCTTGCTGGCGCTTGCGCCCGCGGGGCGTGCGCAGGCCCGCGCACTCGCCACGACGCTGGTGCCAGGCGCGGCTGCCGCTGTACTCGCGGGCGCCCTACCCGCGGTGCGCGCTCTCGAGGGCGGTGACGGTTCCCGGCGAGTGCAGGGGCTCGCGATGCTCCTTGCGCTAGCGGTGCTTGCCGCTGCGGCGGCCCTGCTGACGCTGCGTGCCTCGCGATCCGAGGAACCTAATGTCCGACTGCCGCTGGCCCGGCGCACCGCAGTGCTCGCGCTCGTCGGAGCGTTGCTTCTGGGCGGCGCGCTTGCCGCCGCCGCGCTCGAGGCGCAACCGGAGTCCCGCAGCCCCGCCTTCGGCGCTTCGGCCTCCCGGCTGGGGTCCGTCGACTCCAATCGGTACGCCTACTGGCGCGTCGCGCTCGGCACGTTCGCCGACCACCCCTTGCAGGGAATCGGCTCCGGGGCCTTCGTGGTCGACTGGCTGCAGGAGCGTGACGTGCTCGACCCGACACGCGAGCCTCACTCGCTCTATCTCGGCACGCTTGCCGAGCTCGGGCTCGTGGGCCTCGCGGCGCTGCTCGCGTTCCTGGGCGGCGTGGCGGTCGCTGCGAGGCGACTCTGGCGCGCAGACCCCGGACTTGCCGCCGGCCCGATCGCCGGGCTCGCGGTCTGGGCCGTGCACGCCGGCCTCGATTGGGACTGGGAGATGCCGGCCGTCACGCTCGTCGCGCTGGCGCTGGCGATGCGCGCTGATGGCATGGAGCGAGCAGCCAGAGCCTATTCCGCGGGAACCGGAGGGCTCAGCTCCCGCCGACGGGCGTCGGCCGCTCGGGAGCGCGCCGGATCCACCTCACGGGTGACCTCGGCGAGCACGCCCCACGCGAGCACATTGTCCGGCTCTCGCTCCACCGCCCGCTCGACCAGCACCCTACCCTCGGCGCGACTCCCGGCGCCGGCAAGCAGCGCGCCCTCGAGGAGCAGCGGGCGCGTGTCCGGGTCGAGAAGACGTGCCCTCTCGAAAAGACGTTCGGCCTCGTCCACCTGCGCCGGGGAAGGATTGGGGAGCGCGGCGATCTCCTGGGCGCGCTCGGTCAGCACGACACTGCGCAGGCCGATCGATAAGTACGCGAGCGCGAGGACCGCGACCGCCGCCAGCCCGACCCGGGCGAGCACTTGCTAGACCTGGCCAAAGCGGCCGGGCCAGACCGGCCGCCGGGCATGTGACGAGCGGCGCAGGATGCGCGGCCAGGCGTCGAGCCGCTCGACTGGGCCTTCTCGCAGCGCGGCGTCAACCTCATCACGGAACCGCTCGCGGAACACCTGGGCGTCGAAGCGGCTCGCGTTCTCCACACATGCGCGCGGATCGATCCCGAGCGACGTCGAACTCGGCATACCGCGGCCGCGAGTTCATCCGCGCCCCCATCCCACCAACACCCGGTCACGCCGTCCACGACGTTCTCCAAGAGGCCCCCGGCGCCACGGGCGATCACCGGCCGGCCCGCGGCCTGAGCCTCGACAGCCGCGATGCCGAACTCCTCCCGCGCCGTGACCACGAGCGCGCGGCAACTCGACAGCAGCCGGGCCGCATCTGCGTCAGCTGACGCGCCCGACGAAGTGCACGGTCGGCCCGGCGCGGCGCTCGAGTCGGCGCCTGTCCGGCCCGTCGCCCGCCACGACGAGCGGCAGCCTCAGCTTGCTGAACGCCTCGACCGCCAGCTCGATGTCCTTGTGCGAGACGAGTTCGGAGAGCACTAAGTAGTTCTCGCCGACCGGCCCAGGCGCGAAGCGTTCCGTGGCCACCGGCGGATACACGATGACCGAGTCGCGCCCGAAATAGCTGCGGATGCGGGCCTGCGTGGTGCGGGAGTTCGTGATGTAGCGGTCCACACGCTGAGCGGCGATCCAGTCCCACTCGCGCCAGCGCCGAAAGAGGCCGCGCAGAAACGCACGCGAGATCGGGTCACCGCGCTCAGCGATCGTGCGATGGCGCTCGTTCCAGGCGTACCGGAACGGGTTGTGGCAGTAGGAAACGTGCACCGTCTGCTGGTCGCAGACGACGGCGTGCGCCCAGGCGCTCGAACTTGATACGACCAGGTCGTAGCCGGATAGATCGAAGGACTCGATGGCCGTCGGATAGAGCGGCAGCAGCGCCCGGAAGGTGCGGGCGCTCGGACGGAGGCGCTGTAGGAACGAGGTGTGGATGCGGCGGTGCGCGAAGCGGCCCTCGGTGCCCTGCTCGTTGTAGACGGGCGTGAAGACGTCGGCGTCCGGCCAGAGGTTGCAGATCTCCAGGAAGACGCGGTCCGCGCCGCGGACGCTCACCAGGAAGTCGTGGACCAGCGCGGTCTTTCGTGTCCCCTCCTCCGCACGCACCCGCGGGGAGTCTATGGGCGCACGCCCTGGGGCGTCGTCGAGCCAGCGCCGCGCGCCTCTGCTACCAATATCCGCCGTGCCCGCCCGACCAAAGGCCCTGCTGATCGTAGTGCTGCTGGCCGCACTGGCCGTTCCGGGGGCGGCGTTCGCCCAGAGCGCGGGCGACGAGCAGTACTCCGATCCTTTTGCGGGCGAGGACCAGCAGCAGCAGGAACAGCAGCCCGCGCCGCAGCCGGAGACGCCCGCGCAGCCGCTCGAGCAGCCGGCCGAGACGGCTCCAACGGACGGCTCCGGTGAGGAGGCCGCCGCTCCCGCCCAGTCCAGCGACCCGAGCCTGCCGGTGACCGGGCTCCCGGCGCTCACGCTGCTCGCGCTCGGTGCGGGCATGCTGGCCACCGGCCTCCTCGTGCGGCGCCGAGCCTGAGCCGGCGCTCAGCTCGCCCCGGCGTGGCGGCGATCGCAGTCAGCTACTCCGGCCTGCTCGGCGGCGCCGAGCGCGTTCTGCTCGAGGTCGCCTCGGGGCTCGAGGAGCCGCCGCTGATCGCCTGCCCGCCGGGACCGCTCGCAGACGCCGCACGCGAACGCGGGATCGGGGTGCTCGAGCTGCGCGAGCGCAGCCTCGAGCTGCGTCGCAGCCCCGCTGAGCGCGCGGCCGCGCTGGGCCGGCTCGCGGCTCAAACCGCCGAGCTGCGCGCGGTCTTCCGCTCGCTGCGCCCGCACACGGTCGTGGCGTGGGGCATGCGCGCCGGCCTGACCGCGTTCCCCGCGGCGGCGCCCGGCACCAGGCTCGTCCTCCAGCACAACGACCTGCTGCCCGGCCCGCTGATCGCTCGCGCGCTGCGGCGCCGCGCGCGCCAGGCCGAGCTGGTCGTGGTGCCGTCGCAGTGCGTCGCCCGCGACCTCGACCCGCGCTCCGAGCTCGGTGAGCGGCTGCGCGTGATCCACCCCGGGGTCGACCTCGAGCGTTTCCGGCCGGCGCTCGGCTCCGGCCGAGGAGCAGCGGGTGCTGCTGCTGGGCGCGATCGAGCCCTGGAAGCGCCCCGACCTGGCGCTCGAGGCCGTCGCGCTCGCGGCGCGCGAGCTGCCGGAGCTGCGCCTGACGGTGGCCGGCGAGCCGCTCGGCGCCGAGGGCGAGCGCCTGCTTGCCGAGCTCCGCCGGCGTGCCGAGCGTCCCGACCTGCGCGACCGGGTCGAGCTTCGCCGGCCGCGTGGACGATCCCGAGCGCCTGCTTGCCTCGGCCGCCTGCCTCCTCCACTGCGCCGAGCGCGAGCCCTACGGGATGGTCGTGGCCGAGGCGCTCGCGAGCGGGGTGCCGGTGGTGGCCCCCGACTCGTGTGGCCCCGCCGAGCTCGTCGATCCGGACTGCGGCCGCCTGTACCCGCCCGGCGACGCGGAGGCCGCGGCGCGCGCCCTGACGGCGCGTCCTGAAGGGCCCGGCGACCGGCGCCGCGGCCCGCGCTCGTGCCGAGCGCGACCTGGGCGTATCGGCGATGCGCGCCGCCTACGCGCTCCTGCTCGGCGGCCGCCCGGGCGCGCGCCGGCCCGGCGCCGGCCTCGCGCTCGTGACCGTGCTCCACAACTCCGCGCCGGAGCTCGCGCGGCTGCTCGACTCGCTCGAGCGCCACCTGCCGGACGCCCAGCTCGTGGTGGTCGACTCGGGCTCCTCGGACGACGGTGCCGAGCTCGCTCGCGGCTGGCGGGCCGGAAGGGCGGAGGTCGTGGTGCTTGGCGAGAACCAGGGCTTCGGGCGCGCGGCCGGCGCGGGTCTGCCGTTCGTCCGCGAGCCCGTGACCGCGCTCGTCAACCCGGATGTCGAGCTGCTCGACGCGTCGCTTGCGATGCTCGCCCGCGAGGCGCTGCGCGAGCCCGAGCGGCTGCTCGTCCCAGAGGTGCTGCGCGCCCGACGGCTCGCGCGAGGACAACGCCCAGCGCGAGCCGGGCAGCGCCGGCGCTGCTGGCCCACGCGCTGCTGCCGGGCGCCGCGCTGCCGCCGCGGCTCGCGGCGGCCGTCGAGCCGTGGCGGGCGCGCGCGCCGCGCCGGGCCGGATGGCCGGTGGCCTCCTGCCTCGTGGCCAGGACCGAGACATTGCGGCGGCTCGGGCCCTTCGACGAGCGCGTCTTCATGTACGGGGAGGACCTCGATCTCGGCCTGCGCGCGGCGGACGCCGGCATCGAGACGTGGTTCTGGCCGGCCGCACGCGTTCGGCACACGGGCGCGCACGCGAGCCGCGCCGCCTTCGGCGGCGAGCCGCTCGACCTGCTGGCGCGCCGGCGCCGCGAGGTCGTCCGCGAGCGGCGCGGCCCCGGGCGCGCGCGCCGCGACGACCTGTTGCAGCTGCTCACCTTCGCCGACCGGCTCGCGCTCAAGCGCCTGAGCGGCCGCGACGCCGCACGGGAGCGGCGCCAGCTCGGCGCCCTGCTGCGGGCGCGGCGCGCGGACCGGCGATGAGCGCGCCGGTCGTCATCGACGCCCGAGCGGCGATCAGGCGCGAGACGGGCGGCGTCGAGCGCGTCGCCCAGGAGCTCGCGCGCCGCTTGCCGGAGCTGCGGCCGGGGCGCTACGAGACGCTCGCGCCGCGCCCGCGGCTCGCGCACGGGGCGGGTCATGCCTGGGAGCAGCTCGTGCTGCCGGTCGCCGCGCGCAGCGCTGCGCTCATCCACTGCCCGGCGAACCTCGCGCCGCTCGCGTCGCGGCGCAACGTGGTCGTGATCCACGACGTGGCGGCGCTCGCCCACCCCGAGTGGTACAGCCGCGCCTACGTCGCCTGGCAGCGCGCGGCGCTACCCGCGATCGCGCGTCGCGCCCGCCTCGTCATCACGGTGTCCGAGTTCTCGCGCCGAGAGATCGCGGAGCGGCTCGGCGTCGACTCCGAGGTCGTCCCGAACGGCGTGGCGGAGAGCTTCTCGCCCAGCGCGGATCCCGGCCCGGCGGCAGCAGAACTCGGCCTCGAGCGCCCCTACGTGCTTGCGCTGTCCACGCGCATCGCGCGCAAGAACGTCGGCGTGCTGAGCGACCGCGGCAGAGAGGCTCGCGGAGCTCGGCATCGAGCTCGTGACGGCGGGCTCGGGCCGCTCCTACATGCACGCCGAACCGGCGCCGCCCGGGCGCCGGCTCGGGTACGTGCCGGAGCGGCTCCTGCCCGGCCTGTACGCCGGCGCCCGCGCGCTCGCGATGCCGTCCGTCTACGAGGGCTTCGGCCTGCCGGCCCTCGAGGCGATGGCGAGCGGCACGCCGGTGGTGGCCGCGAACCGCGCCGCCCTGCCCGAGGTCTGCGGCGACGCCGCGCTGCTCGCGGACCCCGACGACCCCGGCGCCTTCGCCGACGCGCTGCTGCGCGCGAGCGGCCCCGAGCACGACAGGCTCAGCGCCGCCGGGCAGAGAGCGCGCGGCCGAGTTCAGCTGGACGCGCAGCGCCCGTCTGATCGACGCGGCGATCGGCGAGCTCCTCTGATCGCCCTGGCAAACTTCCCTGCAATGCTCGCCTCTGGCTCCACCCACGACGTGCTCAACCAGGCGCCTCCGATCGCGCCCTACAACGTCTTCGACGCGGACCTGCCGCTGCGCGAGGCGCTCGAGCGCGAGGGCGGCGGCTGGGGAGTCGACCGGCTGCGCGACACGGGCGAGCTGGCCGGCAGCGTCGAGGCGATCGAGCACTCCGAGCGAGCCGAGCGCAACGAGCCGCGCCTGCGCACGCACGACCGCTACGGCAACCGCATCGACGAGGTCGAGCTCGACCCGTCCTGGCACTGGTGCCTGCGCCAGGCGATCGAGCGCGAGATCCATTCGCTGCCGTGGAGGGATCCGCAGCCCGGTGCGCACGTCGTGCGCGCCGCGCTGATGTACACGTGGAGCCAGGTCAACTCGGGCGTGATGTGCCCCGTGTCGATGACCTACTCGGTCGTCCCCGCGCTGCGCGAGGAGCCGGAGCTCGCGGCCGAGTGGGAGCCGCTCCTGACGAAGCCGTCCTACGGCGACGGCGCGCTCGCCGGGATGGCGATGACCGAGAAGCAGGGCGGCTCGGACGTGCGCGCCAACACCACGCGCGCCGACGCCGCTCGGCGACGGCAGCTACGAGCTGACCGGGCACAAGTGGTTCTGCTCCTATCCCTCCTGCGACGTCTTCCTCACGCTCGCCCAGACACCCGCCGGGCTGTCCTGCTTCCTGTTCGAGTCGAGCGATCCCGGCTTCCGCATCCAGCGCCTCAAGGACAAGCTCGGCACGCGCTCGCTGCCCTCCAGCGAGGTCGAGTTCGAGCGCGTCCGCGCGCGGCTCGTCGGCGAGGAGGGGCGCGGCGTGGCGACGATCATCCGGATGGTCAACCACACCCGGCTCGACTGCCTGATCGGCTCGGCGACCTCGATGCGCTGGGGCGTCGTCCAGGCCGTCCACCACACCCGCCACCGCGCGGCCTTCGGCCGCCGGCTGGCCGAGCAGCCGCTGATGCGGAACGTGCTCGCCGACCTCGCGATCGAGTCCGAGGCCGCCACCGCCGCTGCCATGCGCGTCGCGCGCGCCTACGACGAGGGCGACTCGGACTTCCGCCGGCTCGCCACCGCGGTGCTGAAGCACTGGGTCTGCAAGCGCGCGCCCTGGCACGCCACCGAGGCGCTCGAGTGCCTCGGCGGCAACGGCTACGTGGAGGAGTCGGGCATGCCGCGCCTGCTGCGCGACTCGCCGCTCAACTCGATCTGGGAGGGCTCCGGCAACGTGTCCGCGCTCGACGTGCTGCGCGCGCTCGCCAAGGAGCCCGAGACGCTGCCGGCCTTCCTCGCGGAGTGCGAGCTCGCCCGCGGCGGCAACGCCTTGCTCGACGCCCAGCTCGACCGCCTGCGCGAGAGCACGCCCAGCGATCCCGAGTTCGAGGCGCGCCGCGTGGTCGGCGAGCTGGCGCTCGCCCTGCAGGCGAGCCTGCTGGTGCGGAACGCGCCGCCCGAGGTCTCGGACGCGTTCTGCGCGGGCCGGCTCGAGGGCGCCGGCGGCCGCGTCTTCGGGACGCTGCCGCCACAGGTCGACGCCGAGGCGATCATCGCCCGGGTGCTGCCGGCCTGACGCGCAGTTGAGCTCCGGCCGCTTCACCGTCATCGTGATCGCGGTCGCCGTGGTGGCGATCACCGCGGTGGTCGTGGCAAACGGCGGGCTGCCGTTCGGCGGCGACGACGACGAGCCCGCCTCGGAGGAGGCGGCGGCGGAGCCCGCCCCGGCCGATGAGCCCGAGCCCGAGGATCCGCAGGAGCTGCCCGACAACCCCGACGAGGTGCGCGGCACGGACTCCTATGCGCTCACGCGGACGGCCAACTTCCGGGAGGCGATGCGGGTGCTCGACCGGCGCCGCCGGCAGGTCGAGGGCGAGTTCGAGAGCATCCGGGTCGCCCCCGGCCGCATCGACACCGTGATCGTGCACCCGGACGACCGCCGCACCAACATCCAGATCCGGCCCGACATGAAGATCGCCTTCGACTCGACGCACGACTTCCCCACGCAGGCGGACTTCCGCGACGACGGCCTGCGTGCGGGCATGCTCTCCGAAGTCGACACCACGCGCCCTGCTGCGCTCGATCGACGCCGTCCGCCGCGGCAGCGCCGAACACGACGTCGATTACATCGTCGTCAGCCGCGACATCATCGACGGCCGCATCGATCAGGGCGCCTACATGCGCATCCGCACGCCGCGGCCGCGCAACTTCCTGAAGGAGCCGGGTGAGGAGCTGCGCGCTATCGGATGAGCCCGGCGACGCCCCCGCTGCGCGCCTAGTCGTCGAAGCGGCCGTCGAACAGCCCGAACACGGCGCCCTGAGCGTCTTGGCCGACCACGAACTCGCCGCCCGGTACAGCGGTCTTCGGCACCAGGATCGTTCCCCCGGCCGCTGAGATCTTCTCGGCCGCCCCATCGAGATCGTTGTGGCCGAAGTAGACGAGCCAGTGCGGCGGCGCCGGCTGACCCGGCGGCAGCGCCATCATGCCGGCGTTCAGGTCGTCGCCGAGGTAGATCCCCCAGTAGGGCGTCTCGGTGGCCTCGTTGAGCTCGATGCGCCAGCCGAAGAGAGCCGAGTAGAACGCGCTCGCCTGGTCGATGTCAGACGTGTTGAGCTGGGTCAGCGACAGCAGCCCGTGCCCGTTCACGAGCTCGGCGCCGATCTGGTCACCGGGCTGCCAGATGCAGAAGACAGCACCGGTGGGGTCCGCGATCACTGCCATGCGGCCGGCCTCCATCACATCGAAGGGCTCGGCGAACAGGGTTCCGCCGAGCTCGCGGACCTTGGCGGCGGTGGCGTCGGCGTCCTCGACCGTCACGTACGCGTTCCAGGCGGGCGGCTGGCCCTCCTGCTGGACCGTCCCGAGTGCGCCGACTCGGCGACCGTCGATCAGGGCCATCGTGTAGACGCCGCCGCCGGGGAGGTCGAGGTCGTCGAGCTCCCAGCCGAAGAGGTCTGAGTAGAAGGCCTTTGCGGCGTCGGCGTCGGTGGTTGCGAGGTCGGCCCAGGAGAAGGCCCCGGGTGCATAGCTCTCTCGTTGTCCCATGCGGCGACAGTACCCCGGTCAGGCTGCGCCCGAACGGTCTCGGCGCACGAGCACGTTGAGGCCGTGCAGACGGTCGGGCAGCGGGCCGCTGAGGCGCAGCCAGGCGGGCCGCGGCGCGGCTCGCAGCGTCACGTCGAAGAAGTCCGCAGCGGCCCGGTCGAGCCAGCGCTGCTGGGCCGCCGCGGACGGCCGCGCCGGCGGCTTGCAGCCCGGCCGGCCGAAGGGGGCGTCGTCGTTTCCGCGGCGGCTGAGCGTGCGGTTGAAGTAGTTGTGGTTTGCCCGCGCGAGCTCTACGAGCTGGGCCGGGGCGCGCCGGGCCGGGCTCGCGACGGCCTGGCGGAAGTAGCCGCGTCCCATCAGCCCGGTGTCGCCGTCGCAGGTGGCGACCGCGACCGCGAACGGCACGCCCGCGGGCGGTGCCGTGCGCGCGAACACCGGCGTGAGCAGGAACAGCGCCCGCACCGGCCCGCGGCCCGCGGCGATCTGCGCTGGCGAGCGGTTCGCGGCCCGCTGGCGCGCCGCGCGCACCGAGCGGTGACCGCTCAGCGAGTGCCCGAGGAACCCGAGCCGCGCGAGGTCGATGCGACCCGCCAGCGGGATCGGGAAGCGCGGCGTGCCGCCGCCGGCCTCGCGCGCGACCGCGGCCAGCGTGCGGTTGACGATGCGCGGCCAGCGCCGGCGGTCGTTCGGCTCGCCCCAGCCGCCCGTGTAGGCGCCGTTCAGGTCCGGTGCGATCGCGGCGATCCCGCGCCGGGCGAGCGCCGCCACGACGTGCCGCAGCCCGAGGTCGTTGCGCTGCTCGCGGCGGAAGCAGGGCCAGGTCTCGCTGTCCGCCTCGCCGCTCGGGCAGCCCGTGCCGTGGCGGCCGTGGCCGACCACCACGAGCGGATGCGGCCCCGGGCCGGTCGGCACTCCGAGCGCTCCCCACAGGCGGATCGGCAGCGCTCCGAAGGGAGACGGGTCGGCCAGCTCCACGCGACCGAGGTCGTAGTCGCGGACCTGGGCCGGCACGGCGGCCGCCGTCGCGGGGAGGGCGAGCGCAGCGACCGCGGCGAACGCGCTCAGTACACGACGCCGGGCGCGCACGCCTGGCAGACGTCGCGCGTGAGCATGTAGCCCGGTGCGTGGTGACGGCCGCAGTAGCGGCAGGTCCGGCGCGCCGCCGCAAAACGCGCCTCGGCCCGAACCAGCACCGGCCCCAAATCGAGCTCGATGTTCGCCGGGGGCACGTGGACGACGTCTCGCAAACGCGGCTCGCAGTAGGACGGACTGGGCCAGATCACGTCGATCCAGCCGACGAAGACGCCGAGCGGCGAGACGATCGCGCCGATCCTGTCGTCCGGATCCCGCCACAGCCCCTCGCGCTCGGCGAGCCCGGCGGAGCTCAGCTCCTCCCTCATCATTGCCTGAGAGTCGCCCTCGGGTCGCACTCCTGACGAGCATGAGGCGCGCCGTCACGCCGGCGTTACGGCATCGCCGGGTCGCAGCTGCGGCGGCGCGGCCGGGCCCTCGCGCGGCTGGAGCCTCCGGCCGACGAAGGGCAGGTTGACGAAGCCCTCGACGCTCGCGTACAGCAGTCCGACCGTCGGCATCGAGCCGACGTCCTCGACCATGATCGAGCGCGGCAGCCACTCGGGTCGAACTTCGCGTTGAAGTCGCGCAGCGACTTGATCTGGAAGTACGGGTTGAGGACCTCGGCGATCTTCCTCAGCGATGCGCTGCGCCGAGGCGTCAGCTGTCGCGCTCGTGTCGAACAGCCGCCCCCAGGCGGCGAAGTTCATCGACAGCCGCGTGAAGCCGCGCTCGCCGAGCGCGAGCGCCGCGTTCGCGATCAGGAACTCGGTCATGCCGTTCGGCGGCGTCGGGGTCGCGCTGCATCAGATCGAGCGAGTAGCCGGGGTCGGCGCCGAAGCACGGCACGAGCCGCAGGAAGCCGAGCGGGCTGCTCGCTCGGAGTCGAACGCGATCGCGAGCAGGAAGTCGGGGTTCTCGCCGCGCGACGTCCTGCCGCCGAGCTCCATCGTGAAGCCGCGCTCGGGCGCCTTGCCGCGCCAGCGCTCGCGGATCTCGTTCAGCTGCGTCGACGCAGCTCGCGGCGACGGCGTCGGTCTCGCGCATCAGCTCGGAAGCGGTGCTCGCTTGCCCGACCCGCGTGACCGCCGAGCGCACCGGCCTTCATCGCCGCCGCCGTCGAGCGCTGAACGTCGTCGCAGCGGATGATCGCCTCGTCGCCGAGGTAGACGCCGCGGAAGCCGCGCGCGCGGTACAGTCGGCATGTCCGCCTCGCGCACGGCGAGGAAGGCGACGCTGCCAGGCCCTGCGCCGCGGCAGTAGGCGAGGAACTCGTCGACCACCCGCGGCGATCCGAGGCGGGCGGCGCCGATCGGGTCGGCGGCCACGAGCGCGTAGCCGCTCACGTAGCGTGTAGGCGATCATCGCGCTCGCCGTCGGCGGAGAAGAAGTAGCTCTTGTCGTCGCGCAGGGCGAAGTAGGCGAGCGTGTCCGACGCCGTAGGGGCGGACGAGCTCGCGGGCGCGCTCGCGGTCGTCCTCGGTCGGGCCGGCGCGGCTGCGACGACCGCGCGGAAGACCAGCAGCGACAGCAGCGATCGCAGGCCGGCGATCCCGAGCGCGAGCAGCGCCGCCGGGAAGAAGTCGGAGAAGAAGCGGCTCGGTGTACGTCGTAGGGGCCCGTCGAGGCCGACCAGGCCGGCGAAGATCGTCTCGAGCATCGCCGCCGACGGTGAGCGTCGCTGCGTCGACGTGGTCGCGCTCGAGCAGCAGCGTGACGAACCCGAAGGCGAGCACCGGCGACCGAGGTAGAGCGGCGACGAAGCGCAGCGACGCCCGAGCAGCGAGGCCGGGTCGGCGCGCGCGGGGAAGGCGTCGCGGTTCCAGACGAGCGCGACGACCATCGCCGACGCGAGTAGAGCGACCACGAGCGGGTGCGGGCCCTTGAACAGGTGGATGACCGCCGCGACGGCGAAGAGCGACGAGCGCGACCGCCCAGGCGCGGCGCTTGCCGCGCGGCGAGCTGGCGGCGCGACCAGCGAGCAGCGCCGAGCCCGAGCACGACCGAGGCCACGTGCGCCGCGACGCGCGGTCGACTCGTGCGGCGAGCAGTCGTGGCCGATGCCCGAGGCGGTCGTGGAGGCCCGGCAGCGTCGGCAGCAGGTAGAGCGAGGCCGCGCCAGCGGCGGTCGAGCCAGCGCGAGCAGCCGCGCGGCCGCGGCGCGAGCGCGGGCGCTGGCCGCGCGGTCTCGGCCGCGTCGGCGCCGGCGCGGCCGCTCGCGGCTCGGGCGGCGCCGCGGCCGCGGCCTCGGCGAGTCGGCCGCGGTCGGCACGGCCGTCCGACGACAGGCCGCGCGTGCGTCGGCCGCCGGCCCGACCCGCCCTCGGGCCGCATCGTCGGGAACAGGATCACGTCGCGGATCGCCGGCGGCGCCGGCGAGCAGCATCACCAGCCGGTCGATGCCGATGCCCGAGCCCGCCGGTCGGCGGCAGGCCGTACTCGAGCGCGCGGATGTAGTCCTCGTCGACGGCCTCGGCCTCCTCGTCGCCCGCCGGCCTTGCGCCGTCGCCTCGGCCTCGAAGCGCGCGCGCTGGTCGACCGGGTCGTTCAGCTCGGAGTAGGCGTTGGCCAGCTCGCGCGCCGGCGACGACGCACTCGAAGCGCTCGGTCAGCGTCGGGTCGTCGCGGTGCGCGCGGGCCAGCGGCGAGACCTCGCGCGGGTAGTCCGTAGACGAACGTCGGCTCGATCAGCTTCGCCTCGCAGGTCTCGTCGTAGACCTCGGTCATCAGCCTGCCCGGCGCCCCAGCCGTCGACTCGTACGCGACGCCGAGGCGGTCGGCGATCGCGCGCGCCTCCTCGATCGGCATCGAGGGGTGCATCTCGCACGCCCGTCGTGCTCCTCGATCAGGTCGGCCATCGTGATCGCGCCGCCACGGCGGCTTCAGGTCGACCTCGCTGGCCGTCGATCGTCGATCACCGTCGTGCCGATCGCGTCGCGCGCCGCGTCGGCGACGATCGCCTCGACCAGGTCCATCATGTCGTGGTAGTCGCCGAGCGCCTGGTAGGCCTCGAGCATCGTGAACTCGGGGTTGTGGCGGGTGTCGAGGCCCTCGTTGCGGAAGACGCGCCCGATCTCGAAGACGCGCTCGAAGCCGCCGACGACCAGCCGCTTGAGCGGCAGCTCGAGCGCGATCCGCAGGTACATGTCGATGTCGAGCGCGTTGTGGTGGGTGATGAACGGCCGCGCCGCGGCGCCGCCGGCCGTGGCGTCGAGCACCGGCGTCTCGACCTCGACGAAGCCGCGCTCGAGCGAGCATCTTGCGGACCGACGGCGATCACCTTCGAGCGGATCGTCGAAGATCCGGCGCGACGTCCGGGTTGACGATCAGGTCGAGGTAGCGCTGGCGGCAGCGCGCGTGTCGACGTCGGTGAGGCCCGTGGTGCTTGTCGGGCAGCGCGCGCAGCGACTTCGACAGCAGCTGCGAGCTCGGTCGACCCGGACCGACAGCTCGCCGCGGCGTGGTCGCGATCACCGTGCCCGTCGACGCCGACCCAGTCGCCGCGGTCGAGCGTCGGCGACGTCCGTCGAAGCGCCTCGTCGCCGAGCGTCCTTGCGCGCGACGAGCAGCTGGATCGTGCCCGGTCTGGTCGCTGCAGGTCGGCGAACATCGAGGCCGCCGTGGCGGCGGATCAGCATCAGCGCGGCCGGCGACGCGCACGCGTCTCGCCGGTGTCGGCGCCCGCTCCGAGCGCCGGCGTAGCTTCTCGCGCACCTCGGCGAGCGTGTGGTCGCGGTCGTAGCGTGACCGGGTAGGGCTCGATCCCGCGCTCGCGCAGGCGCTCCAGCTTTGCGAGCCGGTGCGCGCGCTCGGCGTGCGACGAAATCCGGGCTTCTCGCCCCTCCGCCGGCCAGGCCCCTCCATGGCGCGGCATCCTGCAGGCCTCCGCGCTGATCCGGGCAAGCACTCTCCACGACGGTGGCGGACCGCATCTCGACGCCGATCCTCGCGCAGGCCAAGACGGACCGCGCGCGGCTCGACTCGGCGGCCTTCGGGCCGTTCAGCCTCACCGACGCTCGGGATCGCCAGCGTCGTCGGCGCCGGGATCTTCGTCACCACCGGCGACGGCCGCCGCGCAGTACGCCGGCCCGGCGCGTCGTCATCTCGTTCGTCCTCGCCGGCATCGCCGCCGGCGCTGACGGCGATCTGTTACGCCGAGCTCGCCGCGATGATCCCGATCGCCGGCTCGCACCTACTCCTACGCCTACGCGGCCTTCGGCGTCGTTCATGGCCTGGTTCATCGGCTGGGACCTGCTGCTCGAGTACCTGTTCGCGGCGTCGACCGTCGCGGTCGGCTGGTCGGGCTACTTCGTCAGCCTCCTCGACTCGCTCGGCGATCCACGTGCCGCACGACCTCGCCAACCCGCCGTTCGGCGACGACGCCGGCATCGTCAACCTGCCGGCGATCGTGATCGTCGTCGGACGACCGCGGCTGCTCGATCGTCGGGACGCGCGAGTCGGCCGCGGGCGAACAACGCGATCGTGGCGCTCAAGATCGGCGTCCTGCTGCTCTTCGTCGTCGTCGGCGCGTGCGACGTCGACGCCGCGCAACTGGTCGCCGTTCATCCCCGCCGAACGAGGGCGACTTCGGCGACTTCGGCGTCATCGGGGATCGTGCGCGGCGCCGGGGTCGTGTTCTTCGCCTACGTCGGCTTCGACGCCGTCTCGACGGCGGCGGCGCGAGGCGCGCAACCCGCAGCGCACGGTCCCGATCGGCCTGCTCGCGACCGTGCTCATCTCGACGGTCCTCTACGTCGCGATCGGGCTCGTCCTGACCGGCATCGTCCCCTACGAGAAGCTCAACGTCGCCGACCCGCTCTCGAAGGCGGTCCAGGCGCGAGGGGTCGGGGCCGACTGGCTCGACGACGGCGCTCGACGTCGGCGGCCGTGGTCGGCCTCGTCTCGACCGTGCTCGTGACCTTCTACGGGCAGACCCGCATCCTCATGCGCATGTCCGCGGACGGCATGCTCCCGCCCGCCTTCGGGCGCGTCGAGCCGAGCGCTTCAAGACGCCCGTCTTCACGACGATCGTGTGCGGCGGCGCCGGCGCGCTCGTCGCCGGCGCTGGTGCCGATCGACGTGCTCGGCGAACCTCGTCTCGATCGGGACGCTGCTGGCGTTCGTGCTCGTCTGCACGGGGTGATGGTGCTGCGCCGCACGCATCCGGACGTCGAGCGGCCCTTCCGCGTGCCGTACGTCCACGTCGTCGCGCTGCCTGGGGCTTCTGAGCGCGCTCGGCGCTGATGGCGATGCTGCCGATCGATACCTGGATCCGGCTTGTGCATCTGGCTCGTGATCGGGCTGACGATCTTCTTCACGTACGCGCGCACGCACACGAACGAGAAGTTCGCGAGCCTGGCGCTCGAGGAGGACTGAGCGAGCTCAGCTCTCGGACTCTCGGCTGGGCGCGCCGGCGACCGTGTCCTGGAAGCGCTGGTAGCGGCGCGTGTGGCGCGCGTAGCGGTGCTCGGACTTGAGCCGCTTCCGGCTCCCCTCCGGGTAGCGGCGCCGCGCCCAGAACGAGTCGGGCTTCGCGAGCCGGATGGCGCCGATCACCGCTATCGGCAGGAACAGCATGCCGGCGACGCCCATGAAGATCTTCCCCTTCAGCACCGCGACCGCCGCGACCGCCAGCGAGACCAGCACGGCGAGGACGATCGTCGGGGCGCCCGAGTCTGTCGAGAAGGGCAGGAAGCCCATCAGGATCAGCCCACCCACGATCGCCGCGACGATCACGGCGTCCACGGAGCGGCGTCCCTCCTCCGCCCAGTAGACGTCCTCGAGCTGCAGCCAGAGCGCGTACTCGTCGAGCGTCAGCCCGGCGCCGATGCCGAACGCGGCGGCGGCGAGCTCGAACCAGGGGCTGTCGAGCTGCAGCGCCATCAGGAAGCCCGCGAACAGCATCAGCACGATCCCGAACACGAGGTGATGCACGTGCAGGCCGCCCTCCGTCTTGATGCTGCCCGGCCACCAGGTGACGTTCGGGCTCCTCATCAGGCGCGTGCTCACGCGGATCAGCAGGAACGAGACCAGCATCGCCCCGAGCAGGATCAGCCCCGCGCGCTCCCCCTCGGTGCTGAGCACGCTGTCGTTTTCGATCTCGAGGATGATCTCTGCGAGCTGCACGGGCGCTGCCTAGCGGCGGGTCGCCAGGGCCGCGCAGACCGCCGCCGCGACGACCAAGACCAGCCGAGTCCGTCGCATCGGGCGCCCGACGGTACAGCAGTTACAGTCCCCCACGCAACTGCCCGACTCGCAAATGGGTTCCTCGGCCTACCGCAGCAGGACCACTGCCAGCGTCGTGATGCTCGTCATCGGCGCTGTGCTGCTGATCGCGGGCACGGTCGCCCTGTACGCGCGCGAGCAGATCGTCGACCGCGAGGCGTTCGCCAACCGAGCCATCGAGGCGCTCGACGACGACGCAGTGCGGACCGTCGTCGGGCGCGAGATCGTCATCTACCTCGCCGAGCGCGGCTCCGCCGACCTCGCGGCGGCACGACCGCTGCTCGAGTCGGTCGTCGACACGCTGATCCAGACGGAGCCCTTCCAGCGGGTCTTCCGTTCGGCCGCCCGGGAGGCGAACCGGGTCTTCTTCGTGCGCGACAAGGAGAACGTGCTGCTCGACCTCGGCGACGCGGCTCAGATCGTCGAGTTCGGGCTGCGCTCGGTATCGCCCAACCTCGCGAAGCAGCTGCCGGACGACCTGAAGCCCGACCTCCTCGCGCTGAAGGACAGCGAGGTCACCGGCACCACGTTGCGCGCGGCGGACAACATCCGCACGCTCGGAATCGTGCTGCCGCTGCTCGCGCTCCTGGTGCTGGTGGGCGCGGTGGCGGTCGCCCCCGATCGACGCGTCGCCGTGCTCAGGGCCGGCGTGGCGATCGGAGCGGCGGGCACGGTCCTGCTGGTGGGCCTGCTCGTGCTGGAGGCGCGCACGCTGGCGGGGGTCTACGGCGAGGATGAGTTGACGGACGATGAGGTCCGCAATGCCGTGGGCGGCCTCTTCGACGCGTTCCTCGGCGACCTTCTGACCTGGGCGCTGCTGCTCGCCCTGCTCGGCATCGCCGTCGCTGCCGCGGCGGCGGCGCTCGACCCGGAGGACGTCGAAGCGCCGACGCAGCGCCTGAGACGGCTCACGCAACGGCCGCGGGCCACCTGGGCGCGTGCTCTCCGCGGCGCCGCGGCGCTCGCGGCAGGCGTGCTGGCCGTGCTCGAGCCCACGCTCGCGCTCCAGATCGTCGCGGTGCTCGGAGGCGCGTATCTCGTCTTCCTCGGCATGTCCGAGCTGCTGCTCCTGCTGGCGCGCCCGGGCCAGACACGGGCGGAGGCCGAGCGCACGCGCGGGCGGGCGTTCGTCGCGGCCGGCGCCGCGGCGGTCCTCATCGTCGGGGCGCTCACGGCACTGGTCATCGTCGTCACGAGCAGCGCGCCGGAGCCGAGCATCGCCCAGCCGAGCGTTCAGCGCGGTGAGTGCAACGGCTCGTTCGCGCTCTGCGAGCTGCGCCTGAACGAGGCCGCCTGGGCCGGCACGCACAACTCGTTCTCCGCGTCGGACAGCCCCGGCTGGTTCATCGCGAACCAGCGCCACGACATGCGGCGCCAGCTTCAGGACGGCATCCGCCTCTTCCTCATCGACGCGCATTGGGGGATCGAGAACGCGGACGGGAGGGTGCGGACCGACTTCGCCACCGAGAAACGCGACCGCAACAAGGTGGCGAAGAGCCTGCCGCCCGAGGTGCTCGCCTCAGCGGAGCGGCTGGCGGGCAGGGTTGGCGCCGGCGACCTCAAGGGCAAGCGCGAGGTCTGGCTCTGCCACACCGTCTGCGAGCTCGGCGCGACCAAGATGGCCGACCAGCTCGTCGAGGTCAGGGAGTTCCTCGAGGCGAACCGCGGCGAGGTCGTGATCCTCTTCATCGAGCCCTACGTGAGCCCCCAGGACATCGAGCGGGTGTTCAAGGAGTCAGGGCTGCTGCGCTACGTCGAGACGCTGGACCGCGACAGCCCGATGCCGACGCTCGGCGAGCTCGTGAGCCGCAACAAGCGCGTGATCGTGCTCACCGAGAAGGACGCCGACGGGACGGTGCCGTGGTACCTCGACGGCTTCTCGTTCGTGCAGGACACCCCGCTCGGCGCCACCAAGATCAAGCAGCTGAGCTGCGAACTCGAGCGCGGCGACGTCGACAGCCCGTTCCTGATGATCAACCACTGGGCCGACGTGTTCCCGCCGCGGAGCTCACCGAACGAGCCCTTCCAGACCGAGAAGCAGATCGTCGGGCGCGCCAAGAAGTGCCAGCGCAAACGCGGCGTCCCCGTGAGCCTGATCGCGGTCGACCACTACGAGCTGGGATCGCTGATCCCGGCCGTCGACGCCCTCAACGCCGAGCGGATTCAGGCGCTCCGGCGTCGCCAGGCCGCGGCCCGCGGCGGCTAGCCGGCGCGCAGTCCCTCGGCGTCGAGCTCCGCATCGGGCGGGCCCGCAACAAGCCTGTTGACGACCCACAGCCCCGCCCCGACCACAAGCAGGATCGCGGCGCGCAGGAACACGGAGGCGTCGTCAAGTGCGGTGTCCACGAGCAGCGCGACCGAGATCAGCGCACCGAGCACGGGGAAGACGGACGGCGCATGGAAGTGCTCGTGCTCGACCGACTCGCGGCGCAGCACGAGCACCGCGACGTTGACGATCGTGAAGACGGCGAGCAGCAGCACGACCGTCGTGTCGGCGAGCGTCGACAGGTCGCCAGTCGAGATCAGCACGATGGCGATCGCGGTCGTGAAGATGATCGCCGCCACGGGGGTGCGGCGGCTCGGCAGCGTGCGCGCGAAGACGCGCGCCACGATCCCCTGGTCCGCCATCCCGTAGACGATCCGCGAGGCCATGATCATGTTGATCAGCGCGCTGTTCGCGACCGCCATCAGCGCGATGAACGCGAACACGCGAGTCGAGATGCCGAGCGGGCCGACTTCGACGACCTCGAGCAGCGGCGCGTCCGATCCGGACAGCTGGTCTGTCGGCACGACGTATGAGGCCGTGAGCGTCACGAGCAGGTAGAGCACGCCTGCGATCGCAAGGCCGGTGAAGAGCGCGCGCGGGAAGGTGCGCGACGGCTGCTTCGTCTCCTCCGCGACGTTGACCGAATCCTCGAATCCGATCATGGCGTAGAAGGCGAGCGCGCTGCCGCCGACGATCGCCGCGACCACGCCCTCCCCCTCCTTGAACTCGAAGTTGCGCGAGAAGTCACCCGAGCTCTCGCCGAGCGCTGCGATGCCGATGACCACGATGAGCACGAGGCCGAAGACCTCGATCGCGGTGAGCACGAGGTTCACCTGGACCGACTCCGCGATCCCGCGCATGTTGATCGCCGCGACGATCAGGATCATCGCGATCGCGGCGAGCACCAGTGGCAGGTCGACGAACTCGGACAGGTAGTCGCCGGCGAAGGCGCGCGCGAGCGTGCTCGCGGAGGCGATTCCGGAGGACATGACAGCGAAGGCGACCATGAACGTGAAGAAGGGCGTCCGGAAGGCGCGCTGGCTGTAGAGCGCCGCGCCGGCCGCGCGCGGGTACTTCGACACGAGCTCGGCGTACGCAAAGGCCGTGAACAGCGCCAGGACGAAGGCCGCCATGAAGGCCGTCCAGATCGCGCCGCCGACCTCCGCACCGACCTCGCCGACGAGTGCGTAGATGCCGGCGCCGAGGATGTCCCCGACGATGAAGACGGTCAGCAGCCTGGGGCCGATCGCCCTCCGCAGGTTGGTCTGCTGCTCGCCCCCTCGCCGCTCGGCGGCGGCATCTGCGGTGGTCGCCTCCATTAGGAGCCGCTTATCCCCCGCGGACCGTCGTGAAACCGGCTGCCGATCGGGGCGCCGTCCCCGCCCCGGGGATACGGGTGTGGCCAGTCTGGTGCTGAGACCTGATCGAGACCAGCTTGGTACTGCGCTTTGCGGTACGTGCGAGCACACTCGTCCGCAAGCGAGCACAGGAGGACGCAGTGCGAAGGACTCGACTGCAACGACGCACCTCCACAGCCCTTTTGATCGCGGCGCTGGCCGCGGCGGCGGCGCTGGTCGGATTGGCATCCGCGGCACCCGGGGACCTCGACCCCTCGTTCGACTCGGATGGTCTCGTGAGCTCCGCGCCGGGATCCGGAACGGGCTCGTCCGCCGCAGCGCTCGTGCGCCTGCCGGGCGGCGCCCTCCAGGTGGCCGGCGGGGCAGCCGACGGTGCTCAGCTGAAGGCGATGCTCGCCCGCTTCACACCGAGCGGCGCGCCCGACCCGGGGTTCGCGGCGGGCAGCCCCGTCCTGATGGCGATCGGCGACGGCGGCGAGGCCGAGGCGCAGGCGCTCGCCCGCGACGGCGCCGGGCGGCTCGTGGTCGCCGGCTACGCGCGCGACGGCGGTGTCCTGAAGCTGTTCGTCGCACGGCTGAGCGCGGCTGGCGTGCCCGACTCGAGCTTCAACCTGCCCGGCGCCCAGCCTGGCGTTCGGCTGATCGAACCGCTCGCCGGCGCGACCGCGCTCGGCGCCTCCGGCCTCGCGCTCGACTCGCAGGGCCGGATCGTCGTCGCGGGCGCGGTCACGGCGGGCGGCAGGGAGCGTGCGTTCGTCGCGCGGCTCACCGGGGCCGGGGCGCTCGATGCGACCTTCAGCCCGTCCGGCTCGCCGCCCGGCGTGGGGCTGCCCGACTTCGCGGCGGCGCCGTCGTCGGAGGCGCTCGACGTGGCGATCGACAGCGCGGACCGGCCGGTGCTGGCCGGATCCGCGACGAACGCCGCCGGCGCCCGAGGGCTGCTCGCGGCGCGCCTGACGACGAGCGGCGCGCTCGACGGCAGCTTTGGCGGCGACGGCTTCACGCTCACGCCGCTCGGCGACGGCGGCGACCCGCGCGCGCTGGCGCTCGAGATAGTCGGCGGGAAGCCCACGCTCGCCGGCTCGGCGCTCGACGGCGGGGTGCGCAAGCTCGCGCTGGCCCGCTACACCGACGCCGGCGCACTCGACCGCGGCTTCAACGGAAGCGGCAGCCAGCTGTTCGCGATCGGCTCCGCGCGCGAGGCGGCCGGCCACGCCCTGACCGTCGACGCGAGCGGGCGGCTCGTGATCGCCGGCCACGTCGCGGACGGCGGCGAGACCAGGATGATGGTCGCGCGCGTCGGTGCGAACGGCGGCCTCGACTCCTCATTCGCGGGTGGTGGGATCGCCCTGACTCCGCGCGGCGAGGCCAACGGCATCGCCCTGCAGGACGACGGCAAGATCGTGACCGCCGGCCGCAGCGATCCCCGGCTCGGCAGCCCGAACGTGCTGCTGGCGCGCTACCTCGTCGCAAGCGAGCCGCCGGCGCCGCCCTCGACGCCCGAGTCTCCGCCCGCCGACGACGGCCCCGCGCCGCGGCTCGGCCCCTCCGCCGTGACCTTCGGCGAGCCCGCGCTGTTCACGGCCCCCGCGACGAGCGCGCGCGTCGTCGAGCGCCGCTGGGAGCTCGACGGAGACGGCGACTTCGACGACGCCGCCGGCGAGCGCTTGGTGCGCCACGCGTTCACGAAGCCCGGCCGCATCCGCGTCGGCCTGCGCACGCTGGACGCGTCCGGCCGGTCGGCGCGAGTACGAGCAGGACGTGCTGGTCGACCGCCCGCTGATGTCGCAGCTCGTCTGGTCGCCGCTGAATCCGAAGCCGGGCCAGAAGGTGACCTTCAAGCTCGCGAACCTGCACGACAGCCACTCGCCCATCTCGCACTTCTCCTGGGACTTCGGTCGCCTCAAGCCGGTGCATCCACGCGTCCGGCTGGCGTTGCACGGCGTCCCCAATCGGCGCGGCCGGCGCGCGCTGTCGTCAGCCGGGCCCCCGCAGCTCGGCACGGCGGTGCTCGTCAGCAAGGGGAGCGACCTGACCGCGAAGAACACCTTCACGCGCACCTTCCCGCGCTCGGGCGTCTTTCCCGTGGCGGTCAGCGCCGTGACCGCGGACGGCGTCAAGACGACGACGCAGGCGGACGTGGCAGTCGGGACAGGCGTGACGCAGCTCGACCCGGATGACGACTCGGTGTCCGCGACCGAATGCGCGGAGGACGACGATGTCGCCTGCCCGCAGATCTCGGTGAGCGGCTACGAGCTGGAGGGCTTCCCGATCACGTTCAGCTCGCAGGCGCCCGAGACGCGGGCCGACTGCACGCCGCTCGTGGCAGGCCACGACAAGTACAAGCTGAGCGTCCAGCAGAAGCTCGACCTGGGCTACCCGGTCGGCCTGCCCGACGCCGGTGACCTCGGCAGCCAGTTCGGGCCGCAGGCCGGCGGCCAGGCTGTAGCACAGGCGAGCCAGGGCGGGCCATGCCTCGAGGAGCTCCTGAACGACTCGAAGCAGCTGTTCGAGAAGTCGAAGGCCAAGGTCACGCCGATCCAGTGGAACTTCGGCGACGGGACGAAGGCGCCGGCCCAGCTCGACAAGAACGGCACGGCGCCCGAGGTGCTCACGCACACCTACAAGTCGGGCGGGCTCTACAACGTCAGCCTCACGGCGCGCGTGACGAAGACGAGCGCCATCGTGCCCGGCTCGAGTCAGGGCGCGAGCGCCGCCAAGTCGTTCACCTCCACGTGGTACGTGAAGAAGACGATCAAGCTGAAGGTGACCGCCACCCACTGCGGGCCGGTGAAGCTGAACGGAGTGTCCGTCACGACGTCGGACCACTGCTTCATCAAGATCCCGCCGGCGCAGCCCGGCTCGGACGCCGTGGCCTCGAAGGGCGTCTGCTGCACCACCTACCGCCCCTTCGCGGGCGACCACCTGATCATGGGCGGCGTCAAGGTCGACGCGCGCTCGAACTGGATCGAGCCGCTCGTCCACCCGGGCAGCGCCAAGATCACGGCGATCACGCCGGGCGGCTGGGAGAGCGGCCTCTTCATCACCTTCCGCTGGGGCCCCGGCAACTACGAGAACGGCGGACTGCCGGACATCCTGCAGCTGCAGCCCGTCCATCCGGGCGACACGCTCAGCCTCCCCAAGGCCAAGTTCATCCCGGAGCTCGGGAAGAGCGCGATCGACCTGCCCTACGAGCCCTACAGCGGCGGCGGGAACCTGATCAGCGCCGGGCCGAACTCGGTGGCGGGCCTGAACGTGAAGGGCGGCCACTTCTACTTCTTCCCGGGCGCCAAGCCGGCGCTTGCGCGCCTCACGCTGAAGCTGCCCGAGGTCTTCACGGGCACGGGCGAGGTGTCGCTGAACCCGGTACAGGCCTCCGCGTCCGCGAATGACGAGGTCGACTTCACGATGCAGCTGCCCGACGCGTCGATCGGCCCGTTCGAGACGGAGGACGTCGAGATCAACCATCGCAAGGCCGTCCTACGGCGGCGGCTGGTTCGGCGGCGGCACGATCCTGCTGTTCGGCGCCGGCCTCGACGCGCCCTACCTGCCCCCGGGCCAGTCATCGATCACGTGCGGCAAGGGCGGTCCGTCGGGCTTTTCGATCAGCGAGGGCGGCAGCTTCCAGCACGGCGGCGCCACGCTCAAGCTGCCGTCGGACCTGCCGATCGTGCCACCGTGGGTCGGCTTCAACTGCCTGCAGGTGGCGGGCACGTCGAAGCCGTTCACGCTGCAGGGCAAGGTCGGCCTGCACGTGCCGGTCAACGGCGTGATCGGGGTCAACGCCTGCTTCCTGATCGCGATCCTGGAGGGCGGCGACAAGGCCTCCGGCTGCGGCGCGAACAACTACGTCGCCAAGCAGGCCGAGACCTGGTTCCGGGCCGCGGGCAACGTGACGCTGTTCGACGACTGGGAGCTCGCGAGCGCCTACTTCGACATGCACAAGGGCAACGACCTCTTCAAGGTCGCGGTCGGCGGCGGCTTCGACTGGGATCTCGTGATCGCGTCGGTCTCGGCGAGCGTCGAGGGGCTCGTCTACTTCGAGCCGAAGTTCGCGTTCCAGTTCTACGGCAAGGGCGAGTTCTGCCTGGTCTTCTGCTTCAACATGCAGGGACTCGTCTCGTCGAAGGGCGTCGCCGGCTGCGCCACCATCGCGGGCTTTGAGTACAACTGGAAGACGGGCAGCGGTGAGGTCTTCGGCGGCTGCGACCTGACCGGCACCTCGGTCTACATCTCTCGCCACCTCCCGCTCCCACTCGCGGCGATGAGCACCGCGGACGCGGGGCGCTTCGCGCCGCTCGGGGCGACTACCCGCACGCGGGTGCGCGTCCCGTCCGGACGCCGGGCCATCTCGTTCGAGGTCGACGGCGCCGGCGGCGCGCCGCGCATCACCGTCACGGACCCGCGCGGGCGCAGGTACGTCGACGACGGCAGCCCCTCACAGGGCAGCCGGGCGGCCTCGCTCCTGCACCTCGAGCGCGCCCGCCGCAGCATCCTCACCGTGCGCGGGCGCCCGCCCGCCGGCGTCTGGACGATCGAGACGCAACCGGGCTCTCCCGCGATCCGCGCGCTGTCGACGCGGCGCGACCTGCCGCAGTCGCGCGTGCTCGCACGCGTCCGCGGCCACGGCGCCGGGCGCCGGCTCGTGTACCGGGTCGCCCCGGTCCCGGGCCAGCGCGTGACCTTCTTCGAGGAGGGCCGCACGGTCGGCCGGCAGATCGGCGTGGCGACCGGCACCCACGGCGCGCTCCGCTTCCCGAAGGGCCACGGGACGGCCGGCAAGCGGCGCGTGTTCGCGATCGTCGAGCAGAACGGCATGCCGCGCCGCCGCGTCGCGCTCACGAGCTACGTCGCGCCGGCGCCGCCGCGCGTGCCCGCTCCCGGCGCCGTGCGCGCGCGCGTGCGGCGCGCCGGGCTCGCGCTGAGCTGGCGCAGGGTGCCCGAGGCGGCGCGCTACAGGCTGACCGTGAAGGTCGGCGACGGCCGCGTGCTCACCCGCAGCGTCCGCGGCACCTCGACGCGCGTCCCCTTCTACGACGCGCGCCTCGGCGCCGAGATCCGGGTGCGCGCCGAGGCGAAGGACGGGCGCACGAGCGCCGCGGCACGGCTGCGCGTCAAGCCGAAGCTGACACGCCGGATCACGGTCAGGATCTGAGCTCGCGGCCGGCCATCACTGGAGATACGAGCTGCACTCCGACGGGTCGCCCGACTGGAAGCCGCTGTACCACGCCGCCTCGCGCTGCTCGGGCGTGCCGTGATGGCCGGGGCTGCCGGCGTCGAAATCGCCAACCGCCAGCGCGGCGTCGAGCGCTTCCTGAAGGTCACCCTCCTCGAGCCGATTCTCCTCATAGGCGCTCGCCGCCCAGGTACCGGCGTAGCAGTCCGCCTGGAGCTCGAAAGCCATCGTCGGCAACGTCGCGCCGTACTCCTGAAAGATGCCGAGCTCGTCCTGAATCTGGTGGCCGTACTCGTGCGCCACGATGTATGCGACAGCGAAGTCGCCGACCGTCTGCCCGTATCCCTGCGAGCTCCCCGGGAGCGCCTCGTCGAGCGCACCGCTGTAGATGCCACTCGCGAACTGCTCTGAGATGTAGATCGTGTCGTCGGCCATGCAGTAGGCCGCGGCGCTGTCGCCGAGGGTGCCGCTCTCATCGCCACACGCGCTGGCCGCGCTGCCGCCGGAGGGAATCCAGTAGTAGGCGACCCGAGGTTCCGGTAGGCCCGACTCCTCGAACACGCCTGTCCAGTAGGTGTCGACGTCCGTCGTTACGGCGGTCAGGAATTGCTCGATCGTCTCCGGCTCTTCGGCGTCAGTCGTGCCGAGGACGAGGTTCTGCGGTGCGGGCTCGGCCTCGGCGGAGCCGAGCAGCTGCCAGGCACCTGCAAGCGCGAGGGCCAGCAGCACTCCGGTGCCGGCGAGCAGCCGGCGGCGTTTCCGAGAATTCATGCGCGGAACCGTGGCTACCGGCGCTAAACGCCGTCTAAGGCCCGAGCGGATCCCTACGTGAGTAGCCGGCCTAGGTTCGCCAAGGTCTCGTCGACCGTGCGCGCGATCGCGCGCCGCACGACCGTGCGGTCCAGGATGCCCCGCCAGCCGGGCCGCGAGGAGTACTCCACCACGACGCGATAGTCGAGCTCGCCGCCGGACTCGTCGAAGTGACGCCGGTGGCGTGCGGCGGGAAGCCCGCGCTGCACGCTCGTGTACTCGACGAGTTTGCCCGGCTCGATGCGCTCGAGCGTCATGTCGAGCTCGACTTCGCGACCGAGCAGCCGCAGCGTTATCCGGGCCCGGTCGCCTGGCTGTGCGCCAGCGCGAGTCCGGATCGAGGCGCACGAAGCGCGGCCAGTACTCGGGCCAGCGGAGGGGATCCGTGATGTACGCGTAGCCGTCGGCGACCGAAACCGGGAAGCGCCGCTGAGACTCAATTCGAAGAGGCCTCATGTAACCGGTAGACGCCGGATGCGGCTCGATAATTCCGACGCGCGGCTATCCGGCGCCCGGCGCGAAACGACCACAACGGACGCCCGGGCCGACATCGTGCGAACGTACCGTCCTCGCATGCGACCTGTCGGACAGGGCTTGAAGCCGCTGCGGATCTGGCTCGTCGGCTTTGGCACGGTGGGTCAGTGGCTCGCCCGGGTCCTCGACCTGCAGGCGGCGCGACTTGCGGCCCAGTACGGAGCCGGCGTGACCGTCGTCGGTCTCGCCAACGCGCGGGACGGGTTCATTCATGACCGGGACGGGCTTGATCTCGCCGCCGTGCTGGGGCTGGCCTCCAGCGGGAGATCGATCGCCGAGCTTCCCGGCGTCAGCCGATGGCCGAGCGCCCTCGAGGGGCTCCGCGCCACCGAGGCAGACCTCCTTGTCGAGGTCACAGCCAGCTCGTCCGCGGCCGGGGAGCCTGGCCTCGCGCACATGCGCGAGGCGCTCGAGCGAGCGATCCCGGTCGTGACGTCGAACAAGTGGCCCGTGGCGCTGCACGGAGTGGAGCTCGCGAGCCTCGCTCGCAGCCGCGGGGTTGCGTTTCGCGCCGAGTCGACGGTCATGTCCGGCACGCCGGTGCTCAGCGGACTGGTCGACGGCCTGGCGGGAGCGGTCCCGATGGCGCTCCGCGGTCTGCTCAACGCGACCGCCAACTTCATTCTCTCTCGGATGAGCGAAGGCAGGTCCTACGAGGACGCCCTCGCCGAGGCCCAGGCGGCGGGACTGGCCGAGCGCGACCCGGCCGCGGACGTCGAGGGCCATGACACGGTGGCGAAGGTGATGATCCTGTCGAGCCTCGTCTTCGGCAGGCAGCTTCGAATCGATCAGGTTCCCTGCCGCGGGATCGTGGACATCCCTCGAGACGACTTCGACCAGGCCGCCGCGAGTGGGGCGCGAGTCAAGCACGTGGCGACGCTCGAGTTCTCCGAGCCGGGCGGAGCGGGGACCGTGAGCGCCCGTGTCGCGCCCGAGCTCGTCGAGCCCGAGGATCAGCTCGCAAATGTCGAGGGGACCACCAACGCGGTCGTGTGCCAGGCAAGTCCCGTCGGTGAGGTCACCATCACAGGACCCGGCGCTGGACCGGAGCTCGCCGGACAGGGCGTCCTCAGCGACCTGATCGCGGTCGCGCGAGGCCGCGCCATGCGCTGACGACCGGGCGCCTGTTCGCTATCGGAGCTGAGTCAGCGCCACCGAATCGGCGCCTGCCGGGAACCGCAGTTGGCCGGTCGCGTCGTTCGCGGCGCGCCAGACCGCATCGGCGACGTCGGACTCATGCGTCACCTTGGCCGGCTGCTCGAAATCGGACATGACGCGCTGCGCGTAGGGCGCGTATGCCTCGGGGATCAGGCCCTCCATGCGCGATGCTCCGTTGCTCGTGAACGCGGTCGTCGGGCCATAGCCGGGCTCGACCAGCTTCACCCTCACGTCGAATTCCTCGAGCTCGAGCGCGAGCGATGCGCTGAAGCCGTCGATGGCCGTCTTGCTCGCCGTGTAGACGCCCACCAACGGCATTCGAGCCAGGGTGGCGCTCGAGGTCACGTTCACGACCACGCCCGACCGCCGCTCGCGGAACTGAGGCAGCACCGCCTGCGTCATTGCCATCACGCCGAAGGTGTTGGTCTCGAAGACCTCGCGCGTCGTCGCCATCGGTGTCGCCTCGAAGGCGCCCATGAGCCCGAGGCCCGCGTTGTTGACGAGCACGTCGACCGGCCCACTCGCCTCGAGCGCAGCCGCGATCGAATCCGGTTTCGTGACATCGAGGGCGAGCACCCGTAGCCGCTCGGACTCGGGCAGCACGCCTTCGCGCGGGGTTCGCATCGTCGCGACCACGTTCCAGCCCTCGGCATGGAAGCGGCGCGCGGTCTCCAGGCCGTAGCCAGAGGAGCAGCCGGTGATGAGCACGGTTTTCATGCCGGCGAAGCTACCGAGCGTCGGCCGGACTTTCTACCATGTAGAGTCCGTATTTTCTTAGCAAGAGTCCAGCATGAGCGATCCTCTCTCCGAAGTCATCGCGCTGCTTCGGCCGCGCACGGTGTTCTCGAAGCGCATCAGCGGCGCCGGGCGCTGGGCGGTCCGCTACTCGGAGTACGGCGAGCCGAGCTTCTGCACCGTGCTCGAAGGGAGCTGTCGTCTCGCCGTCGACGGTCATCCTGAGATCACGATCGAGGCGGGCGACTTCGTGCTGCTGCCGGCCACGCCCGGCTTCACCATGTCGGGCTTCGAGCCGGCCACGCCCGAGCGCATCGATCCGAAGATCGCATCCGCATCCACCGATGAGGTCCGCCACGGGAGGCCGGACGGACCGCCCGACGTTCGACTGCTCGGCGGCTACTTCGCGTTCGACTCTCCCGATGCTGCCCTGATCGGCTCATTGCTGCCGGCTGTGCTGCACGTGCAGGGCGCGCAGCGGCTGTCGCTCCTGGTGCGGCTCGTCGGCGAGGAGTCGAGCGAGGAGCGATCCGGACACGACTTCGTGCTGACGCGCCTCGTGGAGCTGCTGCTCGTCGAAGCGCTGCGATCGACACCGGGTGCGGACGCGCACCCCGGACTGTTGCGCGGGCTGGCCGACGCCCGACTGGCGCCGGCGATACGGGAGATGCACACCCAGGTCGCGCGTTCGTGGACGGTGTCCCAGCTCGCGCGAGCCGCCACCCTCTCGCGTTCCGCGTTCTTCGAGCGTTTCAATCGCACGGTCGGCCTGCCGCCGATGGAGTACCTGCTCGCCTGGCGTATGGCGCTCGCCAAGGACCTGCTCCGCCGCCGGGAGCTCGCCCTGACGGAGGTCGCTGAACGCGTCGGCTACGGCTCGGCGAGCACCTTCAGCACGGCGTTCAGGCGCTACGTGGGCCAGCCGCCGGGTCGCTACGCGCGCGCCGCCTAAGCGACCTCACTCGCCGGCGCTGAGGCTCGACGGGCGTGTGACGTGTGCAAGCGCGCGCGCTGCGGACGGCATGCGCCGCTCGCGCCACACGTGCCGCTCCTCGAAGGGCCAGGCGTAGATCGGATTGCCGTCGCGAACGAGCTCGAGCACGCGCGGTTCGGCCAGCTCATCGGCGGACCACTCATAGAGAAGCTGGAGGCGCGGCACGATCACCGCGTAGTCGAGCACCCGGCCGAGCCGTTGCTCGGCAGCGATGTAGCGCTCGACGTCGAGCTCGAGTGGATAGCGGTCCGGGAGCACGCGCCCGAGTGAGAGAAACGCTCCCGCCATCCCGAGCCGCGGGTCGCCGACCAGGCGACCGACCGGAGCCAATCGCCCCAGCGCCAGCCGCGGCGCCGCATTCAATGCATGCGCATACAGCACGCGTGCGAGCGCCACGTTCATGAAGAAGCGCTCCGGCGCGCTCTCCGCTTCGGCGAGCTCCCGGTGCTGCAAGTAGGCGCCGACGATGCTCGCGTTGTGCGCTCGATACCAGTTGCGACCGGTCGGCCTCGCGCCGAACTCCAGCCAGAGCCGCACGGCCTGCGACGAGGGCTCGCCGGGCAATTCGCCCAGTAGCCCGATCGTTTCGCACCCGTCGCGCAGCAGCCGCTCGTTGATCGCCCGCCACCACACGCTCCCCGGGGGCGTCGCGTCGAGCGCGTTGAGCACACCCCGGCGCGCCTGCCAGTGCATGAACGACAACGCTGCCCGCCGGAACGGGAGATGTCGCGGTGCGTGGCCCGTCGGCCCGTGAAAGACCCGCCCCATCAATGCAAGGCGCGCCGCCGGCTCGTCGCGTACCGCCGCGACCTGCGCCTCAGCCCGGGCGAGCGCGCTCGCGAGGTCGCTCATCGGTCGCCATGGCCGCTGCCCACCCTAGGGAGGGCCCGCCGGGTTGGCAACTTCGCCGGTGACAGACCAGGGTCCTCACGGGCGCAAAGCGCGGGCAAGAAGCGCATGCTGATGCATCGGAAAGGAGATCCGATGGTCCTCGAGACACTGAAGGTGCACGACGAAGGGCCCGTTCTGTTCGTGGAGATCGACGCGCCCCCGATGAATCTCCTGACGCCCGAGCTGGTGCGCGACCTGGTCTCTCTGATTCAGGACGCCGAGGGCGACGACGCCGTCCAGGTGCTCGTGCTGGGGAGCGCCGACCCCGACTACTTCATCTCCCATGTCGACATAACGCGGATCAAGGAGTACCGGGCTGAGGCGTCGAGGCTGACGGGCGAGCCGTCGATTGCCATGCTGTTCCACTATCTGAGTGAGAGCCGCCTGGTCACCATCGCTCAGATCGAGGGTCGCGTGCGCGGAGTCGGGAGCGAGCTCGTGCTGGCGACCGACATGCGCTTCGCGGCGCGAGAGTCGGCGATCTTCAGTCAGTTCGAGCCGGCGTTCGGCGTGCTCCCGGGTGGGGGCGCCACCCAGCACCTCGCGCGTCTCCTGGGGCGCTCGCGAACGCTCGAGGTGATGCTGAGTGCGGACGACTACGACGCGGACCTGGCTGAACGGTACGGCTGGGTCAATCGAGCCCTGCCGGCCGACGAGCTTGGCGATTTCGTCAGAGCGCTCGCACATCGAATCGCCGCGTTCCCCGCCGCCGGCCGTGCGGTGGTCAAGGACCGCGTCAATGCAATCGCGCTCGCGCCGGCCGACGAGTTCCGTCGCGATTCCGACCTCTTTGCCCAGGCGGTGGCCGAACCGGAGGCGCAGGGCCTGCTGAAAGCCGCGCTTGGGCGCGGCCTCCAGACCCGGGAAGCGGAGCTGGATCTCGCTTCGATGCTGGCCACAAACAGCCCAAACACCCGACCGAACGGAGGTCAACGATGAACACAACGCAGCTTGACGAAAGCACGGCGGCGGAGGCGTCGGAGGTCTCGACCGTCCCGCTCCGGTTAGAGGTCACGACGCTGCCGGTCACCGACGTCGACCGGGCGAAGGCCTTCTACCAGCGCCTCGGGTGGCGTCTCGACATCGATTTCAAGCCCACGCCGGACACACGCGGTGTGCAGTTCACCCCGCCCGGCTCGCCCGCCTCGATCCAGTTCGGGAAGGGCACGAACAGGATGACGGAGCCGCTGGAGGGCCTGTTGCTGATCGTCGAGGACATCGAGGCCGCCCGTGCCGAGCTGATCAGCCGCGGCGCCGACGTCAGTGAGATCTGGCACGCCGTGCCCGGCGAAGGCCGGCACCCGGGCGTCGACCCGGAGCGCCGCTCGTACCTCAGCCGGGCGTCCTTCGCGGACCCGGACGGCAACACCTGGCAGCTCCAGGAGATCACCGAGCGGCTCCCGGGGAGGGTGTGAGCGATGGACGTTGCGGACCTCGCACAGCTCCTGCACGAGACCGCCCTTCGCCACGGCGAGTTCGAGGCGGTCGCCCCACCCCATGACTGGTGGGACTGGTACGCCGCGTACATGAACGCCCGCCAGGGCGGCAGCACCCCGGATGAGGCCTCCGCTGCCGCTGGGCGCTACATGGCGGACGTCAAGCAGGTCGTCGTCTCGCCAGCCTGACCCTCCCGCGCACTGGAGGCCCCGCGCTCCCTCCGCGGGGTCTCCAGTCAGGTGATGGGAATCAGCATGTCCGCGAGCCCGAAGCGTTCGCCGCGCGCGGGCAGCGGAGGAGTCCAGTCGGGCTGACGCGAGCGGTACGAGGCGGGGTCGGCGTCGATGATCCCGATCAGCACCTCGGCCACGATCCGGCCGCCCACGGGTCCGAGGCGTTCGCCGTCGCCTCTGTGCTTGGCCTCGCTCAGGACGTAGAGCCAGAGCGGAGTCTCGCTCCATCCGGCGGGACCGAGCGTTGTCTCGTCGGGGCTGAGCGGCGTCTCGCCCATCGCGCGCGCGACGCTCTCCCCGGAGGGAAGGCCGTATGCGTGACCGCGTTGGAGGTCGCGGCCGGCGAGCGAGCGATGGGCCTCGGCCTCGACCTCGCCCGTGATCGCTTGCGGGAGCGCGATCAGCGAGGACGCCAGCGTGCCGTCGATCAACTTCGCGCGCTGCGCCGGGGGTCGGCCGGGGACGTCGAACAGCCGATCCCAGTCGATGGCGCGCTCGGCGGGGACCGGCCGGAAGCCGAGCAGATCCGGGAAGAGGCGCAGAGCCCCCGACCGCGAGTTGAGCTCGAAGGCGTCGCGAACCTGGCTGTGGCCGTAGCGGAAGGCGGCGTCCGCGAACTCGAGCGGTATCCGCGGGGAGCGACCCGGCCGGTAGTGCCGAGGGCCCTCGCTCTGGATCTCGGCGATGAGCTCCTGGCCCACCAAGCGGGGGAGGTAGTCGTTGACGATCACCCACTGGTACAGCCAGGAGACCAGGCGACGTGCCTCCTCGAAGATCGCCGGCTCCGGTGTTTTCGCCTTGCGCCTGAGGTGGTCGACCACGCAGTTGTGCAGGCCCAGCATCGCCAGGTGGAGTTGCGAGACGAAGATGTGGGTGTCATTGCGCGGATCGCCGATCAGCGCGATGCCCTCGCTGTTGCGCGGCACGTCGGCCTCATCACCCGCATCGTTTCGGCCGAGCAGCAGCTTGGCCGGATCGTCACGCTGATACAGGAAAGGGTGGCCGATCGGGCCGTCTCCGTAGATGGCTTCGAGGTTGGCGCGCGGCCTGCGGAAGTTCTCGGTGCGTTCACCTGCCGCTCGGTGCGCCAGCGGGCTCCGGTCGGCCGTGATGTCGTGCGCGACCAGCTGGCCGAAGAACGGCCAGCCCGCGGCGACCCCGACGGCGTCGGGGCAGCCGTCACCCGCGTCGCAGATGCTCCCCGGGCCCGCCAGCTCCAGCAGCCGCTCCTCATCCACCGGGATGGGGGGCAGATCCGGGAACAGCCGCTCGTACCTCTCAGCTGCGTCATCGAGTGGCGCGTCGGTGGAGCGAGAGGGCGCGAGGCAACTTCCGCGGCCGGACTCGACCGGGAGCTGTGCGGTCTTGGTGGCCATGACCTCAGGGTACGACGCCCCGCATGCCGGCCTCCTCTACGACGGATCCCCAGTGGTTGGTTCAGCGGTTGCCGGCGCTCGCGGGATGGGCGATCGCCGTGGCGAGCGGCACAGCGCCTGCGCTTGACTCATGCCGCTCCGCGAGGCGGCGACGGACAGTGCGCACGAGCAGATAGGGCGACACGAGGATCGCCCCGGCGAGCGCGACGAGGGCCGCGACCGCGATCAGCGCGACCACGATGACCGCGATCAGGGCGAAACCCGGCACGAGTAGGAGGAGAAGCGCCCCGAGAAAGACGGGGACGGCAGTCCATTCGGTCGCGTAACTCATTGATCCACCACCCTTTGGCTCGACTGCGGTGCGTACGGCATGGCGGCAGGGTCGCGCAGCGGGGCACGCCCTCGCATCGGCCAGCACGCCAGCCTGACTGGCTAGTCGCTAGGCGGCGAGGTCGCTGGCCGCGACGCGGCTGAGCTGGTTGCGCGAGGTGATGTCGAGCTTCTGAAAGACCTTGCGCAGGTGGTACTGAACCGTGCGGGGGCTGATGAACAGCTGTGCGCCGATCTCTGGGTTGGAGAGACCTTCCTTGGCGAGCCGCGCGATGTGTGCCTCCTGAGGCGTGAGCACAGAGCGCACGTCGTCGCTGCGCTTCCGCGCGGTCTCACCCGTGGCAAGGAGTTCGTGACTGGCGCGCTCGGCAAACCCCTCGGCCCCCATCTCGCTGAACATCTGGTGGGCGGCTCGGAGTTGCTCGCGCGCGTCCACGCGCCGGTTCTCGCGACGTAGCCATTCGCCGTACAGGAGCTGGGCGCGGGCAAGGTGGACCACGCCACGAGTGCGGGCGAGCCGCTCGAGCGCCTCGCGGTAGAGGGGCTCCGCCTCGTGCGCGTCGCTCAGCAGTGCGCGCGAGCCGGCCTCGATGCCGAGCGCCCAATCGGTGCCGCTCGCCTGCGTTCGCTCACTCAGGCGCTCGAGCGCCGGGGCGGCCTCGTCGGGGCGGCCGACGCGGACGCCGGCCTCGATCAGCTCGACGAGCGCCCAGCCGTACGCAATGACGTCCTCGTATTCGCACGCCCGTTGCGAGGCAGCGAGCGCTTCGGCGTAGTGGCCGTGGCCATTGTGCAGCCGCGCGGTCATACACGAGAGCACGCCGATCGCCGAGCCCTCGCCCCGCGCAATCGCACGAGGCAGCGCTTCATCGGAGATCGCCTGCACCCGCGCCAGGTCGCCGCTCCACGCGGCCAGGTTCAACGCCGCGTACTTGAGCGGCGGGAGCCCGGTCGCCTGAGTGATCGCCTCGACCTCCTCGATCCGCGCGGCGGCATCGGCGAATGCCCCGGAATGGACGTTGGACGCGCCGAGGTAGTTGGCCATGCCCGGGAGCAGGTTGAGCGCGCCCGTGGTGCGCGCGACGCCCACCCCGCGGGCGGCCAGCACGTGCCAGAGCTCGTCGTCCCAGAGATCCTGGGCGAGCCGACACGCCAGCCACAGCCAACGCACGTCGTGCTGGGTCAATCCCTCCACATCGCGGAACGCGCCGAGCGCCTCCCGGAGTAGCGGCACACCGGCCGAGTAGCCCTCGGTGAATCTTGTCGCCAGCCCGTCGAGGAGCAGGTCGATCGCGCGTGGCGGCTGCTGGTGCCGCCGGTGCCGCCTGAGCGGCGTCGGCAACCTCGCGGACGTTCGGTTTGTCGCCGAGGCGACCGGCGAACAGCGCCGAAGCCATCGCCTCGAGATGGGTCTCGCGAGCCATCGCCGCGTCGAGCGGTTCGAGGCGCCGGGCGGCATGCAGCAACAGCGCCGGAGCGTCGCCGCCGCGGTTGAGGGCGAAGGCGATCTCCGCGCGTAAGCGCTCCAACCGGGCGCGCTGGAGCTCGTCGAGCGGGGCAAGCTCGGCGGTCGCCAGCAACTGGAGCGCCGCGTCCGCTGCCGCAGCATCGAGCTTGGCCTGCGCGGCAGCCAGCGCCCGCCTGCCCCTCTCCGCGGGATCGGGTGTCAGCTCCGCCGCGCGCGCCAGGAACGCCGCAGCCGCGGCGGCGCCCCCACGGGACCGCGCCCGGTCGGCCGAGCGCTCCAACTCGGCGGCGACCGCCTCGTCAACACCCACCGCCGCGTGAGCGCGATGCCACGCCCTGCGATCGGGATCGGTATCGCGATCGGTCGTCTCCGCCAGCGCCCGATGCGCATCGCGCCGCTCGGAAGAGGCCGCCGCCCGGTACACCGCGGATCGCACCAGCGGATGCCGGAAGCGGACACGGGCTCCGACCTCCACGAGCTGCGCGTCTTCTGCCGGGGGGAGCGAGCTCTTGTCTATGCCGAGCGCCTGAGCCGCGCGCCAGATGAGCGTCGCGTCACCCAATGGCTCGGCCGCGGCCAGTAGCAGGAGCCGCTGCGTCGTTTCCGGCAGTTCAGCGGCGCGCTGGTGATACTGCTCCTCGAGATGCCGCGGGAGGTCTGTCGCAGGCAGAAGCTCGAACCCGCCTGTCAGCTCCGCTGCGCTCATGCTCCGCGGCAGGTCGAGCAGAGCGAGCGGGTTGCCGCGGGTTTCCGCGACGATGCGGTCGCGGACGCGGTCGTCGATCCGACCCGGAACGGCGCTCATGAGCAGGGTGCGCGCATCCTCCTCCGCGAGACCACGTAGCCGCAGCTCGGGCAGACCGTCGAAGTCGTGCCTGGTGCTCGGCTCGCGGATGGTGGCCACGATCGCGACCGAGTCCGCCTGGAGCCGTCGCGCCACAAATCCCAGGATCATTCCTGAGGCGGCGTCGAGCCAGTGAGCGTCCTCCACGAGACAAAGCAGCGGGCGCTCCTCGGACGCGGCAGACAGCAGGCCAAGCACGGCCAGACCGACCAGGAACCGGTCCGGCACGTCACCCGGTGCGAGTCCCAAGGCGACGTTCAGCGCGTTGTGCTGGGGCGGCGGGAGCGCGTCGAGCCTGTCGAGCACCGGCGCGCAGAGCTGATGGATCCCGGAGAACGGGAGCTCCATCTCCGCCTCCACGCCCGCGACCTGCGCCACACGGAATCCCGAGGCCTGTCGAGCGAGATGCCTGAGCAGCGCCGTCTTTCCGATGCCTGCCTCGCCGCGCATGACGAGCACGGCGCTCTGACCTTCGCGCACGTGTGCCAGTAGCCGGTCGAGTACTTCGCGCTCGCTGGTCCGATCAAGGAACGCGGACGCAAGAGGGAGGGCCATCTCGCGGGAGAACGCTAACCGACCCGTGACGCACGGTGGTGCACAACTCGGATGGCATCCGGCGGCGTAGATTCCTCACATGGCCCAATCACAGTCGCCAGACCTCCAGAGCCGGTGCGACCTGCTGCGGTCGCTGCATCGCCCGGGCGACCCCCTCCTGCTTCCGAACGCCTGGGACGTGGCCACCGCGAGAGCTGTGGTCGCGGCTGGGTTTCCGGTGGTGGCCACCACCAGCGGCGGCGTGGCCGCCGCACTCGGCTATGCGGACCACGAGGGTGCGCCGGGCGACGAGATGCTCGCCGCCGCCGCGCGGATCGCAGGAGGCGTCGAGGTGCCCGTGACGGTCGACGCCGAGGCCGGCTACGGCATGGAGCCGGCCGAGCTGGTGGCTGAGCTGCGCGGCATGGGCGCGGCCGGCTGCAACCTCGAAGACAGTGACTACGCCGCCGGCGGCCTGCGCGATCTCGACCGGCACGCGGAGTGGCTCAGGATGGTTCGCCAGGCCGCTTCGGATAACGGCTACCCGCTCGTGATCAACGCCCGGATCGACGTCTTCCTGGGCCCTCTCCTCGCCGGCGCCGGACCCGGAACCCAGGACGAGCTCGTTCCCGAGGCGCTGCGGCGCGCGAACGCCTACCTCGAGGCCGGGGTCGACTGCGTGTTCCCGATCGTTCTCTGGGAGACGGACGCGCTGCGCCGCTTCACCTCGGAGGCCCGCGGCCCGGTGAACGTCGTACGCCTGCCGCAGGCACCGTCGGTTGCCGAGCTGGCCGCGCTGGGCGTGGCCCGAGTGAGCTGGGGAACTCTCCTGTTCGGCGCCGCGATGGGTCGCTTCGAGGAGCAGCTCGCCTCGCTTCGGGAGTGAGAACGGCCCGCGACCAGCCAGTCAGGCTGGCCAGCTGGCCGATGCGAGGGCGCCCCGTCTACGGGATTCTCGCTGCATGACAAACGCAACGCCGTCGCTCTCGCCCGTCCTGCACGAGATCCACGTGAGCGTCGTCAGCCCCGAGGAGGCATCGCTCGGCGTGGCCGAGCTCTGGTCGGGCGACCGCCTCCTCGCCCTCTACTGACACACAGACGAAAGGCACCACAATGAAGATCGTTGTTATTGGCGGAACCGGCCTGATCGGGTCGAAGCTCGTCGAGAAGCTGCGGAATGACGGCCAGGAGCCGCTCGCGGCGGCTCCCAACACCGGCGTCAACTCCATCACGGGTGAGGGCCTCGCCGAGGCCCTCGAGGGCGCCCACGTCGTCGTTGACGTGGCGAACGCACCCGCATGGGAGGACCAGGCCGTGCTCGACTTCTTCGAGACGTCATCGCGCAACCTGCTCGCCGCCGAATCGGCGGCCGGCGTGGGGCACCACGTGGCCCTTTCGGTCGTCGGTGCCGACGGGCTGCCCGACAGCGGCTACCTCCGCGCAAAGGTCGCCCAGGAGCAGCTGGTGAAGGCCGGGCCGATCCCCTTCACGATCGTCCGCGCAACGCAGTTCTTCGAGTTCATCGGCCGCATCGCCGATTCGGGCACCGACGGCAACACGGTCCGGGTGTCGCCTGCCCTCTTTCAGCCCCTGTCAGCCGATGACGTAGCCAGCACCTTGGCCGACGTCGCGGTCGGCGCGCCGCTGAACGACACGGTCGAGCTGGCGGGCCCGGACGCGCTCCCCCTCGACGAGTTCGCCCGCCGTCTTCTGAACGCGACCGACGACCCACGCGAGGTGACGGCGGACGTTCACGCCCGTTACTTCGGCGCCGAGCTGGACGACCGCTCCCTCACCCCGGGCAACGACGCGCGCATCGGGCCGACGCGCTTCGAGGACTGGCTCAGCCAGTCAGTCAAGTAGCCACGACCCGGCCAATCCACAAGTACGAAAGGAACTCCCATGCACCCCACAGTCATCCTCGTCCACGGCGCCTTCGCCGAATCCTCGGGCTGGGACGGCGTCGTCGAACCCGCTGCGGGACGCGGGTCACCCCGTGATCGCCGCCGCCAACCCACTGCGCAGCGTCGCCGCCGACGCCGCCGCCGTCAGCGACTTGGTCCGCACGGTCGAGGGCCCTGTCGTCCTTGCCGCTCACTCGTACGGCGGCATGGTGATGTCGAACGTTGACGCCGACGCCGGGGAAATCGTCGGGCTCGTCTACGCCAATGGCTTCGCACCGGAGCCCGGTGAGAACTGCTTCCAGCTCGCGGGCATGTTCCCGGGCAGCATGCTCGGCGAGGAGACGTCGCGGCCGGTGCCGCGGAGCGACGGAACGACCGACCTGTACGTCGCGATGGACAGCTTCAACGACGTGTTCTGCCAGGACGTGCCCGCGTCGCAGGCCGCACTGATGGCAACGACGCAGCGCCCCGCGACGCAGGAGGCGCTCACCGAGGCGTCGGGCGAGCAGCCGCTCTGGCGCGAGGTCCCCTCGTGGTTCCTGATCGGCGAAGAGGACCGCATCATCCCCGCCCAGCTCCAGCGCTACATGGCCGAGCGCGCCGGCGCTCGCCGCACCATCGAGATCCCGGGCGCATCGCACGCGATCACCGTCTCGCGTCCCGAGGAGACGGCACAGCTCATCATCGAGGCGTCCGCGGTTAACGCGGCTGCCTGACCCCGTCAGCAGCACCCCGCCGGGCCTGGTGGCGCCGATCGTGGCGATCACCGAGAGCGTCGGCGGGGTGCTGCCACTCCGGCTGAGTCAGTCGAGAACCGAGTCGACCACGATCTGATCCCGGCCGAGGAAGAAGATCCCGGGATCGGTCTCGAAGCCGAGGCTGGGATTGCCCCGCAACGTCGAGGAGCGGATGCTGAGGACGCCGCTGCGGTCGTTGCTGACGAAGAAGACCGCGCCGCCGCCCTCGCGCGCGCGGTTGCGGGCCATCCTCGTGCCGGCGATCAGTACGCGGAAGTCGTTGCCGTCCGCGTAGACGGCCCCGCCCGAGCCGCCGCCGGGCATGCCCGGGCGCGCGGGGTTGGCGCCGCGGCCGATCGCGCGGTTGCCGGTGAAGACGCTGTTGTAGATCGACCACGAGACGCCGATGCTGCTCAGCGCAGCGCCGTTGCTGCAGACCCCACGCGTGAACGTGCTGCGAACGACGGTCACGGGCTGCCCGTGGTGCTGCGACAGGGCGCGGACGGCGCCTCCGCCGAGGTCCGGGCCGGTCGCGTCACAGCGGTTGCCCACGAACGTCGAGCCGACGACCTTGAGCCGGCCGCCGCGCGCGAAGATCGCACCACCCCCGCCGCCATCGAACGTCGCGCCGGTCGCGTCTCCGTCGGCGAAGGTCAGGTTCTGCACCACGAGGCGAGGCGTCGCCTGGTCGTCACAATGCGACGTGGTCCAGGTCTGCCGCTGGTCGCACGTGTTCTGGTAGAGGATGCGGCGCCGGCCGCCGCCGCTGAGCGTGACGAGACCGCGGCCGTCGAGGACGACGCGACGGCTCGTGTTGACCACCTTCGCGGTCTGCCTCATCTCGATCCGCACCGGGCCTGGCCCGCAGCGGAACCTGATGATCCCGCCCTTTGCCACGGCTCGCACGACCGCGCGGGAGGTGCAGCTCCGCGGCGTGCCGGAGCCGACCCAGCGGTCGGGATGCGACGTGTCGACCGCCCGCGCCTCGCGCGGCACCGCAACCGGCGCCGCGCCGGCCGAGGCCGGCACGATGAGTGCTCCGGCGAGCGCCAGACAAAGAAACGCGCGCCGGGCCCCGGCCGCGTGCCGGTGGTGCTGTGCTGTCCTGCTGAGATAGGTTCGGGCCATCCGGATTCGATGATCGCGGGCGCGCACACCATCATCTTCGCCGACGACGCCGAGCGAGCGCGGGCGTTTTTTCGCGACGTCCTCGGGTTCGAGGCGGTCGATGCCGGCGACGGCTGGCTGATCTTCGCCCTGCCACCGGGCGAAGTGGCGATCCACCCCGGTTCGGGCTGGGACCGCGGGCCCGGACAGCACGCGCTGTTCCTGATGTGCCATGACATCGAGCAGACCGTGGAGGAGCTCAAGGAGAAGGGCGTCGAGTTCGTCTCGCCGATCGAGGACGAGGGCTGGGGGCGGATCGCGCAGCTCAAGATCCCCGGCGCGGGCACGATCGGCGTGTACGAGCCCCGGCATCCAAGCCCGCTCGAAGAGTTCGCGCCGAGCGACTGAAGCGCGCCCCCGCAGCGCGAGGCCGTCACTAGACTCGCCGGCCATCGCCGACCGCAAACAGATCGCGCGCGACTCATATGCCGCGTTTGCAGCCGGCGACCGGCGCTTCTACGAGGAGCGCCTGAGCGATGACTTCGTCTTCTCGGCGCCACCGGACCCAGAGCTCGACCGCGACGGCTACTTCGAGCGTTGCTGGCCCGGCGCCGGCCGCGGCCAGGACTTCGAGCTCGTCCGGCTGATCGAGGCGGGCGACGAGGTGGTCATCACCTATGAGACCGACACCGCCGGCGGCGGGCGGGGCCGGAACACCGAGATTCTCACCTTCGACGACGAGGACAGGATCGTCCGTACCGAGGTCTACTTCGGCTGGAACCTCGAGTAGTCGCCGTGCGCGAGCTACGGGCCGCGCTGGCGGCAGGTGCGCGCGGACCCAACGAGAAAGCCATGGTGTGCCCTACGTCTACCTGCTGAAGTGTGCCGACGACAGCCTCTACTGCGGTTGGACGACCGACCTTTCTCGCCGGCTGGCGGCGCACCAGGCCGGCACCGCGAGCCGCTACACGCGGAGCCGTCTACCGGTGAAGGTGGCCAAGGTCTTCCCGGTCGCTGATCGCTCAGCCGCGCTTCGCGAGGAGGCCCGCATCAAGCGGCTCTCACGTGCGGCCAAGCTGAGTCTCGTGCGGGACACGCTCTAGCAGCGAGCCCTGCGCCGCCCTAGCTCGAGCCGACCTCCAGGAACGCCTCATAGCGCTTGACCTCGCGCTCCGCACGGGCCCGCTCCTCAGAGTCCTCCTCGGCGCTCTCAACGGCCTCGCGCGCCTCCTGCAGCCGAGACTCGAAGGCGCCGCGGTCGATGTCGTCCGGCGAGATCGCGTCCTCGACCAGCACCAGCGCACGGTTGTCGACGACCTGCAGGTAGCCCTCGCCCTGGGCGAAGCGCACGACGTCCGACTCTGACTTGTAGAGCCGCAACTCGGTCGGCTCGAGGATCGCCATCAGCGGCGCGTGGTGCGCGAGGATGCCGATCGAGCCCGTCGTCGTGCGGGTCGAGACCATCTCCACCTCGTCCGCGAAGACCTGACCCTCCGGGGTCAGGACCTCGACGGGGAAGCTAGTTCTCGCCATCGTCCTCGCCGTTCTCGGAGCCGGACTCCTGCTCGTCGGAGCCGGAGCCGTTCTCCTCCTCCGAGCCGCTGTCCTCTTCCTCGGCCTGCTCCTCGGCGTCGGCGCCGCGCGTGGCCTCCACGACCTCGTCGATCGTGCCCTTCATCAGGAAGGCGCGCTCGGGGATGTCGTCGTGCTTGCCGTCGATGATCTCCCTGAAGGAGCGCACGGTCTCCTCGACCGGCACGTACTTGCCGTCGAGGCCGGTGAAGGCCGTGGCGACGAAGAACGGCTGCGACAGGAAGCGCTCGACCTTGCGGGCGCGCTGCACGGTCAGCCGGTCCTCGTCGGAAAGCTCGTCGATGCCGAGGATGGCGATGATGTCCTGCAGCTCCTTGTAGCGCTGCAGGATCTCGCGCACGGCGTTCGCGACCTGGAAGTGCTCCTCGCCGACGATGTCCGCCTTGAGGATCGTCGAGGTCGAGTCGAGCGGGTCGACGGCCGGGTAGATGCCCTTCTCGGAGATCGACCGCGACAGCGTCGTGGTCGAGTTGAGGTGGGCGAACACGGACGCGGGCGCCGGGTCGGTGAGGTCGTCGGCCGGCACGTAGATCGCCTGCACCGAGGTGACGGAGCCCTGGCGGGTCGAGGTGATCCGCTCCTGGAGCTGGCCCATCTCGGTCTCGAGCGTGGGCTGGTAGCCGACCTGCGAGGGCATCCGGCCGAGCAGCGCCGACACCTCCGAGCCCGCCTGCACGAAGCGGAAGATGTTGTCGATGAAGAGCAGCACGTCCTGGCCGCCCTGCTCGCGGAAGTACTCCGCCATCGTCAGTCCGGAGAGCGCGACGCGCATGCGCGCGCCGGGCGGCTCGTTCATCTGGCCGAACACGAGCATGGTCTTGTCGATCACGCCCGACTCGGTCATCTCGAGCCAGAGGTCGTTGCCCTCGCGCGACCGCTCGCCCACGCCGCAGAAGGCGGACAGGCCGCCGTGCTCCTGGGCGATGTTGTGGATCAGCTCCTGGATCAGCACCGTCTTGCCGACGCCGGCGCCGCCGAACAGGCCGACCTTGCCTCCCTTGGCGTAAGGGGCGAGCAGGTCGACGACCTTGATGCCGGTCTCGAGGATCTCGCGAGTCGGCGTCAGGTCCTCGACGCTCGGCGCCGGGCGGTGGATCGGCCAGCGCTCCTCCGCGTCAACGGGATCCCCTCCGTCGATCGGGTCGCCGAGGAGGTTGAAGATGCGTCCGAGCACGACGTCGCCGACGGGCACGGTGATAGGGCCGCCCGTGTCGACCACCTTGGTGCCGCGCGCGAGCCCGTCGGTGGCGTCCATAGCGACCGCACGGATGCGGTCGTCGCCCAGGTGCTGCTGCACCTCGAGCACCAGCCGAGTGGCGTTGCCCTCCTCGGCGCCCGCCTCGAGCTCTATCTCGAGGGCGTTGTAGATCTCGGGGAGCTCCCCGTCGGGGAAGGCCACCTCGACGACGACGCCCTGTACCTCCTCGACCCTCCCGACGTTGCCCTCGGTCTCGCGCTGCTGCTCGGTGGGCTGCGTTGCGGCTTCCATTCAGTCTCCTAGTCAGTCCCTATCGAAGTCCCTCGGCCCCGGCGACGACCTCCATGATCTCCTGGGTGATCTCGGCCTGGCGCTGCCGGTTGGCCGCCAGGGTGAGGTCGTCGATGAGATCTCCGGCGTTGTCTGATGCGTTGCGCATGGCGCTCATGCGGGCGCCGTGCTCGGACGCCGTCGACTCGAGCAGCGCCCTGTAGATCGAAATCTCCACGTAGTCGGGCACGAGCCGGGCGAGGATCTCCTCGGGGTCGGGCTCGTAGATCCACAGAGCGCGCGAGTCGGACTCGTCCTCGTCGGGCTCATCCTCGTCCACGTCGATCACGTCGGCCTGCTGGAGCGGCAGGAGCGTCTCCTCCCGCACCTCCTGGTTGACCGGGGAGATGTAGCCGTTGTAGATGATCTCGACCCGGTCGACCTTGCCGTCCACGTAGGCCGCGGCCATGCCGTCGCCGATCGTGCGCGCGTCTGCGAACGCGGGCCGGTCGGTGAAGCCCGTCCACGAGTCCCCAAGCTCGAGCTGGCGGAACTCGAGCGAGGAGACCCCGCGCCGGCCGACGGCGTACCAGAGGACGTTCTTGCCGTCCCGCTTGAGCTCGGCGGCGCGCCGGTTGCCGGCGCGCACGATCTGCGAGTTGAACGGGCCGGCGAGCCCGCGGTCGGCCGTGATCAGGAGGATGCCGACGGTCTCGACGTTCTCCCGGTCCTGGAGGATCGGCAGGTTCGGGATGTTGTCGGCCGCGTGCGACGCGCGCGCGGTCATCCGGCGCAGCGCGTCGGCGTATGGCCTCAGGTGCTCGATCCGCTGTTCCGCCCTCCGCAGGCGCGCGGCGGAGATCATCTCCATCGCGCGCGTGATCTTGCGGACGTTCTGGACGGAGCCGATGCGGCTCCGGATGTCCTTCAGGTTCGCCATCGCCTAGGCGGGTGCCGCCTCCTGCTCGGGCGCCTCCTGGGCGCTCTCGTCCGACTCGGCGGCCTCGCCGCCCTCCTCGTCGCCGGAGTCGCTCTCGCTCCGATCCTCGCGCTCGCGACGGATGCGGTCGGACTCGCCCTCCTCGATCGGGTTGCCCTCGGCGTCGAAGTCAGGCCCGAAGTCGTCGATCGCCTCGGCGATCGCGTCCCTCAGCTCGCCCTCGATCGAGTCGTCCCAATTGCCCTCGCGCAGCTTGTCCATCAGCTCCTGGTGCTCGGAGTGCAGGCGCTGCAGCATCGACTCGTGGAAGTCCTTCACGCGCTCGACCTTGATGCGGTCGAGGAAGCCGCCGGTGCCGGAGTAGATCGCCGCCACCTGGTCCTCGATCGCCCAGGGGCTGCGCTCGTCCTGGTTCAGCGCCTCGACGAGCCGCGCGCCGCGGCTGAGCGTCGCCTGCGTGTCGGCGTCGAGGTCCGAGCCGAACTGGGCGAACGCCTCGAGCTCGCGGTACTGGGAGAGCTCGAGCCGGAGCCGGCCGGCCACCTTGCGCATCGGCGTGGTCTGCGCCGAGCCGCCGACGCGCGACACCGAGATGCCCACGTTGATGGCCGGGCGCACGCCCGAGCGGAACAGGTCGGCCTCGAGGAAGATCTGGCCGTCCGTGATCGAGATGACGTTCGTCGGGATGTAGGCCGACACGTCGCCGGCCTGCGTCTCGATGATCGGCAGCGCCGTGAAGGAACCGCCGCCGAGCTCGTCGTTCAGCTTGACCGACCGCTCGAGCAGGCGTGAATGCAGATAGAAGACGTCACCCGGGTAGGCCTCGCGGCCGGGCGGGCGCCGCAGCAACAGCGACATCTGCCGGTACGCGTAGGCGTGCTTCGTCAGGTCGTCGTAGATCGCGAGGGCGTGCTGGCCGTTGTAGAGGAAGTGCTCGGCCATGGCGGCGCCGGCGTAGGGGGCGAGGTACTTGATCGGGGCGGCCTCGTCGGCGGGAGCGGCGACGATGATCGTGTGGTCGAGCGCGCCGGCATCCTCGAGCTGCTGCGCCACCTCCACGACCGTCGACATGCGCTGGCCGATCGCGACGTAGATGCAGACGAGGTCCTGGCCCTTGTTGTTGATGATCGTGTCGATGCAGATCGACGTCTTGCCGGTCTGGCGGTCCCCGATGATCAGCTCGCGCTGGCCGCGGCCGACGTTCGTCATCGCGTCGATCGGCTTGATGCCGGTCAGCATCGGCTCCTTCACCGGCTGGCGCTGGACCACCCCCGGGGCCTTGAACTCGACCGGCCGAGTCTCCTCCGTGTTGATGTCGCCCTTGCCGTCGAGCGGGTTGCCGAGCGGGTCGACGATGCGCCCGAGCAGCGCCTCGCCCACGGGCACCTCCAGCAGGCGGCCGGTGCGCTTGACCTGGTCGCCCTCCTCGATCCTGTCCCACTCACCGAACAGCACGGCGCCGACGTTGTCGGACTCGAGGTTGAGCGCGAGCCCGGTCACGTCGTGCGGAAGCTCGAGCAGCTCGCTCGACATGCAGTTGTCGAGCCCATGCACACGCGAGATGCCGTCGGCAATCGACAGGACCGTGCCCACCTCGGACAGGTCCGCGCCGCCGTCCTCTAGCCCCTCGATGCGCTGCTTGAGGATGCTGGTGATCTCGTCTGGCTTGATCTGCACTTCGAAGTCTCCTTAGGCCGCCCGGGCCACTTGCTTGCGTAGCTGTTCGAGTCTGTTGCGCACGGTTGCGTCGAGGACAAGATTGCCAACGCTCACCCTGAGCCCGCCGAGCACGTCGGGATCGACGCTGCTCGACAGCTCGACGCGCCGTCCGGTCTGCTTCTCGATCTCGCGGCCGATGTCCTCGACGATGCCCTGGTCGAGCTCAACGGCGCTCGTGACGCTCACCGGCAGCAGCCTGTTCTCCTCCGCCCACATCGAGTCGAACTCGCGCCGGATCCGGAACAGGGCCGGCATCCGGTGGCGCTCGGCGAGCAGCTCGAGGAAGTTGAAGAGCCGCGGGTCCGCGTCGTCGACGATCTGCCCGATCCCCTTCTTCTTCTCCTCCGACGAGAAGTACGGCGAGAACAGGAAGACCTGCAGATTGCGGTTCTCGTCGAGCGCGTCGGCGAACTCGCCGAGCTCCTCGTGCACGCGGTCGAGGGCGTCGTTCTCCTTCGCCGCCTCGAAGAGCGCACGCGAGTAGACCTCGGCGATCTCTTCCATCTAGTTCCGGGACCCTTCCTCGCCCGCCAGCGTCGAGAAGTCGACCTCCTTGAGGGCGTCCTCGATCAGGCGCCGGTGATCCTCGGGCGTCAGCGACTTGCGCGTGACCTTCTCGGTCGCGATCACCGTTAGGTTCGCGACCTCCTTGCGGATTTCGTCGAGCGCGCGGCGGGTCTCCGCCTCGATGTCGCGCCGGGTGGCCGCGAGCAGCTCCTCGCGCTGCTTGCTCGCGTCCGCCTTGGCGCTGTCGGCAAGTGAGTCGGCTGCCTTGCGCGCGCGCATGGTTATCTCCTCCGCCTGCTCGCGAGCCTCCTTGAGGCGGGCGCGGTACTCGTCGAGCAGGCCGTCCGCCTCCTGCTTCGCCCGCGCCGCGTCGTCGAGCGACTTCTCGATCGTCACCCGGCGCCTGTCGAGCGCCTCCGCGATCCGCGGAAAGGCGAGCTTGTTGAGGAGGTAAAGGGTCGTCCCGAACGCGAGCAGCGTCCAGATCATCAGCCCGACGTTCGGGCTGACGAGGAAGCTGCCGCCCTCCTCCTCGGCGCCCTCGGTGCTCTCCTGGGCGATCAGGAGGAAGCTCGCGATGTCCCCGATGAAGTCCATCCGCGGCCTAGAGGAAGAACGCGATCAGGCCGAAGATGAAGGCGTAGAAGACGATCGCCTCGGTCAGGGCGAACCCGAGCCACTGGATGCTCGTGATCTCCTCACGCATCTCGGGCTGGCGCGTGACCGACTCGATCACCTTGCCGAAGATGTATCCGACGCCGATGCCCGGGCCGATCGTCCCGAGTCCGGCGCCCACTCCGAGCGCGATCGCCTTCAGGCCGTCCGTAGGGTCGGCCGCCTGGGCGATTGGGAGTAGCACTGCAAGGTCCATGGATCCTCCTTAGTGGCCTCCGGCGCTTGCCTCGCCGAAGTAGATAGACGTGAGCGTGGCGAAGATGAAGGCCTGCAGGGTGGCCACCAGCCCCACCTCGAAGATGAAGAACGCGACCGCCAGGGGCAACGTGATCCAGCCGAGCGCGGTGATGCCGAGCAACACCGCCAGCCCGCCGCCCATGAACAGGATGAGCAAGTGGCCGGCGAGGATGTTCGCGAACAGTCGGACTGAGAGCGAAATGATCCGCACGAACTGCGAGATCACCTCGATGATGAAGATCGGCACCGCCGCGGCACCCGAGACGCCGGCCGGGAGCCAGCCCTTCAGGTACTTGACGAATCCGTGCCGGCGGATGCCCTCCACCTGGTAGATGAAGAAGACGGTCAGGGTGAGGACGAGCGGGATCGACAGGTTCGCGGTCGCGGCGTAGAGCGCGAAGGCCGGGAAGGCGATGCCGAAGATGTCGATCGTCTCGTGGTCGTTCGTCGGCAGTGGGATGTAGCCGAGGACGTTCGAGAACCAGATGAAGAAGAAGAGCGTCGCCACGAACGGGAACCACTTCGCGGTGGCCTGCGCATCCATGTTGTTGCGCGTGATCTGGTTGTAGGTCAGGTCGTACGCGCCCTCGACGATCACCTGCGTGCGGTTCGGCTTCTGCTGCATGCGCCTGGCGACGTACACCATGGCCCCTACGGTCGCCACGCAGGTGAGGAACAGGTAAAGCACGGCCTTGTTGATCGAGAGGTCGAGCGAGCCGATCTTGATCTCGATCCAGGGCGTGAGCCGGAACTCCTCCTGCGGCTGGAACTCCTCGTTCTCGCCGTCGCTCCCGAAGATCAGGTACAGCAGGATCCCGACACCGATGTAGATGGCGAGGAAGATCAGGACCTTGCTGCGCGTGCTGAGCCCGCCGCCCGACTCGCGCGGCTGCTCGGCGGTGGCAGCGGAGGTGGTCAAGGCCGCTCCTGCTCGAAGGGTCGGGTCATCAGCTGTGAGGTGAAGTAGAAGGTGAAGAGGGTGATCGACAGGATCGCGGCGGACAGTCCGGCCTCGCGCTCGCTCAGCCCGACCACGAAGATCGAGCCGGCGACGATCCAGCCGCGCGCGATCATAGAGCCGGTCATGAGTCCCGCGACGGTTCGTGGGTCGCCGGACTCCTGAGCGCGCTTCGTGAGCCCCGCGGCGATCAGCCGCTGGACGATCCAGCCGAACGCCGCGCCCGCCCAGCCGAGCAGCGGCAGGCCCGCGGCGATGAAGATCGGCAGCGCGAGCGCGAGCACGATCAGATCGAGGTACTGCAACATGCGCAGCGGCATGGGGTCGGATGCTTTCGAAGCGTGACTCGTCAAAGGGGGGTCCCGCCGGGAGGAGCGATGGGCGGGCGGCTTGGTGCTCCTACCCGGGGGCAAGGAAACCTACATGAGCCGTCGACTTTGTGACTACTTTGTGACAGTTGGCTCGGGGGAATGGACTACTACCCGAACCACCGCGCGGCGCCCCGCCTTGGGCTTGAGTGGCCCACGGCGCTGAAACGGTCCGGACCGGGTATCCGCGATAGACAGTGGACGCGGTGGTCACGATCTCGGAAGTGCGCACCTTCGAGACAAATCGGGGCAACACCCGCTACGTCGTTAGAGACAGCGAAGGCAACGAGTACACGACCTTCCGCGAGGCGATCGGCCAGCGCGCGCAGCAGCTGGAGGGGCGGCGGGTGCGGATCGAGTACCACGAGAACCAGCGCGGCCAGTACACGAACGTCTACCTCGACAAGGTCGAGCCAGCGCAGGACGAGCCCGCAGGCGAAGGGGGCACCGACGCCGACGAGGCGGCCTGGCGCACGGCGGTCGAGGCGGCGCCCTGGCTCGTCGGCGAATCGGAGCCCCGCGAGGAGGTTCCGCCGGACGAGCTCTACGAGAAGCTGAAGCCGTTCAAGGAGCAGGTGGCCGAGGACATCCGCGAGTCCGAGCGCGACGACGACTAGCGCCGCTTCAGCACGAGCACGATCGTCTTGCCGCGCGTCCGCGCAGTGCCGCCCGTCGGGGTGAAGCGGAGCTTCACGCGGACCTTCACGCGGCCGCGTGAGCGCAGGCGCTTGCGCGCCTTGCCGGTTGCGCTCACGCGCAGCGTCACCCTGCCGGCGCGCTTCACCCGTCTTCGAGACTCGCTTCACGCCGGTGCCGCTCAGTAGCACGCGGCCCGCGCCCGGCACGCGGACCACCAGCAGCGCGGTCCCCTTGCGGGCGTTCCGCCTGAGCTTGCCGAAGCGGAACAGGTTCGACGGCCGCGCCGGCGATCGCCGGCCCACCCGCCGTGCAGGGCGGGGGCGGCGCGCCGCGCTCGCCGTACTTCTGGATGCGGTTGTTGCCCGTGTCGGCTACGTAGACGTTGCCGCGGCAGTCGACAGCGATGCCGGTCGGGCCGCTGAGCGCGCCGAACCCGCCGATCACGGCCCCGGACGGCCCGACGATCTGGACGCGGTTGTTGCCGGTGTCGCTGACGTAGAGGCTTCCGGCGCCGTCGACGGCCACCCCGGCCGGGCTGCTGAGCTGCCCCGGACCGCCCCAGACGCCGAGCAGCGCGCCCGCGCCGCTCAGCCTCACCACGCGGTGGTTGCCCGTGTCGGCCACGTAGAGCTGCCCGGCCGCATCGACGGCGAGCCCGGCGGGCGCATCGAAGCCACCGGCTGACCACACAAGCGAGCCGTCCGGGCCGAATCTGCGGACGCGGTCGTTGAAGGTGTCGGCCACGAACACGCTGCCGTCAGGCGCGGCGGCCACGCCCGCGGGCGCGCTGTGGGTCCGCCCGCTCCCCGGCTCGTCGAAGGCGACTGGATGTTGTCCTGCACCGACGCATCCGTGAAGAAGCCCGGTGCGCCGATGGCCCACGGCGAACCGACCTCGGTTGGCCGGATCGGCGGCGGCAGCTCCGCGAGGCTGCGGGCGAGCGCGTTCGCACCGGCGTTCGTCGCGTTGACCAGCTCGCCGTCGACCCTGGCGATGTCGAGGCCGCGGCCGTACCAGTGGTTCGAGACCTGGCCGCCGGTGGTGAACTGCGGGTGACCGGTCTTGACGACTGAGACGGTCAGGGAATGTGCGCGCAGCACGGCGTCGAGGACTCCGAGCAGGCGGGCGTCGATCGCCGAGCCCGGCTCGCCGGCCGTGGCCAGGTCGCCGCGAGCGTCCGCCGAGAGCGTCAGCCCGGGCGTCCCGACCACGTCGGAAGCGAGCCCTGCCGCACTCGGCCAGGGCGTGCCGAGCGGCGGTGCCGGCCGCGTCCAGCCGCGCGACACGATCGGCGCCGGTGTCCGCCACCACCGGCCCAAAGGGCCCCGCCGCGACCGCGAGCGGGCCGCTCGGCGTGTAGGGAAGCACGGCATCAGGCGCCCCGATCCGCCAGAGCCGGTTGTTGCCGGTGTCCGCGACGTACACGGTCCCGCCGGCGTCGACCGCGACGCCGCGCGGCGCGTTGAACTGGCCGGGGGCGCCGATCGTGGCGAGCAACTCGACAGCAGTCGCCGGAGTGGCCGTCGCGAGCGGGGCCAGCAGGCTGATGAGCGCTAGACCGAGTCGCAGCGAGCCGATGCTCGATGCTACCGCCGCAGCGCTGCCTCAGCCGGCCGCGGCGTGCGGCGCGTGGGAGGCCGACGTAGCGTCGCGGTCGAGCGCCCGCAGGAACGCCTCGACCACGCCGGCGTCGAACTGGATGCCGGCACCGGCCTCGAGCTCCGCGCGCGCGCCGGCCTCGCCGAGCGCGGGCCGGTAGACGCGGTCGGCGGTCATCGCCTCGAAGGCGTCAGCCACGGCGAGGATGCTCGCCTCGAGCGGGATCTCCGCTTGCGTGAGGCCGAAGGGGTAGCCGCTGCCGTCCGGGCGCTCGTGGTGGGCGAGAATCCAGCCGCGCAGGTCGTCGAACTCGGGCCGCGACAGGAGCCGCGCGGCGATCTCCGGATGCGTCTTCATCTCGACCCACTCGTCGGCGCTGAGCGGGCCGGGCTTCGACAGCACGGCGTCCGATACTCCGATCTTGCCGATGTCATGAAGAACCCCGGCGAGCCGCACGCGCTCCGCGCGGGCCGGCTCGAGCTCCAGCTCGACCGCCATCAGCTGCGAGTAGCGGCCGACCATGTGCGAGTGCGTCGCGGTGCCCGTGTCGCGGATATCGAGCGCCTCGGCGAGCGCGACGACGGTGGCGAGCTGGAGGTCGCCGGCGCCGCCGCCTGCGCCGAGCAGCCGCACCGCCTCGGCGCTGTAGATCACCGAGCGGTCGCGGCCGAGCTCCTTGGCGGCGAGCACGGCGGACTCGGCGGAGCGCATGAGGGTCACCGTGTCGGCGCCGTGGTCGGGATAGCTCGCCACGCCGAAGCTGATCGTCACCGGCACGGGAGCGTCGCCGAAGCTTCGGTGGGAGGCGCGCCGCAGGCGCTCGGCCAGGATGTAGGCGCCGCGCTCGTCGGTCTCAGGCAGGAGCAAGGCGAACTCGTCGCCGCCGACGCGGGCGGCGCGGTCGATACGCCGCTTCCACTTGCCGAGGTCGCGCGCGACCAGCTCGAGCGCCGTATCGCCGGCCGCCTGCCCGGCGGCCTCGTTCAGGGCTGCGAGGTGGTCCAGGTCGCCGAGCAGGATCGCGACCGGACTGCCCGTGCGACGCGAGCGCTCGAGCTCGAGCGTCACCAGCTCGTCGAACGCGCGCCGGTTGAGCAGCCCCGTGGCGGGATCGGAGCGGGCCGCATTCGCGATCCGGGTTCGGAGCGTGCGAATACGGCCGTGCTGAAGCACGGCGAGGCCGGCCAGGGCGAGTGCACAGGCGCAGGGCAGGTAGAGGGTGAGGACTGTGGCAATCCCCATCTGATGCCTTTATCGGAGCGTTCGGTCTGGGCCTTGAAGGCTGGAGCGGGTGGCTCAGACGGCTCGCAGGAGCGCTTCGACCACCGCTGGCGGGAACTGGCTGCCCGCCTGGGTGCGCAGCTCGGCCGCGGCGGCGTCGGCCTCGAGCGCGGAGCGATGCGGGCGGTCCCTCGTCATCGCCTCGTAGGCGTCGGCGACGCCGACGATCGCCGCCTCCAGCGGCACGTTCTCAGCAAGGCGGCCCTCGGGGTAGCCACGCCCGTCCGGGCGCTCGTGATGGAGCAGGACCCAGGAGCTGATGTCGTCGTGGCGCGTCGTGGCGATCATGCGGGCGCCGATCTCCGGATGACAGCGCATCAGCGCCCACTCATCGCCCGTGAGCGGCCCGCTCTTCTGGACGAGCGAGTCGGGCAGCGCAACCCTGCCGACGTCGTGGAGGATCCCCGCAAGCCGCACCCGCTCGACGGCGTCGGGCGCGAGGCCGAGCTCGCGGGCGGTCAGCTCGGCCAGCCGCCCGACGCGGCGGCAGTGCGACGCGCTGCCCGTCTCGCGCAAATCGAGAGCCTCCGCGAGGCTGAGCAGCGCGTCCAGTCCGACGGCGCCGTTGCTGCTCCCGGCCGATGCGCGCTCCAGGATGCCGGGAACCTCGGCGCTCGAGATCACCGTGCGGTCGCAGCCGAGCGTCTTGGCCGCGTAGAGCGCCTGGTCCGCCGCGCGCAGCAGCGCGTCGGCCGACTGCCCGTGCAGCGGGAAGGTGGCGACGCCGAAGCTGATCGTGAGCGGCGACCGGTCCTCGCTGAACTCATCGTGAATCGTGTCGCGGACGCGCTCGGCAAGCATGTAGGCGCCGTGGTCGTCCGAGTCGGCTGCGAGGAGCGCGAACTCGTCGCCACCGATGCGCGCGGCACTGTCGAAGCGGCGCTTGCCGCTCGTGAGGATGCGGGCGCTGCGGACGAGTGCGGCGTCGCCGCCGGGGTGCCCGAGGGCGTCGTTGACGCGCTTGAAGCGGTCGAGGTCGCCGACCACCACGCTCAGTGACGAGCCCGAGCGGCGCGCCCGCTCCAGCTCGGCGTCAAAGGCCTCCTGGAAGCCGCGCCGGTTCAGCAGTCCGGTGAGCGCGTCACGGCGCGCGTTGTCCGTGAGCAGCGCGATCTCTTGCCGGCGCAGATGGTCGTGCGCGAATACGCACAGGGCTCCGATGGCGCCCGCGACGCCGCTGAACGCAAGCGCAGCGGGTCCCAGGAGCGCGGCCGCAGCGAGGCCGAGCAGCGCGAACGCAGCACATGCGAGCGCGAGGGTGCGGGCAAGCGCGGCGCGCCCCGCGGCCACTCCATCCAACTTCACCTCCTTGCGAGTCCCTCCAGAGCCACGGTCACCCTATGGCCGATCGGGCGTTGTCGCCAGAATCCGGCAGCGTGTGGACCCAAACTCGGATCGAACTTCGTCCGCGGCCGCGCGGCTTCCATCTGGTGACCTCGGAGATCGTCGACGGCGTGCCGGAGCTGCGCTCCATGTCCGTCGGCATCGCGACGGTGTTCATGCAGCACACGTCCGCCTCGCTCGCCCTCAACGAGAACGCGTCACCGGACGTGCGCAGGGACTTCCAGGCCTGGTTCGACCGCGCCGTCCCGGACGGCGCCGGCTACTTCGAGCACACGCTCGAGGGAGCAGACGACATGCCCGCGCACATAAAGACCGCGCTCACAGGCAGCTCGCTGATCCTGCCTGTGTCGGACGGCCGCCTCGCCCTCGGCACCTGGCAAGGGATCTACCTGTGCGAGCACCGCAACCATGGCGGACCGCGCAGCGTGGTCGTGACGGCGGTCGGCGAATGAGCTAGGCGGGCGCCTTGGCCTTGGCCCACTCGGCCTTGTGCTCGCGCTTCAGCGCCTCGTACTCATCGAGGGCCTGCGGCGAGTCGACGTCGCCGAGCGTCGGGTGCCAGGGCACGAGCTCCTGCGCCGCGACGACGCCGAAGTGCTTGGCGAGCACGGCTCCGAGCACCTTGATCTTCATCTCCCCGAAGCCGGGCAGCGCCGACAGGTTCGCGCGCAGCTCGCTCGCGTCGGCGGCGTCGTTCCATACGCGCGCGGCGTCGCCGTCGTAGTGATCGCGGATGTGGACCGCGAGCTGGTGCACGCGCTGCGCCATCGACCTCGGATAGCGATGGATCACGGGGCGCTCGCGGAACACGGGCTCGAGATCGGCTGACGCGACCGTGGCGGCGTCGATCGAGCCGAGCCGCTCCTTGAGCGCCAGCGGGCCGGCGAAGGCCTTGCGCACGGTCACCTGCTGGTCGAGCTCGAAGCCGATCAGCAGGGCCATCGGGTCGGCGGCGATCAGCGCGCAGGCGTCGTCGGAGTCGGTGAAGTAGAGGCGATCGGGCACGGCTCGATCGTACCGCTGTAAAGGCGCGTGATCGAGGGCTCGTACGCCGCCTTCCGCGCGCTGGGCCACGGCCCGGCCGCTCCATCGCTGCTACGACAAGCCGCTCAGCTGAGCCAGGTCCAGCCGCCCAGTGTGCGAACATGTGTTCGTGCGATGGGACAACCTGAGCGTCGACGCCGAGGAGAGCCGAACGCTCCCCGGCTACCGCGAGCCGGCGACGGTCCGGACGTTTGACGCGCCCGAGGCGCTGGACACGCGGTTCTATGAAATCCAGGCCAAGTCGGCGCTGAACCGGGTTCCGAAGGCGTCGCGGATGCCGTTTCGCTGGACGATCAATCCGTACCGGGGATGCAGCCATGCGTGCGTCTATTGCCTGGCTGCCGACACGCCGATCCTGATGGCCGACGGCGGGGTCAAGCCCTTGGCCGACCTCGCTCCCGGCGACCTCATATACGGCACGCGGCGCGGCGACACATACCGGCACTACGCCACCACTCGCGTCCTGGCGCACTGGTCGTCGGTCAAGCGGGCGTTCAGGATCACGCTCGAGGACGGCACGGAGCTCGTGGCGAGCGGCGACCATCGCTTCCTCAGCGACAGGGGCTGGAAGCACGTCACGGGTCGTGAGCAAGGCTCGCTACGGCGTCCTCACCTGACGCTCCAAAACAAGCTGATGGGGACCGGGCGGTTCGCCGCCGGACCGGCGCGATCCGCCGACTACAGGGCCGGCTACCTCGCCGGGATGATCCGTGGAGACGGCTCTCTCGGCTTCTACTCCTACGACCGCCCCGGCCGCCGCCACGGCAACGTGGCGCGCTTCCGGCTCGCGCTCACGGATCTGGATGGACTTCGCCGGACGCGTGACTATCTGGCCGACCTCGACGTCGCAACCCAGGAGTTCGAGTTCCACGCGGCCACGAAGTATCAGCGCGGGCTGACCGCGATTCGCACACAGGCCTGGGACAAGGTCGCCCTCATCCAGCACACGATTCGCTGGCCGACCTGGCCGGGCGAGGACTGGATCCGGGGCTTTCTCGCCGGCATCTTCGACGCCGAGGGCGGCTGCTCTGAGGGCGTCTTCCGGATCTCGAACACCGACCCGGAGATCATCGATTGGACGACGCGCGGCCTTGCCAGGTTCGGATTTCGGTTCGCGATCGAGGACAGACGCACGCAGCAACGGTCTGAAGGTCATCCGCCTACTGGGCGGGCTCCCGGAGAGACTCCGCTTCTTTCACCTCACCGATCCCGCGATCCGGCGGAAGCGGTCGATTGAGGAGAGCGCGATCAAGACGTCTGCACGCCTGCAGGTCGTCGAGATCGAGCCGCTGGGAGAGATGGAGCTGTACGACATCACCACCGGCACCGGCGACTTCATCGCCAACGGCGTCGTCAGCCACAACTGCTTCGCCCGCCCCACCCACACCTACCTCGACTTCAACGCCGGCCGCGACTTCGAGAAGGAGATCGTCGTCAAGGTCAACGTGCCGGAGGTCGCGCGCGCTGAGTTGACGAAGCCGTCTTGGAAGCGCGAACACGTCGCGCTCGGGACGAACACCGATCCGTACCAGTGGGTCGAGGGCCGTTACAAGCTGTTGCCGGGCATCTGGGAGGCGATGCGCGACTCGCGCACGCCGTCGTCTGTGCTGACGAAGTCACCGCTGCTGCTGCGTGACGTCGAGCTGATGAAGGAGATCCACGAGGTGGCGGGCTTCGCCGCGAACCTGTCGATCCCGACGCTGGACGAGAAGGCCTGGCGCTCCAGCGAGCCGCACACGCCGCATCCGCGCAAGCGCATCGAGGCGGTCGCCGAGCTGAACCGCCAGGGCATCCCCTGCGGCGTGCTGATCGCGCCGCTGATGCCCGGCATCAACGACGCGCCCGAGCAGGTCGAGGAGATCCTCGAGCTGTGCGGAGAGGCGGGCGCCGTCAGCATGGGCGGTATCTGCCTGCACCTGCGCGGCGAGGTGCGCCAGATCTTCATGGAGTGGCTTTCGTCGTACCGGCCGGACCTGGTGCCGCGCTATGAGCGCCTGTATGCGCGCGGCGCCTACGCCCCACGGGCCGAGCGTGACCGGATCGCCGCGCTCGCGCGGCCTGGCAGACGCAGCGGCCCGGGCCTACGCGGCGCCGCGGCGGACTCGACCCGGCCCGACCCGGGCCGCGGCGCCGATCCGGTGCTGACGCCGGAGGAGAAGGGGCGAGGGGAGGCCGTCCAGGAAACGCTCTTCTGACGGGCCTCAGGCCGAAGCGTGAAAACGGCGCCTCCGGTCCCGACTCCCCGTACCCAGCCAGTCGTCGTGGGGAGCCCGAAAAGCGCACAGCCGAACGGAACGCGCGCCGCGGCGCGCCCCTCAGTCCCGCGCCACCGCCTCGAACTCGCCCGTCTCCGGCGGAGGCACGGCCTCGAACTCGCCCGTCTCGACCTCGCGTTCGATCTCGACCTCGATCTCCTCCTCGCTGAGCGCCGGCAGCTCGCCGGTCTCGACCTGGCGGCGGATCTCGCGTTCGCGGAAGCGGCGGAACTTCAGGATCTCGAGCACCACCACCAGGTAGATGCTGGCCGCCACGGCCACGGCCGCGAACGCCACGATCACGAGCGTCCAGCCGGCGTGGAGCGTGCCGTCGTCATCCGAGTACGGGACGAAGCGCAGCGCGAGTGCGAGCGCCGCCAGCGAGAGCGTCCAGCCGTACAGATAGAGGACGGTGCGCCGCTGCGAGAACCCGATGTTCGCGAAGCGATGATGGAAGTGCCAGCTGTCCGCCGAGTAGACGGGCCGGCGGTGCTTGATCCGCTTGGCGACGACGAAGGTCGCATCGAGCGCCGGCACGGCGAGGATCAGCAGCGGGAAGAAGAGCGCGACGACGGCGGCCGTCTTCAACACGCCCTGGATCGCCACGCAGGCGAGCAACAGGCCGAGCAGGTTCGAGCCGGCGTCGCCCATGAAGATCGACGCGGGATGGAAGTTGTGCCAGAGGAAGCCGATCGCGGCGCCGGCCGTGAGCGCGGCGAGGATGGCGGCGTCCAGACGCTCCGAGAACGAGAGGGCGATGATCGCGAACGTTGCCGCGGCGATCGTGCAGACGCCGGCGGCGAGGCCGTCGGCGCCGTCGGTGAAGTTGACGATGTTCGCCACGGCGACGATGCCGATCAGCGTCAGCGGGTAGCCCCAGTCGCCGAGTGAGATCGGATCGATGAAGGGGAGCGTCAGGTTCTCGACGCGCACGTCGGCGAGGACCGGGATCGCCGCGGCGGCGAACTGGCCCACGAGCTTCACCGCCGGGTGCAACCCGCCCGGGCGGATGTCGTCGATCGCGCCCACGATCGTGATCGCGATCGCGCCGCCGATGATGCCGCGTGTCTGCTCGCCGGCGGGCATGAAGAAGAGCGCGGCCACCAGCACGGCCGCGAGGATCGCCAGCCCGCCGAGCCCCGGCACCGGGCGCTCGTGCAAATCGCGCTCGCGCGGATGGTGCACCACGCCCATGCGGGTTGCGAGCCGCGCTACCGGAGGCGTGACGGCGAACGCGACAACGGCGGCGACGAGGAACGCCCATAGGGCATCGAGCTCGTCCATCGGACTTGAGCCTAATGGCGCTCCGGCGGAAAGCCGTGCAGAGGCGGTGAAACGAGGGACGTCAGGCGGCGTCCGGCAGCACGTAGAACGCGACCACCGCGTACTGCAGCGCGGCCGCCACGATCACGAGCGCGTGGAAGACCTCGTGGTAGCCGAAGACGGTCGGCACCGGGTCGGGCCGCCTGAAGGCATAGACGAGCGCGCCCGCCGTGTAGAGGAGCCCGCCGGCCACGACGAGCGCCGTGCCGGTCAGCCCGAGCTCGTCGATCAGGTCGGGGAACGCCGCCACGGCCACCCAGCCGAGGGCCACGTACACGATCGCCGTGATCAGCTTGGGCGCGTCGATCCAGACCAGCTTCAGGAGGATGCCGCCGAGCGCGCCGGCCCACACGACCACGAGGATCACCGTCGCGATCGGGCCGTCGAGCACGAGCAGCGCGAACGGCGTGTAGGTGCCGGCGATCAGCACGAAGATCGCCGAGTGGTCGAGCCGCCGCATCCAGCGCCGTGCCGCGGCGGACGCCCAGGTGATGCGGTGATAGAGCGCGCTCACGCCGAACAGCGCCGCGACGCTGGCCGCGTAGATGGTCGCCGCGAGCCGCGGCGTCCCCGAGGGCGCGGCGACCACGAGCGCCGCCCCAATCGCGCACGAGACGAAGAACGCCCACTGGTGTGAGACGCCGCGCAGTCGCGGCTTCGCGAGCCGCGGTGCGGCCGGGAGGACGGGCTTCGGTGCGGCCTCGGTCACCCCTGCCAGGGTAAACCGTGGCGGCGGCTCAGGCGACCGCCGGCTCAGCGAGCTGCGGGTAGAGCGGATAGCGGTCGGCGAGCGCCGCAGTGCGCTCGCCCAGCTCGGCCCGCTTCGCGTCCGTGAAGTCTCCGCCGAGCGCCGCGCCGATCACCCGCCCGACCTCGCGGAAGTCGTCCGCCTGGAAGCCGCGTGTGGCGAGCGCCGGTGTCCCGATGCGCAGCCCCGACGAGACGGCCGGCGGGCGCGGGTCGAAGGGCACGGCGTTGCGGTTGACGGTGATGCCGACGTCGGCGAGGCGGTCCTCGGCCTGCTGGCCGTCGAGCTCCGAGTCGCGCAGGTCGGCGAGCACGAGGTGCACGTCGGTGCCCCCGGTCAGCACGTTGACGCCCGCGGCGAGCATCTCCTCGGCCACGAGTGCGGCGCCCTCGCGCGTGCGCCGCTGGCGCTCGCGAAACAGCTCCGAGCCGGCGATCTTGAGCGTCACGGCCTTGCCCGCGATCGTGTGCATGAGCGGGCCGCCCTGGTGGCCGGGGAACACGCGCGAGTTGATCTTCTTCGCGTACTCCTCCCTGGCGAGGATCAGGCCGCCGCGCCCGCCGCCGAGCGTCTTGTGGGTCGTCGTCGTGACGACGTCGCAGTACGGCACGGGGCTCGGGTGCTCCTCGGCCGCGACGAGCCCGGCGAAGTGGGCCATGTCCGCCATCAGGATCGCCCCGACCGAGTCGGCGATCTCGCGGAAGCGCTGGAAGTCGAGCTGTCGCGAGTAGGCAGACCAGCCCGCGATGATGAGCTTGGGACGCGCGTCCTCCGCGATCTGCTGCACCTCGTCCATGTCGAGGCGCGAGTCCTCCTCGCGCACGCCGTAGGCAACGATGTCGAAGTAGAGCCCGGAGAAGTTGATCTTCATCCCGTGCGTGAGGTGGCCGCCGTGGTCGAGCTTCATGCCGAGGATGCGGTCGCCCGGCTCGAGCAGCGCCATGTAGACAGCGGAGTTGGCCTGGGCGCCCGAGTGCGGCTGCACGTTCGCGAACTCCGCGCCGAACAGCTCCTTGGCCCGGTCGATCGCGAGCTGCTCGGCCACGTCCACGTACTCGCAGCCGCCGTAGTAGCGCTTGCCGGGGTAGCCCTCGGCGTACTTGTTGGTGAGCACAGAGCCCTGGCAGTCGAGGATCGCCTGCGGCACGAAGTTCTCGGAGGCGATCATCTCGAGCGTCCGCTCCTGGCGGGCGGCCTCGTCCTTGAGTACTCCGGCGATCTCGGGATCGACGTCGGCGACGGGCTTGGTGAAGAAGTCGGGCCTGAGATCGCTCATCTGCGGCACGCTAGCAGCGGCGCCTCACGTCAGAGCGCGCTCGATCTCGGCGCTCGGGACGGCGCCCTCGCGAGCGATCCGGAAGCGCCCGTCCTGCTCGTACGCGGTCAGGTCGACCACGGTCGAGGGCGCGCCCGGCAGCTCGCCGCCGTCGAGGATCATGTCGACGCGCGCGCGGATGTTCGCGTCCACGTCCGTGACGCTGCGGGCGTCGGATCCGCCCGATGCGTTCGCGCTCGACTGCAGCACGGGCCAGCTCGCCGCGGCGAGCGGCTCCAGTGCGCCCGTCAGCCGCGGTACCCGGATGCCGAGCCGATCGGGATCGGGCCCGCATGCGAGCGGGTAGCGGTGTTCCGGGTTCGGCAGCACGAGCGTCACGCCTCCGGGCAGCAGCCGCTCGAGCCCGGCGCGCGTCCGCTCGCCGAGCTGAGGCAGCGCGGCGAGGGCCAGCTCGACACGGAAAAACATCACGGCGGCGGGCCGGTCTGGCCGCCGTCCCTTGAGCCGATAGAGGCGCTCGACGCCGTCGCGCGAGTCGGGCTCAGTCGCGAGCCCGTAGACGGTGTCGGCCGGGAACAGGGCGACACCGCCCACGGCGATGCAGCGCTCGAAGGTGGCGACGTCCTCGGGGGTCACGCCGGCGCGCGCATCAGGGCACGCGGCCGACGGTCATCCGCTCCCAGTTCGCCAGGTCCGGATACGAGCGCGCGTCGTCGAGCAGGTCCCGCACCGCGGCGCCCTGCTCGTTGCCGTGCTCCAGTGCGATCTGGGTGCCCGAGGGCGCGGCCGCGATCAGCTCGCGGATGGCGTCGAGCCCGTCAGCGCCCGACACGAACGCCTCGCGCGGTTCGTACTTGCGGATCTCGGGCTGCAGCCCGTCCCAGTCGCCGTCGCGGACGTAGGGCAGGTTCGCGACGATCAGGTCGTACTCGCCCTCCGGGATGCCGAACTCGTCCGTCACCTCGAGCGGCAGGCCGAGCCGAGCGGCGTTCTCACGCGCCACCTCGGCGGCGGGCGCGTACGGCTCGCTCGCGGTGACCTTGAGGTCTGGCCGCTCGTCGAGCAGCGCCAGCGCGATCGCGCCCGTCCCGGTGCCGACGTCGTGCACGCGCGCCCCGGCCGGCTGCTCGGAGGCCAAGTCCACCAGCAGCTCCGTCTCGGGGCGCGGGATGATGGCGCGCTGGTCGATCGCAAGCTCGATGTGGCGGAAGCCCTTGCGGCCGGTGATGTACGCCACCGGCTCGCGCGCCACGCGCCGGCGCACGTTCGTCCCGATCACGCGCGCAGCCGCCGGCGGGATCTCCATGTCCGGATCCATGATCAGCCGTGCACGGTCGATGCCCAGGGCGTCCGCGATCAGCAGCTCGGCGTCGAGGCGCGGGGTCGTGCAGCCGGCTGCCTCGATCGCGGTGACGGCCGCGTCGAGCGCGTCACGTAGTGCGAGAGCACGCCGTGCGTGCGAACGATCGGAACTCGTCATCCGCCCACCGGCTCGGCGGCCTCGAGCATGCGCCGCTTCTCCTCGGCCTCGAGCGCGGCGGTGAAGTCGTCGAGCTCGCCGGCGAGGATCCCGGGCAGGTTGCCCTTGGTGAGGCCGACGCGGTGGTCGGTGACCCGGTCCTGGGGGAAGTTGTAGGTACGGATCTTCTCGGCGCGCTCGCCCGTCCCGACCTGGGCGAGCCGCGCGGCGGCCTGCTCCGCCTGCTGCGCGGCGACCTCACGCTCGAGCAGGCGCGCGCGCAGCACGCGCATCGCCTTCTCGCGGTTCTGGAGCTGCGACTTCTCGTCCTGCATCGAGACCACGAGGCCCGTCGGCTTGTGCGTGATGCGCACCGCGGAGTCCGTCGTGTTGACGGACTGGCCGCCCGGCCCGGAGGAGCGGTACACGTCGACCTGGAGATCGTTCGGGTCGATGTGCACGTCCACGTCCTCGGCCTCGGGGAGCACCGCCACGGTGGCGGTCGAGGTGTGAATGCGTCCCTGCGACTCCGTCTCGGGCACGCGCTGGACTCGATGCGTTCCGCCCTCGTACTTGAAGACGCTGTACGCGCCGCGGCCCTTGACCGCGAAGGTGTAGTGACCCTCGCCGAGCTCGATCGGCTCCTGCTTGAAGCCGCGCCGCTCGGCGTAGCGGCCGAGCATGCGGTAGAGGTCGGCGGCGAAGAGCCCGGCCTCCTCCCCGCCCGCGCCCGGCCGGATCTCGACGATCACGTCCTTGTCGTCGTTTGGGTCAGGCTCGACCATCGCGAGCCTGATCTCCTCCTCGAGTTCCCCCAGCCGCTCTTCGGAGCCGCGCAGGAGCTCGCGCAGCTCGGGGTCGTCGCCGTCCTCGGCGAGCAGCTCGCGGGCACCCTCGGCGTCGTTCGTGGTGCGCCGCCATTCCGTGGCCAGCCGGTACGCCGGCTCGAGCTGGCGATAGGCGCGCCCGACGTCGGCGTAGCCGCGCTGGTCGGCGATCACCTCGGGATCGGCCATCTGCTCCGAGAGCTCGGAGAAGCGCTCCTCGATCTGCTCGACGAGGCGGTCGATCACATGGCAGAGGGTACGCGCCCCCAGCCTGCTCGCTGCGCGAACTCCATCAGCCGGTGGAAGTAGCGCTCGACGGGCGGCGCCGGCCCGACGCCGCGATCGTCGAAGCGCACGCGCATCGAGAAGTACGGGAAGTACACCTCCAGCTTGCGCAGGCCGCCGTACTTGCGGCGCAGCAGCGGGTGGATGACACGCCCATACAGCCCCGGCGGCACCACCGCCGGCGGCTTGCGCCGCAGCTGGCGCGCGGCCAGCTCGAGCAGGCGCCCGACGGTGGTCGCGTTGCGGCCCGCGACGAGGTGGAAGGTGCCGTCGGGGCCCTCCGTGATGAGCTCGTGGGCTCGGTCGGCGACGTAGTCGACGGGCACGATGTCCACCGGCGCGGAACGGCGCGCGGGGATCGCCGGGATGCGGCCGCGCGCGAACGCCTTGAGCGGCCCGTAGAGGACGTTGAAGGACGACGTCCGGCCGGTGCGGCTGTCGCCGACGATGATGCTCGGGCGCAGGATCTGCAGCGGCAGCCCCTTGGCGCGCTCGCGGATCATCCGCTCGGCCTCGAACTTGGAGCGCTCGTAGGGATTGCGGAAGCGCTGTCCGACGTCGAGCTGGTCCTCGCGGAAGAGGCCGCGCGGCTCGCCGGCGACGTACGCGGTCGACACATACGTGAGCCGCTGAAGCCGCGGGCAGCGCTCGGCGAACTCGACGACGTTGCGGGTGCCGTCGACGTTCACGCGCCGGGACTTCTCGAGCGACAGGTCGAACGAGACCGAGGCCGCGCAGTGCACGACCGTCGTGACCTCCTCGGCGAGTCGCGCGCGCGCCGTCTCGGAGAGGCCGAGCCCGGGCCGCTCGATGTCGCCCGCGAGAACGTGCAGGCGGGCATGGGCCGGCAGCCGCTCGGCGGCGGCACGGTCATCGGGTGCGCGCACGAGGGCGTGAACGGGCCGGTCGCCGCGCTCCAGCAGGCGGTCCAGCAACTCCGTCCCCACGAACCCCGTGGCGCCGGTCAGCAGAACAGCGCCCATCACTTAGGGCTTTCCGGCCTGAGCCGGGACGAAACCTAGGCCACGACCTCCATGCCGATCTTGTCGTCCTCCGAGGCCGCGCGCGGGTTCTCGACCGCGAGCACGGCCTGCAGAGCGGCGATCGCGACGGCGAGCTGCGCGAGATCGGGCTCGCGCGTCGTCAGGCGCTGGAGCTGGATGCCGGGCCACATGAGGATGCGCGCCCAGCGCTTCGTGCGGTTCTTGCCGAACCACTTGATCAGCTCGAACGCGAGCCCCGCGACGATCGGGATGCCGAGGATCCGCGACAGGAACAGCCACTGCCAGTCGAGCTTGCCGAGCGGCGCGAAGACGAAGATCGCCACGATCATCACCAGCAGCAGGAAGCTCGTGCCGCAGCGCGGGTGGAAGCGCGAGTAGCGCTGTGCGTTCTCCGGCGTCAGCTCCTCGCCCGCCTCATAGCACGAGATCGTCTTGTGCTCGGCGCCGTGGTACTCGAACACTCGCTGCAGATCGGGCATGCGCGAGATCAGCACGAGATAGGCGAGGAAGATGGTGATCCGCACCAGCTTCTCGATCACCACGAACAGGATCGAGTTGGGGATCTGGTCCTGGAAGATGTTGGTGAGGCCGGCCGGCAGCAGGAAGAAGAGGCCGATCGCGAACAGCAGCGCGAACACGATGGTGCCGGCCCAGGCGCCGCCGCCGATCTCGCTCTTTTCGCCTTCCTCGTCCGGCGGCATCTGGGCGTTGGCCGAGATGCCGAGCGCCCGGAAGCCGATCTTGAGCGACTCGACGAGCGCGGCGACGCCGCGGATGATCGGCACGCGCAGGATCCGGTGCCGCTTGGTCCAGGAGACGAGCGGCTCGGAGATGACCTCGATCTCGCCCTTCGCCCCCTCCTTGGAGTCGGCGCCACCGGCGGCGAGCTGCTCGGCCGAGGGCTTGCGAACCGCGACGGCCCAGGTCGAGATGCCGCGCATCATCACGCCCTCGAGAACGGCCTGACCGCCGATCGGGGCGTCCCGCGTGGCCTCGCGCAGATGATCCGGCGCGCTGCCGTTAGTGGACGGGGGGGCGCTCACCGTCCTCATCGTATCGGCGGCTCAGCCGCTTTCCTGAGCAGGGGCGTCGCGCTTCGCCGTCCTGGGGCATGGAACCTCGTCGACGTTGTCGCTCTCAGAGCTCTCGACGATGGTCCCATCGGGGTCGGCCGCGGCCGTCACCTCGTTCGTGCAGGCAGGCCCGCGAAAGTCGATCTGGCGCCATTCTCCCGGCATCAGGGCGACGCTGGCCGTGTCGATCACGGCGTCGTCGACCGACAGCTGCACCGGGGCGGTGACCTCGGCGCGGCCGCTGTTCGTGACCAGCACGCGGTAGCGCACGACGCCCGCCACCTTCGTGGGGGACGCGCCGAGCACCTCGACGCGCAGGTTCGGCAGCGCCGAGAACTGGCGGCAGGCGGGCGAGCCCTTCTGAGCCTGAGCGAGCACGCTGCCGTCGGCGGCGGACCAGCGGAAGTCGACGCGCATCTTGTAGACGGCGTTCGCCGGCAGCGCCTTCACGACCTGGCGGTAGCCGAAGCTGACGACGCCCGGCTGCGCGCGGCGCCAGCGCCCGAGCCCGGGCGCCTTGAGCGGCTTGAAGCCGTCCGAGCCGGTGCGCTCGAGCAGCGTGAAGCGCATCGCCATGCGCGCGCTGCCCTCGATGCCGCGCATGCTCCCCCGGAAGGCCGCCTGGTGCTGCTCGAAGGAGCATTCGACGAGCCGCACGGAGGTGCGGAGCCCTTGCGCGGAGGAAACCGCGGGCAGGGCCGCAAGCGCGGCCGCTGCCAACGCGGTGATCAGGAGTGCCCGGCGCATGCCCCGTGAGAACAGGCGCCGAGCCTCAGAGTTGCGGCCGCCGCTAGCGCCGCGAGCGTGCAGCGCGGCGGCGGAAGCGCTCGACGCGGCCTCCGGTGTCGACGAGCTTCTGCCGGCCCGTGTAGAACGGGTGACAGTTCGAGCAGATCTCGACGTGCAGCTCGGGCTTCGTGGAGCGGGTCCAAAACTCGTTGCCGCAGGTGCAGCGGACGTGCGACGGCCCGTACTCGGGATGGATATCCGGCTTCATGCGACCTTCCAGTCTAGCGAGGGTCAGGTCGCCTGATAATTCGGCCCGTCGCCGCCCTCGGGCGGCGTCAGGCGCCCGCCCTTGGCCGTGATCGCGCCGCACTGCACGCAGTTCGACGGCGTGATCTGGAGCTTGACCTCGCGCTTGCCGTCGAGCTTGCCGTTGCCGTCGACGCGAGCCGCCTCGAGCTCCTCCTCGGGCACCTCGTAGACGGCCGCCGGGCACATGTTCTGCCACATCAGCGCGACCTCGAGCGGGACCCGCTCCTGGATGCGGATGTGGTTCGGGGCGTCGTCGCGGGTGGCATTGCCGCTCGCGAAGACGGACGAGAGCTTGTCGAACGTCGTCTTGCCGTCGGGCTTCGGATAGTCCTTGTCGCGGTCACCGATGAACACGTCGATCGTCGCGTCGTCGTGCGTCTTCCAGCGGCCGCCCGGGATGCGGCCGCCCGAGATCTCCATCACGTTCGCGATCGCGCCGCCCACGAAGAAGCCCTTCGAGAACGGCTGGCGCATGTTGCGCGAGCGGCGGATGTCCTTCTCGATCTCGGAGCTCTCGACCTTCGCCTGGTAGGAGGACAGGTCGGCGGTGGCCTCCTCGCCGGCCTTGAGGCGCTCGACGATCGCCTCGGCGGCGAACATGCCGGCGTGCATGGCGTAGTGGACGCCCTTGAGCGTCGGGATGTTGACCATGCCGGCGCCGTCGCCCGCGATGATCATGCCCGGCGCCCACATCCGGCGCGGCTGCGCCCAGTAGCCGCCCGACGGGATCGTCTTCGCGCCCCAGCCGATGCGCTTGCCGCCCTCGATGATGCCGGCCACGAGCGGGTGCCCCTTCAGCTGCTGGAGCGCGTCGTGGACGCTGAAGGTGGCGTCGCGGTAGTCGAGCCCGCAGACGAAGCCCATCGAGACCTTGTCCTCGCCCATCGGGTAGATGAACGAGCCGCCGAACTCCTGGTACTTCGCGCCGAAGCGCAGCGGCCAGGCCATCGTGTGGATCACGCGGTCGAGCGGCTTCTCGACCTCCCACACCTCCTTGACGCCGAGCTCCCACTGCTGCGGGTCCTCGGAGCCGAGGTCGAAGTGGCGGATCGCCGCGCCGGTGAGATGGCCCTGCGTGCCCTCGGCGAGCACGGTGGCCTTCGCGATCAGGTCGGCGCCCGGCTCGAAGTTGGAGAGCTCTTGTCCGTCGCGGCCGCGGCCCTTGTCGCCCGAGCGCACGCCGACGACCTGGCCGTCGTCAACGAGCAGCTTGGCGGCGGCGGTCTCGCCGAGGATGTAGACGCCCGCCTCCTCGGCCTGATCGGAGAGCCAGCGGCCGAGCTGCGCGACCGAGGTCACGTGGTTGCCGTGGTTGCGGAACGGCGGCGGCGTCGGCTTGAGCGGGATCGCGCGCTTCGAGTTCGGCAGCAGGTAGACGGCGTCCTTCTCGACGGTCCCGTAGGTCGGCCAGTCGCTCTCGTCGAGGTCCGGGAACAGCTTGCGCATCGCCGACGGGTTCATCATCGCGCCCGACAGCAGGTGCGAGCCCGGGCCCTTGCCCTTCTCGACGAGCGCCACCGGCACCTCGCCGAGCGACTCCATCAGCGCCTCGTCCTCGGCGAGCAGCTGGGTCAGCCGGATCGCGCAGGCGAGCCCGGCCGGGCCGCCGCCGACGATCACGACGCCGACCTCGATGCGCTCGTCCTCGGGATCGGTCGGCGCGCCGACGAACTCCTTGGCGGAGTCGACCGGCGGCGGGAACTCGATCGGCGCGGTGCTCATCAGTGGATCAGCCCTTCTTCGCCTTAACCGCCTCGGTCAGCTTGGGCATGATCTTGTTGAGGTCGCCGACGATTCCGAGGTCGGAGAACTCGAAGATCGGCGCGTTCGGGTCCTTGTTGATCGCGACGATGTTCTCCGAGGACTGCATGCCGACCTTGTGCTGGATCGCGCCGGAGATGCCGGCCGCCACGTAGAGCTTCGGCGCGACCGTCTTGCCGGTCTGGCCGATCTGGGCGGCGTACGGGTACCAACCGGCGTCGACGACGGCGCGCGTGGCAGCCACCGCGCCGCCGAGCGCGCCGGCGAGCGACTCGCAGAGCTCGAAGCCCTCGGCGTTGCCGAGCCCGCGGCCGCCGGCGACCAGTACGTCGGCGTCCTCGATGTTGACGTCGGCGCCGCGCTGCTCGCCGCGCTCCACCATGGTCGCCTTGGTCGAGTGGTCCTCGAAGGGCACGTCGACATCCTCGATCGCGGCCGCGCCGTCACCGGACTCGACCATGTCGAAGGCGTTGAGGCGGCCGATGATGATGCCTGGCTCGCCGACGTAGCCGACGTCGACAACCTGCGAGTCCTGCAGGATCGGCCGCTCGGCGACGAGCTTGCCGTCCTCGACGCGCACGGCGGTGACCTCCATGGTCACGCCGGCGTCGAGGCGCGCGGTCAGGCCGGCGCCGATCTCGAAGCCGAGCAGGCCGCCGCCGAAGAGCGCGTACTTGAAGCCGTTGTCGGAGATGACCTTCGCCATCGCGTCGACGACCGGCTGGGCGAGGCCCTCCGGGCCCTTGACGCGGTAGACCTTCGAGACGCCGTACTTGCCGAGCGTGCCGCACAGCTCGTCGGTCAGGTCGTCGCCGCCGATGACGATCGCGGCAGCCTCGCCGCCGAGCTCCTTGGCGAGCTTCGCGCCCTCGGAGACGGCGCCGAGCGAGTTCTTGTTGAACTCGCCCTCGTAGTGGAGTGCGTAGACGAGGATGCTCATGCCAGCAGCTTCCTTTCCTCGAGCCAGGCGACGATCCGCTCGACCGTCTCGTTCGTGTCCTCGTCCTCGATGATCTCGCCGGCCGCCTTCTCGGCGGGCGGGTTGACCGCGATGACCTCGGTGCGCGAGCCCTCCTGGCCCACCTTGCCGGGCTCGATGCCGACGTCGCCGGCGGACTTGACGTCGCGCGGCTTCTTCTTGGCGCCCATGATCGCCTTGAGCGAGGGGTAGCGCGGCTCGTTGATCGCGTCGCCGACCGAGATGACCGCCGGGAGCTCGACGGAGACGGTGTCGTAGCCGTACTCGGCCTGGCGCTCACAGCGGAGCTTGCCGTCCTCGACGTCGAGCTTGATGACCTGGGTGAGCGAGGGCATCTTGAGGTGGTCGGCCACGACGGCGCCGATCGTGTAGCACTCGCCGTCGGCCGACTGCTGGCCGAGCAGGACGAGGTCGGGCGACTCCGACTCGAGCACCTTGGCGAGCGCGTAGCCCGTCGCGCAGACGTCAGAGCCGGCGAGCGCATCGTCGGTGAGGTGGACCGAGCGGTCGGCGCCGAGGGCGACGGCCTTGTTGAGCGTCCGGCCCGCCTCGGAGGGCGCCATGGTCACCGCGACGATCTCGTCGACGTCGATGGCGCCGCCCTCGCGAATCTGCATGGCCGCCTCGATCGCGTGTGTGTCGAACTGGTTGAGCGTTGTCTCGCCCGAGCGATCGAGGCGCTTGGAACCCGGGTCCATGCGCTTCTCGACTGCGGCGTCGGGCACCTCTTTTACGAGGACGCAGATCTTCACGGAAGCTTCTCCTTGGCTGTATAAGTGGCGCGCGGAGGGGCGGCTCCAGAGCCCCCGCCTCCCGCGGCGAACAGCATCCTACCGGATTGACTGACGAGTCAATCGCATACCCGTTCAGGCGGGTACGGCGCCCTCGATGAAGTCGATGATCCCCTGAACGGGCGCCCCCGGCGTGAACACCTCGGCCACCCCCAGCTGCTTCAGCTCAGGGATGTCGTCGTTCGGGATCGTGCCGCCCACCACCAGCACCACGTCCTCCGCACCCTCGTCCTTGAGCAGCGCCGCGATCCGCGGCACCAGCGTCATATGCGCCCCCGACAGGATCGACAACCCGACCGCGTCCGCGTCCTCCTGCAAGACCGTCTCCACGATCTGCTCCGGCGTCTGATGAAGACCCGTGTAGATCACCTCCATACCCGCATCACGCAACGCACGAGCGATGATCTTCGCCCCCCGATCATGACCATCAAGACCAGGCTTCGCGACCACAACACGGATCTTGCGGCTCGACACGGCCGCCAGATTACTGAGTGACGGCGCTCCGCCTACCAGCCGATGCGCCCGGCGGCGCCGCTCTCCGGCGCCTGCGAGCGGCGCTGGATCGCGAATCCGAGGGCGAGCATCAGCACGCCGAGGATCGCGAGCGCAAGCGCGTCCGCGCCGGTGGCGGGCAGTCCCGAGCCGGAGCTCGACGAGCCGCTCGAGGTCGAGCCGCTGTCCGTCGAGCCGGTGTCGGTGGAGCCTGACCCGGAGTCGGAGTCGGAGCCGCCGCCGGAGCCGCCGCCGCTGCTCGACGCCTCCACCACGACCGTGCCGGTCATGTTCGGGTGCGGCGTGCAGATGTACGCGAAGGTGCCCGCCTCGTCGAAGGTCTGCGAGCGACTGCCGCCGGCAGAGAAGATGCCGGTGTCGAAGCTGCCGTCCGAGGACGTGGCCGAGTGCGCGGTCGGGCCCTCGTTGGTCCAGGTGACGGTGTCGCCCTGCTGGACCGTGATCTGGGCGGGCGTGAACTGGAAGTCGGAGATCGTGACGTTCTCCGTGGCCGCGGCAACCGCGGCCGGCTTCTTTCGCTTGCGCGGCTTCTGCGCCTGGGCCACGGGCTCCGCCGGCGTGGCCGCGGGCGCCTCGTCCGGCGCCGGCGCGGGTGCGGGAGCGGCGGGCGCCGGCGCGGCCGGCGCGGGCTCTGCCGGGGCGGGGGCGGGCTCCGCGGGCGCAGGCGCGGGTGCGGGCTCCGCGGGGGCCTGCTCGACCGGGGCGGCCTCGGGCGGCGCCGGCTCGGACGGAACGGGCTCCGCAGGGGTGGTCGTCCCGGCCGGCGCCTCCTCCTGCGCACCGAGCGGGCCCGGGACGATCAGCGCGGCGACCAGGACGTACAGCGCCGCGAGCACAAGCCAGTGCCTCATGGACGGCGGACCCTACTGTTGTCGCAGCCCGTATGCAATAACACCGTGCAAGTGGGCGCGACGGCACCCGAGAATGGCGCGAATCAGTCGTCCCAGCGCGGCCACAGGCCCCACCAGCTGCGCACGAACTTGAATTCGGCGCGATGGACGGAGCCGTCCTTCAGCTTGATCAGGAACTGGCGGCAGCCGCGCGTCCAGTCGCGGTCGGTGCGCCACATGAAGATGTAGCTGCGGTGCCGATAGCGCAGCCCCTTCTGCCACCAGGCGCTGCGAGCGGGCCGGCCCGAGCTGGGCTGCTCGCCCGCGCCGCAGTCGACCTCCGCCACCTGCGGATAGCCGGGTGCGAGCACATCGAGCCCCCTGTAGCCGCCGAGCGAGAAGCGCACCGGCACGACGTCGCCCGCGATCGAGCGGTTGATGGCGGGGAAGTCGTCGATTGGCCAGCGGAAGCCCTTGAAGTCGCTCTGCGCGGCCCTGACCTCGTAGCCGACCGTGGTCGTGGCCGTGTTGCCCGCGGCGTCGCTCGCCGTGACCGTGAAGGTCTTGCTGCCGGGCGTTGCGGTGTCGAGCGGCGCGCCGTCGTCCACGTCGCCCGAACAGGAGAAGAGGCCCGAGCCGCCCGGCTCGTCGCTGCACTCGTAGTCGGCGAACACCTCCTCGCCGACCGCGTAGCTCGCGCCGTCCGCAGGCGTCCGCACCTCGACGACCGGCGCCGTCTCGTCGACGACCTCGATCGTGGCCGAAGCCGTGGTCTCGTTGCCGGCCCCGTCGCGCGCCGTGACGGTCACGGTCTGGGGCCCGAGCGCCGACGTGTCGAGCTGCGCGCCGTCCGGCACGCTGCCCTCGCAGGAGGCGAGCTCCGAGCCGCCCTCGTCGCTGCACGAGAAGTCGACCTCGACCTCGGCGCCGCGCGGCACCCTGTCGCCGTCGACAGGGCTGCGCAGATCGACGACCGGCGGGGTCGTCTCGCAGGAGCGCGTGCCGGTCAGGGCGATCGTGTAGGCGCCCGAGTCGCGCGGGAGACCCGCCCAGCCCTCGACCGGGGAGCCGGCGCCGCGGCCGTTGGCGGGAGTCACGAAGGCGACGTTGCTGAAGATCGGGCCGCCGGCGCTCTGGGGGTCGCGGTCATACGCGCTGATCCCGAGGATGTACTCGCCGGAGGCGGACGGGGTGAGCGGGTGCTCCGCGGGCAGCGTCGACTGCTTCGTCGTGCCGTCGTCGTGTGCGTAGATCCCGAGTCCGGTGGAGTCGAAGAGGAACAGCTGCGTATCGACGTCGGTCAGGCCGACGGTCGTCGCGGAGAAGCTCCCCTCGCCCGTCAGGCAGACGCGGTACAGGTCGGCGTCGTTGCCCGTCGCGATCTGGCCGCTGATGCTGCCGACCGGCGCGCGCGTCAGATCCTGGGCGGCCGCGGGCACGTCGCCGGCGTCGCCCTGCTCATCGGCCGCGAGGGCGCTCGGCGCGAACGCCAGTGCGATGAGTGAGATGACTAGCCAGGTACTGCCGCGCTGCTTCAAATGACCCTCCCGTCCCGCTGGGAACTTCATCGGCTTCCGTGCCCGCGAGGATTAGCGGTCCCGCAGGGGCATGGACGTTCTTCGTCCTGCTGACGAACGTCTCGAGGCTCAGAAAACTGGCGTTCTGTATCGGACCCGTAGACCTGCTGAAACTCGACCTGGGAGTGTCTCGGGCGGGGCGGACGGCTAGCCGGCCGCGCCGGCGGCCCGCCGGGCCGCGGCCTTCGCCCGGGCGCGCGCGACGCGCAGGCCGAGCGCCGCCGTCCAGGTGAAGTCGTGCGTGCCGAGGCCGCGCCCGGAGTCCGGCACGAAGTACTCGCGCATGCCGCCGCCCTCGATCGCCTCGAGCATCCGGGCGCGCAGCGTCGCCGCGGCTGCGCTCTCGCCGTGCGCCTCGAGGCCGCGCGCGCAGAGCCAGGTGACGTTCGCCCAGACCGGGCCGCGCCAGTAGTTGCGCGGCGAGCGCTCGGGATCGTCGCGGGCGAGCGTTCGCACGCCGTAGGGCGACGCCAGCCGGCCGTCGAGCAGCTGCTGCGGCGAGCGCCCGCACGTGGTCCGGGGCAAGGCCGGGCGTGAGCGCGGCCAGGGCGCTGCCGGCGCCGGTCGCCGCGAGCGGCGAGTCGTCGACCACGTCGACGGCGCGGATCAGGCCGTCGGCGCCGGCACGAGCGCGCAGCGAGGCCGCGACCCGCTCGCCGGCAATGCCGCTCTCGCCGGCGATGCGCTCTTCGCCGAGCTCGCCCGCGAGCCAGGCGAGATCGAGACAGGCACGCGCGAGGATCGCCGAGAAGCCCGGGTCGAGCACCCGGAACTCGCCCTCGCGCGCGAGCCGGGCCTGGTCCCAGCGGATGGCCGTGCCGTGCCGGACGAGCGTGAGGAAGCGGCGATAGTGCTCGTCGCTCGGCCGCTCGGCGGCGTCGACGGAATCCGTGTCGCGCCGGTGCAGCACCGCCACCTCGGGCAGCACGCGCCACAGCGGCCCGTCCCACTCGAGCGCGTTGTCGCGTCCCGATTCCCAGGGGTGGACGAGCACCGGCTCGCCGAGGCCGTGCGGGTCGCGCTCGGTGAGCAGGAAGCGGTGCCAGGCGTGCAGCGGGCCGAGCAGCGCGCGGGCGCGGCGCTCGTCCGGGTGCTGCTCGAACACGAGCCGGGCGCAGCTCGCGGCGAGCGGCGGCTGGGTGATGCCGGAGATGCGGCGGCCGTCGACCGCGAAGCGCCGGCCCCACCAGCGCGGTCCCGGCAGGTAGCGCGCGTACGGTCGCGCGACCGTGGTCAGGACGCTCCGCAGGCGCCCGTTCAGCCGGTCGGGCACGCGCGTGTGAAACGCGATGTGCGGGAACATCCCGCCGGCGTCGCGCGCCCGGGCAAGCGTCTCGAGCTCGGTCCAGGCGCGCTCCGAGTCGAGCTCCGCCCAGCCGAGCGCGGCGAGCGCGGAGTCCCAGTTCCACTGGTGCGGGTAGGTCGAGCGCGACGGGACGGTGTAGCCGCCGTTGTCGTTATGCCGCAGCACCCGCTCGGCGGCGGCGGGCACGCTCGCTGCGGCCATGGGACGCCGGCTAGGAGCCGTTCACCTCGACGATCATGGCGTCGCCCTGGCCGCCGCCGGAGCAGATCGCCGCCACGCCGAGGCCGCCGCCGCGGCGGCGCAGCTCCGCCACGAGCGTCATCAGGATGCGCGCGCCGCTCGCGCCGATCGGATGCCCGAGCGCGATCGCGCCGCCGTTGACGTTCACCTTCGACTCGTCGACCTCGAGCATGCGCACGGAGTTGAGCGCCACCGACGCGAACGCCTCGTTGATCTCGAACAGGTCGATGTCATCGACGGACAGGCCGGCCTGCTCGAGCGCCTTCCTGGCGGCGTTGGCCGGAGTGCGAGCGAGGTACGGGAAGTCGTCCGCCACGGCCGCCTGAGCGACGATCGTGGCGAGCGGCTTGCGCCCGTTGGCGGACGCCCACTCGTCCGACGAGAGCACGAGCGCGCCCGCGCCGTCGTTGACGCCGGGAGCGTTGCCGGCCGTATGCGCGCCGTCCTTGTGGAACGCGCCACGCAGCTTCGAGAGCGACTCCAGCGAGCTGTCGCGCCGGGGTGCCTCGTCGACCTCGACGGTCGTGTCGCCCTTCCGCGAGCTGATCGTGACCGGCACGATCTCCTCGGGAAGACGGCCCTCGTCGGTGGCGATCACGGCGAGCTCGTGCGAGCGCAGCGCGAAGCGATCCATGTCGGCGCGCGTGATCTCGAGCTCCTCGCCGACCTCGTCGGCCTCCTCGCCCATGTGCTTGCCGCTGAACGGGTTCGTGAGCCCGTCGTGGACCATCGCGTCGAGCGCCTTGGCGTCGCCCATGCGATAGCCGAAGCGCGCCTGCGGCAGCATGTAGGGCGCCTGCGACATCGACTCCATGCCGCCCGCCACGGCGACGTCGAGGTCGCCGGCGCGCACCGCCTGGTCGACGATGCCGGCCGAACGGATACCCGACGCGCAGACCTTGTTGACCGTCTCCGAGGAGACCTCCTTGGGGATGCCGGCCTTGATCTGCGCCTGACGGCTCGGGATCTGGCCCTGGCCAGCCTGCAGCACCTGCCCGAAGACCACGTGCTCGACCTGCTCGGCCCCGACCTCGGCACGCTCGAGCGCCGCGGCCATCGCGGTCCCGCCGAGGTCCGTCGCGTCGAGCGAGGCGAGGCCGCCTCCCATCTTTCCGAACGGCGTGCGAGCGGCGCCGAGGATCACGGTCTTGGGCATCTGAGCTGCGTCTCCTTGCGAGTTACGTGGGTCGCGAACGATATCGCCGGGTTATGCTCCCGCGCCGATGCCTGGACCGACAGTCACAGCCCGCAGCGGGACACCCGAGGAGACCGCCGCCGACACCCGTGTCGTCGGCCTGTTCGAGAACGAGTCGCTCGCCGAGCCCGCCCTGCAGCGGCTGGTCGAGCTGGGCGAGGCGAAGCCTGGCCTCAAGAAGGTCGCCGTCGCCCACGAGGACGCGCCGGGCGGTGGCCAGCGCCGCGTGCTGATCGCCGGCCTCGGCAAGCGCGAGGAGTTCGACGCCGAGCGCGCCCGGGTCGCCGCCGCCGCGGCCGCCGCACGGGCAAAGGAGCTCGGCGCGGTCTCGCTGTCGTGGGCCGCGCCGGCGGGTGAGGGCGTCGCGGCGGGCCTCGTCGAGGGCACGCTCCTGAAGCTCTACTCGTTCGACCGCTTCAAGACCTCCCGCGACGAGGACGACGGGATCGAGTCGCTCGAGGTCAGCGGCGAGGCCGTCGACGCCGATGAGGTCGAGCGCGCCCGCGTGGCCGCGCTCGCGACCAACGCCGCGCGCGACCTGCAGAACCTGCCCGCGAACGTTGCGACGCCGGGCTTCCTCGCCGAGCGGGCCGCGGAGATCGCGGACGAGTACGAGGCGCTCGAGGTCGAGCTCTTCGACCGCGGCGCGATCGTCGCCAACGAGATGGGCGCCTTCGCGGCGGTCGCGCAGGGCACGGATGTCGACCCGCGGATGATCGTGCTGCGCTGGCGCCCGCCGGGTGCGAGCGGGCCACACCTCGCCTTCGTCGGCAAGGCGGTGACGTTCGACACCGGCGGCATCTCGATCAAGCCCTCGGCCAAGATGCAGGAGATGAAGTTCGACATGTCGGGCGGCGCCGCGGTGATCGAGGCGATGGCCGGCATAGCCGAGCTCGGCATCCCGGCAACGATCACGGCCGTGGTTCCCTCGACCGAGAACATGCCGAGCGGCCACGCAGTCAAGCCGGGCGACATCGTGACGGCGAAGAACGGCACGACGATCGAGGTCAACAACACCGACGCCGAGGGCCGGCTCATCCTCGCGGACGCCCTCTGTTACGCGGTCGAGCAGGGCGCCGAGCGGATCGTCGACCTCGCCACGCTCACGGGCGCGGTCCTGGTCGCGCTCGGGCACACCTACTGCGGGCTCTTCTCGAACGACGACGACTGGTGCGCACAGGTCGAGGCCGCCTGCGCGGCCAGCGGCGAGATCGGCTGGCGGCTCCCGCTCCATCCCGAGTTCCACGAGCTGACCAAGGGCCAGTACGCCGACCTGACGAACGCCTCCGACCAGCGCGTCGCGATGTCGAGCTATGCGGCCGAATTCCTGCGCCAGTTCGTCGACGACCGTCCGTGGGTCCACATGGACATCGCGGGCACGGCCTGGGGCATGAATCGCAACTACGTCGGCAAGGGCGCGAGCGGCTTCGGCACGCGCGCGCTGATCGAGCTGGCGCGCGCCTCCGCGGCCTGAGCTGACTTAGTTTCACGCGGTTTCACGTTGTGTGACATCCGTCACACAAATGTTTGACTCGCGAATCGGGTGGCTACGGTGACCGCGTAAGCCGAACTCGGCCCTGTCCGCGTGCGGGAGAGATCTCGCGGACTCGGCAAGCCCTGGCGGGCGTCGCGATCCCTTTGCGGACGGGACGTCAATGCCGGGCAGGCAACACCCGGAGGTAGCTCCGTTGAACAGGCAGGCAATCGTCCTGCTGCTGTGCGCGTGCGCGCTTGTGCCCGCGCTGGCAGCCGGAATTCCGGCGCTGGCTCAGACGAGTCAGGCCGCACCTGAAACGACCACGTCCACCACGACCGGCGGCATCGGGCCCGCCGTCTTCCCGCAGGCCGAGGCCGCGAGCGCTCGAATGCAGCGCGCCTACCGCGGCTGGCGAAGAAAGCTCGACCACTACGAGGTGTGGCTCGGCCGCAACCTGGTGGTGGCCGCCCGCAACGACGATCGGGTCCCGACCGCAGTGGAGCTGCGGCGCTCGATCCGCACCATGAAGACGCGCTTCCGCGGCTTCCTTCGCTCGGAGGAGGGCCGGACGGTCGTGTTCCGCTTCAAGGTGAAGAAGATCCCGGGCTGGGGCCGCCAGCAACTCGCTTCCATTGCGGCGTGCGAGTCGCACGGCGACCCGCGCGCCGTCGGCGGCGGTGGCACCTACCGCGGCATGTACCAGTTCAGCTTCAGCACCTGGGCGGTCGTCGGCGGGTCCGGCGACCCGGCCGCTGCGTCGCGCCACGAGCAGACCTGGCGCGCCTGGCTGCTGCTGAGCCGGCACGGGGCCGGCCACTGGCCGATCTGCGGCTAGCGCTGCGAGCCGGCGGCGGGCCGCATGGCCCGCCGCCGCGCTCGGCCAGTCCTAGCGATACTCGGTCCGGCGCTCTTCCTCGCGCACGACCTCAGGGTCGCGGTCGGGGTCGGCGGTCGTCCGCTCGTGCTCCTCGCGCACGGCCGCGTCCGGGTCCGTGGTCGTGCCCTCGGCCCGCTCGTACTGAGCGTCGTCCGGGCTCGCCGCGGCCGCGCCGGCCGTCCCCGCACGGTCGCTGATCCGGCACGTAGTCGCCCTTGGCGTCGGGATCGAGCTCATGGGCGCGGGCGTGATGGTCGTCGGCCTCGCGACGGTGCTCCTCGGCGCGCGCCGCCTGTTGGCGAGCCTCCGCCTCCTCGCGACGGGCGCGGGCGGCCTGTTCCTCGGCCTCGGCGCTCATCTGGTCGGCCTCGGCCGTGCGGACCTCGGCCTCGCGGCGAATCTCACGCGCCTCGTGGCGGCGTGACTCCATCCGCGCTGCGCGGCTCCTCCTGCTGATCCATACAACGAGCGCGAGCAGTATCAGGACACCGATCACGATCGCGATGATCGCTCCAGCGGACATTCTCGACTCCTTCGTCGGTTCCGCTGACTTCCTACCCTGAAAGAGCCGGCTTACCCCTCTTTGGCATCCGCCGCGCCGCCGTCCGGACCGTCGAGATCGCTCAGCTCTCGCTTGAGCACCTTGCCGGTCGCGTTGCGGGGCAGCTCCTCCAGGAACCAGATCTCGCGCGGCACCTTGTAGCGGGCGAGGTTCTTCTTGACGTGCGCCTTGAGGTCGTCCTCGCTCACGTCCTGTCCCTGCTCCACGACGACGAACGCGCGCAGGCGCTGGCCGAAGTCGGCGTCGTCCACGCCGAGCGCCGCCGCATCCGATACCGCCGGGTGGCGTGCGAGCTCGTCCTCGACCTCCTTCGGAAAGACGTTCTCGCCGCCCGACACGATCATCTCGTCGTCGCGGCCCTCGACGAAGAGGCGCCCGTCCGCATCGAAGCGGCCCACGTCGCCGGTCGACATGAAGGCGCCGATCACGTCCTTCGAGCCGCCGCCCGTGTAGCCCTCGAAGAGCATCTCGTTGGTCACGAAGATGCGACCCGGCTGGCCCGGAGCGACCTCCTCGCCCCTCTCGTCGTAGAGCTTCACGAGCGTCCCGCGCGGCGGCTTGCCGGCCGTGCCCGGCGCCGCGCGCATGTCCTCGGGCGTCGCGATCGACGCCCAGGCGACCTCGGTCGAGCCGTACAGGTTGTAGAGCGTGTCGCCGACCTCGTCCATCCACTCGGTGGCGAGGTCGCCGGGGAGCGCCGAGCCGCTCGCGGCCACGGCCTTGAGCGAGGACAGGTCGTACTTCGCGCGCGTCTCCTCAGGCAGCTCCAGGATGCGCTGCATCATCACCGGCACGACCACGAGCGAGTCGCAGCGGTAGCGCGCGACAGTGGCGAGGCAGGCCTCGGGCTCGAACTTGCGCCGCAGCACGTAGGTCGTGCCGAGGATGAAGCCGAGCGTGAAGTGCGCGAAGCCCCACGAATGGAAGAGCGGCGCCGCGATGTGACAGATCTGGCGCGTCCTCAGCGGGATCCGCGACAGCAGCGAGACCGCCGGCTCGAGCGACTGCGGGTTCCCGCGCGAGGCGCCCTTCGGCGTCCCGGTCGTGCCGCTCGTGAGGATCACGATCCGGCCCTCGCGCGCGGGCGGCACGACGTCGCCGGCGTCGCCCGTTCGGATCAGCTCGTCGAGCGTCGGGTCAGAGCAGGTCTCGGAGTCGTGCCAGGCGACGAAGCGCTTGCGCCGCTTGCCGGCCTCCTCGAGCAGCCCCTCGAACTCCTCGTCGTAGATCAGCGCGCGCGGCTTCTCGCGCCGCGACACCTCGGCGAGCTGCGGGCCGCCGAATGCGGTGTTCAGGTAGAGCGCGTCCGCGCCCAGCTTCGACACCGCGATCGTCGCCTCGACGAAGCCGCGGTGGTTGCGGCACATGATCCCGACGCGGTCGCCCTCGACTATGCCCGCGTCGGAGAGCGAGTGCGCGATCGCGTTGGTGCGCACGTGCACCTCGGAGAAGCTGAGCGTGCCGAGCTCGTCGACGATCATCGGCTCGTCCGGGAAGCGCGCCGCCAGCGAGATCGCCCCGGCGGCGGGGCTGCGCCCCCAGCGCTGCAGCGTGCGCAGGAAGTGCCACAGGCGGTCGGGCCGCATCGGCCTCACGACGCCCGCGTCCACGAGCACCTTGACGTTGCCCGCCTGGTGCGACACCTGGCCGGGCAGCCTCCTCACGAACTCGCTCAACTGGTGGGTCCCCCTTCTCTGCTCTCGGTGTCCGTGGATTGTGCAGCCTCGGCGCCGCGGGCGCCGCAGACACCCCGCCGGATCCCGCTCAGGCGGCGCGCCGGCGAGCCGCCGGGCGCAACTCGGGCCAGCTCGAGGGCGGCCCGGGCGGCTGCTCGATCTTGTGCGGCTCGCCCGCCGGCAGCGACTCGAGCAGCGCTCGCGCGGCCGGCGCCCGCAGCTGCGCCGCCACCGTCCGCCGAGCGGTCTCGATCACCTGCTGGCGGCGCTCGCCGCTCATCCAGTTGCGCCCCATCACGGCCCGGTCCTCGGCGGTCGGCTCGACCACGAGCAGCTCGCTGCCGAAGCGGCGCACCTTGCGCTCCTCGTGCGCCAGCCGGCGCCTGCCGCTGCCGTTGGTGAGCACGGGCAGCAGATCGAGCAGGCCGTCCTCGCGGTCTGAGCTCGTGAGCGGGTTGAGGCAGATGACGAGGTCGAGCCCGCGCCCGGCGACGAGGTCCAGATTCGAGCTCGAGCAGACGCCGCCATCGACGTAGCGCCCCCCGCCGATCCGCACCGGCCGGTAGAAGCCGGGGATCGCACACGAGGCCGCCACCGCCTCGGCGATCTCGGCACGCGGAGCGTCGATCCGGCCGAACGGGATGCGCCGCCCCGAGCGGTAATCGCAGGCGACGGCCCAGTAGTTCGGGTGCTCGACCCAATCGCCCGGGATCGCACGCCGCACGATCTCCTGGAGCGAGTCCGTCGAGATGATCCCGGCCGGAAGCCAGCCCGCCATCATCTGGAGCGGCGTGTGGCGCAGCGGGTTGCGCAGCGCGGTGAACGCCATCCGCAGCGAGCCCGGGCCGATCCACGGGAGCCCGCGGTGGACCCGGAATACCGCCCCCGCCGAGCGATCGGCGTCGGCGGCCGGCCGCCCGTCGGGCCCGGTCAGCCCATCGAAGACCTCGCCGCGCGAGTGGGCGACCATGAACCACGGCGGCACACCCGAGGCGACAAGCGCCCCGATCATCGAGCCGGCCGACGTGCCGACGATGTGGTCCGCACTGCCGGGGTCCCACTCGGTCTCGCGCGCGAGCGCGTCGAGTGCCCCGGTCAGCCAGGCGCCGCCCAGGACCCCACCCGCTCCAAGCACCAGCCCGACCTTCACCATGCCCCCTCCAGGGTAAGCGTTTGCCGGCCGGACCGGCGCCGGCCCGCGAACGCGAGTGGCGAAAAACGTCTGCATACGGCTGCCACTGCGTGCGAATTGACCACTCGCGGGCCGGGGCGAAGATCCACCCGGCCCGACCGACCCCTTACTCGCTGCTGTTCACGGCCCGCCGCGGCATCACGACCCGTCGCCATCCGGCTCCCCGTAAACCTCCTTCTCCCAAGGCGGCGCTATCTCCTCGTCACGCCGCCGGTACCCCCGCCTGTCATGCGTCTCGAGCGGGATCAGCCGCAGCCCCTCCGCCGTCGTCATGCGCTCGCGCGGGTCGGCGCCACCGACCGGGATATGGCCCGCGTGGCTCCCGTACGAGACCCGCGCCCAGCCCTCGTGCGAGGCCCAGCGGCCCCGGCACTTCGCCTCCTTGCAGCCCTGGTAGTGGCCGTGCGAGCTCGCCCGTACCCAGGCGCTGCCGTCGGGATCGAGCCGCACCTGAACGGACTCCCAGTCGTCGCGGTGGAAGCCGGGCCAGTCGCCGCTGCCGCCCACGAGCTCGCGCAGGCGCGGCAGCAGCCAGCTCGCCTCCCAGGCCCGGTCGGCGCCCGCGAAGGTCGTGTTCGAGTCGGGGTAGTAGAGCCAGTACTGGATGTAGGTACGGCCGCGCAGGCGCTGCAGCCGCGTGAACACCGTCGCCCGCTCCCCGGCGTCGCTTCGGTGCACGTCGAGCCCGCCCTCGTCCGGGGCGTTCGCGCAGCTCCGCTCCCTGCAGCGGCGCCAGTCCACCGGCAGCTGACGCTCGCCCCTCTCATAGACGAGGCTCGGCGCCTGCGCCCGCACGAGCGCCGCGCCGGGCCCACCGTAGGCGTCAACCAGGGCGCGGGCGCCGTCGTCACAGCCGCCGCGCACGGCGCACACCATCCGGTGGGCGAGAAAGCCGCCGAAGGAACGGCCGTCCACGGCCGGACCGAAGGTCGCGAGCGCCCCCAGCGCGACCGCGCAGACGAACACCAGCGCCACCCACTCGACGCTCGCCTGGCCGAGCTCGGCGTCCCGCGCGCGCACGCGCGCGAGCGCCGGCGCCGCGCCGAGCGCCGCCCCGGCAACCCACGCGAGCGCCACCAGCGGGCGTCCCGCGTGCAGCACGTCGCGCGCCACGAACCCGAGCCCGCCTCCGCCGATCAACGCGAGCCATCCAACCGCCGCCCAGGCGTGGAGGCGCTCGAGCCGGCTCGTCACTCCTCCTCCACGAGGAACCCGTAGGGATTGAGGCAGCCGTTCGCGATGTCGATCGCCTCGTCGAGCGGCATCACCTCGTTGGGGGCGCGCGGGTGCTCGAGCTCGTAGCGGAAGCGGCGGTAGCCGATGCAGACGATCCAGGCCCGCCGGACCAGCTTCATCCCGAGAGAGCGCAGCCGGCGCAGGGCGTCGACCGCGCGCGCATGCGAAACACCGCCGCGGGCCACGCCGGTCACCGGGGGAACCGCCGGAGCGGCCGCAGCGCGCGGCGCGGGCGCGCCCCCACACGCCCCGCGCGCCGCGCACGTGAGCCGCTCCGCCAGCGCCTCCCCCACCCCCCGCTCGCTCGCCGGCGCCCGCCCCGAGACGGCCCCGAGCGCCGCCAGTACGAGCATCACGAGCAGCACCACTCCCGCCCATTCGACCGACGCCTGACCCGCCTCCCCCTGCATGCCCGCGACCGTACGGAGAGCCGGAGCACAGGTGGGTCACATAAGTGAAAAGTCAGTCAATTAGTGCTTAACCCGAACTTAATGCCCTTCGTAACCTGGGCTTTATGTCCGAGGCTTGACAGAACTGCCCCGGCCTGGGAGGGTCGGGCCCGTGGCCAAGGGCTCTGGCTCGCTGAGCTCCCTTCGAGAGCTCAATCGCCTTCGCA
>CAWFZK010000032.1:0-29395 GCA_963820315.1 uncultured Thermoleophilaceae bacterium | reverse complement strand
GTCGTCGCGCCGCTGATGGCCGTCCCGTTGCGGAACCAGCGGTACTGGTAGGTGAGGGGATCCCCGTCCGGGTCCCGGTAGCTGCTCGGCGTCGCGGTGACGGTGTCGGCGGTCTTCGGCGCGGCGGGCGAAAGCGCGACCGTGCCCTCGACGGGTGTCGAGTTGGTGCCGTTGATGGTCCTGCTGCCGCGCGCGACAGGGCTCGTGCCGCCGGCCGGGTCGACCGCCGAGATATCGACCGCGATCTTGTCGCCCAGGTCGCCGTTGCCGGGCTGCGAGAGATCGAGCGTGCGCGAGGTCGCGCCGCTGATCGCCGTCCCGTTGCGGAACCACTGGTAGCGGTAGGTAGCGCGTCGGTGTCGATGTCCGCGAAGCCGTTGGCGTCGGCCTTCACCACGTCGTTGGTGGACGGGGACGTCGGGCGGACGCTCGCGGTGCCGGCGGTCGGCGCCGTGTTGGCGACGGTCACGGCCTGGGAGACCGGATCGCTCGCGGCACCGCGGCCGTCATGGCATACACCTCGGCGCGCACGCTGTCGCCGCGATCACCGTTGCCGGCCGAGGCGAGGTTGAGCGAGTTGGAGGTCGCGCCCGCGATCTCCTGGCCGTTGCGGAACCAGCTGTAGTGGTAGGTCAGCGGATCGCCGTCGGGGTCGCTGAACCCGCTGGGCGTGGCGGTCACGACCTGGTTGGTCCTCGGCGCGGCCGGTGTGATCGCCACGGTCCCACCCACGGCGGGCGGTCGGTCCCGGCGCCGTAGCCGATCTGAACGCGCTGGAGTGTCGGCGTCACGCGACCCCCGAGGCGCTCGCGAGCCGCGCTCGATATTGGATGAAGCGGGCGGCCGGGCTGGCGATCGCTCCGCCGGTGCCGACAGCCTGCCAACCGGACCAGGCCGTGCCCGGCGTCGCCGCGGCGCCGGAACGCGTCTCATAGGTGATGCCCGTGCCAGTCGGCACCGTCGAAGCCGCGTCAGGGTCGTCCAGGTCCTGGCACCGGGACCGCTGTCCAGGACGCGGGACGTGAACAGACCGGTGGTGCCGTAGCCGCCCATGCGCAGCCAGTGGACCTTCGTGCTCGCGCCGAAGAGGCCGAAGTCGCTGATCGCCGGGCGCAGCGGCCCGTCGAGCGTCTCGCTGTGATTGTGCGTCGCGACGTTGACCCCATCGACGAAGAAGTCGACCCTCGTGGGCGTCCACTCGATGCGGAAGCGGTGCGCCGTCCCGAGCGTCACGCCCGGCAGCGGCGTGTCGGTCTCGGGCAGCCCGCCACCGGCCACGCTCGACGCGTAGAGCTGGAAGGGGTCGCCGTCGACGCCGGTGCTGAACGCGGCGAAGGGCGCCTGGGTCAGGTCGGTGCCGAACCCGACGGCCTGATCGTTCACGGGCCGGAACGCGGCGGAGAACTCGATCACGCGCGGCGGGTCGTAGAAGCCGGTGGTGTGCGCGACGGCGTCGTCGGCCAGCAGCACTCCCCCGCCGAGCACGACCGATCCGCCCGCATCGAACGCCCGCATCGTCCACGGAGCCGACAGCGAGGTGCCGTCGAAGTTCTCGGCCACGGTCGGCTGGAGCTGCACCTCGCCGTCCAGGGCGTCGAGGCTGTCGCCCGCAAGCGTCGCGCTCTGGCTACCCGCGGCGAACTCGGCGGTCCGCGAGTCGACGAGCGCTCCGGGAGCCGTGCTGAACGTCGCGGGCGCACCCGCCGGCGAGCTCGCCGTGTTGCCGGCGCTGTCGGCCGACCGGACGCGGAAGTTGTAGGTCGTGTTCGGCTGCAGCCCGCCGAGCTCGAGGCTGTGGTCGGTGACCTGCGCGCTGTCGGCCTTCTCGGTGCCGAGCGAGGTCGTGCGGCCGTACTCGACCACCGACGTGGACGGCTCGTCGGTCGTCCACTTGACCGTGGCGTGGCCCTCGGCGTCGGCAGTGGCGGCCACCCCGCTGATCGCCGGAGCGGTCGTGTCGTTGGCGTAGGTGGCCTCGTAGTTCCCGGCCTTGCCGTCGAAGACGATGTAGTCGACGCCCTTGACCGTCCGGCGGTTCCACGATGCCGCCTGGCCGTCGCGCGTGAGCTTGGACAGCGGGCCGGTCGCGGAGCGGGCCGGCAGCATCGCCTGCAGGCCGCGCGCCTTCGCGCTGGTGCTGATCGAGAAGTTCAGGCGCCCGCCGCTGTAGCTGATGTTGCCGAAGGACGAGCCGTTGCGGCCGTCGAGCCAGTCCAGCATCTGCGCCGAGGAGACCACCGGCACGCCGCGGTTCTGCGCGTCCGAGACGAGGTCGTTCAGGCGCCGGTGATCGCCGTAGTCGGCGTGCAGGATGACCGTGAAGACGCCCCAGTAGTCCTTCGACCCGAGCGCGTTGTCGAGCAGCGTGTGGATCTGCGTCGTGGTCGGCAGGACCCCGTTGGCCTCGTCCGACACCTGCGTCGTCGCCTGATAGGTGTCGATCATCGTGCCGTCGAGGTCGGCGAAGCGCTGCGGGAATCCCGATCCCGTCATGAGGCCCGGCTTGCGCAGCCAGGAGTTCGGGCCCATGAAGTAGTAGTTCGTGTCGAAGCGGATTCCGTGGCTGCGCTCGACCTTCGCCTGCGTGGCCCAGTCGCTCCAGGGGATGCAGTGGGTCCGGTTCGACACGGGCGGCTTGACGCTCGGCCATGACGACTCGAACTGGCCGAGCTGGGTGTTGAAGTTGTTGTCGAGGGACGCGGGCGTGTAGTCCGCGCAGCCGGTGGTGAGGTGCAGCCCGATCTCGAAGCCGTCGTCCTCGAATGCCTTGGCCTGAGCATCGCTGATCGGCGTATCCGGGGTACAGGTACGCGCTGGCGCGCGGGCACTCCCAGTCGGCGACCGAGCAGCCCGGCGGATCGGTGGCCTTCAGCCGGTTCAGGTAGGGGATGACGCCGCCGGTGGCGTGGTCGTCGGGAGCGAGCACGACGGCGGCCTTCTTGCCCTTCGGCAGGTACCAGAGCCTCGGCAGCGGCGCCTTGTCGAGGTTCATCTCGGTGATCAGGTTCGCCAGCAGGCGCTGCTGCTCATCCGCCTGCGGGACGTCCAAGCGCGCGGGATCGACCCAGTCGGGCTGGATGTCGCCTTCCTTCGCGCCGTAGAAGAGATCGGTCGCGCGGATCCAGCTCGCCGAGCTGTCGCGCTTCTGGCCGGCCCAGGCCGGGTTGCCCTGGCGCGTGTAGACGACGGAGCGGGCGAGATCGTAGGTGAACGCCGCCGCCTGGCCGCCGCCGCTGCCGACACCGCGCAGGGTGACCGCCGGGTTGGAGGTCTGCGTGACCGCGTCCGAGAACAGCGTCGCGATCGCGCTCGCGCCGTTGAGGCCGTAGCGGTCGGCGGTGCCGTGGAACTGAAGCGTCTGGTCGTCGATGCCCGCGCCGGACGCGCTCCCCTGGTCGACCTTCATGTAGCCGTTGGCGAGCGTGCCGCCGGCGTCGCTGAGGCCGAGCAGACCCGCGAGCTTCTTGTCTGGGCGCATCGCGATCAGGTTGCCCCCGCCCTGCACCCAGGTGGTCAACGCCGCGACCTCGGCGTCGGTCACCGAGCCCGCGCCCAGGATCACGACCTGCTTCCCGCTGAGCATCCCCGCGGTCACCGGGCCGTCCTCGACGCTGAACGCGTTCAGGCCCTCTCCGCGCAGGATCTCGGCGTAGTAGCGGCCGAACGGGTCGGACGGCGAGCTCACCACGAGGATCGGCCCGCCGGGCCCCTCGCTCGGCGACGGCGTGGTGGTGCTGAACGACCACGTCTTGTCGGCCGTCATCGGGTTGCCGGCCACGTCGGCCACCCCGCCGGCGCCGCCCTTCAGCGTGACCGTGTAGCTGGTCGCAGTAGGCGAGTGGCGCCTGCGGGTCGAGCGTCGCCGTGCGCGTCTGATCGTTGTACGTGACCGCCGCGGGCACCGCGTTGCCGTCGCTGTCGCGGAGCGAGAAGTTCTGGCCCGTGACCGTCGCCGCGCTCAGCGGCTCGTCGAAGCTCGCGGTCACGTTGACGCCGCGGTCGACGTCGGAGGCGTTCGCCGCCGGCGTGCTCTCCGTGACGGCCGGCCCGCGCGTGTCGGGCGGCACCGTCTGCGCGAAGACCGCGTCGACCCAGTAGTTGCTGGCGTTGAAGGTCGTGTCGGGGTAGGCGCTCGCGCCGTAGTGGTAGACGCCGTTGCCGCCCTCGACCCCGTTGGCGAGCGCCTTCAGCGGCGGGTTGTCCACGCCCTGGGCGAAGTAGCCCTGGTCGAGCGGGAAGTAGCCGCTGCCCGAGTGGTAGGAGGTGACGTAGGTCGTGTCCTTGACGATCGGCACCGGGTTGGGCAGCTCGACGGTCTGCCAGCCCTCGGCCGTCTCGTTGGTGAACGTCGCCGCCGCGAGCAGCTGGCCACTCGTCGACCAGAGATGCCCGACGTGCCGGCCCGTGTTGTTCGACTGCTTGTAGAACCGCAGCGAGGTGATGTAGCCGTCCTCGCTCGAGCGGAACTTCATCCCGACCTCGAGCGGCTGCTCCTGGGACGCCTGCCCCGTCGGACCCTGGTTCGGCTTGAAGACCGTGCACGGGCAGCTCCCCGAGGTGCTGAAGCTCCACACCTCGTCCGCCGCCAGGCGGTTGCCGGCGACGTCGGTGACGCCCGGCGGTGCCGCTCAGGATCAGTTGCCGTGTAGTCCTTGCCGCGCTGCAGCGGAGCCTGAGGCGTCAGGGTGATCTTGCGGGCCGCGGAGTCGTAGCGTGACCGTGGCGACGACGGGCGCGCCCGTGCCGTCCTCGAGCGTCACCGAGCCGCTGTTGACGGTGCTCGGATTGAGCGGCTCGTCGAAGGTGGCCGTGACCTTGGCGGACTCGGCGACGCCGGTTGCGCCGCGGCTCGGCGAGACGCTCAGGACGCGCGGCGCCCTGCGAGTCAGAGCCGGCCGCCCCGGTTGAACGACACGTCCACCCAGTAGTTCGTGGCGCCGAACGTCTCCGTCGGGAAGCCGCTCGCCCCGTAGCGATAGACGCCGTTGCCGCCGGCGACCTGATCGGCCGGTGCGTGCAGCGGCGGACGGTCGACCCCGCTCGAGAAGGCGCCCGGGCTGAACGCGTGGCGACCGCTGCTCGAGTGGTAGGAGACGACGTAGGTGGTGTCCTTCGCGACGGCGACGGGCACGGGCAGCGTCTCCTGCTGCCAGCCAGAAGCGGTCTCGTGCGTGAACTCGACCTCGCCGAGCTGCTGGCCGCCGGCGGTCCACAGGTGCCCGACGTGGGTGCCGGTGTTATCCGCGTGCTTGTAGAAGCGCAGCGCCGTGACGAAGCCGTCCTCATCGGCACGGAACTTCATGCCGACCTCGAGCGGATCGCCGGACGAGGATCCGCTCAGCGGGGCCTCGGCCGGGATCGAACACCGTGCAGGGGCAGGCGGCCGGTGTGCTGAAGCTCCATGACCTGTCGGCCGCGAGCGGGTTGCCCGCAGCTGTCGGTGACACCGCTCGTGCCGCCGCGCACCGTGACCGTGTAGGTCTTGCCGTGCTCGAGCGCCGACTGCGGGCTGCAGCGTCGCCTTGCGCGTCTGCGCGTCGTAGCGTGATCGCCGCGGCGACGGGATTGCCCGCGCCGTCCCGCAGCATGAAGGTGGACGGCGTGATCGTCGACGCCTGCATCGGCTCGTCGAAGGTGACCGTCGCCTGGGCGGAGAGGGCGACGCCGCGCCGAGCCGTCGGCCGGAGTGATCGCGCGTGATCTCCGGCGGCCGCGTGTCGGAAGGCGGCGTGCGCGTGAAGACGGCGTCGACCCAGTAGCTCGTCGCGTTCCAGCTGTCGGTCGGGAACCCGCTGGCGCCGTACTTGTAGACCCCGTTGCCTCCGACCTCGGACGAAGCGGGGGCGTGCAGCGGCGCGCGGTGGATGCCGAGGTCGAGCGCGCCCGGACTGAAGCGAAGTACCCGTTCGGCGAGTGGTAGGAGACGACGTATGTGGTGTTGCGCGTGACCGGCGACCGGCGAGGCGAGCGGGGCCTCCTGCCAACCGGAGGGCGTCTCGTTCAGGAACTCGGCCTCGCCGAGCAGCTGCCCGCTCGCCGACCAGATGTGCCCCACGTGCCGGCCCGTGTTGTTGGGCTGCTTGTAGAAGCGCAGCGCGCTGATGAAGCCGTCCTCGTCCGACTGCAGCTTGACCCCGACCTCGAGCGGCTGGTCCTGGGTCGCGTCCCCGAGCGGCGCCTCGCTCGGCGCGAACAGCGTGCACGGGCATGCCGGCGCCTGCGCCTGCGCGCCCGCGGGCGCGAGACACGAAAAGCGCAATGAGAAATAGCGGCAGCAACGGCAGGCGAAGTGGCGCGCATCGCACTCCCGAAGCTAGGTGAGCCGAGGCCCACCCGCACGCCATTCCGGCCGAATATGGACCGTGCGAATCGCGCCAAGTTCATGGCCGCGTCCTCGCTGCCGGCAGGACCGGCGTTCTCGCCCAGGCGAGCTTCGGGAAGCGCTCGATCGCCCACTCCGTTCCGAGCGCCAGCCCAAAGGCGGCCATCGGAACGCAGACGAGCTCGAGCCGGAAAGCGCTGAAGATCGGGACGACGAGGATGTAGGCGATCCCCGCCAGCGCCGCGGCCTGGAGGAAGCTGGTCGCCGCGGTGCGGCGCCTCCCCCAGCCCAGCAGGAACAGCAGCCCCAGACCCCCGATGAGGAACGCGGCGCTGTACCAGGCGCCGTCGCGCACGTGGCCGCCGTCCGCCTGGAGAAGGTCGACGAACGCGCCGGGATAGCGGTCGGCGATGAAGCCCCAGGAGGTGTCAGCCGACGGCTGGATCCCGTTGAGCATCGTCGCGAGGAGGTCCTGGAGCGGCAGCGAGAAGATCAGGAGCGCCGGCAGCGCGGCGGCGACGGCGGAGCCGAGCAACGCCACAGCAATCCTTCGACCTCTGGTTGAGGGTTACCCCGAGCGCGGCGATGATCGGGATCCAGACGCTGTCGCGAGTGAACGACAGCAGGAGGATGGCGGCCACCCACGGCAAGAGCCAGCGCCGCCCGCGCTCGAGGGCGAGCAGGCCGAAGATGAACGCGGCCGTCTGGAGCGCAACGCCCCAGCTGTCCGTCAGCGGGAAGCTCGAGTGGTAGCGCAGCGCCGGCAGCGCGATGGCCGCGGCGGTCACCCCGGCCGCCACCGGCAGACGGAAGCGCAGCAGCAGCAGAGCGAAGATCGCAAGGATCGCGGCGACGTAGCCCGCGACCGAGATGTCGAGGATCGCGCGGTCGCCGGCCACCGGCTCCAGAGCGGCCGCCGCAGCCGGAACCGTGATCCGCCGCTCGTAGAACTTGGCGCTGTAGGCGACCCATTCCGGATCGCCCGAGCGGTCGGGGTCGACCCGCCGCAGCTCCGCGCCGAGCGGGCCCTGGAAGACGCGCTCCAGGGCGACGTCGCGGTCCGTGCCCTGGAGCTCGAGCGAGCGCGCCTGATAGAAGAGCCCGTCCGGAGTCCAGCGCACGGGATCGCTGAGCGTCCCCGCCATCGTGAGGAGCGCGGTGGCGGCGAGGGCGGCCGCGACGAGCAGCGTGAGTCCTGCCTTTCGCATTCCCACCGATCTTCGCGTCGCCCCGCCGGCCGCGAACCCCCCGGACGGCTAGCCTTTTCCCGAGCGGCCGGGCTAGATTGGAGGCCGTGAAATCGCCGTCAGAAACCGTCTCAAACCTCATATCTCACCCTCAAGTCGAAGGTGAGCCTGAGGTCGATGTGGTGATCGTCAGCTATCGCAGCGCAAGAACGCTCCGCGGCTGCGTGGAGCCGCTCTGCGGCATGCCGGGCGTGCGTGTGACCGTGGTCGACAACGCCTCTCCCGATGACAGTCTGGACGTGATCTCGGACCTGCCGGTCGACGCGGTCCGCTCCGAGCGCAACGGCGGCTTCTCCTACGGCTGCAATCTGGGCGCCCGGCGCGGAGACGCGCCGTTCATCCTCTTCCTCAATCCGGACGCGCGCATGGAGGCGGGCGCGCTCGAGAGGCTCGTGGCGGCACTTCGGCGACAATCCCGGCGCGGCGCTCGTGGCCCCCCGGATCGTCGACGACGAGGGCGGCCTGCTCTGGAGCCTGCGGCGCTTCCCGCGCCAGAGCTCGACGTTCGGCCTCGCGCTCTTCGCGCACCGGTTGTGGCCACGCTCGCGCTGGAGCGACGAGCTCGTCCGCGATCAGGGCGCCTACGAGCGGCCCGGGACCCCGGAGTGGGTCTCCGGCGCCTGCATGCTGGTTCGCCGCAGCGTCTTCGAGGAGCTGGGCGGCTTCGACGAGGGCTTCTTCCTCTATTGCGAGGACACGGACCTGTGCCAGCGCGTCTGGGCCTCCGGCCACTCGTGCCGTTCGAGCCCGCCGCGGAGGTCCTCCACGTCGAGGGCAGCTCCTCCGGCGCCGGCGAGACACAGGCGATCCTCGCCCAGAGCCGCGTGCGCTACGCGCGCAAGCACATGAGCCGGAGCGGAGCCGCCGCCCAGACCGCCGGGGTCGCCCTCGGCGAGCTCGTCCGGGTCGGCGCCACCTGCTGGAAGCCGGCGCTGCGACGCGGCCCACTTCGCCGCGCTGCGGGCCGCGCTCGCGCGCGGGGCCTCAGGCCGCGCGCCGCTGAGCCGCGCGGCGCCCAGCTCGGTGAGGAACCCCCGCACCTCGCCGGTCAGAGCGTCCTTGCCGGGCAGGGCGCGGTTCGCGTCCGCCACGGCTTCGGACCCGACGCCGGCGATCACGTCGGCGAGTGCGTCCGGGTCCTCCACGAGCGTGACCATTCCGCCCGCTGCGAGCCGCCGGGCGAGCTCGAGCTGATGGTCGTCGACGTGCTCGCCGAGCTCCGCGCGGCGCGGCACGACGATCGGGCGGTGGCCGCACCGCCGGGCCAGCACGATCGACCCGACCCCCGCGTGGCAGACGAACACGCGCGCGGCCTCGCGCGCTGCTCGGCCAGCTCATCGAAGGACATGTAGTCGACCCACTCGCCGCGCGCGCCGTCCGGGACCAGCGAGGTCCCGTGCTGGACGAGCAGCGGCTCGTCGCTCGCCGAGCGGCGCCGCCGCCTCGACCAGGCGGTCGAAGGGCTGCTCGTGGGTTCCGACCGTGACGACGATCATCGGCCCGCGAAGAGGTTGCCTTCGAAGCGGATCCGGCCAGCCGACGCCTCGGCCAGCTCCGGCCACTGCGCGTACATCCGCGTGGCGACGGGAGCGATCATCCGGGCGCTCAGCGACAGCCCCTCGATCCGCGTCACGCTCTCGACGTACACGGTCGGGATGCCGAAGCAGCCTGCCCACCCACGCGAAGGGCACGGCGACGCCGGCTCCTGTCGTCAGGATCGCCGACGGGACGCTCCCCGCGCAGCACCCGCGCCGCCAGCCGCAGGTTCCGGAGCAGGTTCGGGACGTTGCGGTTCGTCGGGCCATAGCGCGTGCACCACCCGCTCCTCCCGCAAGAAGCGACCGCGCATCCGACTTGTCGAACGTCACCCAGACCCGCTCGAAGCCGAAGCCCACGCGTCGCGCAGCTCGAGCATCTGCAGCAGGTGCCCGCCGGACGAGCAGACGATCAAGAGCGGCCGTCGACGTCGAGCTCACAGCGCCACCTCCTCCGCGATCCGCTCCCCCGCGTAGCGCTCCACCAGCACGTCCGCGACGCGCTCGGCGGCGTGGCCGTCCCAGAGCGGGATGGCCGCACGGCGTCGGGTCCCGAGGCGGACGGCCGGACGTGGGCGATCTCCATCGGGTCGTCGCCGAGCAGCGTGTTCGTTCCGTGCGTCAGGGTCACGGGCCGCTCGGTGTTCGGGCCGGAAGGTGAAGCAGCTCACGCCGAGCGCGGACGCCTCCTCCTGGATCCCGCCGGAGTCGGTGACGATCGCGCCCGCGCCCGGCCTGCAACGAGAGGAAGTCGAGGTAGCCCGACCGGGTCGATGCAGCGGACGCCCGCGGCCTCGAGCGCCTTGAGGCTGTCGTTGCCCTGGAGCCGCGCGCGCGTGCGCGGGTGCATCGGGAACACGACCGGACAATGGGCGGCGAGCGCGATCAGCGCGATCACGATTTGGTCGAGGCGCAGCGGGTGGTCGACGTTGCCCGGACGGTGGAAGGTCACGAGCACGTACTCGTGGTCCGCCAGGTCGAAGTCCGCGTGCACGGCGCGTGCGCGGGCGCGCTTCTCGCAGCGCCGCAGCGAGTCGATCATCGTGTTGCCGACGTAGTGCACGCGCGCCGGGTCGATGCCCTCGGAAATCAGGTTGTCGAGCGCCTCGGGGCTGTGCGTGAGGAGCACCTCGGAGAGGCGGTCCGTGAGCACGCGGTTGATCTCCTCGGGCATCGTCCAGTCGCCGGAGCGGAGCCCGGCCTCGAGGTGCGCGACCGGGATGCCGAGCTTCGACGCGGCGAGGGCGCAGGCGAGTGTCGAGTTGACGTCGCCCGCGACGACCACGGCCCGCGGCTGGATCTCGAAGAGAACCTGCTCGAAGCCGGTGAGCACCTTGGCGGTCTGCTCACCATGGGGACCGGAGCCGACGCCGAGGAAGCGGTCCGGCACCGGGAAGTCGAGGTCGGCGAGCACGTCCTCGGACATGCGCGCGTCGTAGTGCTGCCCGGTGTGGACGACGAACTGGTCGAAGGCGCCACTGCGATCGAGCGCCTCGACGACCGGCGCCATCTTCACGAAGTTGGGGCGCGCCCCGACCACGTGCATGATCGTCGGGCGCTCTTCGCGCCTGGGCTGCGAGGCGGGCGACACTCATGCGCGTTCCCTCCAGACGGCCGCCATCAGCAGGAGCGCGATGAGCGTGCTGGCCGTCACGAACGCGACGCTCACGCGGTGGAACTCGCTTCCGTCGAGGCTCAGCTGCATCACCACGAAGAGGACGGCCGAGACGGTCCAGAGCGCCGCCGCGCGGCCGCCCTGCCCGCGCGCGAGCAGCGCCTGGCAGAAGGTGCCGGCCGCGAGGAAGCCGCCGATCCCGACCGCCAGCAGAGCGAGGTCCCCGCGCGTGGCGTCGAAGCCGGCGCCGTAGAGCAGATCCATCGCGAGCGGGCCGGCCACGATCGCGCCGAGCGCGAGCAGCGCCGCGAAGCCCGCCATGGCGAGCGCGACGAGCGCTGTGGCGCGGTGGAGCCGCGCCTGGTCGCCGCGGGCCTGGAAGGTCGTGAGGTTCGGCAGCAGCGAGGCGGCGACGCCCTGGAAGACGAAGACGGGTGCGCGCAGCAGGAGGGTCGCGGCGAACAGGACGCCGGCTGCGGCAGCCGCCCCCTCCCCACCGACGATCAGCACGAGCAGCGGCCCGCCGCTGATCAGGACCTGCTCGCAGCCGGCGATCACCGCCGCGGGCAGCGCGAAGCGCGCCGCGGCGCCGACCGCGAACGTCCCCTGCTCGGTCCCCTCACCGATCACGTCGAGCCGGGTGCGGTCGCGCGAGAAGAGCGGCGCCAGCGCTCCGCCGGCAGCGGCGGCGGCGATCGCGATGGCGGCGATCGTCGGCGAGGCGACGAACACGAGCGGCAGCGCGACGACGAGCCGGATGCCCCCGTCGGCGAGCAGCACGAGGCCGTAGCCCCCGAACCAGCGCACGCCGCCGACGAGCCCGCGCGCGAAGTAGGAGATCGCATAGCCCGCCACCCCCGCGACGAGCGCGACCGTGAGGGCGGCGTGGCCGCCGAACAGCCCGTTCGTGAGCGGCTCCCATGCGGCCAGGCAGCCCGCGACGGCGACGGCGGCAATGCCGAGGCAGAGCCAGGCGGCGCTGCGCACCGCGGGGCGCGCATCCAGCCCGCGCGCGACCTGGTCCGCAACCGCCCGCGAGACGGTCTGCTCGACCGGGCGGAACAGGAGCACGGCGATCAGGAACATCCCGGCCCAGAGGGCCCCGACCGCGCCGTAGACCTCGGGACCGAGCGAGCGCGCGGCCACGACGTTGAACGCGTACGCGAGCACGCCCGAGGCGAGCGTCCCGATCGACAGCAGGGCGGCGTCGCGCTTGTCGACCGCCTGCAGCAGGGGCCGCCGCACGCGCCGGAGGCGCGCGCCGGCGGCGATGGCCTGCATTCCGCTCACGCGGCCCCGATCGCCGCCTTCTGGCCACCCGCCTCGCGCTCGCGCATCTCGAGGTGCCACGCGACCGATGCGCGCAGGCCCTCATCGAGGCCGACCGAGGCGTTGAAGCCGAGGATACGGGCCGCCTTCTCCGTGTCCGGGATGCGGCAGCGCACGTCCTGGTAGCGCCCGCCGATGCGCTCGTACGGGAACAGCTTCGCGCGCAGCGGGCCCGAGATGCCGAGCGACTCCTGGATGGCGGTCGCGAGCCGGACGATCGTGATCGGCTCATCGCCGCCGACGTTGAGGATCTCGCCGTAGGCGGCCGGCGTGTCGAGCGCGCGCACGAAGCCGTCGACCGTGTCGGTCACGTAGGTGAACGAGCGGACCTGGCGGCCGTCGCCGTGCAGCTCCATGATCCCGCCGTCGAGCAGCGTCTCCGTGAACGCCGTGACCGGGCCACCCCACCAGGAGCGGTGGTTGCGCGGGCCGTAGACGTTGAAGAGCCGCAGGATCGTGGTCCGCATGCCCTTCTCCTCGGCGTTCGCGAGCGCGATGTGCTCGTCGTAGAGCTTCGAGACCGCGTACGCCCAGCGCCGCGTCGTCGAGGGGCCGAGCACCACCGGGTCGTCCTCGGCGAACGGCGGCGTTGCGTTGCCGTAGACGTCGGAGGTCGAGGTGATGATCACCGGCACGTCGAGCGCGAGCGCCACGTTGCAGGCGGCGTGCGCGCCCTCGACGTTGCCCTCGAGGGTCTTCAGCGCTCCGCCGTAGCGCGGGATCTTGTCCGCCGCGAGGTGGGCGATCGCGTCGCAGTCCGCGAACACGCGGCGCAGCTGGCGCGAGTCGCAGCAGTCCATCTCGTGGAAGCGGAAGTTCTCGTGCTGGATGAAGCCGGCCATGTTGTCCGGGCTCCCGTGCGAGAAGTTGTCGACGGCGATGACCTCACGGCCTTCGTTCAGCAGGCGCTCGCACAAGTGAGAGCCGATGAAGCCGGCGCCTCCAGTGACACCGATTCGAGTGGGGGTTGTCAACGAGATCTCCTTTGACAGACGACGATTTGACGGGGCCGCGCGGTCACGCCGCCACTTCCTCCCGCTGCACGGCCTCCAGCCGTGGATGCAGTTCCTCCACCACGCGCTCGGCCACCCCTGCGATGGCCTGGGCGTGGACGATGTCCGGGTACACGTGCGCCGACGACGCGACGACGAGTCCGGGCGCAGCCAGGATCTCCGGAAGCCGTTCCGGGACTCCGGCGCGGTGAACGGGCTCGGCGCGCCGAGCCCGGGCGACCTGGCTCGCGATCACGTCGCGCTCCGGGTCGAAAGCGGGGAACATGCGCCGGACCTGACCGAGGTAGTCGCGCGTGATCTCGGCCGAGCTGCGCTCGAGCTCGGGCGAGTCCGGCAGCACGTAGCGCGGCACGTAGATGAGATGGCCCTCGACGTGCTCGGGGTCGACCACGTGGGTCGTCTCGACGACGCTCGTGAGCGGCACGGAGCGGTCGGTGATGTTGAGCGCGTAGTAGGGGCTGACGCTCTCGCGTACGCGCGCGACCACGCAGACGACGCCGAGGTAGCGGCACGGGTCGGCCGGCAGCGCGGCCGCCAGCTCCGGCGCGAGCAGCTCGTCGAGCTGCGGGCGCAGCAGCGTCGTGATGACGTGATCGTGGGCGTAGAGCTCGCCGCCGGCGACGACACCCTGGGCGCGCCCGCCGGCCGCCGGGATGCGCGTGACGGTGGTGTCGAGCCGCAGCTCGCCGCCGAGCCGCACGATCTCGCGGCCGAGCGCGTCGGCCAGCTCCTGGTGGCCACCGTGGATCCAGCCCATGACCTCGCGGCCCGAGCGGTCGCGCGTACCGGCCGTGCGGCGCATGCGCGACCAGAGGTAGGTGGCCGGCAGGTCGTCGTAGCGGCCGTCGAACTTGGAGTCGAGCAGCGGGCGCCAGAGGCGCTCCCAGAGCGCGTCGCCGGCCACGCGGCGGGTCCAGGGCTCGATCGGCTCGTCGTCGAGCGCGCTGCGGTCCGAGATCGTGCGGCAGCGCGCCACGAAGGCGGCGAGCCGCACGCGGTCGCGCGCGCGCAGGCCCGGGAACCCGAGCAGATCGCGCGGCGTCGACATCGAGGCGAGCTTGCCGTCCTGGAAGAAGCCGACCCCGAGCCGGCGCCAGCGAATCGAGTCCCGTAGGCCGAGCTCCTCGGCAAGGTCGATCACGCGCTGGTCGGTGAGCGTGAGGGCGTGGTAGAAGCGATCGACCTCCACCCCGCCGAGCTCGGTCCGGCCGGCGAGACCGCCGAGCCGCGCCGTCGACTCGTACACGGTGACCGGCACGCCGCGCTGGGCCAGGCGGTAGCCCGCCGTGAGGCCGAGCAACCCGCCGCCGACGATCCCGACGCTCATACCCGCTCCCGAGCGGTGACGTTCCGCATCATCAGGCGGGCGTAGCCTCCGACCGTGGGCAGCACGCGTAGCTTGCTCGCGCCTTCGCGGCGCGACCAGTCGAGCGCCACCGGCACCTCGGCCACGCGTGCGCCCATTCGGTCGAGCTTGATCAGGATCTCCGCCTTGCACGCGAACCCGCCCTCGCGGATGAGCTCGTCGCCGTGGCGGTCGTATGCGTCGCGCAGGACACTCGCCCGGTAGACGCGGAAGAAGGAGGACACAGTGCTGGCGCGCATGCCGGCCGTGCGCTGCACCGCGTAGGACGCGGCGCGCGAGAGGAAGCGCCGGTGCGCACCCACGTTCATGAGCTGGCCGCCCGCGTGATGCGAGGCGAGCACGACGTCGGCTCCCTCGCGGGCGCGAGCGAGCATGCCGTCGACGGCGTCGAGGTCGCTCGTCGTGTCGGCCTCGAGCGTGACGATCAGGCCGTCCGCAGGCGCGCACTCGAGCGCGCGGCGGAAGCCGCGGTCGAACGCGCGGCCCGGGCCCTGGTTGACGCCCATGCGGATGACCTCGATCGGCAGCGGGCCGTCGTGGCGCTCCGCGACCGCGGCGGTGTCGTCGTGGGAGCCGTCGTCGACGATCAGCACGCGCCCACCGCTCCAGAGGTCGGGCCGCGACTCGAGGTCGCTCAGCAGCCGCGGAAGGTTGCTCTCCTCGTTGTAGGCCGGGACGACGAAGACGTTCATCAGTACGCCCCCTTCCGGCCGAGGACCACCGGGATCGTCTGGGCGAGGATCTTCAGGTCCCACCAGAGCGACCAGTTGGTCACGTAGATGTAGTCGAGCTTGACCATCTCCTCGAACGGCATGTCGTTGCGCCCGAGGACCTGCCAGAGGCCGGTGATGCCCGGCGTGAGGTCGAGCCGGCGGCTCGCCCAGCCCGTGATCTGGCTCGACTCGTGGATCACGAACGGACGCGGGCCGACGAGGCTCATCTCGCCCTTCAGCACGTTCCAGAGCTGTGGCAGCTCGTCGATGCTCGTGGTGCGCAGGAAGCGCCCCACGCGCGTGATGCGCGGGTCGTCCTTGATCTTGAAGAGCGCGCCGTCCACCTCGTTGTCCGCGGCGAGCGCCTGGCGCTGCGCCTCGGCGCCGTCGACCATCGTCCGGAACTTCACGATCCGGAAGACGCTGCCGCCGCGCCCGTGGCGCTCCTGGCGGAAGAAGATCGGGCCGCGGCTGTCGAGCCGGATGGCGATGGCCGTGATGGCCAGCAGCGGCGACAGCGCGAGCAGCCCGAGGCCGGCGGCGGTCACGTCGAAGGCGCGCTTGAGCACGCGCACGCTGCGCGAGAGCCGCATCGGCGGCAGGTTCACGACGGGCATGCCCTCGAGCTCCTGGATCGTCGCGTTGGACGCGAACACCTCGAAGAAACGGGGCACGATCGACAGGTGCACGTCGGGCCTGCGCGCGGCGCGCAGCAGGTCGAGCGTGTCCTCGTACGAGGACTGCGAGAAGGCGAGCACGACCCAGTCGATCTCGAGCCGGTCGACGAGCGCCGGCAGGTCGGCGGGGCCGCCCACGAGCGGCGCCTTGGCGCCCGCGTGCGGGCGCTCGTCGACGAAGCCGACGAGGTCGAGGCCGTACTCGGGGTGCGAGCGGATCTTGCGTTCGACGACCTGGCCGACGTCCCCGGCGCCGACGATCAGCGTGCGGCGGGGCTGCATGACGGCCGGGAAGATCCAGCTGCGCACGGAGCCGCGCAGCAGCAGCACGAGCGGCAACGCGGTGACCAGGAAGATCGCCGCCTCGACCGGGAAGAACACCTCCGCTCCCATCACGCGACGCAGGACCTGGCTCAGGATCAGGAAGATCAGCGAGCCGGCCAGCAGCGCGTGGAAGAGGTCGCCGAGCTCGTCGAAGGTCGCCAGCGAGATGCTGCGCCCCTGGCGCTCGTAGAGGTTGTAGACGGTGAAGATCGCGATCCACGCCGGCAGCGCGAGCACGGCGAGCGTGACGACGAGCCACAGCGGCGCGATCAGCGCCGGCGGGGCGATCGCCTCAGCGATGCCGTAGGTGAGCGCGATCGCGAAGGCGAGCGCGATGCAGTCGGCGCCGATCAGGATCCAGGTGCGCCCGCGTGAGAGGTTGCCGCGCCGCCTGAGCGTGCGCGCAGAGCCGTCCAGCTCCGGAGCGAGCGAGATCGACATAGCGCCGGCCCCCGCTGCTTCCGCGGCGACCTCGCCGGTCGTGACCTGCGACTGGGCGGCGCTCATCTGGCGTGCACTCCTGCGCCGTTCGCAAACACCGGTGGGTCGACCTCGACGCCGATGATGCTCGCGCCCAGCCCTTCGTCCGGATCCATCAGCAGCGCGGCCGCTTCCTTGCGCGAGCGCACGCCGAGCTTCTGGAAGGCGGAGGCGAGGTGACTCTTGACGGTGCTCTCCGCGAGAAACAGACGCGCGGCGATCTGGCGGTTCCCGAATCCCCGCACGACGAGCGCCAGTACCTGGCGCTCACGATGGGAGAAGGCGGGCTTGAAGAGACAGCGGTGAAGGTTGCGCGGGACGCAGATGTTGCCCACGAGCACCGCCTGCGTCGTGGCCACCAGCGTGACCTCGAGCTCGCCCTCGTTCACCACGCCCGCCGCGCCGGCGCCGAGCACCTGCCGCACGCCCGCGCCGTCAGTGCTGGTCGAGACGATCACGACCTGCGTGCCGCGGAAGGCCGCGGTCAGGCGGCGGACATCGGCGAGAGTCGTCGGGCTCGACGGGTCGACCGCGAGCAGGATGGCGTCGGGACTCGGGAGCGGAGCGAGCTCCATGAGCTCGGCCACCTCCGTCGCGACCGTCGCCGGCGCGAGGCCGGAGTCGGCCAGGGCGGTTGCGATCCGGCGCGACGCGAACTGATCGGCTGCGACGATCGCGATCTCGGCGCCGGCGGGCGCCGACAGTGGTTCCAGGGGCTGCGTGACAAGCGGCGCGGAGGCCATCGGGCTATGAACGTCTGCATCGGCGTACTCCTTTCACGGCGGTCGAAATCCGGCTGACTTTCGCCGCCGCACCCCCACTTGGTCCGAAGTTGGTCCCCATTCGCGAAGCTGCGGAAAGAGATCGGGCCGCGCCCGCGCGTTACTGCGGTGTGAACCCCTCCAAGGCCGTGGTCCTGGCGCGTGAGCCCGTCGCGGCGACGGGCACGGGACCGGCACTTCGGCCAGGCGGCTGGGACTCCCCGCCGCCCGCGCTGCTGCCGGTCGCAAACCGCCCGCTGATCGGGCACGCGCTCGACTGGCTCGCCGAAGCCGGTATCCGGCAGGTCGCGATCGTCGCAGGCGACCGGCTTGCAAATGACGCGCGCGAGACACTCGACTGCGCGAGCGACCGGGCGCTGGAGGTCGACTGGCTGGTGGAGGGGCCCGGCGAGCGCCTCGGCGAGGCACTCGACTCGCTGACCGGCTTCCTGGACGGCGAGCCGTTCGTCCTGCACCTCGCCGACAGTCTCGCCAGGCAGAGCCTGCCCGATCTGATCGGCGACGAGGAGCCGGGCGACCTGGGGGCGATAGTGGTCGTGCACGGCTCCGAGGAGGGTCCGCAGTCGGTCGTGGACATCCGCGAGCGGCTCGGGGGCAACCGCGGGCCAGCGCCGCCCGAGCTCGGTCACTCCGCCACGGGCGGCGTGGCGGTGCTCGGCGCCGGCGTCGTGTCGCAGGTCAGCGACGTGGACGCGTGGCCCGGCAGGGAGCTGAACGTCCTCGCCGAGCGGGTCAACCAGCTCGGCGGCAGCATCCAGGTGCGACGCGCGTCGTCATGGTGGCGCTTCGCCCGCGGCGCCGACGCTGCGCTCGAGGGCAACCGCTTCGCGCTCGAGGGGCTGCGCGAGAGCCAGCCGCGCGGCGAGATCATCGACAGCCGCATCCAGGGCGCAGTCTCGATCCACCCGACGGCGCGGCTGGAGTCGAGCATCGTGCGCGGGCCGGCCGTGATCGGCGCCGGCGTGCGGCTGCGCGACGCATATGTCGGGCCCTACACCTCGATCGGCCACGACGTCGTGATCGAGGGTGCGGAGGTCGAGCACTCGATCGTCATGCCCGAGGCGACCATCCGTCACCTGGGCGGCCGCCTCGAGGCGAGCGTCGTCGGCCCTCACGCGCGCGTGTTTCGCGACTTCCGGCTGCCCCGCGCGCTCCGGCTGAGCGTCGGCCAGGGCGCAGAGGTCTCGCTGCCCTAGCGCCCCGTCCGGACCGGCGTGACCCCTGGTTTGGGTTACGACAGTCGTCCAAAACTCCGCCATTCCTCCTTCGAATTCGAAAATACTGGGGTAGCCACCCCAGCGCGCGATACCCGGGGTCAGCGTAGGGTCGGTCTCCGTGTGGCGAGCTTGATTGGCCCCGCCGCCACGGAAGGAAGAACCTCACTCAATGTCTCCCAGTCGCCAAGCGACATCCCCCGTCGCGGACGCTGATCAGCGTCCGACCCCTGCCCGCAGCGAGGCTGCGGAGTCGGAGCTCGTGCGCCGCGCGGTCGTCGCCCTCAAGCAGGGCGACAACAGCGCCCTCCACTTCCTCTACGTCCGCTATGCCGACGACGTCTGCAACGTCATTCGCTCGATCGTGCGCGACGCCCACGAGGCCGAGGACATCACCCACAACGTGTTCGCGAAGCTGCTCACGGCGATCCACCGTTACGAGCCGCGTGAGGTCCCGTTCGCGGCCTGGATCACCCGGGTCGCGCGCAACGCCGCACTCGACCACCTGCGGGCGCGCCGGCAGATCCCCTTCGAGGAGGTCCGCACGACCGACGAGGGTCACGAGCAGGTCGGCTTCGACCGCTCGCAGTCGCTGCGCGAGGCCTTCCACCGCCTTCCCCAGGACCAGCGCGAGGTGCTCGTCCTGCGCCACATCGCGGGCCTCTCGCCGAGCGAGATCGCCGAGCGAATCGGCAAGACCGAGAGCTCGGTGCACGGCCTGCATCACCGCGGCCGCGGCGCGCTTCAGGATGCGCTCCGCGAGCTCGACGCGGCTCCTGTGATCGCCGGCTAGGCGGTCTCGGCGAAGATCTGGGCCGCCACGCGGCCCGAGTCGATGTCCGCGGCCAGCGCGAGCGAGGCCCGCGCAAGCAGCTGCGCCACGGTGACGCCGGCGTCGAACGCCTCGGCCTCCAGTGACGCCCAGGCATCCGGCTCGAGCGCGACCGTAAGGGCGCGCGGCCACTCCACCGCGAGGCTCTCCGAGGAAGCTCGGGGCCTTGACGCGCGGCGGCGAGCCGAGGTGGTAGAGAGCGGCTCGGGCGACGAACTCGCCGGGCGTGAGGCCCAGCGTCAGCGCCTGGTGCTCGATCGCCTCGATTCCGAAGGGCTCGAGCAGCAGCGGGATGCGACGCATCGTGACCATCCGAGACCTATATCGGCAGAAGCGGCGAAAACTTGCGTCAATGCGCGAGCAGATCGCGCAGCTTCGCGCGCGAATCCACATCCAGCTTGCGGAAGCTGTGGCCCAGATGCCACTCGACCGTCTTGACCGTCACGACCAGCTGATCGGCGATCTGGCGGTTCGACAGGCCGCGAGCGGCGAGCACGGCGACCTGGCGCTCGCGCTCCGTGAGGGCGTCGACGCCGGATACGGCGGTGCGCCGCGGACGGGCGCCGGCGGTCTTGGCCTCGTTCTGCGCGCGGGCGACAAGCGCCTCGGCGCCGCAGCGCTGCGCCAGGTCGAGCCCCAGGCGCAGCGGCTCGCGGGCATCCCGGCGGCGGCCGGAACGCCGCAGCGCCGCACCGAACTCGACGAGCGCACGCGCCCGCTCGAGCGCCGCCTGGGAGCCCTCCAGCGTCTGCACCGCCGCCTCGAGCGCCTCGAGCCCCGCCTCGGGGCCGCGGATCATGCCGATCCCGCGCAGCGCCCGGCCGATCGGCCCGGGAGCACCGAACGCCTCGGCGAGCTCGAGCTCGCGCTCGGCTAGCTCATTCGCCTCGTCCATCTGGCCGAGCACGGCCAGCGCGATCCCGGCGCTCGAGCGCCAGGGCGACATCGCCGGGTTGTCGGCGCCTGCGTCCGTGCCGAGCTCGCCGCAGCGCCGGTAGTCCGCCAGCGCCTTCTCGACGTTGCCCTCGAGAAAGGTGAGCCGCGCGCGCGTGATGAGCATCGCGCTGTGGGTGGCGGCGTGCTCGCCGGGTCCGGCCTCGGCGACGACGAGGTGACGCCGCGCGGCGCGGAAGTCGCCGCGCTCGATCAGGCAGTTGGCCAGCACCACGCGGGCACCGCCGAGGCTGAGCGCCCAGCCGTGGCGCTCGACCGCCAGTGCCTGACGAGCGTCCGCGGCCGCGTCGGGGATGCGCCCGCGCAGGAGGATCGCGACCGAACGGATGTGCGAGGCGTTGGCGAAGCCGAGCACCGACCCCCGCGTGCGGGCGTCCTCGACCGCGGCCGTGGCGGCGGCCTCCGCCGTCTGCAGGTCCTCGGCGATCGCGAGCGCGAAGGCGGGCAGGTAGTAGACCGGGCCCGTCGGCGGTCTCGTCCTCCAAGAGCGCCCCGCGGGCGAGCGCCCGCTCGGCGAGCTCGCGGACCTCGGCGCTCGGGCGGCCGCGGATCGCGCCGTCCATCGCGTGCACCGCGAGCAGCGCCCGCTTGCCGGCGTGCTCCGCACCATCTGGAACCTCGCCGAGCAGGGCGCGCGCATCCGGGTCGGGCTGGCCGAACAGCCCCGTGCTGACGCGCGCTGCGCGCAGGCGCCCGCTGAGCTCGTCGTCGTCCTCTCCGGCGTTCGCGAGCGCAAGATCGAAGATCGCCCTGGCCTCGTCCTGGCGGCCGAGCGCGAACAGCGCGCGGCCGGCGTCGAGCGCGCTTCCGAGCTGCTCGGGCACGGCGTTCACGGAGTCGACGGCCTCGCTCAGGCGGCGCGCCGCCTCGGGCTCGCCGGCCGTCGCCTCGGCGCAGCCGAGCTCGAAGACCACGTGGGCGCGAAGGCGGCGCGGCGGCGGTTCCTCGAGCGCGCGGCGCAGGTAGCGAACGGCGTCGCCGGGGTGCCCGGCTCCGAGCGACGCAGCCGCCGCCTCGCAGAGCGCCTCGACGGCCCAGCCGCTGCCCGTGCGCGTGGCGGCCATCAGATGCGCGGCGACGAGCTGCGCCGGCGCGTCCTCCGAGGAAAGGATCCGGGAGGCGCGCCGGTGCAGGGTCGCGCGCTCGATCGGCGAGAGACTCGCTGCGATCGCGGTCGAGACGACCGGCTGGCTGAAGGAGAGTGGCTCGTCGGCGCGCAGGAGGCCCGACTCGATCAGGCCGTCCGCGATCGTCGCCGCCTGCTCGGAGTCGAGCCGAGCCAGGGCCGCCAAGTGGCGCAGCTCGGCGCCCGCGCCGAAGATGGCGAGCGCCTTCAGCAGAGCCGGCCCGGCGGGGTCGAGCCCGGCGGCGTGCGTCAGCGCCCACTCGCAGACGCCCGCGGGCGCGAGCACGCGGACCCCGGAGGCCGTCAGGCCCGCCGACCCATTGCAGGCCACGAGCTCGGCGGCGATCTCGTCGATCAGCAGCGGGTTTCCGGCCGAGGCTTCATGGATGGCGCGGCATGCGCTCTCCGGCGCCCCCGGCAGCCAGGTCTCGCGGACCCTGCGTGCGGTTCCCTCCGCGCTGAGCGGCTCGAGCTTCACGCGCCGCGTGGCCGGGTGGCAGGCGAGCTCGCCGACGAGCGGGTGAGCCTCACCCGCCGGGACGGAGCCGGCCGCGACCACGAGCGCCACCGGCAGCTCCTCGAGGCGGGTGCCGAGATGCAGCAGGAAGCGCACGCTTGCGTCGTCGGCGAGGTCGACATCGTCGACTGTGAGCAGCAGCGGGCCGCGCGCCGCCAGCTTGGCGCAGAGGCGGAAGGCGCCATGGAGCACCTCGAAGGACGGCTCGATGGAGCGCGGACCCGCCTCGAAAAGCGGCAGAGCCTGCCGAGCGGAGCCGCTCAGCAGGCTCGCGCGCTCCTCCTCCCCAGCTCGTACGAGCGTCGCCTCGAAGAGCTGAAGCACGACGCCGAAGCCGAAATCCCGTTCGCGGCGCTGCCCGGAGGCGCACAGCACGCTCATCCCGAGCTGCTCGCCGTGCGCCCGAACGGAGGCGAGCAGGGCCGTCTTGCCGAAACCGCCCATGCCCTGGATCAGCACCACGCCGCCGTGGCCTGCGCGAGCCGCGTCGAGCGCCTGCACGGCGATGCCGTGCGGCTCGTCGCGGTCGATCAGGGTACGAAGGAAGGATGCATCGGCCCGTTGCTCTGGGCGCGAGCCCGCTCCCAAAGCGCGGGGGCCATTCACCCGACAAGACTAGGCGCGGTCCGCGAACCGCGCAAATTCGGTCCTAATCGGGCGGCTTCTTGCGCCCGTCGACCGCCCCGCCGATGCGTTCCGCGAGCCGGCCACCGTCGAGATCAGCCAGGTAATAGAGCAGGGCGTGCTCCGCGAGACGCGACGGGTCGACCCCCTGGCCCGCTGCCTCCTGGCGCAGCGCGGCGAAGGTCTCGTCGTCGAGGTCGATGTCGAAGCCGTGGCGGGCCGGCGGGTTGCGCCCGAAGCGCGGCACGCGCCAGGCCGGACGCCCGCTGTCGCGGTCGGCGAGGTAGTAGAGCGACGCCGTGCGAACGACCGCGCTCGCCGAGTCGCGGTGCTCCTCGGCGAATTCGGACAGGGCTTGCTGCCCAAATGGGTCGAGGCGAAGCGTCATGCTCTTGGTCATCCAGGCCCTCTCCGTGGGACGAGTGCATCTTCGAGGGGCGTCGACCGCGCTCGTCTCAAGATACTGCAGACCCCTTGTGAACTGAACGGGTCGGGCTCATCCGCGTATACGCAAATGGGCCTTTTCCCCTCCTAAGGGGGACCTGGATGGGCGGGGGGAAAGTGACCTCTCCCCCCGCCCGACGGGTCCAGATCAGGGCGCCGAGGCGCCCTGCCAGGGCTGCGGGCCCCGACCCTGCCGCCGCCGGGCGGCGGGAGGGCCCGCACCGGATCAACGTGCCAGGCGCGCGATTTCTTGCGCCGGGCGTAACCCGGACGCCGGGTAGGGTTCGTATCCGCCGTGGAGTCGACCACCCTCGAACGCGCGGAGGAGCTCGCCGAGCGGCTGCTGCCGGATCGCACACCGAAGCGGCGCATGCTGGTGATCGTCAATCCGTACGCGACCACCGTCTCCAACCGGCTGCGGAACCTGGTCGTCTACGCCCTGCAGTCGCGCTACGCGGTGGAGGCGATCGACACCCAGGAGCGCAACCACGCGACGCTCTTGACCCGCGAGGCCGCCCGCGAGGGCTACGACGTGGTCGTGGCCTTCGGCGGCGACGGGACCGTCAACGAGGCGGCCAACGGCCTGGTCGGCTCGGACACGCCGCTCACCGCCCTGCCGGGCGGGTCGACGAACGTCTGGGCGCGCGTGCTCGGCATCCCGAACGACGTGGTCGACGCCACCGAGCACCTGCTGCGCATGGCCGACGAGTGGCGACCCCGGCGCGTCGACCTCGGCCGCGTCGACGACCGCCACTTCGTCTTCTCCGCCGGGGCGGGCCTCGACGCGAGCGTCGTCAAGAGCGTCGACGAGCACCCATACCGCAAGGCCCGCTTCGGCGCCTGGTACTACGGCTACACCGCGCTCGCGACCTTCAACCGCAGGTACCTGTTCAACCCGCCGCACGTGCGCGTCCGCGCCGGCGGCAAGGAGCTCACGGGCGTGACCGTCGTGGTCCAGAACGCCGAGCTCTTCACCTACTTCCGGCAGTACCCGATCCGCGTCATCGAGCCGGCCGGCCTCGAGCTCGGGTCGATCTCGGTAGGGGTGCTGAAGCGCGCAACGGTGCTGGAGCTCCCGACGCTCGTCCCGAGGCTGCTGTCCGGCAAGGCCGCCCGCGTGATGCGCAACCGCCAGGTCGACCCGCTCCCCGAGCTCTCGATCGCGACGGTCGAGGCGATCGACGACCGCCCCTTCCCCGTCCAGGTGGACGGCGACTACATCGGCGACTTCTCGGAGGTCGAGTTCGGGGTGACGCCGGGCGGGTTGATGGCGGTGGCCTAGGGCCGAGCCTCAGACCGTCGGGGTCACCCGGTACGCGTCGAAGACCGACTCGATGTTCCGGATCCGGGTGATGGCCGTCTTCAGCGACTGGGTGTCCCCCACCTCGACGACGAAGCGGTTCTTGACCATCGGGTGCACGACCGTGCAGCGGGCCTCGAGGATGTTGATGCCGGTCTCGGCGAAGGTCCGCGACAGGTCCTCGAGCAGGCGGTGGCGGTCCCAGCCGTCGACCTGGAGCTCGACGCGGAAGGACGAGGTGGTGTCGCCCTCCCACTCGACCTTGGCGAAGCGCTCCGGGTTCTTCTTCAGCGCGATCGCGTTCGGGCAGTTCTCGTGGTGGATCGTGATGCCCTTGCCCAGCGAGATGTAACCGAGGATCGGGTCGCCGGGCACGGGCCGGCAGCACTTGGCGATCCGCAGCATCACGTCCTCGACGCCCTCGACCTTGATGCCGTAGGTGGAGGAGGCGGCCGTCTTCTTCGGCGTCTCCTTGCGCTCGAGGAGCTCCGCCGCCGGCGAGGGCGCCTCGACCGCCGACTCGCCCTCCTTCAGGCGGTGCATCAGCTTGTTGACGACGGTCTTGGACGAGATCTTGGCCTGGCCGAGCGCGATGTAGAAGTCCTCGCCCTTGCGGAAGCCCATCTCCCGGATCACGTCCGCGAGCAGCGGCGAGCCGGCGATCTTCTGCGGCGGCAGGCCGGCGCGCTTGAGGTTCTCGTGCAGGATCTCGCGACCCGTGCGCTCCGAGTCCTCGCGGCGCTCGCGCTTGAACCAGGCGCGGATCTTGGACTGGGCGCGCGTCGTCTTGGCGAGCGCGAGCCAGTCGCGCGACGGGCCGCGCTCCTTCTTCGAGGTCAGCACCTCGACGATGTCGCCCGACTGCAGCGTGTAGTGGAGCGGCACGATCTTGCCGTTGACCTTGGCGCCCACACAGCGGTGGCCGACGTCCGTGTGGATCTCGTAGGCGAAGTCGAGCGGGGTGGCGCCCGCGGCCAGCGACTTGACCTCGCCCTTGGGGGTGAAGACGAACACCTCGTCCTCGAACAGGTCCGCCTTGAGCGTCTCGGCGAACTCCTGCGGGTCCTTCATGTCGTGCTGCCAGTCGAGCAGGTGGCGCAGCCACTCGACCTTGGCCTCGACGGGCTTCGAGCCGTCCTCCTTGTAGATCCAGTGCGCGGCCACGCCGAACTCGGCGGTGCGGTGCATCTCCATCGTGCGGATCTGGATCTCGAGCGGCAGCCCCTCGGGCCCGATCACCGTCGTGTGGAGCGCCTGGTACATGTTGAACTTGGGCATCGCGACCCAGTCCTTGAAGCGCCCCGGGAGCGGCTTCCAGAGCGAGTGGATGACCCCGATGGCGCCGTAGCAGTCCTTGACCGAGTCGACGATCACGCGCATCGCGGTGAGGTCGTAGATCTCGTTGAACTCGCGACCCTTCTTGGTCATCTTCGAGTAGATCGAGTAGAAGTGCTTCGCGCGTCCCGAGATCTCGGCGTCGATGCCGACGGCCCCGAGCTCCTTGCCCAGGTACTCGCCCGCCCGGCCCACGTAGGCCTCGCGCTCGTCGCGCTGCTGTGAGACGAGCTGCTTGATCTCGTTGTACTTGCGCGGGTGCAGCGTGGCGAAGGCGAGGTCCTCGAGCTCCCACTTGATCGCGTGGATGCCGAGCCGGTGGGCGAGCGGGGCGAAGATCTCGAGCGTCTCCTTCGCCTTCTCCTGCTGCTTGGGCTTCGGCATCGCGCCGATCGTGCGCATGTTGTGCAGCCGGTCGGCGAGCTTGATCAGGATGACCCGGATGTCCTGGGCCATCGCGACCATCATCTTGCGGTAGTTCTCCGCCTGGCGGTCGTCGCGGCTCTGGAAGGTGACGCCGGACAGCTTCGTCACGCCGTCGACGAGCTGGCAGACCTCCTCGCTGAACTCCTCCTGGACCTCGTCGAGCGACGCGCTCGTGTCCTCGACGGTGTCGTGCAGCAGCGCCGCGCAGAGCGTCGCCGTGTCGAGGCGCATGCCGGCGCAGATCTTGGCCACGCCGACGGGGTGGATGATGAAGTCCTCGCCGGTCGCGCGGCGCTGGTCCGCGTGGCGGTCGCAGGCGAAGACGAACGCCTTCTCCACGAGCCGGCGGTCGATCTCCTCGGCGGCCTCGTCCGCGTGCTCCTCCACGACCGCGAACAGGTCGGCGAGCAGCACGCGCTGGTCGTCGGTGAGCCGCGCACGCAGTCCGGTGGCCTCGAGCGACTCGGCGCTCAGGTGCTCGTCGACGCGATGGTGCTCGAAGTCGCGCCGCTCTGCCTCGCCCTCCGGGCGCACGGGTGCCGCGGCCGGCGCGCCGACCCTGGGTCTCCCGTTGCCACGCGGTAGCTTCGGCATGTCCTCTCCGAGTTTAGAGTCGGCCACGGCGACGGGTCACGCGCGGCCGGCATCGGCCCGCTCGGCGGATGAACGACTAGGACGCGCGCGCGGCCGGCGCTGCCTGCGGGGCGGCGGGCAGTTCGCCGGCCAGCGCGCGCTCGATCTGCTCGAAGCGGCCGTGATAGGCGCGGAACGACGGCGAGAGCTCGAGGTCGCTGCGCACGCCCTCGACGACCCGGCAGCTCGGTGCGTCGAGGTCGACATCGACGAGCCCGAGCTCGCCCAGGATGCGCAGCACGCGCCCACAGCAGCCGGCGCTGCGCGGGTAGGCGCCCGCGCCCGTGAGGGCTGTCTCGAGCTCGGCGGCGGGAGCTCCGGGCGCGAGGGCGCGCAGGGCGCGGAACGCCTCGGTCAGGGCGGGCCGCAGCTCGAGCTCGGCACGGCACGCCGCGAGCGCAAATTCCACCTCGTCGGGCCCCCAGGCGGCGTGGCCGCCGGGCGCGAGCCTGAGGAGCGGGTCGGCGATGCCGCCCGGGGGCGGGTCGAGCGCCAGCAGGTGCCGGAAGCCCGCGACCGCGCCCGGGCTGGCGCCGAGCGCGCTCCACGAGGCGACGGCGAGGCCGCCCTCCGCCATGCCGGCGACGAGCGACTCGAGCGACGCCCGCCGGCGCGGGACGTCCGCCACCGCTACGAGCACGCTCTCCCCGCTCGAGAGCAGGTCCCCGGCGACGCCCGCGAAGCCGGCGCCGCGCCGATCCGTCAGCGAGCCCGAGGCGCTCGGCGGCGGGCCGCCCGCCGGGTCGCGCTCGAGCTCGGCGCGCAGGCGCTCCCAGAACGGCGCGTCCTCGCCCAGGACGCGCAGCGTGCCGGCTTCCGGCGGGCAGAGCGCGCGCAGCACGACGCGCGGCTCGACCGTGCCGTTCCAGCGGTTGCTCTCGAGCCGCAGCGCGACGTGGCGCGCCTCGTCGGCCGCGAGCGACTTCTGCGTGGCGCCGAAGGCGACCCCGCGGGCGCGCACGCCGGCGCTGAGGAGCGTGAAGCGCGCGTGCTGGCGCTCCTCCCCCATGCCGGCCACGTTCGCGATGCGCGCGGCCGGCACGAGCAGGGTCGGCTGCGGGTTGCCCATCCCGAACGGCCGCAGCAGGTCGAGCTCCTCGGCCAAGTCGAGGCCGAGCTCGCCGCCGGGCACGACGGCGTCTACGCGCTCGACGGGGATCAGGTCGTCCGGTGCGAGCGCGGCACCGGCGTGAGCGGCGAGCGCGTCGCGGAACGGCTCGACCGAGGCCGCCTCGAGCTCGACACCCGCCGCCATCGGATGGCCGCCGAAGCGGGTGAGATGCACCGAGCAGGCGGCGAGCCCGGCGTGGAGGTCGTACGCGGAGATGCTGCGCCCCGACCCGCGTCCGGCGCTGCCGTCCTCATCGAGCGCGATCACCACCGCGGGCCGGCGCCACTTCTCGACGAGCCGTGACGCGACGATCCCGACGACGCCCGGGTGCCAGCCGCTGTCGGCCACGACGAGGGCAGCCCGGCTTGCCTGTGGCGCGCAGGCGGCGTCGGCGGCGAACAGGATGCGCGTCTCCGCCTCCTGGCGGTCGCGGTTGAGGAGATCGAGCTCGCGGGCGATCTCGTCGGCCCGGGCGCCCGACTCCGTGAGGAGCAGTTCGAGCGCGGCGTCCGCGCGGCCCATGCGACCGGCGGCGTTGATGCGCGGGCCGAGCCGGAACCCGAGCGCGTGCTCGGAGAGCCCGGAGGGCTCGACCGCGGCAACGGCCATCAGCGAGCGCAGCCCCGGTTTCTCGCTGCGCGCCAGCGCGCGCAATCCCTCCCTGACGATCCGCCGGTTCTCGTCGCGCAGCGGGACGAGGTCGCAGACGGTCGCGAGCGCGGCTAGATCGAGGTCGTCGTCGGCCGCGCCCGGCTCGTGGCCCGCGGCGTCGCGGAGCGCGTGCGAGAGCTTCAGGACGACACCGGCGGCACACAGGGCGGCGGGATAGGGCGCGCGGCCAGGCGGCGCCGGGTGGACGAGCGGGCAATCCGGCAGCTCGGCCCCGGGCCGGTGGTGGTCCGTGACCACCACGTCGAGCCCGGCGGCACGCGCGGCGGCGACCGGCTCGACCGCCGTGACACCGCAGTCCACCGTCACCAGCAGCCCGGCGCCGCGAGCGGCGAGCCGTTCGACGGCGGCGGCCGAGAGCCCGTAGCCCTCGTCGAAGCGGCTCGGCAGCGCCCAGACCGGCTCGGCGCCGAGGGCGCGCAGGGTCCGGACGAGCATGGCCGTCGAGCAGACACCGTCCACGTCGTAGTCACCGAACACGGCTATGCGCGTGCCGCGCCGGACGTGCTCGAGGATCAGCTCGCAGGCCTCCGGCACGCCCGAGAGCGAACGCGCGTCGTGGCGCTCCTCTGCCGCGAGGAAGCGGCGCGCCTCGTCCGCGTCGGCGAAGCCGCGGCGCGCGAGGACCGTCCCCACGGTCGGCGACACCCCGAGCCCCTCGGCCAGCCGGCGCGCGACGGCTACCTCGTAGGGCACGCACGTCCAGCGTGAGGGTCTCGCCTGCATCCGACGCATCCTCGGTGGAGAAGCGGACGGAACGGTCGCGCTCTCCCCCTGGGTGGAGCGGCCGTACACCCCGGGTCACGG
>CAWFZK010000031.1:0-243875 GCA_963820315.1 uncultured Thermoleophilaceae bacterium | reverse complement strand
TGCTCCGACCGCGAGGTCAACATCAAGATCCTGCTCGACGCCGTCGTGGACGCCGGCGACATGACCGTCAAGCAGCGCGACGCCCTGCTCGTCGATATGACCGAGACGGTCGCCGACCTCGTCCTGAAGGACAACTACGAGCAGAGCGAGACGCTCTCGATGTCCGAGGTGCAGGCGCCCTCGATGCTGGACGTCCACCAGCGCTTCATCCGCGCGCTCGAGCAGCACGCGAAGCTCGACCGCCGGCTCGAGGCGCTGCCCGACGACGAGGAGATCGCCGAGCGAGCCCGCGAGCGCCGCGGCCTCACGCGGCCCGAGCTGGCGGTGCTGCTCGCCTACTCGAAGGTGTTCCTCTACGCCGAGCTGCTCGACTCGGGCGTGCCCGAGGATCCCTACCTCTCAGACGAGCTCGAGGGCTACTTCCCTCCGCCGCTGCCCGAGCGCTACCCCGAGCCGATGCACGCGCACCGACTGGACCGCGAGATCGTCGCGACGCAGGTGGTCAACAACATGCTCCACGGCGGCGGCACGACCTTCGCCTTCCGCCTGAACGAGGAGACCGGCGCGCCGCCGTCGGAGATCGCGCGCGCCTACGCCGTCGCGCGCGAGGTGTTCGAGATGCGCCCGCAGTGGCGGGCGATCGAGGCGCTCGACAACGAGGTCCGCGCGGACGTGCAGATCTCGATGCTGCTCGAGGGCAGGCGCCTGATCGAGCGCGGCTCGCGCTGGCTCCTTCGGAACCGTCGCGCGCCGATGGACATCGCGTCGACCGTCGAGCGCTACCGCCCGGGGGCGGCGGTACTCGACGAGAAGATGCCGCAGCTTCTCGACCCCGACGACCTGGAGCCACTCGCTCGCCGCGACGACGAGCTGCGCGCGGCCGGCGTACCCGAGGAGCTCGCGACGCGCATCGCCGGGCTGCCGCACATGTATGCCGCGCTCGACGTGGTCGAGGTCGCGGACGACGCCGGACTCGACGTGCAGGCCGTGGCGGCCGTGCACTTCCGGCTCGGCAGCCGCCTCGGCCTGCACTGGGTGCACGAGCGGATCGTCGCGCTCCCGCGCGAGGACCGCTGGCAGGCGATGGCACGCGCCGCGCTGCGAGACGACCTCTACACGATCCATCGCGAGCTGACCGCCGAGGTGCTGCGCGCGGGACCGCGGCTCGAGCGGCCCGAGGAACGCGTAGCGGGCTGGCTCGAGACGCATCGCGATTCGGGGCGCTGCATGCAGACGCTTGCGGACATCGCTGCCGGCCGCACCTTCGACATCACGACGCTGTCCGTGGCCGTCCGTGAGGTCCGCGAGCTGCTCGAGGCAGCTCGCCAGGACCCTGCTGCCTAGACGGTGGCGGCCGCGAGCGCCTGGGCGCGGCCCACCTTGCGCCCGCCCCACTTGCAGCCGACCGCGAAGTCGACCAGCCGCTCGAAGTAGTCGCCGAGCGCCGGCGCCTGCACCCCGAGCGGCTCCAGCGCGGCCCTGGTCGCGTCGTCCCGGAAGCGAATCCCCGTCGAGAAGTAGGGGAAGAACACAGCGCTCTGCTCGATCCAGCGCCGCTGCGCCGGCGTGGCGCGCCGGGTCAGGACCGGCTCGATCGTGCGCCGGTAGACCGCCGGCGAGACGGTCCGGATCGGCGGGCCGTCGAAGTGGCTGACCGTGAGGTCGATCAGCTCGCCCATGGTCGGCGCGTCGGGTCCCGCCACGAGGTTGAAGGTGCGCCCCGCACCGGCGTCGTCGAGCGCCAGTATCGAGCGCGCGACGTAGCTCACCGGCACGATGTCCACGGGCGCGGAGCGCCGCGCCGGGATGAGCGGCAGCGCCCCTCGCGCGTACATCCGCAGAGGCGTGTAGATCACGTTGAAGGAGGCCGTCCAGCCGCTGCGCTCGTGGCCGACGACGATGCTCGGCCGGAAGATCTGCACCGGCAGCTCGGCGCCGCGCTCGCCTACGAGCCGCTCGGCCTCCCACTTCGACTGCTCGTAGGTGTTGTTGAAGCCCTGGCCCAGGTCGCGGTCGAGCTCGGTGAAGTCGCCGCTGTGATCACCCGCGACGTACGCGGTCGAGACGTGGGCGTAGCGAGTCAGCCCACCGCGCGCGTGGCAGTCGGCGGCGAGCTCGAGCATCCGGCGCGTCCCCTCGAGGTTGATCTGCCGCGCTTCCTCGAGCGGCAGCGTGAAGGAGACGGATGCCGCCGAGTGGATGATCTCGCCGACGTGCTCGGCGATCTCGTCGCGGCGGCGTTCGCCGAGGCCCAGCCGCGGCTGCGTGAGGTCGGCCGCGAAGGCCACCACGCGCTCCGAATACATGCCCGGATCCGGGAGCAGCGTCGCCAGCGTCGCCCGCAGCCGGGCCTCGGCCTCGGAGTCATCCCCCGCCCGAACCGGCGCCCACACCCGGCGATCGGTGTCCTCTAGAAGCCGCGCCAGCAGCTCCATGCCGAGGAACCCGGTCGACCCGGTTAGGAGGAGGTCGCCCCGAGTGCGGGCGCCGGTATCGGTGGGGAGGAGCATCCGGTGGGAAGGTTGGCGGTCGAGGGCGCGACTGCCCTTCGACGTACGTAGAAAATACGCGGTCGCCGCTTCGACAGTTAGTCGATTAACCGCTTGGTCATACGGCTCACGGCCACCCGCCAGAGGGCGACCGCGAAACCGATCAGCACTGCGACTCTAATCAAGTCGGTCGCCTCGAACCCGAACGCCGCGCCGCGCACGAGCTCGACGAGCTGGTACAGCGGGTTGAACTGAGCGGCCACCTGAAAGCCCTCGGGCAGCTGGTCGATCGGGAAGAAGGTGCCCGCCACCAGGAACAGCGGTGTGATCACGAGCGTGGTGACGTAGTTGAAGCTGTCGATCTTCGGCACGCTGGCGGCGATCGCGATGCCGAAGGCGGCGAACGCCAGTGCCGTGATGAAGCAGAAGAACGGCACGAGCAGCATGCCCCACGCCGGGTCGAGCCCGAACAGCATCGCCACGATCAGCGGGAAGCAGCCGTAGAAGCCGGCGCGCAGCGCGATCCAGAGCATCTCGGCGGTCACGAGCTCCTCCACGTCGACCGGCGCGGCCAGGATCGCGTCGTAGGTGCGCTGGAAGCGCTCCTTGACGAACGTGCCGAACATCGCCGGGAAGGCGCTCGAGAAGATCACCGCCGTGGCGACCATGCCGGTGCCGACGAACTCGACGTACTCGAGCCCGTCGACGCGGTCGACGATCGTCGCGCCGAGCCCGAGCCCGAACGCGAGCAGGTAGATCACCGGCTCGAGCACGCTCGAGAAGGTGGTCGCCTTCCAGAAGGTGCGGAAGTTCGCGACCTCGCGGCTCATGACGCCGCCGATGGCTGCCGGTTCGCAGGTCCGTCCTTCACTCTGCCTCCTCACCTGTGAGCATCACGAACACGTCCTCGAGCGACGCGGCGCGCCGGACCGCGTCCTCCGGCACGGCGCCGTCGGTCGCTCGCTCGGAGCCGACGATCGCGATCGCCGGGCCGGCGGGACGCACGTTCAGGTCGTGCGCCTCGGCCTTCGCGCGCGCCTCGGCGAGCCGATCGGGCGGGCCATAGACCTCGGCCGTCTCGCGCCCCGCGTACTTCTCGATCAGCTCGGCCGGCTTGCCGCGGTCGACGATCTTGCCGTGCGTCATCACGGCGACCTCGTCGGCGAGCCGCTGGGCCTCCTCGATGTAGTGGGTCGACATCAGGATCGTCGTACCCTCGGAGCGCAGGCTGTCAATCAACGACCACAGCTGCGTGCGGATCTGCGGATCGAGTCCCACGGTCGGCTCGTCGAGCAGGAGCAGCCGCGGCCGGTGCACGAGGCCGCGCGCGAGCAGCAGCCGCCTGCGCATGCCGCCCGAGAGCTTGTCGACCTCGTCGCGCCGCCGCTCCGTGAGCCGGGCGAGCGCGAGGCCGCGGTCGACCGCGTCGCGCACGTCGGGCACGCGGTAGAGCCGGGCGAACACCGCGAGGTTGTCCTCGACCGTCACGTCGACGTCGAGGTTGTCGAGCTGCGGCACGACCCCCATCTGCGCGCGCGCTTCCTTCGATTCCTCCGGCAGCGTGAAGCCGAGCACCGTGATCGAGCCCTCATCCGCCAGCGCCTGCCCGGTGAGCATGCGCATCGTGGTCGACTTGCCGGCCCCGTTCGGCCCGAGCAGGCCCAGGCAGGTGCCCTCGGGGACGTCGAGATCGAGCCCGTCGACGGCGGTGATCTCGCCGAAGCGCTTGACGACTCCGCTGAGCTCGATGGCGGCCATTCACCCGAGGGTACGCACGTGTCCCGAACGGGTCTTGGACGAAGTTGACAGGCGGGCGAAAGGGTCGCCGGGAACTTTGGACAGCTGTACAACGCTGCGCGCGCGAGCCGCGGCTACCTTAGATCTCGCCCGGAACCACCCAGGAGGACCAGTCACGACATGCCGAAAATTCGCCAGCACAACGTCACCGCCGCGCAGTGGAGCCCCAACGGAGAGGCGCTCGGGTCCGTCGACCTGACGCAGCCCGCCAACTATCCGTTCGGATCCAACGTCTTCTCAGCGGCGGTGCAGCGCACGCGCCTGCCCAAGGACACCTACAAGCGCCTGCAGCGCACGCTCGAGCAGGGCGAGCCGCTCGACCCGACGCTCGCCGACGCCGTCGCGCTGGCGATGAAGGAGTGGGCGCTCGAGAACGGCGCCACCCACTACACGCACGTGTTCCAGCCGCTCACCGGGCTGACCGCCGAGAAGCACGACTCCTTCTTCACGCCGGCCGGTGACGGCGTCGCGCTCGCCGAGTTCTCGGGCAAGGAGCTGATCCAGGGCGAGCCGGACGCCTCCTCGTTCCCGACGGGCGGCGTACGGGCGACCTTCGAGGCGCGCGGCTACACCGCCTGGGACCCCACGAGCCCGGCCTTCATCCTCGAGAACCCGAACGGCGCGCTGCTGTGCATCCCGACCGCGTTCGCCTCATGGACGGGTGAGGCGCTCGACGCCAAGATCCCGCTGCTGCGCTCGATGGACGCGCTCTCGAACTCGGCCATCCGGGCGCTGCGGCTGCTCGGCGACAACGAGGCCGTGCGCGTCTTCACCACGGTCGGGCCCGAGCAGGAGTACTTCCTGATCGACGAGCAGTACTACTTCGAGCGCCCCGACCTGATCAACACCGGCCGCACGCTCTTCGGCGCCAAGCCGCCCAAGGGCCACGAGCTCGACGACCACTACTTCGGCTCGATCCCCGAGCGCGTGCTCGCCTTCATGATGGACTCGGAGCTCGAGCTGGCGAAGCTCGGCGTGCCGGTCAAGACCCGCCACAACGAGGTCGCCCCGGGCCAGTACGAGATCGCGCCGGTCTTCGAGAACTCGAATGTCGGCTCGGACCACCAGCAGCTCACGATGCAGCTGCTCCAGTCGGTCGCCCGCAAGTACGGGCTCGTCTGCCTGCTGCACGAGAAGCCGTTCGCCGGCGTCAACGGCTCGGGCAAGCACAACAACTGGTCGATGGGGACCGACACCGGCCACAACCTGATGGAGCCAGGCGACACGCCCGCGGACAACATCAACTTCCTGTTCTTCTGCGCCGCGGTGATCAAGGCGGTCGACAAGCATCAGGGGCTGCTGCGCGCGTCTGTGGCGGGCATCGGGCAGGACCACCGGCTGGGCGCCAACGAGGCGCCGCCGGCGATCATGTCGATCTTCCTCGGCGCCGAGCTCGAGAAGGTGTTCGAGGCGCTCGCCTCGGGCGAGGGCGACCCGCACACGCCCGCCTCCGTGCTCGGCCTCGGCACGCCCGTGCTGCCGCCGCTGCCGATGCACGGCGGCGACCGCAACCGGACCTCGCCGTTCGCCTTCACCGGCAACAAGTTCGAGTTCCGGGCGCTCGGGTCGAGCATGTCGCTCGCCTTCCCGAACACCGTGCTCAACACGATCGCCGCCGAGGCGATCGACGAGCTCTCCGACCAGCTCGAGTCGAAGCTCTCGGACGGCGGCGACCTCGCCGAGGCCGTCACCGAGGTCGTGAGCGGGGCGTACAAGGACAGCAAGCGGATCATCTTCGGCGGCGACAACTACGCCGAGGAGTGGCACGAGGAGGCCGAGCGGCGCGGGCTCAAGAACCTGCGCACGACGCCGGAGGCGCTGCCCGAGATCCTCACCGACCAGACGGTGACGGCCTTCGAGAAGTACGACGTGCTCTCGCACCGCGAGCTCGAGTCGCGCTTCGAGGTCTGGGCCGAGCAGTACTCGACGCGCGCGAACATCGAGACGGAGACGGCCGCCTCGATCGCCCGCACGATGCTGCTGCCGGCGGCGCTGCGCCACCTCGCCGTGATCGACGCGGCGGGCATGGACGCGATGGCGGCCGAGACGCGCACGCTCGTGGGCGAGTTCGCCGACGCGATCGGCGAGCGTCGAGCAGGCCAACCACTACCCGGACGGGATCGAGGGGCTCGACCTCGCGGTCTACGCCCGCGACAACCAGCTGACGGCGCTCGAGAAGCTGCGCGAGCTCGGCGACAAGCTGGAGAAGGTCGTGGCGGACGACCTCTGGCCGCTGCCGAAGTACAGCGAGATCCTGTTCGTCAAGTAGCACGGGTTAGGGTGCGCCGCGTGCGGCGCACCCTTGTCCTGAGCCTGGCGGGCCTCCTGGCCGCCGCCGCTCCGGCGGCCGGCCAGGTGCCCCCCACTGCCTCCCCCGCCGCCGCTCGTCCTGGACGGACCGCGGGTGGTCGCGAGCGGGACGGCCTTCGAGCTGTCCGGAAGCGCCGCGCCGCCCGGCAGCCGCGTCCAGATCGAGGTGCGGCTGCGCTCGCGCTGGCGGCCGCTCGCCGGCGCGCGCGCCGATGCGCAGGGCGCCTTCGAGCGTCGGGTCCGACCGGGGCGGATCCGGCCGCGCTATGCGCTCCGGGCCGTCGCGGTCGACGGGCGCGCCTCGAAGCGCCTGACCGTCCGCTCGCGCAACGTCACGCTCGCCTCGGTCGGCGACGTCAACCTCGGCGATCTGCCCGGCGCCTACATCGGCAGGTTCGGCGTGCGCTATCCGTGGACGAGCGTGGCGCCGGTGCTGCGGCGGGCCGACGTCGCCTTCGGCAACCTCGAGTGCGCGATCTCGACGCGCGGCTTCCCGGTCCCGAAGGAGTTCAACTTCCGCGGGCATCCGGCGTCGCTGCGGGCCATGGCCCGCTTCGCCGGCTTCGACGTCGTCAACCTCGCCAACAACCACGTCGGCGATTACGGCACCGCGGCCATGCTCGACACGATCAAGTACGTGCGCCGCTACGGCATGTCGGCCGTGGGCGCCGGCGGCGGCCTCGCCTCGGCCTCGCAGCCGCGTGTGATCGAGCGGCTCGGGCTGCGGATCGCGTTCGTCGGCTTCTCGGACATCCTGCCGGCGTCCTTCTTCGCCGGCCCGGATCGCGCCGGCACCCAGCAGGCCACCACCGAGAACATCCGCGCGAGCGTCGCGCGCGCGAAGCGCCGCGCCGACGTCGTGATCGCGACCTTCCACTGGGGCATCGAGCGGGCGACCGTCGAGGACGGCCGCCAGCGCGCCTTCGCAAACGAGGCGCTCGCGGCAGGAGCCACCGCCGTGATCGGCGCCCATCCGCACGTGCTGCAGCCGATCCGGAGCGTCGGCCCGCGCCGGCTCGTGGCCTACAGCCTCGGCAACTTCGTGTTCGGCGCCGGCTCGCCGGGGACCACGAGCACCGGCATCCTGCGGCTGGAGCTGTCGACGCGCGGGATCGAGGGCAGCCGTTTCCGGCGGGCGCGCATAGAGGCGACGCGGCCGGTGCTGCTCTGAAGCAGCTCGTTTACGTTTGGCGGGGATCGAGCGAGGCGTGAATGGAGCGGACCACCAGCGCGCCGTCCCCCACGGCCGCCGCAACGCGCTTGGTCGAGCCTGTGCGGACGTCGCCGATGGCAAAGACGCCGCGACGCGTGCACTCGAGCATCAGCGGGCCTCGGTCCGCCCCGTCCCAGTGTCGGGAGAAGTCCGCGTGGCGGCGTGCCTCCTCGCCGGTGACCACGAAGCCCTTGCCGTCCTGGCCGACGTAGTCGACGAGCCCCTCGGACCTCGGCGAGGCGCCGATCATCGCGAACACCGCGGCGGTCGGGACGCGGCGATCGGGCCCCGCACCCGAGATCACGACGGCCTCGAGCTTCTCGTCGCCCTCGAGCGCCCGGACCTCACACCCGGACCAGACGCGGACGTTCGACTTGGCCTCGATTTGATCGACCAGGTAGCGCGACATCGCCAACTCGAGCCTTCGCCGCGCAACGACGTGGACCTGGCGGGCGTGGTCGGCGAGCTTGACCACCGCCTGGCCGGCGGAGTTTCCCCCGCCCACGACGACGACGTCGTCCATGGAGCATTGCTGGGCCTCGATGTGGGTCGCGGCGTAATACAGGCCCTGCCCCTCGAATCGATCCGCATTCTCCGCCGGCAGTCGACGATAGTCCGCACCCGGGGCCAGGACCACGGATCGGCCCCGCACGCGCTGACCGTCGGCAAGCCGGATCTCGCGCAATCCCCCGGCCTCCGGCTCCGAGACCCGAGACGCTTCGTGGACGCTGGAGATCACGGCGCCGAACTTGCGCGCCTGGAGTGTCGCCCGTCGGGTGAGATCCGCGCCGGTAAGGCCGGTCGGGAAGCCGAGATAATTCTCGATTCGAGCGCTCGTACCCGCCTGACCGCCCGGGGCGAATTGTTCGACCACCAGCGTGCTGAGACCCTCGGAGGAGGCGTAGACCGCAGCGGCCAGCCCGGCCGGGCCGCCGCCGAGCACGACGACGTCGAAGCTCTGGCCGTCGACCTGCGCTCGGAGGCCCAGCTCTTCGGCGACCGAGGTCACCGTGGCGTGCCGGATGACGCTGTCGGAACGGACCAGGACCGGGCAGTCGGCCTCCTCGATGCCGAGTCCGTCGAGCAAGACCCTGCTCTCCTCGTCGACGGCGAGGTCGTGCCAGGTGAAGGGAACGAGGTTGCGCTCCAGCAGCTCGCGCACGGTGAACGCCTCGTTCGACCATCGTGAGCCGATCAGCCGCTGCTGACCCAAGCCGCGGCCCTGCAACCACTCCCGGCGCGTGACCATGGTTCGCAGAAGCAGGTCGCCGAGCTCGGCCGTGGTCGCAACCACCCGGCGCACGTCCTCCGGCGGGAGCGCAACAAGCGATGTCGGCTCGGCCGCGAACCCGGCGGCGAGCGTCGGCTCGCCGGTGAACATGGAGATGTCGGCGGCGAAGGTCCCCTCCCTGCATTGGGTGAAGTAGCGGTCACCCTCCGGCGCTTGGTCGATGACGTCCAAGGCTCCGCTGAGGACCACGTACAGGGGGGTGTCGCGCTGGCCGTGCTCCCAAACGAGGTCCCCGCGCGCGAACGACAGCTGGGTGCCGATCTCCGCCAGGTACTCGATCTGCGTGGGCGTGAGCCGGGGGAAGAGCGTCGGATGATCGGGATCCAGGAAGTCCTCTACCGGAGTTGGCGCGTAGTCGGGTGTCATACCTTCACGTTGCCCTACGGCGCCGTGGCGGTGCACCCACCGCAGCCGATCACGACTCGCATGCCGGTCTCCACGCAGCCCGCGCCCGGAGCGTCCGCGTTGGCCGGGAGCGGCCGAATTCGTATGGCCGGCGCCCCCGCCGGTGCGGTGGCTGCGCCGGGGACCGGTTCGGCGGGCGTTTCGGGGACCGGTTCCGGGGCCGCTTCGGGCTGCCGCACGCGCAGGACGCTCACGGCGATCGCGATCGCGACAAGCACCAGCCCTGCGCCGATCAGATATGCGAGGTGGTAGCCGGAGTTGAGCGCCGAGGCGGCCGGCTCGCCGTCGGCGAGCAGTGCTTCGGTGCGCTCGGTTGCGAACGTGGCGAGCACCGCGAGTCCGACCGCGCCGCCCACCTGGACGCTGGTATTGACCAGCCCCGAGGCCAGCCCCGAGTCGCTCGCCGTGGCGCCCGACATTGCAAGGGTCATCAGCGACGGGAACGCCGAGCCCGGCCCCGAGCCCGAACAGGATCATCGCCGGCAGCAAGTCGATCGCGTAGGTCGCGTCGACCGGCGTGCGGGCAAGGAGGAGCAGCGCGACGACGACGAAGACCATCGCGGGGACGAGCGTCGCCTGCGGCCCATACCGCAGGTTGAGCTGCCCGGTAAAGCGGAAGGACATGATGCCCATGACCACGGTCGTCGGCAGGTAGGCGAGGCCGACCTGGAGCGCGTCATAGCCGAGGATTCGCTGCATGTAGAGAGCTCCGAGGAAGAACATCCCGAACATCCCCACCACGAGCAGCGCCTGAACAAGGTTCGCGCCGGCAACATTGCGCGAGCGGAACAGTCGCAGCGGCATCAACGGATTCGCCACACGTGCCTGGCGGACAACGAACGCGGCGAGGAGCCCAATCGAGACCGCGCCGAGTGCGAGCGTCTGGGTCGATCCCCAGCCCTCCTCCGTGACCCCGAGAATCGTGTACACGCCGAGCATCAGACCGACGGTCAGCAGCGCAGCGCCGGGGAGATCGGCCCCGGCGGCGAGACCGATTCCCTCGCGATCGGGGACCAGCCTGATCGCGAACAGCGCAGTCGCAAGCCCGATCGGCAGGTTGACGAAGAAGATCCAATGCCAGTTGAGCGTCTCCGTGAGCACGCCGCCCACCAGCAGCCCGATCGAGCCGCCGGCGACGGCGACGAACGTGTAGATCCCGATCGCCTTCGTCTGGTCGCGGGGTTCCGGGAACATGGTCACGATCATCCCCAGGATGACCGCCGACGTCAGCGCGCCGCCCACACCCTGAACGAAACGCGCTCCGACCAGCAGGCCCTGGCTCTGGGCAAGCGCGCACAGCAGCGACGCGGCGGTGAACACGGCGAGACCGATGAGAAAGATGCGCCGCTGGCCGATCAGGTCGCCGATCCGACCCGACAGCAGGAGCAGGCCGCCGAACGCGATCAGGTACGCATTGACCACCCACGCGAGGTCGTTCTGCGCGAAGCCCAGGTCATCCTGGATCGTCGGCAGGGCGACGTTGACGATCGTGGCGTCGAGGACGATCATCAGCATCCCCACGCAGAGGACGTACAGGGCCAGCCAGCGTCGCCGTTCGGAAATCTCAGCCCGTTGCTGCATCCATCTCCTTTGAGGTGATTGCCGTTGCCCATAAGAGACCGGCTCGCGGCACGGGAATCATCGGCGGAGGTCTTGGGCAGGGCACAGCGTTGGGCACGTCAATGTGGCCGCGGTCCGGATTCGCCCGAGGGCGGGTCAAACCTCGTCGTGCATTCCCACGGCCTCCTCGAGCTCCTCTGCGCCGTCATCCGGGTGTTCGCGACGCTCGGCGAGCATGGCCTCGGCCAGCCGGTCAAGCTTGCCTTGGACCGCGTGCTCCGCTCGACGCTCCGCGTTCTTCAGCAGTGCCACGAGCAGCAAGGTGACCGCGGCCATGGCATCGGCGAGAACGTGGTGCACGGTGTCGCTCGAAACGAGCACGTACGAGGCGGCCCAGGCCGCCACCAACAGTCCGCAGACCGTGAAGAACATCGGACTGCTCGAAAAGTTCGAGGCCGCCTCTGCGGCCCGGTCGAACAGCGTCCGCCCTTCGCTGCCTCGTTCAGTTGGGTGCTTCACGGTCATCCCCGCCACGTACCCCACCGACACCGCTTCAAGCCAGGCGTCTCGCCACGGGAGCGGCCGATCCGCACGCGGAAGCGTCCTCCCCGAAGACCACACCGAAGTGGGTCGGTTACGCCGCTGCCGCGGCTGTCTCGAGTTGGCTGAGAGCGCGGCGCAGCAGCCGCGAGACGTGCATTTGGGAGTAGCCGATGCGCTCGCCGATCTCACGCTGGTTCAGGCCGTGCATGAAGCGCAGCTCAAGGACCGTGGCCTCCAGGTCGGGCAGCTCCTTCCATTCGCTCGCTATTGCGTCGCGTTCAGCGACGAGCTCGTAGCCCGAGTCCTCGCCGCCGAGCAACTCGACGAGCGGTGCGGCCGCATCGTCGTCACGCGACGTTGGGGCGTCGAGCGATGCTGCCTCGTAGCTGGCGGCGGCCTGTTGCGCCTCGAGTACCTCCTCGACGGAGCATCCGATTGCACCGGCCACCTCGCGCGGCTTCGGCGATCGGCCAAGCCGGCCGGAGAGCACCTCCGTTGCCCGACTCACCACGAGCGTGCGCTCTTGGAGGTCGCGCGGCACATGCAGCGCCCAGCCCTTGTCGCGGAAGTGGCGCTTCAGCTCGCCCAGGATGGTGGGTGCGGCATAGCTCGAGAACTTCGCGCCGCGATCCGGGTCGAAGCGATCGATCGCCTTGATCAACCCGAGGCTCGCCACCTGGACCAGGTCGTCGAAGGGCTCGTCCGTGTAGGTGTAGCGCCCAGCGAGGCTCCGCGCGAGCGGCAGGCATCGATTCACAAGCTCCTCCCGCGCCGCAAGGTCGCCCTCCCGGTGGTAGCGGATCAGGAGCGCTCGTTCGATCTCCCGCGCGGCAGCGCGGTCGCGGCGTTCGGGGGTGGTGGTCTGGGACAGCCTCGGCGGTGCGAGGGCGATTGCACACATTGGGAACCTCCGTCGGTCTTGTTGACGCAAGGTCCGAGTCGCGACCTCGACCGGGGCTGGCCGCGCGACGTCCCCTGATAACCCGAGGACATCGCTTCGAGTGGCTCTGTGCCCCTCGTCGCGCTTTCCCAGCAGACTGATGCTGCTCCCCGATCCCGCTCCGGGACCGAAACGAACTCCGTACTCTACTGTGAACAGACCGGTCTGTCTACCGGTAGGCTCTCAGGGGTGTCTGCCGTCAAAGCCATCCCGCAATCGAAGCCGGATGCGCGGGAGCGCATCCTCGACACCGCGTACCAACTTTTCTCCCGCCGCGCGGTCCGCGACGTAGGCGTAGACGAGGTGATCGAACGGGCTGGGGTGGCGAAGGCAACCCTGTATCGCCACTTCCCGTCCAAGGACGACCTGGTGATCGCGTTCCTCGAGCGCCGCGAGGAGCGCTGGACGCTGGCGTGGGTCGAGGCAGAGGCGAGGCGACGCGGCGCCACACCGGAGGAACAGCTGCTCGCGATCTTCGAGCTGTTCGACGAATGGTTCCAGCGCGACGACTTCGAAGCCTGCTCATTCATCAACGTGCTGCTCGAGATGGGCCCCGCACATCCCGCCGGCCAGGCGAGCATCCGGCATCTCGCGAGCATCCGAACGGTCGTGAGTCGTCTCGCAGAGGACGCCGCATTGCGTGACTCAGCGTCCTTCGCGCACTCGTGGCACATTCTCATGAAGGGCTCGATCGTCTCCGCCACCGAGGGCGACGCCCAAGCGGCACAGCGAGCCCGATCGATGGCACGCCTCCTAATCGAGCAACACCGCTAGCAGCTCCTCTGTGGACGGAGGGGTGTCGGCGGCCTACCCGCGCTAGCCGGAGCCTCAGCTCCCGGGCCCGAGCCGCCCTTCGAGCCAGCCGTACAGCGGGCCGTCCGCGTACTCCTGGTAGCGCTGCTCAACGGTCGCTCCGGCGGCGGTCAGGAGCTCCGCCACGGCCACGTAATCGCGCCCCGGTAGGTCCGAGAACTGGGACCCGTGCACCGCCCAGGCGAGCGGCGTCTCGGGCGAGCCCGCCAGCGGGTCCGCGCCCCGCTCGAGCAACGCGCCGACCAGCTCGGGGTTGCCGACCCACGCCGCGTGGTGGAGCAGCGTCCCCTCGGGCGAGCCGCCGACCACGCCGCTGAAGTCCACCCCGACGGCGTCGACCACCGCGTCGAGCCGCCCGCGAAGCGCCGCGAGGATCAGGACCTCCTGCGCGTCCGGGTCAAGCACGTCCGGCAGCGGGGCCGGCGGCGGCTCACCAGCGGCGACGGCCGCCACCGAGAGGTCCTCCGGCGCCACCTCGGTCGACGCCCCGAGCTCGGCGAGCGTCTCGGCGCTGTCGGTCCGCCCGCGCAGCACGGCGTGCTGGTAGGGCGTCCGCAGCGGCACGTCGCCGCGCCAGGTTTCGCCGCCCGGCCGGTCGAGCTCCGCCCCGTGCTCCGCCAGCAGGCGCAGGAACTCGGGGCCGCGCCCGCGCCTCACCGCGTGGGCGAGCAGGGCGCCCTCGTTCGGGTCGGCGCCGGCCGCGAGCAGCGCGCGCACGTGGGGCAGGCGCTCGTCGTCGAGCGCGTGCGCCAGCGCGTTCGTCCCGCCCGTGCTCGCACCATGCTCGAGCAGCAGCTCGAGGCAGGCGGGGTCCTCGGCCTCGGTCGCGTGGTAGAGCGACTCGCCGTCGTCGGGGTCGGCGCCGGCCTCGAGCAGCAGGCGGGTCAGCTCAGGGTCGTGGAGGCGGCCGGCGGCGCCGTAGAGCGCGGACATCCTTCCGTACTCATTTACGAAGAAGGCATTCGGATCCGCGCCGCGTTCGAGCAGCTCTCGGGCGAGCCGGGCGTCGGCGAAGCACGAGTGGGTGACGTACACGAGCGGCGCCCAGCCACGCGGGCCGCCGGGCTCGTTCGGATCGCCGTCCCAGCCCCGGCCGAGCACGAGCCGCGTCCAGGGATCGCTCTCGATCCCGGGATGCGCCGTGAGCAGGGCCTCGGCGCGCGTCCTGTGCCCGTCGGTCGCCGCTACGACGAAGGCGGCCGCCTCTTCTACGACGCCTCCGCCCCCTCGGGCACGTCGGCGGGCTCGCCGTCCGACGCCGAGCCGCCCTGGTCGCGCACGTCGCCGGTCTCCGCGAGCGGGTGCCGGTAGTACTCGGTCATCTGCGGCGGCAGCGGCGTGTTGCCGAGGATCAGGTCGGCCGCCTTCTCCGCCGCCATCATCACCGGCGCGTAGATGTTGCCGTTGGTGACGTACGGGAACACCGAGGCGTCGACCACCCGCAGCCCGTCGAGGCCGTGGACGCCCATCGAGGTCGGGTCGGTCACCGCCATGTCGTCGGTCCCCATCTTGCAGGTGCAGGACGGGTGCAGCGCGGTCTCGGCGTCCTTGGCGACCCAGTCGAGGATCTCCTCGTCCGTCTCGACGCTGGGGCCGGGCGACAGCTCGCCGCCCGTGATCCCGTCCCAGGCCGGCTGGGAGAGGATCTTGCGCGTCGCCTGCACCGCCTCGATCCACTCGCGGCGGTCGTTGCCCGTCGAGAGGTAGTTGAAGCGCAGCGCCGGATGCTTGCGCGGGTCGGTCGACACCGCCCGGCAGTTCCCGCGCACATCGGAGTACATCGGGCCCACGTGCACCTGATAGCCGTGGCCGCCGCCGCCCTCCGGGACCGTGCCGTCGTAGCGGATCGCGATCGGCAGGAAGTGGTACATGAGGTTCGGCCACTTCACCTCTTCGTTGCTGCGGATGAAGCCGCCCGCCTCGAAGTGGTTCGTCGCGCCCGGTCCCGACTTGCGCAGCAGCCACTCGGCGCCGACCTTCGGCCGGTTCTGCATCTTGAAGTAGGGCGCCATCGAGATCGGCTTCAGCGAGGTGTGCTGGATGTAGACCTCGAGGTGGTCCTGCAGGTTCTCGCCGACTCCGCGCAGCTCGTGGACGGGTGCGATCCCGATCGAGCGCAGGTGGTCGGGCGAGCCGATGCCGGAGAGCTGCATCAGCTGCGGCGTGTTGATCGCGCCGCCGCAGAGGATGACCTCGCCACCGCGGGCCTGGTGCGAGCGCCGGCCGCGCGCGTACTCGACGCCGACCGCCCTGCCGCCCTCGAACATGATCTTGGTGGCCAGCGCCATCGTCTCGACCTTGAGGTTGGGCCGGCCGAGCACCGGGTGCAGGTAGGCGCGCGCGGCCGACAGCCGGCGGCCGTTGTGCACGTTGCGGTCGAACTTCGCGAAGCCCTCCTGCTTGTAGCCGTTGACGTCATCGGTCAGCGGGTAGCCCGCCTGCTGCACGGCCTCGAAGAAGGCGTCGAAGAGCGGCCCGCGCGCCGGCCCGCGCTCGAGCACGAGCGGCCCGTCGTGTCCGCGCCAGGGGTCGTCGGGCGCGGCCGCCAGGGCGTTCTCCATGCGCTTGAAGTAGGGCAGGCAGTGGTGGTAGTCCCACGTCTCCATGCCGTCGTCCGAGGCCCAGCGCTCGTAGTCCATCGGGTTGCCGCGCTGGAAGATCATCCCGTTGATCGAGCTCGAGCCGCCGAGCACCTTGCCGCGCGCATGGAACACGCGCCGGCCGCCCATGTAGGGCTCGGGCTCCGACTCGTAGCGCCAGTCGTAGAAGCGGCTGCCGATCGGGAAGGCGAGCGCCGCCGGCATGTGGATGAAGACGTCCCAGGACCAGTCGGGACGGCCCGCCTCCAGGACCAGGACGCTGTTGGAGGGATTTGCGGAGAGCCGGTTGGCGAGCGCGCATCCGGCGGATCCACCGCCGACGATCACGAAGTCGTACTGCGTGGACATACCGGAGTCCTTCCTGTCGCCAGGCTTATGTGTGGTACGTCAGGACGATTCTCCCGAACCGGCGGTCGCCGTCAACTCCTGCTTCGGAGTCTCCTTCTCGGGATCGACGAACGGCTTGGGCACCACCACAGCGCCCACGGTCTCGTCGGGCTTCTCGATCTCGAACTCCGTGCCGAGCTCGGAGTGCTCGGTCGGCACCATCGCGAAGCCGATGTTCTTCTCGAGCTGCGGCGACCAGCACGCCGAGGTGACCTCGCCGATGCGACTGCCGCTCAGGTGAACGGGGAAGACGTCGATCATCGCGCCGTCGTTGAACGACCCGAGACCGGTGCCCTCGATCTCGACCCCCACGAGCTGGCGCTTGGGGCCGTCGAGCTTGATCTGGTGCAGGGCGTCCTTGCCGATGAAGTCCGCGCCCTGCTCGAGGTCGACCATCCAGTCGTAGCCGTAGCCGACCTCGTACGGGTTGGTGTCGAACCACATGTCGCAGCCGAGCGCGAGGATGCCGCCCTCGATGCGGCGGATGTGGCAGGGGCCGATCACCTCGAGGTCATGGGGCTTGCCCGCCTCGAGAACCGCGTCCCACAGCTTGACCCCGTTCTTGCTCGCCTCGTAGAGGTAGATCTCGTAGCCAAGCTCCGACGTGTAGCCGGTCCTCGAGACGAGCACCTTCATCCCGTCGAGCTCGTAGGCGCGCAGGTAGTAGTAGGGGATCTCGAGGATCGAGTCCCCGAACAGGTCGACCATCACGTCTTTGGACTTCGGCCCCTGGACCTGCAGCGGGCCCACGTCGATCTCCTTGATGGTCACGTCGTAGTCGCTGCCGTGGGCGACACCCCGCGCCCACAGCTCCACGTCACTGTCGGCCAGCGACAGCCAGAAGCGGTTCTCCTCGACCCGCAGTAGCACCGGGTCGTTGATGATGCCGCCGTCCGGGAGCGTGTTGAAGACGTACTTGCACTGCCCGACCGCGCACTTGTTGAGGTCGCGCGCGACGATCAGGTTGGTGAAGTCGAAGGCGTCCGGCCCGCTGATCTCGATCTGCCGCTCGGCGCCGCCGACGTCCCAGAGGGTCACGCCGTTGAGGAGATGCCAGTACTCCTCGACCGGGTCGCCGTAGTGGCGCGGGTGGTAGTGGTGGTTGTAGGTGCTGTAGAGCTGCACGCCGTGACGGCGCGACGCATAGAAGTACGGCGACTTCTTGATCCGCGGGTAGAGCAGGACCCCCGGGTTCTCGTTCACCTGTGCCACTGTCGTACCTCCTCGTTTCCCACAGCCCAGTCGGCCTGATATATCAGTTTCGGTTGAGGAGGGTCAACTCGCGGGGCCTGGAGTCGCGGGGTGGAGCGCGCGGCGGGGCGCCGCGCCGCCTCACAGCAACGCCGAGCGCCTCGTCCACCCCAAGCCGCCGATACGTCTCGACCGGCCGGCCGTCCTCGAGCAGCGAAGCGCGAGCCGCGGCCACCGGCGCGCGCAGCTCGCGCGGCACCTCGCCTGCGCGGCGCCCCACGGCGTCCGCCAAAGCGCGCTCCTCCTCGGAGCCGCGACGGAGCCGCTCCATCCGCGTCTCGGGATCGAGCACCGCCTCCACGTACCCCTCGGTGACGCTCGTTGCCGGCGATGCGAACGTCGGCGTCGATCACCCGACCGGCGGACGAGTACGCGAGGCAGCTCACCAGCCGCAGGCGCGCGCTCTCCAGCTCGGCCCGGTCGAGATCCACCGCGTGCGGCGTCCCCTCCTCCACCACGAGCCGCGTGATCGCCCGCTCGTTCAGCGCCTCGAGCAGCGCCTCGGGCTGGTCCTCCACAACCGGCTCCTTGCGGCGCGGGAAGACGTCGAGGCGAGCGTGGTCGCCGTGCGCTCCGCCGGCGTGGAAGAGGTAGTACTCGGGGTAGACGAAGAAGCCGTCCCCGCGGGCGCGCTGGAGGTCGTAGAAGGCGGTGATCGTCGCGCAGATCAGGGCGCTCGCCCCCACCGCGCCGCACGGCCGGCGCACGATCACCCCGAGCCGGTCGTCCTCCGAGAAGCCCTCGAACAGGTCGGCCAGCGCGCCCCGGCGGCCGCCGACGGTGATCTCGAACGAGTCGCTTCGCAGCTCGTATGACGAGTGCATTCCGGTGTGATATATCAGGGATCCGGCGTTTCCGAACCCCGAGGTGAGCTCCGTGGAAGACCAGGCTGGAGGAGGGCGTCTGCCCGGCAGCGCGCGCGCCGTCGTGATCGGCGCCGGCATCGTGGGCAACAGCCTCGTCCACCATCTGGCCCGGCTCGGCTGGCGCGACCTGGTGCTGCTCGACAAGGGCCCGCTGCCGAACACGGGCGGCTCGACCGGCCACGCCTCCAACTTCATCTTCCCGGTCGACCACTCGCGCGAGATGACCGAGCTGACGCACGACAGCCTCGTGCAGTACGAGGAGCTGGGCGTGCTCACCACCTGCGGGGGCGTCGAGGTCGCGCGCACCGAGGAGCGCATGGAGGAGCTGCGCCGCCGCATGGCCTCGGCGGGGGCCTGGGGAGTCGAGGGCGTGCGGCTCGTGACGCCGGCCGAGGTCAAGGAGCTCGTCCCGTTCATCGACGAGAGCGTGATCGTCGGCGGCTTCTACACCGAGAGCGTCGGCGTCGTCGACTCGTTGCGCGCCGGCACGCTGATGCGCGAGAGCGCCCAGCAGCAGGGCGCGCTGACGGTCTCGGCCAACACCGAGGTCACCGGGATCGACGTCGAGGGCGGGCGCGTCACGCGCGTCCGCACCGACCGTGGCGACATCGAGACGGAGGTCGTCGTCGTCGCCTGCGGCGTCTGGAGCCCGCGCATCGCGCGCATGGCGGGCGCGGCGATCCCGCTCACGCCGGCCGTGCACCAGATGATCGACATCGGGCCGGTGCCGCGCTTCGAGGGGGCGAAGAGCGCGATCGAGTACCCGATCGTGCGCGACATGGACACCTTCATGTACGAGCGCCAGGACGGGACCGGGCTCGAGGTCGGCTCCTACGCCCACCGGCCGATCCTGCACGAGCCCGACGAGATCCCGTCGATCGAGGAGGCCGCGCTCTCGCCGACGGAGTTCCCGTTCACCGAGGACGACTTCGTCGAGCAGATGCAGCACGCGCTCGAGCTGATGCCGGAGATCGTCGGCGACGAGTCCGTCGGCATCAAGTACGCCATCAACGGCCTGCTCTCGCTGACGCCGGACGCGCTGCCGATCCTGGGCGAGACACCCGAGGTCAGGGGGCTCTGGTCGGCCGCGGCCGTCTGGGTCAAGGAGGGCCCCGGCGTCGGCCGCGCGCTCGCGGAGTGGATGGTCGAGGGCGAGCCCGAGATCGACCTCTGGTCCTCCGACATCGCGCGCTTCTACCCGCACCAGCGCACTGTGGAGCACGTGCGGGCGCGTGCCAGCGAGCACTTCAACAAGACGTACGGGATCGTCCACCCGGGCGAGCAGTGGGCGTCCGACCGGAACGCGCGCCTCTCCCCCTTCCACGCCCGCACGAGCGACCTCGGCGCCGTCTTCTACGAGGCGGCGGGATGGGAGCGGCCGCACTGGTACGAGTCGAACGCGGCGCTCGTCGAGGAGTTCGGCGTCCAGGACCGCGAGGCCGAGTGGGACCGGCGCTGGTGGTCGCCGATCATCAACGCCGAGCACCTCGCGATGCGCGAGCGGGTCGCGATGTTCGACCTCACCGCCTTCTGCGTCTTCGACGTGGTCGGGCCGGGCGCGCTCGACTGCGTGCAGAAGGTGTCGATGCGTCAGATGGACGTCAAGCACGGCAAGGTCGTCTACACGCCCGTCCTTACCCCGCGCGGCGGCTTCCGCTCGGACCTGACCGTGATGCGGATCGCGGACGATCACTTCCGCGTCGTCACCGGCGGCGCGCACGGCATGGCCGACCTCAAGTGGTACCGCGACCACGCCGGGCCCGACGCGCAGGTGATCGACCTCACCTCGAGCTGGTGCACGCTCGGGCTCTGGGGCCCGCGCGCCCGCGAGGTGCTGCAGTCGGCGACGAGTGCCGACGTCTCCCACGAGGGCTTCCCGTTCGCGACCTTCCGGACGATCGAGCTGGGCTCGCTGCCGGTGCTGGCGTCGCGCATCTCGTACGTCGGCGACCTCGGCTGGGAGCTCTACGTCCCGATCGAGCAGGGCGCGAAACTCTGGGACACGGTCTGGGAGGCCGGCGAGCCGCACGGCGTCGTGCCGGCCGGCATCGGCGTCTACGGGACGACCGGACGGCTCGAGAAGAGCTACCGCGCCTTCGGCTTCGAGCTCGACGGCGAGTACAACGTGGCCGAGGCCGGGATGGCCTGGGGCAAGGTGAAGGAGCAGGACTTCGTCGGCAAGGAGGCGCACGTCCGGCATCGCGAGGAGGACCCGGCGACCGTCATGTGCACGCTGACCGTCGACGACCACACCTCGAAGAGCGGCGAGCGCCGCTACATGCTGGGGGGCGAGCCGATCGTGACGCGCGAGGGGGCGCCGCTGATCGACTCCAAGGGCCGGCGCTCGTTCGCGACGAGCGCCGGCGCCGGCCCCTCCGTGGGCAAGCACCTGCTCATGACCTACCTGCCGCCCGAGCACGCCGAGGCCGGCCGCGAGCTCGCCGTGATGTACATGAACGAGCTGTTCCCGGTCACGGTCGCAGTGGCCGGCTCGACCCCGGTGTTCGATCCCGACAACGAGCGCGTCAAGGCCGTGAGCCCGGTGCCGGCGTGAGGATCCTCGTCTGCGTCAAGCGGGTGCCGCTCACCGGCGGCCGCATGGTCCTGACGGCCGACGAGCAGGCGCTCGAGACGCGCCACCTCGGCTTCACGATCAGCCCGCACGAGGAGTGCGGAGTCGAGGAGGCCGTGCGGATCGTCGAGCAGCAGGGCGGCGAGGTCACGGTGCTGGCGCTCGGCCCGCCCGAGGCCGAGGAGCAGATCCGCGAGACGCTCGCGATCGGCGCCGACCGCGGGATCCTGCTCGCGACCGACGGGGAGGAGTGGGACGCCGAGGCCACCGCGGCGGCGATCGCGGAGCACGCCGCCGACTACGACCTGGTCATCTTCGGCAACGAGTCGGCCGACTCGGGCAACTACCAGGTCGGCATCCGCGTGGCGTATGCGCTCGGGCGGCCGGTCGTGACGGGGCTCAAGGGCCTGACGGTGGCCGACGGCCGAGCGCGCTGCGAGCAGGAGGTCACGGGCGGGCGCGACATCTACGACGTGCCCCTGCCCGCGGTCGTGAGCGTGCTCGAGGGCATCAACCTGCCGCGCTACCCGTCGGTGCCGGCCAAGCTGCGCGCCCGCCAGAAGCCGGTCGAGACGATCACGCCGGAGCGCCCGGAGCCGCGGCTCGAGAAGGTGCGGCTGGTCGTGCCCGAGGGTCAGGGCAAGCAGGCGGAGGTCCTCGGCGAGGGCGCCGGCGCGGCGCCGGCCGTCGTGAACGTCATGCGCGAGCTGGGCGTGGCATGACCGTCCTCGTCCTGGTCGAGCACGGCTCGGAGGGCGTGGACGAGCTGTCGCTTCAGGCGCTGGCGCTGGCGCGGCAGCTCGGCGAGCCCGTCGAAGCCCTGCTCGTCGGGCCGGGCGGCGTCGACGCCGCGACCGGCCTCGGCGCACATGGAGTGGCGAGCGCCCATGTTGCCGAGGACGAGCGGCTCGGCGCCTACGCGCCCGGCGCCTGGGCGCGCTGCGCGACCGACCTCGCGGCAAGCCTCGAACCCTCGGCGATCGTCGCACCCGGCTCGAACGGCGGCAACGAGGTCATGGCACACGTCGCAGCCCGCTTGGGGCTGCCGTTCGCCGCGAACTGCACCCGCGTCGAGGCCGGCGATCCGCTGAGCCTCACGCGCGTCCGCTGGGGCGGCAGCCTGCTCGAGGAGGCACGCCTGCACGGCTCCCCCGCACTGCTCAGCTCGGCGCCGCACATGGTGGCCGCCGCCACCGTCAACGGCGCCGACGCCCCGGCGGTCGAGTCGTTCTCGCCCGCACTCGAGGACGGCGACCTCGCCGTACAGGTGAGCGAGCACGTCGACACCGTCACGAGCGGCATCTCGCTCGCCGAGGCGAAGGTGGTAGTGAGCGGCGGGCGCGGCGTCGGCTCGGCCGAGGGCTTCGGGATCCTCGAGGAGCTCGCCGAGCAGCTGAACGCGGCCGTCGGCTGCTCGCGGGTCGTGACGAGCGCGGGCTGGCGCCCGCACACCGACCAGGTCGGCCAGACCGGGACGAAGGTCTCCCCCGACCTCTACATCGCCTGCGGGATCAGCGGAGCGACGCAGCACATCGCCGGCTGCAAGGGGGCGAAGAAGATCCTCGCGATCAACTCCGACGCCGAGGCGCCGATCCTCATGAGCGCCGACTACGCGGTGATCGGCGACCTGACCGAGATCGTGCCGGCGATCACCGCCGAGCTGCGAAAGGCGCGGGCGCCATAGACGTTCTGGCCGGAGCGCTCGCGCTCGCCGCGGCGCTGGCCGTCAGCGGCTATCTGTTCGGACGGCGCGCCAAGCTCCTCGCCGACCTCGTCCGGCTCGGCAAGCCGGTCGAGCGCTTTGGCGAGGTGCCGAAGCGCGTGAAGAACGAGGCCGAGATCGTGCTCGGCCAGAAGAAGCTCTTCCAGCGGCTGGTTCCGGGTGTCGTGCACGCCGCGATCTTCTGGGGCTTCCTCGTCCTCTTCCCGACGATCGTGATCGCGATGATCGGCGCCGTCGACAAGGACGCGACGCTGCCGTGGCTCGGTCACCAGGGCTGGTTCGCGCTGATGGTCGACGTGTTCGCGGTGCTCGTGCTGTGCGGCGTAATCGCCGCGCTCGTGATCCGCAAGGTGCAGCGGCCCGCGCGCTTCGAGGGCAGCCACCTCGGCGAGGCGGACCTGATCCTCGCCATGATCGCGGGCATCGTCACGACGCTGCTGCTCTGGCACGCGTCGCGCATCGCGCTCGGCCTGAACGAGTGGCCGGCGAGCTGGTCGCCGGTGTCGGACGCGCTCTCCGGCCTGTTCGCCGACGACGGGACCACCGAGGTGCTCGAGCGCGTCTTCGTCTGGGCGCACGTCCTGATCATCCTCAGCTTCCTCGCCTACCTGCCCCACTCGAAGCACCTGCACATCGCCACCGCGGCGATCAACGTCTACTTCGGCCGCACCGGCCCCGGCGGGCGCATCGAGCCGCTCCGCTTCGACGTCCCCGAGGAGGAGATGCGCTTCGGCGCCGGCACGGTGCCGGACCTCACCTGGAAGCAGATGTTCGACACCTTCTCGTGCACGGAGTGCGGGCGCTGCCAGGACGTCTGCCCAGCCTTCGCGACCGGCAAGGAGCTGTCGCCGAAGCTGCTGATCATGGCTCTGCGCGACCAGGTCTTCGAAGAGGGTCCCGCGCTCGTGCGCGGGGCCGATGGGTTCGAGCCCGCACCGCTCGTGCCGAACGCGGTGACCGACGACGTCGTCTGGGACTGCGTGACGTGCGGGGCCTGTGTGCACGAGTGCCCGGTCTCGATCGAGCACGTCGACCACATCATCGACCTGCGCCGTCACCTGGTGATGATGGACGCGCGCTTCCCGAGCGAGTCGGAGCAGATGCTGCGCGACGTCGAACGGGCCTCGAACCCGTGGGGCAAGCCCCAGACCGAGCGCGCCGACTGGGCCGAGGAGCTGGGGGTGCGCGTGCTCGAGCCGGGAGACCCCGCTCCGGAGGTTCTCTATTGGGTCGGCTGCGCCGCCTCGTTCGACGAGCGCGCGCGCACGGCGGCGCAGTCGACGGCCAAGCTGCTCAAGTCGGCCGGCGTCGACTTCGCCATCCTCGGCCCGCGCGAGTCGTGCACCGGCGACCCGGCGCGGCGGATGGGCAACGAGTACCTCTTCCAGGCGCACGCCGAGCAGAACGTCGCGACGCTGAACGACGCCGGGGTGACGAAGATCGTCGCGAGCTGCCCGCACTGCTTCAACACGCTCGGCAACGAGTACCCGGACTTCGGCGGGCGCTACGAGGTCGTCCACCACAGCGAGCTCCTAGCCGAGCTCGTCCGCGACGGCCGGCTCGAGACGAGCGCGGGCGAGCAGCCGATCACCTACCACGACTCCTGCTACCTGGCCCGCCACAACGATGTGCTGGCCGACCCGCGCGAGCTCGTCGAGGCGGTCGGCAAGCCGATCGAGATGGAGCGCAGCGGCAAGCGCACCTTCTGCTGCGGCGCGGGCGGCGCCCACATGTGGATGGAGGAGCGCGCCGGCCTGATCAACGAGAAGCGCGCGCGCCGAGGCCGCGGCGACCGGTGCCGAGACGCTCGCCGTGGCGTGCCCGTTCTGCACGGTGATGCTCGACGACGGCGTGCGCGCGAACGGCGACGAGCTGCGCGTGGCGGACGTGTCGACGCTGCTTGCCGAGTCGCTCAGCGAGCCGCCAGATCCTCCAGCGTCTGGCGGCGCCAGCGCTCCGTCCGCTCGATCTCGTTGAAGGTGTAGATGTGGAAGCCCGCGACGCGGGCCTCGGGGTCGGCGGCCGTCGCGCCCAGATCGCGGACGAGCCCGTCCGGGTTGAAGCGGCGCGTGAGCAGCCGGCTCAGCCAGCCGTGCTGATGGCCGAGGAAGCGGGCCGACTCACCCACGCCGATCTTCACCGAGATGCGGAACAGCTTGCTGTAGTCGACGATCCCGGGCAGGCCGATCCAGATCGGCAGATGGGTGCCACGGGCGCGCACCTTGGCGATCCAGTCCGCGATCGTGTCGGCGTCGAAGCAGATCTGGCTGATGATCTCCGTCGCCATCTCCGCCTTCTCGAACATCGCCCTGATCGTCTCCTCGTCGGGGATCAGGTGGTGGCTCTCCGGGTAGCCGGTGATGCCGATCGCGTCGAACTCGGCACGCCGCTCGCCTATGGCGGCCAGCAGCTCCGCCGCGCCGTGGAAGGCGCCCTCCGCGGCGCTCGCGTCGCCGGCCGGGACGAACAGCCGGCGGATCCCTGCGGCCTGGATGCGGTCGAGCAGCTCGGCGAGATGGGCGCTGTCCCGGACCTGGCGCGCGGGCAGGTGCGGCACCACCGTCCAGCCGCCCAGCGCGAGCCGCTCGCTCAGCTCGAGTGTCGCGTCGAGGCCGCGGCTCGGCGAGCCCGTGACCGTCACGATCACGTCCTTCTCGAGCCACGCGGCGAGGTCCTCCTCGATGCCCTCCAGTGGCAGCACCTCGTAGCGCGGCCGGAGCAGAAGCTCGGCCACTGCGCTCGCCGCGGTGACGTTCGCGCCGGCGCCCATAGCTGATATATCAGGCTATACGATTGCCTCCGCGGCGGCCCCCTAGGATCCGCCGCCACCACAATGGCCACACCGACCACCGACGCAGTCGAGGCCACGAGCGCGAGGCTCGTCGCCGACCGGGCCTACGACGAGCTCCGCGACCGCATCGTGACTCTGCGGCTCGCCCCCGGCACGGTGCTGCGCGAGGACGCCCTGATGCAGGAGATGGGGATCGGCCGCACGCCGCTGCGCGAAGCGGTCAAGCGGCTGGCGCTCGAGAACCTGGTGGCCGTGCAGCCCCGCCGCGGGACCTTCGTCACCGCTGTCGAGGCCGCCGACATCGTGAACATCACCGAGGTGCGCGCCGACCTCGAGAGCTACGCGGCCGAGCTCGCCGCGGTGCGCATGAACGAGGGCGCGCGCGAGCAGGCCGAGCAGCTGCTCCAGGAGATCGACGAGGTCACGCGGCCGCACGAGCAGGAGTGGCTGATGCGCTTCGACGAGCGCATCCACCGCTTCACCTGGGAGGCGAGCGCCAACCCCTACCTGGTGGAGACGCTCGAGCGCTACTTCACGCACTCGCTGCGCATCTGGTACCTCGTGCTCGACCGCGTGCCCGGGCTCGGCCACTCGGTGCACGACCAGATGCACCTCCTGAACGCCCTGCTCGACCGCGACGGCGAGCGCGCACGGACGATCATGCGTGAGCACGTGCTCGAGTTCCAGCGCGAGATCCTGGCGGCGTTCAACCGCGGGTGATTTTCGCCTCACCGTGGCGACTTGATGTCGTGTGGCGACATCAAAGTGACACGGTGGCGATGATCGCGCCGAGCAGGTCGTCGTTCCCCTAGCGGAGCGACCCCTCGTGCACCAGCCGCCAGCCGCGCAGGAACCAGCCGGCGCCGGTGAGCTCTCGCACGCTGCCGCGGCCACGGGCCTCGAGATGGGTGGCCAGCGCCAGGAACGCTTGCGCGGTGGTGAGCGCGTCGCCCTCCGCGACGTGCGGGCGGTGAGCCGGCAGTCCCAGGCGCTCCGCGACGGTCGAGAGGGCGCACCAGCCCGGATCGCCGTCGCCACGCTGGATGCAGAGCAGCCGCCAGAGCAGCGCGGTGTCGACCATCCGCCTCGGCATGCGGGTGCCGAGCGCACCGAGTGGCCTCCGAAGGAACGCGCGCTCGACCCAGGCGGCGTGCGCCACCGGCGTGCGGCCGCGCATCGCCGCCGCGAGCGGGCGCAGCGCGTCCGCCGCCCCGGGCGCGGCGGCCAGATCGGCCGCGCGCAGCCCGTGGATCTCGACCGAGGAGGGCGCCGGCCCCGCCTCCGGGTGAACCAGCCCGCCCACGCCTGCCGCCGTGAGCACCCGCCCCTCCTCGACGGGCAGCGCGGCGAACGAGACGATCTCGTCGCGCGCCGGGTCGAGGCCGGTCGTCTCGACGTCCACGACGAGGAAGCGGGCGCCGCGCCAGGAGCGGCTCACCGGGAGCTCAGGCCGAGGCTCACGCCGATGCCCCGCTGGACGCGCGCCACCGAGCGGAAGGCCTCCTTGAGAGCCGTGCGAGTCACGGGCGGAAGGCTCTTCGGCGCGATCAGGTTGTCGGGGGTCCGCCCCGCGCGCAGCTGCTCGACCTGGTGCTCCATGCGCAGCTCCGTCATCAGCTCGAGCGCGTCGCGCAGGGCGGCGACGTCGTCGCCGCCGAGCGTCCGGGCGGCCGCCGCCGCGCGCAGGCGCTCGCTCGTCGAGGCGGCCCCCACCCCCGCCGCGAGCCCGGCCCAGCGCGCGAGCGACTCGATCGGCAGCAGCCCGCCGCGCTTGATGTCGAGCACTCCGCGCCGCTCGCCGGTCGAGTGCAGGACGAAGTCGCGGAAGAAGCCCGTCGGCGGGCGCTCGGCGAGGGCCGCGGCGCGCAGCCGGGTGAGCAGCTGGTCGCGCCCCGGCGCCCGCGCCGCCGCGTCGCTGATCCGCTTCGCGAGCGCCGTCGAGCCCCAGACCGCGTCGCTCTCGATCACGACCGACATCAGCACGAGGCCGCGCCCCGTATCGGGATCGCGGCTCCAGGCCGAGAGGGCGCGCTCCCAGTCCTCGATCGAGCGCGTGAAGAGCGGCCTGCCGGCGACCGCTCCCTGCGGGTCAACCTGAAAGCCGGCGGCCGTCAGCCCCTCGTTGACGCGCTCCGCCAGCCCGGCGACGCGCTCACGCACGCCCGGCTGGTCTCCCTCCCATGCGATCCCGGAGTCGATGTCCGAGCTCGGGAACGGCTCGCGGCGGCCGTAGCTCCCGGTGGCGAGCCACGTGTAGGGCACCGGCGGCGCGCCGAGCTCGTCGTGCGCGAGCTCGATCAGGCGCCGCACCACCGTGTCGTGGATGCCGGCCAGCATGCGGCTGATCGCGGCCGCCGGGACGTCCGCGTCGTGCAGGGCGATCACGGTCGCGGGCAGGCGCTTGGCTGCGGCGGCGACCTCCGCGGCGTCCGCACCACGCGCGATCTGGGCGCGCAGGCGAAAGGGAGCGCGCCGCTCGCTCGCCATCAGGTCGACGTCGTCCAGCACGCCGAGCAGTGCCCCGTCGGGTCCCAGCACCGGCAGGTGGCGGATGCCGTGGTCCAGCATCTCGAGCAGCGCCTCGGTGCCGGTGCGGTCGGCGGTAACGGTCCAGGCGGGCGCGCTCATCACGTCGGAGATCGGGGTCTCGGGGCCGGCCCCATCCGCCACGACACGCGTGCGGAGATCGCGGTCGGTCACGATCCCGAGCCGCTCGCCGAGGTCGACCAGCACGCAGCTCGCGCCCGCCTCGGCCATCTGGCGCGCGGCGTCCTGCACGCCGGTCTCGGGCGGGCAGACGAGCGCCGGAGCGCGCATGAGATCGCTCACCCGCCTGCCGCCCGCGGACGGCACGGCCGGCTCCTCGGCCCGGGTGAGCAGATGCACGTCCCTCGACAGCGAGCGGACCACGAAGCGCACCGCCGCGGGACGCTCGAGCACCGGCAGGATCGCCTCCTCCGGGAAGCGGTAGGCGAGCGTGTCCTCGGCCGCCCGCGCGACGAATCCGAGCGGGGCGTCCTGCAGCAGCGAGGCAAAGGCGAACATCTCGCCCTCGGTGAGCACGTCGTGGAGGCGGCCGTCGACCAGCAGCTCGACCGCCCCGCGACGCACCACGTAGGCGAAGCGCGAGGTCGCCTCGGCGCTCTCGAGGATCGCGGTCCCGGCGGCGTAGAACTCGATCTCGGCGGAGCCCGCCACCTGCTCGAGCGTCTGCCTCGTCGAGCGAGTCGAAGGGCGGGTGCTGAGCGAGGAACTGGGCGATGTCGTGCATGAACTCGCGGCCGAACTGATATATCACCCTTGACAGCGGCCCTGGGCCGCTGAAATATTCGCAGCGGGGACAGCCCAACAACGGCGCCACCGGCCCGCGGGCGGCGCCGTGACCTACAACCTGGGAGGGCGCACGTGGCGACGACGTCTGCCGGCGATCACTCTGACGAGCTTGCCGAGTTCGGCTACAAGCAGGAGCTCGACCGGAGCATCGGGAGGTTCGCGAGCTTCGCGGCCGGCGTCAGCTACATCTCGATCCTCACTGGCGTCTTCCAGCTCTTCTACTTCGGCTTCGCCTTCGGCGGCCCGGCGTACTGGTGGACCTGGCCGATGGTGTTCGTCGGCCAGCTGATGGTCGCGCTCTGCTTCGCCGAGCTGGCGGCGAACTTCCCGGTGGCGGGCTCGATCTATAACTGGGGCAAGATGATGTCCACCGCAACCGTCGCCTGGCTCGGCGGCTGGATGATGCTCACCGCCTCGATCGTCACGATCGCCGCCGTCGCGCTCGCCTACCAGATCACGCTCCCGGAGATCTCGGACTTCTTCTGGTTCTACGGCGACGGCTCCGGCGAGAACGACTTCGCCATCAACGCGGTCATCCTCGGCACCGTCCTCATCATCTTCACCACGCTGATCAACGCGCTCGGAGTGAAGCTGATGTCGCGCATCAACAGCACGGGCGTCTTCATCGAGCTGATCGCGGCAGTGGTCCTGATCGTCGCGTTGCTCGCCAGCGCCACGCGCGGTCCGGACGTGGTGTTCGAGACGCACGGCACCGGCGCAGGCCACGACTGGGGCTACTTCGGCGCCTTCCTCGCCGCCTCGCTCGCGTCGGCCTACGTGATGTACGGCTTCGACACCGCGAGCTCGCTCGGCGAGGAGACCCACGAGCCGCGCAAGACGGCGCCGATAGCGATCATGCGCGCCGTGATCGCCTCGTTCGTGCTCGGCGGGCTGATCATCCTGTTCGCGATGATGGCCGTGGGCAACATCAACGCGCCCGAGATCGGCGAGTTCGGCGGGCTCCAGTACATCATCCTCGACGTCTTCGGCGACACGGTCGGGAAGATCTTCCTGATCTGCGTGGTGATCGCCGTCACGGTCTGCTGCCTGGCCGTCCACACCGCGACGATCCGCATGGCGTTCGCGATGGCGCGCGACAACAACCTGCCGGCCGGTGAGCGCATCGCGACGGTTCACCCGAAGACCAAGACGCCGATCGTCCCGGCGGTGATCAGCGGCGTGCTCGCGATCCTCATCCTCGTCGTGAACATCGGGAACGATCAGATCTTCACGGTGATCACGAGCATCGGGATCATCATGATCTACATCGCCTATCTGCTGGTGACGGTCCCGATGCTGGGCAAGCGGTTCAAGGGCGAGTGGCCGCCGAAGCCCCGCGAGGGCCAGAAGTACTTCACGCTCGGCAAGCTGGGGCTGCCGATCAACCTGCTCGCCGTCGGCTGGGGCACCTTCATGGCGATCAACCTGGCCTGGCCGCGCAAGGACGTCTACAACGCGGCCGCGCCGTTCCACTGGTACCTCCAGTACGGCGCGATCCTCTTCATCGGCATCGTCTTCTTCGGCGGCCTCGCCTGGTACTGGTTCGTGCAGCGCCACAAGACCGGCGTGCTGGACTCGCACCGGTTCGAGTCGGCGTCGCCGGCGGTGGAGACCGGCGCGCTGCCCGAATCCGCTCCTTGAGCACCCGCATGTACATAGACGGCGAGTGGTGCGACGCCGCGAGCGGCGCCACCGTCGAAGCGACGAGCCCGGCCACGGGCGAGTCGCTGGGCCCCGTGGCGGAGGGCGATCGCGAGGACGCGCGTCGCGCGATCGCGGCGGCGAACGCCGCCTTCCCGTCCTGGGCGGCGCGCACCGGCTTCGAGCGCGCCGCGCTGCTGCACCGCGTCGCCGACGCCTGCGAGCGGCGCGCGGACGAGCTCGCCCGCGTGCTCACGCTCGACCAGGGCAAGCCGCTGAAGGCGGAGGCCGAGGTCGAGGTGGGCGAGCTGATCGAGTTCTTCCGCATGGCCGCCGAGGACGGCAAGCGCGTCCAGGGCACGATCCCGGAGAGCGCAGCGCCGGGCCGGCGCGTGCTGCTGCTGCGGCGGCCGCTCGGCGTGCTCGGCCTGATCACGCCCTGGAACTGGCCCTACACGATGCCCGCCGAGGTGCTCGCGCCGGCGCTCGCCTGCGGCAACTGCGTGGTCTGGACGCCCGCCCCCTCGACGGCCGTCTGCTCGGCGCTGCTCGCGGAGTGCGTGGCCGAGGCCGACCTGCCGCCCGGCGTCTTCAACTTCGTGCTCGGCCCCGGCCCCGAGGTGGGCGACGAGCTGGCGGTCAATCCCGGCACGCGCGCGGTCGCGTTCACCGGCTCGACGCAGACCGGCCTGATCGTGTCGCGCCAGGCGGCCGGCAAGGCGCAGCTGCTCGAGATGGGCGGCAACGGCCCGTTCGTCGTGATGGACGACGCCGACCTCGCCGCCGCGGCCGATGCCGCGCGCGTCGGCTGCTTCCTCGGCGCGGGCCAGAGCTGCTCCGCCGCCGAGCGGCTGCTCGTGCACGAGGCGGTGCGCGAGGAGTTCGTCGAGCTGCTGGCCGGCGAGGTCACGCGCGAGGTCCGGCTCGGCGACCCGTTCGACGACGCCACCACCATGGGCCCGGTGAACAACGAGGCCGGCGCGGCCAAGATGGACGAGCACGTGGGCGACGCCGTCGAGCGCGGCGCGCGCGTCGTGACCGGAGGCAGCCGCGCCTCCGGCTTCCCCACGACGCTCTACTGGGAGCCGACCGTGCTCGACCAGGTGCCGGCCGATTCGATCGCCGCCACGCAGGAGACGTTCGGCCCGATCGCCCCGATCATGGCGATCAGCTCGCTCGAGGACGCGATCGAGCAGACGAACGTGCAGAACTTCGGGCTGATGGCGGCCATCTTCACCGCCGATCTGGGCGCCGGCATGCGCTTCGCGGACTCGGTGCACATGGGTCTCGTGAACATCAACGAGACGACCAACTACTGGGAGCCGCACCTGCCCTGGGGCGGCCGGGCGCGTTCCGAGAGCGGCATCGGCCGGGTCGGCGGGCCCTATCCGATGGACACGCTGACCGAGCTGCAGACCGTCCTGATCCGCACCTGAGCAGCGGCCGGGCGCCTGTGTTAGGCGACCGCGAAGCTGCTGGCGGGCGTCCGGAAGCCTGATATATCATCGCCGCGAGATGGAGGAGACGGGCAGCGGCAGCGTCGCTCCCACCGTGGAGGGGCCCCCGACCGGCAGCGATAACGGCGAGCCGGTCGTCCGCGCCGAAGGCGTGTGGAAGGTGTTCGGCCCCCATGCGGACAAGCTCATCGGCACGCCCGACTGCGACCTGCCTCCGCGGGAGCTACGCCAGAAGACGGGCTGCGTCGTCGCCGTGCGCGACGTGTCGATCGAGATCCAGCCCGGCGAGGTCTTCGTGGTCATGGGCCTCTCCGGCTCGGGCAAGTCGACGCTGGTCCGCACGCTGATCCGGCTGATCGAGCCGAGCGCGGGCAAGATCACCATCACCGGCCAGGACGTCATGGCGGCCGACGGCGCAGAGCTGCGCGAGCTGCGCCGCCACACCGTCGCGATGGTCTTCCAGCACTTCGGACTGCTCGCCCACCGCAGCGTGATCGACAACGTCGCCTTCGGGCTCGAGATCCAGGGCGTGCCGAAGGCCGAGCGGCTGTCACGCGCTCAGGAGGTGCTGGAGCTCGTCGGCCTCGAGGATGCGGCGAACCAGTTCCCCGACCAGCTCTCGGGCGGCATGCAGCAGCGCGTCGGCCTCGGCCGCGCCTTCGCCGTCGACCCCACGCTGATGCTCTACGACGAGCCCTTCAGCGCGCTCGACCCGCTGATCCGGCGCGACATGCAGGACGAGGTGATCCGCCTCCAGGAGGAGACGGGCAAGACGATGCTGTTCATCACCCACGACCTGCCGGAGGCGCTGCGGCTCGGCGACCGCATCGCGATCATGCGCGACGGCGGCATCGTCCAGCTCGGCACGCCTGAGGAGCTCGTCGGCTCGCCCGCCGACGACTACGTCGAGAACTTCACGCGCGACATCCCGCGCACGCACGTGCTCACGCTGCGCTGGATCATGCGCGAGCCGCGCCCCGGTGAGGACGCCGAGGGCCCGGAGCTCGACGTCCACACGACCGTCAGGGACGCCGTCCCCGTGGTGGCCGCCACCGACCGCCCGGTGCGCGCGATCGAGGACGGGCGCGTCGTCGGCGTCGTGGACCGCGAGGCGGTCCTCGGCGCGATGGCGGGTGGGCCCGAGGCATCGAGTGGCAGTAGCTAGCGGCAGGCTCGCCGCCCCCGCGGCCTACGTGCCTGCGCCGCGCTGGCGCAGCCGGCCCATGCAGGTGGCGGGGGTCGTCGTGCTGATCCTGCTCGGCTATGCCCTCTTCGGCGGCGAGTTCAGCTGGCCGGCGTCGCTGACCTGGCAGGAGCTGCCGGAGCGGCTCGACGACGCGCAGACCTGGCTGCTCGAGCAGCGCACGGCCGAGAACCCGAACGTCATCTTCGCGATCTTCGACGGCTTCCGGGCGCTCGCAGAATGGCTCGTCACCGCGATCGACAACATGCTGCTCTGGCTCACCTGGGTCGGCACGATCGCGGCGTCGGTGCTGATCGTGCTGCGCTTCGGCGGCTGGCGGGCGGCGCTGATCGTCCTCTTCGCGTTTGTGTCGTTCGCCCTGATGGGGCTGTGGGAGGAGAGCCTTCAGACGCTCGCCCTGATGTCGGCGGCCGTGCTGCTGTCGCTGTTCATCGGCGTGCCGATCGGCATCGTCGCCGGGCGCTCCGACGGCTTCTACCGCGCCATCACGCCGGCGCTCGACGCGATGCAGATCGTGCCGGCGTTCGCGTACCTGATGCCGATCGTGATCCTGTTCTCGGTCGGGCCCGCGGCGGCCGTGATCTGCACGATGATCTACGCGATCCCGCCCGCCGTGCGCATCACGGCGCTCGGCATCCGCGGGGTCACCGCGGACGCGGTCGAGGCGGCGAGCGCGTTCGGCTCGACGCGCGCGCAGACCCTCTTCAAGGTCCAGCTGCCGCTGGCTCGCCGGCAGATCCTGCTGGCGCTCAACCAGACGATCATGTTCGCGCTCTCGCTGGTCGTGATCGCCGGCCTGATCGGCGGGCGCGGCCTCGGGGACGTCGTGACCAACGGCCTCTACTCGAACGCCGCGCTCGCGATCCTCGCCGGCATAGCGATCGTGATCATGGCCATCGCGCTCGACCGCGCGACCTCCGCGATCGCGGACCGCACCGATCCGACCCGGCGCCACCTCACCGACGAGGGCCGGCGGCGTGCGCGCCTGTTCACGATCGGCACGTTCGCCGCGATCGCGGTGATCGTGCTCGTCGCGCGGGCTCTCGGCGCCGACAGCATCTACCCGGACGAGTTCGAGACCTCGACAACCGTCTACACGGCCACGATCGAGGACACGCTGCTCGGCTGGATCCAGGACGCGCTCGACTACGTGCAGGACCCGAACTCGTTCGTGTTCGGGATCACCGAGCCGATCGGGAACTTCCTGCTCGAGTACATGCTCGAGCCGCTGCGCAAGGTGCTCGTCGAGACGCCCTGGTTCATCGTGCTCGCCGGCCTGACCGCGATCGCCTTCCTGATCAGCGGCCTGCGCCCGGCGGTCACGGCGTTCCTGATGCTCCTCGTGATCGGCGTCATCGGGGTCTGGGACCCGGCCATGGACACCGCCTCGCAGGTGCTCGTGGCGACCGCGCTCGCCGTCCTGTTCGGGATCGCGATCGGGATCTGGGCGGCGGAGAGCCCCCGCGTCGAGCGCCTGCTGCGACCGCTGCTCGACACGCTGCAGACGCTGCCGCAGCTCGTCTACATCATTCCGTTCATCTACCTGATGCCGGTGTCGCGGATCCCCGGCATCGTGGCGTCTGTGCTGTACGCGGTTCCGGTCGTGATCCGGCTGGTCACCGCCGGCCTGCGGGGCGTCCCACCCGCGGCCGTCGAGGCGGCCTCGTCCTTCGGGGCCTCGCGCGCGCAGGTGCTGGCCAAGGTGAAGCTGCCGCTCGCCCGCGAGTCGATCATGCTCGGCGTCAACCAGGCGATCATCCTGGTGCTCGCCGTCGTGGTGATCGGCGGGCTCGTGGGCTCGGGTGCGCTCGGCGACATGATCGCCCGCGGCCTGCAGCGCAACGAGTTCGGCGAGGGGGTGGTCGCATCGATCGCGATCCTGGCGCTCGGGATCGCACTCGACCGCGTGACCCAGGGACCGCGCGCCGCTGCCCGCCGTAGCTCGGGCCGCGGCCCCGGAGGCGGCTGGACGCTTCTAAGACGACAAGGACAACCCCGAGGAGGGAATGCGTGATGGAGAGGAAGAGGACTCGGCTCGCGCTGCTGCTTGCGACGGCGCTGGCGCTCGTGCTGCTGGTCGCGGCATGCGGCGAGGACAAGGATGATGATTCGTCGGACGGCGGCGGTGGTGGCGGCGGTGGCGAGACCGCCCAGGCCGACTGCGGCAAGGTCGTTCTCAACGAGCAGGCCTGGGCCGGCTCGACCGCCAACACCTACATCGCCAAGGCGGTGCTGGAGGACGACCTCGGCTGCGACGTCGAGGTCACCAAGATCACCGAGATCCCGGTGTTCCAGGCGATGGCCGACGGCAAGGTCGACGCCGTGCTCGAGGACTGGCAGCACGTCGACGAGTACAAGAAGTACATCGATCAGGCCGGCACGGTCGTGATGGGCGGTCCGCTCGGAGTCGAGGGCCACATCGGCTGGTTCATCCCGAAGTACCTGATGGACGAGCACCCGGAGTTCGAGACCTGGGAGGGCCTCAAGGGCAACGAGGAGCTGTTCAAGACGCCTGAGTCGGGCGACCAGGGCATGTTCCTCGGCGGCGACCCGTCCTACGTCCAGAAGGACAAGGAGCTGATCGAGGCGCTCGGGCTCAACCTCAAGCACGTGACCGCCGGCGCCGAGCCGGCCCAGGTCGCGCGCTGGAGCCAGCTCTACAAGCAGCAGAAGCCGGTGCTGTTCTACTGGTACACGCCGCAGTTCTACAACCAGGAGTACGACCTCGCCGAGGTCAAGCTGCCGCCGCGCAAGCCGGGCACCGACTGCCAGGACGACGCCAAGGCGGGCGGCGATCCCGAGCAGTACAAGTGCGAGTACGACATCACGGTGATCAACAAGCTGTTCAGCAAGAAGTTCGCTGACAGCGGCTCACCGGCCTACGACGTGCTGAAGAAGATGCAGCTCACGAACGAGGATCAGGAGGCGGTGGCCAAGGCGATCGCGGGCGACAAGGAGGATCCGGAGAAGGCGGGTCAGGACTGGGTCGCGGAGAACCGCGACAAGGTCGACGCCTGGCTCGGCCAGAGCTAGGACGACCAGGACGCCCGTCACGGAGGGCCTCGCGTCAGCGGGGCCCTCCGTGCCCTCAGCGCCGAACCGGGCCGACCTCTCCGCGCGCAGGGTCGTGAACTCGGTCAGCGCAGCCGCGATGTAGCGGCGGCGCCACCTATCGATCTCGTCTGCGAGGTCGGCCATGAAGGTCTGCACCTCGCCGAGGCCCTCCACGTGAGCCTGGGCGCGCTCGGCCTCCAGCTCAACCAGGTGGCTGCGGGCGTCGGCGGCGGTCATGGCTCGAGCTTGCCATCGCGAGGCGCTCCTGCCGGTACGGGGGCCAGGCGTCTCGGGGTTCGGCTAGCCCCCGGTCAGCCGCGCTCGAGGTAGCGCGGCTCCGCGAACACCCGGCGGACCATCGGCTCGAAGAACTCGAGCGGCAGCGACTCGTAGTCCGGGTCGAAGCAGTTCTGGTCGTAGCGCTCGCAGAACTCGGCGCAGGCGTCGAACCATGGGTGGCCGCGGTAGCGCTCGCGGGCGTCGCGGTCGCCGCCGGTGAGGTGCCCGTAGTAGTACTCCTGGAAGACGCCGTGGTGTGACACGACCCAGCAGATCTCCTCGGACACGAACGGCTTCAGGACCGCGTTCATCATCTCGCCGTGCGTGTGCGGCGCGAGGATGTCGCCGACGTCGTGCAAGAGCGCGGCCACCACGTACTCCTCATCGCGGCCGTCGCGGAACGCGCGGGTGGCGGACTGGAGCGAGTGCTCCTTGCGCGTGACCTTGTAACCGCCGTACGAGTCGCCGAGCGCCTCCACCGCCGCGAGCATGCGATCGGGCAGCGCCCGCAGCAGCTCCTGCTCGTAGCGATCGAGCAGCTCGTAGTCCTCGGCGGTGGCCTCGTCCATGCGCCGGAAGGAGACGGTTTCCATGGCGCCACGCTATTAGATGTCCCATGGAACCCGTGACCGGTCAGTGCCTCTGCGGAGCCGTCCGCATCGAGCTGGAGCCCCCGCTCCGCGACGTGTCCCTCTGCCACTGCGTCGAGTGCCGGCGTTGGCACGGGCACGTGTGCGCGATGACCGCGGTCCCGCGTGAGCAGCTGCGCTTCGTGAGCGACGCGGGCCTGCGCTGGATCCACAGCCCGGACAGCGATGCCCATGCGCGCCGCGGCTTCTGCGCCGAGTGCGGGTCGAGCCTCTTCTGGGACGCGCCCGACCGGGACACGATCAGCATCGCGGCCGGTGCGCTCGATCCGCCCACCGGCCTGCGCACGACGGAGCAGATCTACACACACCAGGCGAGCGACTACTACGAGCTGGATCCCCGCGTCAGCCGTCGTCCTGGCTGAAGGCCCAGCGCACCTCTTCGATGGACAGGTCCGCCGCGAGGCAGGCCAGCAGCTTCATGCGCGCGGCCTGGGGCGAGAGGAAGCCGGCGGGAATCATCCTCGTGTCGCGCAGGTCCTGCTCAGAGCCCTTGTAGCCGTAGGTCGACGACAGGATCACCCCGCGCTCGGGTCGGCAATAGGCGACGACGGGGATGCGCTCCGCCGCCTCGGCCCACAGCTCGAGCACGGGCGGTGCGAGGTGGCCCGCGCCGAGCGTGCCGATCACGACTCCGTCCGGATCGGTCCCGAGCGCAGCCCGTGCCAGCGTGCCGTCGTCGCCCGCGGCCGTCGGGACGACGAGCACCGACCGGTCCAGTCGCGGCGGGTCGAGCGGCGGGTTGCGGGGGATGCGCGACCAGATGATCGGGTGCCCCTCGGTCACGCGGCCGAGCGGGCCGGTCTGAGGTGAGGAGAAGGCCACGAGCGAGACCGTGTCCGTCTTGCGCACCCCGCGCGCGTGATGGATCTCGCCGCCGAAGCAGACCAGCACACCCATCCCGGCCGCCTCGGCGCTCGCGGCGACGCTCACCGCGTCGACGAGGTTCGCCGGGCCGTCCGCCCCCGGCGCCGAGGCGGGCCGAATCGCCCCGGTGAACACGATCGGGGCGTCCGCGTCGTGGAGGATGTCGCACAGCATCGAGGTCTCCTCGAGCGAGTCGGTGCCGTGGGTCACGACGACGCCCGTGCCCTTGCGCGCCGTGTCGCGAGCCTGGCGGCACACCTCGAGCTGGTCATCCAGGCTGAGGTGGGCGCTCGGCTTGTTGAACACCGTGCGGCTGCGCAGCCCGGCGAAGGCGGCGAGGCCGGGCACGTCGGCGATCAGGCTCTCGCCGTCGAGCTGGGGCACCGCCCCGGCGTCCCCCGTCATCGAGATCGTCCCGCCCGCGGCCAGCACGAGCACCCGGCGCGCGTTCGAGACCTCAGTGGTCCTGTTCACAGGCCTAGGAGTACCAGCTCTTCGGTGGCTCGCGCGGCGTCGAGTCCATGAAGGTCTTGCTGTAGCGCGGCGGCCGGGAGCCCACCGTCTCGAGCAGCTGCCTCCAAAGCCGGCGCACGACCGCCGGGTGCTGCTTGGAGAGCTCGCGGCTCTCGTGGGGGTCGGCCTGTATGTCGAACAGCATGTTCCAGGACTCGTCGTTGCGGGCGATCAGCTTCCAGCGGTCCTCGCGCACGAAGGAGAAGTTCGCGTAGCCGCCGTAGGCGAAGGGACGCTCCGCCGCCGGCTGCTCGCCGTCGAGGAGCGGCGACAGGTCGGTCCCGTCGAGGCCTTCCGGAGGCTCGTGGCCGGCCATGCTCATGAGCGTCGGCCCCATGTCGACGGTCGTCGCGAAGTAGCCGCTCTTCTTCCCCGCCGCGCGCCCGTCCGGCGAGCGCAGCATCAGCGGCACGTGGATCAGCTCCTCGTACAGGTAGCTGTCGGACTTGCCGGTGAGCTCGTGCTCGCCCAGGAAGACGCCGTGATCGGAGACGAGGCCGACGACCGTGTCCTCGTCGCGGCCCTGACGCTTGAGCTCGCGCATGAAGTGGCCGAGCCAGGTGTCGACCATCGTCAGACAGGCGGAGTAGCTGGCCTTGACGAGCCGGATCTGCTCCTTCGTCAGGTAGTCCGAGCTCGTGTACTTGACGTCTGCGATGCCCGGAATCTCGCTGTCCGTGTACATGTCGAGGTACTTGCGTGGCGGCGCCCACAGCTCGTGCGGCGAGAACGAGTCGACCACCAGCAGGAAGGGCTTGCGGCTGCCGGCCTGCTTCATCACCTTCTCGCCCCACTTGAACACGCGCGCGGCCGCGTGCTCTGTCTCGTCGACGCCGCGCCCGTTGTCCGCGAGGAACTGGCGCACACGCCAGATCAGGTGCTCCTCGCGCATGACCGGCGGCAGCCGGATGACGGCCTCGTGGCGCGGGACGCTGTGCGCGTCGCGGCGCTCGCCGCGCTGGCCGAGAACCGGCACGTAGCGGTCCCAGGTCCGGCGGAACGGCTCGAACGGCGCGGAGTGGCTGAGGAACGGGTTGTCGCTCACGTAGGCGGTCCAGTAGCCGTGCCGCTTCATGATCGTCGCGATGTTCTCGGTGCCGGGCGGCAGCGGCTGCCAGCCCGGGCGCTTCGCCATGCCGTACCAGGGATGCCAGGCGTCGAAGGGATAGACGCGCCGGGCCGTATTGATCGAGCGCCGCGCCGGGACGGTGGCCATCGCCTCGGGATAGACGCGCGTGAAGCGCAGGCTCTCGGCCGCCAGGGCGTCCAGGTTCGGCGTCCGCGCGCTGCCGCCGTAGACGCCGACGTGATCGGGGCGCAGCGTGTCGATCACGATCAGGACGATGTTGCGAGGCCGGCTGCGCTTCGCCTCCGAGTCCGAGTCGAACGCGTCGACGAGCCCGCAGCCGCTCAGGCCGAGCGCCGCGGCGCCAAGCCCGGCGGTCTTGAGGAGGTCCCGGCGCCGGATTTCCCTAAGGTGTCCGGGGGCCTCGGCCTCGCCTTCTTCTCTTTCGTGTCCGCTCGTCACTGTTCAGCGCAACACCGCTTCCGCCTGCCCGTTGCGGCTCTCGCCGCGGTGCTGCTGGCACTGATCTTTGCAACTGCGCCCGTCGTCGCCTCGGCGCAGCAGCCGAACGTGGTCGTCCTGATGACCGACGACCAGACCGCCGACTCGATGTGGGCGATGCCGTGGACGCGTGAGCTGATCGGTGCGGAGGGCGTGACGTTCACGAACAGCTTCGTTAGCTATCCGCGCTGCTGCCCGTCGCGCGCGACCTTCTTCACGGGCCAGTACGCCCACAACCATGGCGTGCTCTCGAACACGCTGCCGTTCGGCAGCTACGACCGGCTCGACACCTCGAGCTGGCTGCCGCTCTGGCTGCAGGCGGCCGGCTACAGGACCGCCCACCTCGGCAAGTTCCTGAACGGCTACGGCGACGTCGACCGCACCGAGATCCCGCCGGGCTGGAACGAGTGGCACGCCACCACCGGGCGCGAGACCTACCGCTACTGGGGCTACACGGTCAACGAGAACGGCCGGCTCGAGACCTACGGCAGCGACCGCGACCCGGATCTCTACGCGACCGACTTCATGTCACGGCGGGCGTCCGGCCTGATCGAGGAGCTCGCTCCCTCCGACACGCCGTTCTTCCTCTCCGTTGGCTTCCTCGCGCCGCACACCGGCGGGCCGGCCGAGCCGGGCGATCCGCCCGGCGTCGCCACCCCGGCCGTGGCGCCGCGCCACCGCGGCGCGTTCGCCGGCGAGCCGCTTCCGCGCCCGCCCGGCTTCGGCGAGCGCAACGTCGCCGACAAGCCGCCTCGGATAAAGCGCCTTCCTCGGCTGACCCCGGCGCGTGTCGCGCTGATCCGCCAGAAGTACGAGCAGCGGCTCGAGTCGCTGCTCGCCGTCGACGACGGCGTCGACGAGATCATCGACGCGCTGCGCCAGTCGGGCGAGCTCGAGAACACGCTCGTGATCTTCACCTCGGACAACGGCTTCTTCCACGGCGAGCACCGGATCTGGAGCGGCAAGGCGCAGGTCTACGAGCCGGCGATCCGCGTGCCGCTGATGATGCGCGGGCCCGGGATCACGCCGGGGCGCAGGCCGAGCCGGATCGTCGGCAACGTCGACCTGGCGCCGACGATCCTGGAGGCGGCGGGCCTGCCGCCGCGGCCGGAGCTCGACGGGCGCTCGCTGCTGCCGGTAGCGCGCGGGCCCGTCCCGCGCTGGCGTGACTACCTGCTGCTCGAGGGCGGCGACCGGCTCGGGCTCGACTACGACGGCATCCGGACGCCGCGCTACGTCTACGCCGAGCACCGCGCCGGGCCGCGCGAGCTGTACGACATGAAGCTCGACCCCTACGAGCTGCGCAGCGTGCACAGGTCGCCCGCCTACGCGGCGGTGCGTGCCGAGCTCGAGCGGCGGCTCGCGAACCTGCGCATCTGCGCGGGTGCCAGCTGCCATGCGCCCGCGGGGAGGCTGCCGCGGCCGGCGCTGCCGGTTAGTCTGCCGCGCCCATGAGGGCGATCCAGATAGCCGAGCTGACCGGGCCGCGGGACGCGCTCCGCGAGGTCGACGTGCCCGAGCCGGAGCCATCCCACTTCATGACCCCGGGGAGCGGCGTCGTGGTTGAGGTGCACGCCGCGGGCGTCTCCTTCCCGGAGCTGCTGCAGACTCGCGGCGAGTATCAGATGAAGCCGGACCTCCCCTTCGTGCCCGGCAGCGAGGTCGGCGGCGTGGTTTTGAGCGCGCCCGACGGCGCCGGCGTCTCGGAGGGCGACCGGGTCGCGGCCTTCTGCATGCTGGGCGCCTTTGCCGAGAGCGCCGTCGCGCCCGAGCACTTCGTCTTCCCTCTGAGCGACGGGCTCGACTTCGCCCAGGGCGCCGGGCTCGTCCTCAACTACCACACGGCCTACTTCTCGCTCGTCACGCGCGGTCGCTACTCCTCCGGTGAGACGGTGCTGGTCCAGGGGGCGGCGGGCGGGATCGGCACCGCGGCGCTGCAGGTGGCGAAGGGCCTCGGCGCGCGCACCATTGGAGTGGTCTCCTCCGACGAGAAGGAGCGCGTCGCCCGCGAGGCGGGCGCGGACGAGGTGGTCCGCTCCGACGGGCCGTGGAAGGACGAGGTCAAGGAGCTCTCCGGCGGAGGCGTCGACATCGTGATCGACCCGGTCGGCGGCGACCGCTTCACGGACAACCTGCGCGCGCTGCGCGAGCAGGGCCGCTGCGTGGTCGTCGGCTTCACCGGCGGCTCGATCCCCGAGGTGCGCGTGAACCGGTTGCTCTTGAACAACATCGACGTCGTGGGCGCCGGCTGGGGCGCCTATGTCTCCTCGAAGCCCGATGTGGTGCGCGCGATCGGCGCGGAGATCGGGAGGCTGGCGGACGCCGGCTTCGTGCGGCCGATAGTGGGAGCACGCTTTCCGCTGTCGGAGGCGGCGGATGCGCTGGAGCTGCTGGAATCCCGCGGCGCTACGGGGAAGGTCGTGCTGGAGGTGCGCTAGGCGGCCTGGCTACCGCGCGCGAACGACGGCAATGACGGGGTGACGCCCCGGGGGGCCCCGGGTGCGCCGGGCGCCGGAATCACCGCCACTGTGGCGACTTACTGTCGCCACACGACACTAAGTCGCCCCAGTGGCACGGCGTAGCCGAGGCATATCGAGAACTCCCACCCCTTTTACCGCCTACCTACGCCTCAACCCGCGCCACCGCCGAGGCGACGCAATGGGCCTACTCCGCCCCCTCCGGCCGCACCAGCTCCAGCACGGGCCGCTTCGGCGGCAGCCCGTCGCCGGATGAGACGCCTCGGATCCGGCGTATCACCCACGGGGCAAAATGCTTCGCCGCCCACACCGCGTTGGCGGTCACCGCGGTAACCGCTCGTGACGGCGGCGCCGGCGGCAGTGGCTCGGCCCAGGCGCGGTCCGCGCCCTCGAGGCCGAGCGCCTCCGCGAAGGCGTCGGCGATGCGCGCGTGGCCGTCGGGGTTCGCGTGCAGGCGGTCGCTGTGCCAGAGGCGCGGGTCGGGTGGCGCGGCGTCGCGCTCGAAGTCGACGAGCAGCGCCCCGTGGCGGCGGGCGACCGCGCGCACGCGCTCGTTGTAGGCGAAGACGCGCGCTCGTGCCGCCCGCGCCAGCGGGTTGATCGGCACCGGGTCGGGGAAGACCATCGTGGCGACCGTCGCGCCCTGGGCGGTGAGCGCGCCGATCATCGCGTCGAGGTGACCCGCCGTCCCGTCGAGATCGCACTGCGGACGCAGCGTGTCGTTGAGGCCGGCGACCACGGTGGCGAAGTCGGGCTCGAGCGCCAGCGCGGCGGCCAGCTGCTCGTCGTGCACCTGGCGGGCGAGCTTGCCGCGCACGGCGAGGTTGGCGTACAGAAGCCCTGGGCTCGCGGCTGCCATGCGCTCGGCGAGCCGGTCGGCCCAGCCGCGGTAGCCGCTCCCGTCGGGATACGGATCCATGAGCCCCTCTGTCGTGCTGTCGCCGATTGCGACGTAACGCAAATAGGCCATGGCACCCATTCCTAGCACGGTGCGTAGTCTCCGCCCCATGGGCCGGCGCGAGATCAACGCATGGCTGATGGACATGGACGGTGTGCTCGTGACGGAGGAGCACGCGATCCCGGGCGCCGCCGAGTTCATCGGACGTCTCAGGGAGCTCGGCATTCCCTTCCTCGTCCTCACGAACAACTCGATGTACACGCGCCGCGACCTGAGCGCCCGGCTGCGGCGCAGCGGGCTCGATCTCCCGGAGGGTTCCATTTGGACCTCCGCGCTCGCCACGGCCGGCTTCCTCGAGAACCAGCGGCCCGGCGGCTCCGCGTTCGTCGTAGGCGAGGCGGGCCTGACGACGGCGCTGCACCAGATTGGCTACACGATCACCGATCGCGACCCGGATTACGTGGTGCTCGGCGAAACGCGCACCTACAGCTTCGAGCGCATCACCCGCGCGATCCAGCTGGTCGCCGCGGGCGCGCGCTTCATCGCCACGAACCCGGACAACGTGGGTCCCTCGCCCGACGGCCCCCTGCCCGCCACCGGCTCGGTCGCGGCGCTGATCAGCCGCGCGACCGGCGTCGCTCCCTACTACGTCGGGAAGCCAAACCCGCTGATGATGCGCTCGGCGCTCAACACGATCGACGCGCACTCGGAGACCACGGCGATGATCGGCGACCGGATGGACACCGACATCGTCTCCGGCCTCGAGGCAGGGCTCTCGACCGTGCTCGTACTGAGCGGCGTCACCAAGCGCGGCGACGCCGAACGCCATCCCTATCGGCCGTCGCGAATCGTCGACTCGGTGGCCGACCTCGTCGACGACCTCGGCTAGCGACGCCGAGCAGCCGGCTCGGCCGGCTGCGCAGGGTCTACTTCTTCTTGCCATCGACGGCCCGCTGCAGCTGCGACTTGTTCATCTGCGAGCGCCCCTCGATGCCGAGGTTCTTGGCCTCGTTGTAGAGCTGATCGCGCGTGCGCCCCTTCGGGCCTGAGCTGCCGGAGCGCTGACCGCCGCGGCGGCCCGAGGAAATGTCCCGCGTCGAGCTGCGCGAGCTCGTGCGCGACTCGCCGCTGCGCGCCCGCTCCTTGTTGACCGTGCGCGCCGCGATCTCCTCGGCGCGGTCCTCGGAGCGCCCCTGCTCCTTCTGGCTCTTCTTGATCTTCTCGTACTGACGGGCGCGCTTCGTGCCCTTCTTGACTCCGCGAGGTGGCATGCGTTGCAAATACCCGCGAACGCCGCTGTCACACGCTGCGCGGCTGTCTCGTCAACTGGGTAGAAAATGAGAAAGGAGCCGAAATGAAGGTCTTCGTAGCAGGTGCAACAGGCGCACTCGGCAGGCCACTCGTCAAGCAGCTGGTCGAGCGCGGCCACGAGGTCACCGGCATGACTCGCAGCGAGTCGAAGACGGAGCTCCTGCGGGAGCTGGGCGCGCGTCCGGTGGTCGCGGACGCCCTCGATCCGGACGGCGTCGCGCGGGCCGTGGCCGAGGCCGACCCCGACGTGATCGTCCATCAGCTGACCGCGATCAGCGACTTCAACCCACGCCGCATGGAGCGCGACTTCGCGCCCACGAACGAGCTGCGCACAAAGGGCACGGACCACCTGCTGGCCGCCGGGCGCGCGGTGGGCGTGAAGCGCTTCGTAGCGCAGAGCTTCGCCCCCTGGCCGTATGCCCGCACGGGCGGAATGGTGAAGTCCGAGGACGATCCGCTCGACACGACGCCGCCCGCCCAGGTCCGCACGACGATCGAGGCGATCAAGTACCTCGAGCGCGCGGTGACCGGCGCCGACTGGACGGAGGGCATCGCGCTCCGCTACGGCGGCTTCTACGGCCCCGGGACCTCGATCGGCCTCGACCCGCTCGGCGAGCAGGTCGAGATGATCCGCGAGCGCAAGCTCCCGATCGCCGGGAAGGGCACGGGCACGTGGTCCTTCATCCATATCGAGGACGCGGCCGCGGCGACGGTCGAGGCGGTCGAGCACGGCACGCGCGGCGTCTACAACGTGGTCGACGACGAGCCGGCGCCGATCTCCGAGTGGCTGCCCGGAGCTCGCCAAGGCGGTGGGCGCAAAGCCGCCTCGCCACGTCCCGCTCTGGCTCGCGCGGCTCGCCGGCGGCAAGGTGGCAGCCATCATGATGAGCGACTTGCGCGGGCAGTCGAACACGAAGGCGAAGCGCGAGCTCGGCTGGAAGCCGCGCTACTCGAGCTGGCGCGAGGGCTTCGCCAAGGGGCTCGGCTGAGCGATGTCGAGCACGGACCTGTACGAGGAGCTGCGGCCGCCGGCCTTCGCCATCGCGTACCGCATGCTCGGGAGCGTGAGCGAGGCCGAGGACGTGGTGCAGGAGGGCCTGCTCCGCTTGCACAACACGATCGAGTCGGGTGAGCGGATCGAGTCGCCGCGTGCGTACGTGTCGACGGTCGTCACCAGACTCTCGATCGACCAGCTCCGCTCCGCGCGCGTCCGGCGCGAGACCTACACCGGCGAGTGGCTGCCCGAGCCACTCGTCGCCGCGGAGGAGGGCGACCCGGCGTGGGAGGCAGAGCTCGCCGACTCGCTCTCCTTCGCGTTCCTCGTGGTGCTGGAGAGCCTCTCGCCCGAGCAGCGGGCGGCGTTCCTGCTGCGCGAGGTCTTCGACTACCCCTACGACCGCATCGCCGCGATCGTCGGCAAGAGCGAGGACAACGTGCGCCAGCTGACCGCGCGGGCGCGCCGCCACGTGGAGGAGCACAAGCCGCGCTACGAGCCCTCGGAGGAAGTGCGCAACGAGCTCGCGCACCGCTTCATCGCAGCCGCGCGTGAGGGTGAGCTGGAGGAGCTCGAGGCCCTGCTCGCCGAGGACGTCGTCCTGCACGGCGACGGCGGCGGCAAGGCGCCCGCACTCGCCCGGCCGCTCGTGGGCCGCGAGCGTATTGCGAAGATCCTCGCCTCCTGGGCCCGCTCCGGCGAGCTCGCGGGCGGGTTCGAGTTGCGGCCGGTCGTGGTCAACGGCCAGCCCGGCGCGCTCACGATCGACGCGGTCGAGGACGCAATCCTCGGAGTGCTCGTCTTCGACATCGCCGACGGCCGCATCCAGGCGATCAACTCCGTCGTGAACCCGGACAAGCTGCAGCACCTCGGCCCGCTCGCCGACCCCTACGCCTTCCTGAAGCGGCGCCGCTCGAAGAGCGACTAGTGCTCGACGAAGTAGCCGCCGGTCTGGCCGCTCGAGTAGAAGCGGCTCGTGATCGTCTTCTTGCGCGTGTAGAACTCGACCGCGTCGGGGCCGTGCGCGTGCAGGTCGCCGAGGAAGCTGTCCTTCCAGCCTGAGAACGGGAAGAACGCGACGGGCGCGGCCACGCCGATGTTGACGCCGACCATGCCGGCCTCCACGTCGTGCTTGAAGCGGCGCACGGCGGCGCCCGACTCGGTGAAGATCGACACGCCGTTTCCGAAGCGGCTCTTCGAGACCGCCTCGATCGCCTCGTCGAGCGTGTCGACGTGCACCAGCGACAGGACCGGCCCGAAGATCTCCTCGCGCACGATGTCCATCTCGGGCGTGGCGCCGTCGAGGATCGTCGCGCCGACGTAGCAGCCCGTTTCGTCGCCGGCGCCGCGGCCGTCGACGATCAGCTCGGCGCCCTCCTCGAGCCCGCGCTCGATCATCGACAGGACGCGCTCCTTCGCCTTCTCGGAGACGACCGGGCCGAGCTCGGTGTCCTCGTCGAGCCCGTCGCCGACGCGCACCGCCTCGGCCGCCTCGCGCAGGGCCGGCAGCAACCGTTCGCGCGCATCGCCGACGGTCACGACGACGGAGCCCGCCATGCAGCGCTGGCCGGCGGCGCCGAAGGCCGAGCCCATGATGCCCTTGACGGTCTGGTCGATCACGGCGTCGGGCATCACGACCATGTGGTTCTTCGCGCCGCCGAGCGCCTGGACGCGCTTGCCGGCCTTCGCCGAGCGCTCGTAGACGATGCGCGCCACCGGCGCGCTGCCGACGAACGAGACGGCGTCGATGCCGGGGTGGTCGAGGATCCCCTCCACCACCTCGCGCCCGCCGTTGACGAGGTTGACGACGCCCTCGGGCAGCCCGAGCGAGTCGAGCACCTCGAAGGCGATCTGCTGCGTCAGCGGCACCTGCTCCGAGGGCTTCAGCACGAATGTGTTGCCGCAGGCGATCGCGAACGGGAGGAACCAGAACGGCACCATCGCCGGGAAGTTGAAGGGCACGATCGCCGCGCAGACGCCGACGGGCTGGCGAATCGTCTCGGCGTCGATCCCGCGCGAGACGTCCTCGAGGATGCGTCCCTGCATGGTGGTCGGGATCGCGCAGGCGCACTCGACCATCTCGATCATGCGCGCCACCTCGGCGCGCGCGTCCCCGATCGTCTTGCCCATCTCGGTCGTGACCGAGCGCGCCAGCTCCTCATGTCGGTTGTTGAGACCCTCGCGCAGCGCGAACAGGATCCGGCCTCGGGCGATCACCGACACGTCGCGCCACGCCGGCAACGCCGCGCGTGCGGCGGCCACCGCGGCATCGAGGTCGGCGGACGACGACAGCGGCACGCGCGCGAGCGTCTCGCCGGTGGCGGGGTTCGTCACATCGAGCGCGTCCGTGCTGGTCGCGGCGGTCCACTTGCCGGCGACGTAGTTATCGAGCAGGCGAGTCTGAGTTGCGGCTTCCATCGAGGATCCACTCATGGTCGGGGTCGTTCGCGATGGCCCAGGCCCGGGCCGGGCCGGCCATCACATTCAAGTAATACAGGGCGTAGCCGGGCGGTGCCGAGACCGTGTGGTAGCCGCGCGGCACGAGCACGACGTCGCCGTCACGCGCGGCGACCGACTCGTCGAGCGAGCCGTCGTCCGTGTAGACGCGCTGCAGGGCGAAGCCGTGCGCCGGCGTGATGCGGTGGTAGTAGGTCTCCTCGAGCAGCGATTCCTCGGGCAGCGCCTCGCGGTCGTGCTTGTGCGGCGGGTAGCTCGACCAGTGGCCCTCCGGGGTCAGCACCTCGCAGACGAGCAGCGACTCGGCCTCGCGGTCGCCCATCAGGATCGGGTGGATGCGCCGCTCGAGCGCGCCGTAGCCGCGTACCTCGACCTCCAGGTCGTCGCCCGGGAGAACGCGCGCGGTGGCGCCAGAGGCGGCCGGGGCGAAGCAGAGCGCGAGCTCCGCCCCGCCCCGGTGCCCCCGGAGGAGGAGCTTCGTTCCCGGCGGCAGATAGGCCGCGTCCGGCATGCCGGAGAAGGGGTCCTCGCGGCCACCGATGCCCGGCCACTCGCCGTGCTCGGAGGCGAGATCGACGTTGCCCGAGAGCACCACGACGCAGAGCTCGCGGACGCCGGTTGAACGCTCCGCGAGCTGGCCCTCCGCGAGCCTCAGCACCTCGAAGCCGACGTGCGTCCAGCCGGCGGACTCGGGAGTCACGAGCAGGACGCTGCCGTCCTCGGCAGGCCGGTCCCGTGGCTTCAGGAGCAGGCGGCTCACGAGCTCCCCTCGACGTACAGCCGCTGCTCCTCGCGGGCGCGCTCGTACTCCTCGCGCGCGGCGCGCACGGCTGGGTCGTCGGACACCTCGGCGACCGGAACGTCCCACCAGCCCTCGTAGCTAGGCACGCCGGCGTAGCGGTCCACCTCCACGTGGACGACGACCGGCCCGCTCTCAGCCTTGGCCGCTTCGAGCGCGCCGCGCAGCCCCTCGATCCCGTGTGCGCGCAGCAGCCGCGCGCCGAGCGCCTCGGCGCTCGCCCCGAGGTCGATCGGAAGCGCTTCGAGCTCCTCCGCCGGTCCGTCGCCGGCGTCGAGCACCTGGGCGCCATTGGCGGCGCGCCGGTAGTGGGTGCCGAAGCCCGCGTCGCCGATCGAGCGCGAGAGCGCTCCGATCGAGGCGTAGCCGTGGTTGTCGACGAGCACGATCACGAGCTTCACGCCCTCCGCCACCGCCGTCACGAGGTCGCCCGGCGCCATCAGCCACGAGCCGTCGCCGACCATCACGAACACCTCGCGATCGGGAGCGGCGAGCTTCACACCCATGCCACCGGGCAGCTCGTAGCCCATGCACGAGTAGCCGTATTCGACGTGGTAGCCCTTCGGGTCGCGCGCGCGCCAGAGCTTGTGCAGGTCGCCCGGCATCGAGCCGGCCGCGCAGACGACCACGTCGCGCGGCCCAGCCGCCTCGTTCACGGCACCGATCACCTCGGCCTGGCTCGGCAGCGGCGCGTGGCCGGCGTGGGTGAGGCGCTCGACCTCTTCGCCCCACGCGCGCGCTTCGTCGCCGGCGCGCCGCGTCCAGGCCTCGTCGGTCCGGTGGCCCGCGAGCGCCTCGGCGAGCGCCGCCAGCGCCAGCTTCGCGTCCGCCTCGAGCGCGAGCCCGCTGTGCTTGGCGGCGTCGAAGCTCGCGACGTTGACGTTCACGAAGCGCACATCCGGGTCCTGGAAGGCCGACTTCGAGGCGGTCGTGAAGTCGCTCCAGCGCGTGCCGACCCCGATCACGAGGTCCGCCTCGCGGGCCAGCCGGTTGGCGGCGAGCGTGCCCGTTGCGCCGACGGCGCCGAGCGCAAGCGGGTGCTCCGAGGGCAGCGACCCACGGCCCGCCTGCGTCTCGCATACGGGAATGCCGACGGCGTCGGCAAGCCCGCGCAGCTCCTCGGTGGCCTCTGCGTAGACGACGCCGCCGCCCGCCACGATCAGCGGCCGCTGTGCCGCGCGCACGAGCTCGGCGGCGCGGGCGAGCGCGTCGGGGGCCGGCGGGCGCCGGAACACCGTCCAGACGCGGGGCGCGAGGAACGACTCCGGCAGCTCGAGCGCCTCGGTTTGGACGTCCTCGGGCAGCGCCAGGGTCACCGCGCCCGTCTCGGCCGGATCGGTGAGCACGCGCATCGCCTCGAGCGCCGAGGGCACGATCTGCTCCGGTCGCGTGATGCGGTCGAAGTAGCGCGAGACCGGCCGGAAGCAGTCGTTGACCGACATCGTGGCGTCGTGCGGCGCCTCGAGCTGCTGCAGCACGGGGTGCGGCGCGCGTGTCGCGAAGGTATCGCCGGGGAGCAGCAGCACCGGCAGCCGGTTGACGGTCGCGAGCGCGGCGCCCGTGACCATGTTCGTCGCCCCGGGGCCCACCGAGCTCGTGCACGCGAACGTCCCGAGCCGATTCAACTGGCGCGCGTAGCCCGAGGCGACGTGCACCATCGCCTGCTCGTTGCGAGCCTGGCGGTAGCGGAATAGGCCGCGGTGCTGATGCAGCGCCTGGCCGAGCCCGGACAGGTTGCCGTGCCCGAAGATGCCCCAGCAGCCGCCGAAGAAGCGGCGCCGCTCGCCGTCCCGCTCGATCTCCTGGACGGCCAGGAAGCGCACCAGCGCCTGGGCCACCGTCAACCGCTCGCTCATGCCTCTATCTCCTCTCCAACCAGCTCCCTCAGCTCGGCGAGCGTCGGCATTTCGTCGGCGCATGCGAGCCGCGACGCCACGAGCGCGCCCGCGGCGTTGGCGAGCCGCAGCGCACGCTCCGGCTCCCAGCCGGCCAGAAGCGCGTACGAGAGCGAACCGCCGAAGGCGTCGCCCGCGCCGAGCCCATTCAGCACGTCGAGCCGCACCGGATCGAGTTCGATCAGCTTGTCGCGCGTGCGCCCAAGCACCCCCTCGGGCCCGAGCTTGACGATGGCGAGCTCGACGCCGAGCTCGAGCAGCGCCCGCGATGCCTCGTGCGGGTCACGCGTGCCGACGGCCACCTCCACCTCCGTCTCGTTGCCCACCGCGACTGTCGCGAGCCGGACCGCGTCGCGCGCCCAGCGGCCGGCCTCGCGATCGTCCGGCCAGAGCACCGGCCGGTGGTCGAGGTCGTGGACGGTGATCGCGTCCGCCGCGTCCCGGCGCGACTCGAGCGCGAGCAGCGTGGCCGAGCGGCTCGGCTCCTGCGAAAGGCCGGTGCCGGTCGTCCACAACAGCCGCGCCGCGCGGATCGCGTCGAGGTCGAGCTCGCCGGGCTCGATGTTCAGGTCCGGGGCCTTCGGCTCACGGTAGAACAGCAGCGGGAAGTCGTCGGGCGGGTGGATCTCGCAGAAGACGAGTGGCGTGCGCAGGTCGGGGTCCGTACCGACCCAGCGGCGGTCGACGCCGAAGCCGTCGAGCGCCTGGCGGACGTAGTTGCCGAAGGGGTCGTCGCCGACCTTCGTGATCACGGCCGAGCGGGCGCCGAGCCGGGCCGCCGCCACCGCCACGTTCGTCGCGCTGCCGCCGAGCGACTTCTGGAACGTGCGCACGTCCTCGAGCGCCACGCCCACCTGCTCCGGATACAGGTCGACGCCGACGCGGCCCATCGTGATCACGTCGAAGCGCTCGGTCATGCCAGGCTCCGCTCGCGGCCGAGCTCCGCGCGCAGGCCCGTGAGCAGCTCGTCGACGCTGGGCAGCTGCCGGTCGAGCGCCTCCTCGGTGGCGGCGCCGCTGAGGCTCGTGTCATAGGGAACCGGCCCCGGCGGCAGCACGTCCGCGGGCGGCGGCGCGAACTCGAGCAGGCCGGCGTCGAGCCCGAAGGCGGCAGCGGTCCGCACTGCGAGCGAACGCCGGTCGATCGGCTCGCCACCGCAGCAGTGGTAGATGCCCGTGAGCCGGCGCTCGACGATCGCGTGGATGAGCTCGGCGGCGGTCGTTGCGAGAACCGGGCTGGCCACCGAGTTGATCGCGGGGCTCTCCCAGACCGTGAAGCCGCGGCCCGCCTCGAGCGCCTCGACGATCGAGCTGATGAAGTAGCCGAAGCCCACGTCCTGGCGCCGGGGAGCGTTCGGTCGTGCCCGGTGCACGCCGTTGACGCCGGAGAGGCGCGCCACCGCGCCGGCCAGGGCGTGATCGCTCACCACCTCCTCCGAGGCAGCCTTGAGAGACCCGTACGCGTTGATCGGCCTCGGCGGGGTCGCCTCGTCCGCGCCGCCCTGGGTGCCGTCGAACACCCAGTCGGTCGACACCAGCAGGAGCTGCGCACCAGCGCGGTTGGCGGCGCCGGCGAGCGCGTGCGTGCTACCCACGTAGGCGGCCCACGCCTCGCGATGGCGTGTGTGCAGCGCATCGAAGTCGTTCAGGATCGCGCAGTGGACGATCGCGTCGGGCGCGAACTCGGCGACGGCCGTCTCGACGGCGGCGGCGTCCGTCACATCGAGCTGCGCGTGCGCCGGCGCGAACAGCTCGTCGCCCGCAGCCGCGAACACGGCGGCCACGTTCGAGCCGACGAAGCCGGAGCCGCCGGTCACGAGGACCCTCATCGGAGCGGGGCCACCTCCTCCACGCGCACCGGCCTGCCCTCGCCCAGCGAGCGTCGCGCGGCCAGGCCGATCACGAGCGGCGCCCGCGCGTCCCGCGTCGTCACCGGGGGCGGCTCGCCCGCTGCGATCGCCCGAACGAAGGCGGTCCACTGCGCAACGTAGCTCTGGCGGTAGCGCTCGACGAAGAACCCCTGGGGCACCGCCGTCTGCGTCCCCTCGGCGGTGCGCACGAGCCCGCTGTGCGCGAACGGGTTCTCGGAGGCGGCCAGGCCGCGCGAGCCGAGCACCTCGACCCGCTGGTCGTAGCCGTACACAGCCTGGCGGCTGTTGTCGATCACGGTGAAGCAGCCGCTCTCGTGGGTGAGCGTCACGACGGCGGTGTCCACGTCGTGCGCCTGGGCGTACGACTCCTGCATGCGGAGCGCACCGCGCGCGAAGACCTCCGTGACCTCGCTGCCGGTGACGAAGCGCGCCATGTCGAAGTCGTGGATCGTCATGTCGAGGAAGATCCCGCCGGAGACGAGCACGTAGGAGAGCGGCGGTGGCTCGGGGTCCCGGCTCGTGATCCGCACCAGGTGAGGCTCGCCGACCGTGCCGGCGGCCACGGCGGCGCGCACCGACGCGTGCGAGGGGTCGAAGCGGCGATTGAAGCCGATCTGGAACGGCACCCCGGCGTCCTCGATCGCGCCGAGCGCGCGATCCATTTCGTCGAGGTCGAGCGAAACAGGCTTCTCGCAGAAGACCGGCTTGCCCGCCTCGGCCGCGGCGAGCAACAGGGCGGCGTGCGAGTCGGTGCTCGAGCAGATCGCGACGGCGTGGACGTCGGGCGCGGCGAGCAGCTCCTCGGCGGTCGCGACGGTGGGCACCCCGAGCTCGCGGCCGAGCGCCTGCGCGGCCTCCGGGCGAGCGTCGTTCACGGCCGCGACGCGGGCACCCGGCACCTCCCCGGCCAGCAGGCGGGCGTGGGTCGAGCCGATCCGGCCGGCGCCGATCAGGCCCACGCCGAGCGGGGCGCCGGTGGGGTTCGGCAGGGGGCGCTCACGCGCGGCGGCGGCTGCGGCGCCGCCCATCTCAGTCCTCCCTCAGGGACACGACCTCTTCCCAGCGCCCAGTCTCGACGGAGCGCAGCAGGGCCGCCTGGACGGATACCCAGGCGAGCGCGTCCTCGAAGCCCGGGCGGAAGGCGCGCCGCTCGCTGAGCGCGCGACAGAACTCGTAGTCCTCGATCGTCACGAGGTCCTCGAAGCCGATGCCGTTGGCGCTTCCCGGCACGAAGCTGCCGTGGTAGGGAAAGCGGTCGCCGCCGAGCACGCGCGTGAAGCCGCTGTCGAGCCCGTCGCCCTTGTACACCTGAAGCTCGTTCATCTGCTCGAAGTTCCAGCCGAGCGAGCCGCGCGTCCCGTAGACGTCGAAGGCGTTCTGGCTCTCGGGACCGACCATCGTCCGGCTCGACTCGAACGTTCCGCGTGCGCCGTTTGCGAACTCGCAGAGCATGCCCGCGTAGTCCTCGTTCGTGACCGCGCCGCGCGGGTCGTCGACGCTGCCGCGCCCGTAGTGGGTCCCCTCGCCCGGCACCGGCAGAGGACGCTCGCGGATGAACGTCGCCGTCGTGCCGACCACGCGCGTGATCGGCCCGATCAGCATGTGCGCAAGATCGACCGAGTGGCTCATCAGGTCGCTCGTGACGCCGTAGCCCGCCTCGTCGACGAGGAAGCGCCAGGAGAGCAGGCCGAGCGGGTCGCTGCCGTACATCGAGAAGAAGCGCCCGCGGTAGTTCGTGATCTCGCCGAGCTCGCCGTCCGCGATCAGGCGCGCCGCGCGTTGCACCAGGGGGGCCCAGCGGAAGTTGTGGCCGACGCCGCTGATCACGCCCGCGCGCCGGGCCGCGCGCTCGGCGCGGGCCGTCTGCTCGGGTGTTCCGCCGACGGGCTTCTCGCAGAACACGTCCTTGCCCGCCGCCGCCACCGCCTCGACCAGCTCGACGTGCATCATGTTCGGCGCCGCTATGAAGACCGCGTCGACGCCGGGGTCCTCCACGACCGCGCGCCAGTCGGCGCTCGCGCGCGCGTAACCGAAGTCGTCGACCGCCTCCTGCGCGCGCGCCGGCACCTCATCCGCGCAGATCACGAGCTCGACCTCGAAGTCGCGTTCGCCGAACAGCGACGGGATGCGGCGCAGCGAGCGGCTGTGGGCACGGCCGAGCCAGCCGAAGCCGATCAGCCCGACGCCGATGCGCCGGCGAGTGCCAGGCCGCTCGAGGACGGCCGAGCCCTGCGGGCGCCCCGCCTCGCTCACGCCCCCTCCTGCCGCTCGGTCGACTGCTCGAGGTCGTGCGTGAGCTCGTCGAGCTCAGCCCCGCCGGCCATCATCTTCACGAGCTCGTCGCGGCTGATCTCACCGCGCTCCCACTTGCCGAGCAGCTTGCCCCTGTTCAGCACGACGAAGCGGTCGCCCACCGGGTAGGCGTGGTGCGGATTGTGGGTGATGAAGATCACCCCGACCCCGCGCTCGCGGGCCTGCGCGATGTAGCGCAGCACGATCCCGGACTGCTTTACCCCGAGCGCCGAGGTCGGCTCGTCCAGGATCAGCACCTTGGCGCCGAAGTAGATCGCGCGCGAGATCGCGACCGCCTGGCGCTCGCCACCCGACAGCGTGCCGACGGGCTGGTCGGGATCGCGCACGTCGATGCCCATCTTGGCCATCTCCTCGCGCATCGTCCGCTGCGCCCGCTTGACGTCGATGACCTTGATCAGCCCGACCGTCCTCGTGGGCTCCGAGCCCAGGAAGAAGTTGCGCCAGATCGACATCAGCGGCACCGTCGCCAGGTCTTGGTAGACGGTGGCGATGCCGTGCTCGCGCGCCTCGCGCGGCGAGCGGAAGTGCGCCTCCTCGCCCTCCACAAGCAGCGCACCCTCGTCGTGCGGGTGAACGCCCGAGAGGATCTTTATGAACGTCGACTTGCCGGCCCCGTTGTCGCCGAGCACGCAGGTGACCTGCCCGTCGTAGACCGACACGGAGACGTCCTTGAGCGCGATCACGTTGCCGAAGTACTTCGAGACCTCGCGCGTCTCGAGCAGCGGCACCCTGTCGTTCACCTTCGGGCTCCTTCCGCGCTGCGCCGGACGAAGTTGTTGACGAGCACCGCCATCAGCAGGATCACGCCGAGGAACAGGAAGCGCCAGTCGGTGTCCCAGCCGGAGAACTGGATGCCGATGAACGCCATGCCGATGATCAGCGCGCCGATCGCGGCGCCGATCGCCGAGCCATAGCCGCCCGTGAGCAGGCAGCCGCCGACCACCGCGGCGATGATGTAGGTGAACTCCTCGCCGACACCCTGGCTCGCCTGCACTGAGGACAGCCGAGCGCCACGATGATCCCGACGAGCGCCGCGGCGAGCGACGTCGTCATGAAGAGGGCGATCTTCACGCGCGCGACCGGCACGCCGACGTTGCGGGCGGCGGCGGCGTCGCCGCCGACGCCGAAGATCCAGTTGCCGACGCGAGTGCGGGAGAGCACCCAGGTCGCCAGGATCGTGATCGACGACCCACCAGATGACCGAGATGCGGAAGTCGTACTCGGAGAACGAGCCGCCGAAGATGTCGAACGCCGACTGATAGCCAGAGACCTCGTTCAGCCCGCCGACGCGCACGCTGCCCGTGATCTCCTTGGTCACGCCGAGGTTGGCGCCCTGGAGGATGAAGAAGGTCGCGAGCGTGACGATGAAGCTCGGCAGCTTCGTCTTCACGACCATCATCCCGTTGATGAAGCCGATCGTCGCCGCGAAGACGAACGTGAGCACGATCGCGAACCAGATGTTCATGTCGAGCTCGGTGGCGAGCAGGCCCATCACGAGCCCGGCGCTGCCGGTCATCACGCCCGCCGACAGGTCGAACTCGCCGCCGATCATGAGCAGCGCCACCGCCACCGCCGGGATGCCGAGCGTCGAGGCGACGTCGGTCCAGTTGGCGGCGCCGTCGAGCGTCCCGAACTCGTCAGTGGTGAAGCTGAAGAAGAGGAGGACGACGAGTGCGGCGAGCGCGGCACCGAGCTCGGGCCGCCGCAGCAGCTTCGTCACGAAGCTGACGTCCGCCATCCGGTCGTCCACGACCGATGTCGGGGGTGGCGCCCCCGGCGGCTCGGCGAGGGCCTGATCGCTCATCTCACTTGCTCCTCCCCGGGGCTATGCCGCGGCCGGCCGGGATCAGCCGGCCGCGACGCAACCCAGTTCGTCAGCGCGTCCCCTCCTCGGCCAGCTGCTTGACCGTGGCGGCGTTGCCCTTGTCGACGAAGCCCGGACCGGTGAGCACCGGCTGGCCGCCGCCGACCGTGTTGGCGTTGTCGTTGAACAGCTTCAGGAATACCACCGGGAGGTATCCCTGCAGATACTGCTGCTGGTCGACCGCGAACTCGATCTCGCCGGCCTCGATCGCGTCGACCACGTCGCCGCTGAGGTCGAACGTCGCGAGCTTGGCCTCGGAGCTTGCGCCCTGGACGGCGTCGCGCGCAGCGACGGCGATGTCCGGGTTGAGCGAGAGCACGGCGTCGATCGAGTCGTCCGACTCGAGCTTCGACTGGATCTCGGTGAGCGTCGTCGAGATGTCCTCGACGCCCTTGACCTGCAGGTTCTCGACCTCGCCGCCGAAGCCCTGCTTGGCGCCGTCGCAACGCTCGTTGAGCCCGATGTTGCCCTGCTCGTGGATCACGCAGAGGAGCTTCTGCGCGCCGCCCTCAGCGAGCCGCGAGCCGGCCGCCTCGCCGGCGATCGCCTCGTCCTGGCCGACGTGCGTGATCGCGCCGAGATCGGCCGAATCGGTCTGGCCGGAGTTGAGCGTGATGATCGGGATGCCGGCGTCGGCCGCCTTCTTGAGCGGCTCCCGGAGGGCGTCCGGGTTCGGGGCGGAGACCGCGATGCCGTTGACCTTGTCGGTGACCGCGGCGTCGATCAGCTGGGCCTGCTTCTGCGGGTCGTTGGCGGACTCGCTGTACTGGACCTGGACGCCCATGTCCTTACCGGCCTGCTCGGCCCCGCGCTTGGCGACCGCCCAGAACGAGTCTCCGGACCCGTGCGTGATGACCGCGATCTTCAGATCACCGCCCTGGGTCAGGCTGACGTCCTCGGAGCCCTCACCCGAGCCACCGTCGTCATCGTCGTCGCCGCACGCCGTCACGAACGCCATGGCCAGCACGGCGAAGAGCAGCACCAGCACCGTTGGGAACAGTCGCTTCATGTCTGCGGAACCTCCTCCTCTCGCGGAGCCAGTCCATTCAGGTACGCGACGCTGGCCTGCACGTCGAGCACCGGACCACGTCCTACCGGCGGCTCCTCCCCGGTGATGGCCGTGTCCTGTTCGAGCACGAGCCAGCGCCCGTAGCCCACCCGTTCCAGAAGATCGATGACCTGCGCGATGTTCGCGTCGCCCTGGCCGAGCGGCCGGAACAGGCCGGCCTGGGTCGCCTCGACGAGCGACAGCTCGCCCGCGCGGTAGCGCCGGGCCACCGCCGCGTCGACGTCCTTGAGGTGGACGTGCGCGATGCGCTCGCCGTGGCGCCGCACGAAGTCGGCCGGATCGGCGCCGGCGATCGTCAGGTGGCCGGTGTCCAGGCAGAGCGCCGCTTGTGACGCCGCCAGCACGCGCTCGATCTCCGGCTCCCGCTCGACGAGCGTGCCGGCATGCGGATGCAGGACCAGCTCGAGGCCAAGGCCCGCGACGAGCTCGGCCGTCTCGTCGAGGTGCTCGGCGAGCCTGTCCCACGCCGCGTCGTCGAGCGGCTGCGGCTCGGCCCAATCGTCATCCATCACGACCGCCGCCACGAACACGTCCGCGCCCGCCGCTGCCAGCACCCGCCCGATTCGCCCGGCCCGCTCGCGGGCGGGGGCCGCATCCGGCTCGTGCAGCACGAGCGGGACGAAGCCGCCGACAAGCTCGAGCCCGTGGCGCTGGAGCGCGGCACGCAGGGCGCCAGGGTCGAGCGGCAACCAGTCCACGGGGCCCAGCTCGGTCGCCCGGAAGCCGAGCGCGGCCATCTCGCTCAGCACGCGCTCCGGCGGCAACATGAGGCCCCAGCCGGGCACCTCGCAGACGCCCCACGAGATGGGCGCCGCGGCGACCCGCGGCGGCACCGCCGACAGGGCGCTCATCCTCGAACTCGATAACGCCTGTTAGAGCGCGCTATCGCCTTGCCTGGCATTGAGCCTCTCCTTCCCCGTCGAGTTGAGCGCTGAACTTGCAATTTGCTGTTAGAGCGCTCTAATCTCTGCGCGGCAGTATCCATCCGGGGAATGGAGATGTCAAGGGCGTGACTCGCTCGCATGTGACGATGGAGGACGTGGCCCGTGAGGCCGGCGTCTCGCGGGCTCTCGTCTCGCTTGTCATGCGCGAGAGCCCCAAGGTCAGCCCCGAGCGGCGCGCGCGCGTCCTGGACGCCGCCGCCAGGCTCGGCTACCGCCCGAATGCGATGGCGCGCGGCCTGGCCAGCCGCCGGACGAGCACCGTCGGCGTGCTGCTCAACGATCTTCACAATCCGTTCTTCGCCGAGATCGCGCAGGGCATCGAGGCCTTCGCGTCCAGCATCGGCTATCGCCTGTTGATCATCACCGGCGGCCGCCGCCGCCGGCGCGAGCGGGCGATGCTCGACGCGCTACTCGAGTACCGCACAGACGGGCTGATCCTCGTCAGCCCGCGCATGGCGGCGTCGGAGCTGGCCGTGGCCGCGGCCTCGGTGCCGGTGGTGGTGATCGGCCGCGCTCCCCGCAACGGCGGCGTCGACTGGGTGATGACCGACGAGGAGGTGGGCGCGCGGCTCGCCGTGGAGCACCTTTCTTCGCTCGGCCACAAGCGGATCGTCCACATCGACGGCGGGCGCGGAGCGGGTGCCGCCCCGCGGCGCGCGGGGTACCTCAAGGCCATGAAGGAGGTCGGGCTCGCAGCGCACGCCGAGGTCCTGCCAGGCGACTTCACTGAGGAGGCGGGCGTCCGCGCCGCCGAGCGGCTGCTGCGCGGCAGCGAGCTGCCTACGGCGGTCTTCGCCGCCAACGATCTCGTGGCCGCCGGCGTGCTCGACCGGCTCGAGGACGAGGGAATCATGGTCCCCCGCGACGTCTCGATCGTCGGCTACGACAACACCTTCCTGGCGGCGCTCCACCACATGTCGCTGACCACGGTCAACCAGCCGCGCGAGGAGATGGGGAAGCTCGCACTCGAGCTGCTGCTCGAGCGCGTGAACGGCCGCGAGTCACGCGCGACACGGCTCGAGGAGCCGCGCCTGGTGGTGCGCAAGACGTCGGGCCCGGCGCCGTGAGGGCGGCGGTCGCGAGCGCCGCGGCGCTCGCCTGCGGGGTGGCCGTGCTGCTCGCGGCGCCCTCCGCGGGCCCACTCCCGTCGGGGCCCGCCGTCGTGGATGTGCTCGTGGTGCCGCCGGTGGGCTCGGCCGCCGTGGCGACCGGCTTCGAGCACGGCGACGGCCGCATCGTGACCGTCGCCCACCTGCTGCCGGCGCGGCGCGCGCGTGTGCTTGTCCGCTCCGGCGACGGCCCGGCGCGGCGTGCGCGCGTCGTAGCCATCGACCAGCGCGGCGACCTCGCCGTGCTCGAGCTCCCCGCCGGTACGCCGCGCCCCTCCCCTCTGCCCGGCGCCGGGTCGGCGCGCCTGCTGGTGCGCCGCGACGGGCACCCCGCGGCCATCGAGGCAACGGTGCGCCGGCGGATCGACGCGCGCATCCGGCCGCGTCCCGGCGCCGCGCCGGTGCTGCGGCCGGCATTCGAGCTCGAGGCGCGCGTGCGCCAGGGCGACTCTGGGGCCCCGCTCGTGGCCGCCGACGGGAGCGTCCTCGGCGTGCTGTTCGCGCAGGCGAGCGGACCGTCCGACACCGCGTACGCCGTCGCGGCGGAGCGCCTCGAGACGCTCGCGCGCTAGGGGCCGCGTTTCTCGCCGCTGCCGACCTGCTCGCGCTCGGCCGGGACCTCTGCGGCGGGCGCCCCGCCATTGGAGCCGTTCGAACCGTTGGCCGCCGCCACGGCCGGCGCCGGACGGGCCGGCGCGCCGCGGCCGCGCGTGCGCACGCGCTCCGCGAGCACGTAGCTCCCGATCACGAAGATGAACGCCGCGATCTGCGCCCCGATCGTCTCGACCGTCGGGAAGATGCCGAGCCAGAGCCCCATCCAGTAGGGCACGTCGATGTCGATCGGCGTGATCGGGAGCCAGCCGACACCCTGCATGGTGCGCGCGGTCTTGCCCACCATGATCACGAGCACGGCGGTGAGCAGCACGCCGGTGACGATCAGCATCTTCCTGTAGGGCAGCTTGCGCTCGAGCACGAAGGTCGCCACCGCCACGGCCGCGACGCCGATCGACCCGAGCAGCACTCCCTCGAGGACGACCATGACCCCGGAGTTGAGCTCGAGCGCCTGCAGGAAGAGCACGGTCTCGAAGCCCTCGCGGTAGACGGTCGAGAAGCCGAGCAGCACGAACCCGAACACCTGGGCTGACATCAGACCGCCCGCGGTCACGTTCATCAGGCGCTTGCGGCGCTTGTGGAAGCGCGAGATGTGCTCGGTCCAGTAGACCCGGTGGAAGAACCAGTTGAGGACGAGTAAGAGCACCCCGATCGCGACCAGCCCGACGATCGCCTCGAGCTTCTCCCCGTAGCGCGCCAGCGAGGTCAGCACCGTCTGCGCGAGCACGAAGGTGATGCCGCTCGCCACGAGTGCGAGGCCGGCGCCGATCAGCATCGGCTTGCGCTGGGCACGGTTCGCGCCCAGCAGGCTCGCCATCACGGCCGCGAGGATCAGCACCGCCTCGAGGCCCTCGCGGAAGACGATCACGGCCGCGTTCGTGACGATGGTCGCCGTGCTGGCGCCCTCGCCGAGCTGTGCCGGCGCCATCCTCGAGCGCCTCGTCGAGCGCGAGCCGCGTCTCGCGCACGTCGCGCGAGGGGGCATGGTTGGCGATCAGCTTCGCGAGCCCCTCGTGGCCGTCGATCCCGAACCAGACGAGCGCCTCGACGTGCGCGACGATGCCGGGCGCCAGCGAGCGCAGGCTCAGCTCGGGCCCGAACTCGAAGAAGGCGTACGCCTCGAGCCGCGCCTGCTCGGCCTGGCGGTATTCACCCGCCGCGACGGCCGCCTCGAGCCGGTCCAGCGTGAGCGCGATCAGGTCGAAGTCGGACTGGGTGTCCTCCTCCTTCCACTCCTCGGGGAACAGCTCGTCGAGCAGGTCGGAAGCGCGACCGTGCGCCTCCTCGACGTCGTCCTCGGACACGACCTCCTTGCCGCTCGCCGCGTCCTCGACGTAGCGCTCGAGCTGCTCGAGCGTCCTCTCGACCTCTGCCGTGGCACGCGGGTCGCGCTCGGCGAGCTCGCCCTCGAGGTCGGCGAACGCCGAGGCGGCGCCGTCGCGGAAGGCGATCCCCTCCTGGATCTCGAAGGGAATCGTCACGCGGCCGTCGTCGACTCCATCGCGGTACTCGATCGGGATCAGGTCGAGGAAGCGGACGAGCTGAGCGGCGCGGCGCGCCTGCTCCTCCGGGGTGAAGGGGGCGGCCACGAAGCCCTCGAGCTCGGCGGTGGCCGCCTCGGCGGCATCGGGGAACCGAGCGGGATCGCTCAGGCCCGTGCGGGCGACCTCCTCGAAGGCGGCGTCCGCCTCCTCGCGCGCGGCGGCCCCGCGGGAGCGCTCGTACTCGGGCGCGAGGATCAGCCAGAGCCCGGCCGCCTTGGCCGACGTCTCGGCCAGCCGGGCGTCGAAGCCGCGCTCCTGGGCCTGCAGCGCCTGCTCGAGCTCGGCCGACAGGCTCGCCTGGTAGGCGTCGAGCAGGTCCTTCTTCACGTCGAGCAGCGCCTTGCGCGGGCCGCTCTCGCCGCTCGCGAGGTTGCGCACCGCGATCGTGGCGTCGACGCCCGGGCGCGTGAAGCGGGTGGCCTCGCGGAACTCACGCAGCAGCAGCCAATCGCGGGCACGAGCCGCGTCGCCCGCGCGCACCGCCGCGACCGTCACCGCGTAGCTGCCGCGCATCAGGGCTGTGTGGAGGCGCCCGCGCGCGGCGGCGAGGGCGGCCTGGTCCTCCTCGGCGAAAGCGCGCTCGGCGTCCCGGAGCGCCGCGCGCATTTCGCGGTCGGCCGCCGGCGCATCCGCGCGCAGCGCCTGGGCCAGCTCGCCGGCATACAGCGCGCGGGCACGCGCGGCCGCGCGGCCGCCCGACTCCTCATCGAGAAGCAGGTCGGTCTGCGCCGTGAACAGCGCCTCCTGCATGCGCTGCGCCGCCTGCCAGGGCGGCAGCTCCTGCGCCGCGGCGCTTCCGGGCGTCAGGAAGAGCGCTGCCAGCGCGGCGAGGATGAACAGGCATCGCCGCACTGGTGCGCGTCAGCCTTCCTCGAGCTCGATGTTGAGCTTGGCGGCCGCCTGCGTGATCTGCCCCGCGATGGCCTCGGCCTGCTCCTGCGCCTGCGAGCCCAGCGTGTCCGCCTCCTCCGCGGTGTACTTGCGGCCGCCGTCCTCCTTGTCGCGCAGGTCGGCCGCGAAGTCGTGCAGCTGCTGCAGGCTCTCCTTGGTCTGCTTGGCCTGCTGCGGATCCGCGTCCGCGACGATCGGCTGCACGCCGTCGTAGGTGAAGACGAGGCCCTCGAGGATGTCGGCGATGTCCGAGAGCCGCGAGGTCGCGACGAAGGCCTGCTCGCTCGCCTTGTTGCCGGCGACGAAGCGAGAGTTCTTCCACGCCTCGAAGTACTCCGACATCGTCGGGGTCATGATCACGAGTGCCGAGAAGGCGTCCGAGTCCGATGGCTCGAAGGCGTTCGCCTCGGAGTCGAGCTCGCGCGCGTACTTGTCGAAGTCGCGCGTGGTGGCGAGGAAGATGTTCGCGTCGGGCAGCGCCTCGCCGAACTCGACCTTGCCGTCGCCGTTCAGATCCGCCTTCACGCCCTTGGCGGTCAGGTCGTCGTTCGTGCCGTAGAGCGACGTCTCGGTGAGGAACATGAAGTTGCCCGGCTGCTTGAGCGTCTTGCCGTTGGGCAGCTCGAGGTCGAACGGAACCGCGTTCTCGGGATCCTCTCCGGACGAGCCGGCGTCGATGATCACGTCGTAGTCGGCGAGCGAGGACACGCCCGCCACGATCCCTTCCATCTCCTCGTAGGCCGGGTTCGCGCGCACGTAGGTGGCCTTCGCGTCCTCGAGGAGCGCGTTCACGTCGTCGCGGTTCTCCTCGAGCATCTGCTGGTAGTTGAAGTTCGAGTCCTTCGCGAGGTCGTAGTACGCCTGGCCCTGCTTCTTCAGCTTCGCCGTCTCGTCCGCGAGCGCGGCCGAGTGCTCCGTGAGATAGCCCTTGATCGCGCCCAGATCCGCCTCGGTGGCGGCAGCGCTTTGAGTCGTCTCAGTGGATGCGGAGTCGTCGTCATCGTCGCCGCAGGCGACCGCCACGGGGGCGAGCGCGGCAACGGCAAGGAGCGTGGCGAGACGGAAGGGCTTCATACGCGGGAGTTCCTCCGGGATGAGATATCAGGTCGCCCTAATTAGGCGAGCCTAAGGCAAAGCAGCGCCGCAGGCTACCAGCTTCGAAATGGCAATCCCTAGCCCGCAGCTAGGAGTTGGCGCCTAGCCGCAGAGGGCGTAGGCGACGAGCTGCCAGTTGCCCGTCGGGGCGGTGGCATACGCGACCGCCTCCCAGGCGTTGCGCCCGCGTGGCCCGTTGACGGTGATCGCGACCGGCGTACCGGGCGGCGCCACCACCCGAGCCCCGCCGCCGAGCAGGCGCAGGCCCCGGGCACAGCGAGCCGCGGGCGCCCCCTTGAGCGGCGTCGCGTCGTTCGCCGTCTGCGTCTGGACGCGCCGCACCCTGCTCACGAACCTGCCGCTGCGAACGCCGCCGAGCCGGTTGATGTCGAGCTTCGTCTCGTCGATCTCGCGGTCGCCGAGCGTGTTCGAGGCGATGTCGACGCCGCCAATCGACTGGTCGTTGATGTCGACGCCGCGGAGCGCGCCGTCGCGGACGTCGCGGCTCTGGAGCCCGCCGTTGACGATGTCGCGCGACTCGAGTGTCTCGTCACGGACGTCGCGCCCCTGGACGGCGTTGTCCTTGATCGCCTTGGTTCCGATCGAGTTCACCGCGACGGCCCAGGAGACCCCACCGAGCGAGACGAAGAGGGCGATCAGAGCGACCACCATCGACGGGGACGTGCCTGACACGAGCTTCCTCATCAGCTGCCTCGCTTCTGCCGGGTGGTCGGCCCGTACCCGGGCCGCCCGGCGTCACTCCGCGGTCATCAGCGGCACGACCTCCACGCCGCTGGCCGCGGGGCGCCCGAACGACACCCGCATCAGCGCTCCCCCACCGGGCGCGTTGGCGGCGCTCGCCGCGCCGCCGTGCGCCTCGGCGGCCTGGCGGACGATCGCGAGGCCGAGCCCCGAGCCAGACATGCCGCGCGCGTCGCGCGCGCGATAGAAGCGCTCGAAGACGTGCGGCAGGTCGGCCTCGGCGAAACCGGGGCCGTGGTCGCGCACCGTCAGCTCGCCCGCGGCGAGTCGCACCTCGATCTCCGCCCCCGGCGGGCTCCACTTGACCGCGTTGTCGACGAGGTTCGAGATCGCGCGCTGGATCCGCCCGGGCTCGCCGCGCAGGAGCGTGGGCTCCAGCTCCGCGCTGAACTCGAGCCGCTCCCCCGCACGCGCCCGGGCGCGCTCGACCACCGAAGCGGCGATCTCGTCGAGGCGGACGTCGTCGTCGGCGTCGCCCGGCTTTGCGCCACGCGCGAGCTCCACGATGTCCGCCACCAGCGCCGTGAGCTCGTCGAGCTCGAGGACGATGTCGTCCCGGAGCGCGGCCCGCTCCGCCTCGGGCAGCCGCTCGGCCTCCTCCAGCGTCTGGATGTTCGCGCGCAGGCTCGCAATCGGCGTGCGCAGCTCATGGCTCGCGTCCGCAACCAGCCCGCGCTGGGCCTCGACGGAGCGCTCGAGCGCGTCGAGCGTCGAGTTGAAGCTGCGCGCGAGCCGGGCGAGCTCGTCGTGCCCGCGCACCTCGATGCGCTCCGACGGGTCGGGAGCCGCCGCCAGCTGCTCCGTGCGGCGCGTGAAGCGCTCCACCGGCGCCAGCGCGGTGCGCGCGACGATCGCGCCCAGCCCTGCGCCCAGCGCGACCCCCGAGGCACCCACGATCAGCAGCACCAGCACGATCCGGTCGAGCTGGCGGTCGACCTCCTCGAGCGAGCGCGCCACCTGGACCGCCCCGAGCCCGTTCGGCAGCGCGGCCGTGAGCACGCGCAGATGGACGCCGTCGACGGTCACGTCGCGCAGGTCCTCGCCCTCGCCGCTGCGGGCGATCTCGCGGGCGCGCCCGCCGGCGGGCAGCGAGCCGACCTCGTTGCCGCGGCGGACGATGCGCCCGTTCGGGAACACGACCTGTATGTAGGCGTCGGGACCGCCGAACGGGGCGGGCCTGCCCACGGGTGGCAACCCGGGCCGCTCCATGTCGGGGGCTCCCAGTGCCGGCTGGACCTGCTCGCGCAGCGTGCGGTCCACCTCCGCGCGCAGCTCCCCTCGCACCCCGAAGTAGACCGCGAGCGCCGCGGCGGCAACCGCGACGGCCACGGCAAGGCCCGCCGCGGCGGCGATCCGAGTCCGCAGCGTCACCCCGCCGGCTCCCGCAGCACGTAGCCGACGCCGCGCACCGTGTGGAGGAACGGCCGCGCGCCGAGCCCCTCGAGCTTGCGGCGCAGGTAGCCCACGTAGACGCGCAGGGCGTTCGACGCGGGCCCGAAGTCATAGCCCCAGACCCGCTCGTAGATGACGCTGTGCGGCAGCACGTTGCGCGGGTTCTGCATGAACAGCTCGAGCAGGTCGTACTCGGTGCGCGTGAGCTCGGTGAAGCGCTCGCCCACGGCCGCGCCGTGGCGGGCGCCGTCGAGGCGCAGCTCGCAGAACTCGAGGCCGTCCGGATCGGCGCCGTTCCGGCCGCGCCGCACGAGCGCGCGCAGGCGCGCCTTCAGCTCGCCGACGTCGAATGGCTTGACGAGGTAGTCGTCGGCACCTGCGTCGAGCCCGTCGATGCGGTCCGCGATCGCGTCGCGCGCCGTCAGCATCAGAACGGGCACCCGATCGCCGGAGGCGCGCAGCGCGCGGCAGACCTCGAGCCCGTCCATCCCCGGAAGCCCGACGTCGAGCACGACGGCGTCGGGGCCCGTGGCCGCCAGCGCAAGCGCCTCCTCGCCGTCGGCGGCGAGGACGGTGTCGTAGCCGGCGAGCGTGAGCGCGCGCCTCAGCGCCTCCCTGAGGGCGCGGTCGTCATCGACGATCAGGACCTTCACGAGGGTCAATTGTGACTACGGATTCCGGGTTCTTCGGCTCTTCTTAGCCTGCTCTTACGCTGCTCCTACGCGGCCGCACGACGCTCGTCGCCATGAGATTCCCAAAGACGGCGATAGCACTTGTACTCGTGGGCGCGGTGGGCCTGGCCTCCGCGGCGTACGGAATCGGCAGCGCGGCGGGCGGCGGCTCGGCCACGGCCGAACCGGACGACAACACTCCAACCGTCAAGCACGAGTTCCGGCTCGGGCCTCCACCCGGCTTCGACGACCTGGCCGACAAGCTGGGCGTCGACGCGGACGAGCTCGCGGACGCGATGCGCGACTTCGGCGAGCAGGAGATGAGCGAGCACCGCGACGACTTCGCGAACGCGCTGGCGAAGGCCCTCGGCGTCTCGGCCGACCAGGTGGCGGAGGCCCTCGACGGCATCGTCGAGGTCCACAAGGTCCGCATCGATGAGCGGCTCGCCAAGGAGCTGGGCGTCGACGCAGACCAGGTGAAGCAGGCGCTCGACAACGTCATGGACGAGCGCCCCCGCAGTCCGGAGGCCTTCGCCGAGGCGCTGGCGGACGAGCTGGGCGTGGACGCGGCCAAGGTCGAGGAAGCGCTCCAGGCAGCGCGGCCGCCGCGGCCGCCCGCCCACCACCGCGGCGCGCCGCTGCGCAAGCTGGCGGCGGCCCTTGACGTGACGCGCGCCGAGCTTCGGACGGCGCTGCGTGAAGTGCGAGCCGGGGCGCAGTCCGGCTGGGAGCAGCATCAGGACAAGCTGGCGGCTTACCTCGCCGACCGCTTCGGCCTCGATGCCGGCGACGTGAAGGACGCGCTCGCCGACATCCCGCGCCCCACTTTCCGGATGGGACCGCGCGGGCCCGGTGGGCCTGATCCGTTTCCACGGTCCCGGCCCCGGCGGCCCGGACGGCCCGGGCATCGCCCCGCCCCCGGGATTCGCTCCCGGCGGCTGAGCGCGGCCGGCGGCGAGGTCCCCCGGGTCCCCCGCCCGGGGGGTCTCGCCAGGCCGTAGGCGTCCGGCTAGGAGGCGGCGTCGCGCTTGCGCAACCGCCGCACGGCGTTCGCGGCCGCCACGAACAGGTTGCCGTGGCCGGTCGCCTGAAGCGCGTTGCTGACCCACAGGAGCGTCAGCACCGTGAGCGCCAGGATCAGCACCAGGGGGTAGCCGGCCACAACCGCGGCCAGCAGGCACAGCCCCACCACGGCCGCCGGTAGCCACGGCCGAGGCCGCCTCCGCCTCAAACGATTGCCCCCGTCAACGCTGCGTGACAATACTTGGAGTGAGCGTCGCCTAGCCTGTGGCGCGATGTGGCCACCAGAGGCAATCGACTTCCTCCGCGACCTCGAGGCCAACAACGACCGCGATTGGTTCAAGGCGAACCGCGAGCGCTACGACCTCTACCTCGTCGAGCCGGCTCGTGAGCTCGCCAGTCAGCTCGCCGAGCTGGGCGAGCCACATCTGTTCCGGCCCTACAACGACACGCGCTTTCACATGCGCCCGCCGATCAAGGAGCAGCTCGGGCTCGCGATCGGCTACGGCGGGGCCGGCGGCTTCTACGTCGAGCTCTCGCTCGACGGCCTGCTGGTGGCTGCGGGCAAGCACGCGCCGGCGTCCGATCAACTCGTGCGCTTCCGCGCCGCGATCGACGACTCGCGGCGCGCCGGCTCGTTCGAGCGGGCGATCAGGACCGCCGAGGCGGCCGGGATGGAGGCGGCGCCGCCGCAGCTGAAGCGCGCCCCACGCGGCTATCCGCTCGAGCACCCGCGCATCGACCGGCTGCGCATGAAGGAGCTGACGGTCTATCGACGCCACGAGCTCGGGCCCTGGCTGCACAAGCGCAGCGCCGACACGCGTGTCAGGAGGGAGCTCGACAGCGCCCGGCCGCTCGTGAGCTGGCTCGCCAAGCACGTGGGTCCCTCGCAGGCCGCATGAGCGCCGACACGCTCGTCTTCATCCCGGCCTGGAACGAGGAGGAGTCGCTCCCCGAGGTGCTGGCAGAGGCCCGCCGCGACCTTCCGGGCACGGACGTGCTCGTGGTGGACGACGGCTCGACCGACGGGACCGCCCGGGTGGCGGCAGAGGCCGGCGCGACCGTGGTCAGCTTCCCTGAGAATCGCGGGCTGCGCCAGGGGATCGCCGAGGGCTACCAGCGCGCCGCGGACGGCGGCTACGCGTTCTGCGGGCGCCTCGACGCCGACGGCCAGCACCCCGCCGCCGAGCTCGCCCGAATGCTCGCGCTCGTCAGGGCCGACGAGTGCGACGTGGCGGTCGGCTCGCGCTTCCTGCCCGACTCGGGGCGCGACGGCGAGCGCTACCGCCCGGCCCCCGAACGGGTCGTCGGCACCTCGCTGCTCCGGCTCCTGATGCGCCTCCGGCTCGGGCAGCCGATCACCGACGGCACGAGCGGCATGTACGCCGTCAACCGACGGGCGATCGAGCTGCTCGCCGATCCCTATGTGGGCGAGTCGCCCGAGGTCGAGGCGCTCGTCCGCATCACCGACGCGAAGCTGCGGCTCGTCGAGGTGCCGGTGCACATGCGCCAGCGCGAGCACGGCGAGTCGTCCTTCCGCGGCAAGCGGGCCGTCAAGCTCGTCGTCGGGATCGGGCTCACCCTGTTCGCCGGGGAGCTGCTGCGCCGGCGCTACCGCAGCGGCTGACCTTCGAGCCCCAGCGTCGCGGCCAGCCAGTCGACGGCGGCAGGCACGTGCGCGGGGTCGATGTGGTGGCCGGCATCGGACTCGTGGTACTCGACCTCGAGCCCGCCGCCCTCGAGCAGCTCACGGGCACGGCGCGCGAAGCCGATCTCCATGACCGGGTCGTTGCGACCGTGCGCGATGAAGGCGCGCGTCGAGCGGCGATCCTCGAGCGACGGGCTCCATCCCTCCACCACGGGCACGAAACCGGAGAAGGCGAGGATGCCCGCGGGCGCGGGCCGCTCCCCCGACAACCCGAGCGAGTAGCTCATCACCGAGCCCATCGAGAAGCCGCCGAGGATCGTCTGCGCAGGGCTCAGACCCGTGCGCGACCACAGCTCGTCGTGCAGCGCGGCCAGGCTGCGGAACGCGGCCCCGAAGGTTTCCGGGTCGGGATAACCCACGCGCGGCACGATGTACCAGTGGTAGCCGGGCCAGCCGGGCAGCGGCAGCGGAGCGCGCGGCGTGACCACGTGCAGGCGCCGGCCCGGGTCGAGCACGTCGGCCAGCGACAGCAGGTCGTTCTCGTCGGCGCCGCGTCCGTGGTGGAGCACGAGCAGCCCGGCGGGGTCGCCGTCCGCCTCGCGCTCGCGAAGGATGAGGTCGGTCATACCCGCCATCATGGAGGTCTCTGAGCGCAACCGCCGACATCAGCCACCTCGCGATCGACCGTCTCGACCCGGGCGCGGTCGTCGAGGTGAGGCTGTTCGAGGGCATGGACATCGCCGAGGGCACCGTCGAGCCGCACCGGCACGACTACCACGAGCTGATCTTCGTGGCGGGCGGCCACGGCGAGCATCTGGTCGACGGCTGCCCGGCTCCGATCGAGGCGCCCAGCATCTCGGTCATCGGGCGCGGCAAGGTGCACCAGTTCATCCGCGCCGAGGACCTGCGCGGCGCGCTTCTGCGCTTCACGGACGCGGTGCTGCACGGCGGCTCCGAGCGCATTGCCTCGGGCTGGCTCCTCGCCGGCCGTGGCGGCCGCACCATCTCGATGCCGACGGAGCTCTGCGACACCGTGATGCCTCTGTTCCGGGCAATCGCCGACGAGACCAAGCGGCCGCCTGACCCCTACGGCGCCGATGTCGTGCGCCATCTGATCGCGGCGATCCTGCTCTGGACCGAGCGCTGGTACGACGCGGAGCGCGACGAGCGCCGTACGGCCGACGACGCTGACGTGCAGCTGCTGCGGCGCTTCACCGAGCAGCTCGAGCGCGACTTCGCGAGCCACCACGACGCGCGTCACTACGCCGACGCCCTCGCCGTCCCGGGCCCGGCGCTCGCACGCACGCTATCCGCTCTCACCGGCCGCTCGACGAAGGAGCTCGTGACCGAGCGCGTGATGGCGGAGGCCGCCCGCCTGCTGCGCTACACGGACCTCACGGTCGGCGAGGTCTCCTTCCGCGTCGGCTTCACCGACCCGCTCTACTTCTCGCGCGCGTTCAAGCGCCAGACCGGCTCTCCGCCGCAGTCCTATCGCGATTCCGTGCGCGGCGACTGAGCCGCCGCACACAGAAGTCCATGAGCTCGTGGGCTTCCCCCATGGTCGCCCGGTCCGCTCTGCGCCAAGATAGTTGCAAGCACAAGCAACCGGGAGGGAAGCAATGACCACCAGCCTCGCCACGGCCGTTCAGGCCGGCACCTACAACATCGATCCTGCCCACTCGCGCGCCGAGTTCGCGGTACGCCACCTCGGCATCGCGACCGTCCGCGGCCACTTTGGGTCCTTCGAGGGCAGCTTCGAGATCGGCGACGACCTCGCCTCCGCCAGGGCCTACGGCAGCGTCCAGGCCGCGAGCGTCGACACCCAGGAGCCGCAGCGCGACGACCACCTTCGCTCCCCCGATTTCTTCGACGTCGAGCGCTTCCCGCGCATCGAGTTCTCCTCGAGGGAGATCCGTCCGCTCGACGAAGAGCGCTTCGAGGTCGTCGGCGACCTGACCCTGCACGGGGTCACCCGCGAGATCACCCTCAGCGGGGAGATCCTGGGCACGGAGTCGGACCCGTGGGGCAACGAGCGCGTCGGCCTCGAGGCGCGCGGCGAGCTCAACCGCAAGGACTACGGCCTCACCTGGAACCAGGTGCTCGGCTCGGGCAACGTCCTGGTCTCGGACAAGGTCAAGCTCAGCATCGAGGTCTCGGCCGTCAGGCAGGGGTAACGGGGGCGGGCCGGGGCGCCGCGCGGCGCCCCGGCTTGCGGCCCTTCAGGCGGCAGCGGCCGCGAGCCGCTCCAGCATCTCCGTCCAGCCCTCGCTGTGCGAGGACAGCTCGCTCTCGGGGAGACCGCTGTGCACGAGCCGCAGGCGCGTGCCGCCGTCCTCCGGCTCGAGGGTGACTTCGACGGTGCTGGCGCCCGGGTCGATGTCGACGTCGGCGTTCTCGAAGCCCCACGTGAACACGACCCGTGACGGCGGCTCCACCTCGACGAACTCACCGCGCATGAAGTAGGGACCGCGCGGGTTGTCCGGCCCGCCCGGATGCCTCTGGTGGTTGACGCCGCCCGGGCGCGGGTCGAGGGTCGCCTCGTCGGCGAGCCAGCGGGTCAGCTTGTCCGGCTCGGTGAAGAACCCGAACACGGTCTCCGGGCTCGCGTCGATGTGGATCTCGCGAACGATCGCGTCGGTCTTGGTCGCATCAGGCATTGCGCTTGTTCCTTTCTTCTCGTTCCGCTTCGGTCTTGAGCGTCTCGAGCTGCTCGTCCCAGAACCGCTCGAGGTAATCGCGCAGAGCGTCGAGGCCGCCGGTGTCGGCGCTGTAGAGGCGGCGCGTCCCGTCGCGGCGCTCGCGCACCAGCCCGGCCTCGCGCAGCACGCGCAGGTGCTGGGAGATCGCGGGCCGCGAGACGTCGCCGAAGTTCGCCGCGATCGCGCCGGCCGTGAGCTCGTCCGCATGGACCAGGCGCAGGATGTCCCGTCGCCGGGGAGCCGCAATAGCCTCGAACGCGTTCTGCATGCCGACAAGTGTAACTTAGAACTTACGTAAGATCAAGCTTACGCTATCTGGCACGCCCTAAACTCGCCCGGTCGCCAAGCAGACCCAGCTAAGACGTGCGGACGCTCTTCGCAATCGCGAGCGAATTCTCGATGCGGCCCAGCGGGTGCTCAGGCAATCGCCGTCGGCGAGCCTGACCGACATCGCGGCCGCGGCGGGCGTGGCCCGCTCCACCCTGCACCGGCGCTTCCGAAACCGCGACGAGCTGCTGGCCGCGCTGCGCGAGCGCCCTCAGGAGGAGTTCCCGGAGACGGTGGACGAGTCGCTGCCGGCGGGCCGGCTCGGGCGTGAGCGCCCTGTCTCGCTCGACGCGATCCAAGTTTTCGACGCGGTGCCGCCCTCGGTGCTTCCGGAGCAGCTGGTGGCCGAGGCGCAGCGGATCGCCGCGGTGCCGGTCGCGCTCTACGTGCTCGACATCGACGGATCGCATCTGCTCCACATGGCCGGACCGAATCGCCTCGGGGAAAAGCTCGAGGCGCCGCTGGCGATCGGCCCCGAGATGGACGCCGACGGCCTGGCGATGTTGCGCGAGCAGCTCAGCCCCCTGCCGGGCGTGGAGGTCACCGCGCTCTGGCTGCGTGGCCGCGCCAACGGCGTGCTGATCGCCTTCGGCCAGCCGGCGGCGCCCTTGACCGAGCTCGCACGCCAGGCGGCCGCCGCGATCACCCTCGCCGATCGCTACACCGACACCTTCGCCCGGGCCCAGCGGCGCAAGCAGCCGCGAGCGGCGGCGGAGATCCAGCAGAGCCTGCTGCCGCCGCGCATCGCTCGCCTGAGCGGCGCGGAGATCGCGGGGAACGTGCTGCCGAGCTATGAGGTGGCGGGCGACTGGTACGACGTGAGCGACAACGCCGACGGCGTGTGGATCACGCTCGCCGACGGGCTCGGTCCGTCCACACGGGCGGCAGCGAGCAGCGCGGTGGCGCTCGGCGCATTACGCGCAAGCCGGCGCAGCGGGGCCGGGATCAGCGAGGCGCTGGTGGTGATGCACCAGACCCTGCGCCAGATGCCCGGCCCACGGGCTGAGATGACCGCGCTGATCGCCCGCTGGGACCCGGCCGGCCATGCTCTTCATTTCGCGAGCTGCGGGCACGTCGCGCCGCTGATCCTTCGGGCGGACGGCGAGGTGGAGCTCGTGGAGCTCACTCAAAGCCACGGCCTCGGCGGGCGGGCCACGCCCAGGCCGATCGAGCACGAGACCGTACTCGCCTCCGGCGACCGTCTCGTGATGGCGTCCGACGGCGTGGTCAAGCGCGGAGAGGGCCAGGCCGGGCTCGGGTACGACCGCCTCGGCAAGGCGGCCCTTCGCTCCGAGCGCCAGACGGCCGCGGACACCGTGCGGGAGATCCACAGGACCGTCCTGGCCGCCAGCGGCGCGACCTCGAGGACGACGCAACGGCCGTCTGCCTGTCGGTCCACTAGGGCTCTCGGTGAAATGGGACAGCTTGTAGCGCGGGCCAGTCTCACTTGCGGCTTGGCGGACACGGCTCCGGATTCGCTCACCGGCGCGCGGGTAGCGCGCTACTCGTGGACATACGACTTGACCTAGGAGGAACGCCATGACGACGACCCGTGCGACGGACTCGCCGGGCACCCAGGACCCGGCTGATACGCAGGAAAGCGGTACTGGGCAGCAGGCGCAGGACAAGGCGCGCGAGGTGGCCGGCCAGGCCCAGGAGCGCGCGCAGGAGGCCGCCGGCCAAGCGAAGGATCGCATTCGCGAGCAGGTTGACCAGCGCTCGACACAGGCGGGTGAGCAGGTGAGCGGCGCGGCCGGCGACGTGCGCAACGTCGCCGACGAGCTGCGCAAGCAGGGCCGCGACGGCCCGGCCCGCTACGCCGAGCGGGCGGCCGACCAGGCAGAGCGGCTGGGCGGCTACCTGACGAAGTCGGACGGGGACACCATCCTGCGCGACGCCGAGGACTTCGGACGCCAGCGGCCCTGGGCCGTTGTGGCAGGAGCGTTCGCGATCGGCTTCGCCGCATCGAGGCTCCTCAAGGCCTCGTCGAGCGAGCGCTACCGCTCGTCGCAGACCCAGCCGCGGCCGCTGCCGCAGGCCACGACCGGCGTTTCCCCGCAGCCCGACGCGCGGTACTGAGATGAGCTCGCGCGACCAGACAGAGCTGCGCGAGCGGCCCACGGGCGAGCTGCTCAAGCAGCTGTCGGACCAGACCACCTCGCTCGTCCGCCAGGAGATCGATCTGGCGAAGGCCGAGCTGACGGAGAAGGGCAAGACGGCGGGCGTCGGGGCGGGGATGTTCGGTGGCGCCGGCGTGTTCGGCGTGTTCGCCCTGGCCGCGCTCACGACCACCGTGATCGCAGCGCTGGAGCTCGTGATGCCGCTGTGGCTGGCAGCGCTGATCGTGACGGTCGTCTACGCGGCGGTCGCGGGAGTGCTTGCCCTGCGCGGCAGAGACAAGATCAAGGAAGCGGTACCACCGGTCCCGGAACAGACACAAGAAAGCGTGAAGGAGGACGTGCAATGGGCCAAGACCCGCGCGAAATCAGGCAGGGGATAGAGCAAACCCGAGGCGAGATGGGCGAGACAGTCGAGGCGCTCGGCCATAAGACCGACGTCACCGGACGAGCCAAGGACGCGGTCAGTGACCGGGTCCAGGGCGTCCGGGAGAAGATCTCCGGCTCGACGCCGGACAGCGGCGAGGTGAAGGAGGGCGCCAAGCGCGCAGCCGGGATCGCTCAGGAGAACCCGCTGGGCCTCGCCATCGGCGCCGCCGCGCTCGGCTTCGTGGCGGGCCTCCTCGTGCCCTCGACCTCGATCGAGGACGAGAAGATCGGCCCCGTCGCCGACGACATCAAGGAGAAGGCCAAGGAGACTGGCCAGGAGGCGATGGAGAGGGGCAAGGAGGTGGCCCGCCAGGCCGCCGACACCGCCCAGGAAGCGGGCCGCGAACAGGCCGAGGAGCTGCGTGACAGCTCGAAGCAGCGCGCCGACGAGGCCCGCGAGCAGGCCGGCTCGGGGGTCTGACGAGGCGGCCATGGCCAGCAACGGCAATCAGAGCGGGGAGGTCCGGCGCGACGCCCGTCCGGTGGGGACGGAGCGGAAGACGGGCCTCCTCGCCACCCTCAAGCGGACCGCGACCGAGTTCAGCGAGGACAACATGTCGGACTGGGCGGCGGCGCTGACCTACTACGGCCTGCTGTCGCTGTTCCCCGCCCTGATCGCGCTGGTCTCGATCCTCGGCCTCTTCGGCGATCCCGAGTCGACCACCGAGAGCCTGACGAACATCGTCACGCAACTCGGGCCGAGCTCGGCTGCCGACACCTTCCAGGGGCCGATCGAGTCGATCACGTCGAACCGCGGGGCCGCGGGGATCCTGTTCTTCGTCGGCCTCGGCGTGGCGCTCTGGTCGGCGTCCGGCTACGTGGGCGCGTTCATGCGCGCCTCGAACGTGGCCTGGGAGACGCCTGAGGGGCGCTCGTTCTTCAAGCTGCGTCCGCTGCAGATCCTCGTCACTCTCGTGATGATCATCCTGCTCGCGCTCGTGGCGGTGGCGCTCGTGCTCACGGGACCCGTGGTGGATGCCGTGGGCGGCGAGCTCGGCCTGAGCAGCACGGCGCTGACGATTTGGGACATCGCGAAGTGGCCCGTGCTCCTGGTGGTGGTGATCCTGATGTTCTCGGTGCTCTACTACGCCGCGCCGAACGTGAAGCTGCCGGGCTTCAAGTGGATCACCCCGGGCAGCGCGTTCGCCGTGATCGTCTGGCTGATCGCCTCGGCCGCGTTCGCCCTCTACGTCGCCAACTTCAGCTCCTACGACAAGACCTACGGGACGCTCGGCGGCGTGGTCTGCGCGCTCGTGTGGATGTGGATCACCAACCTGGCGCTGCTCTTCGGCATGGAGCTCAACGCCGAGCGCGAGCGCAGCCGCGAGCTCGAAGACGGTGTGCCGCGGGCTCACAAGGAGATCCAGCTCGAGCCGCGCAGCGAGCCAAAGGAGCAGCGGACCACCTGAAGCTGGGAGCGGCGCGGCGGGGGTCGGCGCCGCGCCGCGCCGAAGTTCTCAGGGAGCGGCCGTGCGCAGGAGGACCGAGCGGCCGCCAAGCCGCCCGCGCAGCGAGGCAACAGAGCGCACATCGCGCGTGCGCCAGCGGATCCGCAGCCGGCCGGAGCGCGGCCCGCGGACGCGCAGGCGCGCGCTCACCGTCCCGGCGCGCCGGTCCCAGACCGCCCTGCCGCTGACCGCCACGTCGGAGACGAAGCGCGTGCGGCGCATGCGGAGGGTCACGGGCGCGTGTGAGTAGTAGGGGCCGGCCGCCGTGAAGCTGCCGCCGCGCAGGCCGTGGCCGCGCGCGCCGTACATCAGGTTCCAGCGGGCGAAGGCGTCACCCACCGCCCAGGCGGCGCTCCAGGCGACCCGGCGCGCGAGCGGCGTCGAGCGATCGCCGGCGCCGGCCGGCTCGGCCGCGGGCGCCCCGGCCGCGCGGCGGGGGAAGTCGGGCACGACGTGGATCTCCTGGGTGCGGGCCGCGCAGCTCGTGTCGCCCGGGGAGAGCGTTCGCAGGAAGCGGCGGACGATGCCGGACGTGCAGCCGTCGAAGTCGGCGAGCGCCGTGACATGACCGACGTTCGCGACCGGGACGAGCGTCGCGCCGGGGAAGAGCGACGCCGCGCGGATCGAGTCACCCATCGGCGTGATCACGTCGAGGTCGCCGTCGAGCACGAGCACCGGCATGTCCGGGATAGGTCGCCCCCGCGGGAACGGGCGGGTCGGGGCGTGCCGGCTCCGGCCAGCGAATGCAGCCGCGCACGGCCTGGTCGATGTAGAGGGAGCGCAGCCAGACCGGGTTGGCGAACGGCGCGTACGCATCCGGCGCCAGCAGCGTGCGCGCTGCGCGCAGCTGTGCACGTCGCTCCGCGAGCGGGCTCGAGCGATCCCAGATGGTCGGATAGTCGTGGCACGCGACCGCCGCGTAGGCACCCTCGGAGTAGCTACGCACCGGACCGCCGCCCGTGAAGGGCAGGTCCTCGGCCGCGAGCCGCAGGAGCGGCGCGCGGTCGCCGCGGAGGTAGGCCCGCTGGGCGGCCAGCAGGTCGCGGTAGATCGAGTAGTAGTAGGACGCGTCGCCCGCCATCTGGCCGAGCGCCGACCCGTCGACGCGCACGCGGTGGCGCACGCCGTCGGCGTCGCGCCCCGTCCCCGCGAGCGGCTGCGCCTCGAGCCTCTCGGACATCCGCCGGAGCTCGTCGAGCGGCGCCGCGACGCCGCAGCTCGCCGAGCGGCGGCAGACCTGCTCCCAGGCGAAGCGGATCGCCACCGACTCCTCGCGTATCCAAGGGTCGAAGCCGTCGACCCCGTAGGCGGCGTCGAGCACCACGGCGCGCACGCGCTCGCTGTGGCGGACCGCGAACGCCTGCGCGAAGTACGTCCCGTAGGAGTCGCCGTAGACATCGACGATCGGCACACGCAGGCGGTCGAGCACCGCCGCCAGGTCGTCGGCGGCGGCGCCCGTCCCGTAGGCGTTCGCCGCACGCCCGAGCCGGCGCGCGCAGCGGCCGACCTCGCGCGCGTAGACACCCTTGCCCGCCTGGAGGCGCGGGCAGTTGATCGCCCCCGACCGGCCCGTGCCGCGATTGTCCACGACGATCATGTCGTGGCGCCGGCGCAGCGGGCCGAGCAGGAACAGGTAGCCCTCGGCCGAGTCGATCGATGGATAGCCGGGACCGCCCTCCACCGTCACGATCGGCTCGAGCGCCGGTCGCGACCGGTCCGTGCGCGGATACACGCGGAAGTGGATGCGCAGCTTGCGGCCGCCCCCGTCGGGCGCGCCGCGGTAGAGCGGCACGAGCAGGGAACCGCAGCGGGCGCCCGAGCCGTCCTCGCACGGTCGCGTCGGGCGCTGCGCGGCGGCGCTCGCCGGGATCGCGGCGAGCAGCACCGCCAAGGCGATCAGTGCGGCGCAGCCCGCTCGCATCGCGCGCGAGCCTACCCGTCCCCGCGGCGCGCGCGCTAGAGGAGCTCGCCGCGCAGCGCCGCCCCGTAGCGCTCAGCCGAGCGCCGAACGATCTCGGGCCCGTCGGCGGGGATCAGACGATCCCACCAGGCGCCGTAGATGGCCTCGTACTCGAACGGCTCGACCGAGGCCGCGACCCGCTCGACCTCGCTCGCCGGCAGCGGCACGAGATTCGGGTAGCTCCACATGAAGCTGACGTGGTCGCGGTCGGGGATCACCTGGATGATGTCCCCGGACAGGAGCGCGCCGGCGCCCTCGGCCCAGTGCAGCATCGTGCCGCCCGGGAAGTGCCCGCCGCCGCGGATCAGCGTGAGCCCGTGGCCGAGGTCGAGCTGCTCCCCGTCCCAGTGCTCGATCAGCGGGTCGGGACGCATCACCCACTCGGCGTCGGCGGCGTGCAGATGAACGGGGCAGTTGAAGCGCTGCGCCCACTCGACCATGCACGAGTAGTAGTGCGGATGTGAGATGGCGATGCCCGCCAGCCCGCCACGCCGCTCGACCTCGGCGGCCGTCGCCTCGTCGAGCAGCGTGATGCAGTCCCAGAGCAGGTTGGAGTCCCCGAACGGGACGAGCAGCGCGCGCTGGCCGATCGCAAACGAGGGGCTCGTGCCGATCCCGGCGAGCGCGCCCTCCTCGCGGATCTCGTTCTCGTGATCCGCGGCCAGCTCAGCCAGTGTCGTCCAGCGCTGCCCGCTCGGGGGCACGTACTGGCGCGGGTCCTCGCAGATCGGGCACGAGGCCGGCGGCTCGGCGCTGTCCGCGAACTGCGTCCCGCAGGTCACGCAGATGTATCTCTCCATCGCCGGAACCCTATGTCCCGGCCCTAGCGGTCCTCCCCGTGCCGCAGCCGCTCGATGATCGCCCCGATGCGCCGGCGCGCCTCGGCGTGACTCGTCACGGCGTGATACTGCTCACCGGCGCTCGCCGCCCACGGCACGAGCACGTCGAAGTCGAGCTCGCGGATCAGCTCGAGGCTCGCGATGTAGGCGTCGCGGTCGCTCGACCCCTCGAGGAAGGCCGCGACCCACTCGCCGCCGTCGAGATAGACGCTGTCGCCTGTGAACAGCATGCGGTGACCGGCCGACTCCCAGAGGAAGGCCGTCGCCCCGGCCGTGTGCCCGGGGATCGGGATCACCTCGAAGTCCTCGTCGAGCACGTGGCGGCGCGAGAAGGTCCCGCGCACGTGCATCTCCTCCTCCACCCGGGCCCGCTCGCGCTCGTGCACGAACAGCGGCGCCTCGAGGTGGGTGGCGAACATCGCCTCGTGCCAGTGGTTCAGGTAGCGGCGGGAGATGCCGCCGAGATCTTCGATGGCGGCCATGTCGCGCTCGAGCTCAGTCGTGCTGTAGATCAGGACGTTGCCACGCTCGCGCTCGAGCAGGAACGCGCGCACTTCGAGCGAGGGCGCGAACGGCAGCGGTTGTGCGGACGTGGCGTGGAGACCGGGGACGACCGTGTCGAGCTTCGTCAGCTGATTCACCTGGAGGCTCCTTGTTCGATCACACTCAAAGTGTGCAACTTCGAGTGCGCTTGAAGTCAAGGAGGCCCGGTCAGGCGGCCTGCGGGCGCGGCGCGCGCAGGCGGCGCCCGCTGCGCGAGGGCGAGCCGTTCAGCTCGCCCGCGATCTCGCGTGCCGCACGGCGCGCCTCCCTCCCGAGCAGGCCGAGCTGAGCCGGCCGCGGCACGAAGCCGACGAAGCGCAGACCCGCTGCGACCGCGCGCCCGTCGGCCACGGCCGGCAGGCCGCGCTCGCCCAGCACCCCGAGGTGACCGACGAGCGGCTCGAGCGCGCTGCGGTAGCCGGTCGCGGCGATCAGCGCATCGGGCTCGGCGCGCGTGTCGTCGTCGAGGTCGACGCCGGTTTCGTCAAGCGAGCGGATGCCCGCCACGATCTCGATGCGACCGTCCTTGATCGCCTCGATGACCTCCTTGTCGACGATCGCCGGCGCGACGCCCAGCCGCTTCAGGCGGCTGAAGACGCCCTCATCCGGGATCGGCAGCCCGTACGCCGACAGGTCGCCGAGCTTCTTCAGCTGAACCTTCCTGAGGACGTTGTCGCTGAAGCGCGTCGGCAGCTGCAGGAAGAGCCGGGCCAGCAGCGGTCCGATCGGATCGCGGATCAGGATGTTCGGCGACGTCCGCACCGCGACGCGGACACGCTTGGCTCCGCCGGCGGCGACGTCGTAGGCGATCTCCATGCCGGAGCAGCCCGAGCCGGCCACGATCACGTCCGCGTCCTTGAAATCGTCGGCGTTGCGGTAGGCGGCGGAGTGGACGATCCGGCCGCCGAAGCTCTCGCGGCCGGGCCAGTCGGGGATGTGGGGCGTGTGCGCGTAGCCGGTCGCGACGATCACGTGGTCAGCGCGCTCCTCGCCGTCGCGCGTATGGATGACGAGCTCGCGGCCGTCGCGATCGATGCGCTCGACGCTGACGTCGTGGCGCACGTCGATGCGGTTGCGCTGCGCGTACGCCTCGAAGTAGCTGACCATCTCGTCACGCGACGGGAACATCGCGGTCCCGCGCGGGAAGCGCTCACCGAGGAGCTTGGAGAACGGCCGGCTCGAGTTGAGCCGCAGCCGGTCGTAGCGGCCTCGCCACGATGAGGCCACGTTGGGCGACCGCTCGAGCACGAGCGAGGCCACACCCTTGCGCCGGAGGGCGGCGGCGGCGGCGAGCCCTGCCGGTCCTGCACCTATCACGATCACACGCGAGTCCTGCATATATCCAACTCCGATCCGGGTCCAAAGGATCGGAGTGTGGTCAGCATGGAGAGGATCTTGTGTGCGATCGAGCACGCCCGTCGTCCGCCACGCTGCTTGAATCGGAGCGTGGCCGTGACCTCACCCGTGCAGCTTCGCGACGAGCTCGTCCGGCTGGTGCATCGGGGCCCGGACGTCCGTGACCTCACGCTCGGCGCCTCGCGGATCCTGTCTCGCAGCGTGCCGTTCGAGGGTGTGTGCCTGCTCACGATGGATCCGGGCTCGCTGCTGCCGACCGGCGAGGTCGTCGAGAACGGCCTGCCGCCGGAGGCGTACGCGCGCATGGCCGAGATCGAGCAGGGCGGCGAGGACGTCAATGCCTTCCGCGCGCTCGCTCACAGCGACTGCGGCGCGGCGAGCCTGGGCACGGCGACACGCGGTCAGCTCGAGCGCAGCCGCCGCCACCGCGAGGTGAGGCGCCCGCATGGCTTCGGCGACGAGCTGCGCGCGGTGCTGCGCAGCGATTCGAGGACCTGGGGGGCCATCACGCTGTTGCGCGGCGAGGACGGAAGCCACTTCGCGCCGGGCGACAGCGCAACCGTCGCATCGGTGTCCGCTGTGCTCGCGGAAGGGTTGCGGCGGGCGACGCTGCTCGCGGGGGACCCGCGCGCCGAAGGACCGGGCTCCGCGGGCCTTGCCGTGCTCGCGCCCGACAACTCCGTCGTCACAGCCGACGCCGCGGCCGAGGGCTGGCTCGCCGAGCTCCGGGAGACCGGAGCGGGCGCCCCGCTGCCCCCGGTGGTCAGCGCCGTGGCGAGCCGGGCGCGCAGCATCGTCGCGGGCGAGCCCGAGGGGAGCGCCCTCGCGCGTGCTCGGATCCGGGCACCGTCCGGCCGCTGGCTGCTCGTGCGCGCATCGGCGCTCGGTGACGAGCCCGGCGCGCAGATTGCCGTCATCCTCGAGCCCGCTCCCGCGCAGGAGGTCGCGCCGCTCCTGGCCGACGCCTACGACCTCAGCGAGCGGGAGCGTGCCGTGACCCGGCTCGTCGCACGCGGCCTGCCGACGAATGCGATCGCGGCCCGGCTGCACATCTCCTCGTGGACGGTCCAGGACCACCTCAAGGCCATCTTCGAGAAGGTCGGCGTGACCTCGCGCGGCGAACTGGTCGCTCGGCTGTTCTTCGAGCCCGACGCTCCACGGCTCAGCGAGGGCGGCTGAGCAACAAAAAAGAGACGCAGACTTCGCGCTTGAGGTCCGCGCTCGCGGGCCGAGGCCCTTGAGCTATTGCGGGGCGAGCCTTACAACCTCTTGGCTTCGCTCTTTGCGCTCCGTCCGCGTCTCGGTTGAGGACTAAAGCAGCGGCCCCAGGGGTCGTCAATGGCGCCCCACGCGTCTATCCCGCTCGTTGCGGACGAATGACGTCTACGGGAGCTTCTTCTCGGCGACGTCGACCGCCTCGGCGGCCTCGTCGTAGCGCTCGCCGGCCTCGCGCTCCTCCTGCTCGGCCTGCTCGAGCTCCTTGCGGGCCTCGTCGAGCCGGCGGGCCGCCTCGGCGGCGCGCTCCTCGGCCTTGGCGGCGCGCTGGGTCGCGCGTTCCACCGCCTTCGCTGCCGCGTCGCGCTCGCGTCCCGCCTTGCGCTCGGCGAGGCGCGCGGCCTGGAGCTGCTCGCGCGCCTTCGCCTCCTCGGCCTCCTCCCGCTTGCGCTTCGCCGCGTCCTGCTTGTCCGCCTTCGCGGGCTTCGCCCGCTTGGGCGCGGGCCGCGACGGCGGCGGCGCCATCTCGAGCCCTCCGAAGCCGGCCACCGCCTGGCGCTCGCGCAGGACCCGCCCCGCGGCGAGCTCGTCCGCCATTTCCTCGTCGAGCACGGCGGCATGCAGGGTGGTGGCGAGCTTCTCCTCCAGCCCCTGCGAGCTGCCGCCCCCGGCCTCCGCCGCGAGCGCCGCGGCGTCGTGCGCGAGCTGCGCGACGAGCTCGCGCTCCTTGGCCGCGGCACGCTGGAAGCCGGAGCGGTCGCCGCTCGAGACGAGCTTCTCCTGTGCCTTGCGAAGCTCCTTCCCCGCGGCGAGCAGCTTTCGACGTCCTTCTTGCGGTTGCGGACGAGCTGGTTCAGCGCCCAGGCGGCGAGCGTCGGCTTCCGCAGCGCCTTGACCTCGTTTGCGAGCTCGCGCTCCTTGTCGGCCCGCAGGCGCTTGACGAGCGCATCGCGCGCCTCCGTGAAGTCCGCGGGCGCGAGGCCATAGAGCTCATCCGCGACCTGCTCGAGTGAATCCTTCCGTTTCGCCACGAGCACAGGATTACCGGTTGCGCCGTCGACCACCACGGGCACGGCCGCCGGCTACCGCGACGACGGCCCGCCGGGGCCGCGCCCGTCGACCACAACCGGGCGCCGGGCTAGAGCCCGAGCGCCCAGCGCCCGCCCACCACGGGCAGGCTGATCGAGCTGTGCGATGGGAGCAGCGACAGCCGCGTTCCCGGCGCGGGCCGGATCGTGTAGTCGTGATCCGTCGACACGACGACGAGGCCGATCCGGTGACCCGCCTCGAACACGTAGTCGTCCGGCTGCAGGTCCCAGTCGAAGCGGTACAGCCTGTCCTGGCGCACCGGGACGCTGCGGCTGACGCTGTACCGGTTCTGCGGGTCGAGCCAGCCACGCGTGACCATCACCGGCGCGTCGGCCGATCCGGCCGCGCCGTAGTCGACGAGCACGGCGGTCAGGTTCGCCGCGTTGCGGTTGTCGATCGACATGCGCAGGCTCACCTCGGGCGTGCCGCTGATCCGCACGTCCCGGCGCAGCGAGCGTGTGCGGTAGACGAGCCGGTCGCTGCGGGCGTCGTCGGGGCCCTGGATCAGCACGTCGTCGGTGTCGAGCTCGCGCCCGCGGTCGACGAAGCTCTGGAGGCCTCGCCAATCACGGCCCCACGAGCCGGCCGTCAGCTCGCCCGGCGCGCTCGCATTGCGCGCCGACAGCTCGAGGGTCGTGTTGCGCGCCCCGGGGGCCGGCCAGTCCGGCTCGTCCGAGTAGGAGCCGTCCTCACGCTGGATCGTCGCGCGCGGCTCGCTCATGATCCCGTTCTCGACGCCGAACAGCTCATGGTCGAACCAGCGGTTCTCCGAGAGCTTGTAGGCCGCGGCTCCGGGCCCGCCGGGACCGCCGTGGCCGCCGTTGTGCAGCCAGATCTTGCGCGGGATCCCGCGCCGCGCGAGCCGGTACCACCACTCGGCGAAGGCCTTCGTCTTGACGTTCCAGTCGTTGAGGCCGTGCACGACGAAGACGCTCGCCCGTATGCGGTTCACCTTGCTCAGGTAGTCGCGCGCCTCCCAGAACGGGCTCCAGTCGCCGGTCACGCGGTCCTGCGCGCGCACGAGATAAGGGATCGTGCGGTCGCAGCGGTCGGCCATGCGGCTGCCGCCGATGAAGGACGCGAGCACGTCGGTGTCCTCGCCGAGGTAGCCGTTCTCGCCGACGCCCTGCGTCTCGGAATGGGGCGCCACGACGAGCCCGTTGGCGCGGTAGTAGTCGTACCAGCTCGAGATGGCCGAGACCGGGATGATCGTCTCGAGGCCCTCGACGCCGGTGGTGGCGACCTGGTTGGGGAGCGTCCCGTTGTAGGAGACGCCGGTCATGCCGACCGCGCCGGTGGTCCAGTCCGCCTCGACCTCGTCGCCGGCCTCGTCGAACCCGCGCGCCCGGCCGTTCAGCCAGTCGATCACGGCCTTCGTGCCGAGTGTCTCGACGCGGTCGCCGACCGTCGGGCAGCCGTCGGAGTTGAAGGTGCCGATGCTCTCGCCGAGCACGACCGCGTAGCCGCGGGGCACGTAGTAGTTGTCGAGCGAGCTGCCCGGCAGGTCCGCGCGAGCCTTGAGACGCGCGCGAGCCCGCGCGCGGGCGGAGGTCGCGCGTGCGCGCTTCGAGCGAGCGGCGCGGGCGCTGCGGGCGCGCGCGGCCCGGTCACCGAACAGGTTCTCCTGCGGGAGCACGTCGAAATCGACGTTGTGGTTGACGGCATCGCCGAAGTCGCCCCGGTACGGGCTGTGCTCGAACACCACCGGCACCTTGTAGCCCTGGGACTCGGTCTCGGCCGGCCGGCTGATCTGAATCCGCACGCGGTCGCGCCGGCCATCGCCGTCGCTGTCGAGCTCGGTCTCGACGAAGACGACCTCCTCGACCGCCTGCGCGAAGTCGAACTGCGGCTGGGTCTGGCCGTTCTCGACCTTGAGCCACGGCGGCGGCGCCGGATCGGCGGCCGCGGCGGGCCCGGCTGTCATGACGAACACGCCCACCAGGGCGACGGTCAGCACGCAGCGCTTGCGCAGTCGAGATAGCACGGCTCTCCTCCTGTCCGGACGTCAACTCCCCGCGGCGCGGTCGCGCCACGGCGGGCTTACCCGGGTCGGGGGAAACGCAACGTCGGCTAGCGGACCGCCGCCTCGGATCCGCGCGGCGCGCCGACGACAGGGGCCACGCGGCGCCCCGGTATGAGCGACGCCGCGACCATCGCGATCCCGAGCGCGACGGCACCCAGGACGAACGCTGTCGTGAATCCAGACTCGGCCGCGAAACCGGTCGATGCGTCGATGTGGTCGGCCACGATCGCGGCGGCGATCTGGCCGCCGAAGGCGCCCCCGACGGTCCTCATGATCGTGTTCATGCCGGTGGCCTCACCGGTCTGGTGCTGCGGCACGGCCTCGACGATGAGGTTCGCCATCGACGCGAACGACAGCCCGATGCCGAGCCCGAGCAGCGTTACCGCGAGGAGGATCTGCCACGCCTCCGAGTGCGCCACCGCCAGCAGCGCGAAGCTCAGCCCCGCGAAGCCCGTGCCGAGCAGCAGCGGCAGCTTCGAGCCGCGGCGGCCGGCGAGCGTGCCCGCTATCGGGCCGGCGACAAGCATCACTGCGGCGGAGGGCAAGAGGAACAGGCCGGCGCCGGTCACGCCCACCGCGAACCCGTAGCCCGCCGCGTCCGGCGCCTGCACGAACTGCGGGATGAGGATGAACGACCCGAACATGCCGAACCCGATCAGGAAGCCCGTGAGGTTCGTGGTCCAGACGGGTCGCTTGCGGAGCAGCCGGATGTCCACGAGCGGCTCCGGGACGCGCTGCTCGAAGCGCACCCAGTAGGCGAGCGCGGCGGCGGCAACGGCGAAGAGCCCGAGGATCTCGGGCGAGCCCCAGCCCCAGCGGTTGCCCTCGCTGACCGCAACCAGTAGGCACACGAGTCCGGTGGAGAACAGCGCGGCGCCCACGTAGTCGATCTTGGCCGGCGACTTGATCGGCGACTCCGGCACGAACAGGTGCGTGGCGATGATCGCGACGACGACGACCGCGAAGCCGAGCCAGAAGATCCACTCATACGAGAGGTGGTCCACGATCAGGCCGCTGAGCACGAGCCCGGCGCCGCCGCCGATGCCGAAGGTCGCCGAGATCAGGCCGATGCCGGTGGCGACCCGCTCCGCCGGGAACTCGTCCCGGATGATCCCGAAGGCGAGCGGGAACACCGCGCCCGCGGCGCCCTGGACCGCGCGACCGGCCACCAGCATCCCAATCGAGTGCGAGAGGGCGGAGATCACCGAGCCGAGCGCGAACAGGCAAAGCACGAGCACGAGCGTGCGCTCCTTGCCGAACATGTCGCCGAAGCGCCCGAGGATTGGCGTCGCGACCGAGGCGCTGAGCAGGTAGACCGTCAGCACCCAGGTCACCGAGGTCGTCGAGGCGTCGAGGTCGCGCTGGATCTCCGGCAGCGCCGGGGCGACCATCGTCTGCAGCAGCGCGTATGAGAGCGCCGCCAGCGCGAGCACGGCGAGCGTGATGCCGTAGTGCTGACGCGGCTGCTCGCTCACGCGGCCGCTCCGGCTGCAGTCGCGGCCTCGCCCTCGTGCTCGCGCACGCTCCGCCGGAGCGGCTGCTCGGGAATCAGCAGCACGAGCACGAGCGCTATCGCCATCACGGGCAGGCCGAGCATGAACACCGGATGCAGAGCGTCCGCAAGGTCGGTGCGTGCCGCAGACACGCCCACCCCCCCGGCAAGCGCGCCTGCGGCCGCACCCGCGGGCAGGCCCGCGGTCATGAGCGCCCCCATGACGCTCACACCGATCGTGCCGCCCGTAGTCCGAAAGAACTGGATGCCGCTCGTCGCGATGCCGAGCTCACGGCTGGGCACCGCGTTCTGCACCACGAGCAAAAGGTTCTGGATAACGAGGCCGAGGCCGAGCCCGAGCAGGATCATTCCGAGCGTCGCGGTGCCTTGGGTGGAGCCTGCGTCGAGCGAGGCGAGCACCGCGAAGCCGCCCGCCATCACGACGGGCCCCGCGACGATCGCCCAGCGGTAGCGGCCCGTGCGCGAGATCACCTGACCGCTCCCGACGCTCGCGACGACGAGCGCCAGCATCAGCGGCGTCAGCACGAGGCCGGCGTTCGTGGCGGACTCGCCGAGCACGCCCTGCACGAACAGCGGGACGAACATGATCGCGCCGAACATGGCGATCCCGAACGCGAACGAGGCGCCGCTCGCCGCGGCGACGACGCGCAGGCGGAGCAGCTCGAGCGGGACGATCGGGTGATCGCTGCGGCGCTCGTGCCAGGCGAGCACGCCGAGCAGGGCGATGCCCACCGCGAGCAGCCCGAGCACGTCGGACGAGCCGATCGTCGCGTCCTCGCCGGCACGCACGGTCCCGAGCAGGATGCACGACACGGCCGCGGCGAGGAGAGCCGCGCCGGTGTAGTCGATGCGCGTGGCGCGCTCCGGGTGCGGCGGGATCTTGAGGGTGGCGAGCACGACGACGAGCGCGATGAGGCCGACCGGAAGCGAGACGAAGAAGACCCAGCGCCAGTCGGTGTGGTCCGCGATCCAGCCGCCCGTGAGTGGTCCGAGCACGGAGCCGACGCCGAAGACGGCGCCGGTCAGGCCCTGCCAGCGGCCGCGGTCGGACGGCGGCACGAGGTCTCCGATCACCGCCATCGCGAGCGGGATCAGGGCGCCCGCTCCGAGCCCCTGGACCGCGCGCGCGAGGATCAGCTGCGTCATCGAGCTCGCCGTGCCGCCGATCACGGCCCCCGTCATGAAGATCAGGATCCCGGCGACGAAGAACGGCCGCCGTCCGTGGATGTCCGACAGCCGCCCGTAGATCGGCACGGTGACGGTCGCAGCGAGCATGTAAGCCGAGAAGACCCACGAGTAGTGCTGGAGCCCGCCGAGGTCCGCGACGATGCGCGGCAGGGCGGTCGCGACGATCGTCTGGTTGAGGACCGCCAGGAGCATGCCGAGCAGCACGCCGGCGAACGCGGCGATCGTCGCCCCGTGCGAGAGCAGGTAGCCGGGGCGGGGCTCGCTCACAGCTCCTCGATCACCACGGCCAGCCGTCGCAGCAGATCGGCGGCCACGACCTGCTCGTCGGGCTCGAGTGCCGCGGCGATGCGACGACGGGCCTTGTCGTACTCGCGCGTCTTGTCGGACAGCGCCTTGCGGCCCGCCTCCGTCAGCGAGATCACCACGGCGCGCCGGTCCGACGGATCCTCGATCCGCGTGACGAGCTCGCGTCCGAGGAGCCCGTCGACCATGCGCGTGGCGGTCGGCGAGGAGACGCCCGCGAGCTCAGCGAGCTCGCGGTTCGTCAGCGGGCCATCGAGTAGCGGCTCGAGCAGGTGGTACTGGGCGAGCGAGACGACCTCGTCAGCCGACTGGCGCGCCGCACGGCCGCGGGCCCGCCGGGCGGCGCGAAAGAAGTCATGGAGCGCCTCGCTGAGGGCCGCCTCAGCGGCCGCCGAAGCTTGCTCGTCCGCCGCCCGTGCGCCCACTCACAAAACGTTAGCACCACATTGTTTAGCTGCCTATCTATTTCCAAGGGTGAGGCATTTCAGCCTGAAGGTGGTTTCCTGACATGCTCCGCTGGCCGATCCTGATCTCACATGGCCCACCGAACCAGATCAGGAGGGAATCCGATGATTCGCACCACATCCGTCGTACTCGCAGCTTCAGCTCTGCTCGCCCTTCCCGCGGCGAGCGACGCCGCAACCACCTTCGGCAGCCGGCTCAACCACGACCCGGCCAACTCCGGCGAGTGCAAGGACCTGCCGACGCCCTGCACGCTCGCCTCGTACATCCACCCGAGCGACCCGAACGGCGACCCGTACGCGGGCGGCGCTCCGGCCGACGGCGTGATCACGAAGTTCCGCATCCGCGCCTACGGCATCGATGCGGCGGCGAACGTGACCTTCCGGCTCGCCCGCGTCAACCGCCAGGACCCGCAGAACGACGACAGCGCGCTGGCTACCGCTGCGGGCACCGGGCCGAGCGCCACGGTCCCCGTCTACAACCCCGGCGAGGACACCCCGGTGACCGAGGTCCCCGGCAGCCTCCGCGTCAAGAAGGGCGACTACCTCGCCATCGACGGCACGAACGTGGCCGCCACCTACAACTCGAGCGGCGACAAGTACACCTACCGCTACGACCCGCCGCTCGTGGACGGCCAGGGGCCGCGCGCTTCGAACGAGGCGACCGGCGAGCTGCTCGTCCAGGCCGTGATCGAGCCTGACGCCGACAACGACGGCCTCGGCGACGAGACCCAGGATCCGGCGATCGGCAACAACGGCAACGGCGGGAATGGCGGGAACGGCCAGGCCGACCGGACGAAGCCGCGTGTCAGCCGCCTGAAGCTGAGCGGCGGCGCCCTGACCTACCGCCTCTCCGAGCGCGCCAAGGTGACCCTGCGCGTCAAGAAGGGCGGCCGCACCGTCAAGAAGATCACGCGCCGCGGCAAGGCCGGCCAGAACCGCATCAAGATCGGCGTCCGCAAGCTGGCCGAGGGTCGCTACAAGCTGGTGCTGAGCGCCCGCGACACCGCCGGCAACGGCTCCGCCGTCAAGCGCATCGGCCTGCGCGTGAAGAGCTAACCCACAGCAGTCCCCTCTCCGGCGCACCAGCGGCCCGCCTCTCGAGGCGGGCCGCGCGTCGTTCCGGCCTCCCCTTGGGGTAGGGTCGCCGCCCGTGAGGCGACTCGCACTGGTCCTCGCCGTGCTCGCAGGGGTGGCCGCGCTGCCGGCGAGCGCCGGCGCCACCGTGATCCCGGGACCCAACGGCCCGCTGATCTTCACGTCGCGGGCGCGACGACGGCGCGACCGTGCTGACCGACGGGGGCGCTCAGATCTGGTTCCTGAGCGCACCCGGTGGGGCGGCAACGCGGCTCACGACCTTGGAGCCTCTCCCACCACCGCCACGCGACGTGGTCTCCGGACCGGACGAAGATCGCCTTCGCCCGCGGCCCCGACGACGGCACCCCGTTCGACGGTCCGTGGGACATCTTCGTGCTCGACCTCTCGGTTCCGGGTTCGTCCCCGGTGAACGTCACGAACACGCTGGCGCTGAACGAGGACCGGCCCAACTGGTCGCCGGATGGGACGCGGCTCGCGTACGCGAAGGAGCTCGCCGCCGGCACCTGGAACGTCGTGCGCCAAGGACCCCGACGCTCGCCAGCCCAGAGACGCTCGTGGCAGCGAGCACGTCGGCCGGAGCGGGTGCGTCCGGTCAGTTCAGCCGGCCGCAGTGGTCGCCGGACTCGCAGACGATCTTCTACGGCCGGATCATCGATGCCGCGCCCGCAGGACTACGACATCTACCGGGCACCGGCGGACGGCAGCAACCCAATAGTCGGGACTCCCGTCGTCGCTGGCGCGACGAACGACTACCAAGCGGCTGCTCTCTCCCGACGGCACGAAGCTCTGCTTCACGCGGCAGGGAGATGACTAAGGACATCTTCATCGGTCCATCGAGCGGTGGCACCGCTGTCAACCTGTTCGACGCCGGCCGCTCGATCAGTACGAGTGCGCCTGGTCGCCGGACGGCACGAAGATCGCCTTCGTTCGACGGGGCGCTTCGGCGCCGGCCAGATTCGGATGCGGAGCTCGGACCGCCGGCCGGCGGAGTCGACCCCGTCACGGACGTCGCCGGCCGCTTCGACGGCAACCCCGAATGGACCTACAACCCGCCGCCCTCATGCGAGAACCGGACGGTGCAGGTCGCCTTCAACGGCTTCGTGACGATCCCGCTGACCTGCACCGACCCGCCTGACCCGCCGACGTTCGCGGCGAAGGACCCGCTCACTCCCGAGATCGGCACGCCGCCTGCGAGCGGCAACCTCGGCCAGGTCCAGAGCAACAACTCGGTGATCTACACGCCGAACGCGAACTTCACGGGCACCGACACCTTCACCTTCTCGGCGACCGACGGCACCTCGCCCGCTCCGACCGCGACGGTCACGATCAACGTCGCGCCCCCGCAGAACGGCGGGAACGGTGCCGACACGACCCGACCGGTGGTCTCGGGCCTGAGCCTCTCGCGCAAGCGCTTCAAGCGTGGCAGCCGCCTGCCGAGCGCGTCGCAGACGCGCGTCGGGACGACGATCTCGTTCCGGCTGAGCGAGGCGGGCCGCGCGACGCTCAGCTTCCAGCGCGCGCGCCCGGGGCGGCGCGTCGGGCGCCGCTGCGTCCGGCCGACCCGCCGCAACCGCACGCGGCCCGCGTGCAAGCGCTTCGTCAGAGCGGGCAGCTTCAGCTTCGCCGCCAAGGCGGGTCGCAACCGCGTCCGCTTCGAGGGCAGGCTCACGCGCAGCCGCCGGCTCGCGTTCGGCAGCTACAGGGTGACCGTCGGCGCCCGCGACAATGCCGGGAACAGCTCGTCGGGCAATCCGCGGGCGAGCTTCACGGTCGTCCGCCGTTAGAACGACCGAGAGCCCCGGACCGGGGCTCTCGGCGGGTGGGGATCCTGCGGCTACCAGACGACCGTGCAGCCGGCCTCGGTCGCCATGTCCGACAGGTTGTTGATCGCTTCGACGAGCCCGAGCGCGCGACCGATGTCGGCGTCGAGGACCGCGTCCACGAAGTTCCCTAGGAACGTCAAAACGCATCCCAACTACCGGCCAGACAGAGGTGCTAGAAGACTCAGAACCCTTAGGAAGGGTTCTGTAAGCACCTCCCCCCTGTGTCCGGATTTGGCTTTGTAGAGCCATACCAACCCCCGTGGTTGGTCCAGCGGCTCACCCTTGCCGTGGCGGGCGCGAGCGGGGCCGGCGCACGCCGTACCCGCGCCCCCGCCGAAGCGGCGACGGGGAGCGGAACGAGAGCTGAGAACGGGCCGTCCTCGGAAATAGCCGGGGCAGAGGCGAGTTGGTCCTCTGGTTCGGCTTTCCCTTTTCTGAAAGGACGCAATGCGAAGGACAATCCTGGGGATGGTGGCCGCTTGCGCGGTGCTCGCTCTCCCCGCTTCTGCAAGCGCCGCAACGGTGCAGGTGTTCGGCTCACAGATCAACGTGGCCGACAACGCTCCCGAGGAGCAGCACGCGGACAACATCGTGTTCACGAAGGTGGACCCGTGGATCGTCCAGCTACGCAATGACGCTGGTGATGCCGGTGAGCCGCTGTTGCTCGTTGGTGAGGACAGCACCACCGTTGACTGCATTCAGGACAACCCGCGCCAGTTGACCTGCATCCGCTTGGGCTATGCCCCGCTCACGTTCGACATCTACACGAACTGGGGCAACGACACGGTGACGATCGGGGAGCACAACCCCGGCGATACGGTCCAAGTGCGTGCGCACGGTGGCGACGACAAGCTGTTCATTCAGAACGGCAGCGTCGATCGCTACTCCTGCGGTGCCGGTAATGACCAGATCGTGCGCGACGCGGGCGACACGTTGTTCAATCCAGCGCTCCCGAGCGACTGTGAGAACGACGCCGGTGGCTCCGGCGGCGGCGATTCTGGCGGCGGTGGCGGTGGAGCCGGTGGCGGCTCGGGCACCTATGACCCCGGTACGCCTCCGGTCGCAACGCCGATCATGAATCCGCCGTCGCTGTTTCTGGCTGGCGTGGCCTCGAAGCCCGGCGGGAAGCTCATCGTCAACACCAGGGTCAACGGCCCCGGCGTGGTGACCGGCAAGGTGCTCAGGGCAGGCAAGTCGCTCGCCAAGGGCAGCAAAAAGGCGACCAAGGCGGGCGCCGTGAGGCTTCTGCTGAAGCCGACCAAGGCCGCCAAGCGCCTCCTCAAGACCAAGTCCTCGGTCAAGGTCAAGGTCAAGCTGGCCTTCAAGCCGACCACGGGCGCGACCGTCGTGAAGACGATCAACGCGAAGCTCCGCAAGTAGGGGGTGCGCCGGGGTCGGCTACGGTCGGCCCCGGCACTAGTTGGTAGATCTGCTCGGGGTGGCTGCGGCCGTTGCCGCGCCCCCGCCGAATCCAGCCTTCGAGGGTTATCGACCGCCGGTCGACAACGTAAAATTCGGGGGCATGGATACGCACGCCGCGCGCTACCTGAAGACCGATAAGGAAATGCCATGAGTCCCGGCTCGCAGCCGCTGGAGAGCCCGGAGTCGCGGCTGCTCGGCGGCGGGCTTTACGCGCCGGTTGGAGTTCTGGTGTCCGCCCGGCGAGGACGGGGCGCTCACCCTGAGCGACGCCATCGCCGCGCTCGATGCCGGCGAGGTCCAGCCAGCCCACCTGTCTTGGCCGGGTGTGCACCCGGACGCCGTCGCGGGCTTCCGGGCGCGAAGCGAGGACGAGCTTGACCGGATGCTGCGCCCGCCTGCCCCTACCGAGCCGCCACCCCTGCCAGGGTGGGCCGAGCCCTGGGCCGAGCTGCTGGCCGAGAAGCTGAAGCCGGTGGTGCGCGCCGAGATCCGTGCGGCGCTGAAGGCGGAGGCTGGCCGGAAGGCCACAGGAGCCGAAGGCGTGAGCGTGACCCGGGCGCTGCCAGGGAGCCGCGAGCGAGCACAGCACGAGGCTCACCACGCGGCGGGCTTGTGCCTCGCGGGGATGGTGCCGAAGCAGGTGCGGACCGACTGGCCCGAGGCGGACCTGGCCGGGTTGGTGACGGTCGATTGGGGCGACGGACCGGACCGCGACAAGGCCAAGCACGTGCTCGTGGCGATCCTTGTGGGCGCGATGACCGAGGGCTGCGAGGGCTGGCAGGAATGGCCGATCGATCCCCAGCGGCTGCCCGAGGGGGCCCGGCGCGACGCCGAGCAGGCACGCCACCTGGCCGGGTACATCGGCGTCGCCGATCGCGCCACCTGGGGGTTCTACGTGTGGCAGGCCAACCAGCTGGCGCGGCGCCCGGAGTTCCGGCGGCTGGCCGTGGCGATCGCCAACGAACTAGAGCGCGTCGAGGTGCTGACAGCCCAAGACCTCGAGGCCCTGATCGCCACCACACAGAAACATGGAGCACCGAGGCCTGAGGGCGTCTGCTACTCGCGCACCCCCACGGGTTTCCCTTGCCCGCACCGGCGAGTCAAGGCGGGGCGTCGGGTGCGTTTGTCTGCAGCTCCCCGGTCTACTGCTGCTCGTCGGAAGGGGTCAACGTCTCATCGCCTGCCCGCTCCTGGACGCTGCGCTCGAGCTCTTCCAGGGATGGCGATGCTCCCCCTCGTGGATGCCGAACGATCCGTACGACCTGGCGATGGCCGCCGCACTCACAGCGAACTACAGCAGCCCCCCTGGAGGTGGCCGGACCCTCGCTGTGACCGCCGCAACTGTGACAGACCATGTGTGCGACAGCGGGCATGAGCTGACGGCCTCCATGGCGCCGCTTTCCACGTTGGAGAAAGCGCATTCCGGCTGGAGGCAAAGATCGCACGCAATTTGCCTCATGCCCGGAGCGACCCGAGCCAAGCAAGGAGTAGGGGGAGGGTCACCACCGATGGACTGCGTTCCCGGGGACCGCCACGTGAGGCAGCACGGAAAGAACTGTTGGTCCACAAAATGACCCGTGATGAGGCGAAGGCCGAGCTGGAACGGATCGCGCTCGAGGCTCCCTATGAGAGGGACCGCATCCAGGCGATCAGGCTGCTCCGCGAGATGTGGCAGGAGGACGAGGTTGCTCCTGAGGCCCGGATGGCGGAGTTGTTCGCCCGGGTGGGGGAGGCGCGGCGGCAGTGACCGCCATGCTCACGGCGGCGTTCAAGGCGCTCGGCATGGCGCCGTCGCGCCGTGAGCTTGGGCTGGTGTGCGACGCGATCCGCGCCAGCGGCGACCAGGACAGTTTGGGTCTGTGGGGCGACACGGATGACCGGGGTTTCGGGCCCGGGTTCGACCGGTTGGTGGAGATCGCGGAGGACGCCGGCGCCGGCTTCTATGTGGCGCTCGATGTGTGGTCGGAGGTCGGGAGCCCGGGGTCGGTCTCGAGGTACCTGGCGGCGAAGGAGCTTGGACGGCGGGTTGCTGAGGGACCTCGCCGGTGACAGTCGTCGAGGCGTGCCCGACGCCCGCTTTGCATGGATAGCCCTAACGGGGTGCTGTTCGAAAGTCCCGTGCAGGCGAAAGGACGTGTGCGCTAGTGCGTCCGTCGATCGACGCCCGAGTGTGTTGGCGCGCGGGGTGAAGTCCGGTTCCCGCCACCCTCTGGGCGGGCTTACTAACCGGCCTTACCCCTGAAACCCGGCATCCCCAATCTTCTGGGACGGCCCACCCAGGCGTTGCGCGCTCATCCCGTACGGCGTAGGGTCCGATAGATCTGGCTGGTCCTTCCGGTCGGGCCGGCCCCTCGAGCGCGTGAGGTGGTCATCGTGAGCACATCCCTGGCTGCGTTGGTGTCCTACCGCGGGTGGCGCCGGTCGCTGTTGGGACTGCTCGCCGCGCTCGCGATGCTGGTCGCGTTCCCGGCCGCCGCGCAGGCCGCCACCGTATACGTCGATACCAGTGGCGCGGACTCCCCGACCTGCGGGGCCGCGCCGGGCGGCAGCGCGTGCGCGACCCTCGCGGGAGCGGTCGCTGTCGCCGCGGGCGGTGACACTGTGCAGGTCGGCGCCGGCCAGTTCAACATCTCGGCTGACGTCACGTTCACCAAGAGCCTGACCTATCTCGGCGCCCAGGCGGGCGTCCCCGCCAGCCAGCGCGATCCCGCCAATCTCACGGGCGAGACGGTCCTCGCGCCCGCCGCACCGGTTGGGGCGCTGATGATGGTCCAGGCGGCGGGCGTCGTGGTCGACGGGTTCGTGTTCTCCGGCAACCAGAACGGCTGGGGCCTCCGGACCGAGGGCGAGTCGGGAACCATCGACTTCGGCGGGTACCGGATCCGCAACAACATCTTCACCGGCAACCGGGTCGGCATGTACCTCCGTGACGGGCGCGACACCGTGGTCTCCAACAACCTGTTCCACGACAGCGGCGCGCCGGGCTCCGCCGAGCCCAACGGGCACGGCATCTACGCCGACGATTCCGCCATCGACGTCACGATCAGCGACAACCAGTTCCGCGACAACGCGATGTCGCTCTCGCTCGTGCCCGGGCCGGGCGATGATGCCGCGAACGTCAGCTACAGCCGCAACGTCTCGATCAACGACGCGCATGGCGTGAACTTCAACGGCGTCGACGGGCTCGACATCATCGACAACAGGATGCGAGGCGGTGCCGAGGGTGCGATCTCCCTCGTGGGCAGCGGGCTCGACAACGTGCTCGTCGAAGGCAACCGCATCACCGAGAAGGGCAGCTACGGGATCAACCTCAACACCTACGGCGCGTCGGAGAACGGCAAAGTCACCATCCGCGAGAACACGATCCTTCGCACGCGAGCCACCGGCAGCGGCGCCGGTATGGCCATCACGCTCGCCAACAACTCCATCAGCGAGCCGCTCACGATCGTAAAAAACCGGATCGTGGACAGCGCGAAGATCGGCCTGCGCAACCGGGAAACGACGAAGGTCGACGCGCGGCGCAACTGGTGGGGCTGCAACCTGGGCCCCGGCACAGCCGGCTGTGACAGCGTCGTCGCCGAAGATAGTGGCCTCATCCCCGCGTTCGCGCCGTGGCTGACCCTGTCGCTGAGCCTGCGCGACACGGCCACGCCCGTCCCGGCCGGAGGCTCCGCGACGCTGTTCGCGCGGCTCGCCAATCTGTCGGCCGGTGGCCTCGCGGACGGGCCGTTCTTCCGTCGCGCCCCCGCCAGGTTCGCCTCCGAGCCGGCCGGTGGCACCCTGAACCCGGTCACCACTCTGCTGAGCACCGGCGAGGTGACGGCCACGTCCGTGTTCACAGCCGGCCCGCGGCCGACCGAATGGTCCGTCACCGTTGACCATCAGATCGTCCGGCTCTTCAACCCGGACTCACCCGCCACCCCGGGCTCACCGGGCACCCCGGACTCCCCCGCCCCCTGTGTCGTCGCGACCGTTGTGCCGTCAGACACCACGCTGACCCGGGGCCAACGGGCGGTGATCACCATCGCGCTGGTCAACCGCTGCACCGAGATCGCCCGGCGGTTGCGGGTCTGCACGCGCCCGTCGGCGAACCTGAACTACAGCGGCAAGCGCTGCATCCGGATCGCCAGGTTGCGGCCCGGGCATACCCTGATTCTGCGGCTGCGGGCGCGCGTGAGGCCCGGCGCCTGCCGCGGCCCGCTCGTGCACCGGGTCCGGCTGCGAGTCGCCGGACAGCCACCGCAGGTGCGCCGCGCCGTGGCGCGGCTGATCGCCCGCCGTTGCCCGCCGCCGGCGGTGACGGGCTGATCGACGAGGGAAGGTCTCCGGTCCAACATATCGGTCCGCTGTCCTGCTGAACACCAGAGGTGGCGGCACGCCGCGTCCGGTGCGAGCTCACTATCGCTCCGGACGAAAGCGACAGCGCTCGAACCACCGGTGTCGGCTGGCGGGCAAGGGGTTTACGGCCGACTGCGGGTTCCCCGGATTAGGCTGCGGGGATGGCGAGCGCCGACCTCAGCCGTCGCGTTGTGGGATGGCGGTTCCTTACCCACCGCTCTCGGACATGAGCGCCGACCAGCGCCGTGAGTTCCACGAGGCCCTACTCGGGGCTGACAGCTTCGAGGATCTGCCCGGCAAGTGGCGGGCGGCGATCCTGACGGCAGAGCAAAGCCGGCCGACACTGCGGGTCATCAGCGGCGGCTAGACGCTGGGCCGCCGCTGCAAACGAACTGCTACGCCCGACTCGAGTGCTGCCTTTCGTCCAACTCGATAGCTGGGTCTGTCGACCCAGCGCTCTCGTTTCTGCCTCAAAGGAGCAACACGTTGCGGGCGCTTCGCAGGCGTGGGATGGTTCGCGTCACCCAGTCCAAAGGAGGGTGCTCATGCCGAAGTACCTCATTGAGGCGACGTACACCCATGAGGGCGTTGAGGGCGTTCGGACCAAGGGCGGATCAAGTCGGCGCGACGCGGTGGCGCATACCGCCAAGAGCCTGGGCGGACAGCTCGACGTGTTCTACTTCGCGTTCGGCGATCACGATGCGGTCGTGATCGTGGACCTGCCCGACAATGAGGCTGCGGCTGCGGTCGCGCTGTCCGTCGACTCGGCCGGAGGCGCGACCACCAGGACGACCGTTCTGCTTACCCCCGAGCAGGTCGACGACGCTGCGAATCGCTCGGTCGAGGCCGTCGACTACCGCCCACCGGGAACCTGATCCATCAGGAGCGTCGCTGGGCGGCGACTTGCGCAACGGCTGCGCGATGCGGTTGCGGGCGGGACCGTCGGCGCTGTCCGGCCTCCCGGTTCGGGTGCAAGAGGAGCAGCGTTGGCGGCGCTGCTCCCTTTACGCCGGACACGAGCAGTCCTGCGCCGTCCCTCTCGGCCACCGTCGCGCTGTCGCTTTCCATGCAAAGCAACGGTCGCCTGACTCGGTCGTGACCCACGGTTGTTCGGCGTGCTGGCGCCCCCTCGCCCCGGGTCGCGGTGGAACACTTCGCTCTGGTGGCGGAGAAGCGCTGTACAAAGTGCGGCGAGACCAAGCCGCTTGACGCCTTTCGCGAAGCGCCGAGCGTCTGCGGATGGGCGGACCTGGTGGTGCCGCGACTGCTTCGCACTCGCCAAGCGGCAGTACCGGCAGCGTCACGGCGAGCGCTTGAACGCCGCCCGCCGTCGCAACCCCCTCCCCGAACGAACGTGCCGCACATGCGGCCAGCCGTTTAAGCCGGTCCGTAGGGATCAGAAATATGGCGGCCGTGGTGCAGGGAGCACAAGTACCTCACGCGGCTCGAGAGCGAAGCCCGTTAGGTCCTGAGCCCCTGCTGCCCGGCGTACTGATGACGGGCCGTCGCCGATGAGACATCTATCGGCGTGCTTGACTGCCGAAATGGGACGTTGGCCGGCGGACGCCCGCTGTGAATGGAAAACGGAAGCGGGGTGGGGCGCGCGACCGCTCGGTTCGTCGCTAGCGCCTTTCGCGCAAGGGACGGCGACGCGCGGTTGAGTTCGGATGGGCGCGCTGGCGCCGTTGGTAAGCCGCGCCGCCGATATTTGCCTAGCGGCCGTATCGATGCGAGGCTCGCGGAGGACCCTGCAATGGCCCTTGGGCTTGAGGATAGGAAGAGTTGATGAGGCGAGCGGTGATTGTTGTCTGCGCATCCGCGCTGGTGTTGGGTGTATCGCAACTGACAAGCGCGTGGGCGCAGGAGGCGCCGCTGTGCGGCCCCCCCGGTGAGGAGGTCCCCGCGACGATTGTCGGGGCGGGGACGATCAACGGCACGCCGGGCGACGATGTGATTGTGGGCAGCGCGGGTGTCGACGACATCAGGGGCGGGCCGGGCGACGACTTCATCTGCGCCGAAGGGGGCAACGACGTGGTGAGCGGCGGCCCCGGATCTGACGCCCTTGCCGGCGACGGCGTCGACCTGCCGCCCTTCCTTCCCTCGAACGGGAATAACGATGATCGCCTCGACGGGGGGCCAGGTGATGACCTGCTCGCCGGTCTGGGCGGCGACGACACGATGGACGGTGGACCCGGTGACGATCAGCTGATCGGGTTCGGCGGGGACGATCACATCGACAGCGCCGCCGGCGCGGATACCGCCTTCGGAGGGCCCGGCGTCGACAACGTCACCGGCGGCCAGGGAAACGACACCCTCTGGGGCAACTTCGGCAGCGACGTCATCTCCGGCGGGCAGGGCGACGACTTCATCGACGGCGACAATCCGTTCCCGCCTCCTCCTGGGCCGCTGCCGTTCCCACCAGGCGGCAACGACGACAACTGCACGGGCGGGCAGGGGGCAGACGACATCCTCAACTGCGAGACGACGGTGCCCTAGCCTCTGCACAACCGAGCCGGGCGTCCAAACTGCGATGAATGTCGCCTTCCGTGAAGCAAATCACCCGAGGTCGCGGCCAAGCCCAACCCTCATTTGTTGCCGCTCTGATAGCGCGGCCGGGAAAGCGCAGCACCGCTCCGTTCACGCGTGAGCGGAAGCACGCTCTGTGCGAGCCGCCGCAGCCGCATCGGATGGAAAGCAAGACCCGGACTTGGCAGCGGGGGAAGCGATAGTGGCTTAGCGCGTCAGGCGCCGGGCGGCGTCGTCGCCGCCGGGTATGGAACTCGATACTTCTCGTGTCAGCGAGGGGGCGTGGGCCGGCTGGCGTGGGTGGTTTGCCGAAGGTGTGTAGGACGTGTTCGAGTGTGGTGGCGATCAGTTCGTGGACGCCTCGCCTTGTAGCCAGCGGCGGGTGGCGGCGCGGTTGAGGCCGGTCCAGCACTCGAGCGCGTAGCGCAGCCGTGGTGAGTCGTCGGCGATCTCGGCGTGCTGGGAGGCCAGCAGCGCGACGGCGCGGCGCACCAGCTCGGTGACGACGTTCCTGATGTCGGGGTCGGCGATGTCCTCGCCGCGTCCGAGCGTGGCGAGCCAGATCGTGCGGTTCTGCTCGGTCCAGTCGAGCCAGCGCGACACGCTGTCCGCGAGGCGGGCGCGTGCGCTGCGGCCGACCGGCGGCGGGAGTTGTTCCTCGAGCCGGGTGCCGATCCGTTCGAGCAGGGCGATGTAGACCTGCTTGCGGCCGCCGAAGTTTCCCCCGCTGGTCTTGGTTACGCGGCCCAGATCCCCGCGTTCACTGCATCTAATGGCACACGCTGTAGAGACGGCGGCCGCGACGGCCAGAGCGGTCAGGGCGATCGGGATACGGCGCCTGCGGTGGACCATTTGAGGGCCTCCTGGATCGGGAGCGGAGCGGCTCCCGTCATGCTGCGCCGGGTCGTACCCGGCGGGAAGGCACCCTGAGGGTGAAGTCGCTACCCCTCGCTACCCGTCCAGGTCCCGTTGCGAGATCGCCCCGCTCTGGAACGCCCGCTTGACGAGCTCGGCGCGCTTCGACTGACGCGGCAGCTCGCCCACGCCGAAGCGGTCGAACAGCGCGCGCAGGTGGGTCTTGACCGCCTCCACGCTCAGCACGAGCTCGTCGGCGATCTGCTGGTTCGACGCCGGCGTCGCGAACTCGCCCTCGTCGCGGAACGGACGGCACAGCGCGACGAGCACGCGGCGCTGAGCGGGCGAGACTTGAATCTCCTGGGCGTCGGGTGTCTCGGGGATCGTCGCCGTGATCTGCTGCAGCGGGGCGCAGTAGACGACGGTGGTGCCGCCGAAGCGGAGGACGTCGCGGTCGGTCAGGCGGTGTCGCTGGCGCAGGCGGTCGCCGTTGACGAACGAGCCGTTGCGCGAGAGGCCGTCGTCGATCAGGACCCAGTCGCTCCCGCCCAGCCGCTCGAGCTGCGCGTGCGTTCCCGACACGCGGTTGTCCCAGTTCAGCTCGACCTCGCAGCCCGGCGCGCGGCCGATCGTGAGCCGTTGCTCGTCGCCGAGGGCGACGATCCGCTGGGAGCCGATGCCGTCGCGGAAGAGCAGGTACGGCTGGCCGCGACGATCCGCGGCGATCCGCTCCTGGAGCTCGACCGGGCTGGAGCCGTGCGGATCGATCGGCGAGCTGGCCACTAGCTGTCTCCGCGGGGCTTGAAGGACAGCGCCTCGGAGATCCCGGTCGAGCCGGAGTGGCCGGCGTCGCGGGCGCCCTCGAGCGCGTAGACGGTGTCGCCGAAGCCGACGACGGTCATCCCATGCCGGGGCGTACTGAGCGGAGCGGCCTCGCTCCAGCGCTCGCGCGCGATGTCGTAGCTGAGCGTCGTCCCGAGCACGTCCGTCGAGGTCTCCCCACCCACGGCCACGAGCCGGCCCTCGACCACCGCGGCGCCCAGGCCGCCGAGCGCGGTCGGCATGTCAGGCAGGCGCTCCCAGGAGTCGGCCCGCGGGTCGTAGCGCTCGAGCGCCTTGAGGTTGAGGCCCGGGTCGAGCTCGCGCCCACCGACGGCATAGACGTAGCGGCCATCGGAGGCGGCGGCAAGATGCTCGCGCGGCGTCGGAATGTCGGCGACCACCCGCCACTCCTTGCCGTCGAAGACCTCCGTGCTCGGCACCAGCTCGTTGTTCGCCTGACCGCCCGTCACGACGAGCTCATCACCGACCACCGCCGCGCCACCCGCCACGCGCGGCGACGTCATCGACGGGAGCTCGACCCAGCGCTGACCACGCAACGCGAAGACGCGATTCGACGAGATCGCGGCGAGGTCGTTCCCGCGCGGGATCCACCCGCCCATCACCACGATCTCGCCCTTGAACGTCGCGGCCATCGCGTGGTGGAGCGCCACCGGCAGGTCGGGTGCGCCGGTGCTCCACTGCCGGATCGTCAGGTCGAGTCCGGTGACCGACCGCAGGGCCTCGGGGTTGCCGTCGGGCCCGCCGCTGAGACCGCCGATCACCCACGCCTTGCCGCCCACCACCGCGCCGGGCGCCTGCTGCCGCGGCGATGGCGACGGCGGCAGCGACGTCCACGCCGAGGCGGGCGCAGTGTTGGGCGTGGGGGCCGGGCCCTGCGCCTGCTCGACGTCAGGATCGTCCCCACCGCCCAGCAGCAGCGCGACCGCCGCGATTCCCGCCACCAGCACCAGCACCCCGGCGATCAGCAGGGCCCGGCCGCGCCGATCCGGGCCGTCCGGCTGCGATTCCTTCGCCTCGGGAGGCGCGGGCGCGGGCGGCGCGCCGTTGCTCTCGAGCGCACTCACGGGCACAAGCGAGTGTGCGGGCGGATCCGTCACCGTCTCCTCGAGCGGGCGGCTCCCCTCGGTCAGGGCGCCGGCCGCGAGCATTCCCGCCCCGCCGAGCGTGGTTCCGCGGTGCCAGTCCCGCCCCCAGGCGTCCGTGGCCGCCGCGCCGATCTGCCCGCCGAGCTCCGCGGCGCTGCCCTGGCGCTCCCCGGGCTCTCGCTGGAGCGCGCGCATCACCACCGTGGCGAGCGGCTCCGGCACCTCCGGCGCGATGTCCGTGAGGGGCCGCGGCTCGCTGTGGATCCGGCTGTAGAGCATCTGCAGTGGGTTGCCCTCGTGCGGGAACGGCAGCTCGCCCGCGAGCAGCTCATAGAGCACGGCGCCCGCGCCGTAGATGTCGGTGGCCGGGCCGACATCCGTCCCCTTCGCCTGCTCGGGTGCCATGTAGGCCGGCGTGCCGAGCACGAAGCCGGCGCGCGTGACGAGCGTCTCCGCGCCGCCGAGCACCTTGGCGATGCCGAAGTCGGTGACCTTCACGAGCCCGTCGGTCGCGACGAGCACGTTCCCGGGCTTGACATCGCGGTGGAGGACACCGCGCTCGTGCGCGTATTGGAGACCCGAGCAGAGCGCGACGACGGCGGCGCAGCCGGCGCGAGCGTCGATGCCGTTACGGGCGTATACGTCGAGCGTCCCGCCCCCGAGCCGCTCCATCACGAGCAGGCACAGGCCGTCCTGCTCGACGAAGTCGTACACCGGCACGATGTGGACGTGACTGAACGAGGCGAGCAGCTTCGCCTCGTCGACGAAGCGCCTCCTGACCAGCGGATTCTCGGCGAGCTCGGGCGGCAGCAGCTTGATCGCGACCTCGCGTCCGAGCTGGCGGTGTCGCGCTGCGAGCACCACCCCAGTCGAGCCCCGTCCGAGCTCTTCGCCGATCTCATACGACGGCAGCACCGCCGCAACCTGCTCGAGCTCGAATCCCACCAACAACCAAGGATAAGTGGAACAGAGGCGGCCGGCCGCTCAGCGCGTCGCGGCCGCCATCAACTTCGGGGCGACCTGCTTCTTCCGGCTCATCACGTCCGGCAGGTTGAACACGCCGTCCCGCGTTGCTTGCCCGAAGGCGCGCTCGGCCGCGGCGGTGTCGCCCGCCACGAGCAGGTCGGTTCCCTTCGCGAGAATGTCGGTGAGCATCAGCGCGGACAGCGCATGACCCTCGCGCTCGCGCAGGGCGCCGAGCGCCTCGAGCAGCTCGTCGCGGCGCTCGAGCACCGAGTCGCCGACGGTTTCGAGCTGCGCGATCGAGATCGTCTTGCCCGTGCCGACCTCGTAGTCCTTGGCGTCGTGAGCGACGATCTCCTCGGCCGGCACGTCCGAGACGTCGGACGTCTCCGTGAACATCTCGCGCCCGAACTCCTCGGCGTCGAGCGAGAGGATGCGCTCGAGGTGCTCGATGACCGCGTGATCGCGCGGGGTCGTCGTGGGCGAGTTGAGGATCACCGTGTCGGACAGGACCGCCCCGATCAGCATCATCGCCGTCGGGCGCTGGGGCTCGAGCCCCGCCTGGCGGAAGCGCTCGACCACGAGCGTCGCCGTCGAGCCGACCGGGTCGAAGGTGGCGGCGACCGGCACCCGCGTCTCGATCGACCCGATGTGGTGGTGATCCAGGATCTCGACGATCTCCGCCTCGTCGATGCCCGCCACGCTCTGCGCGGACTCCGCGTGGTCGACGAGCAGCACGCGGCGCGGCTCCGGGTTGACCAGATCCGAGCGCGTGACGAGACCGACCGGGCGTCCGGAGGAGTCGACCGTCACGGCCGCGCGGTAGTGGATCCCCTTGACCTCCTCGGAGATGTCGGTGACGAGGTCGTTGCGGCGCACCGTCAGCGGCTCCGCGTCCATCAGCGCGTGGCAGGGAGCGGCCAGGGTGATCATGCGGGCGCTCACGTATGAGTCGAGCGTCGAGCGGACGACCGCCGCACCGCGCTCGCGCGCGAGCTCGAGCACGTCGTCGGGAGGCTGCGTGTCGTTGCTCGTGACGATCATGCCCGCCCCGCGCTCGACCGCCCGCCGCTGCACGTCCGGGCGATCGCCGACCACGACCACGTCGCCCGCCTCCATGCGCGTCGGCGAGCCGACGTCCATCGCCTGCACCCAGACCCGTCCCGAGATGCGCTGCTCGCCGTCGCCGACGATCAGATTGCCGTCGAGCACGGTGACGATGGAGGCCACCGTCGTCTCGGCGTCGAGGCGCGACGCCTCGCGCGACTCACGCACGTAGCGCCGCGCCAGGGCGCGCTCGGTCATCACGCCGACGAGACGGCCGTCGCCATCCACCACCGGCAGCAGGTCGAGCCCGTGCTTGGCCATCGTGAGGCCCACCTGGCGGACCGGCTCGTCGTCGCGCGCGGTCGGGAACTCGTCGCGCATCACATCGCGCGCGCGCAACAGGATGTGCGGCAGGAAGTCGGGCACCGGCGCCTCGCTGCGCTCGATCAGCCAGGACGTCTGCGCATTCGGCTCACCGAGCCGCACCGGCTGGTAGCTGTCGCCGTCCGCGAGCCTGTTCTTGAGCTCCGCATAGCCGATCGCCGCCGCTATCGAGTCGGCGTCCGGATTGCGGTGACCTGTGACGTAGATGTGCGCCAACGGCGACAGACTACGAGCCCCAGCGGGCGCGGGCGGCGCTCGCGGCGGGACAGCGGCCCTCATCCCGGCCACAGGCCTCCATGTCGCAGAGCCGGCACAGCCAGCGCGTGGCCCCGGGCCCTCGCATCATGGTCGGTATGACGCGCGCGAGGAGCCCCTCGAACTGCTCTCGCTCGTCGGCGTCGAGGGTCGCGAGCGCGTCGTTCAGAACCTCGCCGCGCGCCCGCACGACCCGCTCGGCGGCCCGTCGCCCCTTGGGAGTCAGGCGCACCGTGACCGAGCGGGCGTCCTCGCTGCTCGGCCGGCGGGTCACGTGGCCCGCCCGCTCGAGCCGATCCACCAGGCGCACCGCGCCGGACGGCGTCAACCCGAGCACGCGCCGGATCCTGTCGAGCGAGGGCTCGTCGAGGAACTGATGGAGCGCGGACAGGGCGATCGCCGCCGTCTCCGACTGGCCCGCCGCGTCGCCGACCGCCTCGGAGGTGCGGTCGGCGACCGACAGGGACAGCGCGCCGAGCAGATTGCCGGCGCGGTCGAGCTCGGTCATCCGAGGTCGTAGTCGAGACTGACGTACGCCTCGGAGCCGAGCGGCGCCTTGAACTCGCCGCGCCCGTCGATGCCGTCCAGCTCGCCCGTGCCAGAGCCGGGCACGACGGCCAGCTCGCCCTGGGCCACCTCGCCGTCGAAGGTGCCGCTCGTCCGCAGGACGAAGCTGCCGCTGCGGTCACCCAGACGCCCGTCGACCTGCTGCAGTCCGACGAAGTCGGCGGTCTTGTCGGGCCGGTAGCACATCAGCCATTCGACGCTGCCGCGGCCCTCGATGTCACCGCTGATGGCCTGCTTGACGCTCGCGCGCGACAGCTTGCGTCCGTCGCCCAGTGAGCCGTACTCCTCCTCCTGCCAGTCCTCGACCTTGAAGGTCCCCTCGACGTGCGTGCTCATGGTGTCGTCCTCCCGTTAATTGTGTGACTCAGTCACATATATCCGGGAAGCACGCGCGCAAAACCCCTTGGCTGCGGCGCTCAGCCGAGGGAGCCGACCCGGATCGCCGCCTGGCCGGTTGCAATGATGGGCGCGTGGCCACGCTCAGCGCCAAGGAACGCGCCCAGCTGCCCGACAGCGCCTTCGCGTACATCGACTCACACGGCAAGCGCCGCCTGCCGATCCACGACGCCTCCCACGTGCGCAACGCGCTCGCCCGCTTCGGCCAGGTGGCGTTCGAGGACGACGACGCCCGCGACCGCGCGCGCGGCCGGCTGCTCAGGGCGGCGCAGAAGCACGGCATCATGCCGATCGGCTTCATCAGCGCGCAGCTGCAGCCGCAGCGGAAGCTCCCCCGGGGCAACCTCACCCTCCTGCTGACCGACATCGAGCGCTCGACGCAGCTGCTCGCGCGCCTCGGCGACGGATACGCCGAGGTGCTCGCCGAGGTCCGGCGCCGGGTGCGCACAGCGGTGCGCCAGGCGGGCGGCAAGCAGGTGTCGGCGACCGGCGACGAGGTCTTCGCGGTCTTCGAGGAGGCCGGCTCGGCACTCGACGGAGCGCTCGGCATTCTGCGGGCGATGCAGGAGGGCGGTGGCCCCGGCGGCAACGAGGTGCGCCTGCGAATCGGCCTGCACCGGGGCCGTCCCTCGCTGACCGAGACCGGCTACGTCGGTATCTCCGTCCACGCCGCTGCGCGCATCTGCTTCGCCGCGCACGGCGGCCAGATCGTGATGTCCGCCGCGGTGCGCTCTGCGATAGGCGACTCGCTGCCGGACGGGGTGGGCCTGACGGACCTCGGGCACTGGCGCTTCCGCGGTCTTCCCGAGCCGATCGAGATGTTCCAGGTCGAGGCGCCCGGCCTCGACGACGACTTCCCGCCGCTGCGCTCGGCCGAGCCGGCCCCGTAGGGGCGTCGGCAGCGGTTGCCATCATCGGCCGCCGGTGTTTCGCATGGCCTTGATGGGGATTGCCGCGCTGAGCTTGGTCGTCCCGGCGGCCGCCTCAGCGCAGTGCGGCGGGGATACCCACCTCCCGCCGACCGCCCAGCTGGGGGACGGTCCGGCGCCGCTTGCGGTCGGCGACTCGGTGATGCTCGGGGCCATCGCGCCGATCCGCCGGGCCGGATTCGAGGTCGATGCCGCCGGCTGCCGCCTCTGGAGCCAGGGGCTCGAGCTGCTGGAGGAACGAGCCCGCCGGGGCTCTTTGCCCGACCTGATCGTCATCGCCCTCGGCACGAACTGGACGGTCAGCAACGACGACATCGGCGCCGCCCTGCGCGTCATCGGCCCTGAGCGGGTGCTCGGGCTCGTCACGCCCCGAGAGGCCGGGGGCGAGCCGAGCTCGGACCAGGTCGTGATACGTCAGGCCGCGGAGCGCTGGCCCGACCGAGTCGAGGTGATCGACTGGGCGGCGGCGAGCGACGGCAAGGACACCTGGGTGTATGACGACGGGGTGCACCTCCGCCCGGCCGGCGCGCGAGCGCTCGCGGAGCTGATGCGCGAGGCGGCGCTGTCGCCCGCGCCCGAGGAGACACCGAAGCGGGACGAGCCCTCGGATGAAGTGACCGCCCTGCTCGGGCGAGGAGCTGAGATCGGCTCAGCGGGATCCGGGAGCGCGCTGCCGGCGGTCCTGGTGGCCCTGCTGGCCGCCGTGTTCGTGACGCTGCTCCTGCCGCTACGGCGATAGCGCTCGCTGACCTGCTCGCTCCGTCTCGAGCACGTCGAACGACCACAGCTCGGACGCCGTGCCGACCGGCCCTTCCGTGCGGTGCTGGGCGTGCCCGGCGGCGAAGTCGGGGCTCGCCACCCAGGCGCGGAAGGCCTCCTCGGACGCCCACTGGGTCACGACGAGGCAGAGCTCGCGGTCGTCGTTGGGACGCAGCAGCTGGAAGGCCTCGAAGCCGTCGGCATCCGACACCTTGCCGGCGCGCGTCGCGAAGCGGCGCTCGAACTCCTCGAAGCGCTCGCGCGGGACGGTGATGGCGTTGATCTTGACGATGCTCATGGGGGCGACCCTATTACCGGCCGAGCCAGCGGGTCAGGCCGCCAGCGCGGCCAGCTTGTACTGGCGAGGGCTCATGCCGCGCACCCTCTTGAAGGCGGCGCTGAGCGCAAACGGGCTCGCATACCCCACTCGGTAGGCGACCGAGCCGACCGTCGCGTCCGGTTCGAGCAGCAGGTCGGCGGCGAGGGAGAGCCGCCAGTCGGTGAGGAACGTCATCGGCGGTTCCCCGAGCAGCTCGGTGAAGCGGCGGGCGAAGGCCGCCCGCGAGACCCCGGACGCGTCGGCAAGCTCGGCGACCGTCCAGGGATGGGCGGGGTCGTCGTGGATCAGCCGCAACGCCTTGCCCACCACGGGATCGCTGTAGGCGCGGTACCAGGCCGGCGCCTCCCCGTCGGGCCGAGCGAACCATGCGCGCAGCACGGCGATCAGGAGCAGATCGAGCAGCCGGTCGAGCACGGCCTCCTGCCCGGGGTCGTCCTTGACTATCTCCTCCGCGAGCAGCCCGACGAGCGGGGAGTCCCAGGCGTCGCCGGGGAGCACGAGCAGCGGCGGCAGCGCGCCGAGCAGGCGCCGGCTGACCTCACTCTCGAGGTCGTAGGTGCCGGTGACCATCACGGTTGAGCCGACCGGGCTGTTGCCCCAGGTCCGGACGCCCATGAACGACATCAGCTTCACCTCTTGGCCGTCCGGCGTCTCGCACCTCTGTCCCGGCAGGATGATCGCCTGCGGCGAGGTGGCGGGGTCGTCGGCGACGGTGTAGTGGCGCGGTCCGCGGATCACGGCAACGTCGCCGGGGCCGAGCAGCAGCGCTTCCTCGTCCTCGGGCAGGAGCCAGGCCTCCCCGTGCGTGACCGCGACCAGGCAGAGCGGCGCCTCGTCCGCGATCCGTATCGACCACGGCGGGTCGAGCTGGGAGCGCAGCAGGAAGGCCCCGCGGGCTCTGGGTCCGTCGAGCAAGCCGGCCACCGCATCCATGCCCGGCAGTGTAGACGATCGCGTATGGAATTGACGTTTTCAGCTATGGAAAGTCTCGCTGATACGCCGTTTACTGGCCGCATGATCTCCCCAGGCCAAACAGTCGAGAACCCCGTTACCGGTGAACGCTTCACCTTCACGCACACCGCCGCCAGCACCGACGGCGAGCTGCTCGCCTTCGACTTCGGGCTTCGTCCCGGCGGCGCGGTGCCCCTCCCCCACGTCCATCCGATTCAGACCGAGCGCTTCGAAGTGGTCGACGGTCGCGTGAGCTTCCGGGTCGGGCGGCGGAAGCTGCAGGCGAACCCGGGCGACGTCGTCGAGGTGGCTCCCGGCGTCGCGCACTCCTTCGCCAACGCAGGTGAGGACGAGGCGCGCATGCGCGTCGAGGTCCGCCCGGCGCTCGCGATGGAGAACATGTTCGCCGACGTCGTCGCGATGGCGAAGGCGGGCCGCATGAACCGGCGCGGCATGCCGCGCAACCTCCTGGAGCTCGCCACGCTCGCGCGCAAGTACGACCAGGAGGCTCACGCCCCGCTGCTCGGCGTTCGGCTGCAGCGCGTGCTGCTCGCGCCGCTCGTGTTCCTGGGCCGCCACCGGCGGCTCGGCCGGGTCGCGGCGCTTGCCGGAGCGGCGACAGCGGTCGGTGGGATCGGCGGGGTGGTGGCTTGATACGACCGGATCGTCCGGCTGCGCTGACCGACTGGCGCAGAACCCCAGCGGGTATTAGCTACGGTCGGAGCATGGACCGCCGCGCCAAGACCCTGCTCTGGATGGTCGCCGGCTGCGCGTTCCTGTTCGCGCTGGTGGTGCTCGGCGCCTACGTCTGGGGCACCGGACAGACCCTCGACAACGAGGGCCTCGCCGCCTTGGTGAACGCCAACGACGGCTGGTTCCGCGACCTCAACTGGCGCCTCATCGATATCGGCGACCCGCCGACCGTCGCGGCCATCACGCTCGCGCTCGCGGCGCTCGCGCTCGTGCAGCGGCCGCCCGCGTGTTGCCGTCGCCGTCGTCGCCCTGATCGCGGCGACGAGCATCTCGGGCGAGCTGCTGAACGCGCTGTTGGCGCATCAGCGCTTCCCGCCGATCTTCGACTACCCGGTCGGCCCAGACGCGCTGCCGAGCGGTCACGCGACAGCGGCGATGTCGCTCGCCCTGGCCGGCGTGCTGGCCGCCCCGCGACGCGCCCGCCCGTTCGCTGCCCTGCTCGGGCTGATGCTGGCGCTCGGGGTCGGGGTCGCCGTGATCTCCGTGGGCTGGCACTTCCCGAGCGACGTGATCGCCGGCTATCTGCTGGCCACCGCCTGGGCGCTCGGCCTGACCGCGGCTCTCTACGAGGCCGACCGCCGCTTCCCCGCCCGGGAGCGGAGGGCGAGCAGCGCGATCGCCCGCGCGAGCGACAAGATCGCGACCGGCGGCCTCACGTTCGCGGCTGCCGGCGCGACCGTCGTCGTCGTGATCACAGCCGTCGGGCTGATGGCCACCGACGCAGACGCAGCGACCTGCTTCGCGCGCGAGCACACAGCCTTCGTCCTCGTGGCCGGCGGCATCGCCTCGGCCGCGCTGGTGGGGACGATGGCCACCGTCGGGCGCCGCGGCTGACGTCGGCGGCGTCCTCGGCCGACCGCGTCAGGTGGCTGGTATCGGTTGGCAGAGGTCCGCTCGCTCGGCGCGGTTGAGGGCGCGGCGCAGGAGGGCGAAGGCGATCGCGCCCCCGATCAGGGGCAGCCAGAACAGGATGACGCGGTAGGCGAGTACGGCCGCCGCGGTCGGCGCGGCCGGCGCCCCGTAGACGATCAGCGTGCCGATCAGCCCGCCGTCGATGCCCCCCACGCCGCCAGGCAGAGGGAGCAGGCCACCGAGTTGGCCGATCAGGTAACCCATCATCACGATCGAGATCGGGACGTCGGCCCCGACGGCCTCGAAGGTGGCCCAGAGAACCGCGTTGTCGAAGGCCCAGTAGCCGATCGCCCCCGCGATCACCGCCAGATCGCGCGACCGCAGGATCTCGACGGCCTCGGCGCTGCCGCTGATCACGGCACGCCGCGCCGCGGCCACGCCGCGAACCAGCTTCGAGGCGTCGGGCCGCGGGTCGCGCCCCGGGCCCAGCCGCGGGATCGCAAGCACGAGGGCGATCACCGCGACGGACAGCGCCGCGGGCAGCGCGGTCAGGAGCAACGAGAGCTCCGGCCCGACCAGCCCTGCCGCCATGAGCGTGCCCAGCACAGCGACTGCCACGAAGTTGACCGAGCTCTTGATCAGAAAGAAGGCAACCGAGCGCCGCGCGATGCGCTCGGCGGGCATCCCGCCACGGTGCAGGATCCACGCGCCCAGCGCCAGGCCGCCGGCGCCGCTGGCGGGCACGAGCGAGCCGGCGGCGAGCTCCGACCAGGCGATCTGCGCGCTCGTGCGCCACGACATCCGCCTGCAGAAGACCGGCCGGAACATGAGCAGGTAGGAGCCGCAGGACAACGCCTCGAGGGCCACCGCCACGAGCAGCCATCCAGGCGCCGCGCCCTCCAGCCTCTGTCTGACCTCTCCGAGACCGGGCGCCAGCAGTACCACGAGCACCAGCACTCCAACGAGCGCGGCCACCTGCAGCAGCCGACGCAACAGACGACGCGGCGCGAGGTCCTCCGGGAGCGCCTCCGCGCCGCCGGTCGCCAACGCCTGAGCGCGGATGATGCGTGGCTTCCGGGCGGGGGCGCTCAACGCAGTCGAGTCTCGCAGCGGGGAGCATCGGCCCGATGACCGAGTCGTCTGGCTCGTGCGGTTGGGCGTACCATTCGCGCCGTGGATCGCCGTACGCCCACGGTCTCCGAGCTGGTCCGCCGCGCGGTGGAGGTCTCTGACCCCGACGGTCGCGACCCGGCGCTGGGGCGGCTCGAGCAACAGCTCGAGGACGACGATGAGCCGGTGACGGCGGTCGAGAACATCGAGGAGCGACTCGCGCTCGCCGCCGAGGGGGCCGACTTCGACGCCGAGAACCCCGCGGTCGCGGTGGCGAGTGCCGTGGTGCTGTACCTGGCCTCGAAGCAGGGGCAGGAGAGTTATGACCGCGACCCGAGCGAGCTGAGACGCCTCGCCGTCAGGGCCGAGTGGCACGGTGATCCCCCGAGCTACGTCGCCGACTGGCTCCGGGACCGCTGACCATGACCTTGAAGCTCGCCGAGCGCCTGGCTACATCACAGACCTGGCTGGACGGGCTGAGCGACCGGCTTCAGCCTGTCGTTCGCGAGGCGGTCTCCGGCACCGGCCGCCGCGGTGCCGACCTCCTCGACGGCGTTTGGCTCGGGGCCCCGCTTCACCCCGCGATCACGGACGTGCCCATAGGAGCGCTCACCGCGGCGGTCGCGCTCGACAGCGTCGCACTGGTCACCGGCTCGCGCACCGTCGACAGGCAGGCGGATGGGGCACTGGCGGTCTCCGTCGCGGGCTCCGTGGCCGCCGCGACGACCGGGCTCGCCGACTGGCGCTACATGCGCGGGGAAAAGCGCCGCCTGGCCGCCGGCCACGGTCTGCTGAACGTCGTCGGCCTCGCATTCAACGCCACCTCCTTGGGGCTGCGGCTGGGCGGCCGGCGCCGCGCCGGCCGGGTCAGCTCCGCACTGGGATTCGCCGTGGCCGGAGCGGCCGCTCACCTGGGTGGGGAACTCAGCTTCGGAATGGGGGTGCGGGTCAACCAGGCCCAGCCCGGGGCCGGTCCGAGTGAATTCGAGGCGGTGCTCGACGAGTCACAACTCGATGCAGCCTCGATGCACCGGGTGGAAATCGCGGGTGAAACCGTGCTCGTCACCCGCTCAACGGGCGGCGACGTGTGTGCGATCGCGAACACCTGCAGTCACTTCGGCGGGCCGCTGGACCAAGGCGAGCGCGAGGGCGACATCGTCGTCTGCCCCTGGCATGCCTCTCGCTTCGACGTCTGCAGCGGTGAGGTCGAGGGCGGACCCGCCGTGTTCCCGCAACCCCGGTTCGAGACGCGTACGCGCGAAGGCAAGATCGAGATTCGCCGGGCCCCCTAAGAGCGGGAAGAGCAGCGCTGAGTCACCATTCGAGGTAGCCGTCGCTCGCATGCTGCCTTGAGTGCTCGTCGTCGTCCAGAGCGTTCGAGAGGGCGCCGGTCGGACCACGCGCCGCTCTTAGCGGAGCTGCGGGACTAGCTCGAAACGAAGGTCTCCGCCGGGTAAATCTCCGGCGGATCCGTGATGCCGACCTCTTCGAGGATCGGTCCCAGGTGCTGACCGAACGCGTCGCACGCGTCCTGTGACTCCCAGACGTCGACGACGCGGAATCCGCTCGGGCTGTCGCCAGCTGAGTGGAAAAGGATGCCCCCGACCGGCCAGTCCGACACCGACTCCAGCTTGTCCTTGCCCGCAAGCTTCTGAACGGTGGCGCGGTAGTTCTCCGCGGTGACCGTGGGACCCTGGTGGATCAGTACGACCGGCATTGCGAGCTCCCTGTTCGAGTTGGCTGACCCTACCTCGCCCGCGGGGCGGCGAATTTCGTCGTGATCGGTGGTGGCTTGGATATCGCTGTCTCGGCGTTCATGTCAGGCGACTACCCGGTAGACCCGAAGTGCACGCCTGAGCGCGATCAGGCGTCGGGGCAGGGCGCCGGCTGCGCCGTCCCCGGCCACAGGCAGCCGTCGGTCCGCCGCGGGCGGGCGTTCTGCCGGATCTTCAACCGCGTGAACTTGCCGATGCGGTCGCCACGGCGGACGAGCACTTCGAGCGCCACGCCCGCCGGCATCAACCGCTCGGCCGCCTTCAGCCGCAGCCGGCCGCGGCCGACCACCTTCGACAGCGGCTTGAGCCGGCAACGCTTGCCGCGGCATCGAACCGACACCCGCGACCCTTGCGGGGCCCGGACGGCGAGCAGGTCGATCTTGGTGCCGGTAGGCCTAACCCTGCCGCCCACGGTGACGACGGGGAACGGGGTCAGCAGCTTCGGTAACAGGGCGGTCGACGTCGGGCTCGGCGTCGCAACGGGGGCGCCGGGCTCCCGAACCGTCAAGGTCAGTGATCCCGTGGAGCTTGCCCCCTCGTTGTCCGTGACCCGCAGAGTGATTGTCTTCGGGCCGGGCGCGGCGAACTTGTGAGTTTCGACGGGCTTCGTCCCGTCGTCGAAGCTGCCGTCACCGTCGAGGTCCCAGGCCAGCGCGCTGATCCCGCCGTCGGGATCCTCCGAGTACGAGACAACCGTCACCTCATCTCCAGGAAGCGGCGACTTGGGAAGCGCCGCGAAGGCTGCTGTCGGAGGCTGGTTTGGCGGAGGTGGCGGTGGCGGCGGAGGGGTTTCCACGACGGAGATCGTTTTCTCCACCGATGCGGTCCCGAGCATGTCAATGACGGTGAGCCTTACCGTCCCGGGGCCCACGGGGGGCGCTGCCACCGTGCAGATCGGCGTCGGTCTGCACGGGCCCCATGTGGCAGGAAGCGCCCAATGGGTGGACAGGATGGGCGTGAGTTCGTCGAACGGGGTCGACCTCGACTCCAACGTCACCGATTCCCCCACGAGGACCTGGTCTGGCGCCACGAGAATGACCGTAGGTGCCGCCACGGCGACGCCCGTCCCCACTGGGGTCGCGACCGCGCCGATCGTCAGCAAGCAGGCGCAGGCCAGAAGCCTGACGCGACTGGGACCCATCCATCCGAGCATAGGTCGGGGCGCCTGCGCGAGTTGCAGGTTTGGCGGCTAAACCCTTGCACTCGGTCATCAGACGGGCGCAATTTGCGGGATTAACGTGGCCCCCTCCGCCTGGGTTGCCCGGGGAGCCACGTCCGCCCACCTCGGGAACTGACGCATTTCGATCTGTTTCGGTCTATAAGGGACTGAACTGCCGAGTCGGGGCTAGGAGGCGCCAGTGCAAAGCAGCGGGACAGGTAGAGGTCGTTTGTTGCTTGCATGCGTGTTTGCGCTGTGCGGGCTCGGGTCGCTGGGCGCCAGCGCCGTGTCAGCCGCACCCGGATACAGGCTTTCGTTCGGCTCCACCGCCATGACCGCTGAATCCGGGGGGCCGCTGGTCGTCAAGGGCCACCGCTCGGGCACCGGCGATCCGATGGTGGCGGACCAGGTCATCGAGAACACGGACGGCAGCAAGACAACGCGGCCGAGCATCGGGCAGCTCGTCTATGAGGAGTGGCCGGATTCGCTGAGCCACCGGCACTGGCACTACAAGGGCTTCGTCCGCTACCAGCTCCGCTCCGTCTCGGACCTGTCGCTGGTCCGCCCGGACAACAAGGCAGGGTTCTGCATGTCCGACCCGGCTCTCGCACCGGACTTCTGCGGGTCGCTCAACCCGGGGGCGCTGACGGTCGATGAGGGGCTCACCCCCGGCGTAGCCGACTACTACAACCCGCTTCTCGAGGGGCAGTACATCGATGTCGCCGACGTTCCCCCGGGCGATTACTGGCTCGTGCATTGGGTGAACGCTTCGAAGGAAATCTGCGAGAGCAGCTACGCGAACAACGCGGCCGGGGTGAAGATCGCGCTTTGGCCGAACGGCTACGGCCGAGCGCCCTACCTCGCGACCAAGGAAGTCCTCGAGCCGTTCCCACCGCTCTATGCCGACCTCACTCCCCCGGCAAACTGCGATGTGGCGTCGAGCCCCGCGCCGAAGCTGCCGGATCTCACACAGCGGGCACCTGCCGAGCTCTCGGTGAGCGTCGTCGGTGACGGCGGCGACCAGACGCCGCCGGTCACAGAGCAGCCTGCGGGGCCGACGCCTGCGGCGCCGGCGCTGAGCGCGCGGGGAGCGAGAAGGTACGTCGTCAGGGCTCTGACCCGGCGCTTCAAGAAGCGTCCCTCAAAGCTCCGCCAAGCATGCCGAAGGTCAAGCCCGACCAGCTTCGTGTGCCGCGTCCGCTGGCGCGACCGCCGCTATCGGTACAAGGGCAACGTGCGCATCTTCACCGTCCGCACGCAACGAGGGTTCGAGCGACGCGTGAATCTACGAGTGCGGCGCACGGCCATCCAATGCCTACCCGGACGCCGCTGCTCGCGAACGATCACGGTGAAGAACATGCGGTTCACGACGGGCGGCGCCTCGATCGGCGCCCGGGCGGTCGACGCGCGCTCTCCAACGGAGCGGGTGCACTTCGGGCAAGCCGCATTTCCCGCCGGTCCGGCGCGCCCGGCAAGCGGCAATGCCGTACCCGCCGCCCGACGGCTGGTGGACTTGCCCCTCCTCTGCGTACCTCGACGCGTGCGAGCGTCGTAAGCCGTATCCCGCAGCCGGACCCCCAGGGCCGCTAAAGGGGCTTGTTTGCAGCCGCTTCGTGAGGGTGAGCGACGGGACTCGAACCCGCGACCGCCTGGACCACAACCAGGAGCTCTACCTGCTGAGCTACGCCCACCACGAGACGGTCGGAATGTAGCAGCGGGTTTGAGCGCCGCGGAGTGGCTCAGCGGCGCAGGGTGAGGACGTGTGAGGCGTTCTGAGACGGTCCCGAGAGCCCGCTCACGACGGCCTCGAACGTCATCTTCAGCCGCCGCGCACGACGCATGGCCTTGGCGGAAGCCTTCCCCGGCTTGAGCAGCAAGTTCGTGGTGGTGGCGGCCCTGGCCGTCGCCCGGGCTACCGGGACCGGCGCGGAGCTCGGTGGGCGCAGGCCGTAGCGCTTGGCATCGCTGGCGCGCATCAGGAGATTGGCCGCCATCGAACATGGCTCTGGGCATCGCCCCACGAAGCGGAGACCGCGGCTGGCGACCCGGCTCAGGTTGACCTTCCTGAAGGTGACCTTCTGCGCCAGCTCAACTCGCGCGCGTGAGCCGACGCTGACAGTGGTCGTGAGCTTCGCCGTGAGCTTGCCCGAGCGGCGGAGCCGCGCGCGGCCCTCCTTCGTCAGCTTCACGCGTATCCCGCCGGCCGCGCGTGAATTCACGGTTCCTGTGCCGCGCCCGAGCAGCGGCGGCCGCCGGCCGCTTCCAACCAAGTCCGCCTTCACAGCGCAGCGCGTCGCGCAGCCCGCGACCACGGTCAGCTTCCCCTTAAGCGCATCGGCGCGATCCGCTTCGACCGGCACGATCGCGAAGTCGGGAGCGGTCGTGTCCACGCTGAATGTCCTCGGCTGCGAGAAGCCGGCGTTGCCCGCGGCGTCGGACTGCTCGACCCGCGCCGTCCAGGGGCCGTCCGACAACGCGGCTGGCCGGACCGACCAGGCACCTGTCGCGGCGTCGCGTGGCACGACGAGTGTCTGAGCCGGCAGACCCGAAGGCTGAGACCCGCGCCAGAGGTTCACGTTCACGGTTCCCGCGTCGCCCGCGGCGACGCCCGCCGTACCGCTGATTCGCGGTTGCGGGTCGAGGAGCGAGGCGCCCGCGCCCGGACTGCCGATCGACAGGGCGGGGCCGCTCACGTCGACGACCCATTGGATCTCCGCAGGGCTCGGGTCCACGTTGTCTGCCGGGTCGCGCGCTCTGACGCGCAGAGTGTGTTGTCCCTCGGGCAGGCCGCCGACCGAGTGCGTCGAGTCGCACGGAGTGAACGCCCCACCGTCCAAGCCCACACTCGAAGATCGCGTCCGGCTCGTTCGCGGCGAAGCTGAAGGACGCCGCCTGCGAGGCACTCGTCCCGGGGGGACGTGCCGTGACCAGCGTCTCCGGCGGCGTTGTGTCGGCGAGGACGCTGCCGTCGAAGTCGCATAGCGCCCTTCTGGGCGCGAGCCCCCAGCTGTTCACGGTGCCGGTCTTGCCCTCGAACAGGTCACGGACGCGCAGGGTCCAGTTCCCGTTGAGCCTCTGACCGTCAAACCGGGAGAGCTGATCCGCCTGCGGCCTGAAGCTGCCGGCGTACGGCGCGTCTCCCGCTGAGATGTTGGTCGGGGCCTCGTCGTCGAAGACGGTGCCGGTCAGGTTCTGACCGCCGTAGTCCGGGCCACCGGGATGATCAACCAGGCGAACGGTGGTCCCCTGCGGGGAGGTGAGCTCGATAACGAGGTCACCGACCCACTCGTGGGTGATGTTGACTCGGACGTTCAGATCCTTGATCCGGCCTTGCGAGTTGACGACCATCGTCGCCAGTGCGCCGGTTGGGTTGTTGTCCGGAATCGCCGGATGCTGTTGGCTCGGACTGGGGAAGTTGAGCGGTGGCCCGGGCTGGCCGGTCGGGAGGATCACGGGGACCGTCTGGTTGCCCTGATCGCTGGTCAAGGCGAGGGTCGCCTCCACGTCGACTCCGCATTCAGAGGCTGTGCCGAGCGTGCCGGCCAACTGGCGATTCTGAATCAGCGACTTCGCCGGTCGCCGATGTCACCCCAAGTAGTCGAGCCGTCCGAGAACGCCAGCCCGGGCCCGGAGATTGCTTCCGCTCGACGTCTGTGGCATCAGCATCACCGCCGTTGGCGATGCCGACATCGAGGGAGAACGGCTCGCTCGGCTCAAGGTTGCTCGTCGCCGTCCCCTGGCGCGGCGATCGTGCACTGTGACGCTGTCAGGGGCGAGCACCGGCGCAGACTGCGCCTGCGCGTTCGAGACGACCAGGGCGAAGTCCTGGTCGGTAGCGTCGCCATTCCCGGGCACGCCGTCACCCGCGAGGTTCGTGCCGAGCACCTCCACCGAGAAGGCTGCCCCTGGGCACCGGCGGGCAGGACCACGCTCTCGAGGTTGTTGCGGCGGTCCGCGTCGCCGCCGGTGATCGAGCGTCCGCCCGGCGATAACGTTGCCCCTGTAGGTGCGGCCGCCCTGCCGCACCACCAGGTCGAGGTCGTTGACGAACGCCTCGGTGCTCACCATGCCGGGCGCGTCCGTCCAGGCGAGCGTGACCTTCAGCGGCCGCGTCGAGTCTGCGACTGCGTAGGAGCGGGCGAAGCGCGCGCCCGTGCTGCCGAACACGATGCTCTGATCCAATAGGAACGCTGAGTGCCGTCGAGCACCGCCCCAAGATGCGGCTCGTCCCCAGCCCTGGTCCACGTTCGGGGCCGGGCCGACCTCGTCGCCCTGCCGTCCTCGCCGCCCGCGAGATCGGTGGCGGTGTTGACCAGGATCGCCTTGGTCAGTGCCGGCGATGGAGGCGTTGCGCCCGTGCTCGCGCGTGTACCAGTCGCGAATCAGTGCGGCAGCTCCGGACACGGCGGGCGCCGCCTGTGAAGTGCCGGACTGAGGTTGTAGAGCGTGCTCCCGCTCGGGAAGAACTTCGGGCAGACGTTGGCTCGCCCGTATAGGCCGCCACCGATCTGCGGGGCCGCGCCGGTCATCCGCGTGCCAGGCGCAACCAGATCCGGCTTGAGTCGGCCGTCGTTAGTCGGCCCGCGACTCGAGAAGGGAGCTGATGTCGTCCGCGTCGTTCGCCTCCCCGTCGTCGAGCGCCGCAGGTGATGGCCGACCAGCGGACGGTGGCTCTCCGAGGCGCCGACGGTGATCACGTTCTTGGCCGTTCCGGGAGACGCGACTGAGCCCCAGCCCTTGTCGGGGTACGGCTCCGTCGGCGGGTTGTCGATCCCGTCGGCCTCGTTGCCCGCCGCGAACACCTCGACCATCTGCTGGTGTCGCCGGCTCGCGACGGCCGGGCATCGCGCACCAGCGACGTCGAACTCCGCGAGCCTCGGCTGCTGTAGGCGCCGTAGTCCTGCGCTGCCCCAAGAGTGGTTCGAGATGCGCGCGCCTGCCGCGTACGCGTCTGTCCGCTAGCTGCGCGAATCCGCCGACCGCGAGCTTGAAGCTCGCCAGCACAGTTGAAGAACTTCGATACCCCGATCTGGGCCCGCGGCGCCGCCCCGAGCCCGTAACGAAAGCCGGAGCCGTCCTGGCGGCCCGCTCCGCCTGCCGAGTATCCGGCGGCGATCGACGGCGACGTTGGAGCCGTGTCCCGTGCAGTCGCGGGGTTGTTGTCGGGGTCCAGTCGTGGGCATACGCGACCCTGCTCGTGCCCGGCCTGATCCCGTTCGACGTAGAAGTCCGGATGCCCCGGCGCACACGCGTGCCCGTGTCCAGCCCGGAGTCGGCGATGTCGATCGCGAAGTCGAGCGTCGCGCCGCCGAAGCCCTGCGAGCTCGAGCCAGTCGAGGTACGCCCCGCCACCCGTCGGCGCGCCCGCCGACAGGCCCCCGGCCACGATCTGGGCGCTGCGCTCGTCGAGCGGCTCCGGGGTTGAATAGGTCGAGATCGACACGACCGTCGGATCGGCCGCGAGCTCGTCGCGCTCGGCGCGAGTCAGCGTCAGATACTGCGTGGACGAGCGCAGCAGTTGTCGAGGTTGCCGCGCGACGGTCGGTCCCGCCGCGGCACCGCGTTCGACGCGCGCGTCCGCACCATCTCCGCCTGTCAACGTCTGGACGGCCACCCGGCGAACGCCGTCGTCCCTCGCGGGCAGCGTCCTCGCTCACCTTGTCCGCTGCAGTTACACGCGTGACCGCCCGCACCGCGGGATAGGTGCCGACCAGCCCGGCCAGGCGGTCGACCTCGCGCCCAGCTCGCGTGGACCAGGTAGCCGTTCTGGGGCACGTACTGGACGATCCGCACACCGCGAGGCGCTGCAGGCGCGTCGAGCCAGGCGTCCTTGACCGGGCCGGCGAACTGGACCACGGCAAGCGCCTCGTCGAGATCGGGCGCGCCGCGGGCGGCCAGCGAGTCGCGGCCCCGCAGCGGGTCGAGGTCGCCCCCCGGCAGGCTCACGCGCCGCATGTCGTCGCGCCGATCGGCGCCCGCGGCGCGCAGGTCGGCGTCGTCCTCGCCGCGGGCCTCCACCAAGGTGAAGGCGTCATAGCTGGCGACGGTGCGGGCGCTCGAGGCGTCGAGCGCCGCGTCGGCTCGGGGCGTGTCCGGGACCAGCAGGAGGTGGGGCGAGTTGTCAGGCGTCGACGATTGGGCGCCCACCAGGGGTGCGGCAGCAATTAGGCCGCCAAGGGCGGCCATAGCCAGAGCCAGACTGCGAATGCGCCAAACGTCGATTGCGAAGCCCTTTCCCGCGCCTCGGGACCCCGCCCTAGGGTAGCCGCTGGGCCATGACGCGACTGGACGTAGTTCGACGTCCGGTGCGCATCACCCTCGTGGGGCTCGGCCGCGTAGCGGCCGCGCTGAAGCGCATCCACCCATCCCTCGTACGAACGTCCAGAACAGTTCAGCGTAGCGGCGAAACCTCGGCGGGGACGGTTTCTTCCGCAACCGCCTCGACGATCTCCTCTTCCGGCTCACCCTGTTCGCGTGCGCACACCACTCGGAACGACCCGGTGCCCATGTTCGGGTTGCTGTGGATCGGCAGGCCGCGGATCGAGTCCCAGCCGAGCCGCTCGACCTCGAACGGGTTCATCTCGATGGCTACAGCCGGCCACTCGCACGCGGCGTTGTGCTGGTCGATCGCCTTGTAGATCGCCTCGAGGTTCTTGGACTCCGCTGAGCTCATCGCGCCGCCGGCTTGCCGAGGACGTTCTGGTAGTGCTCGATCGTGCGTCGCAGCCCGTCGCGGAACTCGATCTCGGGCTCCCAGCCGAGCAGGTCGCGCGCGCGCGTGATGTCGGGCTGGCGCACCTGTGGGTCGTCGAGCGGGAGCGCCTCGAACACGATCTCGGAGCGAGACTCGGTCAGCTCGATGATCGTCTTGGCGAGATCGAGCAGGCTCATCTCGTCGGGATTGCCGATGTTGACCGGCTCGTGGATGTCCGACTCGGCGAGCAGCACGATGCCGCGGATGAGGTCGTCGACGTAGCAGAAGCTGCGCGTCTGGGAGCCGTCGCCGAAGACCGTGAGCGGCCTGTCGGTGAGCGCCTGGCGCAGGAAGGTCGGGACGGCACGGCCGTCGTGCGGGCGCATGCGAGGGCCGCTCGTGTTGAAGATCCGCACGATCGCCGTGTTGACCCCCTGCTGGCGCAGGTAGGCCATCGTCAGCGCCTCCGCGTAGCGCTTGGCCTCGTCGTAGACGCCGCGCGGCCCGATCGGGTTGACGTTGCCCCAGTAGCTCTCGGGCTGCGGGTGCACGAGCGGGTCGCCGTAGACCTCGGAGGTCGACGCGAGCAGGAAGCGAGCGCGGTGCTTCTTCGCGAGCCCGAGCGTGTTGTGCGTGCCGTAGGCGCCGACCTTGAGCGTGTGCAGTGGCAGCCGCTGGTAGTCGATCGGCGAGGCCGGCGAAGCCATGTGGAAGACGAAGTCGACCGGCTCGTCGATCTCGTAGTGGCCCGTGATGTCAAGCATCTCGAAGCGGAAGTTCGCCCCGTTCGAGATGTGCCGGATGTTCTCGAGCGAACCCGTTTCGAGATTGTCGACGCAGACGACGCGCTGCCCGCGCGCCAGCAGGTAGTCACAGAGGTGGGAGCCGAGGAAGCCGGCTCCGCCTGTCACGAGGGACGTCGGCATTCAGGGTCAGGCTACCGGGACACGGCCCCGGCTACCCCCGATGGGCACGGCCCGTCAGACTGCCCCCCTCGGTGGCCAGAGACGACGCACGCACCCGCGAACGGCTAAATCCCGGGGTCTTCCGGATGCCGGTCGAGCGCATCCGCAGCGGCTACTACTCGGACGCCTACTTCAACTACACGAAGGAGCTGCTCGAGGCGGAGGACCGGCACCCGCGCGTGACGATGCAGGTGTTCCAGCGCTACCCCTCGGTGCTGGGCGGGATCGACGAGGCGGTGGCGGTGCTGAAGCAGGGCTCCGGGCGCCAGGGCCCCGACGGCTGGATCGACGGCTGGCACGAGCTCGAGGTCCGGGCGCTGCACGAGGGCGACGAGATCGAACCGTGGGAGACCGTGATGACGATCGAGGGCGACTACTCGCTCTTCGCCCACCTCGAGACCGTCTACCTCGGTTGCCTCGCGCGCCGCACGCTCGTCATGAAGAACGTCCACGAGGTCGTGGAGGCGGCGCGCGGCAAGCAGATCCTCTTCTTCCCCGCCCGTCACGACCACTGGCTCGTGCAGACCGGCGACGGCTGGGCGGCGCACGTGGCAGGGGCGATCGGCGTCTCGACCGACGCCCAGGCGTCCTGGTGGGGCGGCCGCGGGATCGGCACCGTGCCGCACGCCCTGATCGCCGCGTACGGCGGCGACACCGTCGCCGCGGCCAAGGCGTTCGCGGACCGCTTCGGCCGGCACATGAACGTGACCGTGCTGGTCGACTTCGAGAACGACTCGGTACGCACCTCGCTCGAGGTGGCCGAGGCGCTCGCGGGCGACCTCTGGGGCGTCCGGCTCGACACCTCGGGACAGCTCGTCGACAGGGCGCTCTGGGACGAGATGGGCGACTTCGCACCCACCGGCGTGAACCCCGTGCTCGTCGGGCGCGTGCGCGAGGCTCTCGACGAGGCCGGCCACGAGCACGTGCGGATCGTGGCGTCCGGTGGCTTCGACGCCGCGCGCATCGCAGAGTTCGAGCGGCTCGGAGCTCCCGTCGACGCCTACGGGGTCGGGTCGGCGCTCCTGCGGGGCTCGAACGACTTCACGGCCGACATCGTCGTCGTGGATGGGGATCCGCGCGCGAAGGTGGGACGCCGCCTCCGCCCGAACCCGCGGCTCGAGCGCGTGACCTGACCGGACGAGCTCAGGCCGGCGCCTTGACCTGCTCCACGAAGCCGCGCACGTCGGCCGCCGGCTCGCTGTAGGCGTCGCCCAGGGCCTGCTCCATCGCCTCCATGTACTGCTCGGCCCACTGCGGGAAGTCGTAGTCGACCGCGCGCAGGAACTCGAGCGTCGCCGCCAGCCTGATGTCGGCGATCGACGGCGAGTCGCCGCCGATGAAGGTGCGCCCGTCGAGGAAGAACTCGCGGTAGACCTCGAGCGGCTCGGCGATCGCGGCCTCGGCGTCCTTCGCCGCCTTCGCCTTCATCTCGTCGTCGGCGTCGGAGGTCCCGACCTCGCCCGCGTACTGCGGGAAGCCGAGCGTCGGATAGGTCGCGCGCGCGACCAGCGGATAGAGCGTCCCGATCAGGTAGAACATCGCGCTGTCCACCATCGCCCGCTCGCTCGGGTCCTCGGGATAGAACTGCGTCAGGCCGTGCTTGTTGCAGAGGTACTGCATGATCGCGCAGCTCTCCCAGAGCGAGCCCCTCGGGAGGCCCTGCTCCTCGAGCATGGGCGTCAGCAGCGCCGGGTCCTTCTGCATGAAGTCCGGCTCGTCCTTCTTGCCCCAGACGTCGCGCTCGTCGAAGTCGAGCCCGGCGGCTCTTACGAAGATCCGAGCGGTGAGGTTGTTGACGCTCGGCCTCAGGATGCTCAGCGTGTTGTCAGCCATCTGCTCCTCCGCGGTAGGGGTCACGTGGCGATCGGTCCTCCGAGAGCGACGCCCGTGATCGCCTGACGAGCGTTTCGATTGCGTCGGCGAGATGGACCTGGGCGATGTTGTAGTCGCCCCGCTCGACGCGGATCTTGTGCGCCTCGAGCAGGACGTCGGCATGCGTGTAGCCGAACGGAGGCTCGAAGCGATACGAGGCCAGCTCGATCAGGAGGCCGAGCGGGTCCTTGAAGTAGATCGAGTCCATGAAGCCACGGTCCTTGACGCCGCTGTGCTGGATGCCGCGCTCGTCGAGCCGCTCGACCGCCTGGTCGAAGCTGGCCTTCGACAGCGCGAACGCGAGGTGGTGTACGCAGCCGGGGTCGGTTGGGGTTCGCTCCGGGTCGGGCTCGCGTTCCTCGTTGGTGAAGATCGTGATGAGGCGCCCGTCGCCGGGATCGAAGTAGAGGTGGCTCTCGGACTCGTTGTCGAGATTCGGCTGCTCGAAAACGAACGGCATCCCGAGCACGCCTTCCCAGAAGCCGATCGACGTCTGCCGGTCGGCGCCGACGATCGTGATGTGGTGAACGCCCTGGCTCTGGAGTTTGCGCATCGGCCCCCTCGACCTAGTGCTGTACGAGTTTCGACTTGTAGTCGCTGCGCTCGAGGCTGCCCCACGGGACGAGCTGCACGTCCGTCTGGACCACGAGCACGTTGCGCAGTCTCTCGCGAATCGACTCGGCAAGCGAGTCGTCCGGCGCAGCGCCCTGTGCGAGCTCGACGCTCACGGGAAGCGGCGGGTCCTGCTTCACGCCGACCGCCCGCGGCCTGACCATGATGTGGCCGCTGACCCGCGGCGCGAACGCACTCGACCACCTCGCGCAGCGCAGACGGGAAGACGTTGACGCCGCGCACGATCAGCATGTCGTCGGTGCGCCCGATGCAGCGCACGCGCGGGCCGGTCCGGCCGCACGGGCAGCTGCCCATGCGCACCTGCACGTGGTCGCGGGTGCGAAAGCGCAGGAGCGGCGCCGCCTCGTGGCGCAGGTGCGTCAGGACGAGCTCGCCGCTCGCGCCGTCCGCGAGCTCGAGCGCCCGGCCGCTGTCCGGGTCGATCAGCTCCGCGTGCACGAAGCCACGCGCGCCCAGGTGCATGCCGTCCCGCTGCTCGCACTCGCCCCACAGCGACGGCCCGATGTCGCCGATCCCCATCGCCTCGGTGACGGTCGCGCCCCAGCCCTGCTCGAGCCGCGCCCGGAAGGCGGGCTCGCCGCCGCCCGGCTCGCCGGCCACGAGCAGGCGCGTCACGCTCGAGCCCGGCAGGTCGACCCCCCGCTCCGCCGCGACCTCCAGCAGGTGGGCGCCGTACGACGGGGTCAGCGCGACGATCTCGGGCTTCAGCAGCTCGATCGCCTTCAGCAGCCGCTCGCTGTTGCCCGTTCCCACCGGGATGTGGGCGAGGCCGATCCGGTCGAACGCCGCCAGCGCGGCGCCCGCCACGAACGGGCCGGCTCCGTACGTGCTGACGATGCGCTCGCCGGGCGCGGCGCCGGAGGCCGCGTAGCTGCGCGCCGAGCCGGTCACCCAGTTGTCGAGGTCGGACGCGGTCAGCGGGATGTAGCTGGGCGTGCCGGTGGTGCCGCTCGTCGAGTAGATGCGGACGATGTCCGCCGGCGGCACGCACAGGTGCGCACCGATCGGGTTGTCGGGCGTCGCCGTGGCCTTGAGCTCGGCCTTCTCGGTGAGCGGCAGCGAGGCGATCTCCGCCAGGCCGGCCGTCGAGGGCGTGGAGGCAAGCTTGTCGCGGTAGAACGGCGAGTGCTCGAGGAGGTAGTCGAGCTGGCTGCGGAACGAGCGCTCGTCGACCGCCTGCTGCTCCTGCCACGGGCGGGTCTCGACCTCGTCAGGCAGACGGGTCCCCTCGCTCGTAGCCGATCGCCTCCTCGGCGCGCGCCGCCATCAGGAAGCCGATCGGCTGGTCCCTCTCCTCCGCCAGGTGCGCGAGCAGGCTGGCGGTGCGGGCGAGGATGGGAACGGCCTTGACCGTCTGGGACGGGAAGCCGAGGTCGAGCATCACGGCGGCGATCGGCATCGAGACGTTCATCGGGAGCGGGCGGCCCCAGGCTGCCGCAACCGCGTCGCGCAGCTCGCGCGCGAGGAGCACGTGCGGGCCGCTCACGCCGCGCTCGTCGGCGAGCTCGAGGATGCGCTCCGCGCGCGGGTCGAGCGGCCGGTGGAGCGGGTGCCCGAAGCCGGGCATCTTGCCGCCGGCTGCCTGCACGGCAGTGGCGACCTCGGCGGCGACCGTCGCCGGCTGCTCGCCGGCGACGACCCTCGCCTGGGCCTCGTGGAGCAGCCGCGCGCAGTCCTCGGCCGTGCCGAGGATGACCGGCCCGGCCCCGAGAATCCCCGCGGCGACCGCGCCCTGGAGCGATCCGGGATCCGCAGCGAGCGTCATGCGCGCCGTGACGTTGGTCGGCATCATCCCGTGCTCCGCGATCGCGACGAGCAGCACGTCGAGGAAGTAGCGCTGGTCCTCGCTCGGCTCGCGCCCGGTCAGCAGCAGGTGGAAGTACTCGGTGAAGCTGAGCCTGCCCATCAGATCGCCGGTGAGGTCGCGCCCACGCACCTCGACCCGGTCGGGATAGGCCTGGCTGATGTGGCTGACGGCCGAGCCGGCCTTGCCGATCTGCATGGCGCTAGTTTGCCGCGCATCGAGCTCTGGCGTCACGGCTGAGCGGAGGATCTCCTCGAGCGGTCTCGTGTTCAACACCTGGGCCGCCGTCGCCCAACCCCGGCGCGCGGTCGCCACCGACAGCAGCATGTTGTCGAGCCCGCGGGTCGAGTGAGCGTCCGTCGAGCAGACGATCTGGAGTCCCGCCTGGAGCGCCTCGCGGACGTGCTCCCCGCTCAGGTCGAGCCGAGGGGCGAGGCCGTTGACCTCGAAGGCCACGCCGTGCTCGAGCGCAACCTCGAACGCGCGCTCGAGGTCGAGGGCGTTCTCGGGGCGGCGGCCGATGAGCCGTCCCGTCGGGTGGCTCAGGCAGCGGACGCTCGGATGGCGGAGCGCCTCGACGACGCGCTCCGTCTGCTCGCGCCGCGGCAGGCGCTGGCCGCCGTGGACACTCGCCTGCACCCAGTCGAGCTCGGCGAGGACGTCGTCGGGCAGGTCGAGCCGGCCGTCGGGGAGGATGTCGCACTCGATCCCGCGCAGGATCCGGAACGGCGCCAGCAGCTCGTTGGCGGCGGCGATCTCATCGGCCTGGCGGCGCACGTCGTCCGCGCTGAGCCCGCGCACCGCACCGACCGCCGGCGTGTGGTCGCAGATCGCCAGGTACTCGTACCCGCGCGCCTGCGCGGCGCGGGCCATCTCCTCGATGCTCTGGCGGCCGTCCGACCAGGTCGAGTGGCAGTGCAGGTCGCCGCGGATGTCGCCCTCTTCGACGAGCGCCGGCGGCTCACCGCGAAAGGGTTGCTCGCGCAGCTCGGGCGGGCACCAGGGCAGCTCGAGCGCCCGGTAGACGCTCGCCTCGTCGGGCGCCTCCGGCAGCGGCTCGAGCGCCTCCACGTACTCCGCGGAGCCGGTGGCGCGCAGGAGCGCCGTTCCGAAATGCTCGGGCTCGGCAACGACGAGCTCTACCGGCACGCCCTCGATCGTGACGCCGACGGCACGTCGCTCGCCCTCCTCGATCAACGCCACGACCTGCGGCAGCGTGCCGAAGCGCGCGAGCGCCGCCGCCGGCTCGGGCGCGGCGCAGACGACGGCCAGGTGCTCGCAGGAGTCGCGCCACCTGCGCACGTCGCCCGCGACCTCGCCGTCGAGCGCGGCGGCGACGGCGGCGGTGAGCTCCAACGCGAAGGGGAGCAGGAGCCCCTGGCGCGGCCTCGGGTCGCCCTCACGCGCGAGCGCCTCGATCAGCTTCGCCTCGGTCTTCGGCCCGATGCCGGGCGCCGAGCGCAGCCTGCCCGTGGCGGCCGCCTCGCGGAGCTCGTCGGCGGTGCGGATGTCGAGCGCGCGCGCCAGCTCCACCGATCGCTTCGCACTCAGGCCGAGGTAGCGGCCGAGGCCGACCAGGTCGGGCGCGAGCTCCCGCTCGAGCTCCGCCAGCTCGGCGATCTCGCCGGTCTCGACGAGCTCGCGCAGCTTGCTCTCGATGCTGCGGCCGATCCCGCGCAGCTGGCGCACGCGCCCGGAGCGCACCAGATCGGCAACGGGCACACCCGCGCTGCGGATCGTCTCCGAGGCGCGCCGGTAGGCGCGCGCCGTGTACGGGTTCGCCTCGGCGAGCTCGAGCAGGGACGCGAACGCCTCGAGGCGGTCGGCGATCTCGGCGTTGTCCACGCGCGTAGTGTCGCTACGGCACGAGGATGGCCCGTCCCTGAACGCGTCCGCCGTCGAGGTCTGCCATCGCGTCGTTGATCGCGTCGAGCGGGTACGTGCTCGTGTGCAGCGTCACCTTGCCCTGCGCCGTCAGCGTCATCAGATCCTCGAGGTCGACGTAGGTGCCGACGAGGTTCCCGATGAAGGAGATCTCGCGCGAGATGATGTCGATGGTCGGCACGTTCAGGTTCTCGCCGTAGCCGATCACGTAGTAGAAGCCGCCGTCCTGGAGCATCTCGATGCCGTCCTCGATCGCTCCCTTCTCGCCGACGAAGTCGATGATCGCCTCGGCCCCGCGGCCGTCGGTCAGCTCCTGCACCTTGTCGCGCTGCGAGCCGTCCACCTGCACGGTGTGCTCGGCGCCGAGCTCACGCGCGAGCTCGAGGGCCTTCTCCGACGGGTCGACCACGATGATCTCGGTCGGCGTATAGGCCTTGAGGCACTGGATGCCGATGTGGCCGAGGCCGCCGGCTCCGATCACGACCGCCTTCGTGCCCGCGCCCAGGACCGGGATCGCCTTCTTGACCGCGTGGATGGCGGTGAGCCCGGCGTCGGCGAGCGCCGCGATCGCCGTCGGCTCCAGGGACGGATCGAGCTTCACGACCGAGCGCGCGCTCGTCATCAGCAGGTCGGCGAAGCCTCCGTCACGGTTGATGCCGGGGAAGGAGCCGTTGACGCAGTGCATGTCGTCGCCCTCCCGGCAGGGCCGGCACAGCCCGCAGGAGATGAACGGGTGCACGATCACGGTGTCGCCGACCTCGACGTTGCTCACACCCGAGCCGACCTCGTGGACCCAGCCGGCGTTCTCGTGCCCGGGGGTATAGGGCAGCGCCACCTGGGACTTCTCGGCCCACTGCCCCTCCTGGATGTGCAGGTCGGTGCGGCAGAGGCCCGCCGCGCCGATGCGCACCACCACGTCGAGCGGTCCGAGGGCCTCGGGCTCGCCGACCTCGTCGAGCTTGAGCGGCTGGTGGTACTCGTGCAGTCGCGCGGCCTTCATACGGCCACCTCCTCCCGTTCGCTTTCCGGATACCTGGCCCGCAACAGGTCGCGGCACATGCCGCCGTTCGTCTCGAGCGACAGGGCCGTGAGCCTCGCCATGCGCTTGAAGCGGACGAGCTCGTCGGCGCCGACCGGCGACCCGTCGCCTCGGACGAAGGCGGGCGCGTCGTCCGACGCGTCGATGCCGAGCGCCCGGCGCAGCGAGCGGCAGCGTCCGGCGTCGGGACCGGACAGGTCCCGCAGGCGCGCGGACGCGGGGTCGGGCACCGAGCCCAGCAGCCGCCCCTCGCGCGCGACGAGCGCCTTGCGCTGGAAGAGCGCCCGCAGCTCGTCGAGCTCGGCGCGCGTCTCTCCCGGAAACGCCGCGGCGAAGCCCTCGCCGCGGGCGACCGCGGTGTTGATCTCACGGCCCGTGTAGTGATCCTCGAGCTGCACCCGCACGCTGCGCACGCCCGGCACCCGGTGGATCGCCGCCTGCGTGTCGGCGGCCATCAGGAACGCGAAGTTAGGTGCGCACTGCGGCGTCGGCAGCCGCAGCCGCACCGACACGTCGCCGCCGGCGCTCACCTCGCAGGAGCCGACGAAGCCGAGCGCAGTGATCGGCTCATCGAGCTCCGGGTCGTAGACGGTCCCGAGCTCGTCGAGCACACGGCGGCGAAACGTCAATCGAACTCGACCCCCACCGCGCTCTCGGGCGACGCGGCCTCGGCCTCAGCCTCGGCGGGCGCCAGCGACTCGGGCACCTCGACGTCGTAGAGCTTCGCGCCGTTGAGGCCGAGGATCTTCCGCTTGCCGGCGTCGCCCAGCCGCGGGTAGTCGCCGTACTCGGGCAGGTCCGGCATCTCCCAGCTCGAGGAGCCCCTCGACCTGCCACTTCGGCTCCCAGATCGCGTAGTCGGAGCCGAACAGCATCTTGTCCTCGCCGACCCAGAACAGCAGCTCGCCCATCACCTTGGCGAAGAAGTTCGGCCGCGCGTGCATGAGCCCGCCGATCACCACCGCGAGGCCGGCATAGACGTTCGGCTCCTGGGTCGCCATGAAGCAGAAGTCCTCGATCCGCGGCAGCCCGACGTGCTCGACGATGAAGTTCAGCTCGCCGTTGTAGTCGGTGGCGACGTGGTCGACGTCCGAGACGTCGAAGGCGTCCTTGTCCAGCGGCCAGATCGTCGGGCCCTTGTGGACGTGGATGTTCTTGATCCCGAGCTCGGCGCACTTGTCGAAGAACGGCCGGGCGTCGTCGTCGGTCAGCTTCCAGCCGCGCGAGCCGTTGCGCCACTCGGCTGTGTAGAGCTTCACGCCCTTGAGGTCGTACTTCTCGTTGTCGGCCTCGAGCTGCTCCAGGCCGGCCTGGCCCTCACGCGGGTCGAAGCGGCCGTTGACGATCAGCTTGCCGGGGAAGCGCTCGAGCAGATCGGCGTTGTGCTCGATGTCGTTGAAGCCCGCCGTGTACCACTGCTTCAGGTACGTCGACTGGAACACACCAACGTCCACCCCGCCGTCGACGAAGACGTCCTTCTCGAAGTCGTCGATGGAGTACTTCTGGAACTTCTCGAGCGACCAGTGGGTGTCAGCCGGGCCGAGGCTCTGGTAGGCGTGGAAGCACTCGATCCACCCCTTCGCATACTCCTCCTGGCCGGCCACCCAGTTCGCGGGCGAGGCGTCCCAGAAGTGCAAGTGGCTGTCGAAGACGAAGTACTGCCGTCCGTCCTTCTCGTACATCAGCTCCTCCTTGCGGGCCGACGTCGGGCGTCGCTCCTGGAACGGTGAAGGTACCGCTTTGACGGCGCCGCCCACCGTCCGGCGGGGATCGCCGCGCGCGCTCGCGGCGATAGCGTGCTCGCGGCTCATACCCGTCCCCCGGAGGCACACCGTGAAGTCGATCTTGCGCCAGCCCCCCTCGCCCGCGCTGGTCATCTCGCTCGTAGCCCTGTTCGTCTCGCTCGGCGGCGTCTCCTACGCCGTCGCCACCGGCTCCATCGACAGCCGGGAGATCAAGAACGACGACGTGCGCGGCCTGGACATTCGCGAAAGCACGATCCGCGGCAGTGACGTGGCCCGCAACACACTGACGGGCGACGACGTCGCCGAATCGCAGCTCGGCCAGGTGCCGAACGCGAGGGCGGCGCGTAAGGCCGCGGTCGCCGGCACGGTGGGCGGTTTCACCGTGCAGAAGTTCTTCGCTGTCCCTTCTTCGGGTACCGCGGCCACCGAGATCTTCAGGGGGAAGGACTTCGTGCTGAAGGGCGGGTGCATCGCCAGGGATCCGATTCTGTTCCTCGATGGGCTGCGGGGCGTGCGGCCGCCGAATGTCACGGTCTATGGGGCATCAAACGGCAACCCTGATGGGCCTGAGGCCAACGGCGATTCGGCGCTCAGCCCGGGCGACGACATGCCGCTGGCCACCCCCGCGACGCCACAGGTGGGCGGGACCGCGATCGTGTCGGCCCGGAATGGCCGGATCACGACAATCCACTTCGGCGCCGAGGGCACCGTCGGCAGGCCCTTCGGCAGGAGGGTGTGCTCGCTGCGCGGCACCGTGATCACCGGCTAGGCGAGGCCTCCCCCCGCGGCGGTCGTTCTCGCGGGCGGCGCGGTCAGTCGCTGTGCGGCCAGCGCATGCGGGCCCGGACCTTCGCCGACACCGCCCCGAGGACCAGCAGCAGCGCTGGTCCGCACATCCCAAGCGTCTCCTCGATCGGGACGCCGCTGACGTGCGCGATCAGCGTCATTGGAAGATTTCCGTGGTGCAGTCGCCGCCCCCGAGGCGGACCTCGTGAGCCCTGGCCGGACCGTCGGATCGGTCGTGGAAGTCGACGAAGAAGCTGGGGTCGACCTCCATCCCGCCGTCGGGGTCGCAGTTCACGCGCATGAGCCACGAGCGCAAACCGGGATAGAACTGGTTGTCCCAGGTCGAGTAGAGCGAGTTGGTGACGTACAGCCTTCGCCCGTCCAAGGACAGCTGGATCATCTGCGGCCCGCCGGTTAGGTCACCGCCGTCGCTCGGCTTGCCGAGCAGCCCGCCGAGCCAGAGCCGCCCGGTCAGCCGCGGGTTGGCCGGATCCGAGACGTCGTATTGGCGGAGGTCGCCATGCAACCAGTTCGAGAGGTACAGGAAGCGGTCGTCCATCGAGAGGACCAGGTCAGTGATGAGGCCGGGAACGCCGCCGGGGAGCGGCCAACCGTCGAGTTCCTCGTTCTCGACCTCGATCACAGGCTCGGTCCGGAAGCCGCCGTTCGAGCGGTAGAAGCGGAGGATGTTGCTGGACAGCGTCGCGCCGACGAAGCCCTGATCGGCCTCGGGGTCGTGCAGCCAGCGCAGCTCGAGCGGGATGAGGCCCGTCTCGCCAAGGTCGATCGTCTGCTCGAGCCGTCGCTCGGCGAGATTCCAGAAGTGCAGCCGCTGCCCGTAGCGGCCGGCGCCGACGTCGTCGATGTCGAACCCTCCCTCGTATGCGTTCGGCTCGCCGAACTCCGAGGAGACGAGAACGTTCTTGCGCGGCTGGTACCAGAAGTCGTAGTTCAGGGGCGGCCGCTCGCCGCCGTTCTCCCAGCGGCCCTTGACCTCGAAGCTGCGGGCGTCGAGCACGGCGAAGCCACCGGAGCCGCGGCCCTCCGTGTCGCCCAGCATGCTGATCACGACGTTGTCGCCGGGCATGCAGTGGACGGTGTGCGGGCGGGTGTAGCCCGTCTTCTCGGCGAGCTCCTCCGGCTCGATGACTTGTTCGATGCGTGGCCGCCTAGGGTCGTCGGCGACATTCACGATGTGGATTCGAGAGGAGCGGAAGCCGGGCACGATCAGGTGCGAGCGATCCGGTCCGTGACACGCCGAGCTGCAGCGGTTCCAGCCGAAGTGGTGCAGCTCGTCCCCTATGTTCGGCATCGCGGTCTCGTGCACGATCGTTCCGTCCTCGGCGTCCACCACCGCCAGGAAGTCCGGCGCGTCGACTCCCGTGCCCACCCGCATACACGCGAGGTAGAGGAACTGCTCGGGAGGCGCCTCCAGCGCTTCGGCTGGAGAGGCGTAGAAGGTGGAGTTGCTGTCGTCCATCTGCACTCCTTAGTCAATCGTCTAAGGCATTCGACCAAACAAAGACCGACCTGTCAAGCCGGACGGCGCAGGGAGAGGGCGACGCGGCGACATGGCTTCAGTCTGCTCCCGGCTTGCGACCTGAGGCGAGCTTGGCGGAGACCGGAAGCTCGAGGACGTCGTCGCGTTGGTACTGGCGGACGAGTCGATCGAACGAAGCGCGAATGCGCCGCCGGGCTTCTTCGGGTTGCCGCTCGATTAGCGCAGACGTTCTGACGGTCCCTCCGAGGAATCCCGTCCAGAGCTCATCGGCGTTCGCGACACGATGGGTGAAGGCGATGCTCCTGACCGCGCGGTCCTCTAGGCCATGGTCACGCATGAGGGCGTCGAACTCCTCGTCGACCGAGAACCGGAAGAAGTCGGGCCCCGTCGGTAGATCCGCGGGAGGCGTTGCCCCAGCGTCCGCGATCGCATCGAGGAACACGCCGAGAAAGCGTGCCCGCTCGGGCACGTCCCAGGCGGTCAGCGCGAGCCTGCCGCCCGGACGCAGCACGCGCACAGCACCGGCCATGGCCTGCTCGGGGCGTCCGAGGTGCAGGACCAGGAAGTTGCCCACCACGGCGTCGAAGGAGCCGGCCTCGAACGGAAGCTCATGTACGTCCGCCTGGCGGAGGTCAAGCCCCGGATGAAGCCGGCCGGCGAGGGCGACCATCGCCTCGGCGACGTCCACTCCAACCACGGACGCGCCTCGCTCGGCTGCGCGCGCCGCCACGTAACCGGGGCCGGTGGCGAGATCGAGCATGTGCGTTCCCGGCCCTACGGAGACGGCGTCGAGGAGAGGCTCGACCAAGCGGCCCGTGATGCTCCCGAAGAAGCGGTCATAGCCGGCCGCCTTCTCTTCCCAACCTCTTGCCTCGAAGGCATTGAAGGCTTCCGGATCGATCGCGGGTTGCCCCACAGCCGCAAGGTACTCCTCAAGCAAGCACCGGGGGAGCTGACCTTCGACCGCCAAAGCCGATCGTCTGCGGTGAAGAACAGGATCCGGCAGGGACGTCACGATCGCCTCGGAACACAGCCACGAGATCCTTGGGCGGCCCGAAGCCCGCGCCGATCCGAGGGCGGGTATTCAGCGCCTGGTCTCGTACCTGGTCAGCAGCACGCCGTCGGGAAACGTCCGGGTCTCCGCCAGGTTCAGGTTCACCCAGTTGTCCAGGGCCGTGAAGAACGGCGTGCCGCCGCCCACCAGGACCGGGTGGGTGACGATCGCGTACTCGTCGATCAGCCCGGCCCGCATGGCCGCCGCGGCGAGTGTGGCGCCGCCGATGTCCATGGGGCCGCCGTCGTCGGCCTTGAGCCTGGTGATCTCGGTGACCGCGTCGCCGGTGACCAGACGGGTGTTCCAGTCGACCGTGCTGGTCGTCGAGGAGAACACCACCTTCGGCATGTCCCGCCAGCGGCTGGCGAACTCGATCTGCGCCGGTGTGGCGCCCGGCTGCTTGTCGGCGGTCGGCCAGTGGGAGCTCATCGTCTCCCACAGCTTGCGCCCGTACAGCGCCAGGCCTGTCGCCCCCACCCGGTCGGACCACCACTGGAACAGCTCGTCGCTCGGCACGCCCCAGCCGAGGTCGTCGCCGGGCGCGGCGATGTAGCCGTCCAGGCTCAGGTTCATGCCAAAGGTCAGTTTCCGCATGGCGTCAGCCTCCCGTGAGTCGGTATTCGGCGTACAGACCAGCACGGCGCGCAAAAATCATCGGTCAGGCCCACCGAGGGCCAGGAAAGGAACCGCTGCCGGCACACCGTCGCGTGGAGCCCGTCCCGAGAGCACTGCCCGAGGGCGGTGTGCCGTAACACTGGTTCGGTGATGTGTGCCGGTGAGGGGGTAACAACCGGGACCGCGCCACGCCCATGTGCAGGCGTAGGCGAGGGCCTCCCGGGCGGACTCAGGCGCTCCTGCCCGGGACCGATTGCCCAGCGCCACACAATCCGCCGGACCACCACGTGGTGCATAGGCATGACCTAATGCAGAGCAGGGGCGCCGACGGGACGGAGGCCTAAGTCAACTCGCTTGCGCAATCGCCTGTTACCGGCAGTCCTGCATCTGCCTCCAAGCACACTCGCCCTTGCGCCGGGCTCTCGGTCACTGATCCCGTGGGCGGACTCCTTAGCGCCGTCCACCAGGGTGGTAGTGACGCCTCGACTCACGCCATCATGAAGACGGTGGACGCCGGCGCCGAGATCGAGCTGAGCGCGGCGGAGGCGCGCGGCGTCGCACTCGCCGCGCAGGGCATCGGCCTACCGCGGCCGAACGGGCGGATCGACGTCCGCCACCTGCGGCGTGCGATCGACGACGTCGGCCTGCTGCAGTTGGACTCGGTCAACGTCCTCTGCCGCTCCCATTACTTGCCGCTCTTCTCCCGGCTCGGTCCCTACCCACGGGCCACCCTTGACCGCCTGGCCGCGCATGCCGACACCGCCGCCGGACCCGCAACGCGGGCCGGGCGCGTGCGCCGCCTGTTCGAGTACTGGGGGCACGAAGCTTCGCTGCTGCCAGTCGAACTGCAGCCGCTGCTGCGCTGGCGAATGGCGCGGGCAGAGAAGCTCACCGAGAAACCGGCGCGCCTACTGGCCGCGGAGAAGCCCGAGCTGCTCGAGTCGGTTCTGCGCACAGTGGAAGAGCGGGGCCCGATCCGCGCGGCCGAGGTCGGCACGCCGGTGCGCAAGCCGAGAAACCGCTGGTACAACTGGAGCGAGGGCAAGATCGCGCTCGACTACCTCTTCTTCGCGGGCCGCGTGTACGCCGCCCATCGCGTCCGTTTCGAGCGTCACTACGACCTGCCCGAGCGGGTGTTGCCCGAGGCCGTACTCGACGCCCCGACTCCGGCCGAGGACGAGGCGCAGCGCCGGCTGCTGCTGATCGCGGCAGCACGCCTCGGCGTCGCGACTGAGCCTGACCTCGGTGACTATTTCCGCCTGCCGCGGGCGGAGTCGAAGGCGCGCCTGGCGGAGCTGGTCGAGGTCGGCACCCTTACGCCGACCCGAGTCGAGGGCTGGAGCGCCCCGGCCTACGTCGCGGCGGAGCGGCTGCCGGCGCCCGAACGTGAAGCGCGCGCCTTGCTGGGGCCCTTCGACCCGCTGATCTGGTCGCGGCGGCGTACCGAACGGCTTTTCGGTTTCCGCTACCGCATCGAGCTCTACACACCAAAGGCGAAGCGGGTCCATGGTTACTACGTGCTTCCGTTCCTCCTCGGCGATCGCCTGGTGGCGCGGGTCGACGTCAAGGGCAGCCGGCAGGCGGGGGTGCTGCGGGTGCTCGGCGCGTTCGCCGAGCCGGGGGCTGATCCCGGCGCGGTGGCCCGGGAGCTGGCGGACGAGCTGCGGTTGCTCGCCGGCTGGCTCGAGCTGGAACGCGTCTCGGTGGCGAGGAATGGGGACCTCGCCGGGAAGCTGGCCAAAGCGGTGGACGCGCGGCCGTGACCGACTTGTTCGACGTGAGCGCCGACGGCTCGGGCCTGTTCCAGGTCACGAACTTCGGCTTGGACACGTTCAGCGAGCTCTCCGACCATTCGCCGGACGGCCGTACGCTGGCGTTCCAGCGCTTTGACTTCGAGGGCGATGAGAGCGACCCGCCGCAGGTCTGGCTGACCGACGCCGACGGCACCAACGCGCGCCAGATCACCAACTTCCTTCCCAACGGCTCGTTCGACCCGGCGTTCTCCCCGGATGGGCGCACGCTGGCGATCGACTCGGACGTCGACGGCGTGGGCGGGATCTGCCTCGCAAGAACGGCACCGGCCTGCGGTTGCCCGTCGGCCCCGAGCTCAACGGCTCCGCGCCGGACTGGCACCCGAGCGGACTGGTGATCGTGTTCGACAGCCACGACAACACGTTTGCGCCCAACGTCGGGCACATCATCGTCATGCTGGCCAACGGGTCGCACAAGCATGTGATCGTGCGCGGCGACGGCGACAGCCACTACGGCAACCCGTCGTTCTCCCCGGACGGCACCCGCGTCGCCTACACGCGCTGGCCGCTGGGGCCCGACGGCAACCCCGACGACGCCCTCAAGTCGAGCATCTGGACCGCCTGGGTGACCGGCGCCAAGCCCCGGCAGATCACCCAAGGGGCCTGGGACAACAAGGCCGACTGGGGGCCGGCCGTCCGCCGACGCCACCACCACGACGACTGACATGACAGCAGGAGGTTGCGACGAGAGCGATTGGGTAGCGGGCCAATATGGAAACCCCTGAGACAGACCCACAGGCACCGCCGGACGAGAAGCCGCCGCCGGAGGTGCCCGATCAGCCGGGCACGTCACCGGGCGAGCCGGGCGAACCGGCGGAGCCGAGCTAGCCGGTCGAGAAATCCCAAGCCGAGTGTGGGAGCGCCGCTCTTTGAGCGGCGTTCCTGGTTTTCGACAGGAGCAACGCCGGCATGACGACAGCTGCTGCTACTGCGGCAGGCTGTTATGCGAGCGCCCCGGGCAGGATTCGAACCTGCGACCCGCGGCTTAGAAGGCCGCCGCTCTGTCCACTGAGCTACCGGGGCGGATACCGGGCAAAGCCTAGGCGCGGTGCCCGTCCTTGACGAGGTCGGAGCGGCGCTCAGCCGCCGCCGATCGAGGAGCCGGAGAGGAAGAAGAACCAGATCTCGAAGACGATCGCCGCGATGATCACGCTTACGACCACGATCTTCTCCGCCCCGGAGATGCGCGCGGCGCTGCGGCTTTGCTCCGGCCGCTCGCCGCGCATGCTGCGCAGCCAGGGCGCGTGGGTGCGGACCGTGGGCTGCGTGCCGGTTGCCTCCTGGTAGGCGGCCATTGTCAGCTTGAGCAGCTGGTAGAGCCCCCAGCTGAAAGCGACCAGGCACACGATCACGGCGGCGTAGGCACCCATCGACGGTTGGCTCTCCTCACCCTGGATGCGCGATCCGATCCAGAGCGCCAGCAGCGGGCTGCCGGTCCAGACGTTGAGCGCGAGGAACGCCATCAGGGCCGCCAGAAGGATGGGCTTGGCGCGCCCGCCCGGGCGCTCGCCGGCGTGAGTCTCTGTCATGACGATCGGGGTGCCCGGATTTGAACCGGGAACCTCCGCCACCCAAAGGCGGCGCGCTACCAGGTTGCGCCACACCCCGTTGCTCGGCGAGTGTAACCGTGGCGCCGGGCCGTCGAGGCAGCGTCGAGTAGGGTGGCCCGTCGCGATGGCCGACGTCCAGCCGTTCCGCACTCTCCGCTATGAGCCCTCGGCGGCGGGGCCGCTCGAGGACGTGATCGCGCCTCCCTACGACGTGATCGACGACGAGCTGCGCGCGGAGCTCGTTGCGCGCAGTCCGCACAACGTCGTCGAGATCGACCTGCCCGAGCCCCCGCCAGGAGGCGGCGACCGATACGAGCACGCGGCGGCGACGATGCGCGACTGGCTTGACGCGGGTGTGCTGGTGCGCGAGGACGAGCCCGCCATGTGGGCGCTTCGCCAGGAGTACACGGGGCCGGACGGCTCGGCGCGCGTGCGGACCGGCTTCTTCGCGCGCGTGCGGATAGAGGAGTACGGCCCGGGACGGATCCGTCCGCACGAGCGCACCCACCCCGGGCCCAAGGAGGACCGGCTGCGCCTCACGCGCGCCACGCGCGCCAACCTCTCCCCCATCTTCAGCCTGTTCGCCGACCCGGGCGGCGCCGCGACCGCCGCGCTCGAGCGGGCCACGGCGGGTGAGCCGCTCGCGACGGCCGCCGATCACGAGGGCACGCTCAACACCCTCTGGCGCGTTACCGAGGAGATCGGCCCGTTGCAGGAGGCGCTCGCCCGGCGCCGAGCTCCTGATCGCGGACGGCCATCACCGCTACGAGACGGCGCGCGTCTACGCCGAGGAGATCGGCGGTGAGGGCGATCACCGCTACGTGCTGATGCTGCTCTGCTCGCTCTCCGACCCGGGCCTGCTCGTCTTCCCCACCCACCGCCTGCTGACCGGCCTCAAGGACGACAGCGACAAGCAGCTTGCGATCCGCGACACGCTGCTGCGCGACTTCGAGGTCGAGCGGCTCGCGTCGCCGTCCGAGCTCGAGCCACGCGAGGACGGCCGCGTGGCCTTCGGCTACATGGACAGCTTCCACAGGGAGCCCTTTCGGGTGACGCTGAAGGATCAGTCGATCGCGGACGTAGCGCTCGCCGGGATGCCCGATCCGTACCGCCGGCTCGACACCGCCGTGCTCGAGGCGATCGTGCTGCGCGGTGCGCTCCGGATGTCCGAGGACGACATCTCGCATCTGCGCGGGCTCGACTACTCGAAGAACCTCGAGGACGCCATCGACCGCGTCGAGTCCGGGGCCGCCGACGCCGGCTTCTTCATGCGGGCGACGCCGGTCGAGCAGGTGCGCGAGGTGGCCGAGGCGGGCGAGTCGATGCCCCCGAAGTCGACCTACTTCTACCCCAAGGTGCCGACGGGGCTCGTCTTCAACCCGCTCGCCTGAGCGTTTCGCGGCAGGTACGCTGGTACGTGAGCCATGTCGACACCGACGCTCGGATATGCAAGCGTCGCATCCGGCGAGCCGCTCGACGGGCCGAGCATCAAGGAGCAGCTCGAGGCGATCGAAAGCGCCTGCGAGCGCCTGGACCTGCGGCTCGTCGACGTCGCGCGCGACCACCAGGCCGAGGGAGCGGAGGCGACCGGCCAGCCGGGACTCGTGCGCGTGCTGGACCGGATCGACTCGGGCGAGGCGTCCTGCCTGATCGTCAGCGACCTCGAGTGTCTCACCCGCCGGACGGCGCAGCTCGAGACGATCCTCGACCGGCTCGAAAAGGGTCAGGCGCGGCTGGTCGCGCTTGACGTCGGGCTCGACTCCGCCAGCGAGCGCGGGCGGCCTCGCGATGGGCCGCGGTACAGCGGCGCCGGCACCCGCCGCGCCGCCGCCCGAGCCGGCGCCCAAACCTGCCCCCGCCCAGGCCACCGTGCGCGCGCTCGGCTACGCGACCGCGCCTGCGGACGCGGACAAGAGCGCCCTGAACGAGCAGCGTCTTGCGATCGAGCGCTACTGCGCGCGCCATGGGATCGAGGTGGTCGAGCTGGTGCGCGAGCGCGAGCCGAAGGACGGCAAGGCGCTCGACCGGGCCGGCCTCTCGTTCCTGATCGAGCGGATCGCGGCGGGCGACGCATCCTGCCTCGTCGTGACGGGTCTGCAGCGCCTGAGCCGCTCGGTCGCCGAGCTCGGCACGATCGTCCAATGGCTCGAGCGCAACGAGGTGCGCCTGATCGCGGTCGAGCTCGACCTCGACACTGCACGCCCTGGAGGCCATATGACCGCACGCGTGCTCGCGTCGGTCGCGGGCATGGAGCACGAACGCCTGTCCGAGCGCACACGCAAGGGCCTCGCGGCGGCGCGCGCCAAGCGCCGCTCGGCGGGCGGGGCGGGGCCCGACTGGGATGCGATCCGCAAACGCATCGCGAAGATGCGCGCCGACGGCATGACACTGCAGGCGATCGCCGACACCCTGAACAAGGAGGGCGTGCCGACCCAGCGCGGCGGGACGAAGTGGCGCCCATCGAGCGTTCATACCGCCGCGGGCTACAAGCGCCCCAGCCGCTCATCCAGGGTCAGCGATCTCCCAGCTGTGCGCAAACGGTCACCGAAGCGGCCCTAGCCGCTTACGACGGCCAATGCGCCAATCGAGCCGGGCCCGCACAGGGACAAGTGGCGAGGAATACAAGACCCGGGTTACGCTGGACACCAGAACCCTGGCCCTAAGGGGTGAGCCCGAATGATTCGCCTACCGAAGCAGGCGAAGCGGAAGAGCCACTGGGCCCGCCGCTTTGTTACGGGCAGGGGAGGGGCGGCGTCGCCCGGGGTTCGCAGAACAATCGGAAGTACCGCAGCACTTGTAAGCCTGCCTGCAATCGGCTTGGTGATCGCGCAGGTCGTCATGGCCGTCCCGCCGAGCGCGAGTTTCACGATCTCGGACAGCGTGCCGGAGATCGGACAGTCGGTCAGCTTCGACGCGACGGTCTCGGACGACGACGTTGGCGACACCCACACGTTGGCCTGGGACTTCGGCGACGGCACCACTGGAAGCGAAACGAATCCCTCGCACCAATACGACACGGCCGGCGTCAGAACCGTGACGCTCGTAGTCACCGACTCGCCGGGCGGCGAGACCACCACCGTGACTCAACAGCTGCGGGTGAACGCGCCGCCGACGGCGGCATTCGGCTTCACTCCCGCTGAGCCGAACCCCAACCAGACGATCATCTTCACCTCGAGCTCGACCGACCCCGAGGGCGCGGTCTCGCACGCATGGGACCTCGACAACGACGGCGCCTTCGACGACGGCAGCGATGCCAGCGAGCAGTGGAGCTTCTCGACCGGTGGGGACAAGACGGTCCGCCTCCGCGTGACCGACGGCGACGGGGTGCAACGCACGACCTCTCACACCGTCCCCGTGTTCGTCAACTCGCCCCCGATGGCGAACTTCACGATCCTCGGCACCAGCGCGGTCACGCCGGACGTTCCCGACATCGGCGAAACGATCAACCTCGCCTCCACGTCGACCGACCCCAACGGCGACAACACGATCGTCCTGGCGCGCTGGGATCTCGACAACGACGGCGCGTTCGACGACCGGCTCGGTGCGAGCATCCAGCATTCGTTCGGGACCGCGGGCACGAAGACAGTCGGGCTCCTGGTGCAGGACTCGAGCGGCGCGACCAACTCCGTCACGAAGACGGTTCGCATCAACGCCCCGCCGACCGCGGCCATCAATATCTCCAACACGGAGGCCGAACCCGGTCAGAGGCGCACCGTGCCGCTCGCCGGCCAGGCCTTCGACTTCAGCTCGGGGGCGGTTCTGGCGATTCCGGGCACCGCGCCGGCGCCTGGCTGCCCGGCGCTCGCCCCCTCCCCGGCAGCCGCGGGCTCGGTCGACCCGGAAGGGGCCCTGAGCGGCTTCGAGTGGGACCTCGACAACGACGGCACGTATGAGCTCAGCGGCGCGACCGTCCCCTCTCCCGAGGCCGGCTATCCCGCAGGGCCCCGGACGGTCGGCCTCCGCGTCACCGACTCGGACGGCGCCCGGACCGCCACGACCCTGACGTTCCGGGTCAATGCAGCGCCCACGGGGAGCTTCCTGATCGAGCCGATCACGCCGGTGATCAACCAGGTCACGACCTTCTCGTCGACGTCGTCCGACCCGGATGCCGTCGACTCGGTGGCAGCACTGACCTACTCCTGGGATCTCGACAACGACGGCAACTTCTGCGAGCAGGGCGAGACCGGTCTGAGCGTGAACCGGATGTTCCCGACGGCGAGCATGAATCCGGGGCACCCGGTCAGGCTCCGCGTGACCGACACCGGCGGAATCACCCGCGAGATCACGAGGAACGTGGTCGTGCAGAACACGATCCCCGCCGGCGCGATCGCGTTCTCGCCGCAGGCGCCCGTGCCCGGCGAGGCGATCACTTTCAACGCATCCGCGACGAGTCCCACCGGCAAGGCGATTCAGAGCATCGAGTGGGACTTCGACTTCAGCCTGTCGGGGCAGTTCGGCGTGGACGCAAGCGGAGCGTCCGTCACTCACGCGTTCAACAGCCCGGGGCCGAAGTCCGTGGCGCTGCGCGTGACCGAGGCGGGCGGGGGCTTCGCGATCGTCACGACGACGGTCCTCCTGAACGCGCCGCCGCGCGCCGGGTTCACCGTCGCGCCGGGCAACCCGTTCACCGGCGATACTACGACGATCTCCTCGACCTCGATCGATCCGGACGGGCCGCTCGTGTCCCAGCAGTGGGACCTTGATGCCGACGGTCAGTTCGACGACGCATCTGGGCCGCTCGTCTCGGAGACGTTCGCTACCGCCGGCCGGCACGAGATCCGGCTGCGTGTGACCGATTCGAAGGGCGCGGTTGCGACCGCCTCCGGCGCGGTCGACGTGCTCGCGCGCCCGCTCGTGCTGCTCCCCGACGTCGTGATCGACATCAACGGCAGCGTCACCGGCCGCGTCACGACCGTGCGGCTCCTGCGTGTCCACGCCCCTGCGGGCACGACTGTGCTGGTCATCTGCAAGGGCAAGCGCTGTCCCAAGAAGGTGTCCAAACGCGGCAGGGGGCGCGCGCTCCGCTTCAAGTCCGTCGAGCGCAGGCACAGGGCCGGGACGAAGCTGATCGTCAAGATCACCAAGCCGGGCTTCATCGGCCGGCAGACGACGTTCACGATGCGCTCGAGCAAACGGCCCAAGCGCGTGAACCTCTGCCTGCTCCCGGGCGCAAGCAAGGCGACGAAATGCCGGGCGCCATGAAGGCCGGCCCGCTGGCAGCGCTGGCCGGCGCGTGCACGGTGCTCTTCGGGGCATCGTTCTACGCCGCCGATCCCGTCAGTGACCCGGGCAGGGCCGCCGCGCCCGAGGCGACCCCGGCGAGGGCCGAGCCGGTGGCGAGCGGCCGCGCGCTCGCGCTCGGGCGCGCACGGGAGCTTCCGGATCTGCGTACGCCGCCGAAGCCACGCCCCGCACCCGAACCAGCGTCGCAACCCGCCGCCGCGAACGCTCCCGCACCGGCTGCCGAGCCGGCCTCCTCGGCACCTGCGCCGGAGCCTGCTCCAGCCCCCGCGCCTGCACCCGCGCCCCCGCCGGCACCCGCCCCGGCGCCTCCGCCGGCACCCGCGCCTCCGGCGCCAACCACCGAGTTCTGGGGATCGGGCTGATGCAGCGCGCTCGCGGGATCCCCATTCGGCACGGCACGAAGACGAAGCTGGACGTCGGCATGCGGGTCGACGGCTACCGGGTCGAGCGGATCGTGTGCCGGCGCCCGGGGCTGAACACGCTCGCAGAGGCCGCCGGCCTGCGTGGCGAGCGCACGACCCTCAATGTGCTGGCGCAGCCGCTACGAGACGATCATGAGCTGCGCAAGCGCGTTGGCCGGCTCGTGCCGCTCCGCGGCGCCGTCGACCACCCGAACGTCCTGAGGCTGCTGCGCTCGGTCGACGGCGGCCAGCGCCTTCACATGCAGCCGATTCCTCGGGGCGCGGGCACGCTCGCCGACCTGCTGGCGGCCGGACGGCTCGAGCGCAGCCGGGCGCTGAAGATCCTCGGCCAGGTGGCGGGCGCGCTCGAGACGGCCCGCCTCAAGGGCCTGATCCACCGGGCGCTGTCGCCGCGCGCGATCGTCGTCCAGCCGGGCGACGGAGCCGATCGTCTTCCTCACCGACTTCGGCATCGGAGCTCCGCGCGGGCGCGCCTGCGAGCTGCCGTCCACCGTGGAGGACGCCGCCTACCGGTCGCCCGAGGAGATCCGCGGCGAGGGGCCGGAGCCGGCAAGCAACGTCTACTCACTGACGTCGATACTCGTCGAGTGCCTGACGGGCGCCCCCGCGTACCCGTATGAGCGCCCCGTCCTGCTGCTGCACGCGCACCTGACGGAGCCGCCGCCGCGACCGTCGGAGCGCGACCCAGGCCTGCCCGGCGAGCTCGACGCGGTGGTGGCGTCGGGCATGGCGAAGAACCCGCGCGACCGCGAGGGCTCGCCGGCGGCGCTGGTCAACGCCGCCGCGCACGCGCTTGGGCTGCACGTGCCGATCCCCGTCGTGCGCGAACGGCGCACGTCGCCCGCTCGGGAGCCTCGGCCCGCCCCCGCGGCGGCCCGCCGGACCGACCGCGCCACATCCTCGAGGAGGCGGCTGCTCGCGCGCGCCCCGGTATGGGCCGCGCTGGCCCTCGCGGCGAGCGCGGCGGCGGGATTCGCCGCCGGCAACGCAGCGATGTCCGACGATCCACCGCCGCCGGCGAAGGTGACCAGCGAGCCGGCGCCGAAGCCGGCTGCCGAGCCGCCGGTCGTGACGAAGGCGATCGATCGTCTCGATACGCGCCGCGTGTTGCTGCGCAGGCGCCTGGACGGCGCGCGGCGCGCCCGCGAACAGGCAGCGGCGGCCGTGGGTCTCGTAGCGGCCTACGGCGGCGCCGAGGCGTGGATCGCCAAGAACGCGTCCACGCATTCGGAGCGGCAGCTGGCCACCCGCCTTGGCGATGCGAGGTCCGCCTACAGGACGCTCGCGGGCGCGGCGCAGCAGAGCGATCCGCGGCGCTGGCGGCAGGCCCGCAACGCCGCGCTCCAAAGCGAGCGCGAGCTCGACCTGCTCCTGCGGACCCGCTCCTGGAACTAGCGCCCGGGCACCGGCGCAAGCGTGGGTAGCATGCTCCGCCTTGGTCAAGATCTACACACGGAAGGGCGACGACGGCACGACCGGCCTCTGGTACGGAGGCCGCGTCGCGAAGTTCGCGGGCAGGCCCGAGGCCTACGGCTCGGTGGACGAAGCGGCCTCCGCCCTCGGGCTTGCACGCGCCGCGGCCGAGCGCGACAGCGAGCTCTACGAGGACATCCTGCGCCTGCAGGGCGAGCTCTTCATAGCGGGCGCCGAACTGGCCACCGCGCCCGAGGCGACCGATCGGCTCGAGGAGGGCGTCTCGCGCGTGACGCAGGACATGGTGGACCGGCTCGAGGGCGACATCGACCGCTACATGGAGCGGGTCGACCTGCCGCCGAAGTTCGTGATCCCGGGCGGCACCGAGCTGTCCGCGCGGCTCGACGTCGCGCGCACCGCCGTGCGCCGGGCCGAGCGGCGCGTCGCTCAGCTCCAGCAGGAGGGCGAGCTGGCCGGCGACACCGTGCTGACCTATCTGAACCGGTTGTCAGACGCGCTGTTCGCGATGGCGCGCTTCGCTGACGAGCCAGAGCCCGAGCTCTTCGAGGGGAGAGGATGAGAGCGATTTCGAGCCGCGCCGGCGACCGGCTGCGGCAGCAGGTGAAGGTCCGGGAGCACGAGCTGGCTGCCGACGAGCCCAAGAGCCAGGGCGGGGACGACAGCGCCCCGAGTCCTCAGGAGCTGCTCGCGGCGAGCCTCGCCTCCTGCACCGCCGTGACGATGGAGATGTACGCCGCCCGCAAGGGCTGGGATGTCGGCGATATCACCGTCGACGTCGACTACGAGCCGGCCCACCGCGGCTCGCCGACACGCTTCGAGATGACGGTGAGCCTCTCCAAGGAGCTCCCCGAGGACCAACGCGAGCGGCTGATGCAGATCGCGGCCAAGTGCCCGGTGCACCGGACGCTCGAGGGCGAGGTCATGTTCGACGAGCGCGTCGAGCTCGTCTGAGTCAGTCCGCCCGGCGCTCCCACATCTCGAAGTCCCCGACGTCCTCGAAGCCGAGCTTGCGATAGACGGGGTAGCCGAGCTTCGTGGCGATCAGCGTCGAGGTCTCGTCACCGCGCTCAGCGGCGTCGGCCAAGGCGTGCGCCAGCAGCTTGCCGGCCAGGCCGCCGCCGCGGGCTTCGGGCACGACGCCGACCATCTCGACGTCGGCGTTGCCGTCCACGTCGAAGATGATCACGCTGGCCACCGGCTCGCCGTCGCGGCGCTCCACGTAGATGCGCAGGCCGTCGGTCGCAATGCCCGACAGAGCACGGCTCCAGGAGTCCGTGCCAAAGGGGTAGGCGCGGTCGTTTATCCGCCCGACGTCCGCGATGTCGCCCTCCGCCGTCCAGTCCGTCAGCGCGTCATCGGCCGGGCGCGGCGGCGGCTCGGCGAGCGTGCGTCCCATCGCCGCCGGGTCGGCGTCGAGCGCGTGCCCACGGTCTGCAAGCAGCGCGGTGGCCGCCGCGCGGCCCTCGGGCTGCACCCAGACGGTCCAGTTGGCGCCGATCTCGGCGTAGGCGGCGGCGACCTCGTCGTAGGCGGCCTCGAGCTCTGCCGGCGTCCGGTAGAGCACAGCGTTGACGACGGCGCGTTCAGGGGTCGCGGGCAACACGGTTGCGACGACTCCAGGCGCCTCGACCAGCCGCGCTCCGGGTGAGGCCCGGCCCACGAGCCGGTACCAGTGGAACATCGCCTCGTGAACGCGCTCGATCATGACCGCTCGATAATAAGCCGGTGAGGGAGCTGCTCCTGACGCCCGAGGAGGCCGCGGCGATGGACGCCCCGGGCACGAAGGACGCCGCGGTGCTCGTGCCGCTCTATCCCGACCTGCGCGCGGTGTTCACCGAGCGGCGTGCCGACCTGCGCCGCCACGCCGGCGAGATCTCGTTCCCGGGCGGGCGCCAGGACCACCCCGGCGAGGACCTGCGCGCGACGGCCCTGCGCGAAGCCCACGAGGAGATCGGCCTCGAGCCGGACGACGTGGAGCTGATGGGCGCGCTGCCGCCGGTCGGCACCTTCGTCACGAGCTACCGGATCTTCCCGTTCGTCGGCCGCATCCAGGCGCAGCACGTCTGGACCCCGCAGGAGAGCGAGGTCGCACGCGTGCTCGAGTTCTCACTCGCCGACCTCGTGCGCGGGCACGAGATGAAGCGGCTCGTGCGCAAGGGAGTGCCGATCAAGACGCCGACCTACACGGTCGAGGGCCACCTGGTCTGGGGAGCGACCGCACGGATCGTGCAGTCGCTCCTGGAGCGGCTGGCCCCGCTCCTCTAGACGTCCTTCTCGATCGGGACGGCGACCATGTTCCCCCACTCGGTCCACGAGCCGTCGTAGTTCTTCACGTTGTCGTGGCCGAGTAGCTCGTGCAGCACGAACCAGGTGTGCGCCGAGCGCTCGCCGATGCGGCAGTAGGCGATCACGGGGTTCGCGCCGTCGATCACGTTCTTCGCCGTGTAGAGCTCGCGCAGGTCGTCGGCCGCCTTGAAGGTGCCGTCCTCCTGCACCGCCTGCGCCCACGGCACCGACGAGGCGCCCGGGATGTGGCCCGAGCGCTGGGCGCCCTCCTGCTCGTAGCCCGCCATCGCGATCAGCTCGCCGGAGAACTCCTGGGGCGAGCGCACGTCCACGAGCCTGGTGCTCGTGTTGAGCGCGTCGTGCACCTCGTCGCGGAAGGCGCGAATCGAGTCGTCGCCCGGCTCCGCGCCGAACTGCTGCGGCTCGTAGGTCGGCTTGTCGCTGCTCGTCGGCCGGCCCTCCGAGATCCACTTCTCGCGCGGGCCGTTCATCAGCTTGACGTTGTCGTGGCCGTAGTACTTGAGATACCAGTAGGTGTAGGCGGCGAACCAGTTGTTGCGATCGCCGTAGAGGACGATCGTGTGCTCGTTCGAGACGCCGCGGCTGCCGAGCAGCTCGCCGAACTCGGCCGGGCCCAGGAAGTCGCGCTTGACCTGATCCTGGAGGTCCCGCTTCCAGTCGAAGCCGATGGCGCCGGGGATGTGCGCCTCCGCGTAGAGCGCCGGGTTCTCGTCGACCTCCACGATGCGAACCGAGCCGTCGCTGAGGTGGTTCTCGACCCATTGCGTGTCGACAAGTACGTCCTTCGCGTAATCGCTCATCTCTTCTCCCTGAAAACGCTCGAATCCTGGTCGGGTATCAACCCTAGACGCCCGACTGCGCGCACAGGTCTATTCTCCGCCTTCGATGGAGCACGCGCCGCTTCGACCGGTTCCTACCCGGCCCGCGGGTCCCGTCCACCCCGCGTCTGCCGCCGGAGCCGTGGCGGCCGCGCTGCCGGGCTTGGACGAGCGGGAAGCGCGCGCGCTGGCGCTCGTCGCGCTCGCCGGCAGGCCGCGCGCCGAGGTGGCGGGCGAGCTTGGAATCGGAGCGGACGAGCTCGCCGAGGCGCTCGCCCGCGCGCGCAAGGCGCTGCGCCGCACGCTGCAGCCGCTCACGGCGAGCGGCTGGTGCGAGCGTGCCGAACGGCACATCTCGGACCGGCTCGACGGCGAGCTCGAGGAGCGCGGGGCCGCGCGGCTCGACGTGCACCTGCGCAATTGCTCCCGCTGCGTCGAGCACGAGCGGAGGCTCGTTCAGGCCACGGACGCGCTGGTGGTGGAGTCGGCGGGTGCCCCGGCGGCCCCGCCGTCCCTCGTCGCCGCGCCCGCCCTGGGAGCTGGCCGTGGTCGCTGCGCCTGAGCCCGAGCCGCCGGCCGCCCCGGAGCCCAGCCCGAGCACGCGCCAGGTCGCGAGCGGGCTCGCGTGGCGCGTGCTCATGGTGGTGGCGGTGATCCTCGCGCTCGCGTCGCTCGCGCTGGTGGTCGCCGGCATACTCGGCACCGGCCTCTGAGCGCTCAGAGGATGCGGCCGACGGCCGCGCGCATCGACGCGAGCCAGGCGCCGTGGTCGGCCGGATCGTCGCTCACGACCTCGATCGGCATGTGCCAGGTGGCGGCCGCGCGCCGGACGATCTCCTCGCCGGGTCCAAGGACGCCCGGGCCGGCCGTCCCGGACGCCTCGTAGACGAGCCCGCGCACGTGGGTGTCGACGAGGCGCTCGGTCAGCGTTTCGAGGCGCTCGCCGTTGACGGCCGGCTCGCTCGGCGCCGCCCATCAGCCAGCAGATCGCGCTCACCCCTGCGAGCGACTGCATGAGCGTGCCGAGCCGGTCCGGGTCCGCCACCACCGCCTCGGCGCCGCTCTCCTCGATCGCCGCGGTCCGGGCGGGGTCGCGCGTGGTGCCGCGCACCGCGTGACCGTCGCCGATCAGCGCGGCTGCCAGCGAGCGGCCGCGGCAGCCGCAGCCGACGATCAGGACGCGCGCCACTCAGCTCTCGCCGCGCGCGCGGCGCCGCAGCTCGTCGCGCCAGCGCTGGTCCTCGGCCACCTGGGCGCGGACGTCGTCCTCGGTCAGCTCCGGCCGGCCGCTCGCCCGGCGGCGCGCGTTCTGGGCCTCGAGCATCTGGTCGACGTCGTCGAGCTCGAGCTCGGCCTCCAGCTCGGGCGAACGCGTCGGGCGCCAGTCCACCTGTTCCGCGCCGCTCCCGGGGTACCACTTGCCGATCGCGAGGAAGATCGCGAGCACGACCGCCCCCATCCCGAGGACGAACACCCCGAACTCGTCCATCACGGGCGAGTGTACGCTCACCAGCCATGCCCGACGCCGTGATCGTCGACGCGCTGCGCACTCCGATCGGCCGCTACGCGGGCGTCCTCTCGGCCGTCCGCCCCGATGACCTGGCCGCCCGCGTGGTCGCGGCGGCGGTCGAGCGCAACGGCCTCGATCCCGCTGCGGTCGACGAGGTCTTCATGGGTTGCGCGAACCAGGCGGGCGAGGACAACCGCAACGTCGCGCGCATGGCGGGCCTGCTCGCCGGGCTGCCCCAGGAGGTGCCGGGCGTGACCGTCAACCGGCTCTGCGCGTCCGGGCTCGAGGCCGTCGTCCAGGCCGCGCGCCAGGTCCGGCTCGGCGAGGCGGAGCTCGTGCTGGCGGGCGGGGTCGAGTCGATGTCGCGCGCGCCGCTCGTGATGCTGAAGGCCGAGCGCGGCTTCCCGCGCGGCAACCCGGAGGTCGCCGACACGACGATCGGCTGGCGCTTCACGAACCCGCGCATGGAGGAGCTCCGCTACACGGACTCGATGGGCGAGACCGCCGAGAACGTCGCCGAGCGCTACGGCGTCTCGCGCGAGGACCAGGATGCATTCGCGCTCGAGTCCCACCGGCGCGCGGTGGCCGCCGCGGAGGCCGGCCGCTTCGACGACGAGATCGTGACGGTCGACGTTCCCCAGCCGAAGGGCGACCCCGTCACCGTGCACGCGGACGAGGGGCCGCGCCCGGACACCACGCGCGAGCGGCTGGCGGGGCTGCGGCCGGTGTTCCGCGAGGGCGGCAGCGTCACCGCGGGCAACTCCTCCCAGATCAACGACGGCGCCGCGTGCCTGGTCGTCACGAGCGACGAGGAGGCGCGCCGGCTCGGCCGCGAGCCACTCGCCCGGATCGTGGCGAGCGCGGCCGCGGGCGTCGATCCCGCATACATGGGGATCGGCCCGATCCCGGCGACGCGCAAGGCGCTCGAGCGCGCCGGCCTCTCCCCCTCCGACATCGACCTCGTCGAGCTGAACGAGGCCTTCGCGTCGCAGGTGCTCGCGTCGATGCGCGAGCTCGGCTTCTCGCACGACCGCCTCAACGTGAACGGCGGCGCGATCGCGATCGGCCACCCGCTCGGCTGCTCGGGCGCCCGGCTGATCGGGACGCTCGCGCACGAGCTGCGCAGGCGCGGCGGCCGCTACGGCGTGGCGACCATGTGCATCGGCGTCGGCCAGGGGCTGGCGGCCGTCATCGAGAACCCGGCGGCATAGGCGCGTCCCGCAGGAGCGCGAACAGCTCCGCGGCCGACGGACGCTCGGCGGCGTCGGTTTGCAGGCAGGCGAGCACGGGCTCGGCGAGGGTGCGCGGCACACCTGGCGGCAACGGGCGCACCTCCTCGTGGAGCTGCGGGAAGCGCTCCTCGGGCAGCGGCTTCGGGAACGGGCGCCAGCCCGCCAGCGCCTGGTAGAGCGTGGCCCCGAGGCCCCACACGTCGGTCGCAGGCGAGAGCTCGCCAGTCGGCTCGCACTGCTCGGGCGCCATGTAGGCGTTCGTCCCGATCGGCTCGCGCACGCGGGCGGCGCGCTCGAACGTGCGCGCGAGCGAGAGGTCGATCACTCGCGGCGGAGCGCTCATCAGGATGTTGCTCGGCTTCAGGTCCAGGTGCAGCCAGCCCTCGCCGGCCATGTAGTGCAGCGCCGATGCGACGCTCATGCCGAGCGTCCGCACCCGCTCGGCCGCCAGCGTCCGTCCGCCTGAGAGCAGCTCACGCAGCGTCGGCCCCTCGACATGCTCAACGAGCACGTGCGGGTGCGGCGGATCGAGGTCCGCGTCGAAGCCGCGCAGGATCACGGGGTGCGCAAGCGCCTCGAGCGCGTCCGCCTCGCGCCGTAGCGCGCGCAGCGCGTACTCGTCCTCGGCCTGGTCGGGCCGCAGCAGCTTGGCCACCATCGGTGCGAGCATGCGCTCATCCCAGACCAGGTAGGCCTCGTAGCGGCGGCCGCCGCCGAGCAGCCTCAGGACCGAGCGCCCCTGCGCGATCTCGTCGCCTTCGGCGAGCTCCCAGGACGCTCGTTCGGACATCTGAACGCCCATCTTGCAGAATCACGGTCAATGATCGACTTCGAACTGACAGACGAACAGCGGCTCATCCGTGAGACCGCTCGCGATTTCGCCGACGGCGAGATCGTCCCCCGGGCCCGCGACAACGACCGCAACGAGCACTTCGACACCGAGCTCGTCCAGAAGATCGCCGACATGGGCTTCCTCGGCGCGATCGTGCCGGAGGAGTACGGCGGCCGCGGCGTCGACTACCGGACCTACGGCCTGATCGTCGAGGAGATCGGGCGCGGCTGCTCGGCGATGCGCACGGTCGTGTCGGTGGTGACCTCGCTCGTGTGCTCCTCGATCGTGCGCTGGGGCAACGAGGACCAGAAGCAGGAGTGGCTGCCGCAGCTCTGCTCGGGAGAGGCGCTCGGCTGCTTCGGCCTCACCGAGCCCGACACGGGCTCGGACGCGTCCAACCTGAAGACGCGCGCCGAGAAGATCGACGGCGGCTGGCGCCTGAACGGCGGCAAGATGTGGATCTCGCTCGGGAACTACGCGAAGCTCGCGATGATCTTCGCGCAGACCGATCCCGAGCAGAAGCATCGCGGCATCGCCTGCTTCCTCGTGCCGACCGACAGCGAGGGCTTCTCCTCCCAGGAGATCCACGGCAAGCTCGGCCTCAAGGGCTCGGACACCGCGTCGCTCGGGCTCGACGGCGTCGAGGTCCCGGACTCGGCGCTGATGGGCGAGGTCGGCGACGGCTTCAAGATCGCGATGTCGGCGCTCGACTCGGGGCGCTACAGCGTCGCGGCCGGCTGCGTCGGCATCTGCCAGGGCTCCGTCGACGCGTCGGTGGCGTACGCGAAGGAGCGCACCCAGTTCGACCGCCCGATCGCGTCCTTCCAGCTCGTCCAGGAGCTGATCGCGGACATGGTCGTCGAGACCGAGGCGGCGCGCTTCCTCGTCTGGAAGGCGGGCTGGACGAAGGACGAGGGCAAGCCGAGCACCACGGAGACCTCGATGGCGAAGCTGTACGCCACCGAGGCCGCGGTGCGCTGCGCCAACAACGCCATTCAGGTCCACGGCGGGTCGGGCTACGTCGACGACTACCCGGTCGAGCGCTACCTGCGCGACGCGCGCGTGACGACGCTCTACGAGGGCACCTCGCAGATCCAGAAGCTGATCATCGGCCGCGCGGTCACCGGCGTGAACGCGCTCGTTCCGTGAACCTGATCGAGGCCGAGACGCGCGGCGCCGGTCGGGCTCGCCCGGCTGAACCGGCCCGACGCGCGCAATGCGCTGTCGCCTGAGCTGATGGAGGAGCTCGCCGCGCTCTGCGAGCGCTGGGACGACGACGAGCAGATCCGCTGCATCGTGATCGCCGGCAGCGACGAGTGGTTCGCCGCCGGGGCAGACATCAAGGCGATGGCGACGCGCACGCTCGTCGAGACGCTCACGGCGTCGTCGGCGCGCTTCTGGGAGCGCCTGGCCGGCATGCGCACGCCGCTCGATCGCGGCCGTGTCGGGCTACGCGCTCGGCGGCGGCTGCGAGCTGGCCCTCGCCTGCGACCTGATCGTGGCCTCCGAGACCGCCGAGTTCGGCCAGCCGGAGATCCTGCTCGGCATCATCCCCGGCGGCGGCGGCACGCAGCGGCTCGCGCGCGTGATCGGGAAGCAGCGCGCGATGGAGCTGGTGCTCACGGGACGGCGCATCGACGCCCGCGAGGCGCACGGGCTGGGCCTCGTCAACACGGTCACACGCAAGAAGGAGTGGCTCGACACGGCAGTCGAGCTGGCCGAGGTGGTTGCCCGGCGCCCGCCGCTCGCGGTGCGTTTCGCCAAGCAGGCCGTGCTCGCCGCCGACGAGACGCCGCTCAGCGCCGGTATCTCACAGGAGCGGCGCCTGTACGAGCTCGCGATGGCGACCGAGGACCGCGTCGAGGGAATGAACGCCTTCATCGAGAAGCGCAGGCCGGAGTTCCGCGGGCGGTGAGACCGGACACGCTCGGCGTCGTCGGCGCGGGCACCATGGGAGCCGGGATCGCGCAGCTCGGCGCGGCTGCGGGCATGCGCACGCTCCTCTACGACCCCGTCGAAGAGGCGCTCGAGCGCGGCTCGTTCGCCGTGCGCCGCGGGCTCGCCAAGTGGGTGGAGAAGGGCCGCGCCGACGAGGGCGCCGCGGCGCGGCTCGAGCCGGTGGCGGCGCTCGGCGAGCTGGCGCCGTGCGAGCTCGTGATCGAGGCGGCGCCCGAGCGGGCCGAGCTGAAGCGCGAGCTGTTCGCGCAGCTCTCCGAGGCGTGCAGCGCGGATGCGGTGCTCGCCAGCAACACCTCGTCGATCCCGGTGACGTCGCTGGCCGGCGCGGCGGAGCGGCCCGAGAACGTCGTCGGCATGCACTTCTTCAACCCGCCGCCGCTGATGCAGCTGCTCGAGCTGATCCGCGCCGACCAGACCGGCGAGCGCGCCTTCGAGATGGCCCGCGCAACCGGCGAGGCGATGGGGAAGCAGGTGATCGTGGCCGCCGACGGCCCCGGCTTCCTCGTCAACCGCTGCGGCCGGCCCTTCAACGGCGAGGGTCTGCGGCTGCTGCAGGAGCGGGTCGCGACGCACGAGCAGATCGACCGCATCTGCCGGCTCGGCGGCGGCTTCCGGATGGGGCCGTTCGAGCTGATGGACCTGGTCGGCATCGACGTCGGCCTCGAGGTCGCCAAGTCCTTCATGGAGCTTTCGTTCGGCGAGCCGCGCTGGCGCCCGAGCCCGCTGCAGGCGCGCATGGTCGCGGCCGGCCGGCTCGGCCGCAAGACCGGCCGCGGCTGGTACGAGTACGACGAGGACGGCTCCTACCGCTCCGCCGACCCCGGTCCGCCCGAAAGCTCGGATGCAAGACCTGACCCCGTCGCCGTGCTCGGGGATGGCCCGGTCGCCGAGCTGGTGCGCGAGTGCGCCCGTGCGGCCGGCATCGAGCTGCGCGAGGGAGCGCCGGCGGAGCTCGTGGTCGACGCGGGGCTCGAGCCGGATCCCTCGCCGCCCGGCGGAGCGCCGCTCGTGGCGCTGTGCGCGGGCCGCAGCCTGGCCGCCCGCGGCGAGCCGGCCGCCGCCGGCTTCCACCTGCTGCCGCCGCTCGGCGAGCCGCCGCTCGTCGAGCTCACGCGCCTGCCGACGACACCGGGCTTCGTCGCCGAGGCGGCCGAGGGCTTCTTCGGCGGGCTCGGCTTCGTATGCGAGTGGGTGGAGGATGCGCCCGGGCTCGTGCTCGGCCGCATCGCGGCCCAGCTCGTCAACGAGGCCGCCTTCGCGATCGGCGAGGGGGTCGGCTCGGCGGACGACGTCGACACCGGGCTCGAGCTCGGGCTCTCGCATCCGCGCGGCCCGGTCGCATGGGGCGAGAAGATCGGACTCCCCCACGTGCTCGCCGTCCTCGACGGCCTGTGGGCGGAGCGCCACGAGGAGCGCTACCGGGCCGCTCCGCTGCTCCGCCGCCAGGCGCTCCTCGGGCGTAGCCTTCGCTAGCGATGGCAACCGCCGATCTGACCGTCCTAGCCCTCGGCCGCGGCGAGGTCAGCGCGAGCGGCTACATCGCCGAGATCCAGCGCCGGCTCGCCCGCCAGGATCGCGTCCGCTACCGGATGCACGCGATGGGCACCTCGCTCGAGGGCTCGACCGAGGACATCCTGTCGGTCGTGGGCGAGCTGCACGCGCTGCCCTTCGAGCAGGGCGTCCCGCGCGTGTACACCGTCCTGAAGCTCGACGAGCGCCGCGATCGCCCCGGCCAGACGCTCGACGACAAGGTGCGCGCCGTCGAGGACCGGCTCGGCGGCGAGGACATCTAGAGCTCGGAGAGCGCCTCCAGCAGGCGGTCCACCTCGTCGTCGGTCGTGTAGTGCAGGAAGCCCGCGCGGACCGCGCCGCCATCCCCGAGGCCGAGCGCGCGCATCGGCTCGAGCGCGTAGTAGTTGCCGTCCCAGACGTAGATGCCGCGCTCGCCGAGCGCCTCCGCAACCTCGCGCGGCGGCCGGCCCTCGACGTTGAAGCAGAAGGTGGGCGTGCGCCCCTCGACCGCAGGGATGCCGTACAGCGTGACCCCGTCGGGCAGGCCCGCGAGAAAGCGCTTGGCGAGATCGGTCTCGTGGCCCTGGATGCGCTCGAAGGCCGTGTCGAGGTCACCGTCGCCGAGCGAGCGCAGGTAGTCGATCGCCGCCACCGCACCCGCGATCGCCTCGTGTGACTGGGTGCCCGTCTCGAAGCGGTGGCCGGGCGGCTCCTGCCAGGCGGGCCGCACCCGATCGGCGGGCAGGCTCGCGGCCAGCTCGGGCCTGATCGCGGCCACGCCGAGGTGGGGGCCGAAGAACTTGTAGGGCGAGCAGAGCAGCACGTCGAGCCCGATCTCGCCGGCGCGCAGCCGCCGGTGCGGCGCCAGGTGGACGCCGTCCGCCCAGGCGAGGGCGCCGACGCGGTGCGCGGCGGCGGCGATGCGGGCGGCGTCAGGTATCGAGCCGACCGCGTTCGAGGCGAGCGTGAAGGCCACGACCCGGGTCCGCTCGCCGATCAGGGCCTCGAGGCCGTCGACGTCGAGGGTCACGTCGTCCACTCGGATCGGCGCGGTTCGCACGACGAGGTCGCGGTCCTGCGCCACGAGCAGCCAGGGCGACACGTTGGCGTCGTGATCGAGAGCCGTCACGACGATCTCGTCGCCGGGCTCGAGCGTGCGGCCGACCGCGTGCGCGAGCAGGAAGTTCAGCGTCGTCATGTTGGCGCCGAACGCGATGCCGTCCGGGTCGCCGCCGGTGAACTCGGCGGCGGTCTCGCGGGCGCGCGCCATCAGCTCATCCGAGGCCGCCGAGGTCGGAAAGGCGCCCCCGAGGTTCGCGTTCGAGCCACGCAGATAGCCGTCGACGGCGTCCAGCACCTCCTGCGGCGCCTGCGAGCCGCCGGGGCCGTCGAGATAGGCCGCGCCCGACGCGAGGGCCGGGAAGCGCTGGCGGAGCGCGTGGACGTCCAGCATCGGCGGGACCCTAGCGAGGAGGCGTGGGAGCGGTTAGCGTGCTCGCGTGAGCACCGCCCGGCCGCGCCGCCGCAAGCTGAACGCCGTCGAGCGGCGGCTCGAGGACTTCATCCGCTCGAAGCCGGGCAGTTGGTTCTACGTCAACGTGGCCATGCGGGTCGACCGGATCCTGCTGCGCCGCTCGCGCGGGCGGGTGCACGTCACCGTCGGCCAGCAGGTCGGCCTGCTCGAGACGACCGGGGCGCGCAGCGGAGAGCTGCGCACGACGCCGCTCCTCTATCTGCGCGACGGCGAGCGCGTCGTCCTGATCGCCTCCAAGGGCGGCGCGCCGCACCACCCGGCCTGGCTCCACAACCTGCGCGCCGATCCGAGCGTGCGCTTCACCGCCCCCGGTGGCCTCACGGGCGAGTACGTAGCCCGTGAGGCCGAGGCAGAGGAGCGCGAGCGGCTGTGGGATGAGGCGGTCGACTACTACGCGGGCTATGCCACCTACGAGGAGCGCGCCGGCTCCAGGGTCATTCCGGTGGTCGTGCTCGAGCCCGCCTCCGCCTGAGCCGCGCTCGGCCGCGCCGGGATCAGCAGCGCGAGCAGCGCTCCGATCGCCAGCACCGCCGCCCCCACCCAGACCGCGGGCACGAGGCCGTCGACGAACGCGTCCGGTGAGACGAACGAGCCCGAGTGCGCGAACACCGTGGCGAGCACCGCCACGCCCAGCACGCCGCCTACCTCGCGGATCGCGTTGGTCGCACCCGATGCCTGGCCGGCCTCCTCGGGCCGCACCGAGCTGAGCACCGCGTTCGCGGCGGGCGCGAACACGAGCGCCATGCCGGTGCCGGCCGCCACGAAACCCGGGACGAGGGCGCCGTAGGCCACGCTCGGCTCGGTCACGGCCGCCAGCCACGCGAGGCCGGCCGCCTGGAGCGCCAGGCCGGTTGCCATCAGCGGCCGCGGCCCGATCCGGTCCGACAGCAGCCCCGCAATCGGCGCGACGAAGATCGGCATCGCCGTCCACGGGAGCGTGCGCAGTCCCGCCTCGAGCGGCGAGTAGCCCTGTGCCGCCTGGAAGAACTGCGCGAGCAGGAAGATCGCCCCGAAGCTGCCGAAGAACATCGCCAGCGAGACTCCGTTGGTCGCCGCGAAGCCGCGATTGCGGAAGAAGCGCATCGGCAGCATCGGCGACTGAGCGCGCAGCTCCCACGCCACGAACGCGGCCAGGAACGCGATTCCGACGCCGATCGAGGTGAGCACGAACGTGCTCGTCCAGCCGAGCGCCTGCGCGCGGACGATGCCGAGCACGACGCCCAGCAGGCCGGCGCTCGCGAGGGCGAGGCCCGGAACGTCGAGCGTCCGGTTCGCCCCGTGGCTCTCGCGCAGCATCGCCATCGCCGTGGGCGCCAGCGCGATGCCGATGGGGACGTTCAGCCAGAAGATCCACTGCCAGGAGAAGCCCTCGACGACAGCGCCGCCCACCACCGGCCCGAGCGCGACGCCGAGGCCGGAGACGCCCGACCAGATGCCGAGCGCGAGCCCGCGGCGGTTCTCGCTGAAGGCCTCGCTCAGAAGCGTCAGGGTCAGCGGGGTCACGATGGCCGCGCCGAGGCCCTGCAGCGCGCGGGCAGCGATCAGCGCCTCGGTGGACGCGGCGAGCGCTGCGGCAGCGGACGCGACCGTGAAGATCGCGACGCCCACGGCGAACATCCGCCTGCGCCCGAGCCGATCACCCAGGGCGGCACCGGTCAGGAGGAGCACCGCGAAGCTCAGCGTGTACGCGTTGACGGTCCACTCGAGCTCCTCGAGCGTTGCACCGAGGTCCTCGCGGATGCTCACGAGAGCGTTCGTCACGACGAGGTTGTCGAGCGTGACCATGAAGAGCGCGACCGAGACGATCGCGAGTGTCCAGATGCTGCGTGTGCGTTCCATGGCTCCTCCTCAGTCTTGATTGATTGATCTATCAGCGAGTACGGAAAAAAGAGAGGGTCTCGATCGGACTACTGCGCGAGGACCTGGTCGACCTGGATCGGCAGATACTCGTCGGGAAGGTCGAGTGCCGCGATGACGTTCAGGAGCATCCCGCAGGCCACGAAGTCGAGTGCCTTCTCACGCGGGACGCCGGCGACGCGCTCCACGTGCTCGATCAGGCCCATGAACTCCCGCCGTACCACGTTGCGGAGGGCCGGGTCGCCTGCCGCGGCGTGCGACTGCATCTGGACCAGGATCTCGTCACGCTCCTGGAGCAAGGTCATATAGGCCTTCCCCATCGCGTGAAGCCTGTCCTCGGGGTCGTCCAGGCCACGCGCCGCGTCCGTGAACGCGTCGCGAATGTGACCTACCACGTACGCGTGCGTCGCCAGGAAGAGCTCGTGCTTGTTCGGGAACAGCGCGTAGATGTACGGCTGCGAGATCCCCGCCCGCTTGGCGATTGCGCTCGTGCTGGTCGCGCGGAAGCCGTGCTCCGCGAACTCGTGCACCGCCGCCTGGATGACCTGCTCACGGCGCTCGTCCGAGCTCGCGCGCGTCACGGCCTTCTGCTTGGTCTTCGGTGACATCGTGTGAGCAACGTTATTGATAGACCAATCAATTGTCAAGCGTGCCGCAAGTGAAGTGCGTCACACGTCTCCCGCCTCAGTCCTTGAGCAGCCCGCGCAGCACGAAATGGAGGATCCCGTCGTGGCGGTAGTACTCCCATTCGTTGGGGGTGTCGATGCGCACGCGCGCGTCGAACTCGATCGGGTCTCCCCCGCCCGCCGGCGTGGCGCTCACATGGAGCTCGCGCGCACCCTCCTCGAGCGGCGCGAGGTCGAAGGTCTCGTCGCCCTTCAGGCCGAGCGACTCGACCGTCTCGCCGTCGGGGAACTGGAGCGGCAGCACGCCCATGCCCACGAGGTTCGAGCGGTGGATGCGCTCATATGACTCCGCGATCACGAAGCGGATGCCGAGCAGGCGCGGGCCCTTGGCGGCCCAGTCGCGCGACGAGCCGGAGCCGTACTCCTTGCCCGCCAGCACGCACAGGGGCGTGTCCTCCTCCGAGTAGGCGACGGCGGCGTCGTAGATCGTCTCCTGCTCGCCGTCGCGCACAGTCCAGCCGCCCTCGGTGCCCGGCGCCAGCAGGTTGCGCAGGCGGATGTTCGCGAACGTGCCGCGGATCATCACCTCGTGGTTGCCGCGGCGGGAGCCGTAGGAGTTGAAGCCGCGCTGCTCGACGCCGTGCTCGATCAGGTACTGGCCGGCGGGCGAGTCCTTCTTGATCGCGCCGGCGGGCGAGATGTGGTCGGTCGTGACGCTGTCGCCGAGCAGTGCGATCACCCGGGCGCCCCTGATGTCCTCGAAGCCCTCGGGCGGGTCGGCCGGCATGCCCTCGAAGTAGGGCGGCTGCTTGACGTAGGTGGACTCCGTCGTCCCAGGCGTAGCGGTCGCCCTCGGGGATGTCGAGCGCGTTCCAGTTCTCGTCGCCCTCGAACACCTCGCCGTAGCTCTTGCGGAACATGTCCGATTCGATCGCCGACTCGATCGCCTCGCTCACCTCGGCCTGGGTCGGCCAGATGTCGCGCAGATAGGTGTCGCCCTGGAGCGGCTCGTTGACGATGTCGAGGTCCATGCGGCCGGCGAGCGCGTAGGCCACGCACAGCGGCGGCGAGGCGAGGTAGTTCATCTTCACCTCGGGGTGGATCCGGCCCTCGAAGTTGCGGTTGCCGGACAGCACGCTCGCCACCACGAGGTCGCGCTCCTCGATCTCCTGCGAGATCTCCTCCGGCAGCGGCCCGGAGTTCCCGATGCAGGTCGTGCAGCCGTAGCCGACGAGGTCGAAGCCGAGCCGCGAGAGCGGCTCGATCAGCTCGGCGCGCTCGAGGTAGTCGGTCACGACCTTCGAGCCGGGCGCCAGCGAGGTCTTGACCCAGGGCATGCGCTCGAGCCCCGCCTCGACGGCCTTCTTCGCGAGCAGCCCGGCGCCGAGCATCACCGAGGGGTTCGACGTGTTCGTGCAGCTCGTGATCGCCGCGATCACGACCGAGCCGTGGCCGAAGCCCTCGTCGCGCTCGGCGTGCGCCGTGCCGGGCTCGGGGTGGCTGTGCCCGGGCTGCTTGGGCTCGGCGCCACCGCCGTTGTTGGTCACCGGGTCGGAGGCGGGGAAGGTCTCAGCCGCCGCCTCGTCGTAGCCGGTGAGCAGCTCCTCGCTGCCCGTGTACTCGTGCAGCTCGGCCACGAAGTCCTCGGCCGCGTCGGAGAGCGCCACGCGGTCCTGCGGCCGGCGCGGGCCGGCGAGCGAGGGCTCGACCTCGCCGAGATCGAGCTCGAGGCTGTCGGAGTAGGTCGCCTCGGGCGAGCCCTCCTCGTGGAACAGGCCCTGCTCGCGCGTGTAGGCCTCGACCAGCTCGAGCCGCTCCGGCGGCCGCCCCGAGAACTCGAGGTAGCGGAGCGTCTCCTGGTCGACGGGGAAGATGGCGCAGGTCGCGCCCATCTCCGGAGACATGTTCCCGATGGTCGCGCGGTCGGCGAGCGGCAGGTTCGGCAGACCCGGCCCGTGGAACTCGACGAACTTGCCGACCACCCCGCGCTCGCGCAGCATCTGCGTGACGGTCAGGACGAGGTCGGTCGCGGTCGAGCCCTCGGGCAGCGCGCCCGAGAGCTTGAAGCCCACCACCTGCGGGATCAGCATCGACACCGGCTGGCCGAGCATCGCCGCCTCGGCCTCGATGCCGCCGACCCCCCAGCCGAGCACTCCCAGTCCGTTGACCATCGTGGTGTGCGAGTCGGTGCCGACGAGCGTGTCCGGGAAGGCCTGGCCGTCGCGCGCCTCGACCACGCGCGCCAGGTACTCGAGGTTGACCTGGTGGCAGATACCGGTGTTCGGCGGCACCACGGCGAAGTTGTCGAACGCCGTCTGGCCCCAGCGCAGGAAGGCGTAGCGCTCGCGGTTGCGCTCGAACTCGAGCTCGGCGTTGCGCTGGAAGGCGAGCCGCTCCGCGAAGACGTCGACCTGAATCGAGTGATCGATGACGAGCTCGACGGGGACGAGCGGGTTGATCCGCTTGGGGTCGCCCCCGAGCTCGTCCATGGCGTCGCGCATGGCGGCCAGGTCGACGATCGCGGGAACGCCGGTGAAGTCCTGCATCAGAACGCGCGCCGGCGTGTAGGCGATCTCGATCGACGGATCGGCGGCCGGATCCCAGCCGGCCAGCGCCTTGGCGCCCTCGTCCTCGCCGTGGCGAAGCAGGTTCTCGAGCAGGATCTTGAGCGAGTACGGCAGCCGCTCGATGTCGTAGTCGCCGGCCAGCGAATCGAGCCGGAAGATCTCGAACTGCTCGCCGCCGGCGTCGAGAGTGGAACGGGCGCCGAAGGTGTCTGTGTCGCTCACAGCCCAAAGTTACCCAGTTGATAAGTGGCTCAGCCGTCCTCCGGAGCGTCGGGTAGCTTGCCGCGCTCATGGCAACCAGCGCCGCAATCGAGATCGACGGCCTCAGCAAGCGCTTCGGCAAGGTGCAGGCGGTTTCGGACATGTCGTTCGCGGTCGACGCCGGCCGCGTCACCGGCTTCTTGGGTCCAAACGGCGCCGGCAAATCGACGACGCTGCGCATGCTGCTCGGCCTCATCCACGCCGATCGCGGCAACGGCACGATCAACGGCAGGCGCTACCAGGACCTCGAGCATCCGAGCAGCCAGGTGGGCGCCGTGCTCGAGAACGCGTCCTTCCACCCCGGGCGCTCGGGTCGCAATCACCTGCGCGTCCTCGCGGCCGCGGGCGAGCACCCGCCTGAGCGCGTGACCGAGCTACTCGAGCAGGTGGGCCTCACCGCCGCGGCGGACCGGCGCGTCAAGGGCTACTCGATGGGTATGCGCCAGCGGCTCGCGATCGCGGCCGCGCTGCTCGGCGACCCCGAAGTGCTGATCCTCGACGAGCCCACCAACGGGCTCGACCCGCCGGGCATCCGCTGGGTCCGCGACCTGCTGCGCGCGCAGGCGGCGCGCGGACGCGCGGTGCTCGTGTCGAGCCACCTGCTCTCCGAGGTCGAGCAAAGCGTCGACGACGTGGTGGTGATCGCCAAGGGCGTGCTGCGCGCGAGCGGCCCGATCGACCGCGTGCTCGGGGGCGGCGGCGAGCCCGTCACGCGCGTGCGCTCCGCCGACGCGGCGCGTCTGGCGGGGTTGTTGCGTGAGCGCGACCTCGCCGTCGACACGCCGTCGGACGATCTGTTGCTCGTGCACGACACGGAGCCGCAGGCGGTCGGCGAGGTCGCCGCCGAGCACCGCGTGGTGCTGCGCGAGCTGGTCGCGCAGACACGCTCGCTCGAGGAGGCCTTCTTCGAGCTCACCGAGCAGCGAGCGGAGGAGAGCGCATGACCCCGCTTCTGCGCGCCGAGCTGATCAAGCTCCGCACGACGCGCACCTTCCTCGCGCTCACGGCCGCGGCCGTGGGCACGTCGCTGCTGATCACGGTGCTCGTGAGCATCCTCGACGAGCCGACTCGCGACGACGTCCTCTACGACGTGTTCAGCTCGGACACGAGCAGCCTGTTCATCACGATCCTGGCGGTCGTCGGGATCACCGGCGAATGGCGCCATCACACGATCACGAGCTCGCTGCTCGCCGCCCCCGACCGGCTGCGCTTCCTCGCCGCCAAGACGATCGCCTTCGCCGCGGCCGGCCTCGTGCTGTCGGTGCTGATCTCGATCGCGATCACGATCGTGGGGCTCGCGATCCTCACGATTCGCGACCTGCCGACGCCCGGCGCCGGCGAGCTGCTCGAGCTGTTGGCGCGCAACGCGCTGGTGGCGGCGCTGCTCGGCGCCTTCGGCGTGGGCATCGGAGCGCTCGTCCGCAATCAGGTCGTGGCCGTGGTCGGCCTGCTCGTGGTGGGCTTCGCGATCGATCCGCTGGTGGCCGCGCTGCTGCCCGAGGTCGGTCGCTTCAGCCCGTTCAGCGCGCTTCCGGTCGGCATCTCGAACGTGCCGCCCGAGGATGCGGGCCTGCCCGACGACCTCGATGTGCTCTCGCCGGGGCTGGCCGTGCTCGCGATGCTCGCCTGGATCGGCGCGGCCTTCGCGCCTGCGGCGGCGCTTCTGATCCGCCGCGATCTCGACTAGGCGGGCCGCGGATGCACGACCTCGCCTGCGTCGTCCATCTGCATTCCACCTACTCGGACGGCACCGGCACCGTGAAGCAGATCGCGCGCGCCGGCCGGCGGGCGCGGGCGGACGTCGTCCTGCTCACCGATCACGACACGCTCGAGGCCAGGCGCCGCGGCGAGGAGGGCTGGTACGGGGACGTCCTGCTGCTGGCCGGCGTCGAGGTCTCGCCGCGGCGGCGCAACCACCTGCTCGCCTTCGGAGTCGATTCGCCGATCGACCACGAGGGACTGGACGCCGACGCGATTTGCCGGGCGGTGGCCGAGGCGGGCGGGATCGGCTTCGCGGCGCATCCGTGGTCACACGGCTCGCGGCGCTTCAAGCGAGCGGGCGAGGGCATGCCGTTCGCCGGGCTGGACAGCGAATGGCTGCACGGGGTCGAGCTGTGGAGCTTCGTGACCGACACGGCGGAGGCGCTCGAGAGCGTCGGCGACGCCCTGCGCTTCATCGTCGCGCCGCAGCGCGTGCTGGAGCACCCGCCGGCGCGCAACGTGGAGGCGTGGGACCGGCTCTGCAGGACGCGGCGGGTGGTGGCCATCGGCGGGCTCGACGCCCATCAGATCGGCAAGCGGATCGGGCCGGTCGTGCCGATCAGGCTGATGGCCTACCGGCGCTCGTTCCGCTTCATCCGCACGCACGTGCTGTGCGACGAGGCGCCTGAGCGCGAGCTCGAGCGCGACCGCGGGCTCGTCTTCGGGGCGCTGCGCGAAGGGCGCTGCTACATCTCCGTCGACTCGCTGGCCCCGGCGCGCGGCTTTCGCTTCGAGGCCGGCGATCTGCCCATGGGGGCCGAGGGGCCGGCCGGCAGGCGCACCCTGAGCGCCCGCACGCCTCTGCCGGCGCGGCTGCGCTTGCTGCGCGACGGCAAGGCGATCGCAAGCGCCGACGGGACCCGGCTGGACCACGACATCGAGGAGCCCGGCGCCTATCGGGTCGAGGCGCTCCGGCACGCCGCGGGCCGCGCCCGCACGTGGATCCTGTCGAATCCGATTTACCTGCGCTGAGCAGGGAGAAATGGGGTCTCCACCCCATACCAACAGCGGCTGGTTGATAGTGCAATTAGCCACATGGCCCAATACCGCTGTCCATCATGCAACGACGTCGTCGATCTCGACGGCCTCGCGCGCGTGACCTGGTGCAACGGCTGCGGACAGCCGCTCACGCTGCTCGACCTGCTGCCGATACGCCCGGGGATCACCTCGGCGGAGCCGCCGCAACCCGAGGAGGCGGGAACGACCGCGGTCGCATAGCGACCTGCGCGCGCCCCCGCCGCGTCCTCACGTGGGCAGCGGCGCGCAGACCTTGAGGGGCACGATCCTCACGCGCGCGGGGGCGGCTGCGCCGCGCCCGCTGCGCACGTCGACGAGCGTGCGGCAGACCGAGTCGCCCTGGGGCGCGTGTCCCACGAGACACAGGACCCGCCGCGGCGAGGGACGCCCCGCGCGCTCGACAGCGCGAACGCAGATGAGCTCGTCGGTCCGGTCGGCGACGGCGGCCTGGGCGAGCCCGCCCGCCTCCGCGATCCCGAGCGAGCGGGCCTGGGCCGGTCCGGCGACGATCGCGACCGCCACGAACGCGGCGACTGCGGCAACGAGGATTCTGCGCGAGGCCATGACGTAACTCCTGGTCGGGTGGTCAAGACCAGGGCGTGAGGGCCTGCCTCACACTGTGAGCCGGCGCCTCAGAGAGTCCAGCGAAGCGGCCGCTCGGGCGTGTACGAGCAGAAGGTGCCGGTGCGCACCGAGGCACGCAGGTGTGCACCGAGCGCCGGATGAGCCGCCTCGACCTTCGACACGGCGCTGCGGATCCGCCACGTGACCGCCGAGCGTGCACGCTCGGCGGGATCGCCCGCCCGCCGCGCCCTTCCGCCGAGCCCGAACGCCGACGCGAGCGCCTCCGTCACGCTGTCGAGCTCCTCGCGGGCGCGCTCGGCGCGCACGACATCGCCCGCCGCCTCGGCCAGCTCGACCTCCTCGCGCAGGTCGCCGATGCGGCGCTTGAACTCCGCCTTGCCGTGCTCGTCGAGAAGCTCGCCGGCGTGACCCTGAACGGCGAGGCCGTCGTCCGCCGCGCCCGCGGCGGGCCTGCGCGCCGGGCCGGCCGCGAGCTCGAGGCAATGGATCTCCTCCCCGGGCGCGGCCAGCAGGCGCGCGATGTCGTGAAGGCCCTTGAGGTCGGGCAGATGCGCGTCCAGGCCCGCGTAGGACAGCAGCCACAGCTCGCCCTCGTGACGGAAGGCCTCGCCCGCGGGCGCGGAGGCCTGCGCCGCGGCAGCAGCCGCCGCGGGCACCGACGACTCGAGCGCCCGCAGCTCCCCGACCACCGCCGGGCCGACGTCCTCCAAGAGCGGCGGCGCGAGCGACGCCGCGCGCAGCTCGTCGGCCAGCTCAGCGCTCAGCTCCGCGAGCCCCTGCGCCTCGAGCGGCGCCGGCCGCCGTGCGCGTCGATCCGCCGTAGCGCCCGCGAGCACGCGGGCGGCGAGCTCGCGCCGGCCGCTGCGCGCGAGCAGGGGCGCGCTCGTCCTCAAGACATCCCAGCGCTGCGAGCGGTCGCCGGTCGAAGCGAAGTGCTCATACGCGGAGACGAGCAGGCGCGCCGCCTCGTGGTCGCGGCCGTCCGCGGCTGCGAGCGCCGCCAGCTGGCGCATGCTGCTGCCGCGGATCAAGAAGAAGTCGCTCGCCGCGGCGAGCCTCAGGCTCTCCTCGAGGCAGGCCTGGGCGCGCGCATCGCCGCCCGACTTGAAGACGGTGCCGAGCGTGTAGAGCACCCAGGCGATCATGTAGGGGCTCTCCATGCGCTCCCCTTCGCGGCGCGCGGCCTCGCCGGTCGCGACCGCGTCCTCGTAACGGCCAGCGGCGGCCAGCGCCTGCGCCCGCAGCACCGACATCTCGAGGGCCACCGCGGGCTTGCCGGCCGCGTGGGCTGCGTGCACGGCGTCGTCGATGCGCTCGAGGCCCGCGTCCACCTCACCGAGGAAGCCGTACGTCACGAGCGCCACGGCGCGGCGCGCGAGTGCGGCGGGCGGGCCGTCGTCGCGTTCACTCGCGATCGCGCGGTCGGAGTAGCGCAGCGCGCCCTCGGGGTGGCCGGCCGCGAACTCCGCGACCGCGGCGGCGCCCAGCACATCCTGGGCGAGCTGGTCATCCGCCCCGGGCCAGCGCTCGAGCGCCTGCCCGCACAGCGAGGCGATCTCGGCGGCGTGCAGCGACGGGCAGAGCGGCCAGAGCGCGGCGACCAGCCGGAAGGCGCGCTCGGGCGAGTCGTCGTTGCGAATCGACCAGAGCGCCGCGGCACGCACCTCGTCGAAAGAGCGGATGCCTGCGCGAAGCATGTCCTTCGTCCAGAGCTCCTCGGCGTCGCGGCGCATGCCGTCGGCGAGGGTCAGGTAGTGGTCGGCGTGCAGCTCGCGCACGCGCCGCTCGCCGCCACGCTCGGCGAGCCGCTCGAGGCCGTAGTGGCGAAGCGACTCGAGCATCGAGTAGAACGTGGTGCCCTGCTGCTCATCCGCCACGAGCAGTGAGCGCTGCACGAGCCGGTCCAGCAGGTCGAGCATCTCGGCCGGGTCGACGCCGCAGCCGGCGCAGACGGCCGCCGCCGCGTCGAGGTCGAAGCGGCCGGCGAAGACCGCCAGGCGGTCGAACGCGAGCCGCTCGGGCTCGCTGAGGAGCCGGTAGGACCAGTCGATCGTCGCCCGCAGCGTGCGGTGGCGCTCGCCCTCGCGCGAGCGCGCGCGCGTGAGCAGCCGGAAGCGCTCGTCGAGCAGGCCGGCGATCTCCGCCGGCGAGAGCGCCCGGCTGCGCGCCGCGGCAAGCTCGATCGCGAGCGGCAGCCCGTCGAGCCGGCGGCAGATGCGCGCCACCGGCTCGGCGTTGTCCGCGTCGAGGACGAAGTCCCAGCGGGCGGCGCGTGCGCGGTCGACGAACAGGGCGACCGCCTCCGAGCGCTCGAGCGCCTCGAGCTCCTCGCCCTGCGGCAGGCCGAGCGGCCCTAGCCGCAGCACCTGTTCGCCGTCCACGCCGAGCGGCTCGCGGCTCGTGGCGAGCAGCCGGGCGTCGGGACAGCCGGCCAGGATGCGGTCGGCGAGCTCGGCCGCACCCGCGATCACGTGCTCGCAGTTGTCGAGCACGAGCAGTCGCGGGCGCTCGTTGAGCGCCTCGACGACCGCGTCCGCGCCGCCGTCGCGCCCGAGCGAGTCGGCCACCGCCGCAGCCACGGCGTCGTCGGAGTCGAGCGCGGTCAGGATGCACCAGCGCGCCTCGCTGCCGTTAGAGCCGCTGGTCGCCTCGGTCGCGAGACGAGTCTTGCCGGCGCCGCCGAGACCGGTGATGGTGACGAGCGGCTCGCGGGTCACCAGCTCGCGCAGGTGCGCGAGCTCGCGTTCACGACCGAAGAAGCTGGTCCTGACTGCCGGGGCCGCGGCGTGCTGGGGCGACACAACGAGATCCTAGGGTCCCACGCGCCTCCGCGACAGGGCGGAAGATCCGCCCGAGCCCGAGCCGCTCGTTGAGCCGCTCGGCGAGCCTCGGCGCGAGCAGGCCGAGCACCAGCGCGGGCCGGATCGGCCCGGGGTAGACCATCGCCTCAGGCGCGTCTGACCGAATCGTCTCGACAACGCTGCGGGCGACCGCCTGAGGCGTGCTCAGCCGCAGCGCTCCCGGCACGCGGATGCCCTCGGCCTGCCCGCGCGCGAAGATCCCGCGCCCGGCGACCGAGCCCGGTGAGACCACCGAGAAGCGCACCGGGCTGTCGATGTACTCGGCCCGCAGGCTGCGGCTGAGCGTGATGAGCGCTCCCTTGGTCGCCGCGTACGGGCTCTGGAAGGCCGTGCCGGCGTAGCCGGAGAGCGAGGAGACGAACACGATCTGGCCGCCGTCGCGCTCGCACATGCGGGCGGCTGCGTCGCGGCTCAGCACCACTGGAGCCGTGAGGTTGACCTGAACGATCCGCTCGATGTCCTCGTCAGCGAGCGCGTCGAAGCTCGAGCAGACCTCGACCGCCGCGTTGTTGACGACGATGTCGAGCGGTCCGAGCGCCTCCTCGGCACGAGCGACGAGCCCGCCGACCTGCTCTCGGTCCGACAGGTCGGCGGGCAGCGCCACGCTGCGCACGCCGCTCTCGGCCAGCTCAGCGGCCAGACGCCGCAGCGCGGCCTCGCCGCGCCCCGACAGCGCGAGCTGGACGCCCTCCCGGCCCAGGGCGCGCGCCATCTCGCTGCCCAGCCCCCCTGTGGCACCGGTCAGGAGGGCCACCTTCCCTTGCAACGAGTCCATGCCGGAGGGGCGTGAGCGCCGGCCTCACATCGTGAGGCGCCCCCTCACGCCCGCGCCGAAACGGACCATCGAGGAGGAGCATCCCTTTGACCACCACAAGCGCCGGACCGTCCAAGCAGGCAGAGGCACTGAGAGAGCTCGCGAGCTACCCGCTCCTGGACGCCCTCTACGGCCGCCGCGCGCGGCGCGTCGCGCTCGGCGCCCAGATCCCCGACGGCCCGCTCGCCTACGACTCGCCCCACGAGCCTCTACCGCTGTCGGATCTCGAGCGGCTCGTCGTGCTCACCTCGATGGCGGGCACCACCGGCTGGCACTACTCGATCACGCGCAACGCGCACTACGCCCCGCACATGGCGAACTACGCCGCGGGCGCCGCCGGCCGCACGTTCCCGTCGGCCGCCGGCTTCCACACCTCCGAGCTGTTCTTCACCGACGACTCGGGCACCTGGTTCTTCCCGACCCGCGACGCCGGCGCGCTCGTCGACCCCGCGGACGAGGAGATCACGCCGGAGCTGATGGTCGAGCGCCACGCCGAGCGACTCGTGAAGCTGTCCGACGAGCGCATCCACCTCCCGCGCGAGGAGCCCTACCTCGAGGGCCACAACACCTGGTGCGTGAACGTGCCGGGCTCGCTGCTCGTGATCCCCGTCGGCGACCTCGCGCAGCACACGCTCGCCGGTCTCTGCTTCCTGACCCAGAACGGCTACTGCCTGACCGATGACGTCAACGGGCGGCCGATCCCCGGCATGGAGCGCTACCGCGGGCTCGTCGACGTCGACGACCCCTTCCCGCTCACGTTCTTCGACCAGTACATGCTGGCCGAGATCACGGCCGAGCTCGCCTGCTCCTGCTACGCGGGCGTCCTGACGCTCCAGGCCATGGGCCTCGGCGGCTGGATGTTCGACGGCGTCGACCGCTTCTCGATGCTCGGCGCCTCGGGTAACCCCGAAGTGCCCGGGCTCGGCTTCCGCTACGACGAGGACGAGCGCTGGTCGGTCCCGAACCCGACCGGTCTCGAGGGTGTGTTCGAGGCGTACTGCCCGCCGCACTACGAGGACATGCGCGCCGCCGTCGAGGCGTTCTGCGAGCGCAAGTTCGGCGCCGGCGGACCGCACAGCGCGGGCACGAAGGGCGCCTGGAGCGAGTCGGCCCTGATTCGCTCGAGCGCCCAGGTGCACGACGAGCGCTTCCGCGACTGCGTCGCCCACCAGGCCGAGTACCTGTACGACACGTTCGGGAAGTTCCCGGCGACGACCCCGTCGCTGATGATCCTGAACTACGTGCAGGCCCACCACCTGGACCTGGACTTCTACGACGAGAAGTTCCGGCCCGGTTCGTACCTGGCGTCACACGCGCGCCACATGGAGGTGTGGCACTGATGCCGGCCGCCACGACGCCGACCCTCTTCCACGAGGAGGCGGGCGCCGGCGAGCCGCTCGTGCTGGTGCACGGCAGCTGGACCGAGACCGTCACCTGGGGCCTCGCGATGCCCGACCTGGCCGGCGCCGTACGCGTGATCGCGTACGACCGGACCGGCCACGGTCAAAGCCCGCAGGCGCCCAAGGGTCCGCTCACCCGCGGGCGCCACGAGGACGACCTCGCTGCATTGATCGAGACCGTGGCGGGCGGCCGCGCGCACGTGGCCGGCAACTCGTACGGCGGCTCGATCGCGCTTGGGCTCGCCACGCGCCGGCCCGAGCTCTTCCACAGCGTGAGCGCGCACGAGCCACCGCTCGTCGGAGTCGCGGCTCGCGACCCGATCGTCGAACAGGCGATGAAGGACCTCGAGACCGTTGGCGAGATCGTCGGGCACGGCGAAGCCGAGGCCGGCGCGCGCCACTTCGTCGAGAACGTGGCGATCGGCCCGGGGGCATGGCCGCTGCTCCCGCCTGCGATCCACCAGGCCATGGTGCGCAACGCACCGGCCTTCGCGGCCGAGCTGCGCGACCCCGACTGGGCCGCCGCCGACCTCGAGGCGCTCGCGGAGCTCGAGCTGCCCGTCCAGCTGACACAGGGCAGCGCGAGCCTGCCCTGGTTCGCGCCAATCATGGACGTGCTCGTGGGCGCGGCGCCCCAGGCCGAGCTCGTGACGATCCAGGGCGCGGGCCATGCACCCCACCAAACCCACCCGGGCGAGTACGCGGCCGTCGTCTCGTCGTTCGCCCTTGACTCGAAGGGAACCGAACGATGAAGACCGTACGCCTGCCATATGCCGAGCAGGGCGATCCCGACGGGACGCCGGTGCTGCTGCTGCACGGGATCACCGACTCGCAGCGCTCCTGGCAGCCCGTGTTGCCGCTGCTGCCCGAGGCGATTCGGGCGATCGCGGTGAGCATGCGCGGTCATGGCGACGCCGAGCGGCCCGAGGCCGGCTACGGCGCCGAGGACTACGCCGCCGATGTGATCGAGCTGCTCGACCGGCTCGAGCTCGAGTCCGCCGTGGTCTGCGGCCACTCGCTCGGGACCTACGTGGCCGCGCAGATAGCAATCGAGCGGCCGCAGCGCGTGGCCGCGCTCGTGCTCGAGGGCGCCCCGGCCACCCCGGCGCACAATCCGGTGATCGCGGAGGTGGCCGCGGCCGTGGCGGAGCTCGACGATCCGGTCGACCCGACCTTCGTAAGGGAGTTTCAGGCCTCGACTACGGAGCGGCCGCTCGCGCCCGGCCTGCTCGACACGTTCGTGGAGGAGAGCCTCAAGCTGCCCGCACGGACCTGGCGAGCCGCGTTCGCGGAGCTGATGCGGATCGACCTGTCCGAGCGTCTGGGCGACATCACGGCGCCCACGCTGCTGATCCACGGGGCGCGCGACGCGATCGTGCCGGACAGCGAGCAGAAGTGGCTGCTGGCGCGACTGCCGGACGCGCGGCTCGTGACGCTCGACGGCACCGGTCACGCCCCGCACTGGGAGCGGCCCGAGCGCTACGCGACCGAGCTCGCGACCTTCGCCGCGGCCGCCTACGCGTCGCGCGGCGCGAGCACCGCACCGCGGGAGGCGCCCGCGCTGGCGGCGACGACCAGCAGGATCGCGACGATCTCGCGCGCCTCGAGGCCCTCGCCCAGCACCACATAGCCGGCGAGGGCCGCCATGCCGGGCTCGAGCGACATGAGCACGCCGAAGACGCTCGTGGGCATGCGCCGTAGCGCCTCCATCTCGAGCGCGTAGGGGAGCGCCGACGAGAGCACCGCCACGGCGAGGCCGGCGGCGAGGATCCATGGGACCAGCAACTCGCCGCCCGCCTCGCCGACCCCGACCGGCACGAGCACCACCGCGCCGACGACCATCGCGAGCGCGAGCCCATCGGCGCCCTCGTAGCGGCTGCCGATGCGGGCGCTCAGCAGGATGTAGGCGGCCCAGAACGCTCCGGCCAGCAGGGCGAGCGCGATGCCGAGCCCGTCGAGCCCGCCCGCGCCGAAGTCGGACAGCAACAGGATCCCGGCCGCGGCAAGCGCGACCCAGAGCAGGTCGAGCGGCCGCCGCGAGCCCGCCACCGCCACGCCCAACGGCCCAACGAACTCGAAGGTCACCGCGGCGCCGAGCGGGATGCGGTCGAGCGCTGCGTAGAAGGACATGTTCATGCAGGCGAGCACAAGGCCGAACACCGCCACCAGGACCAGGTCGCGGCGGCTGCGGCCGCGCAGCGAGGGCCGCCAGACCGCCATGAGCACCACGGCCGCGAAGAGCAGCCGCAGGAAGACGGTCCCGCCCGGCCCGATCTCGTCGAACAGGCCCTTGGCGAGAGCGGACCCGATCTGCACCGAGGCGATCGCCAGCAGGACGAGGAGGACGGGCGGCACCCCGGGATAATGCCCGCATGGCCGTGACGACAGCCCCCGCGACCGCCCGCGAGCGCTCCTACGAGGAGCTCGAGGAGATCTTCGCGGGCACCACGGCGCCGTTCGCGTTCGTCGACCTCGACGCGATGTGGTCGAACGCGCGCGAGATGCTCGGGCGCGCCGGCGGCGTTCCGATCCGGGTCGCGAGCAAGTCGGTGCGCTGCCGCTCGCTGCTGGCTTCGATCCTCGAGTTCGACCCCGGCTTCCGCGGGCTGATGACCTTCACGCTGCCCGAGACGCTCTGGCTCCACGGCCATGGCTTCCGCGACCTGCTGGTGGCCTACCCGAGCGCCGATCGCGACGCGCTCGGCTTGCTTGCACGGCTCGATGACGAGCGCCCCCCGATCGTGATGGTCGACTCGGTCGAGCAGCTCGACCTGATCGCGTCGGCGGCGCGCGGAGCCGGCCCGGTGCGCGTCTGCATCGACCTCGACCTCAGCTGGTGGCCGCTCGGCGGCCGGGTCAAGGTCGGCGTCAAGCGCTCGCCCGTGCACGAGCCCGAGCAGGCGCGCGCGCTGGCGGAGGAGATCGCGCGGCGGCCGGAACTCGAGCTCGCCGGGCTGATGGGCTACGAGGCCCACATCGCGGGCGTCGGCGACCGGCCGCTGGGAAAACGCTTGCAGGGCTATGCGATCCGGGCGATGAAGGCGCTGTCGGTGCCCGAGCTCGCCGAGCGCCGCGCGGCCGCCGTGGCGGCGGTGCGCGAGGTGGCGGACGTGAAGCTCGTGAACGGCGGCGGCACGGGGAGCATTCACTCGACCCGCGCGGAGAGCGTCGTCACCGAGATCACGGCCGGATCTGGCTTCTACGCGCCAACTCTCTTCGACCGCTACGCCTCCTTCGGGCTCACGCCGGCGGCGATGTTCGCCATGCCGGTGGTGCGGCGGCCGAGCGGCGGCGTCGCCACTTTGCTGGGTGGGGGCTACCTCGCCTCGGGCGCGGCGGGCCCGGATCGCCTGCCGGCGCCGGAGCTGCCGCACGGCCTGCGGCTGGATCCGCTCGAGGGGGCGGGAGAGGTCCAGACGCCGGTGATCGGGGCAGCCGCCGCTAGCCTGCGCGTGGGCGCGAACGTCTACCTGCGCCATGCCAAGGCCGGCGAGCTGTGCGAGCGATTCAACAGCCTCCAGCTGCTGAGCGGCAGCGAGATCGTCGGACAGGTTCCGACGTACCGCGGCGAGGGCCGGGCGGAGTTGTAGACCCGCAACCACCGCGCAGCGGGCGTGTTGAAATCCCTGTGTCCCGCCTCCTGGCAGGCGTCCTGGCGGCGCTCGCACTGCTCGCCTGTGCAGCGGCGCCGGCGCTCGCGCAACAGCAGCAACCGAACGTCGTCGTGATCATGACCGACGACCAGACGGCGGCGACCGTGCCGATGATGCCGCAGCTGAACGCGCAGATCGGCAGCGAGGGAACGAACTTCGAGCAGGCGATCGCGAGCTTCCCGCTCTGCTGTCCGTCGCGGGCCACCAACCTCACCGGCCAGTACGCGCATAACCACGGCGTGCTCCACAACAGCGGGCTCTTCGGCGGCTTTCGGATGCTCGACCACACCAACACGCTGCCCGTATGGCTTCAGGCCGCCGGCTACCGGACGATGCACGTCGGGCGCTACCTCAACGGCTACCAGTACAGCGACGGGATCCCGGCGGGCTACACCGACTGGTACGGAAGCCCGCACGCGAACGCCTTCAACTACACGACCTGGAAGGTCAACGAGAACGGCGTGCTGCGCTCCTACCCGCAGCCCGAGCGCCCCGGCGACTACCAGACCGACCAGTCCACGCGCCGCGCCGTCGGCCTGATCGAGGACGCCGCGCCGTCGGCACAGCCCTTCTATCTGTCGCTCTGGTACGTCGCGCCGCACCGGGGCGGCCCGCGTGACCCGGACGATCCGCCCAGCCCCGGCACCCCCTCCCCCGCTCCGCGTCACCGTGATGCCTTCGCGGCCTACTCGATGCCGCGCCTGCCGAACTTCAACGAGCGGTCGATGTACGACAAGCCGCAGGTGGTGGCCGACCGCCCGCGCTTCACCCCCGAGAAGGTCGCGGGCATCGAGGAGAACTGGCGCCAGGAGCTCGAGAGCCTGCTCGCGGTCGACGAGGGCGTCGCGCAGGTGATCGACGCGCTCCGCCGCAGCGGCGAGCTCGAGAACACGCTGATCGTCTACATGTCCGACAACGGCTTCATGCACGGCGAGCACCGGGCACTCGCCGAGAAGGTCCTTCCCTACGAGCCGTCGATCCGCATCCCGCTCCTGATGCGCGGCCCGGGCATCCCGCGCGGGCGCGTCGACGAGCGGCTGGTGGCGAACCTCGACGTTCCGGCCACGATTCTCGACGCCGCGCACGTGACGCCGTGGCGCCTGCTCGACGGGCGCTCGCTGCTCGACCTAGCCGAGGACCCGGGCGAGGAATGGGGACGCGACATCCTGATCGAGAACGGGCGCGGCGCGAACGGCATCCCCACCTACCGCGGCATCCGCAACTACCGCTATCTGTACGTGGAGCACCTGACGACGGGCGAGTACGAGCTCTATGACCTGGTCGAGGACCCCTTCCAGCTGAGCAGCAAGGACGGCGCCGATCGCTATCGCCCGGTGCAGCGTGACCTGAAGCGGCGGCTGCGCGAGCTGCGCACCTGCGCGGGCGCGAGCTGCCTGGCCGCCCCGCGCCTGCGGCTGTTCCTGCGCTCGCAGGGCCGGCCGATCTCGAGCTGCATCCGCCACGACCTGCGCGTGCGCGTCGGCGGCTCGGAGCGCGACGACATCATGAGCGCCGACGTGCTCGTCGGCCACCGCCGCGTCGGCCGCGCGCTCACCCCGCCGGTGGTCGAGGACATCCCGCTGCGGCAACTGCGCTCGCGCGGCCGCTTTCGACTGCGGGTGCGCACCGAGACGATCGACGGCCGCCGGCTGACCCTCGACCGCGTGCTGCGCGCCTGCCGGTGAGGGCGCTCGCCGCCTTCTTCGCACTGTCGGCGCTCGTCCTGCCGGCCGGGGCCGGCGCCGCACCGGCCGAGCGGCCCAACATCGTGGTCATCATGACCGACGACCAGACGCTCGAGTCGATGCGCGTGATGAGCGGCGTGCGGCGCTCACTGGCCGCGGAGGGAACCACCTTCGAACGCGCCTTCGTGTCGAACGCGCTCTGCTGTCCCTCGCGCGCGACGCTGTTCTCCGGGCAGTACTCGCACAACCACGGCGTGATCGGCAACGTGCCCCCTGACGGCGGCTACGGCCGGCTCGACAAGCGCAACTGGCTGCCGGTCTGGCTCCAGAGGGCGGGCTACCGGACCGTGCACATCGGCAAGTTCCTGAACCAGTACGGGATCCGCAACCCCACGGAGGTGCCGCTCGGCTGGAGCGAGTGGTACGCGTCGGTCGACCCGTCGACGTACTTCTTCTACGGCTACACGCTGAACGAGAACGGGCTGCTCTACCAGTACGGGCTCGACCGCAACCCGATCTACTACTCGACCGACTACTACGCCGAGCGCGCCCTGTCGATCATCCGGCGGATGGGCGACACGCGCACGCCGTTCTTCCTCTCGCTCGCATTCCTCGCGCCCCACAGCGGCGGCCCGGCCGACCCGGACGACCCGCCCGGGCTCGTCACGCCGTCGCCGGCGCCGCGGCACATCAACCGCTTCGCGGGCGAGCGGCTGCCGCCGGACCCCGCCTACAACGAGGGCGACCTGTCCGACAAGCCGAGCTTCATCCAGGCGCTGCCGCCGATCAACGCCACCCGTGCCGCCGCGATCGACGAGAACTACCAGCAGCGGCTCGAGTCGCTGCTGGCCGTCGACGAGGCGGTCGTGCGGCTTGTCGACACGCTGCGCAGCGAGCGCGAGCTCGACAACACGCTGATCCTGTTCACGTCGGACAACGGCTTCTTCCACGGCGAGCACCGCGTGCAGCTCGGCAAGGTGCTCGTCTACGAGCCCTCGATCCGCGTGCCGCTGATCATGCGCGGCCCGGGCGTGCCGGAGGGCGCGCGCCGCCGCCAGCTCGTGACCAACGCCGACCTCGCCCCGACGATCCTCGAGGCCGCCGGCGCCAAGCCCGGCAAGCCCCAGGACGGCCGTTCGCTCTTCCCGCTGCTCGAGGACCGCGGCGTCGAATGGGGGCGCGATCTGCTGATCGAGGGCGCACCCGGCGTCAACCAGCCCGCCTTCGACGCGATCCGCACCTACCGCTACGTCTACGTCCAGCACGCGAACGGCGAGCGCGAGCTCTACGACCTCGAGCGCGACCCGTACCAGCTCACCAGCCTGCACAACGACCCCGCCTACGCGGGCGTGCAGGCGGAGCTGGCGCTGCGCCTGGGGCTGCTGTCGGTGTGCGCAGGCCCCAGCTGCCGCGCGAAGCCGGCGGCACGGCTGGCTGTCCGCTCCTGCCGTGCGCGCGTGTCGGGCACCGGCGTCGAGACGGTGACCTTCCGCAGTGCGCGCCGCCTCCGCCTCGACCGCGCGCGCCCGTTCGGCTCGCCGGTCGGCGGCCGCTCGCTGCGAGCGCGGATTCAGACGACAGACGGGCGCGTCGTCACGCTGGACCGCTCGCTGCCTCCGCGCTGCCGCTGAGGGCGCCCACCGGCCCGAGCACCCGGCGCGTGTAGTCGTTCTCGAAGCGCCCCTCCGGGTCGAGCCGTGCGCGGATCTCCGCGAAGCGCTCCCACTCGGGGTAGCGCTCGGCCAGGGTGGGCGCCGACTGGTAGTGGCGCTTGCCCCAGTGCGGCCGGCCGCCGTAGTCGTCCATGATCGCCTCGACGCCGCGGAAGTAGCTCTCGTACTCCATCCCGAGGTACTGGTGGACCGCGATGTAGGCGGTCGGGCGCCCGTACGCCGTCGACAGCAGCGCGTCGTCCTGTGCCACCACGCGCAGCTCGATCGGGAAGCCGATCGGCAGGCGGCGGCGCTCGATCAGGTCGAGCACGCGCTCGAGCGCCTCGGCCGCGTGCTCACGCGGGATGCCGTACTCCATCTCGGTGAAGCGGACGAGGCGGACGTTGGCGTAGACGCGATTGCTCGCGTCGAGGTGCTCCGCGCGCCCCATCAGCGACGCGATCGAGCGGTTAAGACGCGGGATCTGGCTCGGGAAGCGCCGCCCCAGCCTGCAGGCGAGCCCGAGCGCGGCGTTCTCGAGCAGGACGTCGCGCACGAACGCATTCGCCCTCCCAGGCGGCTCCGGCTCGCGGTCGGTGCGCGCGGAGGTGAGCGTCAGCGCCCGGCGCGTGTAGGGCATCACGAACGCCTCCCAGTGATCGTGCGCGTCGACGTGCTGGTCGAGACGCGGCAGCACGTCGTCGAGCTCGCACGGCTCGTCGACGCGGTGGATCGTGAACGCCGGGACGCAGCGGAGCGTCACGGCGCTGATCGCCCCGAGCGCGCCCAGCGAGACGCGCGCTGCGCGCAGCTCGTCGCCTGCGGTGATCTCGTGCAGCTCTCCGCGCCCGTCCACGAGCCGGATGCCGACCACCTGCGAGGACAGGTTGCCGAACGTCCCGCCGGTCCCGTGCGTGGCGGTGGAGATCGCGCCCGCGACGGTCTGCGGGTCCACGTCACCCTGGTTCTCCATGGCGAGGCCGCGAGCGTGCAGCTCCTCGCCGAGGTCGTGCAGCGTGATGCCGGCCTCGACGGTCACGTCGCTGCCCTCGACCGACAGCACGCGGCGCATGCCCGACAGGTCGAGCATCAGGCCATCGGTGCAGGCGATGTCCGTGAAGGAGTGGCCCGAGCCCGCGACCTTGACGCGCGCGGCGCCACGAACGGCGTCTACGAGCTCGGCCTCGGCACCCGGCCGGAGGATCCGCTCAGGCGCGCAGCGCTGCTGCCGCGCCCAGTTGGACCAGATCCGGGGCTCGCGCCCCCGGCCCCCGCGCCACCTGGCCGGCCTCGCTCCCTCGGGCGGCCCTAGGAGGCCGCCGACTCCGCCGCCGCCTCGACCTTGTCCGGCTCGGGCGCCCAGTGCGCCTCGGGGTCGATCGGCGTGTCGCGCAGGTAGGCCTCCGCATCGAGCGCGGCCATGCAGCCGGTGCCCGCGGCCGTCACGGCCTGGCGGTAGACGCGGTCGGTCAGGTCGCCGGCGGCGAACACTCCGGGCAGCTTGGTGCGCGTCGAGCGGCCCTCGACCAGGACGTAGCCCTCCTCGTCGAGCTCGAGCTGCCCGTCGACGAGGTGCGAGTTTGGACGGTGGCCGATCGCGACGAACGCACCGTTGACCGGCAGCTCGCGCTCCGAGCCGTCCTCGGTGTTCTCGAGCGTCACCTGCTTGAGCGCGCCGTCGTCGCCGGCATCGAAGCTCTTCACCACGTACGGGGTCACGAGGTCGATGTTGCCCTTGTCGCGCGCGCGGTCGAGCATGATCGCCGACGCGCGGAACTCGGGCCGCCGGTGGACGATGCCCACCTTGTCGGCGAACTTCGCCAGGAAGGTCGCGTCCTCCATGGCCGTGTCGCCGCCGCCGACGACGATCGTCTGCTTGCCACGGAAGAAGGCAGCGTCACAGGTGGCGCAGTAGGAGACGCCGCGCGCCGCGAGCTCCTCCTCGCCGGGCACGCCGAGCTTCTTCGGCTCGGCGCCCATCGAGAGGATGATCGCGCGCGCCTTGATCTCCGTCGAGCCGACGTGCACGGTGTGCAGCCCGCCCGGCCCGCTCGCGAGGTCGATCTTCGTCGCGTCGTCGGTGAGGAAGCGCGTGCCGAAGCGCGCCGCCTGGTCGCGGAACTCCTGCATCATCACCGGCCCCATCACGCCCTCGGGGTAGCCGGGGTAGTTCTCGACGTCGGTCGTCTGCTGCAGCAGGCCGCCCCACGCGAAGCCCTCGATCACGAGCGGATTCAGGTCGGCTCGCGAGGTGTAGAGCGCAGCCGTGTATCCGGCCGGGCCGCTCCCGACGATGACGACGTCTTCGATGTCCTTGATCTCGATATCCATGTAGGCGCTCATTACTTTACTTTCTGAAGTGTAGCCACGCCACCCCGCGATTCCTCACGCTCGCGCTCCCATTCCGCCACGGTACCGCGGAGTTGGAAGAAGGCGACGATCCCGGGCGGAATCGGCAGCCAGAATGCGATCACGCGGTAGCACAGCACGGCCGGGAACACCACTCCACTCGGAATGCCGAACAGGACGTCGAAGGCGAAGATCATGCCCGCATCGACGGAGCCGACGCCGCCCGCCGGAGACGGAATCAGGTTGGCCGCCATCCCGACGAAGAAGCCCTGCACGAGCACGCCGAGCGGCACGTCGCCGCCGAACGCCTCGAAGGAGGCCCACAGCACTGCGATGTTGGCCGCCCAGAAACCCACGGCGCCGCTGACCGCCAGGGCGCCGCGGCTCGGGTGGCGGAGGTAGGCGAGTGCGGTTCGCGTGCCCGTGGCGAGCGTTGCCGGGCCCTTCGCGAGACGCTGCAGGTAGCGGACGCGACGGTAGCCGCCGGCAAACTGCTGGATGCGGCGCTCGAAGTCCTGCGGGATCAGCGCGATCAGCAGGAAGATCGCCATCACCCCCGCGGCGAGGGCCGCCGGGACGATGGTGCCTCCGATCGGCGCCTCGCCGGGCAGGACGTGGGTGCGCAGCAGGATCCCGAACACAACGAGCGCGATGAGATACACCGAGTAGGTCAGAACGAGGAACGCCACCATGCGGCAGGCCGCACGCCGGCGTGGCATGCCGGCCTTCCGGAGCGCCCAGTAGGTGAGCACGAGCCCGCCGGCGCCGCCGGCGGAGAAGATGCGCGTGGCGGCCAGGCCGGCCATGGTGATCTGATAGGACGCCTTCGCGTCGAGGCGGCGATGGAGCTCGTCGTCGTGCGTGCCGCCGAGCACGCCGCGGAACAGCGCCACGTAGGCGACGAAGGCGAGCACGTTGAAGCCGACGGCGATGATGATCCAGTACCAGGTGCCCTCGTCGAGCTTGTCCACCGCCTCGCTGGCGCCGATGAGGTTCGGCAGCAGCACGTAGATCGCCACGACGACGAGCACGATCAGGACGGCGCCGGTGGCGAGCTTGCGGCGGTCGCTCAGGAGCGCCTGGAGGCGGCCGACCTCCTCGTCCTCGTTGCGTTCGTCGTCCGCCCTGTCGTCGAATGCGGACCCCTCGTCCGGGAGGAGGTCCTCGTCCTCGAGCCGGCGGTGCTCCTCGAGGCGGCGGCGTTGATCCGCCGCCATCAGCTCGCCCGCGGCTCCAGTCGCTGGACCGTGCGGGCGATCGCCGCGATCGCCGGATCGAGGCGTGGCGCGGCGCGCCATATGCCCTCGGCCAGAGCGAAGCCGGCCAGCAGATCCATTGCGTAATGCTCCCCGAGGTAGACGAGCCCGAACCCAAGTGAGAGCGCATACGCCCACCCGGCCGCGGCGTGGCCGGGGCCGACCTGGGACAGCAGCCGGGCTGCCATGACTGAGGTGCCGAAGTGGAGCGAGGGCATGGCCGCGAACGGGTTTCCTTGCAGCGAATGGTAAAGCGGGTGCCAGAGGCGACCCCAGAAGCGCTCGCCCGCCTCGGCCATGATGCGCCGCACTGGGGGCATGTTCCCGTTCTCGCCCGCCCACCAGGGCGGCGCCGTCGGGACCAGCCAGTAGATGACACAGCCGAGGTCGAAGCAGACCGACATCAGGACGGCCGAGCGCGGGTAGAGGCCGCGGTGGCGCAGCAGCATGTAGGCGAGCGTCCCGTGCGGGACGAAGAACCAGCTCCAGTGGATCGCCGACAGCCCGTACTCGAGCGGGCCGACGCGGCCCTCGCGGCCGAGCGCGCGCTGCAAGCGGATGGTGGGCGTCACGCCGCCGCCGAGCGCGCGGTCGAAGTCGATCGGGTAGTCGACCTTCAGCCGCTTGAGCAGCGCCTCGGGGTCGTCGTCGGGCATGTCGAAGTGCGCGAAGTACGCCCACATCTGGAGCGCGTAGATGCCCGCGTCGCGGAGCGGGGTGCGAGGTGCGGCGAGCGCGAGGGCCGCGGGCATCGGCCATGTGAGTGCCGACACCACCGGAGGACGCAGCCTCAGGCGGTGCCGGACCAATGGGGTGGCGATGCCTACCGCCACCGCACCCCACGCGAGCGTTCGTAGGGCGCGAGTGCTTCGCAAGGCGGCACGAGCATACCCGCGCGCGTGGTCGCGACGGCGGCAACCGAGCGTGCAGCGCGGAGGAGGAGGGGGTCCGGCACCGAAAAGCCTCGCAAGATGAAGATCTCGCGCACTCTGGCCACCCTCACGATTACGCTGGCGGCGCTCGGCGCCGCGACCGCCGTGGCCGCGGCGGCATCCTCGGACTCGACCGCCGCGAGAAGCGGCGGGGCGCTCGCTCAGCCGATGGTCGAGCAGCGCGGCGGCGGGCACGTGGCGCCGGCGAGCGCGCGCGGCGAGGCAGACGCGTCGGCGGTGGCGGAGTCGCCGGCGGGCGGCGCCGGGGCACCCCCGGCCGAGGCCGCGCAGGACGAGCAGCCCACGACGCCTGGCGGCGAGGAGCAGAACGGCGGCGAGCAGCCGCCCGACGAGCCCGCCGAGACCGTGGAGGAGCCGGGCACCGAGGACGGCGCGGGCACGGGCGGCACGGCCGGCGACACCGGCTCGGCGACGAGCGGGCTGCCCTCGACCGGGCTCGAGCTCAGCGCGATGGCCGTGATCGGGCTCGGCCTGGTCCTGCTCGGCGCGGCGCTGAGGCCCGGCCGCCGCGAGCGCGCAGCTTCGCTCGCACCGGTAGCCGCTATCAGCGCATCACACGCGCCGCGCTCACGGTGGCGGCGCTGGAGCTGAACGTCCGGAACACGCTCAGGTCGATCCGGAAGAGCGCCCGCTTGCGGCTGAACTTCTTGCCGGCGGTGAAGTAGACCTTCCACGTGCCGGTTCGCGGCGAGACCGGCAGGAACGGCAGCTTCTTGTGCGCGATCCCGCAGGCGCCCTTGGCGGCGCCGAGCTTGCGCACCGCGTAGCGGCGGCCCTTGAAGGTCCAATGCAGGTACATCCTGGCCCCGGTGGGCGGCCCCCAGGCGGACCAGCGCACCTTGCGGTCGAGGTTGTTGCCGACGCGGGACGGCTTGACGTTCGCTCCGACCCTCACGAAGGTCACGTTGGTCGACGCCACGAGACCCGGGGTTTGCCGGTCGGTCGCCGTGAGCGTGTAGGTCTTGGTGCGGCCGGCCGAGCTGCGGATGAACTCCGTGGGCATGAACGCGCCGACGGTGAAGGAGCCGTCCGCCGCGAGCGGGGTGAAGGCGCCCAGGTCGGTGTTCGAGTACCTGAGCTCCACGGTGTTGACGGCCGGGTCGGTGTTCGGCGTGAAGCCGCTCCCCGAGATCGGGACCCACTGCTGACCCGCAAACGCCGGGAGGTAGCGCGCGCACGCGGTTCCCGGCGCGATCGTCGCGGCCGATGCAAGCGGTGCTGAAACGGCCGGCAGCGCCAGCACAGCAGCGGCGACGAGCGCACGCTGCGGGGAGAGAAACCTCATCAATTGGCTCCGTGGGTTGAGGAAGACGTGGTGGCTTAGGTACCCATCCTTCCCCAAACCGGCACCTCATGGGTCACTGCCGTTCCGCGAGGGGTCAGCTGCCGGCCTTCTCGAGGATTCGCACCTCGACGTCGGCCCGCTGCGCGAACTCGCGCGCGTCGTCCTCGCTGCCGAGTTGCTCGCCCCAGTGCATCGGGATCGCCACGCGCGGCTGGATCCGGCGCGCCGCCTCGGCCGCCTCCTGCGCGGTCATGACGTAGGTGCCGCTGACCGGGAGCAGCGCCACGTCGACCCCGGTCACGTTGTCCATCTCGGGGATCACGTCGGTGTCGCCCGAGTGGTAGAGACGCTCGCCGCGCACGTTCAGCTCATAGCCGACCCAGCCGGCCTCGCGCGGATGGAAGGGCCGGCCCTCGCCGTCGACCTTCGAGGTGTTGTAGGCGGCGATCGCCGCGACGTGGACGCCGCGCACGAGCTCATCGTCGAGCACCTCGCCCGGCGCAATCGAGTGCACCTGGCCGCTCACGCGCTCGGCCACGGCCGCCGGGCCCACGAGCCAGGTCTCGCGCTTCGACAGCCGCTCGACGTCCTGTGGCGAGAAGTGGTCGTAGTGGCCGTGCGTGACCAGGATCAGGTCCGCGGGCGGCGAGCCCTCGGGCACGCGGTAGGGGTCTATGTAGACGAAGGCTCTTCCGACGGCGACTCGGAAGCCCGAGTGCCCGAGCCATTCAATTGAGTCGAGGAGCACTCCTCCGTAGCTTGGCATGCGAGCCGAAGGCGCAAACGGACCGTGGTCCCCGCCTCCGAGCGCTCGATATCCACGGAGTCCGCCAGCGCCTCCATCAGCGGCAATCCGTGGCCGCGGAAGGGCAACGGACCGTCCGGTCGCTCCACCCAGGTGCCGCTGTCACGCACCTCCAGGACGACCCCCTGCTCGCTCATGTCCGCCTCGACGGTCACGCTCCCGGGCCCGAAGCGGCAGCCGTGCTCGATCGAGTTGGAGCAGGCCTCGTGGCAGGCGACCTGGATGGCCTCGAGCTCGCCCTTGTTCGCGCCGCGAGCGGCCAGCCAGCGGCTCAGCCCGCGCCGCACCGACGCGAGCTCTCCGGGGTCGGGGCGCAGCTCGACCCGGAACGGCCCGGGCGGTACGGGGAGCGCGCGCAGCGCCAGCAGCGCGACGTCGTCGCGCGGGTCGTGCATCTCGAGCATCGCGTCGAGCAGCCGCTCGCAGAGGGCCTCGGGATCCTCGCCCGGATCCATGGCCGCCGCCCGCAGCGCCTCGAGGCCCACGTCGATCGAGATGCCGCGCTGCTCGACGAGGCCGTCCGTGTAGAGGATCAACGTCGAACCCGGCTCGAGCGCGATCTCGACCTCGCTGTGGCTTGGGGTCTCGAAAACGCCGAGGGGCGGGTCCGGGGCCCCCGCGAGGAATTCGGCCCTGCCGTCCGGCCCGACGAGCAGCGGCGGTACGTGGCCCGCGCTTGCGAGCCGCACCTTGGAGCGGTCGGGCTCGAAGGCCAAGAACAGGAGCGTGGCCATCTGGCCGCCCTCGAGGCTGCGCACGAGCCGGTCGAGCCTGTCGAGGACGGCGCTCGGCGAATGCCCCTCGAGCGCGTAGGCGCGCGTCGCGTGGCGCAGCTGCGCCATCAGCGCGGCCGCCCCGAGCCCGTGTCCCACCACGTCGCCCATCGCCACGCCGAGGCTGCCGTCGCCGAGCTGGAGCGCGTCGTACCAGTCACCGCCGACCTTGGCGCCGCCGGGCAGATAGCGCGCGGCCACCTTGACCCCCTCGGGCTCCGGCAGGGCGGCGGGTAGCAGGCTGCGCTGGAGCGTCTCCACCGTGCCGAGCTCGCGCTCGTACGCGCGCGCGTTCGCGATCGCGAGGCCGGCGCGGTCGGCCATCAGGATCAGCAGGCTTTCCTCGTCCGCCGTCCAGCGGCGCGACGAGCAGAGGCTGAGCTCGACCACCCCGGCGATCTCGTCGCCGACCGGCAGCGGCGCGGCCATGACCGCCCGCGGCTGCTCGGACGCGAGCGCGGCATCGAGCCCGTCCGAGAAGTCGGCCAGCGTGATCGGCCGGCCCTCCTCGAGGACCGGTGCGAGCGCATCGGTGAGCGGCACGGGATCGCCGGCTCGGAGCGAAGCGAAGCCGCTCGCAGCGCCGACGACGAGCCGCGACGGGTCGTCGTCGCCGCGCAGCAGGATGCGCGCGAGGTCCGCCCCGAAGTCCTCGCGGATCCGCTCGACGAGCGATGCGAGCATCTCCTCGAGCGCGAGCGTCCCCAGCGCCGCCTCGGTCACGCGCTGGAGCTTCGAGAGCGCCTCCGCGACCGTCTCGGCCTGAGCGCGCGCGGCGCTCTCGATCGCCGCGCGGCGCCGGTCGGTCATGTCGAGCACCTGCCAGATCAGGTGCAGGGGCCGGTCGTGGGCGTCGACCGCAAGCGACACGCTCACGAGCGCGTAGCGCAGCTCGCCGTCGCTGCGCGTGAAGCGCACCTCGGACTGATGCGAGCCTCGGCGCTCCTCGACGAGCCGAGCCACCGCCTCCTGCTCGCGCCGCCGGTCGTCGGGATGGGCGATGTCGACGGGCGGCCGCGTCAGCAACTGCTCGTGCGAGAGCCCGAGCATCTCGCAGAGCGCCCCGTTGACCTCGATCCAGTCGCCGTCGAGCTCGCTCAGCCCGATCCCGATCGGCGCACCCTCGAAGGCCGCGCGGAAGCGCACCTCCGACTCGCGCAGCGCAGCGTTCTTCTCGGCGAGCGCGATCAGCATTGCGACCTTGGAGCGCAGCACGTCGGGGTCGACGGGCTTGACGATGTAGTCCACCGCGCCGGCGGAGTAGCCGCGCTGGATCTGCTCGCTGTCTGCATCGGCGCCGGTCAGGAAGACGACCGCCGTGTCCTCGTGCCGCGGGCGCTGCTTGATCAGCTCGACGGTCTCGAAGCCGTCCATGCCCGGCATCCGGACGTCCATCACGATCACGCCGAAGTCCTCGTCGAGCAGGCGCCGCAGCGCCTCCTCGCCCGAGCGGGCGGTCACGATCCGGTGGCCGAGCGAGGCCAGCAGGGCCTCGAGCGCCGTCAGGGTGTCCGGCTGGTCGTCGACTACGAGGATGCCCGGCGACTCATTCACCGATGGAGCCAGACACGCATCAGCGACAGCAGCTGGTCGATGTCGACCGGCTTCGTGATGTAGTCGGAGGCGCCCGAGGCGATGCTCTTCTCGCGGTCGCCCTTCATCGCCTTCGCGGTGAGCGCGACGATCGGCAGCCGCTCGAACTCGGGCATCTCGCGGACTGCGCGAGTGGCCTCGTAGCCATCCATCTCGGGCATCATGATGTCCATCAGGACGAGCGCGACGTCGGGGTTCTCACGCAGTGCGTCGATGCCGTCACGGCCGTTCTCCGCGAACAGCACCTCCATCCCGCGCCGCTCGAACACGCTCGTGAGCGCGAACACGTTGCGCACGTCGTCGTCGACGATCAGCACCTTCTTGCCGTCGAACACCTCGTCCGCCGTGCGCAGCTGCTCGAGCATGCGGCGCTGCTCCGAGCGCATGCGCGACTCGGCGCGGTGCAGGTAGAGCGACGTCTCGTCGAGCAGGCGCTCTGGTGAGCGCGCGTCCTTGACGACGATCGACTGGGCATAGCGCCGCAGCCGCCCCTCGTCCTTGGTCGACAGGTCCTTGCCCGTGTGGACGATCACGGGCAGGTCACGGAAGCGCTTCGTGCGCTTGATGCGCTCGAGCAGGGCGAAGCCGTCACCGTCGCCGAGGCCGAGGTCGAGCACCATGCAGTCGAAGTCGCCGCCGTCGAGCTCAGCGAGCGCCTGGTCGGGGCTGCCGGCGCCGAGCACGCGCACGTCGCCGCCGCCGATCAGCTCCATCACCGCCTCGCGCTCGCGCTCGTCGTCCTCGACCACGAGCACCGCGCCGGTGCGCCGGTCGAGGAACTCGCCAAGCTCCTGGAACACCTCGCCGAGCCGCTCGGGCGAGAGCGGCTTGGGCGCGAATCCGACCGCCCCGGAGCGCCGCGACTCATGCGCGCGATCGTCCTCGGCGAGCACGTAGACGGGAATGTGGCGCGTCTGCGGATGGCGCTTCAGGTGGTCGAGCACGGCCTCGCCGTCGACCTGCGGCAACTCGCGGCTCACGACGACCGCCTCGGGCATGAACTCGTGAACGAGCGCGAGCCCGGCATCGCCGCGCAGGGCGAGCAGGCACTTGAAGTCCTGCTCGTGCGCGACCCCGACCGCCGAGCGCGCCAGCTCCGGGTCCTCGCTCATGAGCAGCGCGACGCGGTCGCCCGGCGCCAGATCGGCGCGGTCGTCCGTGAGCGGCTCCGGGAGCGCGGCGCCGGGCCTGCGCGGGGCGCCGTTCGAGAACGACGTCGGGGTCTCCGCCGGCTCGGGCGGCTCGAGCACCTCGGGCCGGCGCTCAATCGGGCGGTAGCGGGTGGGCAGGAAGAGCGTGAACATCGCACCCTCCCCCTCGGTGCTCTCGACCCGGATCTCGCCTCCGAGGAGGCGGGCGATCTCGCGGCTGATCGAGAGCCCGAGGCCGGTGCCGCCGAAGCGGCGGCTGATCGAGCCCTCCGCCTGCTGGAAGGCCTCGAAGATCAGGCGCAGCTTGTCCGGCGGGATGCCGATGCCGCTGTCGCTGACCGAGAAGGCGACCACACGCTCGGCGTGCGCGAGCCCCTCGCCCGCGAACTGCAGGTCGGAGGCAGCCGAGCCGATCGTCAGCTTGACCGAGCCGCGCTCGGTGAACTTGAACGCGTTCGAGAGCAGGTTCTTGAGCACCTGCTGGAGCCGCAGCTCGTCCGTCTCGATGCTTCCTGGCCCCTCGGGCTCGAGATCGATCTCGAACAACAGCCCCTTCTCCTCCGCGAGCGGCCGGAAGGAGCGCTCGACGAAGTCGCGCACCCCCGCCAGCGAGGTGCGCCCGGGATGCACGTCCATCTTGCCGGCCTCGACCTTGGACAGGTCGAGGATGTCGTTGATCAGCGCGAGCAGGTCGGAGCCTGCGTTGTGGATCGTCGCCGCCGAGTCGACCTGCTTGCTCGTGAGGTTGCCCGTCTCGTTCGAGCTCAGCACCTTCGAGAGGATCAGGAGCGAGTTGAGCGGCGTGCGCAGCTCGTGCGACATGTTCGCGAGGAACTCGGACTTGTACTTCGAGCTGAGGGCGAGCTGCTCGGCCTTCTCCTCGAGCGAGGCGCGCGCCATCTCGATCTCGCGGTTCTTGATCTCGATGTCGCGGTTCTGGCGCTCGAGCTGCGCCGCCTTCTCCTGGAGCTCCTCGTTCGTCGCGCGCAGCTCCTCCTGCTGGGTCTGGAGCGCCTGCGACTGCTGCTGCAGCTCCTGGCCCTGCGACTGCGACTGCTGCAGCAGCTGCTCGGTGCGGACGTTGGCGATGATCGTCGAGAGCACGACGCCGATCGTCTCGGTCAGCTGGTCCAGGAACTGGAGGTTGATCTCGCTGAACTCGCGGAACGAGGCCAGCTCGATGACCGCGAGCACCTGCTCCTCGAACAGCACCGGGATCACGATGATGTTGCGCGGCGCCGCCTCGCCGAGGCCCGACGAGATGTGGATGTAGTCGGGCGGCGGGTCGTTGATCAGGATCGGCTTCTTCTCGAGCGCGGCCTGGCCGACGAGAGCCTCGCCGGGGCGGAAGTGGTTCGCCACCGAGCGCCGGCGCGTGTAGCCGTAGCTCGCGAGCAGGCGCAGCTCGTAGCCCGACTCCTCGTCCTCGTGATCGGAGATGAAGAACGCGCCGTGCTGGGCCGAAACCGCGGGCGAGAGCTCGGACATGATCAGCTGCGAGACGGTCTCGAGGTCGCGCTGGCCCTGCATCAGGCCCGAGATCCGCGCAAGGTTCGTCTTGAGCCAGTCCTGCTCCTCGTTCTGGCGGGTCGTCTCGCGCAGGTTGGCGATCATCTGGTTGATGTTGTCCGAGAGGTCCGCGACCTCTCCCTTGGCCTCGACCTTGATCGAGCGCGTCAGGTCGCCCTGGGTCACGGCGGTCGACACCTCGGCGATCGCGCGCACCTGGGTCGTCAGGTTGGAGGCGAGCTGGTTGACGTTCTCGGTCAGCCCGCGCCACGTGCCGGAGACGCCCTCGACCTGAGCCTGGCCGCCCAGCTTGCCCTCGGTGCCGACCTCCTTGGCCACGCGCGTGACCTCGTCCGCGAACGAGGACAGCTGGTCGACCATCGTGTTGAGCGTCTCCTTCAGCTCGAGGATCTCGCCCTGCGCGTCGACCGTGATCTTCTGGGTCAGGTCGCCGCGCGCCACCGCCTGGGCAACCTGCGAGATGTTTCGCACCTGGTCGGTGAGGTTCGAGGCCATCGAGTTCACCGACTCGGTGAGCCCGCGCCAGGTGCCGGAGACGCCCGCCACCTCGGCCTGGCCGCCGAGGCTGCCCTCGGTGCCGACCTCGCGCGCCACGCGCGTGACCTCCGCCGCGAACGAGTTGAGCTGGTCGACCATCGTGTTGATCGTGTTCTTCAGCTCGAGGATCTCGCCCTTGGCGTCGACGATGATCTTCTTCGACAGGTCGCCGTTCGCGACCGCGGTCGTGACCTGGGCGATCGAGCGCACCTGGTCGGTGAGGTTCGACGCCATGAAGTTGACCGACTCGGTGAGGCTGCGCCAGGTGCCGGACACGCCCTCGACCTCGGCCTGGCCGCCGAGCTTGCCGTCCGTGCCGACCTCCTTGGACACGCGCGTGACCTCGGCCGCGAAGGCGTTCAGCTGGTCGACCATCGTGTTGACGGTGCTCTTCAGCTCGAGGATCTCGCCCTGCGCGTCGACCGTGATCTTCTTCGAGAGGTCGCCGTTCGCGACCGCCGTGGTGACCTCGGCGATGTTTCGCACCTGATCGGTCAGGTTCGAGGCCATCGAGTTGACGTTCTCGGTGAGCCCGCGCCAGGTGCCGGAGACGTCCTCGACCTCGGCCTGGCCGCCCAGCTTGCCCTCGGTGCCGACCTCGCTTGGCCACGCGCGTGACCTCGGCGGCGAAGGAGCGCAGCCGGTCGACCATCTTGTTGATGGTGTCCGCGAGCGCGGCCACCTCGCCCTTGGCCTCGACCGCGATCTTCTGCGAGAGGTCGCCCTCGGCCACCGCCGTCGACACCTGCGCGATCGAGCGCACCTGATCCGTCAGGTTGTCGGCCATCAGGTTCACCGACTCGGTGAGCCCGCGCCATGTGCCGGACACCCCCTTGACCTCGGCCTGGCCGCCGAGCTTGCCCTCGGTGCCGACCTCGCGCGCCACGCGCGTGACCTCGTCCGCGAACGACGACAGCTGGTCGACCATCGTGTTGACGGTGTTCTTCAGCTCGAGGATCTCGCCCTTGACGTCCACCGTGACCTTCTGGGTCAGGTCGCCCTCGGCCACCGCGGTCGTGACCTGCGCGATGTTGCGGACCTGGTTGGTCAGGTTCGACGCCATCAGGTTCACCGAGTCGGTGAGGTCCTTCCAGGTGCCCGACACGTTCGGCACCTCGGCCTGGCCGCCGAGCTTGCCGTCGGTGCCGACCTCGCTTGCGACACGCTCGTGACCTGGTCGGCGAAGATCGCCAGCGTGTCGGTCATCCCGTTCATCGTGTCCGCGAGCTCCGCGACCTCGCCCTTCGCCTCGACGGTGATCTTCTGCGAGAGGTCGCCCCGCGCCACGGCCTGAGCGACATAGGAGATGTTGCGGACCTGGTCGGTGAGGTTCGACGCCATCGAGTTGACGTTCTCGGTCAGGTCGCGCCAGGTGCCCGACACGCCCTCGACCTCGGCCTGACCGCCGAGCTTGCCCTCGGTGCCGACCTCGCGCGCGACGCGCGTGACCTCGTCCGCGAACGAGGACAGCTGGTCGACCATCGTGTTGATCGTGTCGGCGAGCGCCGCCACCTCGCCCTTCGCCTCGACGGTGATCTTCTTCGAGAGGTCGCCCTGGGCGACGGCCGTCGTGACCTCGGCGATGCCGCGCACCTGCTCGGTGAGGTTGTCGGCCATCAGGTTCACCGACTCGGTGAGGTCGCGCCACGTGCCCGACACGCCCTTGACCTCGGCCTGGCCGCCGAGGCTGCCCTCGGTGCCGACCTCGCGCGCCACGCGCGTGACCTCGTCCGCGAACGAGGACAGCTGGTCGACCATCGTGTTGACGGTTGTCCCGATTCGCAGGAACTCGCCCTTGACCGGCTGGCCCTCGATCGTGAGGGCCATCTTGCGGTCGAGGTCGCCGTCGGCGACGGCATCGAGCACGGACGCGACCTCGGTGGTCGGGCGCACGAGGTCGTCGATCAGAGCGTTGAGCGACTCGACGCTCGTCTCCCAGCCGCCGCCGGCCGGCCCGAGCGAGGCGCGCTGGTCCATGCGGCCCTCGCGCCCGATCACGCGGCGCATGCGCGCGAGCTCCTTCTCCATCTTGCCGTTCATGGAGACCAGCTCGTTGTAGGCCGCGCCGATCTCGCCGACCAGGCCCTGGCGGCGGCGCGAGAGGCGACGCGAGAAGTCGCCGTCGCGGGCCGCTGTGAGCGCCTCGAGGATCTCCTCGAGGACCGCCGCGTCGACCGCGCCGTCGGCGTTAGCGGGGGAGGGCTGTCCGGTGGCGGTTCGGTCCGCAGCCGCCTTGCGCGTCGCGTTTGTCGCTCGCTTCGCGGGCAGGGCTGCCGACTTGGGACCAGGCACCAGCGATCCTCCCAGGGTCGCGCGTCACGTCAGGGGGAGGAAAGACTGGCACTGCTTGGTGCCGCGCGCAAGACAGAGGGGTCTCCGCTGTCCTCGGAGGCCGCCCGAGCGCGGCGCTCGCCGCGTACCCCAAGCGTGATCCCCACTGCCACGACGGCCACCGCGGCGAGCCGCTCGGGTGTCACCCCCGCGACGCCGAGCGCCGCCGAGCAGGCGAGCGCGCTCACCGGCAGCACGCCCGCGAAGAGCCCCGCGCGCTCGACCCCGAGGATGCCGACGGCCGTGTACCAGCACAGGAATCCGCCGGTGGTGACGATCGCCCCGAGGTACACGAGCGCGGCCAGCTCCTCGGCGTTCGGCGCGGGCAGCTCGGGCCCGCCCGCCACGATCCCCCAGGCGGCCAGGAGCGGCAGCGCGAACAGGCAGGCGTACGCGGAGACGGCCAGCGCGCCGAGCCGCTCGAGGTGCGGCGCCGCGAGCAGCGAGAAGGCGGCCTCGCAGGCGAGGGCGCCGAGCGCCAGCCCAAGCCCGAGCCAGGTGATGCCCCCGTCGGCCCACTGGACCCCCGCCGCCCCGACCGACACCACGACGCCGGCGACCAATACCCGGCCGCTCACGGGGCGGCGCTCCAGCAGTGGCCCCGCCAGCGCCAGCACGACCGGGACACAGCCGACGATCACGCCGACCGTCGCCGGATCGGTCTCGCGCACGCCCTCGACCACGAACACGTTGAAGAGCACGAGACCGGTGGCGGCCAGGGCGGTCAGTCCGAGCGCCTCGCGTGCCGACAGCCGCGGCAGGCGCCCGCGCGCGATCGCGACGAGGATGGCCGCGGCGATCAGGTAGCGCATGAACTGCCCCTCGGCGAGCGGGTAGCTCTCGACCGCGTCGGAGGCGGCCACCAGTGAGCCGACCGCCGCGAGCGCGAGCGTCGCGAGCAGCGAGCCGCGCAGCGTCGTGCTCACGACGACCTCCGCCCGCCGGCGAGCGTGACCGCCGCGAGCGCGAGGTAGACACCGCCCGCCATCCGGCCGCGCCGGCGCGCGACCGCGGCATTGCCGCGGATCAGGCCGCCGAGCGAGCCCGCGGCGAGGGCGTACATCAGATCCACGGACAGCCCGATCGCGGCGAGCAATCCGCCGAGCACGATGACCTGCGTCCAGGCGGCGCCCGCGCCCGGATCGACGAACTGCGGCAGAAAGGCGAGGAAGAAGAGCGCGACCTTCGGGTTCAGGAGGTTGACGACGAAGCCCTGGGCGAAGACCCGGCGGCCCGCGGCAGGTGCGCGCTCCGCCTCGTCGCCGCGCTCCCTGAAGGCGCGCAGGGCCAGGAAGACGAGATAGGCGGCGCCCGCGTACTTGACGACCGTGAAGGCCGTGGCCGACGAGGCGAGCGCGGCCGACAGGCCGGCCGCCGCGGCCGCGATGTGAACGAGCGTGGCGGTCTCGACCCCGAGGGCGGAGGCCACGCCCGCGCCGCGGCCCTGGTCGATGCTGCGGGTGACGATGTAGATCAGGTTGGGACCCGGCACGGCGACGAGCGCGAGCGCGCTCACGGCGAACAGCAGGAGGGTCGACGGCTCAGGCACGCTCGTCACCGTATGATCGAACCGGTCTGAGGGAAAGGACCAGTTGATCACTCCTGCCATGTACCAGTTGCCTTGAGCCTCGAGCTCTTCATCTCGCTGGACCGCGGCCGCCCGTCGCTCAAGGCCCAGGTCGAGGAGCAGCTGCGCGCCGCGGTGCGCGACGAGCGGCTCGCGCCGGACAGCGCCCTGCCCTCGAGCCGAGGGCTCGCGCGCGAGCTCGGCGTCTCGCGCGGGGTGATCGTCGAGGCCTACGCGCAGCTCGTGGCCGAGGGCTATCTCGTCACGCGCCCGGGCGGCGCCACGCGCGTCGCGCAGGCCGCCTCGCCCGGCGCGCGGGCGCTGCCCGCGCCCGCGGCCGAGCGGGCGCCGCGCTTCGACTTCCGCCCCGGCGGCCCGGACGTCTCGCTCTTCCCGCGCGACGTCTGGCTCGCGTCGCTGCGGCGTGCGCTGCGCTCGGCCCCCGACGTGCGGCTCGACTACGGCGACCCGCGCGGGGCGCCCGAGCTGCGCACCGCGCTCGCCTCCTACCTGGGCCGGGTGCGCGGCGCCGCCTGCGACCCCGAGCGCGTGATCGTCACCTCCGGGATGGCGCAGGGGATGGCGCTGCTCGGGCGCACGCTCGTCGCCCGCGGCGGGAGCCGGATCGCCGTCGAGGATCCCTCGAGCGGGCCCGGCCGCACGCAGCTCGCCTCGACCGGCCTCGAGACCGTTCCGATCGAGGTGGACGAGGAGGGGCTGCGCACCGATCGGCTCGACGCGCACGAGCCACTCGACGCGGTGATGGTCACGCCGGCGCACCAGTTCCCGCTCGGCGTCGTCCTCTCCCCCGCCCGGCGCGCGCTGCTCGCGGAGTGGGCCGCCGCGGCGGACGCGCTCGTGCTCGAGGACGACTACGACTCGGAGTACCGCTACGACCGCGCTCCCGTGGGCGCGCTGCAGGGGCTCGCGCCGGAGCGGGTGCTCTACGCCGGCTCGGTGTCGAAGACGCTCGCGCCCGGTCTGCGGCTCGGGTGGATGGTGACGCCCGAGCGCATCGCCGCCGATCTCGTCGCCGCCAAGGAGCGCGACGACCTCGGCACGCCCGTGGTCGAGCAGCTGGCGCTCGCCGACTTCCTCGAGCGCGGCGAGCTCGATCGCCATCTGCGCCGCACCCGCGGCATCTACCGGCGCCGCCGCGACGCGCTCGTCGCCGCGCTCGGGGAGCGGCTGCCCGGCTGGGAGCCCGCCGGCATCGCGGCGGGCCTCCACCTCGTGGCGCTGCTGCCGCCGGGCGCGGACGAGGCGGCGGTGCTGAGCGCCGCGCGCGAGCGCGGGGTCGCGCTGTCGGGGCTGGCCGAGCACTCCGTGGCGCCGCGTCCGCCCGCGCTGCTGCTCGGTTATGGGCGCATCTCCGAGCCCGCAATCGAGGCCGGCGTGGCCGAGTTGGCGGCCGGGTACGCTGCCGCCGGACGCGCACGTCGAACAGGAGGCTCGAGTTGAGCTACGAGACCGTCATCTGGGAAGTGGACGAGGGGGTGGGCCGCCTTACGCTGAACCGGCCGGACTCGCTGAACGCCTGGACCCCCGAGTTCGGCGAGGAGCTCAAGCGCGTCGTGATGGTCGACGCCGCCGACTCAGCCGTGCGCGCCGTGCTCGTGACCGGGGCCGGGCGCGGGTTCTCGTCCGGCGCGGACCTGAAGGCGGGCTTCGATCCCCACCCCGACGACGGCATGCCGGACGTGCGCAAGGAGCTGCACGAGGTCTACCACCCGATCATCGCCGGCCTGCGCCGGCTCGAGAAGCCGGTGATCGCTGCGGTGAACGGGCCCGCGGTCGGGATCGGGGCCTCGCTCGCCTTCGCATGCGACCTCGTCCTCGCCGCCGAGTCGGCCTTCTTCGGGCTCGCCTTCGTGAACATCGGGCTGATGCCCGACGGCGGCTCGACCCTGTTCGTCCCGGCCGCGGCCGGCAAGGCGCGCGCCTTCGAGATGGCGCTGCTCGGGGAGCGCGTTCCCGCGGCGCTCGCGCTCGAATGGGGCCTCGTCAACAGCGTTCACCCCGACGACAAGCTCCTCGAGGAGGCCGGCCTGCTCGTCGGGCGCCTGGCCAAGGGGCCGACGCGGTCGTACGCGGGGACGAAGCGGGCGCTCAACCGGATGCTCTACCCGGACCTCGAGGGCCAGCTCGAGCTGGAGGCCGACCTGCAGCACGCGCTCGCGCGCACGCGTGACTTCCAGGAGGGCGTGATGGCGTTCGTGGAGAAGCGCGAGCCGGCCTTCCAGGGAAGCTGATTGGGGCATCAGCCACGAAGTGGAGACGCTTCTGAGGCCGGGGATATGATGCCTCGCGCCTTGTCCAGGAGGTGGACTCAGTTTGCCTTGCTGGCCGCTCTTGCCGCGGCGCTGATCGGCATGCTCGTGACGGCCCCCGGCGCCTTCGCCGACGCCTTCACGCCGGAGTCCGGCGGCTCGCCGCAGGCGGAGGACATCGACACGCTCTACAAGATCACGCTCTACATCGGGATCGTGATCTTCGTCGGCGTCGAGGGGGTGTTGCTCTACTCGCTGATCAAGTACCGCGCCCGTCGCGGCGGCCCGGAGGCGGAGCAGATCCACGGCAACACGCCGCTCGAGATCGGCTGGACGGTCGGCGCGGCGCTGATCCTCGTGGTCCTGACCGTGGTCACCTTCGTCTATCTGCCCGACATCGAGAACCCGCCGCCCTCGGGCCCGAACGGGCTGCGCGCCGAGCAGGCGAGCTTCGCCTCGATCGACCAGCCGGCGCCGCCGAAATCGGGCGGCCCGACGCTGACGATCGACGTGGTCGGCCAGCAGTACCTGTGGCGCTACGACTACGCGGGCGGCGACCAGCTCTTCTCGTTCTACGAGATGGTCGTGCCGACCGACACGACGGTCGTCCTGCGGGTGACCGCAACCGACGTGATCCACTCGTGGTGGATCCCGAAGCTCGGCGGCAAGGTCGACGGCGTGCCGGGGTATACGAACGAGACCTGGTTCAAGATCCCCGCCGACAAGGCGGGCACCGTCTTCCGGGGCCAGTGCGCGGAGCTCTGCGGGGCGGGCCATGCGGACATGCGCGGCGTGGTGCGGGCGGTGACGCCAGACGAGTTCGAGGCATGGGCGGACCGGACGCGTGAGGACATCCAGGAGGCCGGCGAGCTGCTCTCCGAGCAGCGCCAGCGCCGCGAGGGCGAGCCTGGGGATGAGTGATGGAAGCCGGTAGCAAGGTCGAGCAGCCGCGCATCGCCCGCCCCGAGGTGATCCTCCACGGGGTGCAGTCGCCGCAGCGCGGCTGGCTCTCCTGGCTCACGACGACCGACCACAAGCGGATCGGCTTCCTCTACATCGCGAGCGCCATGGTGTTCCTGCTGGTCGGCGGCGTCGAGGCGCTGATCATGCGGCTGCAGCTCGCCCAGCCGGACAACACGCTCGTCACGCCCGAGACCTACAACGGCCTCGTGACGATGCACGGGACCACGATGGTGTTCCTGTTCATCATCCCGCTGATCGCCGGCTTCGGGAACTACCTCGTGCCGCTGATGATCGGGGCGCGCGACATGGCGTTCCCGAAGCTGAACGCCCTCTCCTACTGGCTCTTCCTGTTCGGCGGCGTCGCCTTCTACTGCAGCCTCTTCTTCGAGCCGCCGCAGGCCGGCTGGACGATGTACGCGCCGCTATCCGAGGACCTGTACTCGCCGAGCGGAGGGGTCGACGCGTGGATATTCCTGATCCACCTGACCGGCATCTCGTCGCTCGTCGGCGCGATCAACTTCGTCGCGACGATCCACAACATGCGCGCACCCGGCATGAGCTGGGGCCGCATGCCGCTGTTCATCTGGACGATCCTCGTGTTCAGCTACCTGCTGATCGCCGCGCTGCCCTCGATCGCGGCCGGGGTCACGATGCTGCTGACCGACCGCCACTTCGGCACCTCGTTCTTCGACCCCACCGGCGGTGGCGACCCGATGCTGTGGCAGCACCTGTTCTGGTTCTTCGGCCACCCCGAGGTCTACATCATGGTGCTCCCCGCCTTCGGGATGGTCTCGGAGATCCTGCCGGTGTTCGCGCGCAAGCCGATCTTCGGCTACAAGGCGATCGCGGCCTCGACGGTGGCGATCGCGTTCCTCGGCATGATCGTGTGGGCCCACCACATGTTCACGACGCCGACGGCGACCGTGGTGCTGGCCTTCTTCATGCTCGCGTCGTTCACGATCGCGGTGCCCACCGGCATCAAGATCCTCAACTGGATCGCCACCCTGTGGAAGGGCTCGATCGTCTTCAAGACCCCGCTCTTATTCGCGGCGGCGCTCCCGGCGCTGTTCGTGATCGGCGGCATCACCGGAGTCCAGCTCGCGATCTTCCCGGTCGACTGGCAGCTGCACGACACCTACTTCGTCGTCGCCCACTTCCACTACACGATCTTCGGCGGCGGCGTGTTCGGCTACTTCGCGGGCCTCTACTACTGGTTCCCCAAGTTCACCGGGCGAATGCTGTCGGAGGCGCTCGGCAAGGCCTCGTTCTGGCTGATGTTCATCGGCTTCAACCTGACCTTCCTGATCCAGCACTCGATCGGGCTGTCGGGCATGCCGCGGCGCGTCTACGACTATTCCGACGACCTGGGCGTCGGCGGGTACAACCTCGTCTCGACGATCGGCGCGTTCATCCTCGGCGTCGGCGTGCTGCTGACGATCATCAACGTGATCCGCAGCATCAAGCACGGCAAGGTGGCCGGGAACGACCCCTGGCACGGCAACACGCTCGAGTGGTTCACGACCTCGCCGCCGCCGCCGAACAACTTCGATGTCGTGCCGCGCGTGCGCAGCGTCGAGCCGATGAAGGACATCCGCCGCGAGGTCGCGCTGGCGAGCGAGGCGGCGGAGAGCTCGGCGCAGCCGCTGGCGCCGCGCGGCGTCTAGGCTGGACCGCCTCGTGCGGAAGCTCGCACTCGCCACGCTCGTCGCCACCTTCGTCCTCATCCTCGTGGGCGGGGTCGTGCGCGTCTCGGACTCCGGCCTCGGCTGCGGCCCCGCCGGCTCCGGCTTCCACGGATGGCCCTTCTGCAACGGCGACGTCGTGCCGAATGTCGACCTCAACACCATCGTCGAGTACACCCACCGCGTCCTCGCGGGCGTGGTCGGCCTCATGATGCTGGCGCTGGTGGTGCTGGCGTGGCGCAGGTACCGCCAGTACCGCCTCGTCACCGGCGTCCTGCTCGTGCTCGTGGCGGCCCAGGGCGCGCTCGGCGGGCTCACCGTCGAGGAGAACCTCGAGGAGGCCTACGTGGCCGCCCACCTCGGCCTCGCGATGCTGCTGCTGGGGCTGCTGCTCTACCTGTACCGCTCGGCGAGCGGGGTCCGGCCGGAGGACGGCGGGCCGGGCATCCGGGTGCTGTCGATCGCCGCGACGGCGCTCGTCTTCTGCACGATCGTGGCCGGCGGCTACATGGCCGGCACGCAGAACTACGGCCGCGCGGACTACCAGCTCGGCCAGGGCGCCCACCACGCGTGCGGCCGCCAGTTCCCGACCTGCAACGGCGACTTCATGCCGTTCGGCAAGGCCGAGCTCGTCGACATTCACCTCACCCACCGGGCGTTCATGTACCTCGCCTCGATCCTCGTGATCGCGCTCGTCGTGACCGCGCTGCGCCGAGGCGTCGCGACCCGCTACGCCTGGGCGCTGCTCGGGCTGCTCGGCCTGCAGATACTCGTGGGGGCGCTGAACGTCTGGCTCGAGGAGTATGAGCTCCTGATCCTGCTCCACCTGGCACTCGGCACGCTCCTGTGGGCGACCTCGCTCGCCATGACGCTGCAGGTCTCGCCCGCCCGCGAGCGCGCCCCGCGGCGCGCGGAGGCGCTGACCGCATGAGCACGCGCGCAGCACACGCCGCTCCGCGGGCCCCCGCGCGCACCGGCTGGCGCACGCTCGTCTCGGACCTGTTCGAGATGACGAAGCCGAAGGTGCAGTCGCTGCTGCTCTTCACGACGATCACCACGATGTACGTGGCCGGCGACCCGTCGCTCGGGCTCGTCGCGCTCACCTGCCTCGGCGGCGCGCTGTCCGCAGGCGGCGCGGGCGCCATCAACCACTGCCTCGACCGCGACCTCGACCGCCAGATGAGCCGCACCGCCGACCGCCCCGTGGCAGCGGGCCGGGTCTCGCCGCGGTTCGCGCTCTGGTACGGGATCGCGCTCGGAGCGGCCTCGTTCGTGCTGCTCACCGCCACCGTCAACCTGCTCGCCGCGGCGCTGTCGCTGTCCGGCTTCCTCGGCTACGTGTTCGTGTACACGCTCTGGCTGAAGCGCTCGACGCCGCAGAACATCGTGATCGGCGGTGCCGCCGGCGCGGTCCCGCCACTCGTGGCGTGGGCTGCGGTCACCGGCGAGCTGTCGGGCACCGCCTTCTACCTGTTCGCGATCGTCTTCTTCTGGACGCCGCCCCACTTCTGGGCGCTGTCGCTTCTGATGAAGGACGAATACGCGCGCGCGGGGGTGCCGATGCTGCCGGTCGTCCGCGGGGAGCGGGAGACGCGCCGCCAGATCCTGCTCTACACGATCCTGCTGTACGCGGTCACGCAGCTGCCCTTCTGCGCGGGCGCCTTCGGGGTGCCCTACCTGATCGCCTCGGTTGGCCTGGGCGCGCTGTTCATCTACGGCGCCTGGCGCCTCACGCGCTCGCCGAGCCGGCGCATGGCGCTGCGGCTGTACCTCTTCTCGCTCGCCTACCTGGCGGCGCTGTTCGCGGCGATGGCCGTGGACGCGCACGTCTGAGGCGCCGCTGCAGCCGCGCGGCAGCAACCGCTGAACGACGGCGATGAAGGGGTCGGGCGACGCCGCCCGTCCACCGCGAAGACGCGTGGTGCGTTGCCGTTGATAGTCAACGGAAACGCACCACGCGCGGGCGCCGCGGACGGCAAATGTCGGTCGCCGCCTTCTCGGCAGCACGCGACTGAGACCCAGCGAGACCGCTCGTACTGCAGCCGCGGCAAGCGTCGGGGAGTCATCCGACTCCTGGTGGAAGCGCTCCGCAGGCCTTGTCGCGGCAGGCGTCGTGATCGGCGTGCTCGCCGACGGAACCCTCGTTGGGGCCCAGAGCGGTGGGGTCGTCTACGCATGCGTTTTCGACAACCCGACCGGGCCGAACACACGCATAGTCGCCGAGGCGGAGCTGCCCTGCCCCGAGCGCTCGTCGCTGCGGAGCTGGTCGGTGCAGGGGCCGGCCGGACCGGTGGGAGCGCCAGGCCCGCCCGGGCCCAAGGGCGCGACCGGAGCCCAGGGACTCAAGGGGCCCAAGGGGCCGAAGGGCCCCGCGGGCGGCGGCACCTCGTACGGCGCTTCGAAGAGCGCGTCGGTGCAGATCCCGAAGAACGGGTCCGTCTCCCTGAAGCTGCCGCTCCCGAAGGGCAGGTACTTCGTGAGCGCCAAGGCGGGCCTCCAGACCGACAACGTCAAGTGCCGGCTGCAGCGGGTCGGGAAGCCCGCGGATCTCGACGCCGGCTCGCTCGGCTCCGAACAGCATGCGGCGGGGACCGTCTCGGTCCAGCGGCTGGTGCTCTTGCAGTCCGCGGGCGAGCTGCGGCTGACGTGCGTGAACCAGAGCAACAAGCTCGCCTTCGCCAACAACCGCAGGATCGCGGCGATCGGGATCGACGGCTTCCTCGAGCTGGGGAACTGAGGCGGCCCGTCAGCGCTGCGTCTGCTGCCGCGACAGCTCGTGGTCCAGCGGCAGGTGGCCGATCTCGAGCCCCTGCTCGGCGCGGATCACGTGCATCACCGCGTTGATCAGCGCCAGGTGGGTGAACGCCTGCGGGAAGTTGCCCAGGTGGCGGCCTGAGCGGGCGTCGATCTCCTCGGCGTAGAGGCCGAGCGGGCTCGCGTAGCCGAGCAGCTTGCCGCACAGGTCGCGGGCGCGCTCGAGCTCGCCGATCTCGACGAACGCCGAAACGAGCCAGAACGAGCAGATCGTGAAGGTGCCCTCCTCGCCCGAGAGCCCGTCGTCGGTCTCGTCCGGGCGATAGCGCAGCACGAGCCCGTCCTCGGTCAGCTCGTCGGCGATCGCGAGCACGGTCTTGCGGATGCGCTCGTCTTCGGGCGGCAGGAAGCGGGTCAGCACCATCATCAGCACCGACGCGTCGAGCGCGTCGGTGTCGTAGTGCTGGGTGAACACGCCGCGGTCGTCGAGCGCGTTCTCGCAGATGTCGTTCTTTATCTCGTCCGCGCTCGACTGCCAGCGTGCCGCGAACTCGAGCTCGCCCCTGATCTCGGCGAGCCGGGCGCCGCGGTCGGCCGCCACCCAGCACATGAGCTTCGACGAGGTGAAGTGCTTGGGCTCGCCGCGCACCTCCCAGATGCCGCGGTCGGGCAACCGCCACTTCTCGAGAGCGGTCTCCACCTGGCGCTTGAGGATCGGCCAGATGCGCTCCGGCAGGTGGTCGCGCGACTTCGTGTGGAGATAGACGGAGTCGAGCAGCGCGCCCCATACGTCGTGCTGCTCCTGGTCGTAGGCCCCGTTCCCGACCCGCACCGGCCGCGAGTACTCGTAGCCCGACAGGTGGTCGAGCGTCCGCTCCGGCAGCGAGTCCTCGCCGCCGATCCCGTACATGATCTGGAGCTGGCTCTGCTCCGCCTCCGCGACGTCGGCGATGAAGTAGAAGAAGTCGTTGGCCTCCCAGTCGAAGCCGAGCGTGTAGAGCCCCCAGAGCATGAAGGTCGCGTCGCGGATCCAGGTGTAGCGGTAGTCCCAGTTGCGCTCGCCGCCGGGCGTCTCGGGGAGCGAGGTGGTGGCCGCCGCGACGAGCGCGCCGGTCGGCGCGTACGAGAGGCCCTTGAGCGTCAGCGCGGCGCGCTGCAGGTGCGTGCGCCAGGGGTGGTCGGGGAACTCGCCGTGGTCGAGCCAGTGCTGCCAGTGGTGCGCGGTCCAGACGAGCCGGTCGTAGGCGTCCTCGTAGGTCTTCGGCGCCGGATGCTCCGACCACGTCAGGGCCACGAAGAGCGTGTCGCCCTCCTTCAACAGCGTACGGGCGGTGGCGCGCGCCCCCTCGAAGCCGAGGTTCATGTCCGAGGTGAGTTGCAGCTCCACGTCACAGCCCTCGGCCTTGCAGACCGCCTCGTGGTAACCGGGGCCCGTGTACTCCCAGTCCCCGGCGACGTGGCCGTAGTCGAAGCGCGGCTCGCAGTCGAGCGTCACCTGCACCTCGCCGTTGACGCAGCGGACCAGCCGCAGCAGCACGTGGTCGGCGTCGTAGTCGGTGGGCGCCCGGCGATGCGTGTGCGAGCGCTCGGTCTCGTGGTGCCAGGGCCCGATCAGGAGCACGTCGCGGACGATGACCCAGCCGCCGCTCGTACCCCAGCTCGTCTCGACCACCATCGTGCCGGGGAGGTAGCGGCGCGCGGCCGGCACCTCGACATCCGCGGGCCCCAGCCTGAAGAGGCCCCCGTCGCGGTCGAGTATCGCGCCGAACACGCTGGGCGAGTCGAAGCGCGGGAGGCAGAGCCACTCCACGTTGCCGTTCGGGGCGAGCAGCGCGCAGGTCTCGCAGTCGGACAGGAACGCGTAGTCGGCGATCTGCGGGAACTGGCCGGCCCCCGTCCCGCCGTGCGGCATCCAGGGTGTGCTCATAGTCGCCCCGCGGCAGCCTCGTCGAGCAGGACCGTGACCTCGCCGTCGACGAGCGAGGCGGGCGCGCGCGGATCGGGCCGCCCCGAGAACGCCCGCGCGACCGCGTCCGCCTTGTCCTCGCCGGTGATCAGGAAGACCTTTCGGTTGGTCGCGTTGACCACCGGGAGCGTGAGCGTGATCCGCGCAACCAGCGGGGCCATCCCGGGTGTCTCCACGCCGACGACCTTGCGCTCGCGCTCGCCGAGTGCGTCATCGCTCGGGAACAGCGAGCAGGTGTGCGCGTCCGGGCCGAGCCCCAGCAGCATCAGGTCGAACGCCGGCGGGCCGCTCTCGTCGAGCTCGCGCTCGTACTCGCGCGCCCCCTCCTGCGGGCCGAGCTCGCCCTTCATGCGGTGGACGGTCAGGCCCTCGACCTTGGAGAACCAGGCCTGCTCGGCCATCCTGTAGTTCGAGTGCTCGTGGTCCGGCGGCACGCAGCGGTCGTCGGTGAACCAGATCTCGACACCCGCCCAGTTGGCGCGCTGCTCGGCCGCGTTCTCGTACGCGCGGCGCGGCGTCGAGCCGCCGGTGACCACCACGTGTCCACCAGCCTGGGTAAGCAGGGCGGTGGCCTCCGCCGCGGGGTCGTCCAGGATCCGGAAGTCGGGCTTCTGCGTCATGCGAACATCGACACCGCGCAGGCGAGCGACGCCTCGTAGGCCGGGTCGCGCAGGAGCGCCTGCCGGATGCCTTCGCCGAGGATTCCGCCCTCGCCGCGTGACGCGCCGAGCACGGTCCAGCTCGAGGTGCGGCCCTTCGGATCGGTGCGCGTGGCGGCGAGCCCGCCGGGCCCGCGGTCGAGTGAGATGCTCATGCCGGAGGCCGTGCCGATCTTCACCCCGGCAAGCCCCGGCACGCCCTGATCGTTGTCGGGCAGCAGGTTGAGGCGCACGTCCGTGCGCTTGCCGTGCGCCGTCCCATGCAGGCCCGCGTTCGAGTTCACGAGCGCACCGGCCTCCCACCCGAGCCGCGACGCGAGCCAGGCGCAGAACAGGACACCGGAGGCCCCCGAGTCGGGGCGATGGCGCACGGCCACCTCGTCGATGCGGCTCAGCTCCGGCCGCCACTGAGGTGGGTCGAAGGTCGTGGCAACGCGCTCGCGCCAGGGCGTGCTGCGCAGCCAGGCCAGGTCGACGACGTAGGCCTGGTCGGCCAGCTCGCGTGCGCGCGCCAGCGCGACGGCGGAGTCGGGCTCGCCGACCGAGTCGATCAGCACGACCTGCGAGAGCGACAACAGCGCGTCGACCGCCTCCGGGTGCCCGTGCGGCGACCACAGCAGCGTCGCGATGTCGGGCACCACGAGCGGATCGACGATCGTGTCGAGTTTCTCGAGGTGCTTTGGACCCAGGTCGAGCACGATGCGCTCGCGCGTCAGCGCCAATTCACCGGACTTGTGATGCTCGGAGGGAGTGATAGAGGCCCACGCGTCGATCGTCGTGCGGCCCTGCTCGACGGCGCAGAGGATCGTGCGCGATGCCTCGTAGCGGCCCACCTGCTCGAGCCGGTTGAGGATCTCGCCGCGCCACTCGCGGTCCACGACGACGACCAGGTTCAGAACACGTGCCGGCGCGTATGCCTCGTCGTGCTGAAACTGCTCCTTGAGCATGCCTCGCACGGCGGCCTCGATCCCCGCCGGCGTGCAGTCCTGCGCTGACCAGGCTGCCCCGGCGGTGTTCACCTAGATGGCCCGCCAGCGATGGTCATCTTCGATCAGCGCGTCGGCTTCCTTCGGGCCGTTCGTGCCCGCCGGATAGGTGTAGAGCGGCACATCTCCGCTCGCCCAGGACTCCAGGATCGGGTCGATGATGCGCCACTGCGCCTCGACCTCGTCGTCGCGCGTGAAGAGCGTGGCCTCGCCGCGCATGGCGTCCATGATCAGCCGCTCATATGCCTCGGGCGACTGCGAGAGGAACGCCGTGCCGTACAGGAACTCCATGTTCACCGGCCGGATGCGCATGCGCGTGCCCGGGATCTTCGCCCCCAGCGACAGCGATACGCCCTCGTTCGGCTGCATGGTCATGATCAGCTGGTTCGGCTGGACGCCGACCGAGCCGGCGGCCTCGAAGGCGAGGTGCGGGACCGGCTTGAGCGTCACGGCGATCTCCGTGACCTTGCGGGTGAGGCGCTTGCCGGTGCGCAGGTAGATCGGCACGCCGGCCCAGCGCCAGTTGTCGACCTCGAGCTTGAGCGCCACGTAGGTCTCCGTGGTGGAGTCGTCCGGGACGCCCTCCTCGTCGAGGTAGCCGACCACGTCCTTGCCCTCCGCCATGCCGGCGGTGTACTGCGCCCGGACCACCTCGGCGGGCGTGGGCGGCTGAATCGCGTGCAGGACCTTGACCTTCTCGTCGCGCACCTCGTCGGCGGTGAAGGTCACCGGCGGCTCCATGCACAGCAGCGTCAGCAGCTGCAGCATGTGGTTCTCGACGAGGTCGCGGAGGGCGCCGGATGAGTCGTAGTAGCCCGCCCTGCGGCCGATCCCGAGATCCTCCGCCGCCGTGATCTGGACGTAGTCGATGAAGTTCCGGTTCCAGATCGGCTCGAACAGGCCGTTCGCGAACCGGAACGCCAGCATGTTCTGGACGGTCTCCTTGCCCAGGTAGTGGTCGATCCGGAAGACCTGGGACTCGTCGAGCACCGAGAGCACCTCTCGGTTCAGCTCCTGCGCCTCAGCCAGGCGCGTCCCGAACGGCTTCTCGATGACCACCCGCACGTCCGCCCCCTCGACCTCCTGGAGCCCGTGCTCGCCGAGCTTGCGGACGATGAGCCCGAAGAACATCGGCGCGGTCGAGAGGTAGAAGACGCGGTTGTAGGTGATGCCCGAGTCCGCGTCGCACTCGGCGAGCTCCTTCCCGAGCCGCTCGTAGACACTGTCGTCGTCGAAGGAGCCCGGCACGTAGCGCACGCGCTCGAGCAGCTTGTCGAGCACCTGCGGATCGGGCTGGCGCCGAGAGTGCTCGACGATCGACTGCCTGGCCATGTCGCGGTAGTCGCCGTGCGGGATGTCGGAGCGCGACACCGCGATCAGGTTGATGCTCTCGGGCAGCGCGCCCTCGTGCGCGAGGTTGTAGAAGGCGGGCAGCAGCTTGCGGTGGGCGAGGTCGCCCGTGCCGCCGAAGATCACCACGGAGGTCGGGTGGACCGGCTGGCGCTCGAGGCCTTCGACAAGCGGGTTCTCTTGCTCGACTGTGGCCATGGCTACTCGGTGTGCGCCCCGGCCGGGTCGGCCGCCTTGATGGCGTGACCGCCGAATTGCTTGCGCAGGGCGGCGTTCAGGCGAGCGGCGAACGCGGCCTTGCCGCGCGAGGAGAAGCGCTCGAACAGGGCTGTGGTTATGACGGGCATCGGCACGCGCGACTCGATGCCGGCCTCGACGGTCCAGCGCCCCTCGCCCGAGTCCTCGACATAGGGCGCGATCGCCTCCAGCTCGTCGCCCTCCTGATCGAACGCGAAGGCGGTGAGCTCGCACAGCCATGAGCGCACGACTGAGCCCTGCATCCAGACGTGCGCGATCTTCCCGTTGTCGAGCTCGTACTCCGACTCCTCGAAGAGAGAGAAGCCCTCCGCATAGGCCTGCATCATTCCGTACTCGATCCCGTTGTGGACCATCTTCACGAAGTGGCCCGCACCCGTCGGCCCGAAGTGCCCCCAGCCGGGACCGTGCTTGGGCGAGGACGGCGGCGCCAGGACGTCGAGGATCGGAGTCAAGCGCTCGACCGCCTCGCCGGGTCCCCCGACCATCATGCAGTAGCCCTCCTGGAGCCCCCAGACGCCGCCGCTGACCCCGACGTCGACATAGTGGATGCCGCGCGGACCGAGCTGCTCCTGTCGCTCCTTGTCGTCCGTCCAGCGCGAGTTGCCGCCGTCGATGATCGTGTCGCCCTCGATCGAGCAGCTCCGCCAGCCGGTCGACGGTGCTCTGCGTGGGTGCGCCGGCCGGCACCATGATCCAAACCGACCGAGGCGCGTCGAGCTTCGACACCAGCTCCTCGAGCGAGGACGCGCCGCCCGCGCCGTACTCCTCCACCCCGCGCACGGCGTCCGGGTTGAAGTCGAACGTCACACAGCTGTGCTCCGAATCGCGGTGGATCCGGTGCACCATGTTGGCGCCCATCTTGCCGAGCCCAACGAAGCCGAGCTGCATCAGAGAACCCTCCGCTCCTAGCCGCTCACCGCGGGGGCGCCGCTCGAGCACCGAGCGAGCGGTCTCGGCGATGTGCTCGACCGTGATCCCGAAGTGCTCGTAGACCTCCTTGTACGGCCCGGACTCGCCGAACGTCTCCATGCCGATGAAGGCGCCGTCCGAGCCCACCCAGCGGTACCAGCCCAGCGGGCTGGCCGCCTCGATCGCCACGCGCGCCCGGCATGCCGGCGGCAGGACCTCGTCGCGGTAGGCCTCGTCCGTCAGCGTGAACGTGTCCATGCAGGGCATCGACACGACGCGCACCCTCACGCCGTCGGCGTCGAGCTGCTCGGCGGCCTCCATCGCGAGTGAGACCTCGGAGCCGGTCGCGATCAGGATCAGCTCCGGATCGCCGCCGTTCGCATCGCGCAGCACGTAGGCGCCCCGCTCGATCGCGTCGTCGGGCACGCTGTCGGGATCGAGCACGGGCAGGTTCTGGCGCGTGAGCGCGAATGCGGTAGGGGCGTCGGTCTGGCGCAGCGCGTAGACCCAGCCGAGCGCGGTCTCGTTGGCGTCGGCCGGGCGCACCACGCTCATCCGCGGGATGGCGCGCAGACCGGCGAGCTGCTCGATCGGCTGGTGCGTCGGGCCGTCCTCGCCGAGCCCGATCGAGTCGTGCGTGTAGACCCAGATCGCGGGCAGCTTCTGCAGCGCCGACAGCCTGACCGCCCCGCGCATGTAGTCCGAGAAGATCAGGAACGTGCTGCCGTAGCCGCGAAAACCGTGCAGCGTCAGCCCGTTGACGATCGCGCCCATGCCGTGCTCGCGCACGCCGAAGCGCAGGTTGCGGCCCTCGTAGGAGCCGCGCTGGACGTCGCCGCCGCCATCGATGTCCGTGTTGGTCGAGCTGGCGAGGTCGGCCGCGCCTCCGACCAGATGCGGGACGCGCTCGGCCGCCCATTGGATGACGGCGCCCGACGCCTTGCGAGTGGCCATCTCCTCGCCGGCCTCGAAGCGCGGCGGGTCGGCGTCGAAGCCCTCCGGCATGGCCCCGCTCACGATCATCTCGAAGCTCGCCGCCTCGTCGGGCTGGGCCTCGCGGAAGGAGTCGAAGCGCTCCCTCCACTCGCGCTCGTACTCGGCGCCGCGCTCGCACGACTCGCGCATGTGGGCGAGCACCTCGTCGGGGACGAGGAAGTGCGCGTCCGGATCCCAGCCGTAGTTCTCCTTGGTCTTGCGCACGTTGTCCTCGCCGAGCGGCGACCCGTGCGCCTTGCTCGTGTCCTGCAACGGGCTGCCGTAGCCGATGTGCGACTCGACGATGATCAGCGAAGGCTGGTCCTCGACCGCCATCGCCTCGCGCGTGACGCTCTCGAGGCGCTCGACCGAGAGGTCGTCGCCCACGTCGACGACGTGCCAGCCGTATGCCTCGTAGCGCTCGCCGACGTCCTCGGTCATCACGACGTCGACCTCGCTGGCGAGCTGGATCTTGTTCGCGTCGTAGTAGGCGATCAGGTTGCCGAGGCCGAGGTGACCCGCCAGTGAGCAGGCCTCGGAGGCAACGCCCTCCTGGATGTCGCCGTCGCTCGCGATCGTGAAGGTGTGGTGGTCGACGACCTTGTGGCCGTCGCCGTTGAAGCGCGCGGCCAGCATGCGCTCGGCGAGTGCGAGGCCGACCGACATCGAGATCCCCTGCCCGAGCGGCCCCGTCGTCGCCTCGATCCCCGGGCTGTACTTGCGCTCCGGGTGCCCTGCCGTCGGCGAGCCGACCTGACGGAAGTTCTTCAGGTCGTCGAGCGTCATCGGGTAGCCCGTCAGGTAGAGCATCGAGTAGAGGAGCATCGACGCGTGCCCGGCCGACAGCACGAAGCGGTCGCGGTCCGCCCAGTCGGGGTTCGCCGGGTTGTGGCGCATGATCCGCGTGTAGAGCACGTACGCGAGCGGGGCGAGCGCCATCGGCGTTCCCGGATGTCCCGAGTTGGCCTTCTGCACCGCATCCATCGCGAGCGTCCGAATGGTGTTGATGCTGAGCTCGTCGAGTTGGTCGGAGCTGGTCGTCATGCCATTCCTCGGGTCGAAGTCGGATTGCCAGTGTTACGAATCTCGTGCTCGGCGAGCAGGCCCGCTCCGATCACGCCGGCGTCGGGACCGCCCTGGGCGAGCGATATCTCTACCCGGCGATACAGGGCCGGCAACGCACGCGCGCCCGCCTCCTGCACCGCCCGGTCGAGAAAGAGATGAGATGCGCGCGAAAGGCCGCCGCCGATCACGACGCGCTCGGGCTCGAACACGTTCACGTAGCCGGCGATCGCCACGCCGAGCATGCGCGCGAAGCGGCCGAACACCAGCATGGCGTCGGTGTCCCCCTCCTCCGCGGCCGTGACGAGCTCGCGACCGGTCACGCGCCCGTCCGAGTTGAGCGCGGCGGCGAGGCGGGTGCCCGGCTTGTCCCGGGCCATCTCGGTCGCGTCGCGCTCGAGCGCCTGGCCCGAGCAGTAGGCCTCGAGGCAGCCGCTGTTCGGGCAGTTGCCCGGGCACGGCGGGCCGTCCGGCATCAGGGTGAAGTGGCCGAGCTCCGCGCCGAGGCCGTGCGCGCCGCGGAAGATGCGCCCACCGGTCACGACCCCGCCCCCGACGCCGGTGCCGAGCGTCAGCATGAGCAGCTCGTCGCAGTCGAGCAGGCGCGCCTCGGCAAGCGCCGCCACGTTCGCATCGTTGTCGACGAAGACGGGGACGTCGAAGCGGCTGCCGAGCTCCTCACGCAGCGGCACGCCCGTGAGCGGGATGTTGACGCTCGTCTCGACGGTGCCCGTGGCGTAGTCGATCTGCGACGGCACCCCAACGCCGACCGCCGCCGGCGGTGCGCTCTCGGCGATCACCTCGCGGGCGGTCGCCTCCAGACCGTCGAGCAGCGCCGAGCTCGACGATAGGACGGTCGGCCGCTCGGCGCGGGCGACCACGTCGAGCCCACGCAGCGCGGCGACCGCGACCTTGGTGCCTCCGACGTCCACACCGAGCACGAGTCCCTCTTCGGCCACCCCCGGATTCCTACCCGTAGCGGCGCCGCGAAGCAACCGTCGGTCACCCAGCTGTCACATCACCGGCGGGCCCGCCACCACTTCGCGCGCTCGACCATCAGGATCGCGCGCTGCTCCCACCAGGCGCCCACACGGGCGGGGCCGCCGTTGCAGGCGCCGTTCGAGAAGCCCGGTCGCTCGACCCACAGGAAGGCGTCGGCCTTCGGGTGTCCGGTGTTGGTGGTCGGCAGCGGGCCCGCGGCCGCGTTCGGCGGGTTGCACCAGATCGTGTGACCGTTCTGGTACAGCGGGCCGTTGCCGTTGTGCGAGGTGTTGACGATGAAGTGCTTGCCGCCGACCGCGCGCGAGAGCTTGGCCCCATACGCGAGGTTCTTCGCGGTCGTGACGTGATGGGTGGCGTTCAGCATGAAGCCGCGCACGCGGCTCACCCCGACAGCTCGCAGCTTGCGCGCCATCGTCGGCACGTCCTGCCAGTCGGGTGCTCCGGCCTCGACGTAGACCGTCGCGTTCGGCAGCTTCGAGAGCGCCTTGACCCCATAGGCGAGCGCGCGCAGCCGCGGCGCCCGCAGGCTCGGCCGCAGGCACTCGATCAGGCCGAGCGAATCCGGCTCGAACCCGATCACGACCTCGTTCGACCCGATGCCGCGCGCCACCTGGTCGATCCAGCGCTTGTAGGTCGCGTTCTGCCCCAGCCCGCCGCTCGTGTTGGTGCCCGGTGACCCGCAGCCCTCGTGCTCGTCACCGAACACCACCAGCAGCGGGACCGCATCGCCCGCCTGCTCGAACATGCCCTGGAGCTTCCCGACCACGGGCTGCTCCCACATCCCGAACCACTTGAACTGCGGCGTCTCGGCGAGCCGCAGCACCTTTGCTGCGTCCTCGCGCCGTCCGCGCCGGAGCAGCGAGCGATAGCCGTTCCAGGTGGGGTTCCACTGGGTGTTCTGGTCCCACCAGGTCTGGCCGACGAGCGGGTTCGGAGCGCTCGCGCCGGGGTTCTGACCGCCGCTCGCGGAGGCGGCGGAGCTGAAGGCGAGCATGGCAAGGACGAATGCTGCGGCGGCGGCCAGGCCGCCCAGGCGAGCGCGAGTCATGCGCTCGACAGTAACCCGATGAGGCGGATTCCGCACGCGGGCGGGTTAGTCTGTCTCCATGCGGGCGGGAATCGATCTGGGCGGAACCAAGGTCCAGGCGGTCGTGATCGACGACGAGGGGGGCGTCCAGGGGCAGGACCGCCTGCCCACCCCTGTGCAGGGCGATCCCAGGGACGTCGCCGCCGTGATGGTGGAGTCGGTCAGGACGGCCGCCCGCCAGGCCGGCGTCGCGACTGCCGCGCTCGCCGGCGTGGGCGTCGGCTCGCCCGGCGTGATCAACGCCCGCAGCGGCATCGTCTCGAGCGCGCGCAACCTCCCGAACTGGGAGGGCTCGTTCGCACTCGGCCCGGCGCTCAGTGACGCCCTCGGGGCACCCACCAAGATCGACAACGACGTGAACGTCGCGACCCAGGCCGAGGTCGTACTCGGCGCCGGCCGGCCCTACCGCTCGATGCTGGGCGTCTTCTGGGGCACGGGCGTCGGCGGCGGCATCGTCCTGCGCGGCAAGCCCTGGCTCGGCCGCGGCGGGGCGGGTGAGATCGGCCACGTCTGCGTGGTGATCGACGGAGCACGCTGTCCCTGCGGGCGACGCGGCTGCGTGGAGGCGTATGCGGGGCGCAAGGCGCTCGAGGAGCGCGCCCGCCACCGGCACGAGAAGGGCCACAAGACGGATCTCTTCAAGATCATGGAGAAGCGCGGACGCGACCGGCTCACGAGCGGCGTCTGGGCGCGTGCGCTCGAGCACGACGACAAGCTCGCGCACAAGCTGCTGGAGGAGGCCGTCGAGGCGCTGGGCGCTGGCGTCGCGTCGACCCTGAACGTGCTCGACGTCGACGCCGTGATCCTCGGCGGCGGCCTCGGCCTGCGCCTCGGAGACCCCTACCGCAAGAAGATCGAGAAGGCGATGATGCCGCACCTGTTCTCGAGCGACGACCCGCCGCCGTTCATGATGGCGGAGCTCGGCGACCTCGGCGGCGCGATCGGCGCGGCGCTCCTCGTCAAGCTGCCCAAGACGGCAGCTGCAGCCTGACCAGCAGCGCCCGGCTCACACCCCGGCCTCCGGGTACGGGAAGCCGGCGGGCGGCTCGGCGCTCTTGTCGAGATGCTTGCGCAGGCCGGCGTCGCCAAGCGCGTAGCCCCAGTTGATGAGCCGCATCTGCACGTCCTCGGAGAGGCCCTGGAGGCGCGTCGCGATCTCCGCCAGCTCGAGCGTGCGCGCGAACGGCGCCGGCAGCGCCCCCGGCAGGCCGTAGTCGTCGATGTTGCTGCGGATTCCGACGTAGACGCCGTCGCGGTCGCCGCGGCGCAGGCCCTCGATCACCTGGCTCTTGCGCAGCGCGCGCACCTGGTGGTCCACGACCCGCAGCACGCGCACCATGTGGCGCGGCCAGTCCCCGGCCGGGTGGTCCTCGGGCGCCATCAGGCCGCCGGCGTCGGAGACGATCAGGGTGCGGCAGCGCTTCCAGGCGGTCTCCAGCCCGAGGTTGTCGTAGACGCCACCGTCCGAGAGGAACAGCGACTCGCGGTGCTCCGGCGTCCCGAGGTCGTTGCCGTCCTCGTTGACCCAGTCCACCATCGGCCGCAGCCGGTAGGGCGACAGCACGGGCGGAAAGGCGGAGGAACAGGCGACTGCCGTGGCGAGCGGGATCTCGGGATCCGGGAGCGAGCCGACGCGCCAGTCCCGGACGCCCGCGCGCTCGAAGCGCGCCAGCGCGCCCGACCCGATGTTGGTCGCGTTGATGACGAAGTCGGGCCGCTTCGGCAGATCGCCGAGCACGGCGTCGCCGAAGAGGTGCTCGCGATAGGCGCCCGCGAGCTTCTGCGCGATCGAGCCGGGCAGCAGCGCGCCCTCGACGACCGAGGTCCAGTCGAGCGTGCGCCGCGCCAGCCCGCGCAGGCGGCCGACCACCGCGTCCTCGAAGTCGTCCGCCGGCGCGAGCGCCAGCGCCGCGGCGGTGATCGAGCCACCCGACACGCTCGACACGCGGTCGAGCCGCTCGAGCCAGCCCGCCTCGCGCAGCCGCCAGATGACGCCGAGGTGGAAGAGCATGGCGCGGTAGCCGCCACCCGACAGGCACAGCGCGACACCCGTCTGCGGCTCCTCGCCGCTGTCCGTGGGGATCGCCCGGACGGGCGAGGCGAGACCCGGAATCACGTCGCGAACTGCGCCCACGGCGGCCTGATCGTAATGCCTGTGCCGCCGAGCCGAGGCAATCGCTGGCATAGGCTTGGCCGCATGAGGCTCGACGCCTTCCCGCGCCACCCGCTGCTGTTCGGCCCCTCGCCCGTGCATCCGCTCGAGCGGCTGAGCTCGCACCTGGGCGGCGCCGAGCTGTGGGCCAAGCGCGACGACTGCAACAGCGGGCTCGCCTACGGAGGCAACAAGACGCGCAAGCTCGAGTACCTCGTCGCCGATGCGCTCGCGCAGGGGTGCGACACGCTCGTGTCGATCGGCGGCGTCCAGTCGAATCACACCCGCCAGGTCGCCGCCGTCGCCGCCCGCCTCGGGCTCGGTTGCGTGCTCGTCCAGGAGAGCTGGGTCGACTGGCCCGACGTCGTCTACGACCGCGTCGGCAACATCCAGCTCAGCCGCATCATGGGCGCGGACGTCCGGCTGGTCGAGGCCGGCTTCGGCATCGGCTTCAAGGAGAGCTGGGAGCAGGCGCTGGCGGACGTCGAGGCGGCAGGCGGCAAGCCCTATCCGATCCCGGCGGGCGCCTCCGATCACGAGCTCGGCGGGCTCGGCTTCGCGAGCTGGGCGATGGAGGTCGAGCGCCAGGAGCGTGAGCTCGGCCTCTTCTTCGACACCATCGTCGTCTGCTCGGTCACCGGCTCGACGCAGGCGGGCATGATCGCGGGCTTCGCGGCGCAGGAGCGGGAGCGGCGTGTGATCGGCATCGACGGCTCGGCGAAGCCCGCCGAGACCCACGACCAGGTGGCCCGCATCGCGCGTCGCACGGCCGAGCTGATCGAGCTCGGCCGCGAGCTGCGCGACGACGAGATCGTGCTCGACGACCGCTACCACGCGGGTATCTACGGGATCCCCGACGAGGCGACGATCGACGCGATCCGAACGGCGGGCCGGCTCGAGGGGATGATCACCGACCCGGTCTACGAGGGGAAGTCGATGGCGGGCATGATCGACCTGGTGGCGAGCGGCGAGATCGACGGAGGCTCGAGGGTGCTCTATGCGCACCTCGGCGGCCAGCCGGCGCTGAGCGCCTACGCCGCGCTCTTCAAGTGACGATCGCGGCGGACACACGGATCGGCGCGGTTCGCTTGCGCGCGGCGGATGCCGTTGCGCTCACGAGCTTCTACGAGCGCGCTATCGGGCTGCGCGTGCTCGCGCGCGAGAACGGCCTGGTGCAGCTGGGCGTGGACGAGAGCGCGCCGCTCATCGAGCTGGCGGCGGCCCCCGGCGCCCCGCCGCGCCCGCCGGTCAGCACCGGCCTCTTCCATCTCGCGATCCTCGTCCCCGAGCGCGCGGACCTGGCGCGCGCCCTTGTCCGCGTGAGCGGCACCGGCTGGCGCCTCACCGGCGCCTCCGACCACCTGGTCAGCGAGGCTCTCTACCTGAACGATCCGGAGGGCAACGGCATCGAGCTGTACCGCGACCGTTCCCGCGAGGAGTGGCGCCACAGCCCGAACGGCGAGCTCGCGATGGCAACGCTGCCGCTCGACCTCGAATCGCTGCTGGGCGAGCTCGGGGCGGACGAGGCGCCGAGCGATGCGGGGTCGATGCCGGACGGCACCCGGATAGGCCACGTCCACCTGCAGGTCGCGCAACTCGATCCGGTGGAGCGCTTCTACGCCGGCTCGCTCGAGCTCGAGGTCATGGTGCGCTCCTACCCGGGCGCGCTGTTCGTCGCGGCCGGGGGCTACCACCACCACATCGGCCTCAACACCTGGCAGAGCGCCGGTGCAGCGCCGCCCCCCGAGGGCGCTCTCGGCCTCGACCATTACGAGCTGCTGCTGCCCGATGCCGGCGAGCGCGACCGCCTGGCGGCCGCGCTCGGGCCGGACGCGCAGCCGCTCGAGCTCGAGGCGGGCGTGCGGGCGACCGACCCGTCCGGCAACCGGGTGCTGTTGAGGACCTGAGGCGCGCCGCGCCGACGAGGGCTCTTCCACGCAGCCTCCGTCCCCGCAGGGACGGAGGCGTTACGCGGAGGTCTTGTTAGGGCTGGTCCTGCACGGCCGCGAGGCCGGTGATCGTCATGCCGCTGCGGCCGATCGAGCCGAGCTTGACGCTCTTGCCGTTCAGCACGTTCACGCGGTACAGCTCAGCGCCGGGCCGCCGGTCGGAGCCGGTGGCGATATAGCCGACGTTGTCCTGACCGGCGATGTCGAAGCCGCTGTCGCCACGCACGTTGATGCCGAGCTGCTTGGGCATCGTGAGCGTGCCGTCGTTGGGCGGGTTCTGAACGTAGATCGCGTCGTCGAGGGCGTCGAGTGCGTACAGGGTCGTCGTCGCCGGCGGCGTGGCGCTGAACGACGAGTTGGTGTACGCGGAGCCGACGACCGTCGGGTCGTTCGGGTTGAGGTCGGCATCGGGCGCCGGGGTTCCCAGCGCGCCGGTGTCGGGGTTCAGCCGCAGGTTCTGATTGGCGTCGCTCGTCACGCGGATGCGATCCACGGTCGGGTTGAAGTCGACGCCGAAGAAGCGGCCGTTCAGTGCCGGCGTGAACGCCGGGCCCTCGGCAACGGCCTTGCCGGTGACCGCGCTCACGCGGTACACGACGCTGTCGCTGCCGACGCCGTACAGCTCACCGGTGGCCGGCCGGAAGTCGATGCCCCTGAGGGACACTCCCATGGGCAGGCCACTGATCGGCTTCGAGCTGTCGAGCTGACGCGGTTTGTCCGCCGAGAAGCTGACCAGGTTGCCCTGGTTGTCGGTGGCATAGAACGTGCGGCCGCCGCCGTCCTTCGAGCTGGGGGTTCCGGCCTGCCCTGCGGCCGGTACGGCGAGTGCGGCCACGCAGGTCACGCCGAGGGCGAGCTTCGCCCATCGCTTGCGCATCATCTGCTGTTCCTCCTGGGGGTCGGGTATGACCCCAGTTCGCAACCCGGACCCCGAACGGTTCACACAGCGCGAGCGCATACGCGCCGAGATGGCCTTGCCACCATGGGAGATCTGAGCCGATCCTTCCCGCCCCCCACAGGCGCAGCCGCGGACCGCCGCAGGGGCTCGCGCCGTACCGCCCATAGGGTGCGGATCCTCCTGGCAATGCTCGTGATCGTTCCCGTGACGGCGGCGGCTGTCGCGGTGGCCGCGCTCGCCGAGGAGCCGGCAACCCGACTCGCCGAGCTGCATTTCCCCGACGTCGTGGTGGCGCAGGTCGAGCCCCCGCCACCGGTGGTGCCGGTCGCGCCGCCCGAGGAGCCGATCCGGTGGCGCCGCTCGACGCCGCTCGGCACGCACGCGGGCGGACGGCTCGTGAACGGAGTCAGGCTGCCCGCCGAGCGCTCGACGTTCTTCACCTGGGACCCGGTCCTGCGCCGCTCGCCGAACCGGCCCTGGCGGCGCTGGGGCACGAACCGGCTCGTCCGCGCGGTGCTGCGCGTAGCGCGCGACTTCAGGGCCGCCCACCCGGACGCGCCGCGCATGGCGGTCGGCGACCTGAGCCGCCCGCACGGCGGCGACTTCGGGCCGCAGTTCGGCTACATCGGCCACGCGAGCCATCAGAACGGCCTCGACGCCGACATCTACTACCCGCGGGCCGACGGCCGCGAGCGCGCCCCGCGCTTCGCCTCGCAGATCGACCGCGAGCTCTCACAGGAGCTCGTCGACCGCTTTCTCGCGCTCGGCGCGCAGGTGATCTTCGTCGGGCCCAACACCGGCCTGACCGGCCCCTCCGGGCGCGTGCAGGCGCTCGTCAACCACGACAACCACCTGCACGTGCGGCTGCCCTGAGCTCAGCGCGCGAGGCGGGGGCGCGGCGGCTGCGAGAACAGCCTCCAGATCGCCGCCTCGCAGAGCTTCTCGACCGGCAGCCCGGCCGCCAGGCACTCGGCCTCGAGCGCCGTCGCGAGCCGCGGCGCCGGCGGAAAGCGGTTCAGGGCCACGACGCCGTGGATGCGGACCGCCAGCGGGCGCTCCGCGATCCAGAGCACCACGAGCGGCGGTACCGCGAGCGGGCGCCCCGAGCGCGGGTCCGTGGTGGGCGGGGACTCGCGCAGCTCGACCTCGAGCGCACCGCGGCTCGTCGTCTTCGCCCGCAGGAAGGCCTGAATGGCCCCCCGTTCCCCGATCACCGTCGCCCTCTCCTCCCTCCGACTGCTTCAAGTGGTCGAGGGCGCCCCGCGACGCGGAGTGCCCTCGCAACGTCGAAGGTACGGGCACTCAGGCCGAAGCGCCACTCGATCATTCGTCCAGGCGCGTCAGCGCTCGCCGGACTCCGTGAGCTCCTGGCTCAGGGGCCGCGCGAGCGCCCAGGCCCAGAACACCGCGCACGTGAGCAGCAGCGCGATCCCGACCCAGAGGTTCACGTTCACGCCGGGATCGCGCCGATCCAGTAGAAGTGCACGGTCGCAACGCCGTACTGGGCGCCGTTGGCGGCCATCCCGAGGATCTCGAGCGCACCTAGGTTCGCTGCGATGAACGCAAGGCCGGTGATCCAGGCGGGCAGCGAACGGCCGGCCAGGAAGAAGTCGAGATCTGACTTGATCATCCGGCGCGCCAGCAGCCCGACGCCGAGGACGGTCACGAAGTACAGCCCGATGATCACGTAGTCGAGTGCGGCCGCGTCGATCCGGAGCATGGCGCGACCCCCCTACCCGAGCCGAGCGATCTGATACATCTTCCGCTCGGTGGACCGGCGGCTCGCCTACAAGAACCTGCGCACGGCGCTCATCGCGGGGGCCATCTCACTGATCGTCTTCGCGCTCGCCTGGGTCGTGGGGCTCGTCTACTGATGGCCGACGAGACCCGGCTCCCGCGCGAGACGCCGGACCCGCCCGGCGAGCTGATCCACCTGCCCGGGCCCTCCTACCTGCCCGTGGCCACCGCCGCCGGGCTCGCGATCGCGATCTGCGGGATCGTGATCTACCCGGCAATGGTCGTGATCGGCGCGGTCATCGCGGTCGTCGCGATCTGGAAGTGGATCGGCGAGACGCGCCGCGAGATCTCGGAGCTTCCGCTAGAGCATCACTGAGCCGGCCGGCTCAGCCTGGATCCATCGGGCCTGGCGCGCGTTTCCGTGCCGGAGGCCAAGCTAGGCGCCGCCGGCGAACGGAGCGAGGGTGAACCCTCGCGAGTGAGTCGGTGACGCGTGGCGAAGGCATTCCGGCGCGGAAACGCCGTCAGGATCGGTGGGTCCAGGCTCAGCCGGCCGTTGCGTTCAGGTCCGACGGGAGCTCGCTCGTCGCGCCGTCAGACACCCAACAGCGCACGATGTCGCGCATCGAGAGAATGCCGGTCATCTGACCGCCGTCGACGACGACGAGGTGACGGAAGCCGCCGCGGACCATCGCCTCCGCCGCCCGCTCGAGCGACCAGTCCGGCGCGGCGAACACGAGCCCGGCGGAGAGATGGTCGCCCACGAGCTCGGAGTCCGGGTCCTGCCCCGTGCCGATCGCGTTCAGGATGTCGCGCTCGGTGACGATCCCCGGCCCGGGCTGCTCGGGGTCGATTACGACCGCCGCTCCCACGGCGCGCTCGGCCATCGCTCGGGCGGCGTCCCGCAGCGTGTGCCCCGGGTTGATCGTGAGGACCACGGCACTCATCCCTGCGCGTACCTGCATGCAGATCCCTTCCTGCGTTAGTGACGATCGGCATAAGCAGCGTACCGATGATCCGGGCGCGCTTCCAGGGCGTATCCCGTGGCGAAGTGCGCAATTCGACTGTCCACCGGCGGAGCGAGCTGTACTTCGATGCGCTCAGCGTGATCGAGCGTGACTACTGGAACGAGGAGCTCTGCCTCACTCGCGTCGCGCGTCAGATCGCGACCTCCCGCCGTCAACTTCAGCGCTCGTTCTCCGAGGTCGGCGGCACCAGTTTCCGGCGCGAGCTGCAGCGCATCCGCATGTCGCGCGCGGCCGAGCTGCTGTACGAAGGGCGGCTGTCGGTCCAGGAGGTGGCGGCGGCAGTCGGCTACCGGCAGGCGGCGCAGTTCGCGAAGGCCTTCCGGCGCAGCCACGGCGCACCGCCCTCGGCGTTCCGGCGCTCGAACGGGCATCTGGTCGCCTGAGCGCGGCGCGTCGCACGCCAGCGGGTCCGTGAAATAAAGTGCGCGCCTGTGAGCGAGAGGGAGCCGGTTTCGCAGGACACGGCCAAGGGGCCGCCCGAGACCGATCCGCGCCTCGCGGGTGAGAAGCACCCGGTCGCGCGGATGCTGGCGATCGGCGTCGTCGCCTCGCTGATCGGCATCGCGATCTGCCTGCTGATCGACTGGTTCCCGGCCGACGCGTCGGGAGCCGCTGGACAGATCGACACCCTCTACGACGTCCTCCTGATCTGCTCGGTGCCGGTCTTCGTCCTCGTGATGACGATCGCGATCTACTCGGTGGTGCGCTTCCGCGCGAAGCCGGGCGACATGGGCGACGGGCCTCCGATCCACGGGAACACGAAGCTCGAGGTCATCTGGGTGACGATCCCGTTCATCATGGTCACGGCGCTCGCGATCTACGGCTGGATCGTGCTCGACGACATCGAGGCGAAGCAGCAGAACGAGATGGTCGTGAACGTCACCGGCCAGCAGTTCGCCTGGACCTTCGACTACCCCGGGCAGAACGTCAACTCGAACGAGCTCGTGCTGCCGGTCGACCAGCCGATCGACTTCCGCATCAAGACGAAGGACGTCCTGCACTCCTTCTGGGTGCCGGCGTTCCGGCTCAAGTCGGACGCCGTGCCCGGCCTGACGACGAAGATCAGGCTGACGCCCGATCGGATCGGCCGCTACGAGGTGGTCTGCGCCGAGCTCTGCGGCCTGGGCCACTCCACCATGCGCCAGTTCGTGCGCGTCCTGCCGGCAGACCAGTTCGACGCCTGGGCGCGCCGGCAGGTTCGGGCCGGCGAGGGCGGCGCGGAGGAGGGCGAGAGTGGCGAGGGCAGCGGCGGCGGTGGCGCGGGTGGCGGCGGTGGTGGCGGTGGCGCCACGGCGGCCGAGGGCGAGCAGATCTTCACCGCCCAGGGCTGCGGCTCCTGCCACGCGCTGGCGGCGGCGAACGCCAGCGGGACGGTCGGCCCCGATCTGGGCAAGCTCGAGGACACCGATGCGGCCTTCGTGCGCGAATCGATCGTCGACCCGTCCGCCAAGGTCGAGCAGGGCTTCCCGGACGGCGTCATGCCCAGCGACTTCGGAGACAAGCTCTCGCCCGAGGAGCTCGACGCCCTCGTGAAGTACCTTCTGGAGTCGCAGGAATGACCCTCACCCAGAAGCTCTTCGCACCTGGTTGGTATCGCGCTGCGCTCGGCACCGTGGGCGGATTCGCCTTCGGCATGGCGATCGTCGTCGTCGTGCGCTCGCTCTACGGCTGGGACCCGGTGGTCGACTGGAACGCGATCATCACGGTGGGAGCTCTGGTCGCAGCGCCGCTCGGCTACCTCGTCGGCATCGGCTGCTTCGACTACTGGTTCCGCTGGGCCTCGGGCGCCCCGACGATCCCGGAGGACCACTCCGGTCACGGCGCCAAGACGTGGAAGGACTACTTCCGCGTCAACACCGACCACAAGGTCATCGGCATCCAGTACATCGTCACGACGATGTTCTTCTTCATCGCCGGCGGCCTGATGGCGATGCTGATGCGCGCCGAGCTCGCCCAGCCCGGCACGCAGTTCGTGGACCCGAACACCTTCAACGGCCTGTTCTCCGTCCACGCCTCGCTGATGATCTTCCTGTTCATCATCCCGGTCTTCGCCGGGATCGCGAACTACGTGATCCCGCTCATGATCGGCGCGCCGGACATGGCGTTCCCGCGCCTGAACGCCCTGTCCTTCTGGATGCTGCCGATCGGCGGCGTGATGATGCTGTGCTCGTACTTCGCCGAGGGCGGCGCCTTCGCCACCGGCTGGACCGCCTACGCCCCACTCTCGACCGAGACGCCGCTCGGGCAGCAGTTCTTCACCGTCGGCGTGCAGTTCGCGGGCGCATCCTCGATCGCGACAGCGCTCAACTTCCTGGTCACGATCATCACCATGCGCGCGCCGGGCATGACGTTCTGGCGCATGCCGCTGCTCGTGTGGGCGAACTTCACGACCTCGCTGCTGGTCGTGATCGCCACGCCGTTCATCGCCGGCTCGCAGTTCATGGTGCTGCTCGACCGCTCGCTCGGCACCCAGTTCTTCGACCCGGCGGCGAACGGCGACGTGCTCATGTACCAGCACGTCTTCTGGTTCTACTCGCACCCGGCCGTCTACATCATGATGCTGCCCGGCTTCGGGATCATCAGCGAGGTCATCTCGACGCACGCCCGCAAGCCGGTCTTCGGCTACCGGATGATGGCGTTCTCACTGGTGGCGATCGTGATCCTCGGGTTCACGGTCTGGGCGCACCACATGTTCGTGTCCGGGATGCAGGCCTGGCTGCGGATCCCGATGATGATCACGACGATGCTCATCGCCGTCCCGACGGGCATCAAGATCTTCTCCTGGCTCGCCACGCTCTGGAGAGGGGTGATCCATCTCAGAACGCCGCTGCTCTTCGCGCTCGGCTTCATCACGATGTTCACCCTGGGCGGGATCAGCGGCATCATGCTCGCCGTCGTGCCGTTCGACATCCACGTGTCGGACACGTACTTCATCGTCGCCCACATCCACTACGTGCTGTTCGGCGGCTCGGTGTTCACGATCTTCGCCGGGCTCTACCACTGGTTCCCGAAGATGACCGGGCGGATGTACGACGAGACGCTCGGGCGCATCCACTTCTGGATCTCGTTCATCTTCTTCAACCTGACCTTCGGCCCGATGCACCTCGTGGGCATCGACGGCATGCCGCGGCGGGTGGCCGACTACGCCGAGCAGTACGCGACCTGGAACGCGATCATCTCGATCTCGGCCTTCATCTTCGGCCTGTCGTTCCTGATCTTCCTCTACAACATGATCACCTCGTGGCGGCACGGCCCGATCGCGCCCGGCAACCCGTGGCGCGCGCACTCGATCGAGTGGCAGGTGTCCTCGCCGCCGCCCGTGTTCAACTTCGACGAGATCCCGACCGTGGTGGGCGGCCCCTACGAGTACGGCGTCCCCGGAGCCGTGCACGCGGTCTTCAAGGAGAAGCAGCCCGCAGCCGTGCCCGCGCCGGCGGGCGGAGGCGGCGCTCCACCGCCGACCGACACCTAGATGAAGAGGATCCTCGTAGTCGCCAACGAGACGGTCGCCGGGCGGCCGCTGATCGACGCCGTCAAGCGCCGCGCCGGCGGGGACGACGACGTCCACGTCCACGTGATCTGCCCGCAGAACGAGCCGAAGCACGGCTTCGTCGTGCACGACGAGCACATCCGCGACGCCGCCCAGAACCGGCTCGAGATGACGCTCGCGCTGCTACGCGAGGCCGGCATCGAGGCCGACGGGGAGATCATGGACCCCGATCCCTACTCGGCGGTGATGGACGCGCTCGGCGAGCAGGACTACGACGAGATCATCGTCTCGACGCATCCCGAGACGCGCTCGGGCTGGCTGCGCCAGGGGCTCGTGGACCGGCTCGCGCGCGCGACCCGCCGCGACGTGGAGCACGTGGTCGTCGATCTCGACTCAGAGCGCGACGACGTCAAGCGCACGCTCGTCGTCGCGAACCAGACGATGGGCGGGCAGGAGCTGCTCGAAGCGCTCAAGCGCAAGGCCGCGGAGGAGCCGCGGCGCTTCATCGTGATCGCCCCCGCCTCGGCCGGCAACGGTGACTCGGGAGACGCCCACCAGCGCCTCGCACACACGCTCAAGGAAATGCAGGACGCCGGGCTCGAGGCGATCGGCCAGGTCGTCCACCCCGACCCCTACACGGCGATCCAGAACGCGCTGCAGTTCTACGGGCCCGACGACATCGTGATCTCGACCTTCCCCGAGACCCGCTCCGGCTGGCTGCGAGCGGACCTGATCGGGCGCGTCGAGGCCTCGACGGGCAAGCCCGTCGAGCACATCGTGAGCGAGGAGGCCGCCTGATGGAGTCCGCCTCGATCAGCGCACCCACCGCGCACGACGACCATCACCATGGCCCACCCGCGGCGAACGTCTCCTCGCGGGTCGAGGCGCAGTTCCTCGGGATGCTGCTTTTCATCATCTCCGAGATCATGCTCTTCGGAGCGTTCTTCACGGCCTACTTCTTCATCAGGGTCGTGGGCGGGGCGGAGTGGTTCCCCTTCGACGGGCTCGAGCTCCCCGTCGGGATCGCGGCGGTCAACACGGCGATCCTGATCTCGTCGAGCTTCACGATGCACTGGGCGCTCGAGGGCGCGCGCAACGAGAACCGGCGCGCGCTCCAGGTGGGCCTGCTCACCACCGCGCTGCTCGGCCTGACGTTCCTCACGATCCAGATCAACGAGTACATCCACCTCGGCTTCCCGATCTCGGAGAACGCGCAGACGACGGTCTTCTACAGCCTCACCGGCCTGCACGGCGCGCACGTGTTCATCGGCCTGACGCTGCTGACGATGGCGACGGTCCGCGCCTTCCGCGGCCACTTCACCGCCAAGGAGCACCGCGGCGTCGAGGTGCCGGGCATCTACTGGCACTTCGTCGACGTGATGTGGATCCTGGTCTTCTCGTCGCTCTACCTGCTCTGATCAATCCACTTCGATCCGAGCAGGAGGCCTTTCGCTTCTTCCTCTGGGTGGCGGTGATCGTCGCGATCATCCTGGGCATCGTCTTCCTCATCCGCGCGCTCACGTGAACGCGGACCTCGAGCTCGCCGAGCGCGCCGCTCGGGCTGCCGGCGAGCTGCTGCTCTCCTACTACGGGCGGCCCCCCGAGGGGGTCGACGCGAAGTCGTCGGAGACCGACCTCGTCTCGGACGCGGATCGGGAGGCCGAGCGGGTCATCCGCGAGCTGCTCGCCGCGGAGCGGCCGGACGACGGGCTGCTGGCGGAGGAGGGCTCGCACTCGGAGTCGGTCAGCGGCCGGCGCTGGATCGTCGATCCACTCGACGGCACGGTCAACTTCCTGTTCGGCTTCCCGGCCTGGGCCGTGAGCATCGCGCTGGAGGACGAGCATGGCCTTGCGCTCGGGCTCGTGCTCGACCCGGTGCGGCCGGAGCTGTTCAGCGCCGTCCGCGGGCAGGGCGCGACGCTCGACGGCGCGCCGATCCGGGTGTCGGGCCGCACGGAGCTCGCGCGCGCGCTCGTGACGACCGGCTTCTCCTATGAGGCGGACCGGCGCGCCGCCCAGGCGGAGCTGCTCCTGACGGTGCTGCCGCGGGTGCGCGACATCCGCCGTGTCGGCGCGGCCGCGCTCGACCTCTGCCAGGTCGCGGCCGGGCGCGTCGACGCGTTCTACGAGCGCGGCCTGAAGCGCTGGGACGAGGCCGCCGGCCGGCTCATCATCGAGGAGGCCGGCGGCCTTACCGCGGAGCTCGAGGGCGAGCCGCCGGGCCTCGTGGCCGCCGGCTCGCCCGAGCTCCTAGCCGAGCTGCTCGAGCTCGTCAGCGCACCGTGATCGTGGTGCGCTCGCCTACTCGCCGAGCAGGTAGTCGACGAGCGCCTGGACCTGCTTGTCGCTCAGGCGGCCCTCGAACGACGGCATGACGCCGGCGTTGAACCCCTGCGCCACCTCGGCGTCCGGGTCGAGGATCGACTGGCGCACGAACTCCTCCGGCGGCATGTCGCCGGCGGCGCTCGCCAGATCGTCGAGGTCCGGCCCGATGGTGCCGGTCGATCCGGCCGGCTGGAAGGTGTGGCAGCCCGCGCAGCCCGCGGCGGTGAAGATCTGCTCACCCGTCGTCGCCTCCGCCAGGCCCGCCGTGGCCAGTGCGCCCTCGTCGTCGCCGGGGCGAGCCGCGGCGTAGCCGACGTAGGCCGCGACGTCGCTGGCGTCCGCGCCCTCGACGATGCCCGGCTGCATGATGCTGCCCCTGCGGGGGTGGGCGATCTGGTCCTCGACGACGCCCGTGACCGAGTCGCGGTCGAAGCCGTCGGCGAGCGCTGCCTGGAAGGCGTCGTCGAGGTTCGGCCCCTGCGTCCCTGCCGTGCCCGCGCGCGCGAGCTGATGGCACTGGCCGCAGTTCTCGACGAACTGCGCCTTGCCGTTCGAGAGGTCGGGCTCATCGCGTCCGCAGGCCGGCAGCGCCAGCCCGAAAACAAGCAGCACGACGCCGAGGGCAAGCGCCGGGCGCGGCGCGCGCGGCCGCTTGCGCATGGTCCGAGCGAGGCTCACGGAGGCGGAACTCTATCCCTTCGGCAGGCTGTATGGGGAGGCCGGCCGGGCCCGTGAGCGCCGCTCCCGACGCTATTGTTCCCGCCTCATGCCTCCCCGTCAGAAGTACCGGCTGCGTGCGCGCTCGGACCGCGAGGTCGTGCGTGAAGTGGAGCCCGGCATGCGCTACGTCGACCACGAGACCGGCGAGGAGCTGCGCGTGGTCGGCGCCGTGCTTCCGCTGGCGCCGTCGCCCAGCGACCTGCCCTACGCAGTCGAGAACCTGCGCCTGTGCGGGTGCTCGCTCGAGCAGCTGGTCCAGAAGGACCTGAACGACTGCCCGCACTGCGGCCGTCGACTGCCGGCCGTCGGGCCCTGAAGGTCCTCCTTGCAGCCCTGCTGACGCTGGCGCTCGCCGCCTCGGGCTGTGGTGGCGACGACGAGCCCTCGGGCGAGACGGAACGGGCGCTGCCAAACCTCACCGTCCCGCAGGGCGATAGGACCGAGCCGGAGGCCGAGACCGTGCCCGAGGCGCCGTTCGACCCGTCCACGGAGACGCTCCCGCCTGTCGAGACCGTCCCGCCGTCGACCGGCGGCGGCACCCCGGCGCCGGAGGCGGAGCCGCCCGCAGACACGCCTGAGAACGACACCCCTCCGCCCACCGACAGCCCGGCGGAGCGCTTCGAGGAGTTCTGCGACGACAACCCGGGCGCCTGCGGCTAACCGCGGGCCGCCAGGTGCTCACGCGGGCGGGCGACGGCTAAGAGGGTCCAGACTGCCGGCGCGGTGTGAACGAGTTCACACATCGCTGACGGCTGAGGGCGCACCCTCGGGGGATGGTCGATCAGTCACTCGTCAGGTCGGGCTTCGATATCGAGCTCCTGCTTGGACCGCGCTACCTGACCTACCTGCTGCTGAGCTCGGTGGAGACCGGGAGTCTGCCGTTGCAGATCTTCGTGGACAACCTCGAGCTTCGCCTTCGCCCGCCGGAGGACTACCGGCGCCTCTACGAGCCGCATCCCGACGCCGACCCGCTGCCGGCTCCCGTCTCGTCCGGAGCGTTCGAGACGGAGATCCTGTTCGACCACCCGCGTGCCGCCGACCTGCGGGTACGGATGATCGCGGACGTGCTCCCGGACGCCGGCGGCGATCAGCTCCCGGAGCAGTTCATCGACCTCTTCATGACGATGAGGCTCGAGACGACGATCGAGGACGGCGTGCCGAGGCAACCGCGGCTCCTGATCGAGGTGGTCGAGCTGGAGCTGGACACGCTGCTCGCCGCCGCGCTCGCCCTGGACGGCAGGACGCCGGACGACATCCTGCCCGACGTGCAGCAGGCGGTCGACCGTGAGATCGGGCTCGGGGTCGCCGGCGAGGACCAGCGGCTGCAGCGCATCGAGATGCAGAAGCTCCCCGCCAGCGGCGAACATCCGGACGCGCTTGGGGTCTACCTGAACCTGCGGCTGCGCAGCGGGCCCGATGACGACGAGTTCCTCGACGACCGGGGCGAGCTCGCAGACGCGGCAAACTTCCTGCCGCCCGGCGAGGACCTCGCCTTCGGTATGCCGGGCTCGCTCTTCCCGAAGCTCGGCGCCGACGCGAAGTTCCGCATGGCGGAGGAGACCTCACCAGGCAGCGGCGAGTTTCGCTTCCCCCTTCGCGAGGACCCTGCTGATCCCCAGAGCGAGATCAAGGGACGGATCGACGACATCTCGGTGTCCGCGACCGACGGCAACACGCTCCGGATCGAGGTGCGTGGCGAGTACTTCCTCAACAACTTCCCCGACCCGAACTTCCGTTTCAGGTTCGACATCACACCGACGATCGAGGACGGCCTGCTCACGTTCCCGCCCGCCGAGCACGACCTCGACCTCGACCTGTTCGGGGAGATCCTGATCGGGACGCTCATCACGGCCCTGGTGTTCGGGCTCGGCGCCGCGAGCTTCATGCCGCTCGTCCTGCTGGGCGTGCGGGACCTCTTTGTGGAGCCCTGGCTGCTCGAGAAGGTCTCGGCGCAGGCGGAGGATCTGCTCGAGGACGCATCCTTCCTCGACGCGCTGCCGCACCGGGTCACGGCCGAGCGCCGGCACTGGGACGCGCTGTACGCGACGAAGCACGAGGTCGTCACTCTCATGGAGGCGATCCAGATCAACGGTGAAGGCATCGCGTTCTCGGGTCGGGCGGCGCTCGACAAGGAGCCGGATCCGATCGCCAACGCGGTCATCCGCACCGAGGCGCGCGCCGACGACGGCGCGGTCAGCGAGCTCTGGTACCGCGTTCCGGGCATCTTCGACTTCCAGGCCGACTTCTTCGACATCTTCCCGGCCACCGATCGCCGCGACTTCGAGCGCGTTATCGGGGACGACGAGTCCGACCTCGTGCGCCTCACGCTCGCTCAGGTCCGCGAGCGGATCGCCGAGGCGCGGCTGCGCAAGCAGATCGGCTACGTGCCGCAGGAGATCTTCGTCGAGGACAACCAGATCCGACTGATGCGCTGCATCAGCGACACGGAGATCGGCGAGCAGCGACACACGCTGCTGGAGGACTTCCGGGAGCGGACGCGAGCCGAGATCGTGGCCGAGCAGGGCGACGAGCTGCGCGAGCGGATCCGCGAAGAGCTCGAGCAGGAGAACGGCGAGCCGCCGACGGACGAGCAGGTGGAGGAGGAGCTCGAGGAGCGCCTCGACGACCTGGTGGCGATCGCCGAGGAGACGTTCAGCGACGAGGAACTGCCGCAGCTGCTCGACGCGGCGATTCGACCGCTCCTGCGCCTCGACCTCGACGCCCCCGAGTTCGCGGCGCTCGAGGATGACGAGATCCTGGTGATCCTCGGCTACCAGCGCATCCGCCGCCCGGTCGCCGGCGGCTTCACCGTCTACTACCGCGACCGGCCTGACGGCGACCGCAGCGACAACCTGCTGTCGCTGCCCCGCTACGAGCCCGCTGATGCGTAGCGGCGTGCGCCCCGTCTGAAGGGCCTCGCCCCGGTAGCTCACGGACGCGCGGCATCCGAGGCCCTAGAGGCAGCGGGACTCAACCGTTAGTCATGTTGCGATTGTCCATTACGCTTCGTGGATGAGCCCTCCGGCGACCCTTCTCCTGTGGTTTCAGCTGCGTTCGCCGGAGCTGGCCGAGGACTTTGAGCGTCTGATGGCGGAGGATCGCGACATCGTCCGCGGGTCGCTGGACACGATCTCGGATTGGCGGCTTACGCGGCCGGCGGACGTGCCCGGACAGTCCATCGGCGAAGCCGATTACGTGCTGATCGCCGAGATCGTCGAAGTGGAGCGCTTCGAGCAACAGGCGAGCGAACACGTCCAACGGTTGACGGACGACTTGGCGCATCTCGTCTCGAGCCGGGGGATGCTCATCGTGCGTCCCGTCCTTTGACATCCGCGTAGGTGGAGGGCGATCAGACCCGCGCTCAGGAACGGCGACGCGAGCGAGCAGAGTCCAGGCGGTTAAGGGCGGTCAGGACGCGCGGTGCCCGACGCGCCGCGGTGACGATCAGCCGATCGCTCAGTCGCGGCTTGGGAGGGGGGTCGGCCGAAGCGCGGGAAAGACTCGGACTGCGGTGTCAGTCCGACTCAGCGCGGGCGCGCCCGTAGCGCTCGTAGATCACGCGCGAGCCGAACGTCCTGGTCTCGATCAGCTCCAGCGCGATGTCGTCGGTGACCGGCGGCAAGAACGGCGTGCCGCCACCGACGACGACCGGATAGCGGAACATGTGCAGCTCGTCGACCAGGCCGAGCTCGATCGCCTGCGCGGCCAAGCCGGCGCCGCCGATCTGGACGTCCTTGTCAGTCGCGTCGAGCGCCGCGGCGATCTCCTCGGCCAGTGACGCCTCGGCGAGCCGGGCGTTGCCCTGGACGCTGTCGAGCGTGTGGCTGAAGACGACCTTCGGGATCGCGCACCAGACGTCTGCGAACGCGGCCCCGAGCTCGTCCTCGCGCAGCGACGGGTCCGTCTCCCACACCAGCATCGTCTCGTAGAGCCTGCGGCCGAGCAGACATCCTCCGAGCTCGCTTACCAGCGCGGTGTGGAAACGAAACAGCTCCTCGCTCGGGGCCCCCCAAGCGAACGCACCCTCGCGGTCGTTGATGAAGCCGTCCACCGAGACGCTCATCGAGAAGATCAGCATGGCTTCAGATCGTCGGGCCGGAGCGGCCGATGATGATCGTGATGGAGTCCGCCTTCAGGCTTTGACATCGGGCTCTCCTTCGTCAGCAGTGTGCTCTGCCGTCTGTGACCGATCGCGTGACGAGAACTCATCGTCGTGGGACAAACAAGACCGGGGAGCAGACCAGGGCGGTCACGGGCGCGACACGGGAGGCGCGACAGCGAACGTGAGCCGTGACCGCCCGAGTCAGCTCTGAGAGGAGATCCCTATGAGTCCGTCGGCGGGAGATCTGAACACGTCCATCGGCATGGTGGGCGACGACGCAACCGAACTTCGGGACGGCTACGCCGAGATCGGCGACGTGAGGCTCCATTACGTCGAGGCCGGAGAGGGACCGTTGGTCGTCCTGCTGCACGGCTTCCCGGAGTTCTGGTACGGCTGGCGGCTGCAGATCGCGCCGCTCGCGGCGGCCGGTTTCCGCGTGGTCGCGCCCGACCTGCGCGGCTACAACCTGTCGTCGAAGCCCGACGGCGTCGCGGCTTACACCGCCGGCAAGCTGGCCGCCGACGTGCGCGATCTCATCCGCGAACGCGGCGCCGAGTCCGCGCTGCTGGTCGGCCACGACTGGGGCGGAACCGCCGCCTGGACCGCGGCGATGAACCACCCCGAGGTCGTGGACCGTCTGGCCATCCTCAACGCGGCCCATCCGCGCAAGCTCAACGAGGGACTGCGCCACCCCAGCCAGCTCGCGCGGTCCTGGTACTTCTTCTACTTCGCGCTCCCAGAGCTGCCTGAGCACCACGTGCGCGCGAAAGACTGGGAGTTCTTCCAGCACTTCCTGCGCGACGCCCAGCCGCCGTACACGGAGCAGGAGACCGATCGCTATATCGAGGCGTGGTCGCAGCCAGGCGCAGCGGCCGCGATGATCGACTACTACCGCGCCGCGGTGCGACCGCCGAAGGGCACCAAGACGGAGCTTCATCCGGTCTCGGCGCCCACGCTGGTCATCTGGGGCGAGAAGGATCGCTACCTCGGCCCGGATCTCGCCGAGCCCCACCACGAGGACGTCCCCAACCTCGACCGCGTCGAGCGCCTGCCCGACGCGTCGCACTGGGTCCACCACGACGAGGCCGAGCGCGTCACACAACTGCTCGTCGACTTCTTCGCCCCCGCCCGCCCAACCTGACACCTGCCCGGCAAGAAAGCGAGCGCTCAGCTCTGTACCGGGCGCAGCGGTTCCGAGCCGTCCCAACCCTCAGCGGCGCCCCTCACCATCGCGAAGAAGCCGTGCAGACCCTCGTTGTCGGCATGGATCTCGATGTCGTGGCCCAGGGCGGCGGAGGCATCGTGGAGAGTGGTCTCGACTGCGCCGAGCCATGTGCTCAGGTACTGCGGCAGACCTCGCTCGTCGAGCGAGCTTCGCAAACCGGCTACCTCCGTCGACGGCACGACGTAGGCGACGTGCTGGATCCGCGGCAGGGGAGCGGAGAAGCCTTTCTCGACGCGCTCGGGCGCCAGGCTTACGGTTTCGATCAGCTCGATCGCGCCGTCGCCGCAGTAGCCGAAAGCCGAGTTGTGAACGAACTCCGCCGGCTCACCGCGCGAGAGGACCTTCTCCAGCGGCACGTTCTCGATCAGGAAGAACGGCCCGGCGCCGAGTTGATCGACCAGGCGGCTCACGGTCGTCTCGATGTCCTCGACGACGTAGGCGGAATGGTGCGGCTCGCCGAGCTGCGGTCTGAAGAGGTCCTCCGGCACGGTGACTCCGATCGGTAGCTGTCCACGCTGATTCCTTCGTCGCGGGAAGCTAGCCCCTCGAGGAGCCTTCTAAGGCGCAATGGTCGCGAGTGCTGCTTTCGCGCAAAGCGCAACTCGACGCGGGAGTGCTCCGTCGCATGGAAGCAGGAAGTCGGGACCCCCGGCGGGAATGTCCGTTTGATCGGTCGCCCTTCCGACGACTAGGCTCGACAGGACTTCGAAGGAAGGGAGCCCATGAGCGACGACACCGAGACCGCGATTCTCGCAGGAGGCTGCTCCTGGATCATGCAGCAACTGCTGCGCCACCCCGACGGGGTCATCTCCACGCGTGTGGGATGGAGCGGCGGCGAGGGCGACAACCCGACCGAGGACAACCCTCAGGGTCACGCCGAGGCGGTCGAGGTCGTCTTCGATCCAGAGCGGCTCTCCTATCGGGACCTACTCGAATACTTCTTCCAGGTCCACCGGGCCGACCTTGGCGAAGATCTCGTCGGCTCCATCTACCGCTCAGAGATCTCCTATACGAGCGAGGAGCAGTGCAGGGTGGCCGAGGAGACGATCGCTGACGTCGACGCCTCAGGCCACTGGCTCGGCAAGACCGTGACTGAGATCAGCGAGGCCGGCCGCTTCTGGGAGGACCCGGCCGAGAATCAGGACTATTTCCAGCGCTTTCCGGACTATCCGGAGGGCAGCAAGCCTCCCTTCCCGCGTACGGGCGTGGAAGCTGCCAACCGCGAGATCACGGCTTAGAAAGTTCCGCTTCGGACAGCGGGAGCCACGAGCGCCTAACAAGGACATTTCCGCCTCCGTCGCGAACCGCGCTCGGTAGGCCCTCACGCGTCCGTCAGGCTAGAACGGAAGGGTTGGGCGACTACCAGGCCCGGACGTGGCCGGGCGGTCTGAAGCCGATCAACCAGTGGGGCGGGCCACCGACTGTGCGGTTCGTCCTGACCGGGTTCCGGGTGGTGAAGATGGCCGCCGGTCGGCCGCCGTACGCGATGCGGCCTGACCGAACGCCCCACCGCATGAGCCCGGACCTGACGAGACCCGAAGCCCGCGAGCGTCGCGCTTCCCGCGCTCAGACACAGCGAGCGACGCTGGCTCCGTGCGCTCAGCCGACGACCTCGTTCAGGCCCTCTGCGACGATGAGTCGCGCGGCGGCCTCGACCAGTGCGAGGTGCGAGAAGGCCTGCGGGAAGTTCCCGAGGTGTCTGCCGGTCTCGGCGTCGAACTCCTCCGCGTACAGCCCCAGCGGGGATGCGACCTTCACGAGGCGCTCCATCAGATGTCTTGCCCGTTGCGGCTCGCCGATGATCGCCAGCGCCGATACGAGCCAGAAGGAGCAGATGAGAAAGCTCCCCTCCTTGCCGGATAGTCCGTCGTCGGTCTGTTCGGTGCGGTAGCGCAGCACGTAGCCCTGCTCGCTCAGCTCGTCTTCGACGGCCAGGACGGTGGCACGCAGTCGTGCGTCGTCGGGCGGCAGGAACCCGAAGATCCCTGCGAGCAGCGTGGAGGCGTCGAGCGCGTCGGTGTCGTAGTGCTGGCGCAGCACGCCGCGACTGTCGACCCCGTGCTCGAGGATGTCCGACTTGATCTCCGCGGCAGTCTCTGCCCAGCTGGCCGAGAGCGCAGCTTCTCCGCGGATGTTCGCGAGACGCGTTGCGCGATCGAGCGCGACCCAGCACATCAGCTTCGATGAGACGTAGTGCTGCGGCTCGCCGCGCGCCTCCCAGATGCCCTGGTCCGGTTGACGCCAGACCGCTGTCGCGCACTCGACCTGCGCTTGCACGAGCGGCCACAGGCGGCCCGGAATGCGCTGGCTTCGGCGGCTGTGGAGCAGGACGGAGTCGAGGGCGGCACCGAAGACGTCGTTCTGCCGCTGGTCGAAGGCGCCGTTGCCGATTCGGACGGGCTGTGCCCCGCCGTAGCCGGAGAGGTCCTCGCGCACCGACTCGGTCAGATCGCGGCGACCGTCGATCCCGTACATGATCTGGAGACCGCCGTCGTCGTTGCGGTCGAGGTCGGCCATGAACTGCATGAATTCGTCGGCCTCCCAATCCAGGAGCAGGAAGTGCAGCGCACGTAGAAGGAAGGTCGAGTCGCGGAGCCAGGTGTAGCGGTAGTCCCAGTTCCGCTCGCCGGCGGGTGTCTCGGGCAGCGACGTGGTGAGCGCCGCGACCGTCGCCCCGGTCGGCATGTACGTGAGGCCCTTGATCGTCAGCGCCGACCGCTGGATCATCGGGCCGAGCTCGTGGTCAGGGATCGCCGCGCGGGCGAGCCAGTCGCGCCAGAAGCGCGTGGTCGCGTCGAGCTGATCGGCGGCCTCGTCGGCGGTGGTCGGGACGAGCGCTTCGTCGCTCCAGGCCAGTGCGCAGTACACCGTCTCGCCGGCGCGCAGGACGTGGCGGGCCCGAGCCCGGCCAGCCTCGATGCCGACGAGCATGTCGGTCTGGAGCCGGAGTGCCTGGTCGCCGCCGGTCGCGTCCGCTCGATGTCTATCGGGGCTCAGCGTCCACCCGCCGGGAACGCGCCCATAGTCGAACGCGGGCTCGCACACGAGATCGATCTCCACACTGCCGTCGATGCATTTGGCGGTCCGCACGAGCGCGTGATCGGCGTCCTCGTCGGATGGCGGTCTCGTGTGCGGGGTAACCGTGTCCTCGCCACGGCGCGGTCCCATCGCGAGCCCGTCGCGGACGACCACCCAGCCCGTCGGGGTCTTCCAGGAAGTGACAAGTGTGTTGGTCCCGGGCTCATAGATCCTGTCGCTGGGGACGTTGATCCCGAACGGGGCGAACCTGAAGCCGCCCGCGCCGCGGTCGAGCAGGGCACCGAACACGCTCGGCGAGTCGAACCGCGGGACGCACAGCCAGTCGACCGTGCCGTCCGGGGCCACGAGCGCGCCCGTGTGGCAGTTGGACAGGAAGCCATAGTTGGCGATCGGGGTGAACGGGGAAGGCGCTGCCGCGCTATCCGGCACCGAGGAGTCCGCGTGGGGCTTGTCCACCGTGTTGCTCACCCCGCGTAACCCCTCTCCGCGATGCGATCGGTGAGCCACTCGATCAGCCGCGTGGGCGAGTCGTACGTGATCCGCGCAACGGCCAGCGGTGCCGTGGTTGTTGCCGTATCCATGTCCGCAGTGTGAGCGCGAGCTGGGTGAGCGGTCGTCACACATCTCATGTGATTCCGTCCGCTTCCTGCATCTACCTCCACAGCGAGGTGGGAGCTCATCGTCATCCCAGGCTGTGCGCGCCGAAGCGCTCGATGGCGAGGAACAAGGTGAGGGCGAGGAGGACGATCGGCACGGCCAGGCGGTCGGTCTCGCCCATGCGCACGTGCGTGACGATCGCCCCGACCATGGTCAGCGCGAGACCCACCGCTGCGAGCGGGGTGAGAAGCGGCGCGACGCCCAATGCGCCCGGCAGGACCAACCCGAGCGCGCCCAGCACCTCGAGGAGGCCGACGGTGCGGAACTCCACATCGGTCACGTCGGCGGCCCAGCCCATCGGGCCCGCCGCGAGCTGTGCCCGCGGCTGCGTGAGCTTGGTCAAGCCGGTGGCGAAAAAGATTGCTGCGAGGAGCAGCTGTGTTGTCCATAGTGCGGTTTCCATGGCCTGGACGATCGGTGCGAGCCGGACGACTTGTCATCACATGCTTTGCGTGATCGTCGCGCGGGTCATCGGCTGATCGGGATGCGCATGCGCAGCGCTCTCGGCCGCACGCTGAAGTGAATGGTGGCCTCGAGCTGAATCGCCTCTCCGTCCAGGCCCGCGGCAACCACGTCGCCGGCGGTCACGTCCAGGGAGCGCGCGGTCCATCCGCGGCCGGGAGGCCCGGGGGGACCGCTCGGCCTGTAGAGAACGAGGACTCCGAGCCGGCCGCTGTCGAGCGCCGGGCGAAGTCCGCCCCTCCGCCGACGCCGGCGCGCGTAGGGGTTGTTCGACACCAGGACGACGGCGGGGTTGGTGTGTGCGATACCGAGGTCGTCGGCAAGGCGTACGTCGGGCAGTTCGGCGCTCGGACCCACTACCTCGGCCGCGGTCTCGAAGAGCGTGCGCGCCTTCGCATCGCGGTAGCTCTCCCGCTGCACGGCCGCCCCGTACACCCCGAGCGACACATTGTTGAGAAATGGGCGCCCGTTCACGTCGCCTAGGTCGATGGACCCCTCGAGCGCATCGGTGAACGCGTCGAGCGCCCCGACGAGGTGATTCGGGTCCAGGCCCAGGTCGCGGGCGAAGTGGTTCCGGGTCCCGGCAGGAACGCATATGAACGGGACTCCATGGGCGGTTGCGGCGGCCGCCACGACCGACAGCGATCCGTCTCCGCCCGCCATGCCGAGCACGTCGGCCCCACCCGCTGCAGCCTCGCCTGCGAGGGCGCTGAGGTCATCGCCCGGCCCCAGGACGATAGGCTCGATCCCTCGTTCACGAGCCGCCTCGACAAGCCCGGCCCGTCCAGCCCGGCCGCCGCCGGAGTTCGGATTGATGAACAGCACGGGCTGCCGCGAGGCGTCAGCGCGGGCCCATCCCATCGGGAGGTCATGACGCCCCCGGCCGACAGCCACGCTGCGCTCCGCCCGCCCGCCTGGGCCGTTGAGCTCGACAGGCTCGACGCGGCGGTCTACGCGGCGATCGCGGCCACGCCGACGCCGGCCATGGACGTGGCGCTCCGCCGGCTCTCCCGGGCCGCGAACCATTCGCGCCTGTGGCTCGGCTGCTCCGCCCTGCTCGCCGCATGCGGCGGCGAGCGCGGCCGGCGCGCCGCGGAGAACGGCCTGGCTTCCATCGCCCTCACGTCGGCCGTCGTGAACCTGGTGCTGAAGCCGCTCGGCAACCGGCGCCGGCCCGACAGGCAGGTGTACGACCTCCCGGTCACCCGCCAGGTCGCAATGCCGCGCTCCACGTCGTGGCCCTCGGGCCATTCCGCGTCCGCCTTCGCCTTCGCCAGCGGTGTCGGTGCGGCGTGGCCACAGGCCGGGATCCCGCTGAGCGTCGTTGCGTCGCTGGTCGCCTACTCGCGTGTCCACACTGGCGTGCATTACCCGTCCGACACGATCGCAGGAACGGCCAGCGGCGTGGCGCTGGCGCCCGTGGCCGTAGCCGCCCTGGAGCGGCGACGCTCGGCGCGTGGTTGACGTACAAGGCTCGACCGGCGCTCTCACTCGCGAATCGTCAGAAGTGTGTGACGACGGCTCACTCGCGCAGCGGGGACCCTCGTCCGATGGCACCCCCCGCGACCTACTCCCTCTCGCGCATCACGATCCGCGTGACCGACGCCCCCGGAATGCATCGCTGGCGCAAGCGGCTGTTCGTCGCCGTCGCGCGCAACGCGGCCAGTCCGGTCGACTTCCGGCTGCCCCACGAGCGGCCGATCACGATGGGCTGGCAGGTACCGCTATGAGCGACACCGGGCGCGCCGATGTCGTGGTGTCGATATCGGTCCGGACGCTGCTCTTGGCCGCCGGCATCGTCGCGCTCGCCGGAGCGCTGGCGTCGATCGGGAGCGCGCTGCTGATCATCTTCGTGTCCTTCTTCAGCGTGGCCGTCCTCTCGCCGGTGGCGACGGCGATGGAGCGGCGCCTGCGCTGGAGCAGGGCGCTGTGCTCGACGGTGCTCGTCCTGGGGATAGTCGTCGCCCTCGCCGTCGTCGTGCTGGTGCTCGCGCAGGCGGTCAGCGACGCGGTGCGCGGGTTCAGCCACGACCTGCCGCAGATCGTGGATGACGTGAGGCACAGCGATGTGGGGGGCTTCCTCAACGGTGGCAGCGGCTCGCTCGACACGTTGAGGGAGCACGCGACCGACATCACCAGGGGCGTGGCCACGGTCTCGGGCGGCGTCGCCGATGTCGGGGTGTCGGCCTTCGGGGCGGTGACGCTGTTCTTCTCGGTCATCTTCCTGACGCTGTTCGGCCTGATCGACGAGCCGCGCGTACGCGACTGGATCGGGGGCCTGATGTACCGCGACAACCGGGAGCGCTACCTGGACGTGACGAATCGAATCGTCAACACGACCTCGCGCTACATGCTCGGCAACCTCGCCATCTCGGTGATCTGCGGGACCGTTTACGGCGTCACCGCGGTCATTCTCGATCTGCCGTACCCGCTCGCCCTGGCGCTGATCGCGGGGCTCCTAGACCTCATCCCTACGGTCGGGGCGACGATCGCCGGGGTCATCATCGGCGTCGTCGCGCTGTCGGTCAGCGTCGAGGCTCTGGTCGCCTTCGCGATTGTGATGGTGGTCTACCAGCAGATCGAGAACTACGTTCTGCAGCCGACGATCATCGGGAGGGCCGCCCGCGTGTCGGGCTTCACCGTGCTCGTAAGCGTGCTGGCGTTCGGAGCGCTGTTCGGCTTCATAGGGGCGATCATCGGCGTGCCGATCGCAGCGGGACTCCAGATTCTCGTCGAGGAGTTCACCGCGGCCAGGAGGGCTCGCGTCGCGGCCGCCGACCTCGCTGAACAGCAGCAGCCGGCCTGACTGCCCTCAATCACGCAAAGCGTGTGACGACGGCTCACACATGTGGCCCGGATCATCGGTCGCGACAACAAACCACACCCTGGAGGTAATCGTGAGCGAACACGCTGCAACACCACAATTCGCAACACCTTCCATCCCGTCGCCGCGCGAAGCGGTGCGCAAAGCCACCGGCTACTGGTGGGTCCTGCTGACCGCCGGAATCGCATGGGTCGCCGTCGCGCTGGTCATTCTTCAGTTCGACCAGGCGTCCGTGACCACCGTCGGCATCCTCGTCGGGTTCATGTTCCTGGCCCTCGGCATCGAGAACATCGCGCTCTCGACGCTGGACGTGCCGATGCGCTGGGTCTGGGCGCTGTTCGGCGGGCTGTTCACCGTTTCAGCCATTGTCTGCTTCGCCAACCCGGAGGACACCTTCGCCGGCCTGGCCGACATCCTCGGCTTTCTGTTCCTGATCGTCGGCGTCTGGTGGATGATTCGCGCTTTTCTCGAGCGCGCGATCAACCCGCTCTGGTGGCTGGGGCTGATCTCGGGGATCCTGATGACCGCGCTCGCCTTCTGGACCTCGGGCCAGTTCTTCATCCACAAGGCGTACGTGCTCCTGGTCTTCGCCGGTATCTGGGCGCTGATGCAGGGCATCACGAACATCGTGCGGGCATTCCAGATCCGCGCGCTGAGCGAGGAGCTGTGACGGGAGCTCAACCGTGACGGAGTTCAGGCAAGACGAACGGCTGTCGCGTCAGCAGGCCGCTGAGCGGCTGATCGACATCGCGTACGCACTGACCGCCGGCGGCCCGCTCGAGCTGATCGCAGCGGGCCGCCGGGTCACGGTTCCTGTCGATAAAGAGCTCCGCTTGGAGCGGTGGCTGAGGTCGAACGGCGACCGGATCGAGCTCGAGCTCGAGCTGAGCTGGTCGGCCACCGAAGGCTAGCCTCAGCGCCGCACCGCTCCAGGCGCAACCAGCCCGAGCTCGCGTGCGCGAGCGACGGCCTCGCTGCGCGTGTGAGCGTCGAGCTTCGCGTAGATGTGGCGCATGTGCGTCCGGACGGTGTTGGTGGACACCACGAGCTCGGACGCGATTTCCGACGCGGTCAGGTTGCTCGGCAGATACCTGACCACGCGCAGCTCGGCCTCGCTCAACTCATCGCGCAGCGGCGCATCCGATCCACGCTGAGGAGAGGAGCGCCCGGCCAGCGCGTCGAGGATCGTCGAGATGAGCGTCGCGTGGGCGGTCCGATGTTTCGGGTGGCGCTCGAGCAGCTCCCGGCTCGGCCAGAGCATGAAGGGCAGGATGAGGCCGTCCGGCTCGGCGAGCTCCAGCGTCGCCTCGAGCGCCTCCTCCGCCGCGCGGCGGTCGCCGAGCCGATCGCTGGCCTTGGCTTGGAGCAAGAGCGCCTCGGCGCGCGCCCAGCGCTTGTACAGCGCCGGCGCAGAACCGTCGACCACGGGCGCCAGCGCCTCGATCGCCCCTTCCGGGCTGTCCTGTTCGAGCTCCAGAGCCGCGAGCGCGATGCGGACTCCGGCGCGGTTACGCTGTTCCGCGCTCAAACGGTCGATCTCGAGTTGTGCGGAATCCGTGTCGCCCATTCGCACCCGTACCTGGAGAGCGCGCCCGTGCACGTCGACCGTGAAGACGTGCTCGCTGGCGAGCAGCCGTTCGAGGCTCTGCGCGCGCGCGAACTCCGCCAGCGCTTCGTCGAAGCGGCCCTCGCCGAAGCGCAGCATGCCGCGGGCGTGTTGGAGCACGACCTCGGTCCCCCGGTCGGCTGCCGTGCGTAGCGACTCCTCCGCGCGCGTGAGATGGCGCTCGGCTTCGGCGAAGCGCCCCATCCGCACGAGCGCCATGCCGGCCATCGCGAACGCGCCGGTCGTGATCGACTGGCTGGTCCAGCCGTGCTCCTCGGCAATCGCGAGCGCCCGCTCGCTCAGCTCGAGCGCGAGCGGCAGCGGCTGCCCGGTGAGCGGCGCGGCGAGTGCGAGGTGCGCGAGGCAGCCGACCTCGATGAACGGCCGCGAGATCCGGCGCGTGCGGTTGAGGGCGTCCTCGAGGTGCTGCCGAGCGTCGTCGGGATGGCCGGCCCACAGTTCCGCGATGCCCAGGTTCATCAGTGCGAGTGCCCAGTAATCCGGCCGTACGGGCAGCTCGTTTGCGTCTGCCGTAGCGCCGAGCGCTGCCTCCAGTGCGCGCATTGCTTCCTGAGCCTCGGGCAGATCGTTGCGCCGGCGCGCGAGCTCGCCCTCGATGACGGCCAGATACACGTCGAAGACGCGCCGTCTGTCTGCCGGAGCCGCTGCCGCCAGTCGCCGAGCGACGGCGAATTGGGCGGCGGCCTCGTCGAGCAGGCCGTGGAGGATGCTGTCGATCGCAAGCGCGGCCGCGAGATTTCCATCGCCCAGATTGGCATCGGCCGGGAACACGCCAAGCAGCGCGTGGAGCGTCTCGCCCCGCCCGGCCATCGTCAGCGTGAAGTAGTTGTCCACGAGCAGGCGCGCAGCAGGGTCCCAGTCACCGGCCGCTTGATAGTGGCGGACGGCTTCGACGACGTCGCCTTCTTGTTCGTGCCAGGCGGCCGCGGCGCGGTGCAGCGAGGGGATCGTCGCCGGCGCGGTGCGCCGCAATTCGAGGCGCAGCAGATCGGCGAACAGGTGGTGGTAGCGGAACCAGGTACGGCCGGCGTCGAGCGCGGTGACGAACGCGTTCCGGTCCTCCAGCTGCTGGAGGGTCGCCTCGGCCCCCGTGCCGCCGGTGAGTGCATCGGCGAGCGGGCCGCTGACGCGCTCGAGGAGCGACGTGCGCAGAAGCAGGTCGCGCACCTCCGGCGGCTGGCGCTCCAGCACCTCCGCGAGGAGGTAGCCCGCCACGGTCCGCTCGCTGCCGGAGAACTCGGATACGAAGCGCTCCGGGTCGGGGTGCGCGGCCAGCGAGATCGCCGCCAGCCGCAAACCGGCCGCCCATCCCTCGGTGCGTTCGTGCAGCGACGCCAGAGCGGAATCCGACAGAGTAATTCCGCTGGCATCAGAAGGGCGCGGGTTTCGTCGAGCGAGAAGCGCAGGTCGGGCCGCGCAGCTCCGTCAGCCCGCCCGCGAGCCTCAGGCGGTGCAGGCCCAGCGTCGGCTCCTCGCGTGTTCGCAAGCAGGATCCGGACCTGTGCCGGTGGCCGCGTGACCAGCATCTCCAGCCAGGCGAGCGCGTCTTCCGAGTCGAGCTCGTGCAGATCGTCGATCACCAGTTGGACCGGCTGCTCGAGCCGCTCCAACTGCCCCAGGAGCCGCTCTACCACCACCGCGCCCGCGAAGCCCGGCGCCGGACTGACCCGCTCGATCACGTCATCGCCGGCGGCGTCGGCCAGGGCGTCGATCACGTGAAGCCAGAACCGCTGCGCGTCACGCTCACCGCGCTCGACAGTGACCCACGCGACAGCCTCGTCGGTTTCCGCGGCCCATGACCGCAGCAGAACGGTCTTCCCGCTTCCCGCTGGTGCGCAGACGAGCGTGACGGTGCCCGGAGCGGCGGCTGACAGCCGCTCGAAGAGAACGGGTCGCGAAACGAACCGATCCGCCGACGATCGCGTCTGCTGCTGGGTCTCGGCCAAATCCCCAATAAAGACTCTCCCACAATCACACGAAGTTTGTGATGACCGCTCACACGCTCCGGCGAGAGCCTTGGACCGTCCCTGAAAGCACTCAAAGAAAGGTTGGTCCTAATGACCCCCGACTACTTCTCACCGGACAACGTGCTGGTCGTCACCTTCGGCGAAGACCCGGAGAACGACAAGAACGCCTACCAGGCGCTCACCGACCTGAAGCAGCTCGATTCCCAGGATCAGATCAAGATCACGGGCGCTGCTGTCGTAACGCGTGACGGCGAGGGCCGCGTCGACATCAAGAGCGATGTTGGCGAGGACCCCTACGTCGGCACCGCGAGCGGCGGCCTCATCGGCCTGCTGGTCGGGATCATCGGCGGCCCGCTCGGCATGCTGCTCGGAGGAACGTACGGAATGCTCGTCGGATCGCTGTTCGACATCGATGAGGTCGATACGACGGAATCGGTCCTCGGCGAGATCTCGAAGCAGGTCCAGCCGACGAGGACCGCGGTCCTCGCTCAGGTCACCGAGCAGGGCCCCGAGGTCATCGACGCCGCGATGGCACGGCTTGGTGGCGAGGTCCTGCGCCGGCCGGCGGTCGACGTCGAAGAGGAGATCGCCGCGGCCGAGGAGGCGCAGCGGAAGGCCAAGCACGAGGCTCGCAAG
>CAWFZK010000030.1:0-179785 GCA_963820315.1 uncultured Thermoleophilaceae bacterium | reverse complement strand
GGCGACGACCGTAGGGGGCGCGGTGCGCTCGCAACCGTGGTAGCTGCCTCCACCAGCGCTTGAGCTTCGGACGGGATAAGGGGCCGGTCCGAGTCCATTGTGGTTCGCCGAGCCTTGGCCCTCTTGTACCGCTGAGATGCGCCCATACCAGCCGTCCGACCAGTTGGTCCCAGTTCCGGCAGCGGTAGGTGTGTTCGTCGGTTAGGAGCAGGTACGGCACTCCGACCCGATCCTACGCCTGCCGAGTTGTCCTATCGCTCCGGGAGCCGCACTCCAAGAGCGGCCAATCCGGCCTCAGGCGGTGCGACGGCAGCCAGCTTCTTCGCGTCGTCCTCGGCCTTGGTTCTGGCCGCTTCGGACTCGGACTTACCGGACGCCCCGACCTGAACCCCAAAGTAGGCGCCGACGAGCGTGCCGATTACGCCGGTGATTGGCGCTAACGCCGCCGAGACCGCGCTCGCCTTATCGAACGCCAACAGGGCCAGGCCGAACGCCACTAGCGTGCCCCCCATCCCGGCGAGCACCACCGTGACCCCGTACTTCGCGCGCGCGGACTCGGCGCTCTCCGCGGCCCGCTGCTTAGTCGCCTGGGCGACCTCGGTGGCCTGCCTGTGCACCTCGGTGGCCTGCCTGTGCTGCTCGGCGACCTCAGCAGCTTCCCGGGCTCGTGGGGGCGGTTCCTGTCCGGACTCTCCCCGTCTCGTGGGGCCACCCTCAGATCCACTGGCCACAACGCCTCCTGACGGTAGGGGGTTCGGAGCACAGCCGGGGGCGATGAGCTGACAGCGGCGACCAGCCGTGCAAAGGTGCAGAGGGGGGCCGCCATGTCTTATGCCCTGAGGAAGCCCCCTCTGCTAGGTCCAAGCTAGGACGCTTCGTTCGCGCTGGCAAGCCCGCAAGTGCGTGACGCCGTAGATCAGGCACCGTCTAACCACCCCGGGCCGGGGAGCCCTCTGAGAGGCAGCCCGAGGCGGATGGAGGGAGATGAGGGGGAACGTGAGGCTCGCCGTAGCGATCCTCAATCCGACCCGGCTCATTCCCCGCGACGGATCGGCGAAACCACCGGCGCCGCTTCCGAAGGCGGGGTGCGACCCTGAATTCGCATGGCGGGCCCTGTATGCCATCCACATGTGGGGAGGACGGCTCTCGCGCCCTCCCCTCGTCCGGAGACGGACGTTGCGTCCTTAGTCGTCGTCCCTGTCGTGGTCGTCCCTGTCGTCGTTGTCGCTCTTGTAGTGGTCGTCCTTGTCGTCGTCGTCGCTCTTGTAGTGGTCGTTCCTGCCGTCGTCGTCGCGCTTGCAGGCAGTGTCGGCATCGCCCACAAACTGAACAGTCAGGTTAGATGGGATTGCGACAGGGGCGGTCGTGACCAAATTACGGAACAACCCACCGATTTCAATGGGGCTGGCCGGGTCGGGAACTCCGAGCCGGGCGAAGTGTCGAGGCAACGGACCCAGGTTCCGGCCACATGCACTTGACATGACCGTGAAAGAGATGGTCGCTTCGCCTGCGACGGTGATCCAATTGGCCGTGACGATGTCGCTGACACAAACGCTCCTACGATGACCACGATGACGACGAGCACCGTGATAACGATGACCATGATGACGACGATCACCGCGCTTGCAAGAATGTTTCTTAGCGGCCTGATCGACGAAGTAGATGATGCCGGTTCCAGGGTCGGGATTACCCGGACTGTTCACAATCCAGGAACCGGCAAAAGTCGCTACCTCGCCGGGCGCGGTTGTACTCCCGGCGACGCTACCTGGGAAGGGGGTTCCGTTTGAAAGTACTCCAAACTCCCAGTTTGCGTCGTGATTCAGTGTGATCTGTGCCTCGACGCTGTCATCGATAAATAGATTGGCGGCATGTGCTGCCGGTACCAATGTCAGCGCCAGCGCGGTTCCCAAGACGAAGGTGAAGAAGTGTCGGAATGTCATAACGTCCTTCCCTTGCGGGGTCCCATCAGCTCGTTCGGCTCATGGTCAGGCGATCAGCGGCAAAGACGAAGCACATTGCGTGACCGGCGCGACGTTGAATTTTGCAGATGACTCTCTTTTGGCCTCCTTCCGGGGTAAAGCAAACGACTCCGGAAGGGCCGTAACTGTCGAGATGGCCCGCAGGGTTCCGAGCTGTGCTACGGCTCCTCCGCTTCCCCGCGATTATCCGCCCGTGCCGACGCCGCTGTCAACCCGCCCGAACCGGCGGCAGACGCACTGACTTGAAATCGACTAACAAGCAGGAGCGCGGCCACACTGCAAGCAGACTGCTCCCTTGGAGACAGGCAATAGCGTTTGTGTCATCGGTCAAGCGATAGCGTTTGTGTCATCGGTTTCGGTCTGGCGGAAGGGTTAAACGCCCGACTGCCAATCGAGAGGCTTAGGCTCCACGAGATGGCGAGCGCGGAACTGAGCCGCCGCGTCGGGCAGGTCGTCGGCTACCCGCCGCTGTCCGAGATGAGCGATCTCCAGCGCCGGGAGTTTCACGAGGCGTTGCTCGAGGCGGACACCTTCGAAGACCTGCCGGGCAAGTGGCAGGCGGCGATCCTGAAGGCAGAGCAGAACCTGCCGAAACTCCGGGTCGCCCGCCCGGCCCCGCCTGGCACATGAGCGATCCATACGCGGGACCTCAGTTCGAGACCCTCTAGCCACCTGGGGCCGGGGGAGGGGGTGACCCGAGGCGGGTGGGAGAAGAGGGGGAACGCGAGACTCGCCGTAGCGATCCTCAATCCGACGCGGCTCATTCCCCGCGACGATAGGCCAAACCACCGGCGCCGCTTCCGAATACGGATGGGCCGGGATCCGATTAGCTCCTGAACCTGCGGGGGCAAGGACGTGCGCAACCGCTCACTTACCCGGGCCGATTTCAGTGGCTCGGTGCGAGGGCCACGTGGGGCACGGGGGCTGGCAGGAGTTACCCAGGTTGAGGGTGCCGAGCGGGCGTACCTGCCATGGCCACTAGGTGTTTATCCAGTCGCCCCGATGAGAAGAAACCGCCGTAAAACGGCGGTTTCTTCGTTCGAACAGCAGAACGGTAAACGACCAGGTGCCCGGGACGCGCAGATCAGGTGCGCGACTCGAGCTCTAGCAGCGCGACTCGACCGGCGAGCGCGGCGGAGAGGAAGACCACCGCGCCGACCTCGAAGATCGCGGCGAGGGCGATAGGCGTACGGAAGCCGACCTCCTGCCAGCCGAACAGGCCGGTGCCGTAGCTGATGACGAGGCTGAGGAGCGCGACCGCCGAGATCACGACGCCTGCCAGCGCGGCCACGGCTCGCGTCCTCGGGTAGGCCAGGCCCGCGATCGTCACGAGACACGCGGCGGCGTTCGCGAGGAACAGCGGGCCGATCCAGCTCACTTCGTGGAATAGCGAGAAGTACTGCTGGACGTGCACCGTCCCCTCGCCTACGAGCAGGAGGGCTCCGATCGCGTAGGCCGCGGGCACGGCCGCCGCATCAGCGGCCGTGCCCCGCGCGAGCCTTGCGGCTGCGCTAGTAGCCATTTCCGCCCCCGGTCCCGCTTGTGGACTGGGTCGTGATCGCGTTCCCCGACGGGGACACCACGTACCAGGGGGCCCCGAAAGCGTCGACGGCCTGCCCGTTCGTGTCACCGGCGCTGGTGTCGTCCGCGAAGAGGTACAGCGGGTGGCCGTCATAGGTGACTTGCGGCTTCCCGTCGGAGCGCGGCGTGGTGCCGAGCATCGAGGCGTTGACGCCGCTCCCGGCCGTCGGCTTACCGCTCACGCGGACCGGCGGCCAACTGGTGGCACACGCGCCAGAGCATGTGCTCTTGGTGCCGGTGTCCTGCTGGAAGAGATAGATCGTGCGGCCCTGCGAGTCGACGAGGATGTTGCCGAGGCTGTTGTTCGCCACGCCGACCGTGGCCGAGCCTCCGCTCTTGGTCTTGGGCGGCGGCGAGGCCGCTGTGGCATTGCTGTCGTCGTTGTTGTCGCCACAGCCGGCGACAACCAACGCGACCAGCGCGACGGCCGCCAGGGCGGCAAGGAGGGGGATGGATCTGGTTCGAATCATGGCCTACATGCTGCTCCGCGGACCCGCGCTTGTCGTCGGCACTCGGGCGACTCTTTGGCCTACCCCCGGCGTCGAGCGGAGCCGGCTCGCCTAACGCCGCCGTCGTACGCGAAAGAGCCGCCCCGGGGCTGACGACAAGGGCGCGTGCATCGACGTCCGGTTCACCGTGAACTGACGCGCCGTCGACCAAGCGCCCGAAGCCGCGAACGGGTGAAGAAGGGCTCGCGCCGGCCCCGGCCTCCGCAACAGCTCGAGGCGAGCTGCCGAGCGCGGCATAGGGAGCAGCCTCTGCACCGAGCCAGGCCCGCGGGCATGACAGGGTCTTCACCGTTGACCGAACGCGAAGAGTTCCGTGAGCTGCTCCGCGACGGCCTCGCCGCCGGTTCCGTGGCGGCAGTCGTCAGCGGAGCGCCCTCGACGCTGCACGCCCTGCTTACGGGCGGGCGGCCGCTGGAGCCGTCTCTCGCCGCAGGAACGCTGTTGCTGCCCGGCGAACGCCGCGCGACGCGGCTGCTTCCGGCCGCCGCCGCGGTCGCATGTTGTCCTTTCACTCGGCTGGGCGCTCCCACTTGCGGCCGTCTTGCCGCGCACACGGACGCCCGCGCTGGGTGCGCTGGCGGGACTCGGCATCGCAGCGCTCGACCTTGGGGTGATCGGCCGCCGCTACCCCCGTATACGGGCGCTGCCGCCACTGCCGCAGGTAGCCGACCATCTGGCGTACGGTGCGACGGTCGGCACGGTGCTACGGATGCGCCGGCAGCGGCGGAGCTGATCTGCTCAGCGTGATTCGAGCAAGGTCAAGCAGCTCTCGGCTCGCCGTCGCGCCCCGCCGCCACCACCGGCGTCTTGGGCAGGGCTCCGACCGCTCTCGTTTCGCGATTGAGGAACCCGCCGAGCTCCTCGATCGTGCTCATCAGCGGAGCGGGGAAGATGACGGTGGAGTTCTTGTCGACGGAGATCTCGACCAGGGTCTGGAGGTTGCGGAGCTGCAGCGCGAGCGGGTGGGCCTGCATCACGTCGGACGCGTGGGCCAGCTCGCCGGCGGCGAGCGACTCGCCCTCGGCGGCGATGATCTTGGCGCGCTTCTCGCGCTCGGCCTCGGCCTGACGGGCCATGGCGCGCTGCATGCTGTCCGGGAGCTGGATGTCTCTGAGCTCGACGACCGTGACCTCCATGCCCCACTCCTCGGTCTGGACGTCGAGGATCTCGCGGATGTTCTGGTTGATCGTGTCCGTGTCTGACAGCGTCTCGTCCAGGGTGTGGCGCCCCACGACGGCGCGGAGCGTGGTCTGGGCAATCTGGTTGATCGCCGCCGAGACGTTCTCGATCGCCACCACCGAGCGGATCACATCCGCCACCCGGTAGTAGGCGACTGCCGAGACGTCGACGCTGACGTTGTCGCGGGTGATGATCCCCTGCGACTGGATCGGCATCGTGACGATGCGCAGCGACACGCGATGGAGCCGGTCGACCAGGGGCACGAACAAGATCAAGCCCGGGCCGCGCGGACCACCCCTCACACGCCCCAATCGAAACACCACCGCACGCTCGTACTGCTTGAGAATCCGAACCGACAGGGCCAAGCCCACCAGCACCACCAGCACGAGCGCAACGACTACGTAGACGACCATGTCGCCTCCTCAGTTAGGAACGGAACCACTGGGGGCACATAGTCGGGGCCGGGCTTGGCTTTGTCGTCGGCTCCGAGGCGACTCTTTCGCCTGCTTCCGCGGGTGTAGGCGCGGGGCACCGGGGTACTCCCGCGAAGGCCCCGGCTCCCCCCGCTCGGGGCCTTCGCCGTTATGAGGACGTCGGGCCGTGAGCTCGCCGGCCCCGAGCCCGCCTACCACCGTGGTGGCAGTCAGAAGAGTCACCCCGGGCCCGACGACAACCGCGAGCGCGGAGCCCAGCACCGGGCCGGCCTTCGGTGATCCGCTGCATACGCGGGCTCCTCCCCGGCCCGGGCAGCCGGGCGCGAGTACCTTTGCTCTGGATGGCTACGTGGGCTTCCTGGGTCGGGCATGACCGGTCGCAGGTTGACCGGGCGCCGAGCGGTAACCGGCCTGATCGTCGGTGCGATCGCGATCACGGCCGTGAGCCTCCTGATCGCGGCGCTGAAGGACTCCGTCAATCCAGTCGGGCTCACCGGCCTTTACCTGTTCGCGATCCTCCCGGTCGCGGTCGGCTGGGGCTTCTTCATCGCCGGGATCGTCGCCGTCGCGTCGTACCTGACGTTCGCGTACTTCTTCATCCAGCCCGCTGCACAGCTTCCACGTCGCCGAGTCGGATACCGCGGCGGCGCTGGTGATCGCGCTCGTGAGCGCGTACGTCGTCAGCGAGCTCGCGCGACGTGCGAACGAGCGCGCGCGCGAGGCGGAGCTGCAGGCCGGGGAGGCCGAGAAGGCGCAGACGGAGCTGCGCACGCTCGCCGGCGAGCAGGCGGCCCTGCGGCGAGTCGCGACGGTGGTGGCGCGTGCCGGGGCGACGGCGGACGTGTTCGAGGCCGTCACCCGCGAGGTTGGGTTGCAGTGCGACGCCGAGCTTGCTCGCATGGAGCGCTTCGAGCCCGATGACACCGTCACCGCGATCGCCGCCTGGAGCCGTAGCGGCGAGGCACGCCTGGCAGTCGGCACGCGCTTCGCCCTGGAGGGGGCGAGCATCGCCGCGCAGGTGCACGAGACCGGTCGGCCCGCCCGGGTGGACAGCTTCGTGGGCGCGTCCGGTGCGATCGCGCGCGAGGCCCAGGAGCTGGGCATCCGGTCGTCGGTCGGATGTCCGATCGTCGTCGGCGGACGGACGTGGGGGGTGATAGCCGCCTCCGCGACGCGTGAGGCGGCGTTCCCCCCCGACACGGAGTCCCGAATCTCCGAGTTCACCGAGCTGGCCGCCACGGCGATCGCCAACGCGGAGGCGCGCGAGGAGCTGCGCCGGGTCGCCGACGAGCAGGCTGCTCTGCGCCGCGTGGCGACGCTCGTCGCACGCGCGGCCCCGCCGCCGGTGGTGTTCGCCACGGTGACGGAGGAGGTCCACCGGCTGCTGTCCGCGGACATCACAGCGTTGACTCGCTTTGACGGTGACACGGTGACCGTCTTGGCCAGGTGGCCCGCCACCAGCGACCCGCTGCCGTCCGGAGTCCGGAGTTCCCTCGCGGAAGGCCCGCTCACCCGGCTCCTGCTGGACACGGGGGCTCCAGCCCGAGTCGACCCGTACCCCGCGACCAGCGCGACTGCGGCTCAGTTCGGGATCCGCTCTGCCGTGGCAGCGCCGATCACCGTCGAGGGCCGCATGTGGGGAGGGATCAGCGTCGTGTCGACCGGCGACGAGTCTCCACCGCCGGGCACGGAGGAGCGCCTCGGTGGCTTCGCGGAGCTCGTGGGTACCGCGATCGCCAACGCCGCGAGCCAGGTCGAGCTGAGGGCGTCGCGCGCGCGCGTCGTCGCCACCGCCGACGAGACGAGGCGCCAAATCGAGCGCGATCTCCACGACGGAGCCCAGCAGCGGCTGATCTCAATCGCTCTGCAGCTGCGAGGCGCTCAGGCGGCCGGTTCCACCCGAGCTCCACGCGACGCTCGAGGAGATCGTCGTCCAGATCGAGGACGCGCTCGAGGAGCTGCAGGAGATGGCGCGCGGCATTCACCCGACAGTCCTGTCGCGGGGCGGGCTCGCGCCGGCCCTGAAGACGCTGGCACGCCGCTCCAGCGTCCCAGTCGAGTTAGACCTGCGTGCGGAGGGCCGGCTTCCGGAGCCCATCGAGGTCGGCGCGTACTACGTCGTGTCGGAGGCGCTCACGAACGCCGCCAAGCACGCGCGCGCAGAGTCCGTCACCGTGGAGGTCGAGGCCCTCGATGGCGTCCTGCGCGTCTGCGTCCGCGACGACGGCGTCGGCGGCGCCGACCTCACGGGCGGGTCGGGGCTCGTCGGCCTCAAGGATCGCGCTGAGGCCCTCGGCGGTCAGATCACGGTGGAGAGCTCCCCAGACGCAGGCACGGCGGTTCGCGTCGAGCTTCCGCTTTCCGGTGAGCCGGGCTTCGCCGGCTGAGCCGATGGCCTCGCCGGGTCAGGCCACCCGACATCTCGGCAACTAAGGGTCGGGTCCTCGATAATCGCGCGGATGCCCCGCACGCGGGTCGCGCTCGCCGATGACGACGTCCTCCTTCGGGCGGGGCTCGCGAGTCTGCTCGAGCAAGCCGGCTACGAGATCGTCGGCCAAGCCGGCGACGCGACGGAGCTCCTCGCGCTCGTACACGGGCACAACCCGGACCTCGTCATCGTGGACATCCGCATGCCGCCGGACCACGAGACCGAGGGGCTGGATGCCGCTCGCGTGATTCGCGCTGAGCATCCGCAGATCGGAATCCTGGTCCTGTCGGCTCACGTGGTCGTCGAGGAGGCGATGGAGCTGCTCGCCAGCGGCGTCCGCACCGGCTACCTGCTGAAGACCCGCGTGACCGACGTGACCCACTTCCTCGAGAGCCTGGATCGGATCGCCGAGGGCGGCTCGGTGGTGGACCCGGGGCTCGTTCAGGAGCTCGTCAGGGCGAGGCGCAAAGACGATCCCCTCGCGGAGCTGACGCCGCGGGAGCGCGAGGTGCTCGAGCTGATGGCGGAAGGGCGCTCCAACGCCGGCATAGGCCGCCGGCTGTGGGTCACCGACCGCACGGTCGAGAAGCACGTTCACAGCATCCTCCTGAAGCTGCAGCTGCCCGAGGCCGACGACGACCATCGACGGGTCCTGGCAGCGCTCGCCTTCCTGGAGGCACGCTAGCTCTCGAGCATGGCGCGGATGCGCTCCGCGGACAGGGCCGGCTTGGCCAGGAACCCGATCGCGGGGCTGTCCGGAATCATGTCCGCGAAGTCCCGCTCCTGATAAGCCGAGATGAGGATGACCGGCGGCGAGTCGTTCCCCGACTCCGCAAGCCGAAGCGCCAGCTCGAACCCGCTCTCGTCGCCCAGGTCGATGTCCACCAGGCAGACGTCCGGGCGCAACGAGCGCGCGAGCTGCGTGGCCTCCTCAATCGTGGAAGCCACGCCGACCACCTCCATGCCCTGGCCCTCCAACAGCTCGCGCGCGGCCGTGAGAAATCGGGAGCTGTCGTCGACCAAGAGTGAGCGCATTCAGGGTCAGAATGGCACCGTCGGCGTGCTCCTACATCCGCGCCAGCACCCAGATCGATACGGGCACTAACGCGGCCTCAAGTTGCACGCTACCCGCGCAGACAAGCGCGGCGCGAGCCGGGATCGTTCCTCTCACTCCGTTGAAAGGGAAGAGGATGACCAAGCCGAACCCAGAGACCCGCGTCGCGATCGCAGCAGACCACACGCTCCTCCGGGCCGCCTTCAAGGCCCTGCTCGACGCCCAGGAGGACATCACGGTCGTCGGTGAGGCGGCCGACGGTGACGAGGCCATCGCGCTGACGCAGCTGGAGCGCCCCGATGTCCTCCTGATCGACCTGGCGCTGCCGGGCGGTGACGGGCTACAGACGACGCGGCGGATCGTGGCCGATCCCACCCTCGGCTGCGTCGAGGTGATCGTGCTCAGTGCCTCCGACGAGGACGACTGCGTCTTCGGAGCGCTACGCGCGGGCGCGAGCGGCTTCGTCGTGAATGACACGCAGGCCTCAGAGCTGCTCGAGACCGTACGGGCGGTGGCCCGCGGCGACGCGCTTCTGTCGCACGGAATCGCTCGGCGGCTGATCGCCGAGGTGGCGTCTCAGCCGGACACCTACCGGCCCAGCCCGGAGGAGCTCGAGGAGCTGACCGCGCGCGAGCGTGAGGTGACGGCGCTGGTCGCGCGTGGGCTCAGCAACCAGGAGATCGCGGAGCTGCTGGTGATCAGCATCGCGACCGCCAAGACGCATGTCAGCCGTGCGCTGCGCAAGGTCGACGCGCGCGACCGCGCGCAGCTGGTCGCGCTCGCGTACGAAAGCGGGCTGGTTCATCCGCGTAGGACCGGCGTGCTCCCGGGCCCCGCTTCGCAGGTCGATCCGGCGCTCCTCGCGCTGAACTGAGGGACGGTGCCCGATGGCCTCGATCTCAGACCTTCTCGAGCGTGACTGCGTCGTGCTGATCGAGTCGACGATCCCGGGGCACATGACAATCGCCGAGTGGCGCCGCGACCGTGCCCGGCATAGGGTCGGCTACCGCCGCGGTCCTCGCCGGCGCCGCGTTCGCGGGCGATGAGCCGGCGCTAGCCCAGCTGGCGCCCGAACAGCGCGCCGCGCAGTACCGCGATCTCGGCCACGACGGCGACCGCGAGAGCGCGCCGATACGTCGCGATCTCATCCTCGAGGTCGTCCATGTACGCGCGGTTGGCGCCCAGCCCGCTGCGCTCGGCGGCCACGCGCTCGCGCGCGAGCTGGATCAGCCGCGCACGGATCTGGCTGCAGGATGCGTGTGCCGGCGTCATCGGCTGCGCGGCAGGTAGCGGACCTCGAGCATGGACCGAATGCTTGCCCTCGGCCGCGGACTTGTCGTCAGGCCGGGGACTGCACTTCGCGCTACCGCGCCGCCGGTAGGGCGGATTCGCCGTACACCCAGGGTCGGAGCGACAGGTGCGGCCCGCAGGCTGACGACAAGGGCGCTCGCGTGCTGCAGCATCTGAGGGCATGAGGAGAACAGCCGCAGTCGCCGCCTTGGCGCTCGCCGGCGTCGCCGGCTTGACGGCCTGCAACGACCAGCGGTCGAGCCCGAGCTTCGGCACGCCGACCCCGTCCGCTTCGGCCACCGCCATGCAGGCGCAGGTCGTCAAGGTCGTCAAGGACGTTTCGCCGGAGGTGGTGCAGATGCGGTGCGGGCCGAGCCTCGGATCGGGGGTCGTGTACGACCTACGCGGCGACGTCGTCACCAACGCCCACGTTCTCGACGGCGCGCGCTCGTGCACGGTCACCCTGTTCAACGGTGCCGAGCACTCCGCAAGCCTCGTCGGCCGCGATCCCTCCCACGACATAGCGGTCGTGCGCATCAGCGGCGCAACGCCCCAGCCCGCTCAGTTCGGGGACTCGGGCGACGTGCAGATCGGCGAGACGGTCCTCGCGATGGGCAACCCGCTCGGCCTGCGCTCCAGCGTCACCGACGGCATCGTGTCGTCGGTCAATCGCAGCGTCGCCGAGTCACAGAGCGTGGACCTCTCGGCTCTGATCCAGACGAGCGCCGATATCAACCCCGGGAACTCCGGTGGCGCGCTCGTCGATCTTTCGGGCCGGGTTATCGGGATCCCGACCCTCACGGCCCTCGATCCCGAGTTCGCCGGCGGCCAGGCGCCCGGCATCGGATTCGCGATTCCGAGCGACGTGGTCAAGAGCGTCGCGTCGTCGCTGATCGAATCGAACTGATCGCGTCGCCGCCGGCCGGTCCCATCGGAGAGGAATTCCGGTGCTCATGACGTACAGACCGGCATGTCGATCTCCGTGCCTGAGCAGTCACCACAACAGCGCCAAAGGGCTCGTATCGCCGGCTGGCTCATGGCCTCGACGTTCCTCACGGCCATCCCCGCCGCGCTCATTCTCTACGACCCGGTGCTCAACGACACCAACTACATCCTCGGCGCCGGCGACGACACCCGCGTCACGCTGGGCGCCCTCCTCGAAATCTTGCTGATGATCGGCAACGTCGGCACGGCGGTCGTGATGTTTCCGATCCTCAGGCGATACAGCGAAACCCTCTCGCTCAGCTACGTCGCCTCGCGCACGATCGAGGCGACGATCATCGGGGTCGGCGCGATCAGCCTGCTCTCGGTCGTCACCCTGCGCGACGACCTGGCCGCGTCCATCGGCGCGGACGGGACCTCGCTCGACATCGCGGGGCAGACCCTGGTCGCGATCCACGACTGGACGTTCCTGCTCGGGCCGGGCTTCTGCGTCGGCGTCAACGGCATGCTGCTCGGCTGGCTGATGTACCGCACCGGATTGATGCCGCCACGGCTCGCGATGCTGGGCGTCATCGGCGGTCCGCTGATCTTCGTGTCGTCGATCGCGGTCCTGTTCGGCGCCTACGAGCAGGACGGCCTGCACGCCCTCTTCTCGCTGCCCGAGGGCCTCTTCGAGGCGGCGTTTGCGATCTACCTGATCGTCAAGGGCTTCAGGCCCTCGCCGATCCTCGACGACGCTCGGTTTACCGGAGCGAACGGCGGCTCGCTGCGCCCTGCGGCTGCGCCGTAGACGTACTGACGGATGATCCTCTTCGACATCCGTACAGGTCAATGGATGGTGGGTCGGTAGATGAGCTCTTGGATGTGACCGTCGAGCGTCCGGTTCTCGACAAGCTCCAGGTCGAAGTCGGCTGCATCCTTGAAGATCGGGTCCAGGCCGGTCTGACCGGTGATGACAGGGAAGAGCGTCACCTGCAGGCTGTCGACTAAGCCGGCGGCCATGAGCGCCCGGTTCAATGACAGGCTGCCGTGCGAACGCAACGGCACCTCGGACTCCTCCTTGAGGCGGGCGACGACGTCGACGGCGTCACCGTTCGCGACGGTCGCGTCCGGCCAGTCGAGGGGACCTTCCAGCGTCGTCGACACCACCGTCGCCGGCAGGCTCCTCATCCGAGTGACCCATGGGTCACGCACTTCGGACTCCTCGGTGCTCGAGGCCAGCATCCGCGCGAACAACCGATACGTGTTGGCCCCGAAGACCATCCGCTGCTCCGCGTCGTACACGGCGAGGCGGTGGTCGAGCAGCTCGGGGCCTTGCTTTCCCCAGTAGCCGGTCCATGGGGCGTTGGCGGCGCCGTAGCCGTCGAGGCTGGAAAAGACGTCGAAGGTGTAGGTAGCGGTCATGTCGTTCTCCTCGAGTGCCGTTGATCCGTCGTTGGGTGGCCTTCTACTGCGGGCACTATGTCACGGGCCTCAGTCGCCTGTAGCCGTTGCGTATTGCGGGGGCCCGGTGGGTCGGTAGACCTGGATGGTCACACCGGTGGGGGTGGACTGTGAGTCGACCAGTTCAAGTGCTGTGTCCGGGCCGCTGTCGGGGAATAGCCGCGTGCCCTGGCCGACGACCACGGGATAGGTGAACAGGGTGATCTCGTCGACCAGGTGGTTGTCGACGAGCCAGCGGACGAGGTTGCCGCTGCCGTGCACCTGCAGCTCGCCTCCCGGCTTGGCCTTCAGCTCGCCGACGGCGGCCGCGACGTCTCCTGAGAGGACGGTCGTGTCCGCCCATTGCGGGTCGGTGAGCGTGGTCGATGCCACGTACTTGGGCCGCGTGTTCAACGCCACTGAGATCGGGTTGTTGCCCTGATCTGCCCCCCAGGAGCCGGTTCCCCAGGAGCCGGCAAAGATCTCGTAGGTCCGCCGGCCGAACAGGAACGCGTCGGCGCGCTGGAAGACCTCGGCGAGGAACGTCTCGGCCTCGTTGTCGAAGAGCGGAAGAGCCCATCCGCCGCGCTCGAACCCGCCGCTGCGATCCTCATCCGGCGCGCCGAGGCCCTGCATCACTCCGTCGACAGAGACGTGCGTGATGGTCGTCAGTTTCACGGTCCCCTGTCCCTTCTCGCTGGTCTGGTCGTCGTTCGGTAAGACCGGACCGCCGCACCGATCTCATCGGTCATGGCGACGTTCCGCGCGGCAGCAGGGACGTCTGCGAAATGTCAGCGGTTCTGATGTAGTCGCCGTCGACGAAACGTCATGGTCGCCCCCGGCGAAGGAGAGACTCGCATGCGCAGGTCGAGGCTAGTCATCAGCCACGCGCCCGATCCGGCGGCGAGCGCGCGCGCCGGTCGCGCACCGACCCGATTCTCTGGGCGGCGGGCAGGTGCGGTCGCATTGGCCGCCGCCGTCGCCGCTGCGGTCGCTCCGGCCGGTCGGCCGTCGCAGCGCACTCCTGCACGCGGAGAAGGGCGGCTAGTCGCGAGCAAGAAGCTCCTGGAAACCGGCGGGATCGGCGGCCGTCGCATGTTCCGGTCGTTGGCGGAGGTGTGCCCACGCGTCGACGCCTCGTGGACGCCGCCGGCGCCACACCCGCGTCAACGAGCAGACGGTCATCCCGCTCGGCGCTTGGCGCTACGGCGCGATGTTCTGGTTGAGACGGAAGAAGTTGGTCGGGTCGTACGCGCGCTTGAGCTCGACCAGCCGCTCGTAGTTACTGGCGCCGTAGGCCTGCCGCACCCGGTTGCCGCCCTCTTCGCCGAGGAAGTTCACATACACGCGCCCCCCGGCGTGCGGTTGCAATGCGTCGAAGAAGTCCCGCGCCCAGGCGATGTGGCGTTCTGCGTCCGGATCCTCCTCGGTCCAGACCGCGTTGATGGCGACGTTGTGGGCGGTATCGCGCTGGCTGAAGGCCGTCTCGTCCTCACCCACGCGGGCCAGCGCCCCGCCGAGCTGGAGGACGATGCAGTAGGACTTGGGCGAGGTTTGCACTGATGCGTGCGCGACGAGCGTGTCGATCGCATCATCGGTAAGCGGCGGCAGCTCGACCGACTTCCAGTAGCGGTGCCAGCCGTGCGGCACAAAGGGGTCGAACATCGACTGCAAGGCCGTGTAGGGCTTCGGCTCGAGCAGGTCGGCGATCGGGCGGCCGAACTGCTTGAGCGGGCGGACGACCTCGGCGCCCTCGTCCGGAGATCCCGCGTAACAGGCGCCCACCATCAGGATCGGCTTGCCGTGTACCTCCTCCGGCAGGAAGGGGACCGGCGGCGCCATCTCCAGCTCGAAGATCGTGGTCAGCTCGTCCGGGGCCGCGGCGATGAACTCGCGGTAGAAGCGCAGGACCTCCGGCGCGTCCTCAATGGGGTGGAAGACTGGTCCCGCGAGGACGATCGGGCCGACCGGGTGTAGTCGGTACTCGAACGAGGTGACGATGCCGAAGTTGCCGCCGCCGCCGCGGATCGCCCAGAAGAGATCGGGGTTCTCCTCCTCGCTCGCGGTTACGATCTCGCCCTGCGCGGTCACCACGTCCACGGAGAGGAGATTGTCGACCGTGGCGCCGTGCTTTCGCATCAGCCAGCCGATCCCCCCGCCGAGCGTCAGGCCCGCGATCCCGGTGTGGGTGACGATCCCGCCGACCGTGGCCAGCCCGAAGAGCTGCGTCTCGCGGTCGAGCTCGCCCCAGAGCACGCCGGCCTCGGCCCGTGCCGTGCAGGCCACCGGATCGACCCTGATCCCCTTCATCGGCGATAGGTCGATCACGAGGCCGCCGTCGCAGAGCGCGTGGCCGCCGACGCCGTGACCGCCCGATCGCACCGCCACCTGGAGATCGCGCTCGCGGGCGAAGCGCACCGCGGCGACGACGTCGGCGACTCCGGTGCAGCGCGCGATGCAGGCCGGGCGGCGGTCGATCGCGCCGTTCCAGATCCTGCGCGCCTCGTCGTAGCCTTCGTCTTCGGGGCCGATCGCCAGGCCGCCGATAGAGCTGCGCAGATGCTCGAGGCCGGTCTCCGTCGCCATTGTTGCTGTCTCGGTAGCCACGCGGCCAAAGTACGCGGGTGCGCCGTGGCCGCCTAGACCGAGTTCCGAACTAAGCGGTCTGAATTCCGAACCTAGCCGAGCCGGGGGGTTAGCATTCTTGGAGCATGCGGAGCTACGCGCAGTACTGCCCGATCGCCAAGGGGAGCGAGATCCTCGGCGACCGCTGGACGCTCCTGATCGTGCGCGAGATGCTGGGTGGCGCGAGTGGGTTCAACGAGCTCCAGCGCGGCCTGCCGGGGATCTCACGCTCGGTCCTCACCGACCGCCTGCGCTCGCTCGAGCGGGCCGAGATCGTCGAGCGGCGCACCGGTCCCAAGGGCAGGACGCTCGAGTATCGGCTGACGCTCGCCGGCCGCGATCTGGAGCCCGTCGTGCAGGCGATTGGGGAGTGGGGAGCTACCTGGTCGTTCACTGATCCCCGCCCCGAGGAGCTCGACCCCGACCTCCTGATCGTCTGGATGGCCCGACACGTCGATCGCGAGCAGCTTCCCTCCGACCGCACGGTGGTCCAGTTCGACTTCCGCAACCCCGCCAAGCGCTACTGGATGGTGCTCGAGCCCTCCGACGTCTCGGTCTGTCTCCAGCACCCCGGCTTCGACGTCGACCTCGCGGTCAGGGTCGACACCGCCACCCTCTACCGCGTCTACCTTGGGCGCGCCGAGCTGGGCGGCGCGATGCGGGCGCGCAAGCTGACGCTGAGCGGCCCGAAGGGTCTCCAGCGCGCCTTCGGGCGCTGGTTCGCCTGGAGCGCGTTCGCCCCGGCCAGCCGTCAGGCCGACCAGCGGCGGAGGGCGGCGTCGCGACTCGCGGGCCCCGAGAGGGTGCGGGTCGGACAGCCGCGGCCGGCGTATCCTCGCTCTAGCGCATGAGCGAGGGGAGCGCAGTCCGGAAGCGGCGCCGGTCACTGTTGCCCGATCCGTTGCCTACCCGCCCCGCCGCACCGGTTGGGCACTCCCCCGAAAGCGCGGAACGCCTCTCGTGGAGCGGGGTTCCGGTGGATAGCTCCGCCTGGATTCGAACCAGGGACCTCACGATTATGAGTCGTGCGCTCTAACCGCTGAGCTACGGAGCCGAGGCGGTCTAAGCCTAGAGGGAAGCGGGCGTCAGGGCTCGTTCAAGTTACGGCGCGGACGCGGTTCGCGCCCTCACGGCAGCGCGAGCGGGCACCATCGCTCGAGCGCCGCTGCTAGTAGCGCTGGCGGCTCGTGACGCCGCGGCCCTCGTGCCAGCTCTCGATCACGAGGTGGTCGGGCGGATTCCCGCCGTGCGTCACGACGGACAGCTCGGTCACGTCCAGCCGGAACGAGTGGCTCGGCTCGGCGTCCGCGGCGACCTCCCTGTCCGTGATCTCATCGGCGCGCCCGGCGATCTTGGCATCGCCCTTCCAGTCGTCGGGGTCGTCGCTGGCGCTGTGGATGGCGAAGCGCGGGTCGCGCTGCAGGTCGAGCGCCTTGACGCCTTTCCACATGCTGCCGATCCACACGTCGCCGTCCCGGAACTCGAGCTCGATCCCGCTGATCCTCGGTGAGCCGTCCTTGCGCAGGGTGGCGAGCGTCTTGTGCCCGTGGGCGTCGAACAGGGCACGCGCTCGCGCGGCCAGCTCCGGCGCCTCGCGTTCCACCTCGCTCCAGCGTGCCATCCGCGTACCTTTGCACGCGATGTCAGAGCCGCCGCTGCTGATGGCCGTGCCCAACGTGAGCGAGGGCCGGGACCTCGCCGCGCTCGAGGCGATCGAGCGCTCGCTGGCGCCGGCGCGCTTCCTCGACCTGCACACCGATCCCGACCACCACCGCGCCGTGTTCACGCTCGCGGCGCCGCAGGGCGAGCTGGCGCCGGCGCTCCTGAACCTCGCCCGGACGGCGATCGAGCGGATCGACATCTCCCGCCACGACGGCATCCACCCGCACGTGGGCGCGCTCGACGTGATGCCGGTCGTCTACCTCGACGGCGAGCGCCGCGGCGCCGCCTGCGCGGAGGCGCTGACGGCCGCCGGGCTCGTGGGCGAGGAGCTCGGGGTGCCGGTGTTCCTGTACGGCGAGCTCGCGACGCGGCCGGAGCAGCGCGAGCGGGCCGACATCCGGCGCGGCGGCCCGGCGGAGCTGAAAAGGCGCATCGAGTCGGGTGAGCTCGTCCCGGACTTCGGACCGCGGCGCGCCCATCCGACGGCGGGCGCGGTGCTCGCCTCGGCGCGCCCGCCGCTGATCGCCTTCAACGTCGACCTGGCGACGGATGACGTCGAGCTCGCGAAGTCGATCGCCGCCGAGCTGCGCGAGTCGGGCGGCGGCCTGCCGGGAGTCAGGGCGCTGGGGCTCTATCTCGAGGACCGCGGGCGGGCGCAGGTCTCGACCAACGTGCACGACCACCGCGCTGTGCCGCTGCGCGAGCTCGTCGAGCGTGTCCGCGAACGCGCGCCGGTGGCCGAGGCGGAGCTGATCGGCCTCGCTCCGCGGGCTGCTTTCGAGGGCTTTCCGGAGGACGTTCCGCTGCGCGGCTTCGATCCCGAGCGGCATCTGATCGAGGATGCCCTCGCGGCCATCATGTAACGTCGATCCGCCCATGGCCCAGACGAAGCGCAAGCGCACCCGCAAGCACCGCGGCACTCCCGCCGGCACCATCGAGCGTTCCGGCAGGACCGGCCGTCCCCAGACGCGCGCGGACGCGAAGCAGATCAGCCGCCAGCGGCGGGGGGAGCGGTTCGACAAGCCGCCCACGTGGAGGGCGGCCGTCAACCGCGCGGCGATCGCCGCGCTCGTCTTCGGCGTTCTCCTGGTCGTGCTGTTCGGGCGGCCGGCGAGCGCGGGCGCAGTGCTCGCGGCGCTCATGTTCCTGCTCTACATCCCGCTCGGGTTCGCGACCGACACGATGATCTACCGGTATCGCCTGCGGAAGAAGTCACAGGGCGGCTAGCCGTGGACGTGCGCATGTTCACCGTTGGCCCGGTGGCCGAGAACAGCTTCATCTTCCGCCGCGACGGGAGCGACCGCGCGCTGATCGTCGACCCGGGAGACGAGGCGGAAAAGCTGCTCGGCGCGATCGACTCGCTCGGGGTCACGCTCGACGGGATCCTCATCACGCACACCCATTTCGACCACATCGGCGCCGTCGCCGAGGTGGCGCGCGCAACCGGCGCCGAGGTCTGGGTCCCCGAGACCGAGGCGTTCGTGCTCGAGGACATCAACCGCTTCGTGCCCTGGCCCGGCTTCGGCCCATTCGAGAACCACAAGGCGGAGCACACGCTGAAGGGCGGCGAGCAGCTCCAGCTCGCGGGCTTCGAGATCGACGTGCTGAGCACGCCCGGGCACAGCCCCGGGCACGTGACCTTCTCGATCCCGGACGAGACGGCGATCTTCTCCGGCGACGTCCTCTTCCAGCAGTCGATCGGGCGGACGGACCTGCCCTACGGCGATCACGACACGCTGATGGAGTCGATCCGGATGCTCGTCGACACGCTGCCGCCCGAGACCGCCGTCCATCCCGGCCACATGGGCCTCACCAGCCTCGGCGCGGAGCGCGCGAGCAACCCGTTCCTCGCCGAGCTGGCGAGGTGAGCGGCAAGCTCCAGGCGCCGCGCGGAACCCAGGATGTCCCGCCGGCCGTCGCGCGCCGTCGCCTGCGGCTCCTGCGCCTCGCCGAGGAGATCCTCGGCCGCGCGGGCTACGAGCCCTTCGAGACGCCGATCTTCGAGGACACCGAGCTGTTCGCGCGCGGGGTGGGGGAGTCGACGGACATCGTCCAGAAGGAGATGTTCACCTTCGAGGACAAGGCCGGCCGCTCGTTGACGCTGCGGCCCGAGGCGACCGCCGCCTTCTGCCGCGCCTACATCCAGCACGGAATGCACAAGCTGCCCCAGCCGGTCAAGCTCTGGACGTGGGGCCCGTTCTTCCGGCACGAGGCGCCCCAGGCCGGCCGCTTCCGGCAGTTCACGCAGCTGAACGTCGAGGCGCTCGGCTCCGACGACCCGAGCATCGACGCCGAGCTGATCCTGCTCCTCTGCGAGCTGGTCGAACGCGCGGGCGCCGGGCCGGCGCGCGTACGCATCTCGAGCCTGGGCACGCCGGAGACGCGCGCGGATTACGTCGAGGAGCTCCGCGCCTACCTGCGCGCCCACGAGGACCAGCTCTCCGAGGAGGTGCGCGCGCGCCTCGACCAGAACCCGCTGCGCGCGTTCGACGCGGACCACGAGGGAACGAAGGCCGTGATGGCCTCGGCACCGCGCCTGCTCGACCGGCTCGACCCCGACGACGCCGCGCACCTCGCCGACGTGCGCGCGCTGCTCGACGCCGCCGGGCTCGAGTACGAGCTCGACTCCGCGCTGGTGCGCGGGCTCGACTACTACACGCGCACGGTGTTCGAGCTCGAGTCGCCGCGCCTCGGCGCGCAGGCGGCGCTCGGCGGCGGCGGCCGCTACGACCGCCTGATCGAGCAGCTCGGCGGCCCGCCCACGCCGGGAGACGGCTGGGCCGCCGGCATCGAGCGCATCCTGCTCGCATCCGAGCTCGAGCCCGACGCCGAGGAGCGCGTCTACATCGCGCTCGCGAAGCCGGACACGGTCGCCACGGCGTTCGCGCTGGCGCGGCGGCTGCGGGACGAGGGCATCCGCGTCGAGATCGAGCAGGCGGGCCGCTCGATGAGGGGCCAGCTGAAGCAGGCAGACCGGATCGGCGCGCGCACCACCGTCATCCTCGGCGACGCCATCGACGTCAAGGACATGGCGACCGGGGAGCAGCGCGAGGCGGCCGACGCGGACGAGGCCGTCGCCCTAGTGCGGGAGGCGCTCACGTGAGGCCGCCGCGCGCGAACGAGTACCGCACGCACTGGGCGGGCGAGCTGCGCGCGGAGAACGTGGGCGAGGAGCTGCGCGTCGCCGGCTGGGTTCACCGCCGCCGCGACCACGGCGGGCTCATCTTCATCGACCTGCGCGATCGCACCGGCCTGCTGCAGCTCGTCTTCCGGCCCGAGGAGGCGCCCGAGGCGCACGCCGCCGCCGGCGGCCTGCGCGGCGAGGACGTGATCAGCGCGAAGGGCAAGCTCGTTCGCCGCGACGAGAGCGCGATCAACCCCGAGCTGCCCACCGGTGAGGTCGAGCTCGTCGTGTCGGAGCTCGACAAGCTCGCCGACGCGGAGACGCCGCCCTTCCAGATCGACGAGGACGACCCGGTGGGGGAGGAGCTGCGGCTGCGCTACCGCTACCTCGACCTCCGCAAGGAGGCCATGCGCGACCGCATGATCCTCCGCCACGACGTGGTCAAGGCGATCCGCGATTCGCTCTCCGAGGAGGGCTTCCTCGAGATCGAGACGCCGATCATGACCCGCTCGACGCCCGAGGGCGCGCGCGATTTCCTCGTGCCGAGCCGGCTCGTGCGCGGCTCCTGGTACGCGCTCCCTCAGTCGCCGCAACTCTTCAAGCAGCTCCTGATGATGGGCGGGATGGAGCGCTACTTCCAGATCGCGCGCTGCTTCCGCGACGAGGACTTCCGCGCTGACCGCCAGCCCGAGTTCACGCAGCTCGACATGGAGATGGCGTTCGTCGAGGAGGAGGACGTCCACGACACCGTCGACCGGCTGCTGCAGCGGGTGCTCGCGGTCGGCGGCATCGAGGTGTCGCTCCCGATCGAGCGCGTGACCTACGACGACGCGCTGCTGCGCTACGGCTCGGACCGGCCCGACCGGCGGCTGGGCGTCGAGATCGAGGATCTCTCCGACGTGTTCGGCGGCAGCGAGTTCAAGGTGTTCGCCGGGGCGATCGAGTCGGGCGGCGTCGTGCGCGCGATCAAGGCCGGCGGCGAGTGGCCGCGCAGCCGCTTCGACGCGCTCACCGAGCAGGCCCAGTCGCTCGGCGCAAAGGGGCTCGCCTGGGCGGTGGTCGAGGAGGGCGGCGGCTGGCGCTCGCCGATCGCGAAGTTCCTGTCGGAGGAGGAGATCCGCGCCGCCACCGAGCGGCTCGGCGCGATGCCCGGCGAGGCGGTCCTGATCGTCGCCGACGCGGCGGCCGTCGCCGCCAAGGTGCTCGGCGCGCTGCGCCCCGAGGTGGCGCAGGCGCTGCCGCAGGGCCACGACATCTTCTGGGTCGTCGACTTCCCGATGTTCGAGTGGAACGAGGACGAGGGCCGCTTCGACGCGCTCCACCATCCCTTCACGAGCCCGACCGGCGACCTCGACGCCGACCCTGGGACGTGGCGAAGCCGTGCGTACGACGTCGTGCTCGACGGCTGGGAGCTCGGCGGCGGCTCGATCCGTATCTCGACGCCCGAGGTCCAACAGAAGGTCTTCGGCGCGCTCGGCATCGGCCCGGACGAGGCGAGGGAGCGCTTCGGCTTCCTGCTCGAGGCGCTCACCTACGGCGCCCCGCCGCACGGCGGGATCGCCTTCGGGATCGACCGCATGGTGGCCCTGCTCGCCGGCGCGCCCTCGATCCGCGACGTGATCGCCTTCCCCAAGGCCGCCAGCGGCGCCGACCCGCTGACCGGTGCGCCCGCGCCGGTCGACGCCCGCCAGCTCAGGGAGCTGGGGATCAGGGTGGATCAACCGCCGCCCACGGCGTAACGGATGGCGCTCGCCCCGCCCGGCGGGTTACGCTGTCGCGGTCCGCGCTGATGGGCTCCATGTCCCCGCGCCGAGGAGGCGAACTCGTGCCGAACGCCGACCTGCCGAACATCGTCGTCTTCTGGGGCGACGACATCGGGATCTCGAACCTCAGCTGTTACAGCGACGGCCTGATGGGCTACCGCACCCCCAACATCGACCGCCTCGCGGACGAGGGCATGCGGTTCACGGACTCGTACGGCGAGCAGAGCTGCACGGCGGGCCGCTCTGCGTTCATCACCGGTCAGAGCGTGTACCGCACCGGGCTCAGCAAGGTCGGGCTGCCGGGCGCGGAGACCGGGCTCCAGGCCGAGGATCCGACCATCGCCGAGCTCCTGAAGCCGCTCGGCTACGCCACCGGCCAGTTCGGCAAGAACCACCTCGGCGACCGCGACGAGCACCTGCCGACGATGCACGGCTTCGACGAGTTCTTCGGCAACCTCTACCACCTGAACGCCGAGGAGGAGCCGGAGCACCCGGACTATCCCGACCCCGAGCACTACCCCAATTTTCGGGAGCGCTTCGGGCCGCGCGGCGTCCTTCACAGCAAGATGACCCGCACCGGCAAGCACACGATCAAGGACACCGGGCCGCTGACGAAGAAGCGGATGCAGACGATCGACGACGAGATCGTCGACGGCGCGCTCGACTTCATCGGGCGAAAGCACCGGGCGAGGACGCCGTTCTTCACGTGGATCAACACCACCCACATGCACTTCCGGACGCATACGAAGCGCAGGAGCCTTGGGCAGGCAGGGCGCTGGCAGTCCCCCTACCACGACACGATGATCGACCACGACAAGCACGTGGGCAGGGTGCTCGACACGCTCGACGAGCTCGGCATCGCCGAGAACACGATCGTCGTGTACTCGACCGACAACGGCGTGCACATGAACTCCTGGCCGGACGCCGGCATGACGCCGTTCCGGTCCGAGAAGAACACGAACTGGGAGGGCGCCTTCCGCGTCCCGCAGATCATCCGCTGGCCGGGGAGGATCCCCGCCGGCGTCGTCTCCAACGAGATCGTGAGCCATCTCGACTGGCTGCCGACCCTCCTCGCAGCCGCGGGCGAGCCCGACATCAAGCAGAAGCTGCTGGAGGGGCACGACGCCGGGGACAAGAGGTTCAAGGTCCACCTCGACGGCCACAACCTGGTGCCGTATCTGACGGGTGAGACCGGCGAGAGTCCTCGCAACGAGTTCTTCTACTTCTCCGACGACGGCGACCTGGTCGCGTTCCGGTTCGACAACTGGAAGTTCGTCTTCATGCAGCAGCGCGTGCGCGGGACGCTTGCGTTGTGGGGCGAGCCCTTCGTCGCCACCCGTATCCCGTACCTCTACAACCTGCGTACCGATCCGTTCGAGCGCGCCGACGTCACCTCCAACACCTACTGGGACTGGTACCTCGATCGGGCCTTCCTCGTGGTGCCCGCACAGGCCGTCGTCGGAGAGTTCCTGAGCACGTTCGTCGACTTCCCGCCGCGGATGGAGGCGGCGAGCTTCACGATCGATCAGGTGCAGGAGAAGCTCGAGGCGGCGATGACCTCCGGTCACTGAGCCGAGTCCGCGACATGGTCCGGCTTCCGGGCGGCGAGTTCACGATGGGCTCGAGTGAGCACTACCCCGAGGAGGCGCCCGCGCGCCGCGTCTCGGTTGACGGGTTCTCGATCGACGCCACCGCTGTCACGAACGCCGACTTCGCTGCCTTCGTGGACGAGACCGGCTACACGACCGTCGCGGAGCGGCCCACTCGACCCGGCCGACTTCCCGGGGGCGCCGCCCGAGAATCTCGTCCCGGGCTCGCTCGTCTTCACGCGGACCGCCGGGCCGGTCGACCTGCGCCACATGAGCCAGTGGTGGCGGTGGACGCCGGGCGCCTGCTGGAGGCTTCCGGAGGGCCCGGTTTCGTCGCTCGCCGATCGGGAGAGGCACCCCGTGGTGCACGTCGCGTACGAGGACGCGCATGCGTACGCGGACTGGGCCGGGAAGGACCTGCCGACCGAGGCGGAGTGGGAGCGGGCAGCCCGCGGCGGCCAGGAGGGCGCGGCCTACACGTGGGGCGACGCTCCCGAACGGGACGAGGAGAGGCTGGCCAACTACTGGCACGGCGATTTCCCCTGGCGGCCGGACTCGGGTTACGGGACGACGGCACCGGTGGGCTCGTATCCGCCCAACGGCTTCGGCCTCTTCGACATGGCCGGGAATGTCTGGGAGTGGACCACCGACTGGTACGGCGGCAGCATCGAGGCGAGCTACGACCCGGCCCAGCCGCAGTTCCGCGTGCCGCGCAAGGTGATCAAGGGCGGCTCGTTCCTCTGCGCCGACAGCTACTGCTTGCGCTATCGCCCGGCTGCGCGTCGCCCGCAGATGATCGACACCGGCATGAGCCACATCGGCTTCCGCTGCGTCCTCAGGTCCTGACCCCTCACGGGGTCGGCCTGAAGATCGGGCCGCGGTCGATCACGGGCTGCAGCAGCTCCTGATCGAAGTCGTCCTCGAGCTTCTTCGCCCTCTGGCCCGGGTAGCCGAGCCGCTCGCGCACGTCCGCGCTCAGGAAGTAGCCGCCCGCGACGGCGGTCGTGAGCGCCTCGAACAGCGGCGGGTCCTCGGCCTGGAGGCGCTCGACCTCCGCGGCCGGGTCGCCGCCCCGCGCCGCGGCGGTCAGCTCCGCCAGCGGCTCCTCGAGGTCGCCTCGTACGGCGAGCACCTCGTCGAGCAGCGCTCCGGTGGCGCCGGCCTGGCTCGCCGAGGGCATCCCGTCGGCCTCCGGGATCAGCGCGTCCGCGAGCCCGGCGAGCGTCTCGCGGTCGATTTCGCTCACGCCGCCACCTGCTGCTCGCGGCGTTGCTCCGCGAGGTGCTCGGCCGAGCGCAACGCGAGCGCGGCGATCGTCGCGGTCGGGTTCATCCCCGACGAGGTCGGCCAGACGGAGCCGTCGAAGATGAACAGGTTGGGCACGTCGTGGCAGCGGCCCCAGCGGTCGACGACCGAGCTGGCCGGGTCGTCGCCCATCTTGCAGGTGCCCAGGATGTGCCAGCCGGTGGCCTCGATGAACGGCGCGATGATCACGTCGTAGGCGCCCGCGGCGAGCAGCGACTCGCGTGCACGTTCGCGATGGAAGGCCATCATGTTCCGCGAGTTCTCCGAGTTGGCGTAGTCGATCTTCACGCCGGGGATGCCGTACGCGTCGGGCGTCTCGCGGTCGAGCGTCACCCGGTTGGACTCCTCCGGCAGGTCCTCGGCGATGATCCCCCACATCGCCGAGTGACCCAGCCGGCGCCTCACCTCGCGGTGGAAGCCCTCGCCCCACACCGCGTTCTCCTCACCCCAGGGATAGGAGCGCGTCATCGACAGCGGCCCGCCAGTGGGCTGGAGCCCCCACTTGGCGCCGCGGACGAAGCCGCGCGACTCGTCGCTCTCGTAGAACTCGAGCGAGTGGATGTGCTGGCCCCAGACCCCCTGCCAGCTCTCCAGGTCCTCGTCGAACAGCCCCGTGACCGTGCCGAAGGGATGCAGCATCAGCCGCTTGCCGACGAGCCCCGACGAGTTCGCGAGGCCCTCGTCGTTCTCCCCTGACAGGAACAGCAGCCGCGGCGTGCCGATCCCGTTCGCGCACACGATCGTGATGGCGGCGCGCTGGACCTGCTCGTTGCCGTCGCCATCGACGTACTCGGCGCCCTCGACGAGCCCGTCGCCGCGAACGAGCAGCCGCCGCACGCGCGAGCGGATGCGGAGCTCGACCCCAGCCTTCTGATTGACCGGCCAATAGGTCCGGTCGACGGTGGCCTTGGCGCCGTCGGCGCAGCCCCAGAGGCAGGTCGCGCGCTGCACGCAGGCGTTCAGCGCGCCGTAGCGCTGCGTGGCGATCGCGTTGGGGCCCGGCCACCAGTGCCAGCCGAGCTCGTTGTGCGCGCGTGCCACGCGCCGGCCCATCGGAGACAGCGGGACGGGCCGCATCGGCGGCCCCTCGCCGGGCGGGAACGCCGTGTCGTTGGGGTGGCCGGAGACCCCCCAGTCCCTCTCGACGCGCACGTAGTACGGCTCGAGCTCCTCGTAACTGAGCGGCCAATCATCGGCGACCCCGTCCAAGGAGCGCACGCGGAAGTCGGAGGGCAGGTTGCGCTGCCAGTGAGCGGCGTAGACGACCGAGCCGCCGCCGACGCCGTTCCACATCAGCGCGGTGATGTCGGAGTCCGAGTCGTCGATCGGATAATCGCCCGGGCCCTGGCGGGCATTCGGGTCCCAGGCCCAGTACTGCCCCGAGGTCAGCTCGAAGTCGGGGTGCGCCGAGCGCGCGCGCTCGTAGTCGGGCCAGTCGCCCTGCTCGAGGCACACGACCGACATGCCCGCCTCGGCGAGCCGCTTGGCGGTGACGGCGCCCGACGGGCCGGCGCCGATGATCAGCACATCCGGGTCGGGCATCAATACGGGTATTCGACGGGCGTGCGCTGCACGCCGATCCAGCGCCGCTCGGTGAACTCCTCGAGGTTCGCCTCGCCGCCCGAGCGGCCGCCGAGCCCCGACTGGCCGACGCCGCCGAACGGCACGTGGGCCTCGTCGAGCGGTGTCGCGTCGTTCACGTGCACCATGCCCGAGCGGACGCCCTCGGCGAACGACAGCCCGCGCTCGATGGAGCCGCTGAGGACGGAGTTGACGAGCCCGTAGGGCGTGTCGTTGACGAGCCGGAGCGCGTCGGCGTCGTCGTCGAACGCGAGCACCGGCGCCACCGGGGCGAAGATCTCCTCCGTCCAGACCGGCATCTCCGGCGTCACGTCGACGATCACGGTCGGCCGGTAGAAGAGCCCGTCGTGCGTGCCGCCCTCGACGACCCTCGCACCCATCGCCGACGGAGTCCTCGAGGATCTTGTGGCCGCGCTCGAGCTGCGACTCGGAGATCATCGGGCCGAGGCCGACCTCGCCGGAGCTCGGATCGCCCACCGTGATGCCGCGGGCGCGCTCGGCCATGCGCTCGACGTAGTCGTCGAAGAGGTTGCGTGCCACGAGGTGGCGGCTCGCCGTGATGCAGGTCTGGCCCGAGTAGTGGAAGGCGGACCAGGCGCCGATCATGCTCGCCTCGTCGACATCGGCGTCGTCGAGCACCACGTAGGCGTTGTTGCCGCCGAGCTCGAGCGAGACGCGCTTGAAGTCGCCCGCGGCCTGGATGGCTATCTCGCGCCCAACCGCGGACGAGCCCGTGAAGTGGATCATGTTCACGTCCGGGTGCGCCACGAGCTTGCGCCCCGTGTCGTCGTCCCCGGGGAGGGCCTGGAAGACGCCGGGCGGGGCGCCCGCGTCCGCGAACAGCTCGGCCATCAGCAGCGCGCCGGTGAGCGGCGTCTCGGGCGCCGGCTTCAGGACCACCGTGTTGCCGAGCGCAAGCGCCGGCGCGACGACGCGGAAGCCGAGCACGACCGGGAAGTTCCACGGCGTGATCGCCGCGACGACCCCGACCGGCACGCGCTGGATGAGGCTCAGCTTGCCGGTGTTGTGGGAGGGGAGCACCTCGGCGGTCGCCCGTGACGTGAGCGCGGCCGCCTCGTAGAGCTCGTTCTGCGACGCGCCGACCTCGTAGTCGGCCTTGCCGGGGATGCCGCCCGTCTCGCGCACGATCAGCGCGGCGATCTCCGCACTGCGGTCCTCGAGCAGGCGCGCCACGCGCCGCAGCAGTCCGGCGCGCTCGTCGTAGCCGAGCGCCGCCCAGCCGGGCTGCGCCTGCTTCGCCGAGCGCACCGCCCGGTCGACGTCGGCCTCGGAGGCGACGCCCGCCTGCGCCAGCTCCTCACCCGTCGCCTTGTCCGTGACGGGCGCGCGGCGCCCGCCGTCGGGCTCGCTGAACTCCCCGTCGACGAAGATCCTGCCGGCCCAGGGTCCCTGTGCAACCTCCGTTGCCATGGCCGACACCTCCTTCCGCGGTTATCGTTTTCCGCGACGCTATTGCCGGTGGAGTTGCGATGTCAAGCCGACTCGCTGAAAACGTTTTCCGAAAGGGTGAAATGGGCTGAGCAGACAGCGCTCAACGGGCTCGCTCGCGCACGTCGCCAAGGCGGCGGGCGTGTCGATCGCGACGGCGTCGCGGGTGCTGGGCGGCTCGGACCACCCGGTCTCGGAGGCCACGCGGGCGCGCGTGCTCGAGGCGGCGCAGGAGCTCGGCTACTCGCCGAGCGCGCTCGCGCGGGCGCTCGTCACCCGCCGCAGCCGCATCATCGGCGTGATGGTGGGCGACATCCAGGACGCCTACTTCGCCGAGATCACGCGCGGCGTCGAGGACGTGGCCGCGCGCGCCGGCTACATGACGATCGTCTGCAACGCCGACCGCCGCACCGACGTCGAGCTGGCGCAGCTCGGCGTGCTGTGCGACTACCACGCGGAGGGCGTCGTGTTCGCAGGTAGCGGGCACATCGACGACCCGCGCGGCGCCGAGCTGGCCGTCGCGGTCGAGCGCGCACGCGACCGCGGGATCAGCGTGCTCGCGCTCGCCACGCGCGACTTCGACTGCCCGCGCATCGTCGCCGACAACCGCTCGGCCGCCTACGACATCACCGACTACGTGCTCTCGCTCGGCCACCGCCAGATCGCATTCATCGGCGGCCCGCCGGGGCTCTACGCGAGCCGCGACCGCCTTGACGGCTATCGCGAGGCCATGCGCGACGCGGACGCCGAGCCGCTCGTGGTCGAGGGCGACTTCTCCTACGAGCGCGGCTACGCCGCCACGCTTCAGATGATCGCCGAGGCGGCGCCGCCCGAGGCGATCGTGGGCGCTAACGACGAGACCGCCGTCGGCGCGCTCGCCGCGCTCCGCCAGGCGCGCGTCGAGGTCCCGGCGCGCATCTCGGTGGCCGGCATGACCGACACTCGGCTTGCGCGTTTCAGCGACATGACGACCGTGAGCGTGCCGATGTACCAGTTCGGCGCGGCCGCGGCGCGGCGCATCGTCGTGGGGGAGGAGTCGCAGCCCGAGACCGTGCTGCCGCACCGGGTCGTGCCGCGCTCGACGACGGCGCGCCGGCCTGCGCAGGCGCGCGCTACGAGCGCTCCGCGAAGCTCCGCCTGACCGTCGCCATCAGCTCCGCGGCGGAGAGCTCGGCGTTGGCGGGGTTGATCACCTCGACCTCGATGGGGCCGTCGTAGCCGGCGGCGTCGATGAGCCCGCGCAGGCGCGGCAGGTCGATCACGCCCTCGCCCATCATGCCCCGGCCCGCCAGCAGGTTGGTGGTCGGGACGAGCCAGTCGGAGACGTGGTAGGCGAAGATGCGCCCGCCGGCGCGCTCGAGCTGGCGCTCGAGCTCCGGGTCCCACCAGACGTGATAGGCGTCGACGACGACGCCCACCCGGCCGGGGTCGAAGCGCTCAGCCAGGTCGAGCGCCTGGGCGAGCGTCACGACCACCGAGCGCTCGCCGATCATCATCGGGTGGAGCGCCTCGATGCCGAGCCGCACCCCGTGCTCGGCCGCGTACGGCGCGAGCGTCTCGATCCCCTCGAGCACCTGCCTGCGTGCGGCGCCGAGGTCGCCGTCCGGGGCCGGCCCGCAGACGAGCACGAGCAGGTCGGTGCCGACGTCCGCCGCCTCGTCGACAGCAGCGCGGTTGTCGGCGTCGCGCTCGCGCCGCTCGGCGGCGCTCGGCGCCGGGAAGAAGCCGCCGCGGCAGAGGCTCGAGGCGCGCAGCCCAGCCGCGCGGATGCGCTCGCCCGCGCCGGGCACGAGCTTGTGGCGCCAGGGCGCGATCCAGCCGATCCCGGCCTCGGCGCAGGCCTCGATGACACGGTCGAGGTCGAGGTGGTCGGCGGTGATCTGGTTGAAGGACAGCCGGGCGAGGTCGGCGCTCACTGATCGACCCCGGCCAGCGCGAGCAGGCGCCGCATTCGCTCACAGGCGAGCGGCGGGTCGGCGAGCAGGCCGGCGCGGTCGGCGAGCCGCAGCAGCTCGGCGAGGTGGGCGAGCGTGCGCGCGCTCTGCTGCCCGCCGAGCATGTGGAAGTGGCGCTGGTGCCCGTTCAGCCAGGCGAGGAAGACGAGCCCCGTCTTGTAGTGGTAGGTCGGCGCGGCGAACAGCTTGCGCGCGAGCGGCTCGGTGGGCGCGAGCAGCTCGGCGAAGCGGGCGCGGTCACCGCGTCGAGCGCCTGCAGCGCGGCCGACGCCGCCGGCGCGATCGCGTCGAAGATGCCGAGCAGGGCGTCGCTGCCCGCGGCGATCAGGGCGGGGTAGTTGAAGTCGTCGCCCGTGTAGAGCCGCACGCCGTCCGGCAGCGCATCGCGCAGCCGCCGCTCGAGCTCGTCGTCGAGCAGCGAGAGCTTGATGCCGTCGACACGCTCGGCGTTCGCCGCGATCAGCTCGCTCACGACTGCGACCGCCTCATAGGGGTCGTCCGCGCCCCAGTAGCCCGCGAGCGCCGGGTCGAACATCTCGCCGAGCCAGTGCAGGATCACCGGCCGGCCGGCGCGCTCGAGCACCGGGTCGTAGACGCTGCGGTAGTCGGCCGGTCCGCTCGCCGCGGCGGCGAGCGCGCGGCTCGCCATCACGATCGGCTGGCAGTCCTGCTCCTCGACGAAGGCGCACTGCTCGAGGTAGGCGTCGCGGATGCGGGCGAGCGAGGCGGGCTCGCCGGCCGGCAGCTGGTCCGTGCCGGCGCCCGCGGCGAGTCGCCCGCCCGACTCGCGCGCCGCGGCCGCCGAGCGCGCGATCAGCTCGCGCGCCTCGGGCCAGCCGAGGCCCATTCCGCGCTGGGCGGTGTCCATCGCCTCGGCGACTCCCAGGCCCCACGACCAGAGGTGGCGCCGGTAGGCGAGCGTCGCGTCCCAGTCGATCGCCGCGCCGACCGAGTCGCCCCCCGCGAGCGGATCGGCCACCACGTGCGCGGCCGCGATGAAGGCGCGTGACCGAAGCGGCTCGCGCGGGCGCTCGAACTCGCCGGGCTCCCCGGGCACGAACCGCTCGAGCGTTCCGTCGGCACGCGGTAGGAGAACCGCCGCGGTCGCGGACGACACGCTCATGCCGGCAGCTCCGGCACGGCGAGCATGCGCCGCTCGCGCCACGACTGCTCCGCCAGCTCGGCGAGCTGGATCCCGCGCGCGCCCTCGAAGAGGTCCCACGGGAACGGCTCGCCGTGCACCACGTGTCGCAGGAACAGCTCCCACTGGACCTTGAAGCCGTTGTCGTACTCCTGCTCGCCCGGCGCCTCGCTCCAGCTCGCGCGGAAGTCGATCGGGTTCGCTACGTCCGGGTTCCAGATCGCGCGCGGGGTCTCCCGGCGCGTCTGGATGCGGCACTCGCGCAGGCCGGCGACCGCGCTGCCCTCGGTGCCGTCGACCTGCAGCTCGAACAGCTCGTCGCGGTCGACGCGCACGCACCACGAGGCGTTGATCTGCGCGACGGTGCCGCCCTCGAGCTCGAAGGTCGCGTAGGCGGCGTCCTCGGCCGTCGCCTCGTAGGGGTTCCCCTGCTCGTCGGCGCGTTCGCCGATATGGGTGGCGGCCAGCGTGTAGACGCCGCGCACCGGCCCGAACAGGTCGTCGAGCACATAGCGCCAGTGCGGCAGCATGTCCGCCAGGATGCCGCCGCCGTCCGCGGCGCGGTAGTTCCACGACGGCCGCTGGCCCGGCGGCTCCGGCCCCTCGAACACCCAGTAGCCGAACTCGCCGCGCACCGACAGGATGCGCCCGAAGAAGCCGGAGTCGATCAGCGTGCGCAGCTTGCGCAGGCCGGGGAGGAAGAGCTTGTCCTGCACGACCCCGTGCTTGATCCCGGCGTCGCGCGCCAGGCGCGCGAGCCGCAGCGCCGTGTCGAGCGAGTCGGCCGAGGGCTTCTCGCAGTAGACGTGCTTGCCCGCCCTGATCGCCCGCTCCATCCCCTCCGCGCGGGCGGCCGTCGCGGCGGCGTCGAAGTAGATCTCGCAGGACGGGTCGGCGAGCGCCGCGTCGACGCTCGTCGTGAAGCGCTCGAGGCCGTGCTCCTCGGCGAGCGCGCGCAGCTTCGCCTCGTTTCGGCCGACGAGCAGCGGCTCGGGCCAGATCGGCGGGCCGTCCGCCCCCTTGACGCCGCCCTGCTCGCGGATCGCGAGGATCGAGCGCACCAGGTGCTGGTTCGTCCCCATGCGCCCGGTCACGCCGTTCATGGCGATTCCGACCACTCGCATCCCGTCGCGGTGGGCGGCGGACTGGGCTGTCGAGGCTTCCATGCTCACAAGCTCGGAAAACGTTTTCCGACCCGACCCTAGCCAGCGTCGCCGGGACCTGTCAAGACGCTGGCCCGGCGCCGCACATGGTGGTAGCCTCGGCCAAGGCCCGAGCCTGTACGCCAGCCATTCGTACAAGTTGAGCCGAACACCACCGGGACGGGAGTCCCACTCGTGACGGGGCCGTGGTCCCTTGCGGAGGACTCCCACGCTTGCTCCAAACAGCAGGCCCAACTCTCGAGTGGCAGCGGCAGGCTGGGGCCAGCCTTTCTCATCCGGCTGCAAACCTGCGCATCCCCGCGTCATCGGCGTCGGGATGTGCAGAGCACTATCCCGACGCCTCTTCCTTGGGCTGCTTGGTTTTCGCTCGGATGAGAAAGGCTGGACCCACTCAATTTTGGCCCTCAGGTCCGTCCGCGGGCGGTAGCGTAGGTCTCAACTTGCGATCGTTTGCAGAGCATCTCGAAGCCCCCGCTGGCCGGGGCGCTCTCGCCGACGCGCCCAATGCGGGTGTGGCCGGCGGCTCGCCGTGTGGCGACATGCTGCGCGTCAGCGTGCGCGTTGAGGGCGGGCGCATCGCCGAGGCAGGCTTCGACGCCGAGGGCTGTGGCGCGCTGACGGCGGCCGGGAGTGCCGTCGTCGAGCTCGTCGAGGGCGGCAGCTTCCTCGAAGCAGCGCGGGTAGGCCCGGACGAGATCGACGCTGCGCTGGGCGGGCTCGTGCCGCCGAAGCGCCACGTCGCGGAGCTCGCGGCGGATGCGCTCCATCGTGCGCTCGGCGCGGTCGCGAAGGCGCGGCTCCCGACCCTTGAGGCGAACCCGCGCCGCACGCTCGTCGCCATGAGCGGCGGGGTCGACAGCGCGGCTGCCGCCCAGCTCGCGCTGGACGCGGGCGACGAGGTCGTGGCCGTGACGCTCGAGCTGTGGTCGGACCCCGCGACGGACGGGGAGCAGAGCTGCTGCTCGCCCCAGGCCGTGCTCGGCGCGCGCCGGCTCGCTCATGGAATGGGCCTGCCGCACCTGACGCTCGACCTGCGCGAGCGCTTTCGCGCCGAGGTTGTCGACGGCTTCATCGCCGGCTACGCGGCCGGGCGCACGCCGAACCCGTGCGTGCGCTGCAACGGCGAGGTGCGCTTCGACGCCATGCTCGAGCTGGCCGACACGCTCGGCGCGGCGCGGCTCGCGACGGGGCACTACGCGCGCATAACCCGCGACGACCGCGGGCCGCTGGTGCGCGCCGCCGTCGACGAGCGCAAGGACCAGAGCTACATGCTCGCGCGGCTCGACCCGGCCCTCCTCGACCGGCTGACGTTCCCGCTCGGCGGGCTCACGAAGGACACTGTCCGGGCGCTCGCGCGCGAGGCCGGACTGCCCGTGGCGGACAAGCGCGAGAGCCAGGATCTGTGCTTCGTCGCGGGGCTCGGCGGGCGCGGCTTCCTGCAGCGTCACGGCGGGCCGCGAATGAGGCGACCGGGCGAGATCGTCGATCGGAGCGGCACGGTGCTCGGCCGGCACGAGGGCCAGCACAACTTCACGATCGGCCAGCGCCGCGGGGTCGGTGTCGCCGCGCCGGACCCGCTCTACGTGCTCGAGCGCGACGCCGAGCGCAATCGCGTGGTCGTCGGACCCAAGGAGGCGCTCGCCACTACCCGCGTGGCACTGGACGATGCCCGTCTCCACCGCCCTGCTTCCGCCGTGCAGACGGTGCGGCTCCGCTACCACGCCAGGCCGCTCGCCTGCACGGTTGCGCCAACCGGCGACGGGCGGCTCGCCGTCGAGCTCGCCGAGCCGGCGCACGCCATCGCACCCGGTCAGCTTGCGTGCCTCATGCGTGAAGACGCCGTCGTGGGGTACGGGACGATCGGGGAACCGCTGTGAATCCGCCTGTCGAACGAGAGCTCATCGAGCTCGAGGCGCCACTCTCCGGGGACTTTCAGGCCGTCGTTCGCCTGATCATCGGAGGTATCGCCGAGCGCGTCGACTTCGCCTTCGAGGAGATCGACGACCTGCAGCTCGCCGTCGAGCGGCTGCTCGCCGAGGCCGGTCAGGAGGGCAGCGTCAGCCTGTCCTTTGAGATCGTCGAGGACGGCATTCGCGCGCGCGTGGGCCCGCTGTCGACGAGCGCGATCGCGGAGGCCCTCACCGACGGCGACCGGCCGCCGGGCGTGCTGACCCTGCGGCGGATCCTGCAAACCGTGGTGGACTCGTTCGGCGTCGAGACGGCCGATGACGGCCGCGTGGTCGTCCGGCTCATCAAGCGCAAGGGCATCGCGTGAACCTGCCACAGCGCCGTAACGACGTGTCCGGCGAACGGGCACGCGAAGAGGATCGTGATCTGCTGCGGCGCTACCACGACGCCGGCGACATGACGGCCCGTGAGGAGCTCATCGAGCGCCACCTCCCGCTGGTGCGCTCGCTCGCCCGCCGCTACGCCGGCCGGGGCGAGGCGCTCGAGGACATCGAGCAGGTTGGCGCGATCGGCTTGATCAAGGCGATCGACCGCTTCGAGCTGTCGCGCGAGGTCTCGCTCGCCACCTACGCGACGCCCAACGTGGTCGGCGAGATCAAGCGCCACTTCCGCGACAAGGGTTGGGCGATCCGTGTTCCGCGCGCGTTGCAGGAGCTGAACGCGTCGATGTCGGGCGCGATCGAGCGCCTGACCGCCCGGCTGGGCCGCTCGCCGAGCATCGCCGAGATCGCCGAGGAGCTCAAGACGACCCCGGAAGAGGTGCTCGAGGCGATGGAGGTCGGCTCCGCCTACTCCACCGTGTCGCTCTCGACCGGCCCGGGCGGGGAGGAGGACCTCGACCCGCTCGAGACGATCGGCGGCGAGGATGAGGGCTTCGAGCGCTCAGAGCAGCGCGCGGCGCTCGAGCCGGCGCTCGACAGGCTGCCCCCACGCGAGCGCGAGATCCTGCGCATGCGCTTCGAGGAGGGCTTGCCGCAGACGCAGATCGCACAGCGCGTCGGGCTCTCGCAGATGCACGTCTCGCGCCTGATTCGCAAGTCCTTGCAGGTTATGCGCGAAGAACTTCTGCGCATACCTCCCGGCGCAGCCGGCTGACCAGAATCCCCCGTTAAGCGGAGATTTTCGTTTTGTTCACCCTCGTCTGATCGACGGGTCTCGTGGGTACATTGCTGCGCGGCGGGCACTCCGCTCGCCCATGGCAAATTTGGAGGGAAGACTGAATGGGGAAGCACGGTAAGCGTGCGCTGGTGCTGCTCCTCGCCGCCCTCTCGCTCTTCGTGATCGCCGCCTGTGGCGACGACGACGACGGGGGAGACAGCGGCGGTGGCGGCGGTGGCGACGGCAAGAGCGGCGGCTCGATAACGATCTCGCAGACGTCGCAGCCCGACCACCTCGATCCGGCGCTCACCTACACGGTGAACGGCATCGAGCCGCTGTGGCTCGTCTACACGCCGCTCCTCACCTATCCGCACAAGCCCGCCCCTGAGGGGTCGGAGCTGATCCCGGGCCTCGCCGAGGCGCTGCCCGAGGTTTCCGAGGACGGCAAGACCTACAAGCTGAAGCTGCGCGAGGGTCTCAAGTACTCCGACGGCTAGCCCGTCAAGGCCTCCGACTTCGAGCACGCCATCAAGCGCGTCGCTGAACCTCGAGTCGGGTGGTTCGGCGTTCTTCCTCGGTATCGAGGGCGCCCAGGACTACGTCGACGCCGGCGAGTGCGAAGGCGACATCTCAGGCATCGTCACCGACGACAAGACCGGTGACATCACGATCAACCTGAGCGAGCCGGACGGCTCGTTCTCCCACGTGCTCGGCATGTGGTTCGCCGCCCCGGTGCCGGGCGACACGCCCTGCAAGGAGATGACGGAGGATCCGCCTCCGGGCGTCGGTACCTACATGATCACCGAGTCGGTGCCGAACCGGCAGTTCGTGCTCGAGAAGAACCCGAACTTCCCGGACCTCGGCGCCGGACATCCCCGAGGCCAAGATCGACAAGATCACGACCAAGATCGTCAAGTCGGCCCAGCGCCAGACGCAGGACGTGATCTCGGGGGATCTCGACTACATGCAGGACCCGCCCCCGGCCGATCTCAAGCCGGAGGTCAAGGCCGAGTGCTCGGACCGCTATCGCGAGCAGACGGCGGCATCCACGTACTACTTCTTCATGAACACGAGGCTCCCGCCGTTCGACGATCCGAAGGTTCGTGAAGCGGTCAACTGGGGCGTCGACAAGCCCGCCCTGGCCCGCATCTTCGCGGGCGAGCTGGCACCGGGCTGCTCGTTCCTGCCGCCCGGCCTGCCGGGCTACGACGAGGCGCTCGACGTCGAGGATTGCCCGTGGGGCAACCCGAGCGAGCCGCCGGATCTCGAGAAGGCGCGTCAGATGATCAAGGACGCCGGCGTGGACGGCATGGACATCACCGTCTACGGCAACAACGACGATCCGACCGACAAGGTCACCGAGGCGTACGCCGACATGCTCAACAAGATGGGCTTTAACGCGACGCCGAAGATCCTTGACGGCGGCGTCTACTTCCAGACCATCGGAAGCGCCAAGACGAAGGCCCAGACGGGCTTCCTGAACTGGTTCCAGGACTTCCCCCACCCGAAGAACTTCTTCTTCCTGGTGGACGGCAAGTCGATCCAGCCGACGAACAGCCAGAACCCGGGCAACGTTGACGACCCGGACATCACCAAGGGCATCGCCGAGCTGAACCTGGAGCCGGAGATCACCGACGACGTGGCCACCCAGTGGGAGGAGCTCAACCGGAGCTCGTCGAGAAGGGCTACATCGTGCCCTACGGCCACCGGAAGCTGAGCACGTTCTTCTCGGAGCGCATGGACTTCGAGAACTGCTCGCTCTTCCATCCGGTGTACTTCAACGACTACTCCAGTTGGTGCCTGAAGTAGGAACCCGCTCGTAACACGCGAACCCCAGCGGGGATGGTGCTTGGCCACCACCCCGCTGGGGTAGTGTGTCTCGCGAGGGGAGGGCCTACGGGCATCTGATGGCCACCGAGCCAGCACTCGAACAGACACTTCAGGGCCCGGCCGCGTGGGAGCAGGAGGCCGAGCGCGAGCACGTCCATGGCGTGGGTCCGTGGCGGCTCGGGCTGAAGCGCCTGCGCCGCAACAAGGTCGCGATCGCCTTCGGTGTGCTCTTCGTCCTGCTGGTGCTGGCCTGCGTGGCGGCGCCGCTGTGGGCCGACCAGGTGGCAGAGACCACGGCGACCGAGAATCACCTGTCCGACACGATCACGGTCGACGGTGAGAAGGTGAACGTCGTCGCGCTCGACGGCGTGCCGATCGGGCCCCAGTGGCTCAAGGCCGACGGAAAGTTCTTCCTCGGAGCCGACCCCAACGGACGCGACATCATGGTCCGGCTCCTGTACGGGGGCCGCAACTCGCTCTTGATCGGGATCGCCGCGGCCCTCCTGACGACGGTCCTCTCGATCCTGTTCGGCGTGATCGCCGGCTACTTCAGGGGGTGGTCCGATTCGATCATCCGGGCGGGCCTCGACGTGGTCTGGTCCTTCCCGGTGGTGATTCTCGGTGTCGCGCTGGATGTGGCGCTTGCGCTGGGCGGGATCAAGATCGGCCCGATAGAGATATCGGGCGACTCGCTCCTGGTGCCGATCCTGATCATCGGCGTCGTGTACGTGCCGTACATGGCCAGGCCGATCCGCGGCCAGGTGCTGTCGTTACGCGAGAAGGAGTTCGTCGAGGCGTCGCGCGCGCAGGGAGCGGGGCCCATCCGGATCATGTTCACCGAGGTCGTGCCGAACCTGACCTCGACGTTGCTCGTCTTCTTCACCCTGCTGATCGCCAACGCGATCCTGCTCGAGGCCGCGCTGTCGTTCCTGGGCGCCGGCGTGCGCCCGCCGAACCCGTCCTGGGGCACGATGATCGACGACGGCATCGACCGCATCGCGACCGCTCCGCACCTGACGATCGTGCCGGGCCTGATGCTCGTGCTCACGGTGCTGTCGCTGAACGTGTTCGGCGACGGCGTGCGCGACGCGCTCGACCCGCGAGCGAAGGTGCGGCTGGAGCGCTAGATGGCCCGCTTCATCGTCCGCCGACTCGGCCAGATGGTGTTCGTGATGTTCGCCGTGTCGGTGCTCGTGTTCCTGATCTTCAACGTGATCCCGAACTCCGACCCGGCCGTGCGCATGGCGGGCCGGCAGGCGAGTGAGTCGACGATCCAGGCGATCAACCAGGAGTGGGGCTTCGACGAAAGCCTGCCGCAGCAGTACGTCACGACGATGAAGAAGGTCTTCACGGGCGACCTGGAGTCGTACATCACCCAGCTGCCGGTCAACGAGGAGATCAAGAAAGGCATCCCTCGCACCTTCTCGCTCGCGATCGGCGCAGCGCTCCTATGGATGTTCGTCGCGATCTGCTTCGGGCTCTACAGCGCGGTCAAAGCGGGGAAGTTCTCCGACCGCTTCCTGACGGTCATCGCGCTCATCGGCATCTCGATGCCGGTGTTCTGGATCGGGGCGCTGATGAACCACTACCTGGGCTTCAAGCTCGGCTGGTTCCCCAATGGGGGGTACGTCGAGTTCACGGAGGACCCGGTCGACTGGTTCTACCACCTGATCCTGCCCTGGACGGCGCTCGCGATCCTGTTCATCGGGTTCTACTCGCGGGTGCTGCGCTCGAACGTGCTCGACACGATGAACGAGGACTACGTGCGTACGGCGCGCGCGAAGGGACTGTCCGAGCGGCAGATCATGGTCCGGCACGTCCTGCGCAACTCGATGATCCCGATCATCACGCTCTGGGGACTCGACTTCGGCGCCGTGCTCGGCGGCGGGGCGATCCTCACCGAGACCGTCTTCGACCTGCAGGGCGTGGGCCAGTACGCCGCCGACTCGGTCGGCCAGCTCGACGTGCCACCCGTGCTCGCGGTCACGCTCTTTGGCGCCTTCTTCATCGTCGTGCTGAACGCGGTCGTCGACATCACGTACGCCATCCTCGACCCGCGGATCCGGCTCCAGTGAGCACGCCCGAGACCGCCACCGAGCCGCCCCGCCCGGCCGGCTCCGACGAGCTGCTTTCGGTGCGCGACCTGCGCGTCTCGTTCGCCACCGAGGACGGGCTCGTCAGTGCGGTCGACGGGGTCTCGTTCGACCTCGCGGCGGGTGAGGTGCTGGCGGTCGTCGGCGAGTCGGGCTCCGGCAAGTCCGTGACCGCGATGACGCTCATGGGCCTCACGCGCTCACCCAACTCCGAGTTCGAAGGAACCGCGCACTACAAGGGCACCGAGCTGATCGGGGCCAGCGAGGACCAGCTGCGCCGCGTGCGTGGCGCCGAGATCGCGATGATCTTCCAGGACCCGATGACCTCCCTGAACCCGGTCCTCAAGATCGGGGGGCAGATCACCGAGCAGATCCAGGAGCACGAGGCGCTGCCCGACCAACAGGCGCGCGAGCGGGCGATCGAGCTGCTCGACAAGGTCGGGATCCCGCGCGCCCGCGACCGGCTCGACTCCTATCCGCACGAGTTCTCGGGCGGCATGCGCCAGCGCGTGATGATCGCGCTCGCGCTCTCCTGCAACCCGTCGATCCTGATCGCCGATGAGCCCACGACGGCGCTCGACGTGACGATCCAGGCGCAGATCCTCGAGCGCATCCGCGACCTCCGCGACGAGACCGGAGCCGCGGTGATCCTCGTGACGCACGACCTCGGCGTGGTGGCGGACATCGCCGACCGCATCGCCGTCATGTACTCGGGCCGGATAGTCGAGCAGGGGACGCTCGACGAGATCTTCTACGACCCGCAGCATCCCTACACCTGGGGGCTGCTCGGCTCGATCACGCGCGTCGACCGGCCGCGCCCCGAGCGGCTGCCGGCGATCGCGGGCCTTCCGCCGTCGCTCGGCAACCGGCCCGACGGCTGCCACTTCAGGCCGCGCTGCCCGCACGAGTTCGCGAAGTGCATCGAGGTGCCGCCGCTCGAGGCGCGGGGTCAGGTCTTGCATTCCAGCACTAGTGCTGGAATGCAAGACCTGACCCTGGGGCACCTGGACCGCTGCTGGCTGACGGCGCAGCAGAAGCGCGAGCTGCGCGAGGTGCGACCCGGCGAGATCGGCCTCGAGACGAAGGCGGGCGCGATCGAGTGAGCGTCGAGACGCCGCAGCCCGACGCGACCGAGCAGACGACCGACGGCGAGCGGCCGCTGGTCGAGGTCGACCACCTCAAGGTCTTCTTCCCGATCAAGGAGGGTCTCCTTTTCGACCGCGAGGTCGCCCGCGTCCACGCGGTCAACGACGTCACCCTGTCGGTCGCGGAGGGCGAGACGGTCGGGCTCGTGGGGGAGTCCGGCTGTGGCAAGACGACGATGTCGCGCACGATCATGCGCCTGATCGACTCGACCGAGGGCACGATCGAGTTCCGCGGCCAGGACATCACGAAGGCCGGCCGCCGCCAGATGGCGCCTCTGCGCCGCGAGATGCAGATGGTCTTCCAGGACCCGTTCGCATCGCTCAACCCGCGCCGGCGCGTCGTCCAGATCATCGGCCAGCCGCTGCGCCTGCACGGCGCCGCGCGCGGCGACGTCGAGGACAAGGTGCGCGAGCTGCTGCGCCTCGTCGGGCTGCACCCGGAGCACCTGAACCGCTATCCGCATGAGTTCTCGGGCGGCCAGCGCCAGCGCATCGGGGTGGCGCGCGCACTCGCGCTCGAGCCGCGCCTGATCGTGCTGGACGAGCCGGTGTCCGCGCTCGACGTCTCGGTCCAGGCACAGATCATCAACCTCCTCGACGACCTCCAGGACGAGTTCAAGCTCACCTACCTGTTCGTGGCTCACGACCTGTCCGTGGTCCGCCACGTGTCTGACCGGATCGCCGTGATGTACCTGGGCAAGCTGATGGAGATCTCGCCTGCCGAGGAGCTGTACACGAAGCCGATCCATCCGTATACCTCGGCGCTGCTCGCGGCGATTCCGATCCCGGACCCGGAGGAGAACCGCCGGCGCGAGCGGATCGTCGTCTCCGGCGAGCCGCCCAACCCGATCAACCCGCCGAGCGGCTGCGTCTTCCACCCGCGCTGCCCGCGGGCCTCCCAGATCTGCCGCGAGGTGGAGCCGCCACTCGTTCGCTACCCCAACGGACACCTAGCTGCATGCCATCACCCGATGAACGTGACCTTGGAGGAAATCAAGGCTGCGACGAAGGACAAGACGAGCCCGCTCAGCTCTGGCGATGAGATGCCATCCGCGAGCGTGAACGGGCAGCCGGCGGCGCCGGGCTCGGACTCCTGAGCCGCTCGCGCCGTTTTTTCCCGCCGTTCTCGGCGGGCCGACCCAGGCTCCTCCAAATGCATGACTTTTGCACGAGTTCGTGCAAAAAAAACGTGACAAAAGGCCTGCTATCTGCCAGAGTGAGCGCCGATTCGAGCGGGCTTGAGCTCGCACATCGTGCAGGTGACCACCGACTGGGTCTGGTACGTGGGCCCAGCCGACCGGGAGAGGAACCCTCAGATGCCCAGCCGTCGCGGCTAGTTCTAGCTACGCATATCGCGCTGCCGCGCGATGTTGCCAATCCAGGGTCAGGGTCGGGTCCGGTCTGTCTAGGCTGGGGCTGCTTTGCGTGGGTTGATCGACCTCTTCGCTGCCGAGAGGCGCGCTCGCTGGTTCTTTGCAGCGCTGGCGCAGTCGTCTCTCGGAAACGGCGCCGGGTACGTAGCCCTGCTGCTGATCGCCTACGACCGCTGGCACTCGCCGTGGGCGATCACGCTCGTCCTGCTGGCCGACCTCCTGCCCGCGATGCTGCTGGGCCCGGTCTTCGGCGCGGCGGCCGACCGCTGGTCGCGGCGGCGCTGCATGATCCTCGCGGACATCCTGCGCTTCGGCGCCTTCGTCGGCATCGGCTTCGCGGATTCGATCGAGCTGACGCTGGCGCTCGCGCTCGTCGCCGGCTGCGGGACAGGCCTCTACGCGCCCGCCGCGCTCGCCTCGTTGCCCGGCCTGGTCGAGCCCCGGCGGCTGCCGGCGGCCACATCCGTCTACGGCGCGATCGCCGACCTCGGCTTCACCGCCGGGCCGGCGATCGCAGCGGCCGTGCTCCTCTTCAGCAGCCCGGAGAGCCTCACGATCGCAAACGGCCTGACCTTCGCCGTCTCGGCGCTCGTGCTCGCGGGCCTGCGCTTCGGCGAGACGCCCGAGAGCGTGGAGGCGCGCCGGCCCTCGCTCCTCCAGGAGGCGCGCGAGGGCCTGACGGCCACTGCGGGCATGACCGGGATCAGGATCGTGCTCGGCGTGTCCGCCGGCGCGCTCTTCTTCGCGGGCGTGTTCAACGTGGCCGAGCTTCCGTTCGCTGAGGACGTCTTGGACAGCACCGACGTCGGCTACTCGGTGCTTGCGACCGCCTTCGGGCTCGGCTTCATCATCGGCTCGCTGTCGGGGTCGCGCGGCGGCAGCGCGCAGCTGCTCAAGTCGCGCTACCAGCTTGGCGTGCTCGTCCTGGGCGCGGGCTTTCTCAGCTCGGGCGTCGCGCCGAACTACGCTGCGGCGCTCGTCGCCTTCGCGATCGCCGGCCTCGGGAACGGGATGCTCCTCGTCTTCGAGCGCCAGATCATCCAGGCGTTCGTCCCGGACAGGCTTGCGGGACGAGTCTTCGGAATCAAGGACGCCCTTTCTGCCTGGGCGTTCGGCAGCGCCTTCATCTGCGCCGGCGCGCTCGTCTCACTCATCGGCGTGCGAGAGCTGCTGGTGGCGGCGGGCATCGGCACGATCGGCACGTGGCTGGTCTCCGTGCAGGCGCTCAAGGGAGCGCTCGAAGAAGGGGGAGAGGGCGTCGCTACCGGCGCGTCAGGCGCGAGCGCCGAGCCGCTCGGTCAATGAGCTGTGCACGAGCAGGGCCCGCACCTCGTCGGCGGCGGGGCTGGAGGTGGCATCGGTAGTGGCGACCGCGACGCAGAGCGCCTCGATCACGCGCGGGTCGAACTGGGTGCCGGAGCCTGCGCGCAGCTCGTTGATCGCCTGCTGCTGTGAGAGCGCCCCGCGGTAGGGACGGTCGGTGGTCATCGCGTTATAGGCGTCGGCGGCGAAGACGATGCGCGACTCGAGCGGGATCTCCTCGCCGGTCAGGCCGTCCGGGTAGCCGCTGCCGTCCCAGCGCTCGTGACAGGAGCGGACGATCTCGCCCACCCGGGCGAGCAGGCCGCCGACGCGATCGAGCATGAACTGCCCCTCGATCGTGTGGGTCTTCATCACCTCGAACTCGCTCGCGGTGAGCGCCGACGGCTTGTTCAGGATCTCCTTGGGGATCGCGATCTTGCCGACGTCGTGGAGCAACGCGGCGAACTCGAGCTCCTGGCGCTGCGCCGGGTCGATGCCGAGCTCGTCGGCCGTGGCGTGGACCAGGTCGACGACCGAGCGCGAGTGGTCGGCCGTGTACTTGTCGTCGAACTCGACGACGTCTGAGAGCAGCATCACCGTGCCGCGATAGGCGCGCTGCAGCTCGAGCGTCGCCGTGTAGCGCTCGCGCCGGTCGCGCGAGAGGGTCTCGAGCAGCCAGACGAGCGGGCCGATCGTGAGCAGGATCAGCGGCTCCTCAACGGCCGGCAGCGTGATGACGAACGCGATCGGCGTCAGGATGGCGTCGAAGCGGAAGGTGCCGATGAAGCCGTCGATGACCGTCCGGTACGGGATCTGGTCGATGAGGCGGTCGCGCAGGATGGTCCAGCCCAGGTCGCAGGCGAACTGGGCGCCGAACGCTGCGACGTACACGCCGAAGTGCGCGAGCGTCGGCTCTCCCGGAGCGAGCCAGGCGAGCACGAGCACCGGGCCGATCGCGAACCAGCAGTCGCTCAGGCAGGTGACCGCCCGCTCCCGGTGCCAGCTGCCGTTGATGAGCTCGGGCATCACCGACAGCACCGACGCCAGCGCCACGAGCAGCGGCACGTACGGAAGCGGAGCCAGCAGCACGAGCGGCACGAATACGAGCGACTCCGGCACGACGAACCAGTTGCCGACCTCGAAGCGGACCCGCGAGATCAGCGCGTAGCCCGCCACCAGGCCGATCAACAGCAGCGGCTGGAACTCGCGCTCGGACGGCAGCAGCGCTGCGATCGCGATCGCAGAGATCAGGAAAAGCCCAGCGGAAATGCCCAGCACGCGACGCTCGCGCGCGTTCATTCCCCGTGGGTGGCGCGCACGCGCCTCCCCGACTAGCTGCTCGGCCAGCATCACTTCCCCATCGTCATGCTCGCCCTGGTGTCCGGAGGGGTCGCGCAGCTATTGCATGAGTTGCGCACTGAAACTTCCATCGGCCTCTGCAGGCTTCTCCTAAAACTGGACGTAAATTGCAGGCTTTGTCCAGCGCCCGGGCGACCGCAACAGTAGTTGCAAGACGGTGCTTAGACTCCCCAAAGTATGCAGGCTTCGGAGATTAGGGAGCGGTTTTTGTCCTTTTTCGAGGAACGCGGGCATCTGCGCGTGCCCTCGGCATCGCTCGTTCCGCCCTCCTATGACCCCTCCGTTCTGCTCACCACGGCGGGCATGCAGCCGTTCAAGCCGTACTTCCGCGGGGAGGAGGAGCCCCCCTCGCGGCGCCTCACGAGCTGCCAGAAGAGCTTCCGGACGGTCGACATCGAGGTGGTAGGCACCACCAAGCGCCACCTGACCTTCTTCGAGATGCTCGGCAACTTCTCGGTCGGCGACTACTTCAAGCTGGGCGCGGCCGAGTTCGCCTGGGAGTTCTCGACCGAGGGCCTCGGGCTGGACCCGGACAAGATCTGGATCACGGTCTTCGGCGGCGACAAGGAACTCGGCGTCGGGCCCGACGACGAGGCGATCGAGTGCTGGCGCTCGATCGGCATCCCGGACGAGCGCATCGTCCTGCTCGACCGCGAGGACAACTTCTGGCAGTCCGGCCCCACCGGCCCGTGCGGGCCCTGCTCGGAGCTCTACCTCGACCGCGGTCTCGACTTCGGCGGCGAGGACGACCGCCCCGGTGACGACACCGAGCGCTTCCTCGAGTTCTGGAATCTCGTCTTCATGCAGTACGAGCTCCACCCGGACGGCTCGCTCACCGAGCTGCCCATGAAGAACATCGACACCGGCATGGGCGTCGAGCGCATGTCGGCCGTCCTCCAGGACGTGGAGTCGGTCTTCGAGACGGACGTCCTGCGGCCGCTCGTCGAGTTCGGCGAGGAGCTGTCGGGCCGCTCATGGGGTCAGGACGCTGCGACGACGCGCGCGCTCGGCGTGATCGCCGATCACGGACGCGGGGGCGCGTTCCTGATCGCGGACGGCGTGGTCCCCTCGAACGAGGAGCGCGGCTACGTGCTGCGACGGATCATGCGCCGCACGATGCTCCAGGGGCACGTGCTCGGCATCGAGGGCTCGTTCCTGCCGGGGCTCTACGAGCGCGTGGCCGAGGTGATGGGCGACGTCTATCCCCAGCTCCGCCGCGAGTGGGACACGATCGACCGCTGGGCGCGCTCGGAGGAGGAGAGCTTCGGGCGCACGCTCGCGCAGGGCGAGCGGCTGCTGGCCGACCTGATCGAGCGCGCCAAGCAGGAGCAGACCTCGTGGGTGTCGGCGGAGGACGCCTTCCGCCTGCACGACACCTACGGCTTCCCCTACGAGATGACAAAGGAGCTCCTGGCGGATGAGGGACTCTCGGTCGACGACCAGGGCTTCGAGGAGCTCATGCAGCAGGCGCGCGAGGTCTCGCGCGCGACCGGCGCCTACGCGACGGCCGGCGACGGCGGCGACGTGCACCTGAAGCATGAGGACGTCCAGCGCTTCGCCCGCGAGGCGGACTTCCGGACGCGCTTCGTCGGCTACGAGACCACCGAGGCGGACACCGTCCTGCGCGTGGCCGAGGGCGCGAACGGCTGGCTGCTCGCCAAGCTCGAGGAGAGCCCCTTCTACCCGGAGGGTGGCGGCCAGGTCTCGGACACCGGCATCGTCGAGACACCATCGGGCCGCGCGCGGGTGGTCGACGTGTACCGGCTCGGCGACGACCAGGCGCTCGCGCTCGAGCCGGTCGAGGGCGAGCTCGGCGCCGGGGAGAGCGTGCGCGCGATGGTCGACAGAGGCACGCGGCTCGCCACGATGCGCAACCACACCGCCACCCACCTGCTGCACGCGGCGCTACGCGAGCGGCTCGGCACGCACGTCCGCCAGGCGGGCTCCTATGTGGGCCCCGACAAGCTGCGCTTCGACTTCACGCACAGCGAGCGGCTCAGCCCCGAGGAGCTGCGCGACGTGGAGTCGCGCGTCGGCGCCTGGCTGGCCGGGGGCCACAACGTGCACGCGATCGAGACGACCCGCGCGGAGGCCGAGGCGCTCGGCGCGATGGCCCTGTTCGGCGAGAAGTACGGCGACTGGGTGCGGATGATCGAGATCGAGGACGTCTCACGCGAGCTCTGCGGCGGCACGCACGTGGCGTCCACCAGTGAGATCGGGCTCTTTCACATAACCGCGGAGACGTCGAGCGCGTCCAACGTGCGCCGCATCGAGGCGCTGACCGGCGCGGGCGCCGCGGAGCTCTTCCGCGAGCGCAGCGAGCGGCTCGACGAGCTCGCGACGCTCCTGCGCGTGCCCGAGCACGAGCTGGTGAACGCCGTCGAGCGGCTCAGCGAGCGCGTGAAGGAGCTGCAGAAGCGCCCGAAGGCGGGGGAGGGCCGCGTCGCGGCCGACGAGCTCGTCGCCGGGGCCGAGGAGATCGCGGGCGTCCGAGTCGTCGTCCAGGCTGTGGAGGGCATGGACGCACGCGAGCTGCTCGATCTCTCGGATGCGGTCCGCCAGAAGCTGGGCGAGTCGGCGGTCGTGCTCGGCACCACGCTCGAGGGCCGCGTCCACCTGGTCGCGAACGTGGCACCCGAGCTGGTCGAGCGCGGCGTCAAGGCCGGCGACGTGATCCGCGCCGCGGCGCAGGTGGCGGGCGGCGGCGGGGGCGGGCGCGACACCATGGCTCAGGCCGGCGGCCGCGACCCGGAGAAGCTGCCCGAAGCGCTCGCGACCGCGAAGCTCGAGATCCAGAAGGCGCTCGGCTGATGCGCGTGCTCGCGCTCGACCACGGGTCGGCGCGCTGCGGCGCAGCCGTCTCGGACCCCTCGGGAACGCTGGCGACGCCGCTGCGGGCGCTCGAGCGGCCCGACACGAAGAACGGCCTCGCGGCCGTGGTGCGGCTCGCCGAGGAGAGCGGCGCCGAGCGGATCGTGGTCGGCCTGCCGCTCACGCTCGCGGGGGAGGAGGGCGAGCAGGCCCGGCATGCCCGAACGTTTGCTGAACGGCTTCAGAGGAGAGTCTCGATACCGGTGGAGCTACACGACGAGCGCATGACGACGCGCCTCGCCGAGCGCACCGGGGGGCAGGGCGACGCGGACTCGCGCGCGGCGGCGCACCTGCTCGAAAGCTATCTGGCTCGTGTGGGAGCAGGCACCCCCTAGTGAGCTCAGGACCGCCGCCCGTTCCGGGCGGACGCTCGCCCGAGGAGAGGGAGGCTGCGCGCCGTGAGCGCGAGGCTCGTCGCGCGGCTCGAAGCGACGACGGTGACCAGGCGGTCATGACCGCAGCGCCGCCTCCGCCGGCCGACGGCCAGGCGGACGATTGGCTCGCCGAGGCAGAGCGGCTCACCGCTGACGCCGGCCGCGGCGAGCGCCGGGCCGGCCCGCGCGGCCCGCGCTGGGGCCGCCTCATCGCGGCCGCCATCGCGCTGGCGGCGCTCGGCGTGGCGGCATGGCTGCTGATCTCGCTGTTCCAGCCCTTCAAGGGCGAGAGCGACGGGGCGCCGGTGCGCGTGAGCATCCCGCGCGGGGCGACGCTGGGCGACATCGCCGACCAGCTCGAGGCGCGCGGGGTGATATCGAGCGCCGGCTTCTTCGAGCTGCGCGCGCGCCTGTCAGGACGCAGCGGCGACCTCAAGCCGGGCTCGTACGAGCTGCGCGAGGACATGAGCTTCACGGCCGCGCTCGACGCGCTCGAGAAGGGCGTGCCCCCGAACGTCACGATCGTGTCCATCCCCGAGGGGCTGTCGCGGCGCGAGATCGCGCCGATCGTGAAGGACACGCCGCTGCGCGGCTCCTACATGCGCGCGAGCCGCCGCAACCCGGCGCTCAGGCCGCGCCGCTACGGCGCGCCCGCCGGGGCGAGCCTCGAGGGCTTCCTGTTCCCGGCCACCTACGAGCTGAAGAAGCGGCGTCCCGTGAACGCGCTCGTGGCCGCCCAGCTCGATGCCTTCAAGCGCAACTTCGACAAGGTCGACCTGCGCTACGCGAAGCGCAAGAACCTGACCGCGTACGACGTGCTGATCATCGCCTCGCTGATCGATCGCGAGGCCGCCGTGCCCAAGGAGCGACGGCTGGTCGCGTCGGTGATCTACAACCGCCTGCGCGACGACATCAGCCTCGGCATCGACGCGACGGTCCGCTTCATCACGGGCAACTGGACCGAGCCGCTCAAGCAGTCCGAGCTCGACAACCCGAGCCCTTACAACACGCGCATCCACATGGGCCTGCCGCCCGGGCCGATCGGCAACCCGGGCCTGGCCGCGATCCGCGCCGCGGCCAACCCGGCGCGCACGGGCTACCTCTTCTACGTCGCTGCGGTCTGCGGCAACGGGCGCCACAAGTTCGCCGAGACGGACGCCGAGTTCCAGCGCTACGTCGACGAGTACAACGCCGCGCGCGACGAGCGCGGCGGCAAGTCGCCGACGAACTGTTGAGCACGCTTGCGGGCGTCCTCGGCTTCCCCGTCGGGCACAGCCGCTCGCCCGCGATGATGAACGCGGCGTTCGCCGAGCTCGGGCTCGACTGGCGTTACCTCCACCTGCCGGTGCCGCCCGAGCTGTTCGCGGAGACGGTGCGCGCGCTGCCGCGGTCCGGCTACCGGGGCGCCAACGTGACGATCCCGCACAAGCTCGCAGCGCACGCGCTCGCGGACGAGCTGACCGAGGCGGCCGCCGCGGTCGGAGCGGTCAACACGCTGATCTTCGAGGACGGCGGCCGCATCGCGGGCGACAACACGGACGCCGGCGGCCTGATCGACGCGCTCGCCGGCGAGTTCCCGGCGAGCGCGCTCGTGCTCGGGGCGGGCGGCGCGGCGCGGGCGGCGGTATGGGCGCTACACGATGCCGGCGCGGACGTGACCATCTGGAGCCGCACCCCGGAGCGGGCGCGTGCTCTGGCTGACGAGTTCGGCGCGGTCGCAACGGAGCGGCCCGCCTCCGCGGAGCTGCTCGTCAACGCGACTTCGATCGGGCTGGGGGCAGATGATTCGCTGGATGCGCTGCCGCTGGTCGAGACTGCGGCGGTCGTCGATTTCGTCTACGGGCCGCAGCCGACCGAGCTCGTCCGCTGGGCCGAGCGGCGGGGCGCGCGCGTGATCGACGGGCTCGAGATCCTGGTGCGGCAGGGCGCCCGCAGCCTCGAGCGCTGGACCGGCCGGGCGGCGCCGGTCGACACCATGCGCAGAGCGGTGTCCAGCCCGGTGTCTAGTACACCCGCTCGCTCCTAAACCAGCCCAGGTGGGCTGCCGATATGCCTGCCAATGGCCGTCTCCCGCCCCGTCCTCCTCGCCCTGATCGGAGTCGTCCTGCTTGGGGCGACCTTCTTCGCCGTGCAGAACGCGCGCGACGCATCGAGCGGGGATTCGGCGCCGACGCAGGCGCAGTCCGCGCAGCCGGCCGCTGACTCCGCGCCGCAGCTGACACCCAAGCAGCAGCTCGAGGCGGCCTTCACCAACAATGACCTCGAGAGCGCCAGCTTCAAGGGCGAGCTCTCGTTCAGCTCGCAGGGCGAGAAGAACGGCATCGAGATGTCCGGGTCCTTCGAGGACCGCGGGCCGAAGGAGATGCCCGTCGCCGATGTGCAGGTGCGCGTCGACGTCGAGAGTGCCGGCGTCAAGCTCGACGGCGGCTTCGTCACCACCGGCGACAAGGCCTGGTTCACACGCGGCGAGACCGCCTACGCGGTCCCGCAGGATCCGTGGGACAAGATCGTCGAGGCACGCGAGAGCGGCCAGGCCACCGGCAGCGCCCAGCCCGCCACCCCACAACTGAACGTCGATCCTGCCGACTGGCTGCGCAAGGTCTCCGCCGAGAGCGGCGGCCAGATCGACGGCGTCGAGACGACCCACATCTCCGCCGATGTCGACGCGGCCGCCGCCGCAGCCGACCTCCTGAAGGAGATGAACGGCGCGGGTCAGCTTCCCTTCGAGCTTCCGGCAGGCGTCGAGGAGCGTGCGGCCAAGACGCTCGGCGACGCCCAGCTCGACGTCTGGGTCGGCAAGGACGAGATCGTGCGCCGGCTGAGCTTCCAGCTCGACGGCAAGGGCGACGGCGGCCGGTCGGTGCAGATGGATCTGCGCTTCGAGCTCTCGGACGTCAACGAGCCGCAGGACGTGTCCGCTCCTTCCAAGGTCGTCAACGGCCTGCCCGACGGGCAGTACGGCGTCTTCGCACGCGGCTTCCTGGTCGGGCTCGGCGGCAGCGCCGGGGTCGACGCGAGCGCCCTCGGCGTGCCCACCACCAACGCGCACGTCAAGGCCGAGCGCGCAGTGGCCCAGGGCCGCAAGGTCGTGATCTTCTTCGAGAACCCCCGCGCTCTCGACGACCAGGCGGTGGACGTCTCGGTCCGCGCCGTCAAGCGCGAGATGAAGAAGGTGGTCGTCCTGACCGACCACGTCGGGAACACGGACGAGTACGGCTCGATGGTCGAGGACCTCGGCGTGAACCAGACGCCGGCAGTGGTCGTCATCGACAGCCGCGGGTCGGCGCGCCTGATCGAGGGCTACGTCGATTCCAAGTCGCTTGTCCAGGTAGTCGCGGACGCGCGATGAGCGAGGCGCAGGGCGGCCCGGCGCAGCTCAGTGCTGTCGCGGTCGCCGACCCCGTTGCGGTTGACGGGCTGACGCCGCCACAACCGAAGGGCAGCGGCTCGCGTGCGATCGCCGACGTGGTCGTGGAGCTCGGCTTCCTGCCGCGCGAGCGGGTGGAGCCGATCGTCCACCAGGCCAAGGCCGCCGGCCGCACCGCCGAGCAGGCGCTGCTCGAGTCGGGCGTGATCACAGGCGACCAGCTCTCGCGCGCGGTCGCTCAGCGCTTCGGCCTCTACCACGTCGACCTCACGCTCTTCAAGACGGACATCGGGGCGGTCAACGTGATTCCGGCCCAGATGGCGCGACGGCTGGGCGCGGCGCCGATCGGCTACGACGACACCGGCAGGCTGCTCGTCGCGATGTCGGATCCGTCGAACGTGCTCGCGCTCGACGATCTGAAGCTGCGCACGGGCCGCGAGGTCCGCGCCGTGGTCGCCTCGCCCGACGACATCAACGGGCTCATCTCGCGCATGAGTCGCCTCGATGATGCCGTCGCCGAGGCGGTCCAGGAGGGCGAGGAGGAGCTCGCCGACGTCACCGAGATCCGCGAGTCCGCGGAGGACGCGCCGGTCATCAAGCTCGTCAACTCGATCATCGCCCAGGCGGTCGAGGAGGGCGCCTCCGACATCCACTTCGAGCCCGAGGGGCGCGAGATGCGGGTGCGCTTCCGCGTCGACGGCGTGCTCCGCGAGACGACGCAGATCCCCAAGCGCATGACCGCGGGCACCGTCTCGCGCGTGAAGATCATGGCGAGCCTCGACATCGCCGAGAAGCGCGTGCCTCAGGACGGCCGTGTCTCGCTGACGGTCGAGGGCCACGCGATCGACACGCGCGTCGTCACGATGCCGCGCGTCGACGGCGAGGGGATCGTGATGCGCATCCTCGACAAGTCGCAGGCGCTGATCGGGCTCGACTCGCTCGGCATGTCGGACACGAGCGCAGAGCTCTTCGAGAACGGCTTCCGGCGCGCCTATGGGGCCGTGCTCGTGACCGGCCCGACCGGCTCGGGCAAGTCGACAACTCTGTACGCGGCGCTCAACGAGATCAACGAGCCCGAGCGCAACATCATCACGATCGAGGACCCCGTCGAGTACCAGCTCGCCGGGGTCAACCAGCTACAGGTGAACCTCAAGGCGGGGCTCACCTTCGCCGGCGGCCTGCGAGCGATGCTGCGCGCCGACCCCGACGTGATCATGGTCGGCGAGATCCGCGACGGCGAGACGGCCAAGATCGCCGTCGAGTCGGCGCTCACCGGCCACCTCGTCCTCTCGACGCTCCACACGAACGACGCGCCGTCGGCGATCACACGCTTGACGGAGATGGGCATCGAGCCGTTCCTGTCCGCGTCGGCGATCGTCGCGATCGTCGCCCAGCGGCTGGTGCGCCAGCTCTGCACCTACTGCAAGAAGCGCACGATGCTGAGCGTCTCGTCGCTCGAGAAGGCGGGCTTCAACGTCGCCTTCGACCTCGAGGCCTACGAGCCCGTCGGCTGCGGCCGCTGCGGCGGCTCGGGCTACAAGGGCCGGACCGGGCTCTACGAGGTGATGGTCATCTCCGACGAGATCCGCGACCTCACCGTCGAGCGCTCGTCAGCTGACGACATCCGCAAGATCGCCGTCGCGCAGGGCATGCGCACGCTCCGCGTGGACGGCTTCGAGAAGGTCAAGAACGGCATCACGTCCATAGCCGAAGTGGCGAGAGTCACGTGATCGCGCCCTCCAGCCGATAGGAGATCCGATGGAGTTCGACTTCGCAGAGGTCCTGCTTCAGGTGATGGAACGGAACGCCTCCGACCTCCATCTGACTGCAGGCTCACCGCCCATGATCCGCCACCACGGCCGGCTACACGCGCTGGACTACCCGCGCCTGACGCCGCAGACGACCCGTGAGGTCGTCTACTCGATCCTCACGAACGACCAGCGCCAGAAGCTGGAGACCGAGTGGCAGATCGACCTCGCCTACTCGATCCCCGGCAAGGCCCGCTTCCGCGTGAACGCGTACTTCCAGCGCGCCGCGATCTCAGCGGCGCTGCGCCTCATCCCGCACGAGATGCCGAAGCTCGCGACGCTCGGGCTGCCGCCCGTGCTGGAGGACTTCACGAAGAAGCCGCGCGGCTTCGTGCTCGTCACGGGACCGACCGGCTCGGGCAAGTCGACGTCGCTCGCCGCGATGCTCGACCTCATCAACGACACGCGCCACGAGCACATCCTCTCGATCGAGGATCCGATCGAGTTCCTCCACAAGCACAAGAAGTGCATCGTCAACCAGCGCGAGCTGGGGGCGGACGCGCAGAGCTTCGCGCTCGGCCTGAAGGCCGCGCTGCGCCAGGACCCCGACGTGATCCTCGTCGGCGAGATGAGAGACCTCGAGACGATCTCGACGGCGCTGACCGCCGCCGAGACCGGCCACCTCGTCTTCGCGACGCTCCACACGCAGGACACGGCGCAGACGGTCGACCGCATCGTCGATGTGTTCCCGCCCGAGCAGCAGCAGCAGGTGCGCGTGCAGCTCTCCGTTGCGCTGCAGGGGATCGTGACGCAGCAGCTGCTGCCGACGGCCGATGGCCAGGGCCGCGTCTGCGCCGCTGAGATCCTCATCCCGACCCCCGCCGTCCGCAACCTGATCCGCGAGGGCAAGACGCACCAGATCTACTCGGCGCTCCAGACCGGCGGCCAGTTCGGCATGCAGACGATGGACGCCTCGCTGGCGCAGCTCGTGCGCCAGCACAAGATCACCCGCGAGCTCGCGGAGGCGCGTTCGAGCGCGCCCGAGGAGCTCCGCCGGCTGATGGGGACCGTGAGGGTGGCTTAGAGCGATGGCGACCTACGCATTCAAGGCTCTCGACCTCGCAGGCTCCTCGACCAAGGGGGAGATGGAGGCGGGCGACAAGCAGGCCGTAGCGGCGCAGCTGCGCTCCAAGGGCCTGATCGTCATCGACATCGAGGAGCAGAAGGCGGCGAACGCCGGCGACATCCTCGCCCGTTTCCGCCGCGTCAAGGCAGACGATCTGGTCATCGCGACGCGTCAGCTCGCGACGATGGTCTCTTCGGGCATGTCGCTCCTGCGCGCGCTGTACGTCATCGAGGAGCAGACCGAGAACGACAAGCTCCGCGAGGTCTGGATCGCCGTCCGCAAGGACGTCGAGGCCGGCGTCTCGCTGTCCGCGGCGCTCGAGCGGCACCCGGACGTGTTCAACGAGCTTTTCGTGGCGATGGTGCAGGCCGGTGAGACGGGCGGCATCCTGGACCAGACGCTCGTCCGCGTGGCGACCCAGCTCGAGAAGGACGCCGCGCTCCGGCGCCAGATCAAGGCGGCGATGATCTACCCGTCCCTGATCGGCGGCTTCGCGCTGGTCGTGCTGTTCGCGCTCGTAGCGTTCCTCGTCCCGGTCTTCGAGCAGATCTTCAAAGACTTCGGCGGCGAGCTCCCGGCGATCACGAAGTTCACCGTCTGGCTCTCGCACCTGATCACCCAGCGCTGGTACGTCATGATCGCGGTCACCGCCGCGGTCGTCTGGCTGTTCCGCTACTGGAAGAACTCGGAGCGCGGGCGCATGCAGTGGGACCGCCTGAAGCTGAAGTTCCCGATGAAGATCGGCGGCATCGTCCAGAAGGTCGCCCTGGCCCGTTTCTCACGCACCTTCTCGGGCCTGATCGCGGCCGGCGTGCCGATGCTCGAGGCGATCGACATCACCGGCAAGACGTCCGGCAACCGCGTGATCGAGAAGGCGATGGAGGAAGTGCGCGAGTCGGTCAAGAAGGGCGGCACGCTCACGCAGCCGATGACCGAGGTGCCCGAGGCCTTCCCGGTCATGGTCACCCAGATGATCGGCGTCGGCGAGGAGACCGGTGCCCTCGAGACGATGATGACCAAGGTCGCCGACTTCTACGAGGAGCAGGTAGAGGCCGCCGTCAAGGCGCTCACCTCGATCCTCGAGCCGATCATGATCATCGTCGTCGGCGGGATCGTCGGGTTCATCGTGATCGCGATGTACCTGCCGATGTTCAAGGTGTACGACCAGATCAAGTAGGGCCGGCCGGGCGCCGGCCAGGGCGCCCCGACGAGCCTGAGCAGGGCCCATTCGGATGAGCACTCACAGTCGCTGCGCGCGACGGCCTGCGCAGGCGCCCATTCGGATGATTACTCACCGTGATTGCGCGCGCCGTCCGGAAGCGACGGAGACCTCCTCCGGTACCGCTCGGCTTCGTTGGCTGCGACAGTCGGGTAAGGGTTGCCGGAACTCGAGGCGGTAAAGCTCGCGCAGTGAGGGCCCTCCGGCTATGGAGGGCCCTCTTGCCGCTGGGTGTGGGTTGTGGCGGCTACGGCCGATGGCCACCGAAGGGGGTGGGGCCGCGGGTGCCTTCGTCGGGGCCGCCGTCGTAACGACGCCCGTCTGGCTGCGCGACATCGGCGATGCCTTGGAGACCTCGTCCGAGTCGGTGGGAGTCGCACGAGCGACCGACAATCGAACGTCTTGCGAGGCTCACAGTTCTAACGTGCTTGCCCTGCACCCGCACGTCCTCGCTATCTCCCCCGGTCCGGGCGGCCTATCCGAAGGCCGTGGCTTTATCGACCGCACCCTCTCGGCGGCGGGCTTTGACGCGGGTACGCGTTACCAAGTAACTGTCGCGACCAACGAGGCGGTCTCGAACGCCATGGAGCACGGCGTCCCATGCGACGACGGCCATATTCACCTGGCGGCGACGGTGGAGTACGGCTCGTTCGTGTTCTCCGTCCTGGACTGCGGCGAGTTCGAGCATGCTGCTGCGCCGACACCGGACCCGGTGGCTGAGCGCGGTCGCGGCTTCGCCTTCATGAACCTGCTGATGGACGACGTGCGGCTCGAGGCGAGCTCGGGCAAGACAGTTCTCCGGCTCGCGAAGCGTCTGCCGGGAACACCGCCTGCGCCGCGCGAACCCGACCCTGCCGTGGCCGACCATAACCTGCGCGTGGTTCACGAGCTCTTCGACGCGTTCGCCGCGCGCGACATGGCGCGCACACTGGAGCTGGTCGACCGCGGGGTGATGATCGAGCCGCTCTCCACTCCGGTCGTGCGGCGCAGTCCGTACCTCGGGGTGCGCGGCCTCAGACGCTATCTCCGGGACCTGGATGAGACGTGGGATGAATTCGTGGTGACGATCGGCGATGCTCGCGCCGAGGGTGTCTACGCAGTAGCGGTCGGGCGCGTCCACGCGCGGCAAGGCAGCGTCGTCCTGGACGACCCGGTTGCCTTTGTCTTCAAGTTCCGGGACTCGAAGATCGTCTGGTCGAAGTTCTACTGGAGCGAGGCTGAGGCTGTGGCCGCGGCAGGATGGGCATGACCCTTGCCCAGGCACGCCGTCTGCGTTCGACCCGTGCGCCGGTGTCGAGACATCAGCCAAGAATGGTTGTCAGACTTGCGCGCCGAACGGCCCTCCCTCGCCGAACGGCCCGACTTTCTCGAGTCTGCGGCCCCTTGCCCGGGACACCGTTGAGCATGCGCCGACGGCCATTCCACCGTCACGTTCGCGCCGGACGCGCTCTCGGATCTCGCGCAGAGTAGAAGCAGGCGGGAGCGCCGGCCATACTCCGTTCATGCCCGCGCCACTGATCGAGTTTCCGGCCGACGATCCGGATCGCGCCCGCGGGTTCTGGCACGGAGTCCTCGGGGTCACCCTCGCGCCACGGCCCGCCGCGGCGGGATCTGGGTGGCAGACCGATACCGACGGCATGCGCCTCGGTGTCCACGAGCGTGGACCGGGCCCCGGTGACACCGCCTCGCTGCCCTACTTCACCGTCGCCGACCTGGCAACGACACTCAAGCGCGTTCGCGAGCTCGGCGGGTCGATCATCCACCCCGGCGATCGGTGGGCGGTGTGCCGGGACTCCGAGGGCAACCCGTTCGCGCTGGCCGCGGCGCCCGGACCCGATAAGTAGCACCGGACGATCGCTGCTCGCGCGAGGCGGCAGCTGGGTACTCGCCGCGCAGGCCGCGGTTCACCTCTTCCGAGGTGCGTCCCACGCATTCAGAGTGTCTGAATGAGCCCACCGTCGATCACGAAGTCGGACCCGGTCACGTTGCCGGCACGTTCACCAGCGAGCAAGACAACGAGGTCTGCGACCTCTTGAGGCTCGGTGAAGCGGCCGGTCGCGGCCGCCTCAGCCTGCTGCTCGACCACTTTCCCAGGGTCCCCGCCCTGACCGCCGGCGACGGTGGCCGCGACACCGTGATCGCCGAGCCAAAGTGCGGTCGAGACCGGCCCGGGGCTCACCGTGTTCACTCGGATCCCCCGCGGGCCCACCTCCTTCGACAGGGCCTTGGAGAAGTTGGCCAGCGCTGCTTTGGCGGCGCAGTAGTCGATGACGCCTGGGTCCGGCAGAAACGCGTTCACAGAGCAGGTATTGACGATCGTTCCTCCGCCGGCTTCGAGCATGCCTGGCAAGACGGCGCGTGTGGTGCGAACGGCAGCCATGAACCCGAGCGTCAACGATTGCAGCCACTGATCGTCGGTGACCGAGAGGAATCCATCGAGTCGAGGTGTTACGGCGCCGACATTGTTGACCAGCACGTCGAGCGAGCCGTCCTCAAGCGCCGATGCGACGAGTTCAGACGGCCCGTCGGCTGTCGACAGATCTACGCTCACCTGCCGCACCTGGCCTCCATCGATCAGCTGCCGGAGCTCGTCACTGACTGTGCGCGAGCCGGCCACTACCTTGGCACCCTCGTCCGTAAGCGCCTTGGTGATGGCCAAACCGATTCCCTTGCTCGCACCCGTGACGAGGGCGTGCTTGTTGGTTAGCCCTAGGTCCATTGCCCACGGAGCCTAAGTGCTCCTGCCGGGAAGCAGCGGTGCGTGACACTCCTCAATCTGAGAGTCCGTCGCAAGGGCACCTATCGAAGCGCGTCCGCGTCTGAGTCCACCGCTTGGGAGCTCACAGGTGCGTTCGACGAATTGCGCCCTCCGCAATCGTCACCCGGCGTCGGCGTGACTGGTCCCGACCAGCCGTCTGCGCATCGAGGTCTGACCGAGGATCTCCTGGACAACCCGGCGCCACTCGCCCGCACGAGGCGGCGGATTGCGGGGATTGTCGCCCGCGGTCAGGTTTAGGCGTCGACAGGCGCAGGTAGCTTGCGGACGGGTGCCCATTCGCAGCTCTCTCACGCTGATCACTGCCGTTGCCGCCCTTCTCGTGCTTGGGCTCCCCGCGAGCGCCTCCGCGGTAGCGGTGCCCGCCGGGGATGAGGCAAGCGGGACGAGCGCCGCCACCGGCAAGCCCGGAGAGCGGCAGGCTCGTCGCAAGGCTCGGCGGCGTTGTCGCGCCGGCCGTGTACACCGCCAGCGGCACGGGCAGCTCAAGCACAAGCGGCCCTGCCGGCGCCGCGCACGCCTGCGGCGCAGGCATCGCGCTCGCACCCCTCATGGTCCGATCCTGCCCACGACGCCTCCACCCTCACTGGTCCCGCCCGCGCCGCTGCCCCCGGCCCTGCCGGCGCCGCCTACGGCCGGCTGTCCCGGTGCGGACACGGTCCCGAGCGCGTCGAACCTCGCGCTCGTGCGGGCGGCGGCTCTGTGCCTCATCAACTCCGAGCGGGCCAGGTACGGCGTCGCGCCTCTCGCCGACAACGGCCAGCTTGCGTCTGCCGCCCAGTTGCACGCGAGCGACATGACGGCGAACCGCTACTTCTCACACGTCTCCGCCGACGGGCGGACCTTCGACCAGCGAATCCGTGCGACCGGGTACGTCGGCTCGTACCTCGCCGAGAACATCGCCTGGGGTGGCGGCTCGCTCGGCACGCCGCGCCGGGTCGTGGGCGGCTGGATGAACTCGGCGGGGCACCGCGCGAACATCCTCAACGGCCTGCTCGTGCACAGCGGGATCGGCGTCTCACCGGGAACGCCCGAGGGCGGAGGCGGGGGAACCTACGTGCACGACTTCGGTGCGCCCTGACGGCCCTGGCACTATCTCGCGCGCACATCCCCGTCCGAGGAGCACACCGATGAGAAAGGTCGTTTCGCACACCTTCGTCACCCTCGACGGCGTCGGGGCGCCCGATGCGGTGATCGACACGATCGTCGAATTGCGCGACTCGAAGGAGGTGCTGGACGACTTCTTCGGGAGGATGGCCGAGGAGGACGCCATGCTGCTCGGCCGCGTCACCTACGAGGAGTGGGCCGGCCACTGGCCGACCTCCGACAACGAGCCGTTCGCCAGCCACATCAACGGCGTGCCGAAGTATGTGTTCTCGTCATCGCTCGAGCAAGCGCCCTGGGGCGAGCACGAGAGCGCGACCGTCGCCCGCGATCTTGCCGGCACCGTTGGGGAGCTGAAGGAGCAGCCGGGCGGGAGCATCGGCGTCCACGGCAGCCTCTCGCTGGTCGAGGCTCTTCTGCACGCCGACCTGCTCGACGAGATGCGTATCGAGCTCTACCCGGTGATCGCGGGCACGGGGAAACGGCTCTTCAACGACGGAGCCGCCCCAAAGCGGCTGCGGCTCGCCAACTCGCAGATAGCGAGCAACGGGGTCGCGATCCTGACCTATGTGCGCGACGCGTGAGGACAGGGCGGCGCAGAACGAGTGGCGAATTGCGTCTGTATAGGGCGGAATTCGCCACTCGCGACGACTAGCCGAGCCGCCCGCTCCGCTCGTCCGCGTCGAGCTCGGCAGCAAGCTCGCGCACCAACGTATCGATCTCGTCCCGGATCGCCGCGACCTGCGTAGGGGAGAGGCCCTTCGGGTCCTGTAGGTCCCAGTCGATGTAGCGCTTGCCCGGTATGTACGGGCATTCGTCGCCGCAGCCCATCGTGACCACGACGTCGGCGCGCTCGGCCGCCTCCGTGTTCAGCCTCTCGGGGGTGCGGCCGGCAAGGTCGATGCCGAGCTCGCGCATCGCCGCCACGACCTCGGGATGAACGCGGTCGGCGGGTGTGGTGCCGGCCGAGGACGCGCTGTGGCGTCCCTCCGCGGCACGCTCGAAGAGGGCCTCGCTCATCTGCGAGCGGCCGGCGTTGTGGAGACAAACGAAGAGGACGTGCGCCATATTGCAAAGGAGATGTCCGACCCAGGCGGAAGTATCGCCGTACTCACTGGTCAACGAGGGGAGCCCGACCCATGCCTATAGCCGCGGACTATCCATTCCTGGACGTCCTCTGGACGATGATCATCTTCTTCTGCTGGGTGATCTGGATCTGGATCGTGATCACCGTCTTCATCGACGTATTCCGTCGTGATGACATCGGCGGCTTCCACAAAGCGGCCTGGGTCGTCTTCGTGATCATCCTGCCGTTCCTCGGCGTGCTGGTCTACCTGATCGCCCAGCACGACGGGATGCGTGAGCGCAGCGTGAAGCAGGCGCAGGCTCAGAAGCAGGAGTTCGACAGCTACGTGCGCGACGCGGCCGGTGGATCGGCCGGCGAGATCGCCAAGGCCAAGGAGCTGCTCGACTCGGGTGCGATCACCCAGGAGGAGTTCGACCAGCTGAAGACCAAGGCGCTTTCGTAGACGCGCCCGGCTAACCCCGTCGCATCAGCCGGCCGACGGCCGCCATCAGCTCGTCCGTGAGCTCCTCGGGGGTTCCCTCAGCATGCCCGTCCACGACGCAGTGGCGGGCATGCTGGTCGAGCAGGCCCAGCGCGACCTTGTCCAGCGCAGCCTGGACCGCCGAGATCTGCGTGAGCACGTCGATGCAGTAGCGATCGTCCTCGACCATGCCCTCGATGCCGCGGACCTGTCCCTCGATGCGGCGCAGGCGAGTGAGCAGCTGGTCCTTGGTCGCGGAGTATCCGTGCTTGTTGCTGGTCTCGGTGGTGGCCATTGCCGGACATCGTAGCAATACCGGTAGGGGGTATCACGGCGTTAAGGCCCGGTAGTAGGGCGTCCCCGAGAGAGTGGCGCGCTGGGCGCGCCCGCCGAGAATCTGGTCGAAGCGAAGTCGCTCGGGCGACCACTCGGCGTCGCCGACCCGGAAGACGCCGTTCGTCGATGGCGGTGAGCGGCAGCCGCTCGCTGCCGTTCAGCCAGGTCGAGCAGGCCCTCGTCGGCCAGCTGTAGAGCGATCACCGCCGTGAACGACTTGCCGATCGATGCGACGGGCCACAGCGCGTCCGGGGCGGCGCCGTAGGTCCGCGCTGTCAGCGTTTCCTTCGCGTCCGTCACCGCGACGGCGGCGGCCGGCGCCCACCCGGCGTCGAGAACCCGTGCGGCGAACTCGTCAAGCCGCGCGGTCTGCATCGCGCTACAGCGTCCGGACCACGTCTCCGGCGCCGAACCCAAGCGCCGCGAAGAAGGCCGCGAACGTGATCGAGTAGGCGGCCGACGCGAGCAGGATCCGGCGCCGGTCCACCGGCCGGCCGCCGAGGAAGCGCGCCACGCCGACGACGAAGATGGCGTTGACGATCACGGCGCCCAGCACGAACCACAGCGACGACCCGCGTGTGACCCAGTCCACGGGGCGGCGCATCAGGCGGCTCGACCCGAGCCGCTCGAGCCGCGCCTCCAGGCGGCCCGGCGTGTCGTTGTCGCCGCGCCGCTCGAGCCAGCTGCAGCAGGCGACGTTGACGAGTGTGAGCACGGCGGTGGCGGCGCCGAACACGACGAACGGGTCGAACCAGGCCGACAGCTCGATCACCACCGGCCCGAGGACGTAGGCATCGAGCAGCGCGTAGGCGGTGACGGTGCCGCCGATCAAGGCAACGCCGGCCGACCGGGCGACTCCGCGCGATGAGCTTTCCTGCGTCACTCCGTCCAACGTACAGACTGCGGTTCAAGCGATGCTGAGGAGAGCCGGATGCGGAAGCTGATCTATTCGATAGGGGTCTCGCTGGACGGCTACATCGCCGACGCGGCCGGGAAGTTCGACTGGGCCGTGCCCGACGAGGAGCTCCACAGCTTCCACAACGAGCAGGCGCGTGAGCTCGGAGGGCACCTCTACGGACGGCGGCTGTACGAGACGATGAGGCCCTGGGACGAGGTGGACGAGGCGAGTGCTCCGAGCGACCCTGAGCTCGAGTTCGCGCGAATCTGGAGGGCAACCCCGAAGTTCGTCTTCTCGACGACCCTCGACGACGTTGGGCTGGAGGCGACGCTCGTGAAGGGCGATGCCGTCGAGGAGGTCAGGCGCCTGAAGCAGCAGTCCGGCGCGCCGCTCGCCGTCGGCGGCGCCGGCTTCGCCGCCACGGTCGTGAGAGCCGGTCTCGTCGACGAGTTCGGGCTGTTCGTCAACCCGGTGGTGGTCGGCGGCGGCACGCCCTACTTCCCTTCGCTCGATTCCAAGCTCGAGCTCGAGCTGCTCGAGACGCGCACGTTCGCCTCGCGCGTCGTCTATCTCCGTTACCGCAATCCTTCGGGGAGGTGAATGCTGATCTCCTCGTCCGCCTCCTGCGGGCAGCGGTCGCGCTGCTCGCCGCGACGGCGCTCACGGTCAACCTGATCCACGCGCACGATCAGCCGTCGTTTCGGCTCATCAACTACTTCAGCTACTTCACGAACATCAGCAACATCTTCGCCGTGGTCACGCTCACGGTCGGTGCGCTGGGCGACCCCGCCTCGCGCCGCTGGGAGCTCGTGCGGGGAGCGGCGACGTTCTGCACGACGGTCACCGGGGTCATCTACGCCCTGTTCCTCGCCGACGTGTCCGTCGGGGTGACGGATTCCTGGATCAACGACGTGATCCACCGGGTGGTCCCGATATTCATGCTGCTCGACTGGTGGCTCGCCGCGCGCGCCCCCGTCGAGCCGCGACAGGCGCTGCGCTGGCTCGCAATCCCGATCGTGTACCTCGCCTACACGCTGATACGCGGACCACTGGCCGGCGACTGGTACCCATACCCGTTCGTCGACCCGACGCGCGACGGCGGCTACCTGCGCGTCGCGCTCTTCTCCGCCGCCGTCGCGGTGGCGCTTGCACTGCTCGCGTTCGGCCTGTCGAAGCTCGGAGGCCGTCATCGGGAGCTCGCGGCCCGGGCCTGACGCGATTGCTAGCTTAAGCCGCAGCCCACCCTCGACCCTCCTCCTCGAACCTTATGTCTGAGCTTCTCGCGCGTCTCGCACGAACGCTTGCCCAGCACTGGAAGCGAAGCCTCGCGGTCGCAATCGTCGTCCTCATCCTGCTCGGCGTCGCGGCCGGCGCCGGTGGCGAGGCCGCCGATGACTTCACGATCCCGGGCACCGAGTCTCAGCAGGCACTCGACCTCTTCAAGGCGCACAGCCCTGCCTTCGCGGGCGCCGACTCGACGCTCGTGTTCAGCGTCGAGGACGGCAGCATCACCGATCCGCAGAACCGGCAGGCCGTCCAGGGCGCGCTTGACGAGGTGTCAAACCTCGCCGCACGTCGAGACGGTCGAGAACCCGTTCGGCCCCGACGGCCGGGTCTCCCAGGACGGGCGCATCGCCGCGGCCGACGTGCGCTACAACGTCGAGGCCACCGATCTCGACAAGGAGGACGGTGAAGAGCTCGAGGCGGCCGCCCGCACGGCCGAGCAGGGCGGGGTGGATGTCGCTGCGCGCGGCATCCTGATCGATCTCGCCTCCGAGCAGGACGCGCCGGTAGGCGAGCTGATCGGCGTCGCCGTCGCGATCGTCCTGCTCACCATCCTGTTCCGCTCGGGCGCCGCCATGGCGGCCACGATCGTCGGCGCGCTGCTGGGCGTGATGGCCGGCCAGATCCTGCTCGCAGCGCTCGCCGAGCCGCTCGGGCTGCCGCAGTTCGCGACCGTCATCGCGGTGATGCTCGGGCTGGGCGCAGGCATCGACTACTCGCTGCTGATCATCGGCCGATACAGAGAGCAGGTCGCGCTCGGCGACAGCACGCGCGACGCCGCCGCCAAGTCGGCGGCGACCTCGGGCGCGTCGGTGGTGGCCGCCGGCCTGATCGTGATGGTCGCGATCGCCGGACTGCTCGTGATCGGCATCCCGCTGATCGGCAAGCTCGGCATCGCGGCGGCGATCGGCGTCGGCGCGGTGGTGGTCTCCGCGCTCACGATCCTGCCGATCATGATGGGCGCGCTCGCGCGCTGGCTGAAGCCGAAGAAGCCCGAGCACGTCCAGCCCTCGCCCGCCTTCGGCCGCTGGGGCGAGCGCGTGACCGCGCGCCCGTGGGTGTCGATCGCTGCCGGCGTGCTCGTGCTGCTCGTGTTCGCGGTGCCGCTGACGCAGATGCGCCTCGGCCAGCCCGACGACGGCAACCAGCCCGAGTCGAAGACGCAGCGCGTGGCCTATGACGAGCTGAGCGAGGCCTTCGGGCCCGGCTCGAACGGGCCGTTCCTGCTGGCGGTCGACACGCCGCTCGACGACCCGCAGACAGACCAGCAGCTCGCCCAGCTCCGCCGCGCCGTGGCGGACACGGAGGGAGTCGTGGCGGTCGCGCCGCCGCAGCCCTCGCGCGACGGCGAGATGGCCACGATCTTCGCGGTGCCGGCGACCGCCCCTCAGGACGAGCGCACGAGCGACCTGCTCGAGCGGCTCCGCGACGACGTGATCCCCGCGGCGACCGCGGGCACACCCCTCGAGGTCTTTGTAGGGGGTAACACGGCCGGCTTCGAGGACTTCTCGGACAAGGTCGCATCGCGGCTGCCGCTGTTCATCGCGGTCGTGATCGGGCTCTCGGTGCTGCTCCTGATCGCGGCCTTCCGCTCGCTCTGGATCCCGCTCGCCTCGGCGGTCTTCAACCTTCTCTCGATCGGCGCCGCCTACGGCGTCGTCGTGGCCGTCTTCCAGGAGGGGATCGGCGCAAGCCTGATCGGGGTCGACAGCGGGGTGCCGATCGTCTCGTTCATCCCGGTGATGCTGTTTGCGATCTTGTTCGGACTGAGCATGGATTACAACGTCTTCCTGCTCTCGCGCATGCACGAGGCCTACAACCACGGTGAGCGCCCGCGTCAGAGCGTCATCACGGGAATGTCGCGGATCGGAAAGGTCGTGCTGTTCGCCGGCCTGATCATGTCGGCCGTGTTCCTCGCCTTCGTCACGCAGCCGGATGTGATCGCCAAGATGTTCGGCGTCGGCCTCGGCCTGGCGATCCTGATCGACGTGCTGATCGTGCGGCTCGTGATCGCCCCGGCGGTCGTGACCCTGCTCGGCGACCGGGCCTGGTGGCTGCCGGGCTGGCTCGACCGGCTGCTGCCGAACGTGTCGCTCGAGGGCCACGCCGTCGAGAACGTCGACGAGCGCGTCCCGAGCGAGGCCGAGCGCGAGCGCGTCAAGACGCCCGCCTAGCGCCGCTCGTTCCCGCGCTTGAAGTTGCCGGTCGCGCGAGCGAGGAGCTGCTGCGTCTCCTCGCCGCCGGCGCCCGCGAGCTGGGCCGAGAGGCGCCCCGCGCGCGGGCCTGCGACGGTCACCACGTGGCGGCCGCGGAATGCGATCCGGACGCGGCCGTCCTTCGTGACGCTGTAGCTGAACTCCACCGGTCGATCGTAGGTGACTGCGGTCGCGGACAGCGGGGTAAGGAGGGGGCCATGAGCGCTGTACCGACAATCAAGCTGAACGACGGCCACGCCATCCCGCAGCTCGGCTTCGGCGTGTTTCAGATCGATCCCGCTGAGACCGCCGAGGCGGTGGCCGAGTCGCTGCGGGTCGGCTACCGGCACATCGACACCGCCGAGATGTACGGCAACGAGGAGGGCGTGGGGGAGGCGATCCGGGCGTCCGGGCTTGACCGCTCGGAGGTCTATGTCACGAGCAAGCTGAACAACGGCTATCACGAGCCCGACGAGGCGCGCCGGGCGTTCGATTCCACGCTCGAGGCGCTCGGGTTCGAGTACGTCGACCTGTTCCTGATCCACTGGCCGCTGCCGACGCTCTATGACGGCGACTACGTCTCCACCTGGAGGACCCTCGAGGAGTTCCAGCGCGACGGGCGCTCGCGCTCGATCGGCGTCTCCAACTTCCAGGCGGAGCATTTGGAGCGGCTCGCCGCCGAGGCGGAGGTGGTCCCGGCGGTCAACCAGATCGAGCTGCATCCGTATCTGCTGAACGCGGAGGTCGACTCGTACGGCGGCGAGCACGGAATCGCGACGGAGGCGTGGTCTCCGATCGCCCAGGGCGCCGTTCTCGACGACCCGGTCATCACCGAGATCGCCGAGCGACTCGGCCGGACGCCCGCGCAGGTGGTCCTGCGCTGGCACATCGAGCACGGCAACATCGTCTTTCCGAAGTCGACCACCCCGGCGCGCATCAAGGAGAACTTCGAGCTCTTCGATTTCGAGCTCGAGCCGGGCGACGCCGAGAAGATCGATGCGCTCGACCGTGGTGAGGAGGGCCGCACGGGCCCGCACCCGGACTCGATGGCGTACGTGCCTGGCTAGCCGGCGCCGTGTCGCAGGAGAACGTTGAGCTGGCCCGGCGCTCGCTCGAGGCGTTCGCGCGGGGCGACCTCGACGAGGCCCTGGAGGCCATGGCACCGGACCTAGTGGCGACCCGTGCTCACCCCGACCGCGCCGTGTATCACGGGCGTGACGGGCTGCTGAGGATGGTGGCCGACTGGGTCGAGGGGTTCAGCGAGTGGTCCTACGAGGTGACGGAGGTCATCGACGCCGGCGAGCGCGTGGTGGTGCGCCAGCACCAGTGGGGCCGGGGCGCGGGCAGCGGCGTACCGATCGAGGACGACTACTGGCTCGTCTACGCGTTTGCCGGCGGGAAGATCGCGCGCTTCGAGGTCTACGCGGACCGGGCCGAGGCGCTCAGGTCGGCCGGCCTGCCTGATCAGGCGCGCTGAGCGACTGCGGGAACTGGAACACGTTCTCGGGGTCGTAGGCGGCCTTGGCGCGCTCCAGGCGCTCGAGGTTGTCGCCGTGGTAGGCCCGCGCCCAGCCCTCGAGCTCGGTGTCCGGGAAGTTGACGTAGGCGCCGCCCGTGCCGTACGGATGTGTAGTCGCCCACGCCTCGCCGAGCCAGCGGCGTCCGGCGTCGCGGTCCGCGCCCGGTGCGAGCACGACGCCCGGCTTCAGCAGGAAGCGCGCGTCTCGGTGCGGGAAGGCGGTCGCGTCCGGCGCGACCCGGTTGTAGGCGCCGCCCCACGGGCTGAAGTCGAGCTCGCGGGCCTCGCCGCCGCGCCTGTCCGCGGCGAGCAGCTCGATCAGCTGCTCGATCGCGCCGGCGGGGAGTGGCTCCCCGAAGAACTCGGACTTGCAGTAGAGATGCCCGCCGGGAACCTCCTCGCCTGGCCCGTGCTCGGCGAGCCAGCGCTTCGCCTCGCGGTAGGGCGTCTCGACGAGCTCCGATGAGAGCGGCCGGGCGCCCACGCGCTCCACGAGCTCTGCGAGCAACGCGGCCGCCGTCTCCGAGCTCGCGGTCATCGCGCCGAAGACGTGGGCGGCGACCGGCCGGGCCGGATCCGGCGCCGCCGTGAGCAGGAGGCTCGCGGCCAGCGCATCCGGCGCGTCCGGCGACCACGCCTGCCACGCGGCCAGCAGCGCGGAGGCGTGCTCGTGTGGCCAGGTCAGGTGGATGCTCGTCGCGACGGGCGGCGCCGGCAGCGCGCGCAGCACGAGCGAGGTGACCACGCCGAACTGTCCTCCGCCGGCGCCGCGCAGGGCCCAGAAGAGGTCCGGCTCGCGCTGCTCGCTCGCTTCGACGACGCTCCCGCCGGCGAGCACGACGCGTGCGGCGCGCAGGCTGTCCGCGGTCAGACCGTGCTGGCGCCCGAGGATTCCGAGCCCGCCGCCGAGGGTCAGCCCGGCGATGCCGACATCGGGGCCGCAGCCGGCGGCGAGCGTCCGGCAGTCGCGGGCGAGCGCGTCATACACGTCCCCGAGCCGAGCGCCCGCGCCGATCGTGGCGAGCTCGGCGTCGAGTGAGATCGAGCTCATGGGGGAGACGTCGATGACGACTCCGTCGGTGGAGGAGCGCCCGGCAAAGCAGTGGCCTCCGCTGCGCAGCGCCACCCGAAGGCCTTCCGAGCGCGCGTAGGCGAGCGCGTTCGCGACGTCCGCCTCGGTCCGGCAGCGCGCCACGGCGCGCGGCTCGACGTCGTCGAAGTTCGCGATCGAGGGCCGTCGGGCCTCCTCGTATCCCGTGCTGCCGGCAAGCAGCAGGGTCACGGATGGGGCGCGGTGGATACCGAGAAGACGCCGCCCTGCGGGTCGGCCAGCACGGCGTCGCGTGTGACCGGACCGTCGACTGGGGGCACGACCACGCTGCCGCCGAGCTCTGCCGCGCGGGCGGCCGTCTCGTCGGCGTCGTGGACCCAGAAGTTGACGTCCCAGCCGGGCGGGCGCCCCTCGGCGGGCACCATCACGCCGATCACGTCGCGTGGCACGGGCTGCATCGGCTCGCCGCCGACATAGCCCGGGAGCCGCCACAGCCAGGCGCCGTCGAAGTCGTCCGTCTCCCAGCCGAACACTCGGCCGTAGAAGCTCTTCGCCGCCTCGGGGTCGGAGGTCGCGAGGCTGCTTATCGTCCAGGCTCCCGGCTCGTTCACCACCTCGGCCCCGCGCACCTCGCCGGCCTGCAGGAGCGCGAAAACGGCGCCCTGCGGATCCGCCACGACGGCGACGCGGGAGCCGCCCGCGGCGTCGAACGGCTCGGCCAGGACCGTGCCGCCCGCAGCGCTCACGCTGCGCGCGCTGTCGCCCGCATCATCCACCCAGATGTGCGTGATCCAGAGCGCGGCCTCGGGCGCCGAGGCGTCGAGCGCCGTGCCGATCACCGCCACCTCGCGCCCGCGCAGGCGGCACAGCAGATGCGCGTCGCCTTCCGGCTCGGTCTCCCAGCCGAGCAGCTCGCCGTAGAAGCGCGCCGCACCGGCGGGGTCCGGATAGGCGCCGGCGAGGCCGCAGGGGACGCCATGCTCGTAGCCGTCGCGCTCGCTCATGCCGGGCTCGAGTCCCACTGGCCGAGCGCGTAGCGCGTGCCCTCGTCGTCCTCGAAGAGCGACCACCAGCCGAAGTGCATCCTGGCCGGCGGCACCGGGAAGCGCACGCCGCGCTCGACGAGCTCGCGGTGGGTGGCCTCGATGTCGTCGCAGTTGAAGAAGACGGGCGAGTGAGGAAGCTGATCCGGGACGTCGCGCCGGGCGTCACCCTCCGTGCGCGGGCTCAGCACGATCACGGGCCCGCCGGAGGGCGGAGCCACCTCTATCCAGCGCTCGTCGCCGTAGGACTCGTCCGATACGACGTCGAAGCCGAGCCGGCTCGTCCAGAAGTCCTTGGCGCGGACCTGATCGTCCACCGGGACGACGACCTTGCTGATGTCTCTGATCACGTATGCACCCCTTCCGCAGGCGGGTCTACCCGATTAGACGCCGGCGGAAGCGCCAACTCATCGGCCGAGACCGATGAGTTTGGGCCCGGTCGGCGGTCTACCTTCTTGGATGATGGGACCACCAGTACTCGAGCACGAGCTCTTCGAAGCGGCCCGAGAGGGCGATCCCGATGCCTACCGCCGCCTCGTCGAGCGCTACGGCGCCGAGCTGCACGCCCACTGCTATCGCATGCTTGGCTCGCTCCACGATGCCGAGGACGCCCTCCAGGAGGTGCTGCTGCGCGCCTGGCGCGGGCTCCCGCGGCTGTCGCGCCAGCGTTCGCTCAGGAACTGGCTGTACCGGATCGCGACGAACGTCTGCCTGGACGCGCTCGCGCGCCGGCCCGCACGCGTGCTGCCGATCGACCAGAGCGGGGCGACCGATCCCGCCGACCACGGCGAGCCGCTCGCCGACGGCACCTGGATCGACCCCTACCCCGACGGCGAGATCGACGACGGCTATGCGGCTCCCGAGGCGCGCTACGAGCAGCGCGAGGCCGTGGAGCTCGCCTTCATCGCGGCTCTTCAGCACCTGCCCGCGCGCCAGCGCGCCGTGCTGATCCTGCGCGAGGTGCTCGGCTTCTCGGCTCGCGAGGTCGCGGGGACGATGGACACCACCGTCGCCTCGGTCAACAGCTCGCTGCAGCGCGCGCGGGCGACGGTCGACAAGCGGCTCCCCGAGCACAGCCAGCAGGCCAACGTGCGCTCGCTCGGGGACCGGCAGGTGCGCAGGCTCGTGGAGCGCTTCAGCGACGCCTTCGAGCGCGGCGACGTCGACACGATCCTCTCGATGCTCGCCGAGGACGCGACCTTCGCCATGCCCCCTTACGCCGGCTGGTGCCGGGGCCGCCAGGCGATCGCCGCTTCCTGGCTCATGCCGAGCCTGCCGGCCGCCGACCTGCGCTACATCCAATCGAGCGCGAACGGCCAGCCCGCGCTGGCCGCCTACCGCTGGAACGAAGATGACGGCGGATACATGCCGGTAGCGCTCGACGTTCTCACCTTCAGGGGCGAGGCGATCGCCGACGTGGTCGCCTTCAGGACGCCGGGGCTGTTCGAGCGCTTCGGGCTGCCCAGCTCGCTTTCGAGCTGAGCGGCGGCGTGCTGGCGAGCCGCCCAGCTCGGTTCCTCGTCAACGAGCGAACGCAGCCAGCGCTCGACCTCTGGGGCCGTGCGGACCGGTGCACTCCCGAGGACGATCACAGGCGCCCGCCCGCCAGCTCGGTGACCTCCGCGTCGATGGCGGCCATGCCGAGGGCGCGCGCCACCGACACCCGGTGATGGCCGTCTTCGACGTAGTGGCCGTCACCGAGGCGGTAGACGGAGATCGGCGGCAGCTGGCGGCCGCGGCGACTCGCCAGCCAGAGCCCTTCCCAGCGGCGCCGGCTCGAGGGAGGCGGCCGGAAGGAGGCGTCGAACCTCCGAGCCTTGGCGGTCTCGGTGGTGCCGACTATCGAGTCGAGCGGGATCGCGCGCACCCCCGCTGTGCGGCGGGCGGCGGGCGCCGCGCCCAAATGCTGATCGAGCGTCGCCAGACACGCTCCGTGCCTGCGCAGCACCCAGTTTGCCGCCCGCGCGCGACGGCGCCGCCACTGCGAGCGGGCGAACGCGGTTCCGGCATCGACCATGAGGTTTCCCGTTTCCACAGCGCAAACTATGGCCCTGAGAAGGCCTGCTTACATCGGTAATTCGCCGTTCATCACCCCTTATCCGAGCGGGTAAGGGACTCAGCCCGGCAGCGCCTCTGCGAACAGCTCGCCGAGCGCCTCGAGGCCCGCGTCGAACGCATGCTCGGGGAGCGCCCCGTAGCCCAGCACGATCCCGTCGGGCACGGGCTCACCGTGGTGATGGAAGCGGCGGAGCGGGAACAGCTCGATCGAGCGCGCTGCCGCGGCTTCGACCAGCTCGGCGGCGGGCGGCCCGTCCGCGGGCAGCTCGAGCAGCACCCTCAGCCCGGCGGCGATGCCCACCGGCGTCATCCGCGGCGCGCGCTCCGCGAGCAGCGCGACGACCTCCTCCCGGCGCCCTCGATAGCGCGCACGCATGCGGCGCACGTGACGCTCGTAGGCACCGGATCCGAGCAGCTCCGCGAAGGCGATCTGGTCGGGCGCCGGGACATGCAGGTCCTCCGCCTCGCGCAGCGCGAGAACGGGCTCCACCAGCTCCGCGGGGAGCACGATCCAGCCGAGCCTGAGCCCGGGCGCGAGCGTCTTGCTCGCGGTGCCGCCATACACGACGTGCTCGGGATCGAGCGCCTGCAGGGCGCCGATCGGCTGACGGTCGAAGCGCAGCTCCGCGTCGTAGTCGTCCTCGACCACGAGCCCATCCGCCGCGCGCGCCCAGGCCAGCGCGGCCGCGCGCCGCTCGGGGTGAAGCAGCGCGCCGCTGGGGAACTGGTGAGCCGGGCCGATCACGGCGGCTGCGGCGCCGATCTCCGCGAGCAGGTCGGTGCGCGCGCCGTGTTCGTCGACGGGAAGCGGCGCCGGCGCGAGCCCGGCGGCGACGAGCGCGTTGTGGTGGTCATTGAGGCCGGGCTCCTCCATAGCCACGCGCCGGGCCCCGCGCCCGCGCAGCACGCGCGCGATGAGCGAAAGCCCATGCCGGAAGCCGCCGCAGACCACGATCAGCTCCGGGTTCGGGACGACGCCCCGTACGCGCGCCAGGTAGTCGGCGAGCGCCTCACGCAGCTCGGGCCGCCCGCGCGGATCGCCGTAGCCCAGGGTCGCCGCGGGGGCCTCGCGAAGGCCGCGCCGGAGCGCACTGCACCAGGCGGCGTGCGGGAAGGCGGCGAGGTCCGGAAGTCCCGGGTGGAAGCTGAAGCGCGCGCTCGGCAGGGCGGCCACGGCCCGCGGGCGGCGCGGCAGCGCCGCCGCCGCGACCTCGCTGACCCACGTGCCGCCGCCGCGCCGGGCCGTGAGGTAGCCCTCGGCCTGGAGCTGCGCGTACGCCTCCGCGATCGTCCCGCGCGCCAGCCCGAGGTCCGTGGCGAGCGCTCGCGTGGACGGCAGGCGCGCCCCGGCGGCCAAGCGGCCCTCGCGGATCGCGTCACGCAGAGAGGCCTCCAGCGCGTCCCTGCGGCCGCCGCCGGGGCCGAGGGTCAGCTGCAGAGCCGGACTCGAAGTGGACCAGGATTTCTGCTCAGAATTGGACTCTTGCCACTGGTACACATGATCGCGAAAATTTGCTCCATGTCCACTACGAGAACGCCACTTTCCAAGACCGCGCGCGAGGTCTACCGCGCGATCGACGCCCTCGACGAGAGCGTCAACTTCGACGAGCCGCTGCGCGAGTTGGTGAGGCTGCGGGCCTCGCAGCTGAACGGCTGCGCCTGGTGCGTCGACCAGCACTCGCGCGACGCCCACGACGGCGGTGACGACCCGCGCCGCATCCACACGGTCGCCGTCTGGCGCGAGACGCCCTTCTTCGACTCCCGCGAGCGCGCCGCACTCGCGCTGACCGAGGCGATGACCCTGCTGCCCGCGAGCGGCGTGCCCGACGACGTCTACGACGACGCCGCCCGCGAGTTCTCGCCGGAGGAGCTCGGCAACCTGATCGGAGCGATCATCGCGATCAACGCGTGGAACCGCGTGGGCGTCGGGACGGGCATGCAGCCCCCGGCGGAGCTGCCGACGGCAGTCGCCTGACCCGCAATCATTGGGGGCGTGCGCCGCCTCCTCACGATCCCGATCAGCCATTTCTGCGAGAAGGCGCGCTGGGCGCTCGAGCGCGCCGGTCTCGCATACGACGAGGAGCGCCACGTGCAGGGCGTCCACCGGCTCGTCTCGCGACGAGCCGGCGGCGCCGGCACGCTGCCGGTACTGGTCACCCACGACGGCGTCTTCAGCGAGTCCGAGGACATCGTCCGCTACGCCGACGCCGCGCTCGACCCGGACCAGCGGCTCTTCCCCTCCGAGCCGGCGCTGCGCGACGAGGTCGTGGCGCTCTGCCGCCGCTTCGACGCGGGCCTCGGCCCGGATGCCAGGCGGCTCATGTACGCGCACATGCTGTCGCGCCGCAACGAGCTGCTCGAGATCAACAACCAGGGCGTGCCGCCCTGGGAGGACCGCTTTCTGAGGATCGGCTGGCCACTCGTCAAGCGCTTTGCCGCGCGCGAGCTGGGGATCGGCCCGACGACGATCCGCGACGACGATCCGCGCGTGCGCCGCGAGCTGGACGAGGTGGCGGAGCTGCTCGCGGACGGCCGGCCTTATCTGTGCGGCGAGCGCTTCACCGCGGCGGATCTGACCTTCGCGGCGCTGGCCGCCGCGGCCATCATCCCGCCCGGTTACGGCACCCCGCTGCCACAGCCGGACGAGCTCTCAGGGCCCGTCAGCGCGATCGTCAGGAGCTTCCGCGAGCATCCGGCCGGCGCGTACGCGCTCGAGCTCTTTCGAACGCAGCGGCACACCCGGGCGGGCGCCGAGGCCGGCGCGGCGCGATGACCGCCGTTGTCGACGTCAGCTTCGAGGAGCGCTACTGGTACCCGGACGATGGGGGCGTCGTGTGGCTGGCGGGCTTCCAGTTCGTCGACCCCGCCACGGGCAGCTACATCGGCCGCGACGCTCCGGAGCTAGCCGAGCGCGGCCTGCGCGTCGCGGGGGTCGCCGGCGCGGCCCGCTTCCACGGGGAGGCGCTGGCATCGAGCGAGCTGGAGCCGGGCTCCGCGCTCGAGCTGCGCCGCGACCCCGGCAACGAGCACGACCCGAACGCGATCGCGGTGCACGCGGCCGCGGGTGAGCAGGTCGGCTGGGTGCCGCGCGAGCTCGCGGAGGAGATCGCGCCCGAGATCGACGCGGGCCGGCCGTGGGCGGCCGTCGTGCTGCGCGAGCAGCGACCTTCGCCGCGCGACCCCCGCACGGGCCTGACGATGCTGCTCGCCGCCGGTGGCGAGATCGAGCTGCGCGAGGTCAGCCCCGGCGCTGCACGCGGATCCGCACGGCCTCGATCTGGCGCTGGCCGTACGAGCCCTGGTAGACCGGGCCAACCGCGCTGACCCAGTCGCCGGGGCCGGGCAGCGGCGAGGGACGCAGGTCACGCCGGACGTCGATCACCGAGATGCCGGGCCCGGTGATCGAGTCGCGCGAGACGAGCACGAAGTGGGCGTCGCCGTCGCCGTCCGGGTCGACGCGCTCGACGTAGACGATGCGCCCGGCCGCCGCCCGGCAGTTGCCGGACCCGGCGGGGCAGTGGAGCGGCCGCGGCGGAGTCGGGCGCGGCGCCGCGGCGCGCGGCTCGGCGGGTGCGGCTTTCGTGCGGGGCTCGTCGTCGTCCTCGGACGAGCAGCCCGCGAGGGCGGCGACGGCGGCCAGCGCTGCGGCGGCCTGCCTCACCCGCTCTCGGGGCTCACCACGAGCGTCCCGGCGCTGCGAGCTTCGTTGCCCTCGGACGGGGTGAAGTCGATCGCGTAGCGCCCCGGCGAGCTCACGAGGAGGTCGAAGCGCGCCGGCGTGAGCGGGTCGGCCGCCGCGGTCAGGCCCAGGTCCGGGATGTCCACCTGGCCGGGCTCGACGACCGCGACCTCGAGGGTCGTCGCGCGGCCGGCCTCGATCCGGCTGCTCTTGTCCTCCGCGGCATTCATCTCGACGGTGGCGCTGCCGTCCGCCACCTCGGTCGTCTCCTCGCGTGGCGCAGCGCGCGGGGTGGTGTCCTGCTCCGGCGTCGACGTGGTGGCCTGCTCCGGCGGGCGCGGCGGATCCTCGTCGCCAGTCCGCGAGAGCGATGCCGCCACGGCAGCCAGGCCCAGGACTATCGCGAACAGCAGCAGAGCGCGGCGGATGTGCACGCAGCGGATGGTAGGGACGGCCGCGAACGCGTTCGGACGGTTGTCCAGCGGCGCGTGCGGCTTCTACAGGCACCCCCCGGGGAGGTCGATGACCCGAGCGGAAGCTGGAAGACCGAGGCAACGGGCCCGGAGCTCCCGGCACAGACCCACCCAATCAACGTCACCTTCAAGGAGGAGACAACATGCTGCGGAAGCTCCGCGAGCGCATTCACAACGGGCAGGAGGGCTTCACGCTCATCGAGCTGCTCGTTGTCATCCTGATCATCGGCATCCTGGCTGCTATCGCGCTGCCGGCCTTCCTCGGCCAGCGGGCGAAGGGTCAGGATTCCGAGGCCAAGTCCAACGTCCGCAACCTGGTCTCCCACATGGAGTCGTGCTTCACGACGGCGGAGTCCTACGCCGACTGCGATGCCACCAACACGGACATCGAGGGCAGCGGTATCGAGATCGGCGCGGGCGAGGGCCAGGTCCAGATCTCGGGCCTCGGCGACGAGACGTACACGCTCGTCGGCCTGTCGAAGTCGGGCGCGACGTTCACGTACGCCAAGGACACGAGCGCGACACCGGCAGTCAGCAAGACCTGCACCGAGGACCACGGCTGTAACAACGGCGAGTGGTAGACGGCGCACCAGCCTGAACGACACAGGGGCGGGCCTTCGGGCCCGCCCTTCGTCGTTCTGAGCCGAGCGCTCATTCGGTGGGCCGCTATCGGATCCGATAGCGCGACGGAGCCCTGCTGGCCAGATGTCCTATCGAGCCGCGCCGCGTTTGAGTCGAGCAGACTCCAGATGAGCGCAGGCACTCACCGCGCAGGCGAGCGCGGCTTCACCCTCGTCGAGGTGCTGGTTGCGATCGTCGTGCTCCTCGTGGGCGTCCTCGGCGTGGTCGCGATGCTCGACGGCGCCAACGCCGTGACGTCGAAGACGAAGGCTCGCGAAGGTGCCACCAACATTGCCCGGTCCGTGATCGAGGTGTCGCGCTCGGTCCGCTATCGCGACCTCACGGCAAACGAGCTCGTCGCCGCTCTCAGCAGCCGCCCGGGACTCGCCGACGTAAGCCCGACTCCGGCCTACACGATCCGCCAGCGCGACATCAGCTACCGCATGACGCTCACGGTGTGCTCGCTCGACGACCCCAAGGACGAGCTGGGCAGCATGCCGACGGTTGTCGAGATCTGCCCGGACAGCGACCGCCTGCCGCCGGGGCAGCCGTCGCGGGACCGCAACCCCGACGACTACAAGCGCGTCCGCGTGACGCTCCACTGGAAAGCGCGCGGCGCCGAGGCGAGCGTCACCCAGACCTCCTCGATCATCAACCCGGTCGGCGGCCTCGGCCCGTCGGTTGCCGGCCTCGCCATGACGTTCCCGACGTCGACGAGCAACGACCAGGTCAGGATCGAGAGCAACGTCGACCACGCGAGCTTCGCCGCGACGACCTCGAGCTCGGCCGCCGAGGTTGACTGGTCCGTGGGCGGAGACAGCCAGGGGAAGGCAGACCGCGGCCCGATCAACTGGACCTTCGACTGGGACTTCGACCGCCCCGACGGCTCGATCGCCTACCACGACTGCACGTACGTCATCCAGGCGGATGCGTTCGACAACCAGGGCCGCGCCGGCGCCCCGCGCGCGCTGACAGTGATCCTGAACCGCCGCGCGCCGCTCGCTGTCGAGGACTTCGACGGGGGGCGAAACGAGAACGGCAACCGCGTTGACCTCCAGTGGAACAGCACCCCGGAGTGCGACGTCGAGGGCTACGAGGTCTACCGCAGCGCCGGAACGGACCCCGCCGCCGCGACGCAGGTCGACTGCATCGACGGCGACCAAGTCGCCTACACCACGAAGACCACGTGTCTCGACGATCCCCCCGGCGCGGCCGGCTACACCTACTGGATCCGCGCGCTCGACAAGCTCTCGGACGCCTCCCTGAGGGAGGGCGAGCTGAGCGCGCCGGTCACCGTGGGCGGAGCCAACACCGTGCCCGACGCGCCGACGAACCTGCACAGCTGCATCGGCGGCCAGGTCGATTGCCTCGGCCCGGACGGCCTGGCGGCGCCCAGCGGCGTCGTGGTGGTCGGCTGGGACGCGCCCGCCGACGCCGACGGCCAGGTGGCCTTCTACCGCATCTACCGCGACGGCGTCGCCTACGTGAACCGCCACGGAGTTTTCTACCCGGGCGGTGGCCAAGTCGCGTGGTTCGAGCACGCGCCCGACAGCCAGGCGCACACCTACTACGTCACGGCGGTCGACGACGACTTCGGCGAATCGATGCCGAGCGCCGGCATCACGGCGGGACCCGGCGGCTGATGGCGCGCCTCCGCGAAGAGCAGGGGATGACGCTGGTCGAACTCCTCATGGCCTCAGTCCTGATGCTGATCGTGCTAGGCGCGACGCTCACGACGTTCAACAACTTCGAGCGCAACGTCAAGACGAACGAGCAGCAGAACGAGGCCCAGGAGCAGGCGCGACGAGGGATGGACCTGATGTCGCGCGACCTGCGCAACCTCGCCAGCCCGACGCCCTACCTGCCGCTTGCGGTGGACCGTTACGAGGGACTCGATGTGATCTTCCAGTCGGAGGGCAAGGAGAAGCCCCCGGGCAGCCTCAACGCGCAGAACACCACGCGCGTGCGGTACTGCCTCGACGCCGTCGCGGACCGGCTCTACCGGCAGACCCAGACCTGGATGAGCGCGCTACCGCCGGGAGTGCCCTCGGCCAGGGATTGTCCCGGGCCGGGCTGGACCAAGACCATTCCCGTCGCCGACGAGATCGTGAACGAGGCCAGGCCGCTCTTCAGTTACAACGCGGCCGATCGCTCGGCGATCACCGAGGTGAGCGCGCGTCTCTTCGTCGACGTCGATCCCGAGCGGAGCCCCGCGGAGGTCACGCTCCAGTCGTCCGTCTTCCTGCGCAACCAGAACCGCGCGCCGACGGCCTCCTTCTCCTGGGCCGCCATGCCCGGAGGCAACGTCTTCCTGAACGCCTCCGAGTCGACCGACCCGGAGGAGAAGGCGCTCGGCTTCGAGTGGTGGGACATGCAGGAGAGCAAGAAGGTGGGAGAGGGAATCGTCCTGACCTACACGCCGCCCGCCGCCGGCTGGCGTGACATCAAGCTGATCGTGAAGGACGCGTCGCTCGAGGCCGTTTCGACCGAGAACGTCTGCGCGAATGGAACTGGAGTGGTGTGCCCATGAAGAATCGCCTGTCGGATGAGCGCGGGAACGTGATCGTGACCGCGATGCTGCTGATGGCGATCATGATCGGCATCGGCTTCTCGGTCGCCGCCCAGGTCGACACCCAGACGAGCCACTCGAGGACGGAGCGCGAGCGCGAGTCCTCGTTCAACCTCGCCGAGGCGGCGCTCTCGGCCCAGACCTTCATCCTCGGCCGCCGCGGCACCGGCACCCTGTCGCGTCCCTATCCGACACAGGGCTGCCCCGGGTCCGGCGACCAGTACTTCTGCCCGGATAGCGATCAGCTGCTGCGCAGCTACGAGGGCGCCGGGCAGGTCGACTTCGGCCCGGACACCGAATGGAGCACTCAGGTTCTCGACGACACGGACCCGGTCGGCAACCCGGTGCGCTTCTGGAAGGACGATTACCTCGCCATGCCCGGCTGGGCCCGCTACGACAGGGACAACAACCGCCATGTGTGGGTGCGCTCGGAGGCGGTCGTGCGCGGCGAGACGCGCGCGATCGTTGCTTGGGTGAAGATCGAGGACCGGATCGTCGCGTTCCCGCGCTACGCGATCCTGTCCGGCTACCTCCACGGCAAGAACTCGGGCGGGCACGGCGGCCGGCCGCTCGTCAACTCCACGGGTTCGCTCGGCGTCGCAGTCCGCTGCGCCAGTCCGCCGCAGTCGACCTGCATCGACCTCAACCCGACCAAGGGCCCGCAGCTGCAGCCACCCGGCAACTACCAGCTCCAGTACCCAAACCCGATCGCCATCGACCAGGAAGACCTGCTGGCACTAGAAGAAGTGGCCAAGGCAAACGGGACTTGGTACCAGGGCTGCCCATCTAATCCGAACGGTGATGTCGTGTACGTGAAGAACGCAGGCACCTGCCGCTACACGAACAGCGCGCCCGGCGCACCGGGCGGAAGCAAGTGCTGCAACACGCAGGCGAACCCCGGTCTGTACGTCCTCGAACGCGGAACCGTCGACTTCGGCGGCAACATCGAGTTCTGGGGCGTCGTCTACAACGCCAACCTCGACAACTCCGCCGGCGAGCGGCTGGTCGAGACGTCAGGCACGTCCGCCATCCGAGGCGGCGTGCTCGTGGACGGCAACGGCGGCGTGTACGCCGGCTCGAGCGGCGACAACATCGTTTACAACAGCTTCGCGTTCGATGACATCAAGGCCGTAGGGACCGCCGGTGTCGTGCAGAACACCTGGCACGAGATCGTGCCCCCCGACGGAAACTGACCGTAGACCCCCGCTTACCTTCGCCCGAGCCATGCCCGCCCTCCTTGCAACCGGCTTATTCGGCGCCCTGATCGGCAGCTTCCTGAACGTGGTCGCCTACCGGGTTCCCGTCGGCGAGTCGCTCGTCAGCCCGGGATCGCATTGCCCGTCGTGTGACGCGCCCGTGCGGCCCTGGGACAACATCCCCGTGATCTCGTGGCTGATGCTGCGCGGCAAGTGCCGCAAGTGCGGCGTTCGCATCTCTTCCCGCTATCCCATCGTCGAGCTGCTCACCGCCGCCGCCTTCGCCGCGGTCGTCGCGGTCAACGGATTCGACGACGATCTGTTGCTCGAGCTGCCATTCGTGGCGGCGCTGATCGCGCTCGCCGCGATCGATCTCGACCACCGGCTCCTGCCCAACAAGATCGTCTATCCGCTCGCCGCGTACGGCGTGGTCGCCACGTTGCTCGTGGACCGCGCCGACCTCGCGGAGAACCTCATTGCCGGCGCCGGCGCCTTCACGTTCCTCTTCCTCGCCGTGCTCGCATACCCGCGCGGTATGGGGATGGGAGACGTCAAGCTCGCCGGCGCGATGGGCGTCTATCTGGGCCTGTCCGTCATACCCGCGCTGCTCATCGCCTTCCTGGCCGGCTCGCTCGTCGGCCTCGGGATGATCGCGCGCGAGGGCGCATCCGCGCGCAAGAAGGCCGTCCCCTTCGGCGTCTTCCTCGCCCTTGGCGGCATCGTCGCGGTGCTCGCCGGTCCCGAGCTCATCGAGCTCTACAGGGACAACTTCCTCGCCGAGTAGACGCCCCCGTCCAGCGGATCTGGACATTTCGCTGCTCGGGCTAAGGACGTCCAGCGCTGCGTCGATAACCGGAGAGAACTTCAATGGCGTTCTCCCTCCGTAAGAACTCAGAACGCGGCGTGGTCGGTCTCGATATCGACGGCCGCTACCTCGCAGCCGCCCAGGTCGACTCCGGTCGCGTCGTGCGTGGCGCCAGCCTCGAGCTGCCCGCCGGGCTCGTCCGCGACGGTGAGGTCGTGGACCGCGACGGGCTCGCCGAGGCGCTCAAGCGCTTCGTCCAGCAGGCCGGTCTTCCCAAGAGCGTCCGGCTCGGCGTCGCGAACCAGCAGATCGTGGTCCGCGTGGTCGAGCTGCCGCGCATCGAGGACCCCAAGCAGCGCGACGCCGCCGTCCGCTTCCAGGCCGCCGAGGCGATCGCGATGCCGCTCGACGAGGCGGTGCTCGACCACCATGTGGCGGGCTACGCCGAGGCGCTCGACGGCAGCCCGCGCATGCAGATCGTGCTCGTCGCCGCCCGGCGCTCGATGATCGACGCGCTGCTCGAGGCCGCCAAGAAGGCCGGCCTCAAGCCGGAGGGGGTCGACCTCGACGCGTTCGCGCTGGTACGCACCCTGGCCGCCGCCTCGGCGACCGGCCCCGAGGACACCGCACGCGTCTTCTGCCACCTCGGCGGCGTCAGCAACCTGGCGATCGCCGTCGGCACCACCTGCTTCTTCACCCGGCCGCTGTCCGCGGTCTGGGAGGACGAGGACGCGGGCTCGCGGCTCGCCGACGAGATCCGGCTGTCGATCGACTACTACATGACCCAGCCTCAGGCGAAGCCCGTCGGTGAGGTCGTGCTGTCCGGCCCCGGCTCCAGTGACGCCGAGTTGGCCGACAGCCTCGGTGTGCACCTCGGGCTACCGACGTCGGTCGCCGCCCCGCTCGGCGCGCTGGATTCATCCGCGCTCGCCGGCGAGGATCGGCACCGCTTCACCGTGGCCGCCGGCCTCGCCATGGGGACGAGCGCATGAGGGCCGTCAACCTCATCCCGACGGAGCAGCGCCGCGCAAAGGCGACCGGCAAGGCCTCCGGCTCCGCCTACGCCATCGTCGGCGTGCTGGCCGTCTTCCTCGTCATGGCAGTCGCCTACGTTCTGACCTCCAACCAGGTCAACGAGAACGAGACGAAGGCCGCCGAGGCGAAGCAGGAGGCCGACGCGCTAGAGGCCCAGGCCGCCGCGCTCGGCTCGTTCACGAACTTCGCCGCGATCAAGGATCAGCGGCTCGCCTCGGTCGTCACGACCGCGCAGACGCGCTTCGACTGGGAGCGCCTCATGCGCGAGGTGTCGATGATCATGCCCGAGGGCAGCTGGCTGAGGACGACGTCTGCGTCTGTCGTCGGCGAGGCGAGCCCCACCGGTGAGACCGCGACGCCGACCGCCGGCGGCGCGCTCAGCCCCACGGCGACCTTCGTCGGCTGCACGAAGAAGCAGTCCGAGGTGGCGACGCTGATGGTGCGCATGGGCCAGCTCCACCGCGCGACCGACGTGAAGCTGAACCAGTCGGCGCAGGAGGCTGCCGACGGCGAGGCGAGCATCGAAAGCTGCGGTCCGCTCTACCAGTTCGACGTGACCGTCTCCTTCGAGTCGGTCGCTCCCGCCAAGGAGGCGCCGCGCGGTTCGCTGCGGGTGCCCGCTTCGCTCGGAGGTGGATCATGAGCCTGAGCGATCGCGACAAGAAGCTGCTGCTCGTCATCGTGCCGATCGCAATCCTGGGAGCCTTCTGGTTCCTGCTCCTCTCGCCCATGCGCGACGAGGCGGCAAAGGCCGAGCAGGAGGCCGTCCAGCAGGAGGAGCGGCGCGACGCCGCGCAGGTCCAGGTCGAACAGGCGAGCGCCGCCCAGACCGACTACGCGGCGGACTATGGCGAGATCGTCCGGCTCGGCAAGGCCATCCCCGCGCAGGTCGACATGCCGAGCCTCCTCGTGCAGCTTGAGGCGGCCGCCGAGGGGACCAGCATCCACTTCACCAAGATTACGACCGGCGAGCGCACGCAGGTGGTTGCGCCCGAGCCGGCGCCGTCCACCGACGGCAGCACCGAGGGCACGACTCCCGTCGATGCGGGTGGCGCGCCCGCGCAGAGCGCGCCCGGCACGGCTGCCGAGGCGGCCAACACCGCCGCGGCAGAGTCCGACCAGCGCAGCCAGGCAGCCGAGCAGTCGGGCGTCGACCCGGCCGACGCGCAGACCTCGACGTCCACTGGACAGGGCCTCCCGGTCGGTGGCGGCGCTGCGACGCCGGCTGACCCCGCCGCCGCGGGGGTCTCCCCGGCCGGCCTCGAGACCGTGCCGCTCGAGCTCGAGTTCGTCGGCGACTTCTTCAACCTGGCCGACTTCTTCCACGACGTGAAGCGGTTCGTGCGCGTCGCGGGAACCAACGTGGCCGTCGGCGGGCGCCTGATCACGATCGAGGGCGTCAATTACTCGAGCGATCAGACCGTCTTCCCGAAGATCAAGGCTGAGCTGACGGCGACGATCTACCTGTCGCCGAAGGTGGAAGGCACGACTGCCGGCGCGAGTCCGCAGGGGCCGCCCACGACGACGCCTGCGAGCTCGCCCAGCGAGCCCACCGACCCCGCGCCCACGGCTCCCACCCCGACCGCAGTCGCGACTCCGTAAGGACCTGTCATGAAAGCCTTCGCTCTCGATCTCTGGCACGACCTGCGCGAGAAGCGCCTCTGGCCCGTGGCCGTGTTGCTTCTGGCGGCGCTCGTCGCCGTGCCCGTCCTGCTCGCCAAGCCGGCCGACGACCCGAGCCCGCCGCCCGCGCTGGAGACCCCGGCGGCGGCTGAGGAGAACGAAGAGAACGGCCAGCTCGCGCAGGTGACGCTCGACTCGACCGAGGTGGACGCCTCCGGCTCCACGCTCGGCGTCTTCGATCCATCCAACCCCTTCAAGCCGCCGAAGAAGATCGTCGAGGCCTCCAAGGATCAGACGGGTTCCAGCTCACAGGCGGGACCGTCCGACCAGTCCCAGGCCGGCGACGCCGGCTCCGGCTCGGGCGGCAAGTCCGACGACGGCGGCTCGACCAGCGGTGGCTCGACCCCGCCCTCGGACGGCGGTGGGACGACCCCGCCGGACGACGGCGGCGAGCCGACCACCACGGTCTACAAGTACGTCGTCGACGTGACCTTCACGGCCAACGGGCGCACGCGCCGGATCAAGGGCATGGAGAAGCTCGACATGCTCCCGAACCAGTCCTCGCCGCTCCTCATCGCGATGGGCGTGACGGCGGACGGCGGCAACGCGGTCTTCATGGTCGACTCGACGCTCAAGGCCGCGGGTGAGGGCACCTGCAAGCCGAGCGGCAAGCAGTGCGCGTTCGCGTACGTCGGCCCGGGCTCCGAGCACGTCTTCACGCAGGAGGACGGCGACAGCTACACCGTGCGCGTCGACGAGATCCGCAAGGTCAAGGTGGAGCCCGGCGCCGTGGGTGCCAAGGCCGGCAAGGCCGAGGGCGCCCGCGCCAACGCGTCGGTCGGCAGCCCGCGGCGTTTCGAGCCGCTCATGCTCGCCGACCTCGTCGTAGTGGCCAGCGACAAGCTCGAAGACTCAAACAGCAACAGCGACCGCCGATAGGGAGAAGCCATGCGACGCACCATCCTCATCTGCCTGGCGCTCGCCTCCGCGGCGGTGTTGATGCTGCCCGCGGGCGCGGGCGCCGCCCCGTCCAAGAAGGGCAGCAAGGCCTCGACGCCCACGATCACGCGCGTCACCCCGATGCGCGTGCGCGTCGGAGCCCTGCTCACGATCCGCGGCCGCCACTTCAAGCCGGCCCGGTCGAAGAACACCGTGATCTTCCGCGGCCCCGACGGCCGCAGCGCGTTCGCGAAGCCGCGCCGCGCGAGCCGCTCGAAGCTGGTGGTGACGGTGCCGCCGGCCGTCGCGCGGCTCGTCGCGAAGAGCTCGGGCGCGCCCAAGCCGACCCGCTTCAAGCTGCGCGTGCTCGCCGGCAAGTTCAGCAAGTTCACGTCGCGCCGGCTCTCGCCGGTGGTCGTGCCGGCCAACTCGGGCTCGGGCCCGAATGGCGGCGGCGGCGGTGGCGCCAGCGGCTGCCCCGGCCAGGACTACGACGGCGACCTGCTTTCGAACGCCCTCGAGGCGCAGCTCAAGCTCGATCCGTGCATCGCGGACACCGACGGTGACTCGGTCGAGGACGGCTACGAGTACCAGGCGGCCGTCGACCTGAACCACTACCCGCGCACGCTGCCGCTTCCGTACCCCGGCAAGCGGCCCTACCCGAACCCGCTCGACCCGGCCGACGGCACGCCCGCCGGCACGGACTACGACGGCGACGGCCTGAAGCTGCGCGAGGAGTTCCTGCTCTGGCTCGGCTACTCGAGCGACGGCGTCGGCCGGCCCGGGACGGCCGGGGGCGCTCGCGGGCCTCGTCTACAGCGACGGCCTGCAGCGCTCGGTCGACTCGCCGCCGCCGTCGGCGCCGGGTGGCCTGCTGGGCTGGGTGCTCGACATCGACCAGAACGGCGTGCTCTCGGACGACGAGCGCGACGCCGACGCCGACGGCCTGGGCAACTGGGACGAGGTTCGCGGCCGCATGACCGAGGAGTGGTGGCCCGCCCAGCACGACGGCGAGAACGAGCCCAAGGAGTCCAAGTACCCGGACCTCGACTTCCTCGACAACGAGGACACGGCGCCCTGGTACAACGCCCACACCGATCCCGACATGGACGGCGACGGTGTGGTCGACGGGCTCGACGACAACGACCACGACGGGCTGAGCAACCAGTTCGAGGTGAATCGCCCGGTCGACTGGATGCTGGGCGCGATCCTCACCGACCCGGCGGTCAACCCCTGGGCCTACACGAACCCGTTCAACCCGTGCAAGCCGTTCAACTCAGAGCGCTGCCACTCGCACCCGCCGTTCGGCTACTACAAGAGCGACGAGGTGCCCCCGGTCGGGCCCAACCCGCCCGCCGGCTATCCCGACGTACACCCGGTCACGCCTGCCGGCTGAGCCGACTCCTCCGAGCTTCTCCCGGCGGCCAGGCGCCGCCGGGGGCGCTCAGGAGCGGCGCTCCGAGGCGGGCGTCGGGAAGAGCGGCGTGTCGCGCGCGGCCCCGGTGTCGAGCAGGCGATCCGCGTGGCGCACCCACGCCACCACCGAGATGATCGCCGCCACCGCGCCGACGCCGACGGCGAGCCCGAGTGGAGCATCGAGCGCCGCGCCGAGAGCGATCGCGAGGGCCGCTCCGCCGACGACACCGTTGATCACCGCAACCGCGGTCGAGAACGCGAAGATGGGGCTCCGGTTCTCCGTGAAGAGCCCCATGTTCGCGAACACGCCGGTCCCGTCGTCGTGCCCGGAGAGCAGGAAGAGGTCGGCGCGGTCGCCGGCCACATCCTTGTAGTAGTGGCGAATCCGGTTGATCGCCATCCCATAGCGGAAGTCCTCCAGCCCGCACTCGACGAGGCGCACGAAGGTCACGCACCCGAGCAGGTACAGAGTCGGCAACACGGTGAGCGCGAACGCGTTGAACGCGTCGCCCACTTCGGAGGTCTGTCCTACGAACCCGAGCGCGACCAGTGCGCTCGACACTGAGAAGACGTACACGGACGCGCGCGCCGAGCTCTCGCTCATCGTCTGCGATCTGGCGCCCTGAAGCGTGAAGTGCTCGGTCGTGAGGGCGGTGAGCAGTTGTCCCGGATCGGGCTCGGTCCTGTCGGGCGATCTGTCCATTGGTTTCCCGAGCTTGCCAGGTGGTGAGCATCGGCTCTGAGTAGGGTGTGGGCGCTTTGTCATTTCGCTTTGTAACTGCAGGGGAATCGCACGGTCCCGGGCTCACGGCGATCGTCGAGGGCCTCCCCGCCGGCCTCGAGCTCGCGCCCGAGGACATCGACCGCGACCTCGCCCGGCGCCAGCTCGGGCACGGGCGCGGCGGGCGCATGAAGATCGAGAAGGATCGCGCCGACGTGACCTCGGGCGTTCGCCACGGGCGCACGCTCGGCAGCCCCGTCTCGCTGCGGATCGTGAATCGCGACTACCAGAACTGGGAGGAGCGGATGAACCCGTGGCCGGTCGACGCGGAGGTGGCGGAGGTCCACCTGCCGCGCCCCGGCCACGCCGATCTCGCCGGCATCCTGAAGTACGGCTTCAGCGACGTGCGCAACGTGCTCGAGCGCGCGTCGGCACGCGAGACGGCGGCGCGCGTGGCCGCCGGAGCGCTCGCGAAGGCGTTCCTGCGCGCGCTCGGCGTCGAGGTGCGCTCGCACGTCACGCGCATCGGCAGCGTCACCGCGCCCGGGCGCGAGGGCCTGCGGCCGGAGGACTTCGAGGGCGTCGACGAGTCGCCCGTGCGCTGCCTCGACGGCAGCCGCGAGCGAGGCGATGGTGGCCGAGATCGACGCCGCCCGCAAGGCGAACGAGTCGCTCGGTGGCGTGTTCTCCGTGATCGCCTTCGGGCTCGTGCCGGGGATCGGCTCGTACATGTCCTGGGAACAGCGTCTCGACGGCCGCCTCGCCGCGGCGGTGATGTCGATTCACGCGTTGAAGGGCGTCGCGATCGGCGACGGCTTCGCGCTCGCCGAGCGCGTCGGCTCGCTCGCCCACGACGAGATCTTCTTCTCCGAGGAGCGCGGCTACTTCCGCGAGACGAACCGCGCGGGCGGGCTCGAGGGCGGCATGACGACGGGCGACCCGCTGATCGTGTCGGGCGCCATGAAGCCGCTGCCGACGCTCACGAAGCCGCTGCGCTCCGTCGACACGGAGACCAAGGAGCCCGCCCAGGCGCTGCGCGAGCGGACCGACTCGTGCACCGTCCCGGCTGCCGGGGTCGTCGGCGAGGCGATGGTCGCGCTCGTGCTCGCCGGCGCCTACCGCGACAAGTTCGGGGGCGACCACATCGACGACGCGCGGGCCGCGCTGGCCGCCTACAGGGAGCGGATCGGCTGGAGGCGCGCATAGCCGGCGGCGCCTACGTCCTAGTGGGCTTCATGGGGGCCGGCAAGTCGACCGGCGCCCGCGTCCTGGCCGCCGGGCTGGGGGTCGAGCCGCTCGACTCCGACCGCGCGCTCGAGCAGCGCCTCGGCGAGCCGATCGAGAGCTTCTTCGACCGAGAGGGCGAGCCGGCTTTTCGCGCGCACGAGGAGGAGGTGGTGCTCGAGCTGCTGGAGCGGCCCGATGCGCGCGTGATCGCGCTCGGCGGCGGCGCCCTCGGCTCGGCGCGCGTGCGCGACGCGCTCGCCGCCCACACCGTCGTCCACCTCGAGGTCGAGCCCGAGGAGGCCTGGCGGCGGGCGTCGAACCACGGCCGCCCGCTCGCCCGCGACCCGGAGCGGTTCGCGCGCCTGCACTCCGATCGGGTCGCCTCGTACGAGTCGATGGCGGACGTGATCGTGCCCCCGGGCGAGCGCGAGGGCATCCGCCGGACGCTGCCGGCGCTCGAGGCGCTCGCGGAGGCGCCCGCCGGGACGCGGCTCGTCTGGGCCGCGGCGGCATCGGGCGAGTACCCGGTCTTCCTCGGCTCCGGCCTGGTCGCGTCGGGCTTCTTCCACCCGCGCAACGGAACGCGCTTCGTCGTGACCGACGAGAACGTGGCGCGAGCAGTGGCGTTCGCCGGCGACGAGCGGATCGTGGTTCCCGCCGGCGAGCGCCACAAGACGCTCGCCGGGGCCGAGGAGGTGCTGCGCGCGCTGGCGCGGGCGGGCGCCGAGCGCTCCGACGTCGTCGTGGCGGTCGGAGGCGGCGTCGTCGGGGACGTGGCCGGCTTCTGCGCCGCCGTCTACCAGCGCGGCATGGCGCACGTGCAGGTGCCGACGACGCTCGTCGCTCAGGTCGACTCGGCCTATGGCGGCAAGACCGGCGTCGACCTGCCCGAGGGTAAGAACTACGCGGGAGCCTTCCACCAGCCGGCGGCCGTGTTGTGCGACCCGGCCCTGCTCGACACGCTGCCGCGCGAGGAGCACGCTGCCGGGTTCGTGGAGGTCGTGAAGACCGCGCTGATCGCAGGCGGGCCGCTGTGGGCGCGCGTGCGCCGGGGCGAGGATCCGGACGTGGACGTGATCCTGGGCTGCGTTCGCACCAAGCTCGCGGTGGTGGCCGCGGACGAGCGCGACGCGGGCCGGCGCCAGGTGCTGAACCTCGGCCACACGGTCGGCCACGCGATCGAGGCGGCCACCTCGTACTCGCGCTACCGCCACGGCGAGGCGGTCGGCATCGGCCTGCTCGCGGCGCTGCGCCTGTCGGGCCGCGACGCGCTTCGCACCGAGGTGGCCGGGCTGCTCGAAGCACGCGGCCTGCCGCTCAGCTTCGACGGCGCGAGCGTAGAAGACGTGCTCGAGCTGATCGGGCGCGACAAGAAGCGCACGGGCGGGAAGGTGCCGTTCGTGCTGGTCGAGGCCCCCGGCGTCGTCACGCCCGGGCACGAACCGGATGCGGCCGCGCTGCGTGCCGCTGTCGAGGAGGTGCACGCCGGATGAACGAGCGCGTGGACGTGCTGCACGGCGTCAACTTCGACGTGCTCGGCCGCCGCGACAAGGCGCACTACGGAGGGCTCACGTTGCCGGAGCTGGAGGTGAGGATCCAGGATCACGCGCGCGAGCTCGGGCTGGAGCCGAGCTTCTACCAGTCGAACCACGAGGGCGAGTACTGCGAGTTCCTGCACCGGGCCGGGGAGCGCGCGGACGGGCTCATCCTCAACCCGGGCGCCTGGACCCACTACTCGTGGGCGATCCACGACGCGCTCGAGCTCAGCGGCCTGCCGGCCGTCGAGGTCCACCTCTCTGCCGTCGACGAGCGCGAGGAGTGGCGCCGGGTGTCGGTGATCCGCGACCTCTGCGTGGGCGCCGTGCAGGGCCAGGGCGTGGACGGCTACCGTGCGGCGCTCGAGATGCTCAAGGAGGCAATGCAGTGATCGACACGGCGTCGCGGACCGACCGGCTCCTGGTCCAGATCGAGGAGCGCGGGCTCGATTGCCTGCTCGTCACCAACCTGGTGAATGTCCGCTACCTCACCGGCTTCACGGGCACGAACGGCGCCTGCGTGATCACGCCCGAGGAGCGCCTCTTCCTGACGGACTTCCGCTACGTCGAGCAGGCCGCCGAGCAGGTGCGCGGCTACGAGTCGCAGGAGATCGGCCGCGACATGCTGGCCGGGTTCGCCGAGCGGCTGCGCGGGCGAGCCGGCTTCGACGATCGCCAGATGAGCGTCGCCACCCACACGAAGCTGCGCGAGAAGACGGGCGAGGGGGTCGAGCTCGTGCCGGCCGGCGGTCTCGTCGAGGACCTGCGCGCCATCAAGGACTCGACCGAGGTCGCCGCGATGCGGGCGGCGGCCGAGATCGCGAACGAGGCCTACGAGTCGCTTCGCGAGACCGGGCTCGCCGGGCGCACCGAGCGCGACGTGGCGATCTCGCTCGCGCGCTTCATGGAGGACCGCGGCGCCGAGGGCCCGTCGTTCCCGCCGATCGTCGCCTCCGGCGCGCACGGCGCGCTCCCGCACGCGTCGCCGCGCGACGTCGAGATCCCGCGCGACACGCTCGTCGTCATCGACATGGGCGCGAAGGTCGACGGCTACTGCTCCGACTGCACGCGCACGCTTGCCACGGGGCCGCTCGACGACGATGCGCTCGAGACCTACGAGCTCGTCTGGCGCGCCCAGCGCGCGGCGCTCGCCGCGGTGCGCCCCGGCGCCTCGCTCCCCGGAGTCGACGCCGTCGCGCGCGAGATGATCGAGGCCGAGGGCCACGGCGACCGCTTCGGGCACGGGCTCGGGCACGGCGTGGGGCTCGAGGTCCACGAGGCGCCGCGACTCGCCAAGACCGCCGAGGGCGAGCTCGAGGCCGGCAACGCGGTGACGGTCGAGCCGGGCGTGTACGTGCCGGGCGAGGTGGGCGTGCGGATCGAGGACCTGGTCATCGTCGGCGAGGTCGAGCCCGAGGTGCTCACCGCCTTTCCGAAGGACCTCGTGACGATCGACTGATGCTGCTGGCGGCGCTCGCCGCCCTGGCCGGCGCCTCCATCCAGGCGGCCACCGGCTTCGGCTTCGCGCTGGTGCTCTCGCCCGCGCTGTTCGCGGTGCTCGACCCGACCGAGGCGGTCGCGACCCTGCTGGCGCTCGGCCTCGTCCTCAATGTGTTCGTGCTGATCGAGGACGGCGGGCACGCCGACTGGCGCCGGATCGCGCCGATGCTGCTGGCGGCCCTCCCGGGCCTGGTCGCGGGCCTGCTGCTCCTGCAGACGCTCTCGAAGGAGGTTCTCCAGATCAGCGTCGGCCTCGCGGTGATCGGCGCGGCGGCGCTGCAGATCTCGGCGCGCCGCGCCGCTGAGGGGCGCGGCCACCGCACCGAGCTGCCGGGGGCCGCCGGGCTCGCCGCAGGCTTCCTGAGCGGAGCCCTCACGACATCGATCAGCGTGAGCGGCCCGCCGATCGTCCTCTGGCTCGAAGCGCACGGGATCGGACCGTCGGAGTTCCGCGCCTCGCTGGCGGCGAGCTTCCTGGCGCTCAACCTGACCGGTTGGGTGCTGCTGATCGCCGCCGAGGGCAGCCCCTCGGTCGACGCGGGCGTGGTGCTCCCGCTCCTGGCCGTGGTGGTGGTCGGCTACGCCCTCGGCACCCTCGCCTTCCGCCGCCTCGGCAGCGAGCGCTTCTTCGGAATCGCGCTGGCGCTCGTGATCTGCACCGGCGCGGCGAGCCTGGTGGCGGGCCTGGCCGGTCTCTGAGGGGGGCGAATTTGGGCCTAGTCCTGCTTTGGCGTACCAGATGGCGGCGCAAAGTCAGGACTATTGACCAAGTCGTGGCTCGGTTGGCGGGCGGAGCACATGGGGTCGTGACCCGGGCTGAGCTGCTCGACGCCGGGTTGACGGAGCGTCGAGATCCATCGGCGGCTGCGACGCGGTTCGCTGATTGCTGTCTTTCGTGGTGTCTACCGGGTCGGGCCACCGGGCGCCCTCCGTGGAGGCGCGCTACATGGCCGCGGTGAAGGCGGCTGGGGAGGGGGCACTGTTGAGCGGGTTGGCGGCGGCGTGGCTGTGGGGGCTGGTGAGGGGGTGGGCGCCGCCGCCGGAGGTCTCGGCCCCGACGGAGCGGCGCATCAAAGGTGTTGAGACCCGCCGCGTACGGCGGTTGGGGAACGGGACGGTTTGGCGCGGCGTCCCGGTGACGACGGTGGCGGCGACGCTGGTGCGCGTCTGCTCACCCTCTTTGCTGTCTTTCGACGAGCTCGCGAAAGCGGCCCACGAGGCGACGGTCCGCTACGAGATCGCGAAGGTGGACGGGGCGCCGCAGCGCCTCAAAGCGATCCTCGAGGGTGACGCGCCGATCCTGTTGAGCCGGCTCGAGCGCGGCTTCCGCGCCCGGCTGCGCGAGAACCGCCTGCCGCTGCCGGTCACGAACCGGCCCGCGGGCGCTCATTACGTCGATTGCCGCTGGCCCGGGCACAAGCTCACGGTGGAGCTGGACTCGTACAAGTTCCACAAGACCCGTCACGCCTGGGAGCAGGACCGCGAGCGCGACCGGGACGCGCGCCGCCGTGGCGACCAGTTGCGCCGCTACACCTGGCGCGACGTCTTCGAAGAACCGGACCAGATGCTCACCGAGCTCGACGGCTTCCTTGCATGACGTCCGCCCTGATGCGAACATGTGTTCGTACATGGTCGCCTGCGCCCTCTACCCCCGTTTCGAGCTGCTCGCCGCCCTCGGGGACCGCCGCGCGCTGATATCGGAGCCCGCCGCGCTCGCACCCGAGGCGGGTCGCGAGCAGGTGGTGGGGGAGGTGTCGGCGCCCGCCGAGGCCTACGGGATCGTGCGCGGGATGCGGCTGGGCGAGGCGATGTCGCGCTGCCCCGCCCTGCGGCTGATCCCGCCCGATCCCGAGGGAGTGCGCTCGCTCTGGAACGTCGTGCTCGACAGGCTCGAGGCGATCGGGGCGGCGGTCGAATCGGACGAGCCCGGGGCGGCCTTCTTCGAGTCCGCCGGGATCGAGGGCCTCCACGGCGGCGAGCTCGCGGGCGTCCTGGCCGCCGCACGGAACAACCTCGGCGCGGGCGCCCGTTTCGGCGCCGCGCCCTGCCGCTTCGCGGCCCACGCGGCGGCGATGCAGGCGCGCTCGCGCCGCCGTGGCCGCCACGGCGCCGTCGTCGTGGAGGAGGCGGAGCTCGAGAGCTTCCTCGCTCCGCTCCCGGTGAACACGCTGCGCACGAGGCCGGAGCTGCAGTCGCTGCCCGAGCTGTTCGAGCAGCTCGGGCTGCGGACGCTGGGCGAGCTCGCCGCCCTGCCCGCCCGCGCCGTCTCCGAGCGCTTCGGTCATCCGGGTCTGCTCGCGCTCGACCTCGCCCGCGGGCGCGACGTGCCGCTCGAGCCGCGCCGCCCGCCCGAGCCGGTGAGCGAGCGGCTCGACCTGCCCGAGGCCGCCTCCGGCCGTCAGCTCGAGCGGGCGCTCGAGCTGCTGGTGGCGCGCGTGCTCGCGCGCCGTGAGCGCCGCGGTCGCTCGCTGCGGGCGCTCGCCGTGTCGGCGCGCTTCGTGGCCGGAGGCACCTGGCGCATCGCGGTCACGCTGCGCCACGCAAGCGCCGACCCGGCTCGGATCCGGCTGGCGCTCGGGCCGAAGCTGGCCGAGCTGCCCGCCCCGGCCGAGTCGCTCGGACTCGAGGTCGAGGCCTTCGGGCCGCCGGCGCAGGACCAGGGGCGTCTGCTCGACGAGGCGGCCGCGGTCCGCCGTGGGCGCCTGGGGGAGGCGGTCCGCCAGGCCCGCCAGGCCGCCGGCGGCGAGGCCGCCCTGCGCGTCCTCGACCTGGATCCCGACTCCCGCATCCCGGAGCGCCGCGCGGTGCTGGCGCCCTTTCCGGACGCGCCCGCATCGTGACGCCCGGCAGGTCGCGCAGGCTCGGGGCGCCCAAGCCCACGGCCGTCCTTCCGGGGGACGGGGGAGTGCCGCGCACGGTGGCGGGGGCCGAGGTCGACAGCGTGCGTGAGGAGTGGGTGGTGGAGGATCGCTGGTGGACTGCGCGGCCGCTTCGGCGGCGCTACTTCGAGGTGGTGCTGACCGACGGACGCAACCTCGTCGTCTTCCGCGATCTCGTCGCAGGGGGCTGGTTCCTGCAGCGCTCGTAAAGGTTTGGTCGCCAAACCTACATCGAATCGCCGCGTGCTCCAGAAAGCCTCGACCTACGTCCGAGTGACGACTTAGGTTCGCCGACCACCTCAGTCTGTCGTACCCCACAGAGGTGATGGCGCCCGCCCACCCACGAAGGAGACCCATGAAGCCGCGCTTGGTCCTGGTCGCGCTGGTAGCGCTCGTCTGCACAGCAGTCGTCGCCGTCGTCGGGACGGCCGGCGCGACGTCGGATCGCCACGGCCCGCGCGGCTCCTACGAGGTGTGGTTGATCGACCAGGAGGACAAGTACCAGGCGGGCGCCGGCACCCTTCACATCTTCGACGGCGAGGAGCTCGCCGAGGACGCGCGCTCGGCCGTTCCCGAGTCGATCGACCTGGCCGGTGAGCTCGCGAGCCTCTGCCAGGAGCGCACCGGCAGCGTGCCGCTGCGCCCGCACATGCTCGTCTTTAACGGCGGCGACGAGGGGGGTCCCTCCGGGAGCCGCTACGCGGTGATCGCCTACGTGGCCAGCGGGCACGTGGCCTTCCTGAGGGCGGGCGAGCGCAAGCCGGTTGAGTGCATCGACGTCGGCACGCAGGCGCACGCCGCCTGGCCGACGCCCGACCAGCGCCACTTGATCGTCGCCAACCAGAACGGCAAGAAGCTGCAGCGGATCGCCACCGACTACCGGCACGAGCGCTTCAAGCTCGAGGACGGCGCGACGATCGACCTCGCGACCTGCAGGACGCCCAGCGGGGCGCCCTGCCAGGACCCGGAGCTGCGCCCCGACAACGCGCCCATCTGCCCGCGCACGACGAGCGACGGCGACTTCACCTTCGTCACGCTCCGCGGCGGCGGCATGTTCGTGGTCGACCACAACCGCACCCCCATGCGGATCGTCGCCGAGTACGACCGCGCCACGGTCGACGACAACGGCTGCGGCGAGATGGAGGCGGCCGGCCGCATGTACGTCAACAGCGGCGCCGGCTGGACGATCCCAACGGTTCCGGGTGACGAGCCCTACGGCCACGACGTCTACTCGTTCGAGCTCGACCGCTTCAGCAAGATCCCGCGCAGCACGCCGAACCGCCCGCGCGCCACGCACGTCTACACGCGCGACGCGCCCGGCGCGACGGTCGACGCCCACGCGGTCGGCGTCACCCCGCTCGGCTTTCTGTGGTGGGGCGACCGGATCGAGAACGACGTGACGGTGGTCGACCCGCGGCTCAACCGCGTGGTGTCGCGCTTCAGCCTCGAGAACGAGCTGAGCGACGACCCTGCGCCCGATCTATTCGACCTCTCGCCCGACGGCGACTACATGTTCACTTCGCTGCGGGGCCCCAACCCGTCCTCGGGCCACGAGGCGTTCGGATCGACGCCTGGCGTAGGCGTGATCAAGGTGCGCTTCGGCGGGCTCCTGGGCCGGCTCACCGGCGTGGCCCGCGTCGGAAGCATCCGCGGAACGCCGGACCCCCACGCAATTCGAGTCCGGGTCGTGCGCTGACAGCCGGTGGCGCCCGCTTCCCTTGCGGGGCCGGACTTCAGTTTTGGGGTATTTGGCCGATACTGATTACGGTGTCCAGGCTTGGCCCGTTCCCCCTTTTCGCGACAATCGCTTCGTAGTCTTCGTTTCCAGGTCAGCATCGCACTGACCCTGGCCGCTGCGGGCTGCGCGTTCGTCGCGAGCAAGAGCTCGAGCGACGAGCTTCACGGCGCCTACCGCGACTCGGCGCAGACGCTGCTGCAGGTCTCGTCCACGAACTTCGAGAACGGCATGACGCCTGCGGACCTCGACAACCCCGAGGCCCTCGAGAACGAGCTGCAGCGCCTGACGAGCATGCATCAGGAGCTCGCCTCGCTGAGCGTCTACCGGGCCGGTGACTCGTCGCCGATCGCCTCCGTCGGCGCGCCCGGCGGCGGCGAGACCGAGTTCGGCCTCGTGACCGAGGCGCTCGCCTCAGGGGAGACGGCATCGGCCGAGTCGCGCGACGACGGCCGCCACGACGAGATCCTCGTGACCCCGCTGGGAGACGATGGGCGCGTGAACGCCGCGCTGGTCGCGAGCTACGACCTGCGCCCCGCGCATGCCGATCTCGCGGATCGCAACCGCGACATCGCGATCGTGTTGGGAATCCTGCTTGCCGGCTTCTCCGTATTCACGATGTTCGTCCTCGGGCGCGGGATCTTCCGCCCGCTCGACCGGCTGAGGGTGGCCACGCGGGCCGTCGGAGGCGGCGACCTGAAGACGCGCCTCGACTGGCGCCGCCGCGACGAGCTCGGCGAGCTGTCGCGCGACTTCGACGTGATGGCGGCGGACCTCGAGGAGAACAACCAGCGCCTCGAGGAGCTTGCCCACAGGGACCCGCTCACCGGCCTCGCCAACCACCGCCACTTCCAGGAGATGCTTGGCAGGGAGCTCGACCTGGCGCGCGAGCTTGGGCGGGCGGCCACGGTCGTGCTGCTCGACATCGACGACTTCAAGCGCACCAACGAGTCGCGCGGCCACCCCTTCGGCGACGAGGTGCTGCGTGCGGCAGCGAACAGCCTGAGCTCGGCGATGCGCAACCTGGGCGTCGTCGCGCGCGTGGGCGGAGACGAGTTCGGGATCATCCTCCCGGACGCCGAGGGCGCGCGGGCACTTGCGCTGGCAGAGGCCTGCCGGAGCGCGGTCGAGGCGGCCGGCGCAGTGCCCGGCTCGCTGCGCTGCTCCGCCGGCGTCGCCTGCTTCCCGGATGACGCCCGTACCTCCGGGGCGCTGCTGCAGCTCGCGGCCGGGGCGCTCGCCTGGTCCAAGGACAGCGGCGGCGCGCGCTCGCGCCGCTACGACCCGGAGCACGTCTTCGTCGTCACCGACGAGCAGCGCGAGGAGTTCGCGCGCATGATCGCCCAGCGCGACCTCGTGCGCCCCGTCTACCAACCGATCGTGTCGCTCGCCACGGGCGAGCCGCTCGGCTACGAGGCGCTCGCGCGCTTCGCCGCCAAGCCCGGGCTGCCGCCGTCGTGGTGGTTCTCACAGGCCCACCGCTTCGGGCTCGGCGCGCCGCTCGAGGCCGACACCGTCCGGCTGCGCACTCGCCGCCGCCGGCCGCCCGGAGGGCAGCTTCCTGTCGGTCAACCTGAGCCCGTCGGCGCTCGCCTCGGCCGAGGTGCGCGAGCAGCTGCCCGCCGACCTCAGCGGCATCGTCATCGAGATAACCGAGGAGGAGCGCGTGCTCGACGTGGACGCGCTCCAGCGACACCTCGACCCGCTGCGGGCACGCGGCGCGCGCATCGCCGTCGACGACGCGGGGGAGGGCTACGCCGGCCTCCAGCAGGTCATGCGCATGCGCGCCGACGTGATCAAGCTCGACCGGGCGCTCGTCGCCGACGTGCATTCCGATCCAGCCAAGATTGCTCTCATCGGCTCGCTCGTCCACTTCGCCCGCAGCACCAGCGCCTCGATCTGCGCCGAGGGCATCGAGACGCTCGACGAGCTGCGCGTGCTGATCCACCTGGGCGTGGCGGCAGGCCAGGGCTGGGCGCTCGCGCGCCCGGGCGACCCGTGGCCGCGCGTCAACGCCGAGGCGGCGCGCATGTGCCGCGAGCTACGCAGCGAGCAGACGAAGGTGCGCCCGCTCGGCTCTCGGAGGAGCGCCTAGATGGCGGCGAACGAGCTCACCACGCTCGCCCGGCTCGGCGCGGTCTTCGAGCGCACCGTCTCCGTGCGCGACCAGGCGGGCCTCGATGGCGTGCTGACGGACCTGTGCGCCGCGATCGCGGAGACGCTCGGCTACGGCGCGGCCGTCGTCAACGTCTACCGGCCCGCCTTCGACGACATGTTCACCGCCGCGGCCGTCGGCTCGGACGCGTCGATCAAGGCCCTGGTCGGGCGCGCCTCCCCGGCCGAGACCTGGCACCCGCTGCTGGCCGAGCGCTTCGAGCGTCGCGGCGCCTACTTCGTGCCGGGCGACGAGTTCGACTGGGAGTCGCTCGGCGCCGACACCTTCGTGCCGGACATCGAGCCGAGCGACGACCCGAACGCCTGGACCGCGGAGGACGCGCTGTTCGTGCCGCTCCACGACGCGAAGGGCGCGCTGATCGGCGTGATCTCGGTGGACGAGCCCGAGACCGGAAAGCGCCCGACCGACAATGAGCTCGACGCGCTTGTAGCGATCGCCCGCCAGGCAGCGATCGCGCTGCGAATCGCCCAGGAGACGGCGACGACGGTCCAGCACCAGCGCATGCTCGAGGGCGTCCTCGCCGTGTCGGCTCGGCTCGCCGAGGCGGACGAGACCGACGAGGTGCTGCAGGCCGTCTGCGACGGGATCCACGACGCGCTCGAGTTCGACCGAGTCGTGATCGAGCTCGCCGACGAGCAGAACAGCCGCCTCGACCCGGTGGCCTCGAGCGGATGGGGCCCTGACGTCAGGAGCCTGACCGACGGTGTCTCGATCGACCAGCTGCGGCCGCTCTTCACCGACGAGTTCGAGATCGCGGGCTGCTACCTGATCCCGACCGAGGTCGCCGAGGAGCGCCTCGAGCGCAGCACCCCGCCGCCGCACCGCTCCGAGTTCAACGGGCGCGGCCCGCACGCCTGGGCGCGCCACTGGCTGCTCGTCCCGCTCGATGAGCCGGAGGGACGGCGGCTCGGCGTGATCTCGGTCGACGACCCCCGCGACCGGCTGCTGCCGACGCGCGCGCGGCTGCAGGCGCTCCGCTTGTTCGCGAACCAGGCGGTCGCCGCCCTGCAGACCGCCGACCGCGCCGTGCGCCTGCGCCACGAGGCGCTGCACGACCCGCTCACCGGCCTGCCGAACCGGCGCGCCTTCCGCGCGCGCCTGAGCCGCGAGGCGGGCAGGAGCGACGACGACCTCGCGCTGATCCTCTGCGACATGGACAACCTCAAGCGCGTCAACGACCAGCACGGGCACGACGCCGGCGACCGCGCGCTCAAGGCCCTCGCGGACGCCCTCCGCACCGGCCTGCGCCGCAGCGACGACGCATTCCGGATCGGTGGCGACGAGTTTGCCGTCGTGCTCGGCGGCGCCTCCCGGCTCGACGCCGAGCGCGTGGCCCATCGCCTGCAGACGGAGCTGGCGGCGGCCCGCGCGGCCGGCGAGGACATCCAGGCCAGCTTCGGCATCGCCGTGCGCGAGCCCGGCGAGGGGACGGACCAGCTCGTCGAGCGCGCCGACCGGCTGCTCTACCGCGCGAAGCGCCGCCGCTCGGTCGCCTAGCTCTTCTCGAACGTGTTCCTCATCCAGGGCCGCCAGTCGCCCCGCTCGTCGCGGAGCCACCAGTCGACGGAGATCGTGCCGTCGGGGTTGACGGCGACCCTGCCGTCCTCGCCGAGCCCGTAGCGGAAGCGCGCCGGGCCCTCGAAGACGAGCCCGCCGTCGTCGAGCCGCCCGAAGTACTGGTTGCCCTCCTCGCTGAACGGCCCGTTGTTGCTGAAGAAGACGATCCGGTAGCGGCCTCGTCCGAGTCGTAGCCCCAGTAGTTGATGCCCTTCTGCGCCGGCTCGTCGCCGAACTTCGTGTCGTACTCGGTCTCCTCCTCGGCGCGCCAGCTGCCCACGAGCGACTCGAGGCGCCTCAGCTCGGAGTGGGGTGGGGAACGTCGAATGACACGGATGAGCCTCCTTTCTGAGTAAAGGACCGGCGCCCGGGCCGGACTCATCCCTGAGGGCTAGCCGGGGCGGTTGCGCGCGGCGAGGTACTTGCCATCGAGCACCCCGGCGATTGCGAGCTCTGCCGGCTTGAACGATGGCGGCCGCGTCTTGCAGACCTGGGTGAGGCCGAAGTAGACGCTGCGCCCGGTGCGGTTCAGGGTCTCGCGCGCGACGATCTTGCGCAGCTCCGGTACCTGGGCGAGCGCGAACTCGGCCCGGATCACGAGCTTGGCGCTCTCCGGGTGGAGCGTCTGGCGCGCGAGGTCGCGGCAGGTGAGCTCGTAGGGGTCGTTCTCGACCTTCTCGGCGTGGGACGGATCGGGCGTCCCGGTGACGCGCTGGGAGTCCGGCTGGTCGTCGTCGTCGCCACAGCCGGCTGCGCCGATCGCGACGAGCGCCGTGAGAAGCCGGAGGGCGGTGCGGGGCTTCACCGGCCGACGAGTTTTCCACCGCCCACGCCCGCGGGCAAGGCGGTCAACCGAGCCCTAACGATTCAGAGCGAGGTCTCGGAGACGCGCCGCGCCATCGTCTCCCGCAGCGACTTGGTGAGTGCGGGCATGCGGTCCTCGAGCTGCTTGTACTCGCGCGAGAACATCGCTATGAGCTGCATCGGCGACGTCGCAACGACCGTGGCGGTGCGGGTGCCGGTTACGAGCAGACCTATCTCGCCGAACACGTCGCCGGGGCCGAGCGTCCTGATTACCTCGCCGCCCTTTTCCACGTCGGCCTGGCCCGCCTCGATCACGAACAGCTCGTAGGCGTTGTCGCCCTGGGCGGCGAGGGTGGTGCCGGCGTCGACGGTCACCTCGCGCATGCAGGCGGCGACCTCCGCGCGCTCGTCGTCCGTCAGGTCGCTGAACAGGGGGGTTTGGGCGAGTCGAGCAGGATCCATTGGAAGCCGGTGCCGGGATCCTCCTTGGCGCCCGGCGGTGCGGTGTAAAGAGCGTGTGAATTCGTCGCGCCCGGTCCATCCAGCCCAGATGCGAACATGTGTTCGTGCCATATGTGGAGCTTCACTGCCACTCCGCCTACTCGTTCCTCGACGGCGCCTCGCACCCCGTCGAGCTGGCGGGGGCGGCCGCCGAGCAGGGCCACAGCGCCATCGCGCTCACCGATCACGACGGCCTGCACGGCGCGATGGAGATGGCTCAGGCGCTGCGGCCGCTCGGGATCCGCCACATCACCGGCGCGGAGGTCACGCTCGACGACGGCTCGCATCTGACGCTCCTGTGCGAGAACCGCGAGGGCTACACGAACCTGTGCCGGCTGTTGACGGCCTCGCACTGGCACACGCGCAGGTGGGCGCGCGAGGGCTGGGAGGACCCGACCGGTCAGGTGATCGACGGCCGCCGCCCCGGTCAGGACGCGCTCGACGAGGAGCCGAGCGTGACGCTCGAGGACGTGGAGCGGAACGCGGCGGGGCTCGTCTGCCTGTCCGGCTGCGCGCGCGACGGTGCGCTGGCCGGGCGGATCGAGGCGGGCGACCATCCAGGCGCGGCGGCGGTCGGGCGGCGGCTGCTGCGCGCCTTCGGGCCGGAGCGCTTCCGGGTCGAGCTGCAGCGTCCCTATTGGCGCAATGACAGGCGCCGCAACCGGCTGCTCGCCGAGCTCGCCGAGCGGCTCGGCGTGCCCTGCGTCGCCACCGGCAACGTGCACGCGCACGCGCGCGAGCGCATCCCGCTGCAGGACGCGATGGTCGCGGTGCGGCTCGGGGGGACGCTCGACGAGACGGAGCCGCGCCGGCGCGGCAACTCCTCCCACGTGCTCGCGCCGCCCGAGCGGATGCGCGAGCGCTTCCGCGAGCACCGCGACGCCGTCGAGGAGAGCGGCCGGCTCGCGGAGCGGCTGACCTTCGACCTGACCGAGGACCTCGGCTACCGCTACCCCGGCGCCGAGGACCCGGACGCCGATCACAAGCTCGCCGAGCTGTGCGGCGCGCTCTTCGACGAGCGCTACCGCGGCCGCCGCCGGCGCGAGGAGGCCGCCGGGCGACTCGACGAGGAGCTGCGCGTGATCCGCCACCTCGGCCTGTCCGGCTTCTTCCTGCTGCACCGCGACCTGCTCGAGCTCGCGCGCGAGGTGGCCCTCGAGGTGCGTGGCCCGGAGTCGGCGCGGCGGCTGCTCCCACCGGGGCGCGGGCGCGGCTCGAGCGTGTCCTCGATCGTCTGTTACCTCACCGGCCTCTCGCACGTCGACCCGATCGAGAACGAGCTGTTGCTCGGCCGCTTCCTGAACGAGGAGCTGACGGCGCTGCCCGACATCGACCTCGACTTCCCGCGCGACGTCCGCGACGTCCTCATCCCGCGCGTCCACGACCGCTACGGGCGCGACCGCTGCGCGCTCGTCGCCGCCTTCGCGACCTTCCAGGTGCGCTCGGCGGTGCGCGACTTCGCCAAGGCGCTCGGCCTGCCGCCCGGCGAGATCGAGCGGCTCGCGCGGGCGGTCGATCCCTGGAAGGACCGCAACGACATAAGCGATGAAGTTCCCTACGCGCCCGGCCGAGCCGGGCGCTTCGGGCAGGGCGACGTCCCGGAGCGAGACCATCGCGGCCACCGCTCGCCGCGCTGGGATGCGCTCGTCAAGCTCGCGCGCGACGCCTGGGGGCTGCCGCGCCATCAGTCCCAGCACCCGGGCGGGATGGTGATCTCGACACAGCCGCTGATCGACCTCTGCCCGGTGCAGCCCGCGTCGATGGAGGGCAGGCAGATGGTGCAGTGGGACAAGGACTCCTGCGGCGACGCCGGCTTCCTGAAGATCGACCTGCTCGGCCTGGGGATGCTGTCGGCGGTCGAGCGCTGCATCGACGAGGTGGCGCGCGTGCGCACAGAGCGCATCGACCTGTCGCGGATCCCCTACGACGACCAGGAGGTCTACGCGCGCATCCAGGAGGCCGAGACGATGGGCGTGTTCCAGATCGAGTCGCGCGCGCAGATGCAGATGCTGAAGCGCACGCGCCCGGAGAACCTCGACGACCTCACGGTCCAGGTGGCGCTCGTGCGACCCGGCCCGATCATCGGCGGCGCGGTGCACCCGTACATCGAGCACCGCAAGCGGATGCGGGCCGACCCTGCCTACGAGGTTCCCTACCTGCACCCCTCGCTCGAACCGGTGCTGCGCGACACGCTCGGGACGATCGTCTTCCAGGACCAGGTGCTCGAGGTGGCGATGGCGTTCGCCGGCTTCAGCGCGGGCCAGGCCGAGGGGCTGCGGCGGGCGATGAGCCGCAAGCGCTCCGAGGCTGCGATCAGGGTCTACGAGGAGAAGTTCATAGCCGGCGGGATCGCGCACGGCGCCTCGCGCGAGGTCGCCGAGCAGGTCTGGACGCAGATCGTCGGCTTCTCGGGCTTCGGCTTCCCGAAGGCGCACTCGGCGGCGTTCGGGCTGCTCGCCTACCAGTCGACCTGGCTGCGGGTGCACTACCAGCCGGAGTTCCTGTGCGGGCTCCTGAACGAGCAGCCGATGGGGTTCTATCCGCCGGATTCGTTGGTGCACGAGGCGCAGCGGCGGGGGGTGGAGGTGCTGCCGCCCTGCGTCGTGCGGAGTTCCGCGCACTGCTCGGTGGAGCCGGTTGCGGCGGGCGCGCTCGCCGTCCGTCTCGGTCTTGGCTACGTGGGCGGCGTCAAGGAGGGTGAGATTCGAGCGATGGTCTCCGAGCGCGAGTCCGGCGGTCCGTGGCGCTCTTTGGGTGATCTCGCCGGGCGGTCCGGGGCCTCCGCCGAGACGCTCGGCAAGCTCGCCTGGGCGGGCGCCTGCGATGCACTCGTCGAGGGGCTCGATGAGGAGAAGCGGCGGCGCGCTTTGTGGACGCTTGGGGTGGCGGTGCCGGGGTCGCCGGTGCCCGAGGGGACGCAGCTGTCGTTGCCGCTCGATCCGCATGAGGGGCCGGAGCTGCGGGCGCTGACGGCGTGGGAGCGGATGCTGGCGGACTACGGGTCGACCGGGGTGACCTTGCGGGAGCACCCGCTCGAGCTGATGCGGCCGGATCTGCCCGGGGACCTGCGGACGAGCGAGCAGCTCGAGCGGCATCCGGATGGGCGCAGGGTGCGTGTCGCGGGGCTCGTCGTGGCGCGCCAGCGTCCCGCGACGGCGAAGGGCGTCACCTTCATGCTGCTCGAGGACGAGCACGGGACCATCAACCTGATCGTGCCGCCGCCCGTGCACGACCGCTTCCGGCTGGCGGTCCGCACCGAGCCGCTGGTCCTCGCCACCGGCCGCCTCGAGCGCCGCGACGGGACGACCAACGTGCTGGTCGACCGCATCGACCGCCTCGAGCGGCCCGACCTGCCGAGGGCCGAGGTCAGGCACATCGAGCCCCGCCGCGTCTGGAGCAGCGAGGCGGGCGAGGGCATCCTGGGAGCAGACGAGGCCCTCGCAGCGGGCGCGGAGGCCGACCTGCGGGCGGTGGCGCCCGCCGGTCACAGCTTCGGGCGGAGGGGGCGATGAGCTGCCGGCTCGACCCCGGGCCTAGTCGCTGCCGCCGAAGTCCCTCGCCTTGGCGTCCGCGGCGCCGCCCTCGTCGCCTCCACGCGCGTCGCGCGTCCGCTTGAGCCATTCGCCGAGCTGCTGGCCCACGTCCGCGATCGAGGAGCCCGCCTGCCCGAACGCGCCGCTGATGCGCTCGCCGTAGAACGCTCCGGCGTCCTCGGCCTCCTCCCGCGCGCTCGGCTCCTCGCCGACGCGCAGGTAGTCCCCGCGCACCATGCGGTCGTAGTCGCCCTCCTGCACCCAGTCGAGCAGCATCTTCACCCGGCGCACGGGCATCGGGTGGGTCAGGCGCAGGTCCTGCATCAGCTTCGTCATCCGCTCGAGCCCGCCGCCGGCCTCGCTGTACTCCATCCCCTGGGCGATGAACGCGTCGAGGTTCAGGTTCTCGACCTCCTCGCCGGCCGCGATCGTCATGAGCGAGCGGCATACGGCCTGGGGGTCGCGTGTCACGAGCGCCGCCGCGCGGTCGCAGGAGAGCTCGGCCGCCCGCCACCACTCGAGCAGCGCAAGCTGGATGGCGAAGAGCGGCAGGCCGGCGAGCACCGGCAGCCGCGCCGACGATCCCAGTTGCAGCAGGATCAGCAGCGCCGTCTGGTAGAGGACGTGGTCCGAGTGCACGTGCGCGGCCTCGTGTGCGAGCACCACGCGGCGGCCGTCGTCGTCGAGGATCCGCACGAGCTCGGAATTGAGCACGACGATCGGCTTGTCGGTCCCGATCGCTGCGGCGTTGGCCAGCGGGAACTGGGTCAGGTACAGATCCGGGACATCGTCCATGTCGAGCGCGTTGAAGACCTGCCGGTGCAGGACCCAGATGCGCGGCAGCTGCCTCTCGCCGAGCCGCACGGCCGAGCCGAGCGACGCGGCGCGCAGCGCGCGCTCGTAGCCGAGCGCCACCAGCCGGCGCACCACCTGGTCGAGGTAGGGCACCTTGGCGAGCGCGGCGCCGGCCGCCCTGTCGGCCGGATGCTGGTACGCCCGCGACGAGATTCGCTCGAGCTTCCAGGCGGCTTCGATCTGCTCGGTCACCCGCCTAAGCGTAGATCCACCCGTCAGGATGTGGGCGGTGGCAGGCAGGATCCTCGTCGGCACCTCGAGCTGGGCCGATCCCGGCTTCGTCAAGGAGTGGTATCCGCCGCGGATGACCCCGGGCGAGCGGCTGCCCTGGTACTCGCAGCGCTTCGAGACGGTCGAGCTCAATTCGAGCTTCTACGCGATCCCGGACCGCAACACCGTGCACGGCTGGGTCAAGGTGACGCCCGACGACTTCACCTTCGACGTCAAGGTGCACAGGGCGTTGTCCCGGCACGCGGCGCCGGTCGACTCGCTCCCGCCCGACATGCGCGATGGGGTCGAGACGGACGGCCGCGGGCGCGTCCGGCTCACACCCGAGCTCGAGCTGGCGCTCGCCAGGCGCGTCGTGGAGGAGACCGGCCCGCTCGCCGAGGCGGGCAAGCTCGGCGCCTACCTCCTGCAGCTCACGCCCGCGTTCGGTCCCGGCCGCCACCAGCTCGACGAGCTCGACAGCCTGGTCGAGGTGTTCGCGCCGCACCGGCTCGCGATCGAGCTCCGCCACCGCGGCTGGGTGCGCGAGAAGCGCCGCGACGAGACGCTCGGCTGGTTCTCCGACCATGCGGTGGCGTTCGTCTGCGTCGACGCCCCGCCCGGCGACCAGATCCCGATCATGCCGTCGGACCTGGACGCCGTCACGCGCGACGACCTCGCCTACCTGCGCCTCCACGGTCGCAACACCGACGGCTACCTGACCGGCCGCTCGGTGGCCGAGCGCTTCGGCTGGCGCTACACCGACGGCGAGCTCGAGGAGGTCGAGCAGCGCGTCCTGCAGATGGCCGAACAGGCCGGCGAGGTGCACGTGGCCTTCAACAACAACCGAGGCGACGACGCCCCGACCGCGGCGCAGCGCATGCGGGCGCTGCTCGGGCAGGTCCCCCCGGGCGAGGAGCAGCTCACGCTGTAGCCCGGCGGCGGCTCAGGCGCGCGGCAGCTCGAACCAGACGCGCGTGACGCTTCCGGCTCGCGCGACGCCCCAGCGCTCGGCGAGGCGCTCGACCAGGAACAGCCCCCAGCCGCTGTGGTCCTCGCGCGGCGAACCGGTCTGTGCCGGATCGAAGCCCGGGCCGGGATCCGTGACCTCAGTGCGCACGGCGCGCGGCCCCACGGTGACGCTCAGCGTCACGGCGTCCGCCTTCGCGTGCCGGACGCTGTTGGCGACGAGCTCCGTCACGAGCAGATAGAGCGTCTCCCGCAGCGACGGTTCGAGGTCGGCACGCAGGCCCGAGATCGCCCGGCGAGCATGGGCCGCTGCCTCAGGTCCGCCCGCGATCTCCATATTCAGCCCGTCGTCCACGTCGGGGTGCTGCGTTCGCGGCATGCCCTTGTCGGCCCAGAAGCGACTTTGCGCTGGGCCGGTCGTTGAGGCGCTGCCGGGGTGAAAGGCGATACGGGGGGTGTCCTTCTGCAATCGGGACGACGAGTGTGGTTTACCCATCTGGCCCGAACCCCAACCTGGGTACTGCATGCGGGCACCCGCCGCGGGGATCTAGGGCGCTACTCGGAGTACGAGCACGGCGATGTCGTCACGCGGGCGGCCCTCGTGTGCCCTGACCGCCGCGTGCTCGATCGTCGCGGCGATCGCATCGGCCTCGCGGCCGGCGCAGCGCGCGACCAGCTCGGCGAGCCGCGCCTCGTCGAGGACCTCGCCGCTGCCCCGGGGCTCGATCACGCCGTCCGTGAAGAAAACGAGCGCGTCGCCTCTCGACAGGATCAGGGAGCGGTCCTCGAGATCCGGGTCGGGCACGACGCCGAGCAGGGTCCCGGGCGCCCCGACCGGCTCGACCGAGCCGTCGGAGCGGAGCAGGAGCGGCAGGGGATGCCCGCCGGACGCGAAGCCGACACGCGCGCCGCCGTCGAGCTTCTCGAGGTAGGCGTAGGCGACCGTGCAGAAGCGCCGGTCGCTGCGCTGGCGCCGCAGCGCCTCGTTGAGGATCGACAGGCTCCGGCTCGGGAGCCGGTGGCGCAGCGCGGCGGTGCGCAGCGTGTAGCGGGCGAGGGCGGTGACCGCTGCCGCCTCCGGGCCCTTGCCGCAGACGTCCCCGATCACGACGGTCCAGCCCCGGCTGCCGGTCTCGAACAGGTCGTAGAAGTCGCCGCCGACCTCGCCGCCGTCGCCGCTGTGGCGGAAGCGGACGGCCGCCTCGATGCCCGGGATCTCCGCCAGCTCCAGCGGCAGCAGGCCCTCCTGCAACGTGCGCGCAATGTACGAGCGCTCGCTGTAGAGGCGGTTGTTGTCGAGCGCCGTCGCACAGCGCCGCGCCAGCTCATGCGCCACCTCCACGTCGTACTCGTCGTAGCGGCGGCCCGAGGGCCCGGTGGCGAACGTCAGCGCGCCGAGTGTGCGGTTGCGGGTCGCCATCGGCACGACGATCACCGAGCGCATGCCGAGCTCGCGCAGCAGCCGGTAGTGCTCCTCCGAGCGGGTGACGCTCCGCAGCAGCTCGTCGGGGACCTCGGTGAGCAGAAAGGGCTCGCCGGTGCGCATGACCTCGTGCGCCCCGCCGGGAGTGCCGGCCGCCGGCGGGTAGCGCCTGCTCAGCTCGAGCGCCTGTTCGCGCAGCGTTGGATCGGTGTGCGTCAGCGCCACGCGCTCGAGCCGCCCGTCGGCCTTGAGCAGGTCGACCGCGCACCAATCGGCGATCTCGGGGATCGCGAGCCGCGCCACCCTCGTCAGCAGCTCGTCGGAGTCGAGCCAGCCGCTCAGCACCTGGCTGCTCCGCGACAGGAAGCGCTGCGCGAGCTCCGCGCGCTTGTGCGCCGTGATGTCCTCGATCACGTTGATGGCCATGCTCACCCGGCCGCCGCCGTCGCGGATCGGATTGGCCTTGATCGCGGCCCACTGCTCTTCCCCGGTCGCGCGCACGCGGAAGCGGACGATTGCCTCGGGCGCGTCCTCGCCCGCGAGGGCGCGCCTGCCGGGGAGATCGGTGAGCGGGAACGGCTCGCCGGCCTCGTCGAAGATCTCGAAGCGGCCCATCACCTCGGCGGACGGCGCCGCCTGGAGTGCTTCGGCTGAGTCGAAGCCGAGCGTTCGGACCGCCGCCTCGTTCGCGTAGATCAGGCGGCCGTCCGGCGCCTGCGCGGTCACCGCGTCGGCGACCCCGCGGAGCATCGCCTCCAGCTGGTCGCGGGTCGCAGCGCGGCCGCCGTTCGCGCGCGGCTCGCCCTTCCTCCGGTCGCCCGGGCGCGGCTCACGGCCTGCGCGGAGGTGCGCCGCTGTGACCGCGACCGCGCCGCCGGCGGCCACCGCGAGGACAGCCGTCAGATGCTCCGGCTCGGCGGCCGCCCCGAGCGCGAGGGCCAGCGCCAGCGCGAGCAACGCGACGATCGCGGTCACGACCGCGCCCGATTTGACCGACGCGATCAGCGGCCCGGCTGCCAGCAGCACGAGCACGGGTCCCGGGCTGTCGAGCGGGATCGCCACGAGCGTGACCACGAGTAGCGCGGCAAGCGCGATCCCGATCGTCACTCGGTCGAGGATCAGCCCCTCCATTTGTAGTCGCGAGCCCAACTTTTGCGAGCATACTCCGGTACAACCCGGGCCAATGCATGCCGCCGAACGCGAACCACAGGGCGTCGTCCGGGTGCGCGCCGACAACGCGTCTCCGATGACGCTCGACGGCACCAACAGCTATCTGGTCGGGGGCTGGATCGTCGATCCAGGCCCATCCGAGCCAGCCCATCTGGAGGCGATTCGCGAGGCCTCCGGTGGCCACGTCGAGGGCGTCGTTCTGACCCACTCGCACGCCGATCACTCGGAGAGCGCGGAGGAGTTCGGCGTGCCGGTGAGCCTGCCGGCCGACGGGGAGGAGGTCGGGCCGTTCCGCGCCGTGGCGACCCCGGGCCACTCCGCCGACAGCGTCTGCCTGCTGGCCGGCCGGGCGTGCTTCACGGGCGACACCGTGCTCGGTACGGGCAGCGTCTTCATCCCGCCCGGCGAGGGCTCCCTGTCCGCCTACCTGGACTCGCTACGGCGTCTGATGGAGCTCGACCTCGAGGTGCTCTGCCCCGGCCATGGCCCCTACGTGTGGGAGCCTCAGGCCAAGCTCGACGAGTACATGGCGCATCGCCTCGACCGCGAGCGGCGCCTGCTCGAGGCGATAGACGCCGGCCTCCGAAACCGCGACGAGCTGCTCGACGCGGTGTGGTCGGACGCCCCAGCGGAGCTCCGTCCCGCAGCGGCGCTGACGCTCGCGGCACACCTCGAGAAGCTTCGCGACGAGGGTCGCCTGCCGCCTGACGTCGGGTGATAGAACCCGAGGGATGGCCGACGCGTTCGGCGAATTCGAGAAGGAACGCTGGAGCGAGGGTCGCGCCGAGCCCTATCACCACGGCATCAGCAAGATCACGACCCGCGCAATCGATCCCATGCTCGACGCGGCCGGCGTGGACGAGGGCAAGCGAGTGCTCGACCTCGCGACCGGACCCGGTTACGCGGCGGCGCGGGCCGCCGAGCGCGGCGCGGTGGCGATCGGCCTGGATTTCGCGCCCGAGATGCTCGAGCTGGCGCGCCGCCTGCATCCCGAGCTCGACTTCCGCGAGGGCGACGCCACGGCGCTCGACTTCGAGGACGAGAGCTTCGACGTGGTGATCGGCGCCTTCCTGATGCCCCACCTCTCGGACCTGCCCAGCGCGCTGCGGGAGTTTGCCCGCGTGACGCGTCCGGGCGGCCGGGTGGCCCTCACCACCTGGGACGCGCCCAAGCGGACGCGCTTCGTGGGCGCCATGATCGAGGCGGTCGGCGCGGCGGGCGCGAAGATGCCGGACGAGCTGCCCGCCGGACCCTCGATCTTCCAGTACTCGCCCGACCGGGAGTTCGCTCAGCTCCTGCTGGGAGCGGGGCTGGAGGAGCCGATCATCGAGCAGGTCGCGTTCACCCACCACGTCGACGACCTCGACGAGTTCTGGGCGGACGTGCTCGGCGGCACCGTCCGCACGATGACCATGGTCACGAGCCAGCCGCCGGAGCTGCAGGCCGAGATCCGGCGGCGCTACGACGAGCTGCTCGAGCCCTACCGCACAGACGACGGCTGGGAGATCCCCTGCTCGGTCAAGCTCGGGTCTGCGCAGAAGCCGGGCTAGCCGCCTCGCGCAGCGCATCGAGCGACTGGTTCGCCCAGCGGCGGAAGTAGATGCCGCCGACGGCCCGGTCCATGACCCGGTCGCCGACACGGCGCGGTTGCATCCCCATCTCCAGCTCCACGAACGTGCCGCCCTGAGCAGGCGTGAGGAACCAGTGGGCGTACATGCCGGTGAGCTGGCAGCTCATCCGGATCTCGCGCAGATCGTCGCGGCGGTCGAGCAGGAAGCTCGTCTCGGCCGTGCCGATCAGCTCCTTCGTCACCTGCACGTACTCGTCGCCCTCCTCGAAGCGCTCCCCGTGCACCTCGATCACCCGCGGCCACCACTCCGGGTACCGCCTCGGCGTGCCGACCAGGCCCCAGACCGCTTCGAGCGGAGCCTCCAGGTGAGCGTGCTGGCGATGCGCCGACATGTGGCAAGTCTGCCAGCGCTGAGTCGCGGCGCCCGACTAACCTCTGTCGCCGTGGTCGGCACCAACCAGTTCAAGAACGGCATGCACGTCGAGATCGACGGCAAGGTCTTTCGCATCGTCGAGTTCCAGCACGTGAAGCCCGGCAAGGGCGGCGCGTTCGTCCGCACGAAGCTGAAGCGCGTCGACGACGGCGCCGTCATCGACAGGACCTTCCGCGCCGGCGAGAAGTTCCGGCCGGTCCGCACCGAGTCGCGCAAGATGACGTTCCTGTACTCGGACGGCACGGACGCTCATTTCATGGACGTCCAGAGCTACGAGCAGATGGCGGTGCCCGAGGAATCGGTCAAGGAGTCGCTCCAGTGGGTGGTTCCGAACGAGGAGGTCGACGTGCTCTACGTCGACGAGGCCCCCTCCGACGTCCAGGTGCCGAGCGCGGTCGAGCTGGCGGTCGCGGAGACAGATCCGGGGCTCCGGGGCGATACGGCCTCCGGTGGCGGCGACAAGCCGGCGACGCTCGAGTCCGGCGTCGTCGTGCGGGTGCCGTTGTTCGTCAACGTCGGCGACCGAGTCCGGGTGGACACCCGCTCGGGCGAGTACGTCTCGCGCGCCTAGACGTGGCGCGCCGCAGCGAGCAGCGGAGGGCCGCGGTCGTGGCGCTCTACCAGGCGGACGTGACCGGCAGGCCCGCGCTCGACCTGCTCGATCGCAACGCGACGCCCTTCACGCGCGAGCTCGTCGAGGGCGTGCTCGCGGACCAGGCCGAGCTCGACGAGCTGATCGCGACCCACTCTTCGGGCTGGACGCTCGACCGGATCGCGCCCGTCGAGAGGAACATCCTGCGCGTGGCTCTGCACGAGCTGAAGGGCCGGCCGGACGTGCCGGCCGAAGTCGCGATCGACGAGGCCGTTGAGGCAGCGAAGGAGCTCTGCTCCTTGGAGGCGCCCGGCTTCCTGAACGGGATCCTCGGCACGGTCGCGCGCCAGGAAGCGGCGCGCTGATGGCCGAGCCCGACTCGGTCACCGCGCTCGCTGAGGAGCTCGAGGCCGTCGCGGACCGGTTGCGCTCGGGCTCGCTCGAGCAGGACGAGGCGGCCACGCTCGTCGAGCGCTGCGCCGAGCTCGCCGGCCGGCTGGGCGCCGAGATCGACACGCGCGCGCGTGTCGCCGGCGAGGCGGAGGGCCAGGAGCGCCTTCTTTGAGCTCCGTCGGAGCGCCGGCCTACCCGCTCGACCTGCAGCACCGGGTGGACGACTACCTCGACGGCCTGCGCTTTGCACGCGAGCCCGGCACGGCGCGGCTCGACGAGGCCATGCGCTACTCGCTGCTGGCCGGCGGCAAGCGCATCCGGCCCGTGCTCGCGCTGGCTACGGCCGAGGCGCTCGGGCGCGACCCCACAGAGATCCTGCCCCTTGCCGCGGCCATCGAGATGATCCACACCTACTCGCTCATCCACGACGACCTGCCGGCGATGGACGACGACGAGCTGCGTCGCGGCAAGCCGACCTGTCACGTCGCCTACGGGGAGGACGTGGCGATCCTCGCGGGCGACGGGCTGTTCGCCGAAGCGCTGCGACTCGCGCTGACCGAACAGGCCGGCGACCCGGCGAACGTTCTGGCGGCGCTGCGCGAGCTCGTCTCCGCGGCCGGGGTCGAGGGAATGGTCGGAGGCCAGTACCTCGACGTCGCGGGACACGAGTCGGTCGAGCTGCGCCACCTCCACGAGCTGAAGACCGGGGCCCTGATTGCGGCCTCGGTGGGTTCGGTACTGGCACTGGAAGGGATGGATGGACCTGCCACAATCCCCTACCGGCGCTTTGCGGCTGAGCTTGGCGTCGTCTTCCAGATCGTCGACGACATCCTCGACGTGACCGGGGACGAGGCCGAGATCGGGAAGCCGCAGGGCTCCGATGAGCGCCATGGGAAGGCCACCTACGTGAGCGTCTTCGGACTGGAGCGGGCCCGCGAGCTGGCCCGGGAGTCGCACGCAAAGGCACAGGCGGCGCTCGCGGAGGCCACGGGCGCAACGCAGCGCCTCGCCGGAATCGCCGACTACATCCTCACCCGCACGACATGACGACGCTTCTCGACAAGATCGACGGCCCGGCCGACCTGAAGGGCCTCTCGGATGAGCAGCTGCAGCAGGTTGCCCAGGAGGTCCGCGACCTGATCATCGAGACGATCGGCGAGATCGGCGGCCATTTCGGCGCCAACCTGGGCGCCTGCGAGATAGCCGTCGCGCTGCACTCGCTGCTCGACTCGCCGCGCGACAAGATCCTCTGGGACGTCGGCCACCAGGCCTACCCGCACAAGGTGCTCACCGGCCGCCGCGACCAGCTCGGCACGATCCGCAAGTACGAGGGGCTCGCGCCCTTCTGCGCGATCCACGAGTCAGAGCACGACATCATGGGCGCGGGCCACGCCTCTACCTCGGTGTCCTATGCGGTCGGCCTCAAGGAGGCGATGCGGCGCGGAGTCGGCGACGACGGCAAGGTCGTCGCCGTCATCGGCGACGGCGCCCTCACCGGCGGCGTCTCGTTCGAGGCGCTCCTCAACGCGGGCGGCTTGGACATGCCGATCGTGATCGTCGTCAACGACAACGGCATGTCGATCGCGCCCAACGTCGGCGCGCTCTCGCGGCTCTTCAACCGCATGCGCCTGAATCCGAAGCTGTACCACGCGCGCGAGGACGCCGAGGAGACGCTCACGAGGCTGCCGGCAGGCATCGGCAGCAAGATCGAGCGCTTCGGCCCGATCTTGAAGGAGTCGCTCAAGGCCTACTGGGCGCCGGGGCTCTTCTTCGAGGAGCTCGACCTCGCCTACGTGGGCGTCGTCGACGGTCACGACGTCAAGGCGCTGCGCCAGGCGATCGGCGAGGCGCTCCAGGCGGACCGCCCGGTGGTCGTGCACTGCAAGACGGTGAAGGGCAAGGGCTTCGTCCCCGCCGAGGAGGGCGGGCTCGAGGGCATGGAGAAGTGGCACGCCGCCAAGCCCGGCTCGATCGTCAACGGCCTCGCTGCGCCCAAGAAGCCGAACGGCACGTCGGCGGCGGCGCCGAAGCCGCCCCAGTACACGCAGGTGTTCGGCGAGGCGCTCGTCAAGGAGGCGCGCCGCGACGAGCGCGTGCTCGGCATCACCGCGGCGATGAACTCCGGCACGGGCCTGAACCTGCTGCAGGACGCCCTGCCCGAGCGCTACTACGACGTGGGCATCGCCGAGCAGCACGCGGTGCTGTTCGCGGCGGGGCTTGCGCTCCAGGGCGCGAAGCCGGTCGCCGCGATCTACTCGACCTTCCTCCAGCGCGGCTACGACCAGATCGTCCACGACGTCTGCCTTCAGAACCTGAACGTCGTGTTCGCGATGGACCGCGCCGGGCTCGTCGGCGACGACGGCCCGACCCACCACGGCGCCTTCGACATCTCGTTCCTGCGCTGCCTGCCGAACATTGTGCTGATGGCGCCGCGCGACGAGGCGCTGCTCGTCCACATGCTGCACACGGCGCTGCGCCACGACGACGGCCCGGTGGCGATGCGCTACCCGCGCGGCGAGGCCGAGGGCGTCCCGCTGCCGCTCAGGCCGAAGCAGATCGAGATCGGCCGCGGCGAGCTGCTGCGCGAGGGCGAGCGAGTCGCCTTCCTCGGCTACGGCTACGGCGTGAGCGTCGCGCTCGGCGCGGCGGACCTGCTCGCGGACGGCCACGGCGTCGATCCGACCGTGGCGGACGCCCGCTTCGCGAAGCCGCTCGACGCCGAGCTCGTGGAGCGGCTCGCCGCCGAGCACGACCTGCTCGTGACGGTCGAGGAGAACGTGCTCTCCGGAGGATTCGGCTCCGCGGTCCTCGAGCACCTCGCGGATAGCGACCAGCTGGGGGCGACGCGAGTGCTGCGCGTCGGACTGCCCGACGCCTATGTCACGCACGGCAAGCCCGCGCTGCTGCGCGCCGAGGTCGGCCTGACACCCGAGGCGGTCGCCGACCGCGTCGCGCAGGCCGTGCTCGAGCCGAGCCTGGCCTGACTACCAGCGCGCCAGGCTCGTATCCGGCTCGAGTCTGAGCGCGAAGGCCGTGATCAGCGCGATCGTCGCCTCGACGTCCGCGAGCTCGACGACCTCGACGGGTGAGTGCATGTAGCGCAGCGGGATCGACAGGATCGCCGTCGGCACGCCCGCGCGGCTCAGGTGGATCGAGTCCGCGTCGGTGTGGGTCGCGCGCCCCGAGACCTCGGTCGTGATCGCGATCCCCTCTGCCTCGGCTGCCTCGTCCAGCAGCTGGTTGACGCGCGCGCTCACGATCGCGCCGCGGGTCAGCACCGGCCCCTCGCCGAGGCCGTGGTCGCCGAGCTGCCCCGCCTCGACACCCGGGACGTCGGTGGCGTGCGTCACGTCGACGACTATCGCGACGTCCGGCTCGAGCCCGTAGGCCATCGCGCGGGCGCCGTGCGCGCCGATCTCCTCCTGAACCGCGGCCACGCCCGCCACCGGACCGGCGCCGCCGCCCGCCTCCGCCACGCGCCGCGCCACCTCGAGCGCGACGTAGACGCCGAGGCGGTTGTCGAGCGCCCGCGAGGCGAGCCGCCCGGCGAATAGGTCGACGGGCTGCGTGGCGATCACGACCGGATCGCCGAGGCGCACGCGCTCGAGCGCCTCGTCGCGGTCCTTCGCGCCTATGTCGATATGGAGCCCCTTCAGCTCGACCGCCTTCTTGCGCTCCTCGCCCTCGAGCAGATGGATCGGCTTGCGACCGCAGACGCCCGGCACCGGGCCATCCGCCGTCAGCACCTCGACGCGCTGGCCCACCAAGATCTGCGCGTCCCAGCCGCCGGACGAGACGACCTTGAGCTGGCCCTCCTTGGACACGTGGCTGACGAGCACCGCGATCTCGTCGATGTGTCCGACCACCGCGAGCAGCGGGTGCTCGCCGCGGCCGTCCACGCGCGCGACGGGCGTGCCCATGGCGTCGACCGTCACCGAGGAGGCGAACTCCTCGGCGGCCTCACGCCAGACCGCGACGGCGGCGCCCTCCTGGCCCGGGGCGCCGGGTGTCGTGAGCAGCCGCTCGAGGACCTCCGGTGCCGCGCTCATCGGCTCACCTGCGCGAACTCGACGCGCGGCTCGAGCGCCACCTCGCCGTTCAGGCTGTTGGCGATGTAGCAGTACTCGTGCGCCTTCTCGACCAGCTTCCTGACCCGCTCCTCGCTCGCCTCGCCGGCGATCACGATACGTGGCCGCAGCGTGATCCGGGTCAGCCGCACCGGCGGATCGTCGAGAGGCATCACGCCGCTCGGCGTCGTCCTGATACTCGACCACGTCGATGCGCGCCTTGCTTGCAAGGTGGAGGAAGAAGAGCATCTGGCAGGACGACGCTGCCATCACGACAAGCTGCTCAGGGTTGAGGACGGCCGGGTCGCCCTGCGACTCGCCGGTCGTCAGGCGCACCTCCTGCTCGGCCGGAGGGGCCGTGGCGGTGTGCTCGCGGTCGTAGTGGTCCCAGCCGAGACCGGTCGATCCGGTCCAGCGCAGGCGGGCCTCGTAACGGTGCTCGTCCATGAAGCCGCTGAGTCTACGTAGAGGCTTGGGGAATAGAGCCGGGGTGCGTAACGTCTTCCTTCGGATGAGCACGAGGATGAAAGACCTTTTCAGCGAGGCCCGCGGCCTGCTCCGGCATGAGCCGATCGAGCGGCGCGTGCGGGCGAAGCTCGGCGCGGACACCGTCGTCGACAGCACGCGCGCGGTGCTTCTCTGGGAGCCGCGGCGCGTGTGTCCGTCCTACGCCGTCCCGGCCGAGGACATAGAGGGCGAGCTCACGGCGGCGCCCGCGACCAACGGCCACGCCGAAGGAGTGCTGCACCCGGGAATCCCGTTCGCGGTGCACACCGCCGAGGGCGAGCCGCAGACGGTCGGCGACCGCGTCGGTGCGGCCTTCCGCCTGGCGGACGACGACCTCGCCGGCTACATCGCGGTCGACTTCGACGCCTTCGATTGGTACGAGGAGGACGAGCGCGTGATCGGGCATCCGCGCGACCCGTTCCACCGCGTCGACGTTCGCCGGACCTCGCGACCCATCCGGATCGAGGTCGACGGCGAGCTGGTGGCTGAGACGACCGACGCCCGGCTGTTGTTCGAGACCCAGCTGCCGACGCGCTTCTACGTCCCGCGCGAGGACGTCCGCGCCGAGCTGCGGCCGACCGACTCCCGCAGCTACTGCCCATACAAGGGTCACGCCTCCTACTGGTCGCTCGAGGCCGGCGGGCGCGTCCTCGAGGACATCGGCTGGACCTATGCCGAGCCGCTCCCCGACGCCGTCTCGATCAAGGGCCTGGTCGCCTTCTGGGACGAGCAGGTGGACGTCTTCGTCGACGGCGAGCGCCGTGGGCGCCCCGGCGGAGAGATCTCAGAGGCGCTCCAGGACGAGTTCGGCGTCTAGGCCACTGCCAAGGAGGGCTAGGCTCTGTCGAATGGCCGACGACGACGAGCCCGACGACGAGCGCAGGAAGCGTCGGCGCCAGAACGAGCGCGCTGCCGCCAGGCATGAGCGTGCCGCCCGGACCGATCGCGAGTCAGCCGACGCGGCAGAGCTGTTCGGGGACGCCGGGGCCGCCGAGAATCACCGCGAGGATGCTCGGCGGCACGAAGCCGAGGCTGACGAAGAGCGAAACAGGGCCGACTAGCTCGGCTCGAAAGCCCCCCCAAAAGAGAGACGACCCGCTTTCGCGGGCCGCCTCTGAGGGAGGAGTGATGCGATATGTGTGATGCGTCTCTGAGAGGAAGTCTTAGGCCGGGGTCGCGCTGTAGCGCGTGATCGAGGTCACGACGAGAGCGAGCGCACCCGCAGCGGCGAACACCGGCGCCGCCTCGGTCTCGCCCGTCAGCCCGAAGATCGCAGCCGCCAGGAACAGCCCGAGCGCCAGCCCACGGTCGTAGACCGCGTGCGCCGAGATCGGGAGCGTGCCGCGGCCCTCGGACGCGGTGCCGGCCACCCCTAGCTCGATCGCCAGGGCGCCGAGCACGAGCCCGGTGATGAGCGCGGCGGAGCCGGTCCCGAGCAGGGCGGGCGCCGCGATCAACCCGATGCCGGCGGCCACCAAAAGGCCGGCCCGTGCAGCGGGTGAGATGAGCCTCAGAACCGTCATCGAGACCGAGGTTACGCTCGGTAGGTCCGCGTAGTGTGACGTGGGTCACACAGGCGCTCGCGGTTAGTCTGCAGCGGTGCCGAAGCGGCGGCTCGACAGCCTGCTGGCCGATCGCGGCCTGTACGAGTCTCGCTCGCGCGCGGCGGCCGCGGTGCTGGCTGGAGACGTGACCGTGGCCGGCCGGCCGGCCCATAAGCCGGGCGAGCTCGTGGCCGACGACACGGACGTCGCGGTGGCCGCGGCGCCGCCGTTCGTGTCACGCGGGGGCATCAAGCTCGCCAACGCACTCGACGCCTTCGGGATCGACCCCGCCGACCGCAGGGCGCTCGACGTCGGCGCCTCGACGGGCGGCTTCACGGACTGCCTCCTGCAGCGCGGCGCGAGCTCAGTGATCGCGCTCGACGTGGCCTACGGAGAGCTGCACTGGCGGCTGCGCAACGACCCGCGCGTGACGGTAATCGAGCGGCGCAACGCGCGCTCGCTGCAGCCGGGCGAGCTTCCCTATGCGCCGGACCTGATCGTCGCCGACGTCTCGTTCATCTCGCTGACCAAGGTGCTGCCGGCGGTGCTCGCCTGTGCCGCGCCGGTGTTCGACTGCCTCGCGATGATCAAGCCGCAGTTCGAGGTCGGCCGCGAGCGGGTCGGCAAGGGCGGCGTCGTCCGCTCCGGCGAAGACCGCCGCGCGGCGCTCGTCCAGGTGGGTGAGCGGATGCGCTCCGAGGTCGGCGTCGCGGTGCTCGGCTACGCGTCTTCCGGGCTGCCCGGCCCGGCCGGGAACCGCGAGAGTTTCGTCTGGCTTGCCGAGGCGGGGCGCGCCGCCGAGGTTCAGGATCTCGAGCTCGCGGCAAGAATTGCGGAGCCGTGAGCGAGCGCCCGAAGGCGATCACCGTGTTCACCCACGCGCGGGTCGCCGACACCCGCGAGGCGCTCACGCGCGTGCTCGAGCTGGCGGGCGAGGCGGGCGTCGAGGTCCACGTCTCAACGGACGAGGCCGCCAAGCACGGCCTCGAGCCACGTGACGGCCTCGTCATCGCCGACGATTCGGCGGGGGAGGCTGACGTTGCGCTCGTGCTGGGCGGCGACGGCACGATCCTCTCGACGCTGCGCCGCTACAGCGGCAGTCGCGTGCCGGTGTTCGCGGTCAACTTCGGGACGATCGGCTTCCTCGCCACGGTCGAGCCGTGGGAGCTCGAGGAGGGCGTGCGCCACGCGCTGGCGGGCGAGTTCGATCTGATGGAGCTGCCGGAGCTGGTGGCGTCGACCGGCGACGGCGAGGCGGCCGCGATCAACGACATGTCGTTCCACCGCCGCCCGGACGGCCGCGTCGCGGAGCTCGCCTACTCGGTGTCGGGGGAGGAGCTCGGCGAGGTTCGCTGCGACGGCCTGGTGGCCGCGACGCCGGCCGGCTCGACCGGCTACAACCTCGCCAATGGGGGCCCCGTGCTGGCCTGGGGCGTGGAGGGATTCGTGGTCTCGTTCATCGCGCCGCACACGCTCACGGCGCGCTCGCTCGTCGTGGCGCCCGGCGACGTCCTCGAGGTGCGCAACCGCTCGCGCGAGGAGGACGTCGACATGACGACGGACGGCCAGATGGTCGGGCCGCTGGCCCCGGAGGGAACGGTTGCGATCCGCTTCGAGAAGGGCCGCGCGCTGCTCGCGCAGGCGCCCGGCGCGACCTTCTACCACCGCCTGCGTGACAAGTTCGGACGACTCTCGTACTGAACCCACGCAGTTTGCGCACGGCCGTGTAACAGGGCCGCCGCTCCGTCGGGCGGCGCTGGTAGACCTGCTTGCGTGCTCCTCGAGCTGCGGATAGAGAACCTGCTCCTCATCGAGAGGGCGGAGCTGCGCCCCGGCGCGGACCTCACCGCCATCACCGGCGAAACCGGTGCGGGCAAGACGGTGCTCGCGCACGCGCTCGACCTGCTGCTCGGCGGCAAGGCTCGCTCCGGGATCGTCCGCCCCGGCGCGCGCGAGGCCTATGTCGAGGGCGTCTTCGAGCTGCCGGAGGGGCTGCTCGACGTGCCGGAGCTGGGCGATCTGCGCGAGCGGGTGGCGGAGCTCGACGGCGGCGTGCCGCCCGAGCTGGTGCTCGCGCGCCGCGTGAGCGCAGAGGGCCGCACGCGCGCGTTCGTGCAGGGCAGGTCCGCCACGGCGGGCGACCTGCAGGCGCTGGGTGGGCGCCTGGTGGCGTTCTTCGGCCAGCACGAGCACCGCAAGCTGACGCTGGCGTCGGCGCAGCTCGACCTGCTGGACGGCTTCGGAGGACGCGACCAGCTGGCGCTGCGCTCGCGCCTGAGCAGCGCCCATGTGCGGGCCCGCGAGCTGGGTCGAGAGCTCGAGGAACTGCGCACCCGAGCCGGCACTCGCGACCGGGACCTCGACCTGCTCGCCTTCGAGATCGAGGAGATCGAGGCGCTCGACCCGAGCCCGGCCGAGAAGGAGGCCCTGCTGGCGGAGCGCGGCCGGCTGCGGGCGCTCGACGGGCTGCTCGCGGCGGCCGCCGGCGGCGCCGAGGCGCTGGCGCCGGAGTCCGGCGAGGGCGGCGCGGCGGCGCTGCTCGCCGAGGCCGAGCGGGTGGCGCAGCCCGTGGCGGGCGTCGATGCCGAGCTCGACGCGCTCGCCGAGCGGCTCGCCGCCCTCAGGCTCGAGGCCGAGGACCTGGGCGCGGAGCTGCGCCGCTACGCCGACTCGCTCGAGGGCGAGCCGGGCCGCCTGCAGGAGGTCGAGGAGCGGCTCGAGCTGTACGACCGGCTCGAGCGCAAGCACGGTGGCAGCGTCACGGGGGTGCTCGAGCACGCCGAGCGCTGCCGCGTCGAGCGGGACGGGCTCGCTCAGGCCGAGGTCGAGACCGAGCGCATCGAGGCCGCCCTGACGAAGGCCGCCGCGGAGCGCGACGAGCTCGCCGCGAAGCTGAGCGCGGCGCGCCACAAGGCAGCGCCGAGGCTGGCGAAGCGGGTGCGCGAGGAACTCGCCGCGCTCGCGATGGAGGGTGCGAGCTTCGAGGTCGCGCTGGAGCCGCGCGAGGTGGGGCCAAGCGGCGCCGACGGCGTCGAGTTCCTGCTCGGGCCCAACCCGGGCGTCCCGGCGGCGCCGATCCGCGAGGCGGCGTCCGGGGGCGAGCTCTCACGAGTGATGCTGGCGCTGATGACCGTGGCGGGAGCGGGCGAGTCGCGCACGCTCGTGTTCGACGAGGTCGACGCGGGCGTGGGCGGCCAGACGGCGCGCGCGGTGGGCGAGCGCCTGCGCGTGCTGGCCGAGGCGCGTCAGGTGCTCTGCATCACCCACCTGCCTCAGATCGCCTCGCTGGCCGGCACCCACTTCCGCATCGAGAAGTCGGCCGCGGGGCGGACGGCGCTCACGACGGTCGAGCCGCTCGAGGGCGAGGGCGTCGTCGAGGAACTCGTGCGCATGCTGGGAGCCGATGCGGGCGACGGCGCGGCCCGAAGGCATGCCGAGGAGCTGCTGGCGGCGGCATGATGCAGGCGATCCGCCGAGCACACGAGTACACTCGTTTCCCCAGAGGTTGATGCCCGAATCCCGCCCTGCCACCCGCTTCATTTTCGTCACCGGCGGCGTGGTCTCCGCACTCGGCAAGGGCATCGCCGCGGCGTCGCTCGGCCAGCTGCTCGTCGCCCGCGGGCTCTCGGTGACGATCCAGAAGTTCGATCCGTACATCAACGTCGACCCGGGCACGATGAGCCCGTTCCAGCACGGCGAGGTGTTCGTCACCGAGGACGGCGCCGAGACCGACCTGGACCTCGGGCACTACGAGCGCTTCACGGACGTCAACACGAGCCGCGCGTCGAACGCCACCGCCGGCGCGATCTACAACTCGGTGATCCGGCGCGAGCGCCGCGGCGACTACCTGGGCGGGACGGTCCAGGTGATTCCGCACATCACCGACGAGATCAAGAACCGCATCAAGCTGGTGGCGGAGTCGACGGACGTCGACATCGTGATCACCGAGATCGGCGGCACGGTCGGCGACATCGAGTCGCTGCCCTTCCTCGAGGCGCTCCGCCAGTTCGCCTCCGACCTCGGCCGTGACCGCTGCATGTTCGTCCACCTCACGCTCGTCCCGTTCCTCGGGCACGCGGGCGAGCTGAAGACCAAGCCGACGCAGCACTCGGTCCAGGAGCTGCGGCGCATCGGTATCCAGCCGGACATGGTCATGTGCCGCTCCGAGGAGGCGCTCGGCACCGAGATCCGCGAGAAGATCGCGCTGTTCGCCAACCTGCCGGTCAGCTCGGTGGTGTCCGCCCGCGACGTCGACTCGATCTACAAGGTGCCGCTCGAGTTCGCGGCCGAGGGCGTCGACACGGAGATCCTCTCGCACTTCGGGCTCGAGGCGTCGCCGCCTGACCTCAGCGCCTGGAAGGGCCTCGTCGACCGCATCGAGGCGGCGCGCCAGCCCGTGCGGATCGCGCTCGTCGGCAAGTACAACCAGCTGGCCGACGCTTACCTGTCCGTGATCGAGGCGCTCAACCACGCGGGCTCCCACCACGGCGGTCGCGTCGAGGTGCACTGGGTCGACAGCGAGCGGCTCACGGACGGCGAGGTCGAGCGCGAGCTTGCCACCTGCGACGGCATCCTCGTGCCGGGTGGCTTCGGCGTGCGCGGCATCGAGGGCAAGATCCAGGCCGCGCGCTACGCGCGCGAGCACGGCGTCCCGTACCTGGGCATCTGCCTCGGGATGCAGATCGCCGTCGCCGAGTTCGCCCGCCACGTGGCCGGCATGGCGGGTGCCAACTCGACCGAGTTCGATCCCGAGACTCCCTACCCCGTCATCGACCTCCTGCCGGAGCAGAAGGAGGTCCGCGACATGGGCGGCACGATGCGGCTCGGCGCCGATCCCGTGAAGCTGCACGACGACACGCGGGCGCGCGAGATCTACGGCGACGCCGTGATCTACGAGCGCCACCGCCACCGCTACGAGGTCAACAACCACCTCCGCAAGCGGCTCGAGCAGGCCGGCCTCCGCTTCAGCGGCACGTCGCCGGACGACCGGCTCGTCGAGGTGATCGAGCTGCCCGAGCACCCGTTCTTCGTGGCGTCGCAGTACCACCCGGAGTTCAAGTCGCGGCCGCTGCGCCCGCAGCCTCTGTTCCGCGAGTTCGTCGGGGCGGCGCTCGGGCTGGCGCGCGAGCGCGCCCCCGAGGTCGAGCCCGCGGTGCGCGCCGAGTCGCACGCGTAGCGGCCGCAGCCAGGTCTATTCGGCCGGAAGCCCGGCCGCCGCAAAGGCCTCATCGCGGTCGAGGAAGACCTCGAGCCGCGTGACTCGCTCCTCGCGCACCGTCCAGACGTGCGCGACCGGCGCGCTCACGGGTGCCTTCATCTGGCGCGAGATCCCCGACAGGGTCAGCAGCACGACGAGCGCCCCACCGGCCTCGATGAAGCGCTCGGGCTCCCAGCGCAGGTCCTCCCAGATCTCGTCCATGCGCATGCGCTGCCGCTTGAGGCCCTCGATCCCGACGTACGCGGGCTCCATGTCGGGGTAGATCTGCGGCACGATCAGCTCCGCGTCCGGGCTGAAGAGGGCGGCGTAGAAGTCGTCGTGGTCGCCGCGCAGGACGGCGCCGCCGTCGTTGTAGATCGCGTACGAGCGGCGGATCCGCTCGAGGACGTCGGGATCCATGCGGCGAGTATTCCGCTCCGGCCGCCCCGGTGTAGCGTGTCGCGCGTGATCGTCGAGGCGTCGAGCGAGGAGCGCGAGCGGCTAGTCGCCGACTTCGTGCGGCTCTGCGAGATCGAGAGCCCGTCCGGCGACGAGCGTGCGATGGCCGACGCGGTCAGCGAGGAGCTGCGGGCGCTCGGGCTCGAGGTCGAGGAGGACGACACGGCCGATGAGACGGGCGCGGGCGCCGGCAACCTGCTCGCGCGTCTGCCGGGCCCGGAGGAGGCCCCGACGGTGCTGCTCTGCGCCCACATGGACACCGTCCCGCTCGCGGGGCCGGTGCAGGTCCAGCGCGCCGACGGCGTCCTCACGAACCGCCACGAGGCGATCCTCGGCGCGGACAACAAGGCCGCGGTCGCGACGGTGCTGGGCGCCGCGCGCCGGCTCGCCAAGGACGGCAGCCCGGCGGGCGTGGAGCTGCTGTTCACGACATCCGAGGAGCGCGCCCTGCGCGGCGCGAAGGCGTTCGACCGCGGGCGCCTCGGCGCCGACTACGGATTCGTCTTCGACCATGCCTCGCCGATCGGCGAGATCGTCGTGGCGTCGCCGACCTACTACCGCCTGGCCGCGAGCTTCCGCGGTCAGGCCGCCCACGCCGGCATCAGGCCCGAGGCCGGCGCCAACGCGATCGCTGCTGCCGCGGCCGCCATCGCCCGCATGCGCATCGGCCGGATCGACGCCGAGACAACCGCCAACGTCGGCCGCATCGAGGGCGGCACCGCCGCGAACGTGGTGGCCGAGCGCTGCGAGGTCGAGCTCGAGGCGCGCAGCCTCGACGACGCGCGTGCCGGCGAGGTCGTGAGCGAGCTCGTCGACGCCTGCGCCGAGGCGGCGAGCGACGGGCACTGCGACCTCGACACGTCGGTCGAACGGCTCTTCCGGGGCTACCGCCTCACGCGCACGGCGCCGGCGGTCGAGACCGCCGCCGCGGCGCTCGAGGCCTGCGGGGTCGAGCCCGTCTACATCACGACGGGCGGCGGCAGCGACGCCAACGCGCTGATCAGTGCCGGTCTGTCGGTGGTGAACCTCGCGAACGGCACCGAGCGCAACCATCAGCCCGACGAATCGGTCACCGAGGACGCGCTCGAGAAGATGCTCGACGTGACGCTCGCGATCGTCGCGCAGGCCGCGCGATGAGCTTCGAGCGCATCGGCAGCCGGACGGCCTGGGAGGGGCGGATCGCGACCGTCCGCGTCGACAGCTTCCGCTACGACGACGGCGAGGAGGCCGAGCGCGAGATCGTCGAGCACCCGGGCTCGGTGGCGATCGTCGCGCACGACGACGAGCGCATCTTCCTCGTGCGCCAGCCGCGCGAGGCGGTGGGGGAGGAGGCGCTCCTCGAGCTGCCGGCCGGCAAGCTCGACGAGGAGGGCGAGGGCCCGCTCGAGACGGCCAAGCGCGAGCTCGCCGAGGAGATCGGCAAGGGCGCGCGCAGCTGGGAGCGCCTGACGAGCTTCTACCTGTCACCCGGCTTCGCGGACGAGGAATGCACGCTGTTCCGGGCCACGGACCTCTACGACGAGCGCGCCGACCCGGGCGAGAACGAGCGCATCGAGGTTGTCGAGGCGCCGCTCGAGGAGCTCGACGACCTGATTCGCGAGTGCCGCGACGCCAAGACGCTCGCCGGCCTGCTCTGGTTCCGGGCCTACCTGCGCTGACGCTCCCGTTGCAGCTTCAAGGGATGGGGGCACGGCGGCCGAACCGGTCTACTGATGGCCACCGTCGAGCAGCACGCCGCCGAGCAGCGCTTCGAGCACCTGCTGCTCGACTTCCTCGCCTACCTCGAGTTCGAGCGCGGGCTCTCGCGCAACACGCTCGAGGCCTACCGCAGCGATCTGCTCCAGTTCGGCCGCTTCCTCGAGGCCCGCGGAGTGTCGGCCATCGATGCGGGCCCCGGCGACGTGGCCGACTTCCTCGAGCAGCTGGCGCGTGGCGACGATGAGCGCCCGCCCGCGTCGCCCGCGACGATCCACCGCAAGTCGGCCTGCCTGCGTTCCTTCTATCGCCACCTGCGCCGCGACGGCCTGCGCGAGTCGGATCCCACCGCCACGCTGAGCGGTCCGCGCCGCGCCCGCAAGCTGCCTCAGGTTCTCACCCGCGGCGAGATCGAGCGGCTGCTCGCGCAGCCGCGCGGCACCGAGCCGGCGGCGCTCCGCGACCGGGCGCTGCTCGAGCTGATGTACGCGTGTGGCCTGCGCGCCTCCGAGGCGACTGGGCTAGAGCTGGCTGACGTCGACCTCGAGGACCGTGTGCTGCGCGCCCGCGGCAAGGGCTCCAAGGAGCGGCTCGTGCCGATCGGCCAGGCGGCGCTCGGGGCGCTGCGGATCTACCTCGAACGGGGCCGGCCCGGGCTCGTCAAGGGCTCGCCCGAGCCGCACCTCTTCGTCAACTTCCGCGGCGGCGCGCTCACCCGCCAGGGCCTCTACAAGATCGTCCGCCGGCACGCGGTCACCGCCGGCCTCGGCGACCGCATGAGCCCGCACACGCTGCGCCACACCTTCGCCACCCACCTGCTCGCGGGCGGCTGCGATCTCCGCTCGGTGCAGGAGATGCTCGGCCACGCGGACGTCGCGACCACCCAGCTCTACACGCATCTGTCGAGCGAGCGCCTGAAGGACGTCTACTTCCGGGCGCACCCGCGCGCGACCCTGTAGACGGCCTCCGGCTTGTTCGGAGCTCTGGCGAGCGCAACTGGCGCTCGAGTGGCTGCCGAACGCCGAGCCCTTCACGCTCCCGGGCGCGACCCACCTGCTCCACGTCGAGCGCCCGGCCGAGATGGCCGAGGCGCTTGCCGGGTTCGCAGGCCGGCACCCGGTGGCCGGCTGCTAGAACCGGAGGCGTGCCAGAGCTTCCCGAGGTCGAGACGATCCGCCGCCAGCTCGCGCCGGCGCTCGAGGGCCGGCGGCTCGAGCGCGTGCAGGTTCTCGATCCGCGTTGGTGCGAGCCGGCCCCGCCCGAGGCCATCGATGACGCCCTCGGCGGCCGGCGCATCGAGCGGCTGTGGCGGCGCGGCAAGTACCTCGTGATGTCGACCGACGACGACATTCACCTGGCGATGCACCTGCGCATGACCGGCAACCTGCTGCTGGTGCCGGTCGCGGAGGACGAGCCGGGGCGACCCCACCTGCGCGTGCGCTTCGAGCTCGGCCGCAAGCGCGGGCGGCCCGCTGAGCGGTTGCTGTTCGTGGACGTGCGCCGCTTCGGAACGGGCGACGTGCTGCTCGGGAGCGACGCGCTCTCCGAGTACTTCGCCTCGCGGCTCGGCGTCGAGCCGCTCAGCCCGGACTTCACGGCCGAGGCGCTGCGCGCCCAGGCGCGCGGGCGCAAGCAGCCGGTCAAGGCCTTCCTGCTGAACCAGGAGCGCGTCGCGGGCGTCGGCAACATCTACGCGGACGAGGCGCTCTTCCGCGCACGCATCCACCCGCTGCGGCCGGTCGGCATGCTGCGACGCCCGCAGATCGAGGCGCTCCGGGACGCCGTCGTCGAGACGCTCGAGCAGGGCATCGACGCGAAGGGCGCCTCGATCGACGACTACCGGCACGTCGACGGCGCGCGCGGCAGCTTCCAGGACCGCTTCCTCGTCCACACCCGCGAGGGCGAGCCGTGCCCGCGCTGCGGCACCCCGATCCGCAAGATGCGAGCGGCCGGGCGCGGCACCTACATCTGCCCGAATTGCCAGCGGGCGCCACGCAGGCCGCGAGCGCGGGCCTAGCCCACGTCGAGCGCGGCGAGGTTGCTCTTCAGATGGTCGACCGAGAGCGTTCCCGGGATCGGGACGATGCAGGGCGAGCGCTTCAGGAGCCAGGCGAGCTTTTCAGGCGTGCTCCCCGGGCCGTGCAGGGGGTAGTACGGGACGAACATGATCCCCTCGCGCTCGCAGTAGTCGACCACGTCCTCGTACTTGCGCTCCGCGAGGTTGTACTCGTTCTGGACGGCCGCGATCGGGACCGCGGAGCGCGCGCGCTCGATCTGATCCACGCCGAGGTCGGACACGCCGACGTGCTCGATTCGCCCGTCGTCGCGGTACTCGCGCAGCACGGCGAGCGACTCCTCGAGCGGCACGTCCGGATGCACCCGGTGGAGGTAGACGAGCGGGATCGTCTCCGCGCTCAGGCGCTCGAAGCTCTCCTCGAGCTCGGCCCGCAGCGTCTCGGGCCGGCCGCTGCCGGGGTGGTAGCCGACCTTGGTGGCGACGGTCAGGTCATCGGGGAAGGGCGCGAGCGCCGTCCCGACGGCCCGCTCGCTCGCGCCGCCCGTGTACAGATGGGCGGTGTCGATGAAGTCGAGTCCGGTCAGGACGGCCTGCTCGAGGAAGTCGAGGTTCTCGGGCGTATCCGTGAGCCGGTTCGTGCCGAGTCCGATGCGGGTGATCTCGCGATCACCGAGGCGAGCGGTCCGGGGGACCGGCATCTCAGGCTGCGAGCAGCACGTCGAGGCTGCCGGCACGATCGGCCTCGAGCAGCTCGCGGAAGCCGCCGATGGCGCGCTTTCCGACCACGATCTGCGGGAAGGTCATCTGGCCCGTGAGGGCCACGAGCGCGGCGCGGCCCTCGGGGTCCTTGGCGAGGTTGATCTCGCTGTAATCGACCCCGCGGGCCTGCAGCAGGGTCTTCGCCTGGCGGCAGAAGCCGCAGGGGTCCGTGGTGTAGAGAACTACCCCGTTCGCGTCCGACATCGGATTCAGAGTCTAGGTCGTGCCCGGGTCCTTCAAGACCGAAGCGGTGGTGCTGCGCTCGATTCGCTTCGGCGAGGCGGACCGCGTGCTGCACCTCTACACCGCCGATCACGGGCGCGTCGGCGCGGTTGCGAAGGGCGTGCGGCGCGTGAAGTCGCGCCTCGGCGGGCGGCTCGAGCCGCTCAGCCGCGTGCAGCTCGTCCTGCACCAGGGTCGCAGTGAGCTTTGCACGATCAGCCAGGCCGACACTGTGCACGCCCACCGGGCGCTGCGCGAGCACCGAGAGTCGCTCGAACGCGCCACGCAGGCGTGCGAGGCGGTGCTGCGGCTGCTCGACTCGAACGAGCCCAACCTGCCCGCCTACAACCTGCTCTGCAACGAGCTCGCGCTGCTGGACGCCGATCCGGCGCGCGCCTGCCGCTCTCAGGCGCTCGCCTTCCGGCTCAAGCTGCTGCTCGCCGCCGGCTTCGCTCCCGAGCTCGCCTCATGCGCGACGTGTGGGGACGCCGAGCATCTCGGCGGCTTCTCGCCGAGCGAAGGCGGGGTCGTGTGCGCGGGCTGCGAGGCGGGCTCCTTCCCGCTAGGCGAGGACGCCCACCGCTTCCTCGTCGAGGCGCTCGCGCGCCCGCTGGCGGAGGCGCCGGATGCCTCGGAGCGGGCACTCGCCCAGGCCGACCGGGCGGTCGCGGAAACGCTCGAGCACCATGCACACGTACGGTTGAGGCGCGTCGCCTAGGGAATACAGTCCGGGCGATGAGCGTCGCCGCAGACACCCAGCTCGTCTACGACTTCACCGAGGGCTCGAAGGACATGCGCGAGCTCCTCGGCGGCAAGGGCGCCAACGTGGCGGAGATGACGCGCGTGCTCGGGGCCGAGCGGGTGCCTGCCGGGTTCACGATCACGACCGAGGCCTGCGTCGCCTACATGGAGGCGGACGGCGAGCTCCCGGACGGTCTCGAGGAGCAGGTCGATGACGCGCTCGGGCGGCTCGAGGAGCAGGCCGGCAAGAAGCTCGGCGATGCACGCGACCCGCTCCTCGTCTCGGTGCGCTCGGGCGCGCGCGAGTCGATGCCGGGGATGCTCGATACCGTCCTCAACCTCGGCTTGGGCGACGAGTCTGTCGAGGGCCTTGGCGGAGACCGCTTCGCCTGGGACTCATATCGCCGCTTCGTGCAGATGTTCGGGAACGTCTGCCGCGGCATCCCGGGCGAGCGCTTCGAGGAGCTGATCGAGGAGCGCAAGAAGAAGGCCGGCGTCGAGGAGGACACGGAGCTCTCGGTCGACGACCTGAGGGCGCTCACCGAGGGCTTCAAGGAGGCCTACGAGGACGAGTTCCCGCAGGAGCCGCGCGACCAGCTGCTCGAGGCGATCCGCGCGGTCTTCGACTCGTGGACCGGGCCACGCGCGGTCGAGTACCGGCGCATCAACCGCATTCCGGACACCTGGGGCACCGCGGTGAACGTCCAGCAGATGGTGTTCGGCAACCGCGGCGAGAAGTCGTGCTCGGGCGTCGCCTTCTCGCGCGACGAGATCACGGGTGCGCCCGAGCCGTCGGGCGATTTCCTCGTCAACGCCCAGGGCGAGGACGTCGTGTCGGGGGTGCGCACCCCGCACGACATCTCCGAGATGAAGGAGCTGATGCCGGAGGCCCACGCGGAGCTGATGGAGATCCTGAGCACGCTCGAGCAGCACTACAAGGACATGCAGGACACGGAGTTCACCGTGGAGGAGGGGACCCTCTACATGCTCCAGACGCGCAACGCGAAGCGGCCCGCCCAGGCGGCCGTGCGCTTCGCTGTCGACGCGGTGGAGGAGGGGCTCCTCGAGAAGGACGGGGCGCTGATGACGATCGAGGCGGCGCGCCTCGATGCGCTGCTCCATCCGGCGTTCGCCCGCGACGCAGACTTCGAGACGCTCACGAAGGGAGTGGGCGCCTCGCCGGGCGCGGCCTCGGGGGAGATCGTGTTCACGGCGGACGACGCCGTCGCGGCCGGCAAGGACGGCCGCGAGGTGATCCTCGTCCGGCCCTTCACCGAGGCGGACGACGTCCACGGCTTCCATGCCGCGAAGGGCATTCTCACGAGCAAGGGCGGCAAGGCGAGCCACGCGGCCCTGGTCGCGCGCGGGATGGGCAAGCCGTGCGTGGCGGGCGCGGGCGAGCTCGACATCGACCTCAAACAGAAGAAGCTGCGCGTCGGCGACACCGAGCTGTCGGAGGGTGACCGGATAGCGATCGACGGCAGCACCGGTGTCGTCACAGCCGACGAGGTTCCGCTCGAGGATCCCGAGGTGAGCGGCGAGTTCGAGACCGTCCTCGAGTGGGCGGACGAGCTGCGCAGCCTCGGCGTGCGCACGAACGCCGACACGGCCGAGGACGCGACGAAGGCGCGCGAGTTCGGCGCCGAGGGCATAGGCCTGTGCCGCTCGGAGCACATCTTCCTCGGCACCGACAACCAGGCCGTGATGCAGGCGATGATCATGGCCGAGACCGACGAGGAGCGTGGCAAGGCGCTCGACAAGCTGCTCGAGCTGCAGCGCGAGCACTTCAAGGAGCTGTTCGACGCGATGCGCGGCCAGCCGGTCACGATCCGGCTGCTCGACCCGCCGCTCCACGAGTTCATCCCGAATGCCGAGGAGCTCGCGAAGGAGGTCGAGCGCGCCCGAATCGAGGAGAGCGCCGAGCTCGAGGAGCTCGAGGGCACGCTCAAGCGCGTCCACGAGCTGGCGGAGACCAATCCGATGCTGGGCACGCGCGGCGTCCGGCTCGCCATCCTCCATCCCGAGATCTACGAGATGCAGGTGCGCGCGATCGTGCAGGCCGCCGTCGCGATCGACGAGCGACCCGAACTCGAGGTGATGATCCCGCTTGTCGCCTACGAGCAGGAGCTCGACCTGATGCGCGAGCTCGTCGACAGGGTGATCGAGGAGGAGGGGGCCGAGGACGTGGAGCTGCTGCTCGGGACGATGATCGAGCTCCCGCGTGCCTGCTTCGTCGCGGACCGGATCGCGGAGCGGGCCGATTTCTTCTCCTTCGGCACGAACGACCTGACTCAGACCGCGCTCGGCTTCTCGCGCGACGACGTGGGTGGGGCGATGCTCGCGCGCTACATCGAGGAGAAGATCGTCGAGCGCAGCCCGTTCGAGACGATCGACACCCCGGGTGTGGGCTGGCTCGTGCGCCTCGCGGCCTGGGTCGGGCGCGAGGCGAAGCCAGACCTGAAGCTCGGGATCTGCGGCGAGCATGGCGGCGACCCCGACTCGATCGCCTTCTTCCAGATCGCCGGCCTCGACTACGTGAGCTGCTCGCCCTACCGCGTGCCCGTCGCGCGGGTCGCGGCCGCCCAGAGCGCCATCAGGGCCTCCTCGAACCCCTGATCGTCGCCGCGCTTCGCGTCCGGGAAATGCGCGAATGCAAGACCTGACCCCTCACAGGGCTGCCAGAATCGATGCCGCATGCCTCCGCAGCTCGCTCGGACTCCCTTCGCCGAGCGGGTGGAGCGGCTCGAGCGCGAGTCGCTGTCCCCGCTGGCAACGCGCTCGTATCCGGCGCGGCGAGCCGTCGACGAGCCGGACTCCGATCACCGCACGCCGTTCCAGCGCGACCGCGACCGGATCGTGCACTCGAAGGCCTTCCGGCGCCTGAAGCACAAGACCCAGGTCTTCATCGCGCCCGAGGGCGACCACTACCGGACGCGGCTCACGCACACGCTCGAGGCGTCGGGGATAGCCCGCAACGTCGCCCGGGCGCTGGCGCTCAACGAGGACCTCACCGAGGCGATCTCGCTCGGCCATGACCTCGGCCACCCGCCGTTCGGGCACATCGGCGAGGAGGTGCTCGACGCCTGCGTGCGCGAGCGCTGGGGGAGCGGGTTCCGCCACAACGAGCATTCACTTCGTGTGGTCGAGCGGATCGAGGCCCTGAACCTGACCGACCAGGTGCGCGACGGGATCAGGAACCACACGGGTCCGCACACGCCGGCCACGCTCGAGGGCCGGATCGTGAAGCTCGTCGACCGCATCGCCTACATCAACCACGACATCGACGACGCCGTGCGCGCCGGGATCCTGCGCTTCGAGGACCTGCCGCGCGACGAGATCGAGCTGCTCGGCGCGACCGGCTCCGAGCGCATCGAGACGCTCGTGGTCGACCTGCTCGACCGCTCCGAGGCGGCGAGCGACATCGTCCAGAGCGAGGAGGTGGGCGGGGCGATGCTGCGCCTGCGCTCGTTCATGTTCGAGCGCGTCTACCTGGGCCCCGACGCGCAGCTCGAGAAGCCGCGCATCGAGCGGCTGCTGCGGACGCTGTTCGAGGAGTACGCGGCAAACCCGCCGCCGCCGGTGGTGGAGGGCGCGTCAGAACAGGAGCGCGTCGTCGACTGGCTTGCTGGGATGACCGACCGCTTCGCGATCCGCGCCTTCGCAGACCTGGCGATCCCGCAGGGCTTCTGATGGCGCTCTACACGCGCGACTCGATCGAGCGCCTGCGGGACGCCGTCGACATGGCGGACCTCGTGGGCTCGAAGACCGACCTGCGCCGCGTGGGCTCGCGCCTGACCGGCCTCTGCCCCTTCCACGACGAGCGCACGCCCTCGTTCTCCGTGAACGTGCAGGACAAGCTCTTCTACTGCTTCGGCTGCCACGCCAAGGGCGACGCGATCGGCTTCGTCGAGCAGACGGAGGGCCTCGACTTCCGCGAGGCCGTCGACTTCCTCGCCGATCGCTACGGCATCGAGCTCGAGCTCGAGAACGAGGACCCGCAGGCGGAGGCGCGCCGGCGCCGGCGCGAGCGGCTGCTCGCCCTGCTCGACCGGGCGACGCGCTTCTACGACAGCTACCTGTGGGAGTCGACCGAGGCCGCGCGAGCGCGCGACTACCTGGCAAGCCGCGGCTTCTCCGAGGAGATCCTGCGCTCCTTCCGCGTCGGCTACTCGCCGAGCGCGTGGGACCGGATGCTGCTCGGCGCGCGCCAGAGCGGCTTCAGCGAAGAGGAGCTGATGGCGGCGGGGCTCGCGCAGCGCGGCCGCGACGGGCGCAGCGTCTTCGACCGCTTCAGGGGCCGGATCATGTTCCCGCTCGCCGACGGGCGCGGGCGCGTGCTCGGCTTCGGCGCACGCCAGATGGGGGAGGGGCGCGGGCCGAAGTACCTCAACACGAGCGAGAACGAGCTCTACCACAAGGGCCGCCAGCTCTTCGGGCTCGACATCGCGCGCGCGGAGGCCGCCAGGAGCGGTCGGATCGTGGTGGTCGAGGGTTATACGGACGTGCTCGCTCTCCATCAGGCCGGGATCCGCGAGGCCGTCGCGATCATGGGCACCGCTCTCACGCAGGAGCAGCTCGCCGAGGTCGGCCGCGCAGCCTCGACGCTGATACTCGCCCTCGACGCGGACCGCTCCGGCCAGGAGGCGATGCTGCGGGCGGCCCGGCTTGCCGAGGAGCGCGGGCTCGAGCTGCGCGTGGTCGAGATGCCGGAGGGGATGGATCCTGCAGAACTCGTAACTTCCGACGGTCCAGAGCCGTTCGGGGAGCGGATGGAGCGTGCGGTTCCCATGATCGAGTTTCAGGTGCGTCGGGTACTTGCCGATGCAGATCTGGGTTCGCCCTCAGGCAGGGACAAGGCTCTAGGGGAGGCGCGAAAACTGATTTCAGCAGTGCCCGAACGGACCGCAACCAGGGACGCGCTCGTCCGCGAGGCAGCGGACCGTCTCGACGTGCCCGCGGACTATGTGCTGTCCGCTCCTGCGCCCGTGCGGCCGCAGCCCGCATACCCAGGCGGCGGCGACCCGGGTCCCGAGCAGGCGCCGGCGCAGTCGAGCGGCTTCGGCGAGGCATCGCTTGCAGCCGAGCGCGCCTACCTGTCGATGTGCCTCGCGAGCGGCGCACTCGGGCGCGAGTACCTCGAGCGGCTGTCCGAGGAGCACCTCTCGTCGCCGGCTCTGCGCTTGGCGCGGGCCCATCTGCTGGCGTCGTTCGACGACCCGCTCGCCGGGCTCGGCGAGGACGACCCCGCCACGGCCGCCGTCGTGACCGGTGTCGCCATGGCCGCACAGGAGCACGGCGAGGCAACCGAGCCGGCGCTTCGGATGAGCTATCTGCAGCTGGAGTTGCGCAGGATCGACCGCGAGATGCGGCGCGCGGACGACGATGCCCGCCGGATGCAGCTCGCCGGGGCGCGTCAGCAGGTCCGACGCGACATGGACCAAGTCATGGGGCAAACGGCGTGAAGCGAGTAGCCTTGCAACGCGGTCTGGCGGCGCTGACCCGGATGGTCCTCGCCCCGCCGCAGAGGGATTGCAGATGAACGATCGCGCCTACCCGCTCCGGGGCGACACGGATGCCGATGAGCTCGACGCGCGGAATGCCGGCGAGGATCACGGCATGGCCGGCGAGCCCGTGGGCGATTCCGGACCAGCCGCGGAGATCGAGCCCGAGGCCGGCGACCTGAGCGCCGCCGAGGACGAGCCCGACGCCGGGCCGGCCGCCCCCGCGGTGGCCCCCGAAGGTACGGACGAGGCAGAGACGAAGGCCGAGGAGAGCGGAGGCGGAGGAGCCCGAGTCCGAAGAGCCCGAATCCGAGGAGCCCGACCTCTACGACGAGGGTGGCGTCGTCACGGCCGGCCTCGTGGTCGCTCCGCCGGAGCAGGGCGCCGAGGACGCGGTGCGGCTCTATCTGCGCACGATCGGCCGCGTTCCGCTGCTGACTCGCGAGGACGAGGTCCGGCTCGCCAAGCGGATCGAAATGAACGACATGACCGCGAAGAACGCGCTGATCGAGGCCAATCTGCGCCTCGTCGTCTCGATCGCCAAGCGCTACAACGGCCGTGGGCTGACGCTGCTCGACCTGATCCAGGAGGGCAACCTCGGGCTGATCCGCGCAGTCGAGAAGTTCGACTGGCGCCGCGGCTTCAAGTTCTCGACCTACGCGACCTGGTGGATCCGGCAGGCGATCACGCGCGCGCTCGCCGACCAGTCACGCACGATCCGGATCCCGGTGCACATGGTCGAGCGGATGAACCGCGTCGCGCGCGCCAAGCGTTCGCTGATCCAGAAGAACAACCGCGAGCCGACGCCCGAGGAGATCGGCGAGCTCGTCGAGATGCCGGCCAAGAAGGTCGAGGAGATCCTCAAGCTGGGCCAGGAGCCTGTCTCGCTCGAGGCGCCCGTCGGCGGCGAGGAGGGCGATGCGTCGCTCGGCGAGTTCATCGAGGACTCCGCAACCGACCGCCCGCTCGAGATCGTCGCCAACCGCATGCGCGACCACGACCTTCAGAAGGTCCTCGATTCGCTGGGCTGGCGCGAGCGCAAGGTCATCGAGCTGCGCTACGGCCTCGGCGACAAGGGCCCGATGACGCTCGAGGACATCGGCCACGAGGTAGGCGTGACCCGCGAGCGCGTCCGCCAGATCGAGTCGAAGACGCTCGCCATGCTGAAGAGCTCCGGCGGCGCGGACCGCCTCGCCGGAACCGCCGACGAGGCCTGAGCGGCGCCGCCGTTTCCCGGCCGAATCAGCCGACGGCTGCCGGCCCGAGCGCTATCCTCGCCCCTGCCGATCCCCGGTGATGTAACGGCAACATGACTGACTGTTAATCAGTTCTTGGTGGTTCGAATCCACCCCGGGGAGCCTTAGGACGGCAGGGTGCCCTCGAGGCGGCGGTACCCCCCTTCCAGCTCGGCGTGGCAGTTGGCGCACACGAGGATGCACTTACGCGCCTCCTCGCGCGCTCTCGCGAGGCTGCGGGTGAGGCCCTGCTGCGAGATGGCAAAGGCCTTGTCGGTCGGATCGCGGTGGTGGAACTGGAGCGCCGCCTGGCAGCGGTCGTACCCGCAGAGCGCGCAGCGGCCTCCCGCCTCATCGACCAGCATCCCCTTCAGCTTGCGCCGCCACGCGGAGACCTTCTGCTGCCGACAGACCTTGCAGCGGTAGCTGCCGCGCCCCTCGAGCACGAACAGCGTGAGACCGTGCCTGGAGCAGCGCCGGAGCGACTCGCGGGGCGCCGTCGCCGGGTCGTAGTCGCGCAGCCGCCGCCCGTCCTGTCTGCGGATCTCCCAGCGCTCGAGCCAGTAGCGCACGGTCGCGACCGACCGGTCGAGGGCGCCGGCCATCTCACGAAGGGTCAGCCCGTCCGAGGCCAGACGGGCGAGCTGGTCTCGGTCGGGTGCTCCTCTGGGCGCGTACTTCGACACGAACGCATGTTCGCATCGCGCACGGACGGAACGGGCTCACTAAGGCAGCCGCGCCGTCGCCCGCACGCCCAGCGCGGCCGCGAGCAAGAGCAGGACGAGTCCGCCCGCCGCGAAGGCCGACGTGATCTCGCGCTCCTCCGTCTCCGTCGCGACGCGCGAGCCGAGGTCCTCGTAGAGGCCGGCCAGCTCGCCGGCGTCGTCGACCTGGAAGGCGCGGCCGCCGGACAGCTCGGCGATCCTCTCCATGGTCTCGGGGTCGGGAGGGACGGGCAGGAGCGTGCCGTCGGGCGTCCTGATCGTCCCCTCGCGTGTGCCGAGCGCGACCGTGTGGATCGGCACGCCGAGCTGGCGCGCCTGGCGGGCGACCGGGATCGGGTCCCTGCCGGTGGTGGTCTCGCCGTCCGAGAGCAGCACGATCGCCGCAGGCGGGCGGTCCTCGGCGGGGCCGTCGGCCATCTGGAGTGCCATGGCGAGCGCGTCGCCCGCGGCCGTGCCGCCGTCCGCGCTCAGCCCGTCGATCAGGGCCTCGATCTCGGCGTGATCGTCGGTGGGCTCCTCGACCGTGTGCGGATCGGTCGAGAACGCCACCGCCCCGATCAGCGCCTCGTCCGGCACCTCCTGGAGGAAGCGCTGCGCCGCGGAGCGGGCGGCCTCGAGCCGGCTCGGGTCGACGTCCTCGGCGAGCATCGAGCGCGACACGTCCGTGACGAGGATGATCGACGCCTGCTCCTTCGGCACCGCCACGGTGGCATGCGGGCGCGCAAGCGCCAGGGCGAGCACCGCGAGCGAGGCGAGGAAGAGCGCGAGCGGCAGCCGGCGTCGCCACGCGGAGGCCTTCGGGAGCAGCGGCGCGAGCGTGCCGACGGCGGGGAAGCGCACCGCGTACTTGTGCGCCCGCCGGCGCGACAGCACGTAGGCGCCCAGCACGAGCGGCACCAGGAGGAGGGCGGCGAGATAGATGGGCGAGGCGAAGCTCACGCGAGCCTCCGGCCGAGTTGGCGGGCCCAGGCCCCGGCGGTCGACAGCGTCACGTGCTCGACACCCGCGCGCCGCAGCCCCGCCGCGACTGCCGCGCGGTCCTCGCGCGCGGCGCGCTCAAAGCGCTCGCGCAGGCGCCGGTCGGCGGTGTCGACCTCGATGCGCGCACCCGACTCGGGATCGACCATGGCGAGCCGCCCGACCGAGGGCAGCTCCTGCTCGCGCGGGTCGCGCACCTCGACGGCCATCACCGTGTGCCGTGTCGCGAGCGCGGCTATCGGTCGCGCCCAGTCGGTTGGGCCCATGAAGTCCGAGATGACCACGATCAGGCTGCGCATGCTCGCGAGCCTGCCGACCCGCACGAGCGCGCGCGAGAGCGGCTCACCCTCGGTGCCGTCCGGCGCGACGCCCTCGGCGAGCGACCGCCGCAGCCCCACCCGGGCGCCGCGGCCGCCGCGCGGCGGCAACAGCCGTGTCGACGGACCGCCGAAGGTCATCAGGCCCACACGACCGCCGCGCCGCACCGACAGCGCACCGAGCACGTCAACGACCCCCTCGGCCACGTCGCTCTTCAGGCGGTCGGCGGTCCCGAACGCCATCGACGGCGACACGTCGACGGCGAGCCAGGTCGTGAGCAGCCGCTCGGGCACCTGCTGGCGCACGTGCGGGACGCCCGTGCGAGCCGTCGCCGACGGGTCGAGCTGGCGCACGTCGTCACCCGGCTGGTAGGGCCGGAGCTGCGCGAGCTCGGTCCCAGAGCCGACACCGGCTGCGCGGTGCTCGCCCGCGACGACGCCGCCCGCCCGCCGCACGAAGGCGAGGTCGAGCGCCTCGACGAGCGCCGCCGGGACCGTCCCGGGACCCTGGCGCCCGGCCGCGGGCGCAAGAGCGAGATCAGGGGCCTTTCGCGCCACCGCGGTCAGGCGGCCAGCGATTCCCCGTCGACCGGGCGCCGGTCCGGCTCGGGGACGGCCTCCATCACCTTGTCGAGCAGGTCGTCGGGACGCGTGCCCTCGCTCAGGCCCTCGTAGCTCAGCACCAGGCGGTGACGGAGGATCTCGGGGGCGAGGTCGCGGATGTCGCTCGCCAGGACATGGCGGCGGCCGCGCAGCAGCGCCAGCGAGCGGGCCGACTGAACGAGGCCGATCGGCCCGCGTGGCGATGCCCCGTAGCTGATCAGCGGCTCGACCTCGGTGAGCCCGTAGCGGTCGGGGCGGCGGGTTGCGTCGGCGAGCGCGACCGCGTAGTCGATCACCTCGCGGTCGACGATCACGTCGGCCGCGGCCTCGCGGAAGCGCAGCAGGTCGGCGATGGTCAGGCGCTCCTCGACGATCGCCGGCGGGTCGAGCGAGCGGTTCACCACGGACGCCTCGTCGCCGGGCGACGGGTAGTCGACGAGGATCTTCATGAGGAAGCGGTCGACCTGCGCCTCGGGCAGCGGATAGGTGCCCTCGGACTCGATCGGGTTCTGCGTCGCGAGCACGAGGAACGGCAGCGGCACGACGTGCGTCCCGCCCCCGATCGTCACCTGCTGCTCCTGCATCACCTCGAGCAGCGCCGACTGGACCTTGGCCGGCGCGCGGTTGATCTCGTCCGCGAGCAGGAAGTTCGCGAACACTGGGCCGAGCTCGGTGTCGAAGCTGCCGCTGTCGGGCCGGTAGACGCGCGTTCCGACCAGGTCCGACGGCACGAGGTCCGGGGTGAACTGGATGCGGCTGAAGCTTCCGCCGACGACCGACGCGAGCGTCTTGATCGTGAGTGTCTTTGCGAGTCCGGGAACGCCCTCGAGCAGAACGTGGCCGCCCGTGAGCAGGGCCACCATCACCCGCTCGAGCATCGCGTCCTGGCCGATGATGACCCGCTTGATCTCGAAGAGGGCGCTCTCGAGCGCCTCCCTCGGCTCCTCGTGCAGATGGCTGTCGCTCATGGCGGCCAAACTACGGGGCGGCAGGTCACCGGCGCATAACGGCGAGCCGCCGGCGACCAGCCAGGAGCCGGCGGGAGGACAGCCTGTCCCTGCGCGGCCGGCCGAGCCGGCCGCTTCGGCGCCGGGGGCGTGAGCCCCCGGGTGCTCACTACCCTGGAACGAGTGCGCGTGCTGCTCGCCGAGGACGAACGGAGGGTCGCAGACGCGGTTGCCCGCGGCCTTCGCCGTGAGGGCATGGCCGTGGACGTCGCCTACGACGGCGCCACCGCGCTCGACAAGGCGCGCCTGACCCCCTACGACGTGGTCGTGCTCGACCGCGACCTGCCGGAGATGCACGGCGACGACGTCTGCCGGACGCTGCGCACGGAGGAGCCCGACAGCCGCGTGCTGATGCTCACCGCCGCCAACGGCGTGGACGATCTCGTCGACGGCCTCTCGCTCGGCGCGGACGACTACATGCCGAAGCCGTTCGCGTTCGCGGAGCTCGTCGCGCGCGTGCGCGCGCTCGCGCGCCGCTCCGGCGCCGCGCTGCCGCCGACGCTGCGCTCGAGCGATGTCGAGCTCGACCCGGCGCGCCACACCGTCACCCGCGCCGGCCGCCCGATCGAGCTGACGCCGAAGGAGTTCGCGGTGCTCGAGGCGCTGCTCGCCGCAGACGGCGCCGTCGTGTCGAACGACGAGCTCGTCGAGCGCGTCTGGGACGAGAACGCGGACCCGTTCACGAACTCGGTCCGCATGACCGTGCTGCGGCTGCGGCGCAAGCTCGGCGACCCGCCGCTGGTCGAGACCGTCAAGGGGGCCGGCTACCGCGTATGAGGGTCCCGCGGCCCACCGTCCGGACCCGCCTCACGGCGATCTACGTCGCCCTCGCCGGGCTGTCGACCGGGATCCTCCTGCTCGTCAGCTACTGGCTGCTCGGGAACCACTTCGACCGCACCCTCTCGGCGCCGGTCGCGAGCGATGCGCTCGACGAGGTCGCTTTTCAGTACTTCATCGCCTTCGCGGGCGTGCTCGTGCTCGCCGCCGTGCTCGGCTGGCTCGTCTCGGGCTGGGTGCTCGCGCCGCTCAAGCGGATCACCGGCACCGCCCAGCGGGTGACCGAGGAGCACCTCGACGAGCGCATCCCCGTCGAGGGCCCCGACGACGAGCTGCGCGAGCTGAGCGAGACGCTGAACGAGATGCTCGACCGGCTGTCGGAGTCGTTCGACGCGCAGCGCCGCTTCGTCGCCAACGCGAGCCACGAGCTGCGCAGCCCGCTCACCGTGATCCGCTCCGAGGCCGAGGTGGCGCTCGCCAACCCTCAACCCGACATCGACGAGCTGCGCGGCATGGCCGAGTCGGTCGTCCAGGCGAGCCGCCGCACCGAGGCCCTGCTCGCGAGCCTGCTGATCCTGGCGCGCAGCCAGCGCGGCCTGCTCCGCAGCGAGCCGGTGGACCTGGCGAGCGTGGTCGGCGAGGCGGCCGACGCCGCAAGCCTCACGGCGGGCACGGAGAGCGTGCGGCTCGACGCGCTGCTCGAGCCGGTGATCGTCGAGGGCGACGCCGCGCTGCTCGAGCGGCTCGTCGGCAATCTGATCGAGAACGGCGTGCGCTACAACCGCCCAGGCGGCTTCGTGCGGCTGCGGACGCGCTCGGGCGGCGGCACGGCCGAGCTCGAGGTCGAGAACAGCGGGCCGCCGGTGGAGCCGCAGGCGGCCGCCAGGCTGGCCGAGCCGTTCGAGCGCCTGGCACGCGACGCGGACGGGCGCGGTGCCGGCCTCGGGTTGTCGATCGTGCGCGCTGTGAGCGAGGCCCACGGCGGCACGCTTGCGATCGAGCCGCGCGCGGAGGGCGGGCTGCTCGTGACGGTGCGGCTGCCGCGCGCCGACGCTACAGACGACGCTGGTAGCGCTCGTACTGGTGCGTCTCGCGCTCGCGCCACGGACAGTCGCCCTTCGGCCCGAGCTCGCGCTTGATCTCGATCGTCCGCGGTGCCTTGGCGGCGCCCGCGAGCTGGTCGTCGATCTGCGTCAGCCCGTGCACGCCGCTGGCGAACAGGCCGAACCCCGCCACGGACACAACCAGAAGCGCAACTCGCCTCACGGCAGATCAGACTAGTGGGTCAGGGCAGCCGGCCGAACCAGCGCAGCGACATCGCGCCACCGATCAGCAGGAAAGCGGCCGCTCCGCCCACGAATGCGGCGGTCACCTCGCGCTTCTCGTCGCGCATCGCAACCTGTGAGCCGAGCCGCTCGTAGACGGTGGCGAGCTCCTCGCCCCCGGTGGCGCTGAACGTGCGGGCTCCGCTGATCGTGGCGATCCGGCGCATGTCGACGCGGTCGGGCGGCACCTCGCGCGTGACGGTGGTTCCGTCGGGACGCTCGACCTCGATCGTGCCGGAGTCGGTGCCGAAGGCGACCGTGTAGATCGGGATCTTCAGCCGCGCCGCCTCGCGCGCCACGCCAATCGGATCGCGGCCGTGTGTCGAGGTGCCGTCCGAGAGCAGGATGATCGCGGCGGGCGGCCGGCGTTCATCCTGGGCCCCGCGGCGTGCCAGCAGGCCCACCGCCGCGGCCAGCCCCTCGCCGGTCGCGGTGCCGCCGCTCGGTGTGAGGCCGTCGACGAGCGCGCGTGTGTCCTCGCGGTCGGCGCGGGGCGGCTCGATCGACCGCACGGCGTGGTTGAAGGCGACGGCGCCGACGCGCAGCTCCTTCGGCGCCTCGCCCAGGAAGTCACGGGCCGCGCGCCGCACGGCGGCGATGCGCGACGGCTGCACGTCCGTCGCCTCCATCGACCCGGAGATGTCGGTCGCGAGGACCACCGCGGCACGCTCCTCGGGGACCGCCACGGTCGCCTCGGGCCGGGCGAGCGCGATCGCGACCGCCGCCAGGGCGATTCCGTAGAGGGCCAGCGGCAGATGGCGGCGCACCCCCGGGCCGCGCGGCGCCACCGAGGGCAGCAGCCACGGCGAGGCGAAGGCCGCCGTGCGCGCGCGCCGGCGCTTGTCGCTCAGGACATAGATCGCCACCGCGGCCGGAACGAGCGCGAGGCAGAGCAGGTAGATGGGCGACTGGAAGCTCACGGGCCGCGCTGGGGCCGCGCCTCGAGCTCGACGTCGAAGCTCTGCGTGATGCCGCTGCTCTCGGCCTCGACCTGGACCTCGTCGCCCGGCTCGAGGCCCTTGATCGCGTCGGCCACGTCGTCCGGGTCGCGGACCTCACGGCCGTCGACCTCGGTGATCACGTCGCCGGGCTCGAGGCCGGCGGAGTCGGCCGGGCTGCCGGGGACGACCTCCTGAACCTCGGCGCCGTCCCGGTGCGGGGCGGTGGTCACGCCGATGTACGGACGCTCGATCGTCTCGCCGCGGATCAGCGCCGGCAGCACCTCGCGAACCGTGTTCGACGGGACGGCGAAGCCGATGCCCACGTTGCCGCCGCTCGCCCCGCCGGTCGCGATCTGGCTGTTCACGCCGACCACGCGGCCGCGCGCGTCGAGCAGCGGGCCGCCGGAGTTGCCGGGGTTGATCGGGGCGTCCGTCTGGATCACCTCGTCGATCTGGAAGCCGTCCGGGGCCTGGATCTCACGCCCGACGCCCGAGACGATGCCCGCCGTGGCCGTGCGGTCGAGGCCGAACGGGTGGCCGATCGCGACGACCGCGTCGCCGACGCGCACGCGCTCGGAGTTGGCGAGCGGCAGCGGGCGCAGCGGCCCAACGGTGCCCGGGTCGACGCGCAGGACGGCGAGGTCGGTCGAGACGTCGGTGCCGAGCACCTCGGCGTCCACCTGCTCGCCGCTGTCGCCGAAGCGCACCTGCGCGGTCTCCGCGCCCGCCACGACGTGGGCGTTGGTCACGATCGTGCCGTCGGCGCGCACGACGAAGCCCGTGCCGCCGCGCGCGCCGGCCTGGACCGAGACCACGCCGGGGCCCGCCGAGTCGTACACGCGGCCGATCTGGGTCGGCGCGAGCCGGCCGCCGTTCGCGGCCGGAAGAACGTCCGTGTCGCCGCCGTCGTCGAGGAACGCCACCGTCGCGAGCGCGAGCGCCGCGACTGCGATCAGCAATCCGGCGGGCGCGAGGGCGCGCCGCCACCAGCGCGGGCGCGGCGGCGGGGGCGGAGCCTCGGGCTCCGGTGGCTTCGCGTAGCGGGCGCGGGCCTCGCCCGACTGCCTGCGCCAGCGCGCCGAGGAGAACGGTCCCGCCTCGGGGTCGCGGGCGCTGTCCGGGTCGATCCAGAGGCTGGACTTGCGACTCACGCCGGCGACGCTACGCGTCGGCGCGTCACCTGCGCATAACGCGGGCGCGGGCGAGCCCCTCGACGGCGTCCGCGGCCGCGGCGGCCCCGTCGTTCTGCTGCGACCAGGCGCCCAGCTCGCGGGCACGCCTCGTGTAGCTCGGATCGGCGAGCAGGCGCCGGACCGCCAGCCGCACCCCGCGCGCGGTGTGGAAGCGGCGGGGCAGCGACACGCCGACCCCCGCCCAGCGGATGCGCGCGCTGTTCTCGGCCATGTCGCCGGCGTACGGGCAGGCGACGATCGGCACGCCGCTCGCGAGCGCCCGGGCGACGGTGCCGTGCCCGGCGTGGCAGACGACCGCAGCACAGCGCGGCATCGTGCGCGTGTACGAGACCCAGTCGACGAGCCGGGCATTCGCGGGCACGGGCAGCGGCTCGGCGGGGGCCCGCCGATTGGTGCTCGCGAGCACGCGCACCGGTTCGCGGGCGAGGCCCTCGAGCGTCGCGCGCAGGAGCTGCCCGTCGGGGTCCTGGGAGGTGCTCGGCGCGACCAGCACGAGCGGGTCGTCGCCGGGCGGCAGCTCGACCTCGCCGTAGGGCTGCTCCCAGAAGAGCGGGCCCGTCACGCGCACGTTCGGCTGGGGCTCGCGACGCGGGTATTCGAGCTGCGGGAAGGTCGCGACCAGCGCGAGCTGGCGCGAGATGCCTCCGTGCACGTGCTCGAGCGGCGGCAGGCCGACGCGGGCGCGCGCCCCGTTCAGCTCGCGCCGGCCCTGTTCCTCGCCGCGCATCAGCAGCGGCCGTGCGAGCTCCCACATGCGCTCTCCGGCCGTCGTCCGCGGATAGACGGCGCCCACCGCATACACCGGGAAGCCGGGCTCGCCGGTGGGGAGGACGTGCGGCACGAGCGTCGCCCAGGGCCGCCCCTCGAGCTCCGCGGCGAGCGCGCCCGCGACCGTGAGGATGTCGGCGACCACCACCTCGGGATCGACGCTCCGGATCAGCTCGCGCGTGACGCCGGCCGCCTTCACGGCGGCGGCGTAGGGCTTGAGCGGCCGCTCGCGGGTGGGGAAGACCTGATACTCCGGCGCCGCCGCGAAGCGGATGCCCTCGCGCTCGACGGGCTCGCGCCAGCGGGCCCACGTCTCGAGCGTGACGTCGTGGCCGCGGCGCGCCAGCTCCGCGCCCAGCGCGATCGCCGGGAAGGCGTGTCCGGGGTCGCCGAACGCGGCGAGCAGGAAGCGGCGCCGGCCTTCGCTCAGAGCATCTCCGCGAGCTCGCGGATCATGCGCGTGCGCTGCTCGACGTCGTGCGAGACGACGCTCACGATCATCGTCCCGACCCCCGCGTCGCGATAGACGGCGAGGCGCTCGCGCACCCGGTCCGGCGGGCCGACGAGGGTGATCATGTCGATCAGCTCCGCGGGCACGGCCGCCGCGGCCTCGTTCCTCTTGCCGTCGAGGTAGAGGTCCTGGACCTCCTTGGCGGCGTCCGCGAAGCCATAGCGCTGGACGAGCGCGTTGTAGAAGTTGCGCTCGCGCGAGCCCATCCCGCCGACGTAGAGCGCGATGAAGTGGCGCATCTGGTCGCGGGCCCTGTCGATGTCATTGTCGATGCATACATTGACGCCGGGTGCAATGTCGAAGGACTCATCCAGCTCGCCTCCGGCGCGGGCCGCACCCTCCGCGAGCAGCTCGCGCGCGTCGTCGACGTACTCGGGGGAGAAGAAGATCGGCAGCCAGCCGTCCGCGATCTCGCCGGTCAGCTGCACGTTCTTCGGCCCAATCGAGGCGATGTAGACGGGAATCCGCTCCTGGACGGGGCCGATCGTCAGCTTGAGCGCCTTGCCGGGGCCGTCCGGGAGCGGCAGCTTGTAGTACTCGCCGTCGTAGACGAGCCGCTTGCGCGTGAGCGCCTTGCGCACGATCTCGACGTACTCGCGCGTGCGCAGCAGCTGCTGCCCGAAGCGCTCGCCGTGCCAGCCCTCGGCCACCTGGGGGCCCGAGGAGCCGATCCCGAGCAGCATCCGCCCGCCCGAGAGCTGGTCGAGCGTGGCGGCGGTCATCGCCGTCATCGCGGGCGAGCGCGCCGGCATCTGGAAGATCGCCGCGCCGATCTTGATGCGCGATGTCTGAGCGGCGATCCAGCCCAGCACGGTCGCCGCGTCCGACCCGTAGGCCTCGGCGACCCAGACGGAGTCGTAGCCGCTGTCCTCGGCGGCCTGCACGAGCTCGAGCTGCTGGTCGGCGCCGAGGCCCAGGCCCCAGTAGCCGATGTTCAGGCCGAGGCGCATGCAGGTGTCGTTTCGCCGCTTGCGAGCCTCATGAGCGACGGCCATCCTACGGAAGCCGTGAGGAGGCAGATCCGACGCCGCCGCCCAGCCCGCGACCTGAGGCTCGCCGTCGACTGCCTGCCGCTGCAGACGCGCCGGGCGATGCTCACGGGCGTCGAGGCAAACCGCATCATCGTCGGCGCGTACACCGACAGCAGGGGTGGCGTGTGCCCGATGCTCGCCGCGCATCGCAACGGCGGCCGGACCAGCCTCGCGAGCTTCGCGCGCGCGTGGGACCGCTACACCGGCGCAGGCGGCGTCCCGCGGCCCGCGACCGAGCGTGAGCTGAACACGCTGCGGGCGATGCTCGAGGCGAGCATCCTGCTCGACGAGACGCCGGCCCTCGAGCGGCCGCGCCGCCCACGCCGGCCGACCGGGGAGACCCACCGCGCCGCCGAGCTACGCGAGCGAAGCGGCTGGGCGTGGCTGCGCCCGTTCCGGCGGCTCGACGAGTACGAGCGCGCGCTTGCCGAGATCGAGGGCTCGGGCGCCGCGGAGCGCGAGCCCGAGCGCGTCTAGAGCTGGGCGTCGCCGCGCCGGAGGAACTGGATCTCCGGCACGATGCAGGCGGGCGAGACCTTCAGGAGGAAACGCACCGACTCGGCGATGTCCTCCGGCTGGATCATCTGATCCTTCGGGACCTGGCCCTCCACCCAGTCGGTCATCGGGGTCGCGACGAACGCCGGGCAGAGGGCGGTCACCTGGACACCGTCGCCCATCAGCTCGCGATGGAGCCCCTGGCTCAGCCCGACGACACCGAACTTGGTCGCGGAGTAGGCGGACAGGAACGCCTGGCCCTGCTTGCCCGCGATCGACGCGGTGTTGACCATCAGCGCCTTGCCGTGCTCGGCGCCCGCCTCCTTCAGCAGCGGGATCGACTCGCGCGCGACGAGATACACCGCGCGCAGGTTCACGTCGAGCTGGAGGTCGAGCTTCTTCGTCTCCATGTCCGCCACGTTCGCGCCGATTCCGAGGCCGGCGTTGTTGATCAGGACGTCCAGGCGGCCCCAGCGCTCGCGGTGCTGAGCGACGACGTCCTTGATCGCCTCCTCGTCGGTGACGTTGGCGGCCACGGTGAGGACGTCGCACCCGTCGGCGCGCAGCCCCTCGGCCGCCGGCTCGAGCTTCTCGGGGCGGCGCGAGCTGAGCGTCAGGCCGTAGCCCTCCTCGCCGAGCACTCGAGCGATTGCAAGGCCGATTCCGCTCGACCCTCCGGTGATCAGCGCAGCGCGGTCCATGGCGCGGCACCCTATTTGAACCCCCTGTTAAGACGCCGCGGTGGCGGTCGTTACCCTTCGCCGCTCCGTGAGCCGGCGCCTGATTGCAGCTGCCCTACTCGCCTGCGTTCTCCTCGCCGGTTGCGGCGGGGACGACGACGATTCCGCAAGCACGCCTCCGCCCGAGGCGAAGGCGGAGGACTTCCCGAGCGCGCAGGGCAAGACGCTCGCGGAGCTGCGCGCCGAGCTCGGCAAGGGCGGGCCGGTGCTCGCTCCGTCCGTCTCCCAGCTGACGACCGGCGACAACCGCTTCGGCTTCGGCCTCTTCGACCGCTCGCGCGCCCAGATCGCCGACGCGGCCGTGGCGGTGTACGTGGCACCCGCCGGCGGCGGGCCGGCGAGCGGCCCGTACACGGCGCGTTACGAGTCGCTCGACGTGGGCCCGCAGTACCAGAGCCGCCAGACCGCAACGGACCCGAACGCGGCCAAGTCGGTCTACGTCGCAGACATCCCCTTCAAGGACGCCGGCCAGTACGACGTGCTCGGCATCGCGCGGCTGAACGACAAGCTCGTCGCCGCCACCTCGGCGGCTCCGGGGCTGCAGGTCGTGAGCGCCGGCGATGACCCGATACCGGGCCCCGGCGACGCGGCGCCGCAGATCCACACGCCCACCGAGGCCGACGCCGGCGGCGACCTCGCCTCGATCGACACGCGCATCCCGCCGTCGTCGATGCATCAGAACGACTTCGCCGACGTGATCGGCAAGAAGCCCGTGGTGCTGCTGTTCGCGACTCCGCAGCTTTGTCAGAGCCGGGTGTGTGGGCCTGTCGTCGACATCGCCGAGGAGGTCAAGGCGGACATGGGCGGCGACGACGTCGAGTTCATCCACATGGAGGTCTTCCGCGACAACGACATCGCGAAGGGCCTTCGCCCGCAGCTGAACGCCTTCAACCTGCAGACCGAGCCGTGGGTGTTCGCGTTCGACAAGAGCGGCAAGGTCGCCGCGCGGCTCGAGGGTGCGTACAGCGCCGCCGAGCTCGAGCAGGCCGTGAAGGCGGCCGAGGGCAGCAGCTAGCGCGCGCGGCGGGCGGCCGGCCGCCGGCGGACGGTCACGCGGCGGCTGAGCGTCCTCGACTTGGTGCCTGTCGCGCTCACCCGGAGGTAGGTCCGCAGGACGACCTTGCCCTTGCGCCGGACGCGCCGGATCACCGCGCGCCGGCTGCGCTTCGTCAGCTTGATCTTGATTCGCACGCGCTTGTTCGCGCGCGGGATGGTCACCGCGCGGCGACGCGTCAGGCTTGCCTTCTTCGCGCGCGGCCGCTTCGGCAGCTTGGCCCAGCCGACGAGCCGGCAGGGCTTGTTGCAGCGCGCCACGAAGTCGAGCCGGCCGCGCTTCAGCAGCCGCTTGAGCACCACGCGGTAGCTCACGTGCGGGGCCGCCGCGAGCAGCGCCGGCGGGGCGGGCTCCGCGGCGCTCGCGCGCCACGTGTAGCGGACCGTCAGCCCCGAGCCGATGTACGCGTTGTCGCCGGTCGTGAAGCTCGGCGGCGCGCCGCGGTCGGGCAGCGTCGCGGTGAAGCGGTAGCGGCGCACCTGGCCCGGGGCGATCGAGCCGAGCCTGCGCTCGTGCAGCTCGCCGAGGCGCCCGGCGAACATCGTGATTGCGTCGGCTGGGTTCGAGACGTCCTGCACGGCGAGCTCGACCGCCTGCGAGAGCAGGCCGCCATTGCGGCCCGGCCGGTCGCGGATGTCCGCCTGCTCGATGCCGAGGTCGCCCGGCAGCCGTCCCGTGTTGGTGAGCTCGACCGTCCCGCTGACCGTGCCGCCCGGGGCGAGGCCCTGGGCGCGGAAGATCGCCTGCCCGTTCTTCGAGTTGGCGACCTGGAAGTCCCCGCTCGCCTGCGAGACCTCGGCGCGCGGCTCGGTGGAGACGGTCTGCTGGGCGCAGCCGCCTACGACCACGGCAAGCGCGGCGAGCGAGAGCAGGGTGCGAAGCAGGCGCGTCATGCCCGTAAATGCCTTTATCGACCGCTCGCTCCGGGAACTGAGAAACTGTTTGCCACCACCAGGGGAGGAGAGCGACATGCCGGGACCGCAGCGCATCAGCTACGTGCCGTTGGATGAGATGACGCCGGAGATGCGCGAGGAGATGGAGCGCTGCGCCCGAGATGGGACGCCGCGGCCCGAGAGCACCGCGGTCCGCGCTCATGTGCCGGCTGCCTTCTGGTTCTTCGCGAACGCCTGGAACGACCTGTTCCGGAACGGGATCGTCGATCACTCGATCAAGGAGCTCTGCAGGGTCTACGTCTCGCACAGCGTGAAGTGCGAGTACTGCGGCAACCAGCGCTCCGAGCAGAGCCGCGCGCAGGGCCTCAGCGAGGGCAAGTACGACGAGCTCCTCAACTTCGAGTCCGCCGAGGGCTACAGCGAGAAGGAGAAGACCGCGCTCGCCTACGCCGAGGCGATCCTCTGGACCGGTGACGCCGACGACGAGCTCTGGGAACGGCTGTACGCGCAGTTCAGCGAGGCCGAGCTGGTGGAGCTGGGCTGCTTCATCGGGCTCACGCTCGGCCAGCAGTCCTGGCTACGGCTACTGAACATCGATCACCACCAGGTGATGCCAGGCACGAGCGCCGCCATGGCGCCAGGCTTCGAGGACGCTGAGGCGCTCGCCGAGAGCAAGAGCTCCGAGGGCTACTGGGCGCGCCCGTCTGACCGCGTGCCGCAGGCCTGATTCCGCTTAGATAGGCGGGACGGGGCCGGTAGCTCAGCGGTCAGAGCAGTGGACTCATAATCCATCGGTCGGAGGTTCGATTCCTGCCCGGCCCATCCCTCGGTCCCGCATGACGAGCAGGATTGACGCGGATCGTGCCCATGCTCCGATCATGGGCGTGCAGCGATGGTGCAGCGAGTTTGCCGCGAGCGCGGCCCCGGCGGGGCGAACTTCGCGGCACCCTTGCCGTGGCGGGCGCGAGAGGGGCCGCGGCCCTTCACTCGGTAGTGGCTCACTTCTAGGGCCGTTGCCGCTCAGGGTCGGAACGACAGAGGGCGGCCCCGAAGTGTCGCCCTCGATCGCTCCGCCCCACACGCGCCGAAGCTCATCGGACTTGCCTGTGGGTTAGAAGCGCCTCACGAACCGCCGCCCGTCGAGGGCGGCGCTCCGCCGACCGGCGGAAGCATGCCGTCCTGCTGGCAGGCGAACTTGTGGGTCTGGAACTCAGTCCTGTAGACGCGGCGGTCCGGCAGGCCGTGCGCCCGCTCCTGCATCAGCGTGATGGTCGAGCGGCCACGGAACCAAGCGTTGTTGGCCAGAGTCGCGCCGACGTGTGACTTGACGGTGGGTGTGGTCCACCAGGGCAGCTCGCTCGCCCAGAAGTGCGGCGTCGAGCGGGCCTTCTCTTCCAGCTTCTGCCACCTGTAGCCGCCGTCGTCGAACTCGATCTTGTGCTTGACCTTGATACAGATCGGCCGCTCGTCGTTGCCCCAACCAGCTTCTGCGCCTCAACGCGCAGCCCGTAGCGAGCGACGAAGGCGCCAGCTCCGTTCATGCCGCAGTGCTTGGTCGTCACATGCAGCTTGAGCAGCCCGGAGGGCGTCTCCGTTACGGCCTGGGCGGGAGCCACGCTCCCGCCTATACAGGCCAGCGCGGTGATGGCGGTGATGCTGAGGAGCTTCCTCATGTAATCCCTTGTCGTTGGGTTGTTCCTGTTCATTCGCCGTCCTTGATCGAGCAGAGCATCACGTCCGCCTCGTGGGCCGCGATGGTCCCGGCCACGGGCGTCTGCTGCGCGACGGTCCAGTTGCGATCCCGAGGTGACGGAGCAGGCCGCGATCGAGCAAGCCGGACGAGCTAGTGGCGCTCGCGCTTGCCGCAGCGCTCGGAGTGGCCGCCTGCGGCGGCACACAGACGGAGACAAGGCACTTCTTCATCGCTATCCCCTGTTCGTTGGTCCAGCACACTGGGCGCTGGCCGCGACGCCCGTCACCCGTCACCCGTCTAGGGCGGCGGTCGGCGAGCACGTAAGGAGCAACGACCTTGGGCCGTGCTTCTTGCCCGCCGGCTCAACCTGGGCGCGCACCTGGGTAGCGGCTCACCCTTGCCGTGGCGGGAGCGAGCGGGCTGGACCACGGCCGTCGAAAAAGGGGTGCCAAACGGTGTCGTTAAGCGCGCATCAACCCGTTCGGGCCGAACAACAACCACGCGAGTAGCTCCCCAGGCCGGACGCGCGTGCCGGTCTTCGACGCCCGCCACTCATGGCGGAGGAGGCAAGGCGTCTTGAAATAGTTGAGTCTTCTTAGGCATGACTAGGCTCAAGGTGCTCTGGTGGAGGATTAAGCGGCTATTGGCCGCGTTCCGCGATTCGCCTCCTCCGGGGGGAGTCTGAGACTTCGGCGCGGACCGTCCCGATCGCCGCGAAGCCGACGACCGACAGGGCGACGATCACGATCTCCACGGTCATCATCGGCGGCACGCATCCTCGGGTGGCGCGTCTCTATGTGCCCAGCGTCTCGAGGGGGCTCGGCGTGACGCCGAGCGGGCGCGCCACCTGGCCGGGTACATCGGTGTCGCCGATCGCGCCGCGCTGGGGGTTCTACGTGTGGCAGGCCAACCAGCTGGCGCGGCGCCCGGAGTTCCGGCGGCTGGCCGTGGCGATCGCCAACGAGCTGGAGCGCGTCGAGGTGCTGACCGCCCAAGACCTCGAGGCCCTGATCGCCACCACCGAGGAAAGATGGAGCACCGAGGTCTGAGGGGTGTCTCGCCTACTCCCGCAGCCCCACGGCTTCGAGGGCCGCTTCCCTGCTGGTGAAGCTCGCGAATCGGTGAACCTTGCCGTCGCGTACGACGGCAACCCAGCCTGTGGCCGCCTCCACCGGGATGCCGCTCCCCTCACCGCGTGCGAAGGATCGTCCGAGGATCAGCACCGTGGCGCCGCCGAGATCACGGAACTCGTCGACCTCGATCCGGAAATCAGCCCAGGCCGCCTCGACGTCGGCAAAAAACCTCCTGACGCCATCACGGCCGCGATAGACGTCGCTCTCGGGCCCTCCGACAATGCTCGGGCGCACCTCGATGTCGGGATGCGCGATCTCGACTGCGGCGTCGATGGCTTGCCTGCGGTAGGCATCGAACAACCCCCGCACGACCTCGACGTCCTGATGCGACATCGCTTACTCCCTGCAGCCCCACGGCTTCGAGGGCGGTCAAGAGAAGATTGCGAACGCGACCGCCACGACGACCATCAACAGCACCCCCGTGGCCCCGAACCTGAAGTCGCGACCGCCGACGTCCTCGGTGTCCATGCCGCTCCCTTCGTTCCGCTCTGAGCCCCAGCGTACCGCGGGAATCTGGGCCCGGGCAAGTCCCCCAACCAGAACGAGGGAAGGGGTAGGTCGAGCCGCATGAGACCGCGCTCCGGGGACCGCCGGGTGACGCGCTTTGAAGAAAGGGGTTGTTCCACAAAATGACCAGGGATGAGGCGAAGTCTGAGCTTGAGCGGATCGCGACCGAGGCGCCATATGAGCGGGACAGGATCCAGGCGATCCGGCTGCTGCGGGAGATGTGGGCGGAGGAGGACGTCGACCCGCAGGCGAGGGTCGCTGAGCTGTTCGCCCGGATCGGGGAGGGGCGGCGGAGTGAGCGAGCTGCTGCTGGCGGCGTTTAAGGCGTTGGGCCCGGGCCCGTCGCGGCGTGAGCTCGGCCTGGTCGCTGACGCGGTCCGCGACAGCGGGGACCGGGAGGCGTTGGCGCTGTGGGACGGCCCCGACTACGGACCCGGGTACAAGCGGCTGGTCGAGCTTGCCGAGCAGGCGGGCGCGGGCGGGTTCGTGGTGCTTGACCTTTACGTGGAGGTCTACACCCGGGGGCCATCTCACGGTTGGCCGGTGGCACGCCGGTAAGCCGGCGGGTAGGTCGGCGGGGGTGACGGTCATCGGGGTCCCGCAGGCTTGATCGCCGAAAGGGGACGCTTGCCGGCGGACGCCCGCTTTGCATGGAATGTCATGAAGGAGGGCCTCCCAGCAGACTGAGTGTTTGTCTGTAGATCAACCCGCGAGGGGAGGCCCCGCTGTGCAGTATGTCGGGCTTGATTGGGCGTATCGACGGGCGTCGTCGTGTGCGCTGGGGGAGGGCGGCGCGGTCGTCGGCGAGGGTGTGGTGCGGCGGACGACGACGGTCTCGCGCGGCTCGGGTGCCGTCGCTTGACGAGCGGGCGCTGCGCGAGCGGTTGCGGCGGCGGATGCACCGGGGCCTGTAGACGAAGTCGGGAGTCGGCGCGAGCAGGTCGACCTCGAGGCGCTCGCCCGCCAGGTGGCGCAGCGCAGGCAGCGTCTCGACGGCAGCCACACCCGCGCCGGCGATCAGGACACGGAACTTGCTCACTGCAGGCCAACGTAGGACAGGGCAGTCGGTGAAGCATCCGTGTAGTCGTGCGAATCAATTGCGGCGAACTACGGAGCCCGAGCCAGCGACCCTCGAAGCCCACGGAACTGGTCCAGCGCCGCCGCGTACCAGGCGTCGGCCACCGTCGAGCCGAGCTCCTGAGGCGTGCGTCCGTCGTAGAAGAACAGGTGGCCGTCGACGGAATTCTGGGAGCCCCTGAGGAATGACCGCCACGTCTCCGCCGTCGCAAGCAGGGGAGCGGTCTCGCCGAGGATCACGGGCTTGCCACTCGCGGCGAATTCACGAACGCGCGCGCTGGCTTCACCCGCCCTTCCCTCCTCCGGATATTCGTGCAGCAGCAGCACGTCGAGGAGGTCGGCGACATTGCTGGCCGCGAACGGTCCTCCGAGCGGCAGCAGGCCGACCCCGATCAGATGCCGGCGATCGTGGGCGCGGATCGACGCCGTGAGCGTCTGGATCCAGCGTCGTGCCAGCTGCGATGGATCACGGCCGTCGACCTCCCTGACGATCCGTTGGATGAAGGTATATCCGTCAATCTCGCCGCAGTACCAGCTCTCACTATCGGCGACCACGGGCTCACTTGTGAGCTCATAGACGAGCACCGCGGGCGAGCTTCGTGCGGTCCGTGCGACCTCCCGCCAGAAACGCGCCTGGACCGCCCACCGAGCCTGTTCCGGGAGGGCTTCGTACCACGGGGGCGGGGCTCGCCAGACGAGGTTGCCGGTGAGGTCGAGGTAGATCCGAAGCTGCTCCGCCTTGTCGAGCAGCGCGGCAAGCGCAGCGATGGCTCGCCGTTTCGGCTGTTTCGGTCCCTTCATGAACGCCTTGATTTCGAGGTAGACCCTTAGCGTGTTGGCGCCCAGCGCGCGTGCCTCCCGCATATCGGCGACCACCTCGTCCAGCCGCGGCTCGGTCGGGCGGTCGAAGTACCTGAGGATCGGATAGCGCTCGCCAATCCCGTAGTTGAAGCCCCATGCCCGAAACCGCTCACCGCCCGCAACCAGGTCGCTGCCCTGCCGGAGGACTTCCGGAAGCGTAGGCGGCGCCGCGGAAGCGCGGCGTTCGCCACGCTGTCCGTGCGCTGCGCTTGGTGAGCCGAGCGACACGAAGAGACACGCCACTGCGGCATAGATGAGCACGGCAAGGCCAAGCCGGCCGCGACGGAGTGCGCGCATGCGAGTTCCTCCTCGGAGGGATCAGGTCCAGCCGCGCGACAGGCCCCAGTGAGAGGGCCTAGCTATTGGGCTTGTGCGGCCGGCGGCCGCCTAAGTGCGACCGACTGGGAACAGCATGCGCGTGGGTGTTTACGCTCTGGTTACGCTGCGGCAACAGGCGCGGGCGTTCCGCTCCCGCTCCGCTGCCGGAGCCGCCGCGTCGGGAAGGTTGTCGCCTACCCGCCGCTTGTCGAGATGGGTATCAGTCAGCGCCGCGATTTCCACGAGGTCCTGGTTGAGGTGGACGACTTCGAGGATCTGCCCGGTAAGTGGCTAGCGCTCGCGCCGGGAAAGCAGGCAGCTTCGGTCGGGTGCCTCGCACGAGCCGTCCAAGCGCTGAGATCGCCATCGACGCGAACTCCGCCGACGGCGCGAGCGCGTTCGCCTACCCGCTCATCTTCCTGCCGTTCATCAGCTCGGCATTCGTGCCCACCGACAGCATGCCCGGCGCGGTGCGCGCCTTCGCCGAGAACCAGCCGGTCACGACCATCGTCAACGCGATCCGCGACCTGCTCACACAGCAGCCGGTCGGCACCGACATCTGGATCGCCCTTGCCTGGTGCGTCGGCGTCCTCATCGTCGCGTACACCTTCGCCATGGTCACCTACCGCCGCAAGATCGCCCACTAGATCGTCGAACGGCGCTGCCGGCACGGGCGCGCGCCACAGGCGTGCCTGAGCATGTAGCCAAGTCCGCGACCACCGCGCTCGCCCTGGCGCTGCCACGGCGAGCGCGGTCGGTCGTCCGATGTCGCTGGTCGCTCCAGTCCAAGGGGCGACCCCGGCTGGATGGCCGGCTGGCGTCGGTGCATCACCGTCGGCTTCCGCCTTCGATGCAATCCGGCAGCGCGTGTCTGTCGGCGGGCTACTGGGCGAGCCAGGTGTCCCAGGTGACCCTGAAGAACATCGAGCGCGCGTACGAGGCGATGAGTCGACTCGACGCCGAGGCCCTCGTGGCAGCGGTTCCGGCGCTCACGGGCGCTCAGAATGCCGCAGCCCCGGCCTCGGCGACCGTCGTGTCCTGCTCGCCGTCGCCGCCACTGACACCGACCGCGCCGACGACCTGGCCGTCGCGCTTGAGCGGGATGCCGCCGGCGAAGACCATCACCCGGCCCTCGTTGGACGCCTGGATGCCGTAGAACTGGCCTCCGGGCTGGGAATTGGCGGCGAGGTCGGCCGTCGGCAGATCGAACGCCCGCGCCGTGTAGGCCTTGTTGATCGCGATGTCCACGCTGCCAATCCACGCTCCGTCCATGCGAACGTGAGAGACGAGGTTGCCGCCGGCGTCGACGACGGCGATGTTCTGCGGCTGCCCGATCTCGCGCGCGGACTCCTCAGCGGCGGCCGTTACGCGGCGTGCGTCCTCGAGCGACACGGTTCCTTGCGAGGTGCTGCTAGCCATCGATTCGTCCTTCCGTTGTCTTGTGCACGGGCGGTCAGCGGCGGGCGCCTGTCGGGGTGTTGTACCCGAGCAGGCCTCCCGTAGCCCAGCAAGAGTGGATCAACCCAGATACGTCGCTTATCAAGGCGCGACCGCGTGCGTTTCAGGACTGAGGGCGATCGGCGTCGACGGGCTGTTGCCGAGCAGTAGCCCTGGAGCAAGCGGTCGGCCGCATGATCGCCATCGATGTCTCCCCCCAACAACACCCGGCAAGCGGCCCAGGCGGTCGCTCGCGACTAGGAGAGGTCATGGACTATTCCATCCCCAGGCAGCAGCCTGCGGTGGTTCTCCGCGCCCACTTCAACTGGCTGTGCGCGCTGCTTGCCATCGCGCTGATCTGCGTCGGCGGCCTGACCGCCGCGGTCGGGATCGTGGCCAGCGGTAGCGCCGATCACGCGGCGAGCGCGCGCGGCGGGCCCCCCGCGCAGCCGTCAAATGGCAGCGACGACGATCTAACCCGCGGCCCGCTCCCTGCGCAGCTGCAGAAGAGCAACTACGAGGAGGGCGCGCGCGGCCCGCTCCCCGCGCGGCTGCCCAAGACCACCTACCCGGAGGCCACGCAGGGTCCGCTCCCCGCGCAGCTGCCCATCGTTCGGTCCACCCCATGAGGTCGTGGGCGGAGCTGTGAAATCCGGCGAGCGCCGCCCCTTGTGGGCGGCGTTCGCCGTTTCTCCCAGCATCACGGTGTCGTCGTAGCCGAGGCCGGCGTTCAGGACTCAGGCGATCGGCGCCGCGGTCCGATATCGACTGCATGAGCACTGAACGCCGTGCCCTCATCGCGCTGACCCTCATGAGCGTCGGTCTCGTTGCCCTGCTCGTCACGGGCGTCGGGTCCGGGTGGACCGCCCTGAACGTGATCGGAATCGCCTGCCTCGCGGTCGCGATCGCCGCGCAGGTCGTGATTCTCCGCCGGGTGGGATCTGCCGGGTCGCGCAGCTGAGGCCCGCGCTCAGCCGGAGCGCCCGAGCAGCGCGATCATCGCCGACTGAACGAAGCGCGGCGGGAACGTCATCACGACGTTGTCGCGGTGCTTCTTCAGGAAGCTCGCCGCCCAGCGGGCGCCGCGCAGGTTGCGCGGTATTCCGCCGCGCATGAAGAGCCCTTCGCGGGCCGCCGCCGCGCTCTCGGTGAGGAACTCCTGGAGGTCGAGCGCCGGCACGACGTGGCAGCGGAGGTGAACCTCGGCGCCGGTGCTCTCGAGTCCGTGCTTCGTGCCGCGCGCGACCAGGATGGTGCCGTCGTCGGGACCGATCACGCGCTTCTCGGAGCCGAGCTGGAAGCGGACCGTGCCCTCGAGCACCGACCAGTGCTCCTCCTGATGCGGATGAAGATGGGGAGGGAGCCCGCCGCCGGGCTCGAGCCAGGCATCGACCCAGAGGTTCTCGCCGTCGGGCTCGAAGGCGTAGCTGGCGCGGTGGACGGGGTCGTGGACCGGGGCGGGCATGAGAGGCTCCTCTCGATCGGCGGCACATCTGTTACTGGTGGGTAACTTAGCACGTAAGTTACTCTTCGGTAACCATGGCGACCCGCGCGGCCGAGCAGCGGCGCATTCCGGCGAAGGAGCGGCGCGCGCTGATCCTGCGGGCCGCCGGTCGCGCGTTCGCGCGCGACGGCTACGCGGGGACGCGGATCGAGGACATCGCCGCGGCCGCGGACGTGACGAAGCCGATCGTCTATCGCCACTTCGACTCGAAGAAGGCGCTCTACATGGCGCTGCTCGAGCAGCACGAGGCGGACCTGCCGGGGTTCATCGAGGCGATCGATCCGGAGGGCCTGACGCCCGACCAGTTCGTGCGCGCGATCCTCGAGCATTGGTTCGACTACGTCCGCGAGAACCAGCACGCGTGGTTCATGCTCTTCCGCGACCGCTCCGGCGATGAGGAGATCCAGGCGCTGCGGCTGCGCGTGAACCTGCGGGCCCGCGAGGTGATCGCGGGCTTCATCAGGCAGAACGCCGACGGGCGCGTCCCGGCCGGCCAGGTCGAGCCCACGGCCGAAGCGCTCACGAACGGCCTCGCCGGCCTCGCGCTCTGGTGGATCGACAATCCGGATGTCCCGAAGGGCGTGCCCGTCGACGTCGGCACGAGGATCGTGACGGCAACGCTGTGAGAGCCTGTGCCAGTGGCCGACCGCTATCAGCGCCCCGGCTGGTTCACCCAGCACGTCTTCAACCCGGCCGTCGCCCTGCTGACGCGGGCCGGGGTCAGCATCGCCGGGTCGCGCGTGCTCGAGGTGCGCGGCCGCAAGTCCGGTGAGCCGCGGCGCACGCCGGTCAACCTCCTGACCGTCGGCGACACGCAGTACCTCGTCGCGGCGCGCGGGCACACCCAGTGGGTGCGCAACCTGCGGGCCAGCGGCGAGGGTCGCCTGCTCGTGGGGCGCCGGGCGCAGGCCTTCAGCGCGGACGAGCTCCCCGACGAGGACAAGCCGGCGATCCTGCGCCCGTACCTCGAGCGCTGGAAGTGGGAGGTCGGCGCGTTCTTCGATGGCGTCGGGCCGGACTCGAGCGACGAGGACCTGCTGCGCGTCGCGCCCGACCATCCGGTGTTCCGAATCCTGGCGCACTAGAGCGCTTCGCCTCGGGCGGTCGACCGCGACGGAAACCGCAGCCCGGTGAGCTTCCCGCTGCCCGGCTAGCGCTGCCACAGCCGCGGCCTGTCTGCCACCCTGCCGGGCGTGCGCCGCCGTGTCGGCATCCTGCTCGCCCTTCTGGTCGCCGGCATGCCGAGCGCCGCACATGCCGCCGATCTGCCGCTCGGCTCGCGCTCGCTCGACGAGCGGCGCGAGAGCGCGACCGTGGCGCCCGGGGTCAGGTGGACGTCGATCGTCCGCGAGGGCGGCCCCTGGCGCGTGAACGTCCTGGCCATCGATCGCGAGGCGCTTGACGGGCGGCTTGCGGGGATCCTGTCGAACGAGCGGGTGGCGGGCCTCGAGCGGCCCAGCTCGATGGCACGCCGGAGCTCGGCGGTCGCCGGGGTGAACGGAGGCTTCTTCGCCGTCGACGGCGATCCCGTCGGCGCGCTCGCGATCGACGGTCGCGTCCTGAGCGAGCCCGTCAACGGCCGCTCGGCGCTGCTCGTTCCCGCCGACCGGGCCGCCAGGGCGCGGATCGCCGCGCTCCGCTTCAGCGGGAGCGTCGACGCCGGCGGGGCGCGGCGCCTGATCGACGGCGTCGACCGGCGCCGCGGCAGCATCCCTGCCTGCGGCGGGCGGGGCGGCGACCGGCCCACGCAGCGGCCGGACTCGGGCCTCACCTGCACCGACCCGAGCGAGCTCGTCCTCATCGAGTCGCGCTACGGGGCGGTGCGGCCGGGCACCGGCGTGGAGGCGCTCGTGCGCGGCGGCGTCGTGGAGCGCGTCGGCCGCCCGCGTGCCGGGCGCGTGCCGGCGGGAGCGTTCGTGCTGTCCGGCAGCGGCGACGCCGCCGAGTTTCTGCGCGGCTCGCTCGAGGCGGGGACGCCCGCCGAGGTGGAGCTCGGGCTGGGCGAGGGCCAGGCACTCGTGACCGGCGGCGGGCCGCGCCTGCTCGTGCGCGGCCGCGTTGCCGTTGCGGCGAGCGCGGAAGGCTTCGCGCCGCTGAGCGCGCCTGGCTTCGTGGCGTCCAGGCATCCCCGTACCCTCGCCGGCGTGAAGAGAGACGGCACGCTGCTGCTGGTGACGGTCGACGGCCGCCGCGCCGGCTGGAGCGCCGGGGTCACGCTGCCGGAGGCGGCACGGGTGATGCGCTCGCTCGGCGCCCGCGACGCCCTCAACCTGGACGGCGGCGGCTCGAGCGGCATGGTCGTGCGAGGTGAGCTCGTCAGCCGCCCCTCGGATCCCTCCGGTGAGCGCGCCGTGAGCGACGGGATCTTCGTCCTGCCATGAGGCGCGCGCTCGCCGCAGCCCTGGTGGCGCTGGCCGTCCTCGCGCCCGGCGCCGCGGCCCAGCCACCCGAGCGCGCGGAGGTCTGGGCCGTCGGCGACGCCGCCACGCCGAACGACGGCGCGCGCCGGCTCGCCGCCCACATCCGCGCGCAGCGGCCCGATCGCTTCCTCTACCTCGGCGACGTCTACGAGGACGGGACCGCGCGCGAGTTCCGCGAGCACTACGACCCGCTGTACGGCTCGCTCGCGCGGATCACCGACCCGACGCCCGGCAACCACGAGTGGGAGAACCGCTTCAGCGGCTATTACCCGTACTGGCGCGCCAAGAAGGGACGGAGGCAGCCGCCCTGGTCGAGCACGAGCATCGCCGGCTGGCAGATCATCTCGCTCAACTCGATGACCGACCACGGTCCGGGCTCGCGCCAGCTGCGCTGGCTGCGGCGCCAGCTCGGGGCTACCCCCGGCGACTGCCGCATCGCCTTCTCGCACCGGCCCCGCTACAGCGCGGGCGCCTACGAGGACGACCCGGGCATGGCGCCGTTCTGGAACGCGCTGCGCGGGCATGCCCGCGCCTTCCTCAGCGGCCACGATCACAACCTGCAGCGCCTGCGCCCGGTCGGCGGCATCACGCAGTACATCGCCGGTGCGGGCGGCGCGAGCGGCTACGGGGTCGACCAGGCCGACCCGCAGCTCGCCTGGGGCAGGGACGGGCTCTTCGGCGCGCTGCGGATCGTGCTCGAGCCGGGCCTCGCCACGTTCGAGTTCCGCGACTCGCGCGGGCGGCTGCTGGATCGCAGTCGCCGGAGCTGCTCGGCCGAGGACTAGGTCGGCCTCCCCGCGGCGTGCTCGGGGAACGGCGCGAGGTCGTTCTCGAATCCGGGCGTGGCCTCCACACGCTCGAGCCAGGCCGTGACGTTCGCGTGCTCGCGCGGGTCCGCGCCGGAATCCGCCCCGCAGTGGACGTACGCGTAGAGCGCGATGTCGGCGACCGTGTAGTCGTCCCCCGCGACGAACGGCGAGCCGCTCGCCGAGAGCCCGCGCTCGAGGGCGACCAGCGCGTCGCGGCCACGGTCGAGCCGGTTCTGGAAGACCTCAGGCGCCTGCGCGTGGCGGCCGGAGAGCCACAGGAAGCGCGCCACGCCGAGCTCCGGCTCGATCCGGTTCTGCTCGAAGAACATCCACTGGTGCACACGCGTCCGAGCCGGGCCGCCGGCGGGCAGGAACCCGGTCCCCTCGGCGAGGTGGAGGAGGATCGCCCCCGACTCCGCGATCTGCTCACCCGATTCGAGCTCCAGGACCGGGACGCGCCCGTCCGGGTTGCGTGCGAAGTGCTCGTCGGTGCGCGTCTCGCCCGTGAACAGGTCGACCGTGACGAGCTCGAAGGGCAGCCCGAGCTGGCGCAGCAGGATGCGCGGCTTCAGGCAGTTTCCGGAGGCCGGATGGTCGTAGAGGATCACGGCCCGGGAACGCTACCCTGCCCGCGCACATGGACCCCGTCGTGATCCTCTGCGGCGGCCGCGGCACGCGGCTGCGCGAGCACACCCAGACGATCCCGAAGCCGCTTGTCGAGATCGGCGGCCGGCCGATCCTCTGGCACGTGATCCGCATCTACGCGGAGCAGGGCTACCGGCGCTTCGTCCTCTGCACCGGTCACAGGGGCGCGCTGATCCAGGAGTTCGTCGCGGCGAACGGGCTCCCGGGCGGGCTCGAGATCGAGTGCGTCGACACCGGCGAGGACACGCCCACGGGCGGCCGCATCGCCAAGGTCGGCGAGCGGCTTGGAGAGCGGCGCTTCTGCGCCACCTACGCCGACGGCGTGGCCGACATCGACCTGAGCGCGCTCACGGGCTTCCACCAGGAGCAGGGCCGGCTCGCCACGATGACGGTCGTCCAGCCCGAGCTGCAGTTCGGGATCGCGCGGCTGAACGGCGACGGCCGCGTCGAGGGCTTCACCGAGAAGCCGCGCTTCGAGGGCTGGATCAACGGCGGCTTCTTCGTCTTCGAGCCGGGCGTGCTCGACTACCTGGAGGACGGATCGACGCTCGAGCGCGAGCCGCTCGAGCGGCTCGCCGCGGACGGCGAGCTGAGCGCCTTCAGGCACTCCGGCTTCTGGGACTGCATGGACACATACAAGGACGCCGTGCTGCTCAACGACCTCTGGTCGGAGGGGCGCGCGCCCTGGAAGCTGTGGTCCTGAGCGCCTCTCGCTGAAGGAACTCGCGCGGTCCCGCCGAAAACGGGGTCCGTGACGCGAACCGGGACGACCGCTCTCACGCTGTCGGAGGAGATCCGCCAGCGCTTCGACGAATTCAGCCGCTCGCAGAAGGACGTCGGCCAGTACATCGTCGACCATCTCGAGGAGGCGGCCTTCCACACGGCGGAGGAGCTGGCGCGGCGCGCGAACACGTCGAGCTCCACGGTCGTGCGCTTCGCGCAGGCGCTCGGCTTCGAGGGCTTCCCCGAGCTGCAGGCGGCCGCGCGCGACGAGTACCGGCGCGCGCGTGAGAACGGCGCCTCGAGCGCCGAGATATCGTCGCCGCCTCTGTTCCCGATCGACCAGACCGAGTTCGAGACCGCGCTCGCCGCCGACCACTCGAACGTCGCCGAGACCGCCAAGCGGATCGACCGCGACGAGGTGGCCGCGGCCGTCGACCTGATCTCGCGCGCCGACCGCATCCTGCTCTGCGGCACGGACCAGATGGCCTTCTTCGCGAGCTACCTGCGTCACCTGCTGATGCTGCTCGACCTGCGCGCCGAGGTCGTCGCCTCGCCGAGCCAGGAGGGGCTCGCCAAGCTCGGCAGGGTCGACGACAAGACGGTGATGATCGGCTTCTCCGCCGGCCGCCCGCACCCGCTCGTGGTGCGCGCGATGAAGCTGGCGCGCAACCGCCGCGCGGCCACGATCGCGATCGCGGACGCGACGCTCTCGGAGGTCGCGAAGCTCGCCGACCACCGGCTCTACTACTCCTCCAACAGCCCCGCCTACGTGCGCTCCCACGCGGCGCTGCTCGGGGTGATCCAGGCGCTCGCCTACGGCGTGTACGCGCTGGACGAGTCGGCATACGCCGACCGCATCAAGGCGTTCCGGCTCAAGTAGCGGCCCGTGTAGGCCGGACGGGTATCGGGAAGAACCGACCCGCCGGTGCTCGAGCTCGTCGACCTCAGCCGTCGCTACGGCGCGACCGTCGCGCTCGACGGCCTCTCGCTGCAGGCGCACGAAGGGAAGCTGCTCGGCTTCGTGGGCCCGAACGGCGCCGGCAAGACCACCGCCATGCGCATCGCGCTCGGCGTGCTCGAGCCCGACGCGGGTGACGTGCGCTGGCAGGGTCGCCCCGTGCGGCGCGAGGAGCAGCGCGGCTTCGGCTACATGCCCGAGGAGCGCGGCCTGTACCCGAAGATGCGCGCCGACCGCCAGCTCCAGTACCTCGCCGAGCTGCACGGTTGCCCGCCGGCCGAAGCCGCGGACGCCGTCGAGCGCTGGACCGAGCGTCTGGGGCTTGGCGAGCAGGCGCAGAAGCCGGTCGAGGAGCTCTCGCTCGGCAACCAGCAGCGCGTTCAGCTCGCCGCCGCGCTCGTGCACGACCCAAGGCAGCTGATCCTCGACGAGCCGTTCTCCGGGCTCGACCCAATCGGCACCGAGGTGATGTCCGAGGTGCTGCGTGAGCGTGCCGCGGAGGGGGTCGGCGTGATCTTCTCCTCGCACCAGCTCGAGCTCGTCGAGCGCCTCTGCGACGACGTCGCGATCGTCAGCCGCGGCCGCATCGTCGCCGCCGGAGCGGTCGAGGAGCTGCGGACGGAGCGCTCGCGTCCGCGCCTGCGCGTCCAGGTCGACGCTGCCCGCGACGACTGGCTCGCCGGCGTTCCCGGCGCCACGCTCGTCGGTCGCGACGACGGCGAGGTGCTGATCGAGCTTCAGGACGGGGCGGACGACCAGCTCGTCCTTGACGCCGCCCGGCAAGCCGGCCGCGTCCGGCGCTTCGAGCCCGCCCGCCCGACGCTCGCCGAGCTCTTTCGCGAGGTGGTGGAGCGGTGAGCCTCGGCGCGGGCAACCCGGCTCGTCGCGCGCCGCGAGTTCATGGAGCGGATCCGCTCGCGCGCCATTCAGATCTCGCTGTTAGTGACCGTGCTCGTGGTGGCTGCCGTGGGGATCATCGCGGGCGTCGTGAACGACGACGGCGCGGACGAGTACACGGTCGCCGCCGTCGGGCCCCAGGCGCGGGTGGTGGCGGCCGGGGCGCACGAGTTGGGGCGGACGCTGGACGTGAGGATCGACGTCGAGGATCAGCCGAGCGCCGCGGCGGCGCGCGCGGCCGTCGACGACGAGAGCGTCGACGCCGCCCTCGTGGGGAACTCGATCGTCAGCCTGAGGGACCCGCCCACCGAGCTCCTTCAGCTTCTGCAGCAGAGCTCGCGGCTGGTGCGCACCGACCAGGCGCTCCAGCGCGAGGGTCTGAACAGCGACGAGCGCGTGCGCGCACTCCAGCAGCCACCGCTCCGTGCCGTCTCCCTCGAGGGTGATGACGAGGGCGGCGAGGGCGTCGCCTTCGTGGCATCGCTCGTGCTCTATCTGCAGCTGATCACGTACGGGATCGCTGTCGCCTCGGGCGTGGTGGAGGAGAAGTCCTCGCGCGTGATCGAGGTGCTGCTCGCGACGGTCCAGCCACGCGCGATCCTCGCCGGCAAGATCCTCGGCATCGGGGCACTCGGGTTGCTTCAGCTCGCCCTGACGGCGGTGATCGGCCTGGCGGCGGCCTCCGCGAGCGGCGCGATCGAGCTCGACGTGGGCGATGCCGGCACGCTCGCCGTCGTGCTCGTCTGGTTCCTGTTCGGCTATCTGCTCTGGTCCTCGCTCTACGCGATGGGCGGCGTCATGGTGTCGCGCCAGGAGGACCTGCAGTCGTCCACGACCGTGCTCACGATCCTCCTCGTGATCGGCTACCTGCTCGCCTTCCCGGCGATCGACGACCCCGACGGGACCCTCGCCGTCGCTGCGTCGCTGTTCCCGCTCTTCTCGCCGATCGTCATGCCGCTGCGCGTGGCGCTCGACGCCGCGAGCGCCGTGGAGATCGTCGCGTCGCTCGTGCTGCTCGTCGCCTCGATCGCCCTGCTGGTGCCGCTCGGCGCGCGCCTCTACGAGCGCTCGGTGCTGCGCATGGGCAAGCCGATGAAGCTGCGCGAGGCCTGGCGCGCCGCGCGGGCGTGACTTGGCCGGGACCCTGGCGATCGCGATAGAACTCCGCCATGCCCCGAAAGACAGCCCTGCTCATCGTCCTGGCCGCGGCCGCCGTGCTCGCCGTAGCGGCGCCTGCCCAAGCGATCCGCTGGGTCGAGGGATCGCCGGGCCTCGGCGACCCCTACTACCCGTTCGCCGGCAACGGCGGCTATGACGTCCGCCACTACCACCTGGATCTCGACTACACGCCGAATCCCGTGAACGTCCTCGAGGGGGACGCACTCATCACGGCGCGCGCGACCGAGAACCTGTCGCGCTTCAACCTCGACTTCCGGCCGTTCTACGAGATCTCGACCTTGAGGGTCAACGGGCTGAGAGCGTCGTACACCCGCGAGGGCGACCACGAGCTCGTGATCACGCCGCGCCTGAAGATCCCGAAGGGCTGGCCGATCGTCGTGCGCGTGACCTACTCGGGGCAGCCGGAGCCCGTGGTCGACCCGGACGAGTCGTGGGAGGGCTGGGTGCCGCTCGAGGACGACGGAGCGTTCGTCGTCAACGAGCCGCAGGGCTCGCCCGGCTGGTACCCGGCGAACGACAACCCGCGTGACAAGGCGACCTACTCCTTCGAGGTCACCGTGCCCGAGGGGCAGACCGCCCTCGCCAACGGCAGGCTGGTCGGCAAGCCCGTCACCCGGAACGGCAAGACCACCTGGCGCTGGGTCGAGGATTCGCCGATGGCGCCCTACCTGGCGACCGCCACGAACGGTGTCTTCGACGTCGACTTCAGCGGGCGCGTGGACGGCAAGCCCATCTACAACGCGGTTGATCCCCAGGTGACCAACCCGCAGCTCGCGAAGGACCGGATCGCGACCACCGACGACGTGATCACCTTCTTCTCGGACCTGTACGGCAAGTATCCGTTCTCGAGCGTCGGCAACGTCGTGGACTTCGCTCCCGAGGTCGGCTACGCGCTCGAGTCGCAGACGAAGGCGATGTACAGCAACACGCCCAGCCAGAACACCTTCGTCCACGAAATGGCCCACATGTGGTTCGGCGACGCGGTCACGCCGGTCGAATGGATCGACATCTGGCTGAACGAGGGCTTCGCGCGCTGGTCCGAGTGGATCTGGAACGAGCGGAACGGCGGCCTGACCGCTCAGCAGCAGTTCGACAACAACTACGCGCAGCCGGACGACGAACACCGGCTTCTGGAACCCGCCGCCCGGCATCCCCGGTGACGCCGAGGCGATCTTCGACGGCACGATCTACACGCGTGGAGCGATGACGCTCCAGGCCCTGCGCCAGAAGATCGGCGACGACGCGTTCTTCCGGATCCTGCGCCGCTGGTACGCGGAGAACAAGTACGGGAACGTCACGACGGCGGACTTCATCGCGCTTTCCGAGCGGGTCAGCGGCCAGCAGCTCGATCAGTTCTTCGAGGCCTGGCTCTACACGCCCGGCAAGCCGACGAGCTGGTAGTGCGCGTCCTCGCCATCGACGGCGGGGGCATTCGCGGGCTGATCCCCGCGTTGGTTCTGGCAGAGCTCGAGGACCGGTCCGGGAGGCCGGTCTTCGAGCTCTTCGACCTCATGGCAGGGACGTCGACGGGCGGCATCCTCGTGTGCGCGCTCTGCGCGCCGGACCCGCTACCGGCAGCCGAGGTCGCCGCGATCTACGAGGAGGAGGGACCGCGCATCTTCGACCGCTCGGTCTGGCAGCGCATCCAGAGCGCGGACGGGCTGCTCGACGAGAAGTACGACGCCGACGCGCTCGACCAGGCGCTGGAGCGCTTCATCGGCGACAAGCGGCTCAGCGCGGCTCGCCCCGACCTGATCGTCCCGACCTACGACACGGCGGCGCCCGGGCCGCACTTCTTCAAGACGGCGAACGCCCGCGCGAACGAGGCGGAGGACGCGCGCCTGTCCGACGTGGCGCGGGCGACCTCCTCGGCGCCGACCTACTTCGAGCCGCTCGAGATGGGCCCTCGCGCGCTGCTCGACGGCGGCGTGTTCGCGGTCAACCCGGCGATGTCCGCGCTGGCCGAGGTTCTCCGTCACAGCCCGGGCGCCGATATCACGCTGGTCTCGCTCGGCACCGGCGAGCGGACCCACAAGCGGCCCTTCGACGAGATCAAGGACTGGGGGCTCGTGGAGTGGGCGCGCCCGATACTCGATGTCGTCTTCGACGGCAGCTCGGATGCCGTCGACTACCAGGTGCGTCACGTGCTCGGCGAGGAGCGCTACTGGCGCTTCCAGACCGAGCTGACGAAGGCGAGCGACGACCTCGACGACGCGAGCGAGGAGAATCTCAAGGCGCTTCGAGAGCAGGCAGAGGACCTGATCGCCGAGCGCACGGATGACTTGGACGCCGTGGTGCGAGCGCTCACGGCGTGATGGCCCGGTAGTCCAATCAACGATTGTTCGCCGCGGCCAGAGCGGTCCGGCGGGCTATTCTCACGGACAATGGAAACCGGGACTTTCAGAGTGAAGGCCGGCCTCGCCGAGATGTTGAAGGGCGGGGTGATCATGGACGTCGTCACCGCGGAGCAGGCGAAGATCGCCGAGGACGCCGGGGCGGCGGCGGTCATGGCGCTCGAGCGGGTACCGGCTGACATCCGCGCGGACGGCGGCGTGGCCCGCATGTCGAACCCGGCGATGATCGAGGCGATCCAGGAGGCCGTGTCGATCCCGGTGATGGCGAAGGTCCGGATCGGGCACTTCGTCGAGGCGCAGGTGCTGGAGGCGCTCGAGGTCGACTACATCGACGAGTCCGAGGTCCTGACGCCCGCCGACGAGGCGCATCACATCGACAAGTGGGCCTTCAAGGTGCCCTTCGTATGCGGCGCCACGAACCTGGGCGAGGCGCTGCGGCGCATCTCCGAGGGCGCGGCGATGATCCGCTCGAAGGGCGAGGCCGGGACCGGCAACGTGGTCGAGGCCGTCCGCCACATCCGCCTGATCACGAGTGAGATCAAGCGGCTCGGCACGCTCAGCCAGATGGAGCTGGCCGCGGCCGCGAAGGAGATCGGCGCTCCGCTCGAGCTCGTGCGCGACGTGGCCGAGCGCGGCAAGCTCCCGGTCGTGCTGTTCTGCGCCGGTGGCATCGCCACGCCGGCCGACGCGGCGCTGATGATGCAGCTCGGCGCCGAGGGCAACTTCGTCGGCTCGGGCATCTTCAAGTCGTCCGATCCGGAGCGCCGGGCGCGGGCGATCGTCGAGGCGACGACCCACTTCGAGGATCCCGCGCGCGTGGCGGCCGCCTCGCGCCAGCTCGGCGAGGCCATGCCCGGCATCGAGATCGGCACGCTCCAGGAGAACGGCGGCCTGCTGCAGAATCGCGGTTGGTGAGTCAACCGCTGGTAGGTGTTCTTGCCCTGCAGGGCGACTTCGAGGCGCACAGGCGCATCCTCGAGGAGGAGGGCGCCAGGGTGCGCGAGGTCCGCACGCCGCAGGACCTCGACGGCGTCGACGCGCTCGTCATGCCAGGCGGCGAGTCCACCACGATGACGCTCGGCATCGAACGTGAGGGTCTCGCCGAGCCGCTGCGCGAGTTGATCGGCGGCGGCACGCCGGTGCTCGCCACCTGTGCAGGCCTGATCATGCTCGACCGCGACCACCTCGGCCTGCTCGACGTGAGTGCCCGCCGCAACGCCTTCGGTCGCCAGCTGCACAGCTTCGAGGCGGCCCTCGAGCTCGACGGCCTCGGAGCGCTGACCGCCGTCTTCATCCGGGCGCCCTGGGTGGACGAGCAGGGGCCGGACGTCGAGGTGCTCGCCGAGATCGACGGCCACCCGGTCGCCGTGCGCCAGGACAACATCCTCGCGGTGGCCTTCCACCCCGAGCTGACAGACGAACGCAGCCTGCATCGCTGGCTGCTCGACAGGGCAGGAGTCCTCTCATGAGAGACCAGCGCGCGGATGCGCTAGCGAAGATCCTCGTCAACTACTCGACGCGCGTGCAGAAGGGCGACGTCTGCGTGATCCAGGGGACGACCGCCGCCGAGCCGCTCGTGCAGCCAGTCTACGAGGAGATCCTGCGCGCGGGCGGGCTGCCCGTGATGCAGATCACCACCGATGGCGCCCAGGCGGCCTTCTTCGAGAACGCTTCCGACGACCAGCTCGACTGGGTTCCGCCGCCCGCGCAGTGGGCTGCCGAGCAGGCGGACGTGCGCATCGCGATCATGTCCGACGTCAACACGCGGGCGCTCTCCCGTGTCAACCCCAAGAAGCAGGCGCGCGCCCAGAAGGCCCGTCAGGGCCTGATGGAGGCGGTCATGCGGCGCTCGGCCGCCGGCGAGCACCGCTGGTCGCTGACGCTCTTCCCGACACACTCGTACGCGTCCGAGGCCGGCATGTCGCTGGCGGACTACGAGGACTTCTACTACGCAGCCTGCCTCGCCACGGACGGCGATCCGGTCACCGCCTGGCGGCGCCAGTCGGACCAGGTGAACCATCTGGCGGAGTGGATCCAGGGGCGCGAGGAGGTCCGCATCCAGGCGCCGGGGACCGACCTCACGCTGAACGTCGCGGGCCGTAACTGGATCCCCTGCACCGGCGAGCACAACATGCCCGACGGGGAGTTCTTCACCGGGCCTGTCGAGGACTCGGCGAACGGCGAGATCTCCTTCTCGTTCCCCGCGAGCTACGGGGGCCGGACGGTCGCGGGCGTGCGCTTCCGCTTCGAGGACGGCAAGGTCGTGGACGCGTCGGCCGAGCAGGGCGAGGAGTTCCTGATCGAGATGCTGGACACCGACGAGGGCGCGCGCCGGCTCGGCGAGATCGGGATCGGCACGAACTTCGGGATCGCCACCGGGACCCAGGAGATCCTGCTCGACGAGAAGATCGGCGGCACCGTCCACCTGGCCGTCGGCATGAGCTACCCCGAGAGCGGGGGCACGAACGAGTCCGCGGTCCACTGGGACATGGTGTGCGACCTGCGCCAGGGCGGCTCGATCACCGTCGACGGAACGGAGCTCCAGCGCGACGGGCGCTTCGTGGTCTAGCCCCGCCGCAGCGCCCGGTCGGTCCCGGGTCCGCCACGGAACACCGCCCGCGCGCCGCCGACCAGGCGGTCGTGCCCGCGCCCGCCAACGAGCAGCGCGCGGATCCTTCCGAGGACCACGAGCCGGTCGCTTCCGTCGCCGCCATAGAGGGCGACGGACCTCACGCGTGCGGCGCGGCAGCCGACGGAGCGAGCGCTCAGCCTGCGGCAACCGCGGCCGGGCCGGAGCGACGCGGCGGCGTCGGACACCCGCCAGGTCGAGCCCGTCCTCCGGGCGACGATCCGGTTCGCCCGCCGCGGAGCGCCGACCACCGTGAGCCGCCCGCGGCGCACGGACGCAATGCCGGCGAGCGTCCGAGCGCGCGGCGCCGGACGGTCGAGGACGCCACCGCCCGCGCCCGCCCCGGCTGCGGGCGGCTCGGCGGCCGGCGGCACCGGCTCCGGAGGCAGCGGAGCGCCCGCGAGCGTCCGCGCGAGGTCGTAGTGAGCCTTGATCTCGGCCGGGCCGAGCGCGCGCGTGTAGATCGCGACCTCATCGGCCTCGCCCTCCGAGAAGTTGGAGGTGGTGCCGTTTCGCATGACATGCCAGGGGCCCTGTGCGGGTCCCGCGCCGGCGCCGTCCGGCGCCTGGTGGACGAGGCTTCCGTCGACGTACATGCGCGCCGCCGCGCCCGTCCTTGACCGCAGCCAGGTGATGCCACGCGCCGTCACGCAGCACGGTGACCGGGCGACCCGTGTCGAAGCCGTTCCCGCCCAGCCGGTAGTGAAGGTTGCCGCCGCTGTTGAATGCCGGGAGCCAGCCGCTCCCACCGGTCGACGTCGAGTCGCGCAGGACGCTCGTGCCGGCGCGCCAGTTGAACCAGCCCTCGATGGTGGCGGCCGCGCCCGTGAGCGCCGGGCCGGGCGCCACGAGCTCGCCGCTGGCGCCGTCGAAGCTCGCGGCGTTGTCGCCGAGCGGGCCGAGGACGCCGGGCTGGCCAAGCACGAAGCGCCCCGTGAACGAGCCGGGCGTGCCGCCCGCCTGGTTGCTTGCCACAGCGCCGCTCAGCTCGCCGAGACGCCAGTACGCGGCGAGGCCGGGCGTGCCGAGCAGCGCCTCGCGATAGGCGTCTGAACCCGGCGAGCGCCCGGCGATCATCACGCGATCCTCGCCCTCACTGGTGCCGGACGCGTTCGTTGCGACGAGCCGGTAGTGATAGAGCCGCCCCGGCACGAGACCGGGCAGGGCGGCTTGGACCTGGAGAAGAGCGTCGCTCCCGGGAAGGCCTGCGGACGCTGTGACAGCTCCGTACTCGGAGGTCGGCCCATACTCGAAGTACCACTGGGTCGCGGCGTTCTCCGGGTCGACGGCGCCGTGGACGGTCACGCCGCTCGCGCCACCGCTGTGCGCCACGGGCGCCGCCGGCAGCCCTACCGTGATCTCCTCCACGAGCGTCGAGCTCGTCCCGCTCGCGTCCGTGACCGTCACGGACGGGAAATAGCGACCCGCGGCCGTGTAGGTGTGGGTCGCCTCGGGACCGCTCGCCGCGCCGCCGTCGCCGAAGTCCCACTGCCAGCTCACGACCTGGCCGTCCGGATCCTGAGAGAGCGATCCGTCGAAGCGCACCTCGAGCGGCGCGGGCCCGCTGCGCACGGCCGGCTCGGCGTCGGCCACGGGAGGCAGATTTGCCCCGCTCGCCATGAAGGCCGCGATCGAGGTCCTGTAGTCCACGTAGCTCGGGTAGACGCCGCGCATCCACAGCACGCCCAGGTCGCCGTCGAATGCCGTCATTCCTCGTGGCGAGACCGGCCGGACGTTCTTCTCCGGCGACGGGGCGCTGACGGTCTGCGCCGTCCAGCTGGCACCCCCGTTCGGGGTCGTCCAGGTCTCCACCTGCCAGCTCGCGCCGGTCTGGCGCGACAGATAGACGCGCGACGGATCCTCGTGGTCGAGCGTCAACCCGCCCGAGTAGTAATCGGCGGGCCGCCCGTCTTCGCGAAAGGCTCTGCCGGCTGCTGTGATCTCGTTGACCTGCCAGGCGCCGCCGGCCCAGCGGGCGTAGTGATAGCGATGGTCGGTAGGCGAGGGGAAGCTCGCGAACACGATCACCGGGTTGCCGCTCGCATCGGCCGCGACGTCGTGCACCCACGACGGCTCCGGCCGGTCGAAGATGAGGTCGCCGGCCTCCGGCGCGATCGGAGCGCCGTCGAGCGTGCCGAGCTCCTGACCGTTCGCTCGCTGGATCGCGCCCGCCCGAACCCGCGCGTAGTACACGTTCACGCTCGGGTACTCGTTCGGATGGGCGTTCGTGTACGCGACGTGGATCGTGTCTCCGCCGCTCTCGGCGTACTTCGCGTACGGGCGCTCGTTCGGCTTGACAATCAGATTGCGCGCCGGTGACCAGGTATTCGAGCCGTCGTCCTGGATCGAATAGGTCGGGTTGTAGTTCCCGCCGCGCCAGAACAGGTAGGTCCGCCCCTCGTCAGCGAGCCTGATCGGGTTCGGATAGGTGTAGCCGCGGATGCCGGGCACGTTGACCGGCAGCGTCTGGGGCGGCTCCCACGAGCTGATGTCCTCAGGCTGGGAGGAGACGCGGTAGTGCATCGCCGGCCCGACGTGGCGCGAGTAGAAGATCACGAGCCTGCCGTCCGGCCGGACGTGGATCGAGGGGTTCGCGTGGTCGTCGCGATTGAGCCGCGCCGCGAGGACCGCGGTCACCCGTTCGCCGCTCGCGTGGTCGTAGGAGCTGACCTTGATGTCGCCCTCGAGGTCGACCCAGCCCACGTAGGTGCGCCCGTCGTACGTGACCGCCCGCGGGTCGCCGAACCACGACCACGCGCCGGTGCCGATGGGCGGAACCGCGGCATCGGCGGCGCTCGAAGCCATGGCCCCGCAGCTCAGCAGCGTCGCCACTGCAAGCGTCACCCGCCCAAGCATCTTTTCCGAGCGTAGCCCCGGGATTGCGGCTCGTCGCCGGTTGTAGGCTTGGCCGCATGGCCGGTCATTCGAAGTGGGCCTCGATCAAGCACAAGAAGAAGGCCGTCGACGCCAAGCGCGGCGCCCTCTTCACCAAGCTGACGCGCGCGATCACGGTCGCCGCGCGCGAGGGCGGCGGTGACCCCGAGGGGAATCCCGCACTCGCGCTCGCGGTGCAGAAGGCGCGCGACGCCTCGATGCCCAAGGACAACATCGAGCGCGCGATCGCGAAGGGCACCGGCGCCGACTCCGATGCGGAGACCTTCGAGGAGGTCCTGTACGAGGGCTACGGTCCCGGCGGCGTCGCGATCCTGGTCGAGACGCTGACCGACAACCGCAACCGGACCGGCTCCGAGGTGCGGCACGCCTTCACGAAGCACGGCGGCAACCTCGGCGAGCCGGGCTCAGTCGCCTGGACCTTCGAGAAGAAGGGCGAGATCGTGGTCGACGGCTCGCGCTACTCCGAGGACGACCTGCTCGCCGCGATCGACGCCGGCGCCGAGGACGTCGCGCTCGACGGCGACGTCTGGGAGATCGTCACGGCCCCGACCGACGTCGCCGCGGTCCGCGACGCCCTGGCAGCCGAGGGTGTCGAGATCGAGTCCGCGGAGCTCGTCCAGCGGCCCACCACGCGCACGCCCGTCGAGGAGGCCCGCGTGGCTGGGCTGATGCGGCTGATCGACGCGCTCGAGGAGTCAGACGACGTCCAGTCCGTGCACGCCAACTTCGACGTCGACTCCGAGGTGCTGGAGCGGGTGGCGGCCACGTAGATGGCGCGCTTCGGGACGGCCCTGTTCTGGATCGTCGCGGGGGTGATGCACTTCCTGATCCCGCGTCAGTACGAGTCGATCGTCCCGCCGCGGATCGCACGCTGGCGCAAGGAATGCGTCGTCGTGAGCGGCGTGGCGGAGATCGCGGGCGGTATCGGTGTGCTGCCGGACGGCACGCGGAGGCTGGCGCGCTGGTGGCTGCTCGGGCTGCTCGCCGCGGTATACCCGGCCAACATCTACATGGCGGTCAACTCGAAGGACTTCGCGCCGCATCCCGGCTCCGCTGCTGTGGGCGCGCCTGCCCGTGCAGTTCCTCTTCGCGCTGATGACCTGGCGCGGCACGCGCTGAGGGAGCGTCGGTGCGCACCCGGCCGAGCGGGTGCTTCCGCAGGAAGGCGTCCGGGCCTCGCCGCAGAATCCCACCCATAGGTGGTTGTGCTTGGCATCGATCCCGGCACCGCGCATACGGGCTATGGCGTGGTGCTCGTGCGTGGGCGCACGCTGGCAGCGCTCGACGGCGGCGTGATCGAGACGCGCGCCGGGGTGCCGCTCGAGCGCCGGCTCGCGGACATCCACGCGCGCGTCTGCGACCTGATCAGGGAGCACCAGCCCGCCGCGGTTGCGATCGAGGACCTCTACTTCGGGCGCAACGCCCAGAGCGCCTTCGCGGTGGGCCAGGCCCGCGGCGTGGTGCTGCTCGCGGCCGGCATGGCCGGCATCCCGTGCTTCTCCTACACGCCGCAGGTCGTGAAGAACGCGGTCTGCGGCAGCGGTGGCGCAGCCAAGCAGCAGGTCCAGCGCATGGTCGGCGCCCTGCTCTCGCTGCCGGAGCCGCCGCGGCCGGACCACGCATCGGACGCGCTCGCGGTGGCGATCTGCCACGCGAACTCCGCGCCGCTCAGGGCCGCGCTCGGATGAGGCGGGGCAGATGATCGCCTCCGTACGCGGCGAGGTAGTGACCCGCCTCGCGGGCGAGGTCGTGATCGAGGCAGCCGGCGTCGGCTACCGCATGGCGGTGTCGACCGAGACGCTCGCGAAGGTGCCGGCGGTGGGCAACGAGGGTCGCCTGCTGACGCACCTGGTCCTGCGCGACGACGGCATGCACCTCTACGGCTTCGCCAGCCAGACCGAGCGCGAGCTCTTCCTGCTCCTGATCGGTGTCCAGGGCGTCGGGCCCAAGGTCGCGCTCGCGGTGCTGTCGGGCGGGGCGCCGCGCGAGCTCCTCAACGCGATCGCCTCGGGCGATACGGCCCGCTTCCAGGCGGTGCCCGGGATCGGCAAGCGCACCGCGGAGCGCATCATCGTGGAGCTGCGCGAGAAGGTCGCGGGCCGCGTGAGCGACGAGATCGTGGTGCGCCGCACCGCCTCGGACGACCCGCGCACGCTGGCGCGCGAGGGACTGCTCGGGCTCGGTTTCAGCCCGCAGGAGGCTGACGGCATGCTCGACGGCACCGCCGGCGACTCGCCCGAGGATCTGATCGCCGAGGCGCTGAGGGCGGCGCGGTGAGCGGCGGCATCCGCACCCCCGGGGTGGAGCGCATCCAAGATCCGGCGCCGCTGCCCGCCGAGGACGACCTCGACCGCTCGCTGCGTCCCAAGCGGCTCGAGGACTTCGTCGGCCAGGAGCGGGTGAAGGACCAGCTGGCGGTCTTCATCGAGGCGGCCAAGGCGCGCGGCGAGGCGCTCGACCACGTCCTGCTCGCCGGCCCGCCCGGGCTCGGCAAGACCTCGCTCGCCCAGATCGTCGCGAACGAGCTCGGCGCCGACTTCGTCCCCACGGCGGGGCCGGCGCTCGAGCGCAAGGGCGACATCGCGAGCTACCTGACCGCGCTCCAGCCGCGCAGCGTCTTCTTCGTGGACGAGATCCACCGGCTGCCGCGCGCGCTGGAGGAGACCTTCTACCCGGCCATGGAGGACCGGCGGCTGCCCATCACCGTCGGCCAGGGCGCGGGCGCCGCGGTCGTGACGCTCGACCTGCCCGAGTTCACGCTGATCGGAGCAACCACGCGGGCCGGCCTGCTGACCACCCCGCTGCGCGACCGCTTTGGCGTCACCCACCGTCTAGAGCTGTACGAGCCCCGCGACCTCGCGCGGATCGTGCGCCGCTCGGCCGGGATCCTCGACGTCGAGATCGACGACGCCGGCGCCGAGGCCATCGCCTCGCGCTCGCGCGGCACGCCGCGCGTCGCGAACCGGCTGCTCAAGCGCGTGCGCGACTTCGCCGAGGTGCGCGGCGCCGGCCATATCGACGAACGGGTGGCGAGCGAGGCGCTCGACCTGCTCGAGGTGGACCACGCGGGCCTCGACCGGCTCGACCGGGACATCCTGCGAGCGATCTGCGAGAAGTTCGGCGGCGGGCCGGTCGGGCTCTCGACGCTGGCGGTCGCCGTGGGCGAGGAGCCCGACACGATCGAGGACGTCTACGAGCCCTATCTGCTCCAGCAGGGACTCCTGATGCGGACCCCGCGCGGGAGGATCGCGACGGCCGCGGCATTCGCCCACCTGGGCCTCGAAGCACCCCGAGACGCTGCTCAGCAGCTCTTCTGAGGTCCCTACTAACCTGCCCTTTAGGCGACCGCCTACCCTAAGCCTTCGCATGGCCATCTTCATCTGCCCGAACTGCGGCAACCGCACCGAGTCCTCAGAGCGAACCGCCGGCTTTCAGAGCCGCGCCAGGGGCTGCAAGAAATGCGGCTTCGGCTTCCTCTTCGAGCTGCTCGACGACTATTACCCCGCACCGAACGCGGCGTTCTTCATCCTCGACCAGGAGGGTCGCCTGATCGGCACCGGCCGGGGCGCCAGGGAGCTGACGGGGCTGGGAGACCTCGACGTGATGGGCCGCTCCGCGACGGAGGTCCTGAACCTCAAGTTCGACGAGGGCAGCGACCACATCGCGACCGCCCTCGAATGGGGCGTGCGGGTGCTGGACAAGCCGGTGGTCGTGCACGCCGAGGGCGACCGCCCCGAGCCGGCGAAGGCGGACATCTTCCCGGCGTACGATGACGACGGAGGACTGCTCCTCGTCCTCACCCCCCGATGACCAGCAGGACCCGCAACCTGTCGATCCTCGCCCTCGTGGTGGTGCTCCTGGGCGCCGCCATCGCGGTGATCCTGACCAAGCCGACGAAGCTCGGTCTCGACCTGAAGGGCGGCATCGAGCTCGTCTACCAGGGCCGTCCGACTCCGCAGGTGCCGCGAGGTGACCCAGCAGGCGCTCGACGACGCTGTCGAGACGATCCGCAAGCGCACCGACGCGCTCGGCGTCTCGGAGCCCGAGATTCAGCGCTCCGGCCGCGATCAGATCTCGATCGGCCTTCCCGACGTCCAGAACGCCGACCGCGCCATCCAGCAGGTCGGCACGACGGCGCAGCTGCAGTTCTACGACTGGGAGGCGAACGTCCTCGGCCCGCGCGGACCGGACAACCCGTACGCGGGCACCAAGGCGCTCTACGACGCCACCGAGTTCGCCTCGACCCAGGAGGGCAAGGCGGAGCAGTCGGACGTCCCCGAGGGCTCGGACGAGACACCGGAGCAGGCCGACAAGAACAACAACACCACCGGTGATCGCTATTACCTGTTCGGCCCCGACCGTCTGCCGATAGGCCCGGACAAGGAACCGGTGCGCACGGCCGACTACGAGCCGTCCGGATCCTGCAGGGAGCTCCTCTCCGACTACGAGCCGGACTCCGGGCCGGCGCCCGAGTACGCCGAGGACACCGCGTGCAAGTCGCAGCTGGAGGCGCTCGGATCGGGTGGCCCGCCCGCGGGCTCGCGTGTGATCTTGGTGCCCGAGGGCGTCGTCGTGGTCGAGGCGGAGCCCGTCGAGGGCCAGCCGCCGCAGATCAAGCGCTTCTTCGTGATCGAGGACGACTCGGAGCTGTCGGGGCGCGACATCGAGAACCCAGAACAGCAGTTCGACCCGAACACGAACGCGCCCATCGTGACGATGGAGTTCACGGACAATGGCCGTGAGGCGTTCGCGCGCGTCACGAAGGGGCTGGCTGAGCGCGGCGCCCGGATCATCCTGCCGCCCGGATCCGACCGCGAGCAGGCATTCCAGCGCTTCGCGATCACGCTCGACAACAAGATCGTCTCGCTGGCGACGATCGACTTCGTTCAGAACCCCGAGGGCATCGACGGCCGCAACGGGCGCTCAGATCGAGGGCATCGGGACGATCGAGGAGACCCAGGACCTCGCCGAGAGCCTGCGCATCGGCGCCCTCCCGATCGAGCTCAAGCTGATCTCGCAGACGCAGGTGTCGGCGACGCTCGGCCAGCAGGCGCTCGACCAGGGCCTCACGGCCGCAGCGGTGGGCCTTGCGCTCACGATCATCTTCCTGCTCATCTTCTACCGCGTGCTCGGTCTCGTCGCGACGGTCGCGCTCGTGATCTACGCGATCTTCCTGTTCGCGCTCGTGAAGCTGATCCCGATCACGCTCACGCTGCCGGGTATCGCGGGCCTGGTGCTGACGCTGGCGGTGGCGGCGGACGCCAACATCGTCATGTACGAGCGAATAAAGGAGGAGGTCAGAACCGGGCGCTCGATTCCGAGCGCGATCTCAGCCGGCTACGCCAAGGCGCTCAGGACGATCATCGACGCCAACGTCGTGACGATCGGCGTGGCGTTCATCCTCTTCACGCTCGCGACGGCGGGGGTCAAGGGCTTCGCGTTCACGCTCGGCGTCGGCACGCTCGTGTCGCTGTTCACGGCCGTGCTCGTGACCTCGGCGATCCTCGGCTCGCTGGCACGCACGCGCCTGCTGCGGCGCCCGAGCGCGCTCGGCGTGAACCCGAAGGAGAGGGGCGGCTGGAAGTTCGACTTCATGGGCAAGTCGCGCTGGTTCTTCTCCTTCTCGGGAGTGATCCTCGCGGTCGGCGCCATCGCGATCGCCACGCTTGGCCTCAACTTCGGCATCGACTTCGAGTCGGGCACCCGGATCACGACGCCGCTCGAGCGGTCCGCGAGCGTCGACCAGGTGCGCGACACGCTCAGTCCGCTCGGCTACGGCGACGCGAAGATCCAGGAGGTCGACGACCCCGAGCTCGGCAGCAACGTCATCCAGATCTCGGTGCCGAAGCTCGACCCGGGTCAGGTTCCGCAGGTCGAGCGTGCGCTCGACTCCGATTTCGGCGTGTCGGGCGACGACTTCTCGGTCACCTCCGTTGGGCCGACCTTCGGCGAGCAGATCGCGCGAACGGCGGTGCTCGCCGTCATCGCGTCCCTGCTCCTGATCGCGCTCTACATCGGCTTCAGATTCGAGTTCAAGTTCGCCGTGCCGGTGCTGATCGCCCTCGCCCACGACCTGCTCATCACGGCGGGCGTCTACGCGCTCTTCGATCGCGAGGTGACGACCGCAACGGTCGCCGCCTTGCTGACGATCATGGGTTACTCGCTCTACGACACGGTGATCGTGTTCGACCGAATACGCGAGAACGTGCCGCGCATGCCGCGGGCGACCTTCTCCCAGATCGCGAACCGGTCGATGTCGGAGGTGTTCACCCGCTCGCTGGCGACGAGCTTCGTGGTGCTGATGCCGGTTGGCGCGCTGCTGCTGTTCGGCGGCGAGACGCTCAAGGACTTCGCCTTCGCGCTGCTCGTCGGCGTGGCGTCGGGCGCCTACTCGTCGATCTTCATCGCCACTCCCGTGCTCGTGGAGTGGAAGGAGCGCGAGCAGACCTACATGCGCCGCCGGCGTCTGATCCTGCGCGAGCACGGCGGGAGCGTGCCGGCCTTCGCGACCGGCGCGATCGGCGAGCCTGCACCCGCCGCCGCGGGAGCGGTCGCGGCCACCGCGACGCCCGCAGAGGAGGCGCCGACCAGCCGCCGCGAGCGGGCACGGCGCAGGGCCGCACAGGCGGGCGGTCGCCGGACACAGGGGCCGCCGCCACCGCCGCCGCCGCCGAGTGAGGCTGCGAAGGAGCCTGAGGACGGCGCCGCCGCGGCGCCCGCGCGCGCCGAGCCGGCCGCGCCCGAGCCGGCCGCGCCCGAGCCGGCCCCGCCGGAGCCGAGCGCGCCCGAGCCGAGCGCGCCGGAACCGGCCGCGCCGGAGCCGCGGTCGAGTGAGCCGACCCCCAAGCCGGCCACCGCCGACGGCGACGACGGCGCGCCGCCCGCTGGACGGGCGCAGTCGCGCGTGACGAGCACATCGGGCCCGGGCAAGTCGAAGCGCCGCTCGCGTCCCCGCAAGAAGCACGGGAGGCGCTGAGCATGGGACTGGTCGTGTGGTTGATGATGGGAATCGCGCTCTGGCACTTCACGGTCTGGGTGCCGGACCGCTTCTGGGGCGGCATCGTCGGCGCCTTCCTGGTGGCGACAGTGGGTGCCGCTCTGTTCGGCTACCTCGTGAATGGCCTGACGGTCCCCGGAAAGAACGACACCGACCTCATCCAGGCGCTGATCGCAATCCCGGGCGCCGCGCTCGCCCTCGGCCTGTCGTACCTCTGGGGCTCGCGCGTGGACGTCCAGCACGGGCTTGACCACGGCCATACGCGCGAGGGCTCGATCTAGCGCGGCCCCGACGATGCGCCGCGCCGGCCTGCGGCACGCATCGCCGCGGCAATGCGCGAGCCGCCGGAGCTCCCGCCGCAGCGCGCGTCGCGTGCGGCGGTAGGCCGGGTCGGCGTGCCGGGAGTCCAGCTGATGCGGGTCCCTGCGCAGGTCATAGAGCTCGCTCGACCC
>CAWFZK010000029.1:0-104758 GCA_963820315.1 uncultured Thermoleophilaceae bacterium | reverse complement strand
CCAGGCGTCGACATCCGCATCCTCTCGCCGGGCGACACGCTCGACCTCTGAACGCGGGCACGTCCGGCGCCGCGGCCAAGATCGCCCTTGCATGGGCAGCGCAGTCCTCTGGGGCGCCGTCGCCGCGAGCTCGCTCGTGCTCGGAGCGCTGCTCGCGATCGCGCGCGACTGGCCCGAGCAGCTCGTCGGGCTCGTGCTCGCGTTCGGCGCGGGCGCGCTGATCAGCGCGGTTGCCTTCGAGCTCGCGGAGGAGGGCATCCACATCGCCGGCGGCCTTCCCGTGGGGATCGGGCTCGCCCTGGGCGCGCTCACGTACTTCTTCCTCGACCTGAGGCTCGAGAAGGGCGGCTCGAACCCTGCCACGGCCCTTGCGCTCGGCGCCTTCCTCGACGGCATCCCGGAGCAGCTCGTGCTGGGACTCGGGATAGCGATCGGCGGAGAGGTGGGAACGAGCCTGATCGTCGCGATCTTCGTCTCGAACCTGCCCGAGGCGATCGGCTCCGCGCGCGCGATGCGGGAGCGCGGCCGCGACGCCGGGACGATCATCCGGCTCTGGGTTGCGGTCGCGCTCGTCTGCCTGATCGCGACCGTGATCGGCTATGCGATCGGCGACAACGTGAGCGGCGACTTCGAGGCCACGGCCAACGGATTCGCGGCGGGGGCACTGCTGGTGATGCTCACCGACTCCATGATCCCCGAGGCGCGCAAGGCCGGGCGGACCGCCGGACTCGCGACCGTCTTCGGCTTCGCCGTCGCGACGGGGCTGTCGGTCACATGACCGGACCGATCCTGCGTACGGACCTGGTCACCGTCTTCCGGCTGCGCGCGTTCGTGCCTGACGAGATCGTCGAGCGCGTGCGGGCCGACCTGCGCGGCCTGCAAGGCGTCCGCCACGTGCTGGTCACGAGAGATACAGGGCAACCGACCTCGCTCGTCACGGCGGATGTCGACCCGGCCGCGGCGGACAGGGTGCTCGAGGACATCCGCGAGATCGGGATCGGTGCCGACGACCTGAGCCTCTCCCGCGACGAGAAGATCACCCTCGGCGGCAGCACGCCGATCGGCGAAGCGCGCCTGGCCTGGGCCGCCGTGCTCGGCGAGGCGCGCGCCAACGCCCGGCCGCTCTCTCGCTACCTGCTGCTGATGATGGTCGCCGGCGTGATCGCCGCCTTCGGGATCATCGACCGCAACGACATCCTGATCGTCGGAGCGATGGCGGTGAGCCCCGACCTGCTGCCTCTGTGCGCCGCCTGTGTCGGCCTCGAGGCGCGGCGGCACAGTCTCGTCGCGCGGGCGCTCCGAACGCTCCTGCTCGGCCTCGGCATCACCTGCGCGGTCGCGGCGCTGCTGGGCTTCGTGCTCGAGGTGACCGGATGGCTGCCGGAGAACTTCCATGTGCGCGGCGGCGGAATCGGCACGCTGGCACGCGTCGACCTCTCGACGGTCCTCGTGGCGGGCGTCGCGGGAATCGCCGCGATCCTCTCGTTCGAGACGCGCGCGAGCGCCGCCGTCGGCGTGGCGATCTCGGTGACGACGATCCCGGCAGCGGCATACGCGGGCGTGGCGTTCGGGCTGGCGGACCTCGACGACGCCGGCCACGGTCTCGCGGTGCTCGGGGTGAACGTGGCGACGCTGCTCGTGGCCGGGACGGCGACACTCGCCGTGCAGCGCCTGCGCAGCGCGCCGCCGCCGCAGCTCAGCGCCTCGGACTGACCTCCCGCTCGGCGCCACCCGCCTCGAAGCGCTCGACATCGCGCCGCCACAGCTCGCGCTGGAGCCGCCAGCGCAGGAAGCCGATCACCGAATGGAGCAGGAAGAAGACGACCGTGGGCAGGACGAGCGTGAGGATCGCGACGTAGCGCAGCGGCCGGCCCGAGTTGAGCATGGACTCGACCTGGTCCCTGAGGTTCACGCCCAGCACGATCGTCGCGATGATCGCCACCCAGACGACGGTCGCGATCCGGCCGAGCAGCTCGAGCCAGCGGTTGAGGCGCGCGATCGTGTCAAACTCGAGCCGCCCCACCGTCTGGCGCTCGAACCAAGTGGAGCGCCGCGTTCGCTCAGGGGACAGCCGCTCGGCGAACACGGTCTCGATACCGGTGCGCACCCGCTGACGGAGGGTCGGCTGGGGCTGGGCCATGCGCGGCGATGCTAGAGAAGCGCCCCGGCCGTCGGGGAGCCCGGAAGGCCCGCGGCGGCGCGCGTCGAACCATCCGTCCATGGAGGGCTCGCGAAGCGCTTCGCGGGGTCAGGGCTGGGCGGCGTTCGCCGCGACGATGGTCCTGATCGCCGGAGTCTTCAATTTCATCTATGGGCTGGCGGCGATCGTCGACGACAACTACTTCGTCGCCGGCGACCTCCTGTTCGGCGACCTGTCGCTGTGGGGCTGGATCCACCTGATCCTCGGGGTGGCGCAGGTCGTGACGGCCACGATGATCTTCGCGGGCAGCGACCTCGCAGCCGTGCTCGGGATCACGTTTGCCGGCTTCAACGCAATCGCAGCGCTGCTCGCGATCGGCGCCTATCCCCTGTGGTCGGTCATCATCCTCGTCATCGACGGCCTGATCATCTACGCGCTCACGGTTTACGGCGAGGCCCTCAAGCCGTCATGATGGCCACCGGATGAGCGACGACCTGTCGTCTTCAGGCCGCGGGCGGCAGCCGGAGCGGTCTCGGAAAGACCGCGCGCGCCTCGTGGTCGTGGCGGGCGTCAGCGCCCTCGCGGCGCTGTTCGCGGTGCTCAACCTCGACGAGGTCGAGGTCAACTGGATCGTGGGGACCTTCGACACACCGCTGATCGTCGTGATCGCCGTCTCGATCCTGGTCGGCGCGGCGCTCGGCTACGTCGCGGCCCGGCGGCGGACGGGGACCTAGGCGATGCGTAGCGGCCACAGGGTGTGGTCCGGGGTGCTGCTGGCGCTCGCGACCGTGATCGTGATCCTCGGCATCACCGCGGTCTGGGTGCAGCGCCAGGTACTCGACCGCGAGGAGTTTGTCGACACCAGCGTCGAGCTGCTCGAGAACGACGACGTCAGGCGCGCGATCGGGCTCTACCTGATCGACGAGCTCTACACGAACGTCGACGTGGCGGGCGAGATCCAGAGCGCGCTCCCGGAGCGGATTCAGCCGCTCGCGCGAGCCGGCCGCCGCCGCGCTGCGCCGCGCAGCCGAGCAGAACGCGGGCACGCTGCTCGGCACCTCCCTCGCGCAGAACCTCTGGCGGCGCGCGAACGAGCGCGCGCACGCGGCGTTCGAGCGGGTGGTCATCGACAACGAATCAGGCGAGGTGTCGATCAACCTGGAGCCGCTGATCGAGAAGGCGGCCGAGCGCGGGGGGCTGCTGGGGCGCGCCGCCGATCAGATACCCACGGACGCCGGTCAGCTCGTGCTGTTCCGTTCCGATCAGCTCGAGGGCGCGCAGACGGCCGTCAAGCTGCTCCGGCCGCTGGCGATCGTGCTCGTGCTGCTTGCTGCGGCGCTGTACGCGGCGGCCGTGTTCCTCGCGCCGGATCGGCGCCGGACCGTCATCTATGTCGGCGCCTGTCTGCTGTTCGCGGCGGTGGCCGTGCTCGCGGTGCGCCGGCTCGGCGGCAACACGATCGTCGACGCGCTCGCCCGGGCACCCGACTCGGAGCTGGCGGTCGCGGCCACGTGGGACATCGGCACGCGGCTGCTGGTCGACGTCGTCTCCGGCACCGCCCTGCTCGGCATTCTCCTGATACTCGGCGCCTGGCTGCTTGGGCCGGGCCGAGTCGCCGTCCCGGCACGCCGCCTCGTCACCCCCGCGCTGCGCGATCAGCCCTGGCTCGTACGGCTTGGCCTGGGCGCGCTCCTCCTGCTCCTCATCTGGTGGAACCCCGTTCCCTGGACCGGCAAGCCGCTCGCCATCCTGATCCTCGCGATTGCGGCGTTCGCCTGGCTCGAGTTCGTTCGCCACCGTACGCTCGAAGAGGACACGAGCGGCGACTCAGCAGCGCCACCCACGGCTCCCGCCGCGCAGCCTTCCTGATCCAAGCTCGACAGGGCGCGCGAGCTCGCGAGCACGCCCGGCTCCGTGCTCGGCCGCCGGGTGGCGATGCCCGGCGCGGTGGTCTCGGCCGTCCTGCTCACGGCGGTCATCTACGCGTCGGCGGTCTACATGCTGCAGGGCTGGCTGCTCACGATCGCTGTCGCGATCGTGGCCGGCGCCGTGGTAGGAAGCGTGCTTAGCGAGGACATGGCCGCGCGGGAGCGAACCCGTGAAGCGTGAGACACAGCTACGGCATCGTTTTCGTGCTGGTGCTGCTGTCGTTCCTCGTCCAGGCCTCGGCGCCCGACGGCGACCTCGTGCGACTGGTGATCATCTGGCTCCAGGCAGCGACGCTCGTCTTCGCTGTGCGGATCGCGCGTGCGCCGCACTGGCCGATTCGCGCGGCTTCGGGGCTCGCCGCCCTAATCGCCGTCGCCGCGCCGATCATATGGCTCGTCCACGGATCGATCCCGGACGGCGTCTCGGCGATTGCGACAGCGCTGCTGGTGGGTGTCGCTCCCCTGGTGATCGCGGGCGGCCTGGTGCGCGACGTGCGCGCGGCGGGCGCGGTGACGCTCGAGGCGCTCACCGGCGTGCTCTCGATCTACGTGCTCCTCGGGATGTTCTTCTCGTTCGTCTACGCCGCGGTGAACACGCTCGGCGACGCCTCCTTCTTCGCGCAGATCGCCGACCCGATTCGCGGAGACTTCCTCTACTACAGCTTCACGACCCTGACCACGACCGGCTTCGGCGACTTCACCGCCGCCAGCGAACTGGGCCGCACGCTCTCGGTCGTCGAGGCAATGACCGGGGAGATCTACCTGGTCACGGTGGTCGCGTTGATCGTCAGCAACCTCCGGCCGAGGCGGCGGCTCGACGCAGCCGCCCCGGCCGGGGATGACTCCTAGGCCGAAGCGGCAGCCGGGCCGCGCTTCGCAGCCGCGTCATCGGCGTCCAGATGGCCGGGCTGGTGCTCCTGCGGATTGTTCTCCTCCCACCAGGCGTTGATCGCGTTGATGGCGGGACCCATGATGAGGTTCTTCTGGAAGTTCTCGGTGTCGTTTACGTTCGGGACCGGCCCGTCGGGAACCGGCACCTCCAGGAACTCGCAGAGGGGCTCCCAGCCGTCCGTCGGATACCACACGAGCAGCCGCTCGGAGGGGACTGTGTCGATGATCTCCTGGTTCCAGCGGTTCATGTCGGCGGCCATCGCGTCGGCATCGCCTCGGCTGGCCATCATGATGTCCGCCTTGGTCCACATATCGCCGAGGACGTCGAGCCACGAGGCGTAGAGCGGGTCGATGTGGTACTGCGCCATGGCGAGGTGATGCATCAGGTTGTCGCCGAACCAGATCGCGGCGATCGTGTTGTGCATGCTGCGCACCCAGCTGTCGGCGTCGCGGACGCTCAGCAGCACCTTGGCGTCGGGATAGACGTCCATCAGCTCGCGCCAGTGGTACCCGCCGGGCCAGTCGACGATCGACTCCTTGCCCTCGAAGATCTCCTCCCAATCGCCATCGCCCTCCAGCGCCTTGCGCCACTGCGGGACGCTCGTCGTGAGGTCGGACATCATGTCCCGCATGTGGTAGCAGGGGAAGCCGAGCATCTCGAGCGCGATCAACTGGGTCGTGGTTGCCGTTCGCGGCAACCCTGCGCCAATCAGTTTCATGGGTCTCCTTACAGGTGGGGGTTGGGTTGTTGCGGGTGAGGTGTCAGGCCGCTATCGGTTCGAGGCCGAACTCGGTCCGGAACTCGTTCGTGTCATGCAGGTGCGGGAAGGGCTTGTCGGGCACGGCCACGCCGAGCTTCTCGCAGATCGGCTCCCAGCCGTCCACGCCGAGCTCCCAGACGATCAGGCGGTCGGCGTCGACCGTCTGCTTGATCGTCTCGATGCGCTCCCAGTACATCTGGCGCACCCATTCCTTGTCCTTGAAGTTGCCCTGGAAGTCTCCCTGCCAGATCAACTTCTCGATCACGCCCCAGAGCTCCGGTAACGGACCCTCGCGGTTCGCGTCTTCCTTCAGCTCGCCGGCCATCGCGGCCTCCTTGACGGCCAGGATGGTGTTCTCACAGCTCTTGTAGAACCCGTCGAAGTCCCGATAGTTGAGCAGCACGGGCGCATCCGGGAATGCCTCGATCAGCTGCTCCCAACGCGAGGCGGCGGGCCAGTCGACGGTTGCCTCCCAGGGCTCGAACACCTCTTCCCAGTCGACGGGCTCGTCGTTCGCGATCTTGATCCAGTACTGGAGGTCGCGATCGCGGTTCTCACCCATGATCAGGTCGATCATGTGGAACGTGGGAAGGCCGAGCTCCTCCAGAGCTCCCTTCAACGACATCGTGCCGGTGCGGCCGAAACCAACTCCGAGCAACTTCATGAAATTAGGTCCTCCACTTCACGGGGGTAGGCGCTGGCGCGCCCGTTTGGGCCGCGTGCAGCCTATCCGGGCTGGCCGGCGCCCGTGGTCGCGAGACCTACTTTCTGCCGGACAGCAGGGAAATCGTGGCCGCGACCCCGCCGCCCACGACGAAGCCCGCGACCGCAGCGCCGATCAGGGCGGTGCGGCGGTTCTTGATGAGCTGATGGCGCCAATCCGTGACCTCGGCGACCTTCGAGCGCAGGTCCTCGACCGAGAAGGTCAGCTCGCGCCGGGTCTCCTCGATCGACGCGCGGATCATCTCGGGGTTGCGAGTGGGTCCACCGTTCGCCATCAGTGCACGACCTCCTCGCCCCTCTCGAGCGTTCGCTTGACCTGATCGCGTTCGATGTTCTGGTGTTCGAGCTCCGCGCGCGTGAGCTTGGCCTGCTCGATCGCCATGTCGGGCGTGGGCGGCGCCCCCTTCTGGAAGAGCCGGTACGCGACGAAGCCGGCGATCGCGGCCAGGATGAAGAGGAGCAGCGCGGTGATCCCGAAGCCCGGCCAGATGCTGTTCCAGTCGAACAGGTCGTTGAGGAACCAGGCGAAGAAGTGGAAGAACATCGTCACGCCGAAGATCAGGAAGACCCCGGCGGCCGCCGCGATTCCGGCGCCCTTTCCGAGGCTCGTGACCTTGGCGGTGACCTCGGCCTTGGCGAGCTCGATCTCCTCGCGGACCAGCAGCGATGCCTTCTCGGAGACCTCGCCGACGATCTCGCCGAGCGACTTCTCGGCGGTGTCCCGGGGCGGGATGCCGTCACCGGGTGTCATCGCGCCAGGCGCCGCATGACGATCGCCAGCACCAGGCCGCCCGCGAAGGCGGCGCCGACGAAGGCCTCGGGACGCTCGGCGAAGGCGTCCTTCTCTGTTGCTTGCGCGCTCAACGGCGACTCACCAAGCGGTCGGTTACCCGTCGCACCTTGATTCACACCCTGGCTGGGGGCGCTTCCGGCAGCGGCGCCCGCGTTCGCGGTCCCACTCGCTGGGTCGCTTCTCACCGCGGTGTCCTCGGCGGCGTCCGGCACCGCGTCCGGGCTCGGCTCGTCCGCCATCAGTCGATCGGTGGATCCTCGTGGAAGACCCGGACCCAGATCGCCGTGGCGAGCCTGGTCGCGACTATCGAGGTGAGCGCGCCAAGCCCCGCCAGCAAGCCGCTCCACATCAGGCGCTTGGACAGATCGTTGTTCACGGCGCCGGATTCAAGCAGACGCCGCCGCACCGCCCGGCCCCGCCGTCTCCAGGCCGCCGCAGATGGCCTCGACCACCATGCCCTTGGCCCGCTCGAACTCGTCGTCGGTTCTGGGCAGCACCTCGAAGATCCAGCCCGTGAGCAGCTGCTCGATCGCGCCGTAGAAGCACATCGCGGCGAACTCGGCGGGGATGCCCGGCTTGAACGAACCGTCCTCGCGCGCCGACTCGACGATCCCCGCGATGCCCGAGTACGCCTCGCGGATCTTCTCGAGGTGAAGCGCTCCGAACGAGTTCGCCGCGCGCGTGACCTCGACGATGATCACCTTCATCAGGTCGGGATCGTGCCGGTAGGACTCGATGATGAAGCTGGCGACCGCGTGCAGCTTCTCGCGGACGTCGAGATCGCTCGCGTCGATCTCCGCGATCGCGTCGAGCATGATCTGCCAGCGCTCGAGGAAGAGCGTGTTGAGGATCTCCTCCTTCGAATCGAAGTAGTGGTAGACGAGCCCGTAGGCCACGCCCGCCTCGTCGGCGACGTCGGACACCCGGCAGTGGTGGAAGCCGCGGCGCGCGAACACGCGCACGCCGGCATCGAGGATCAGCCTGCGCTTGTCGACGCCGCCGTTCGACTTCGATGCGGTCGCCATCAGCCGGTCCCCTCCGAGCGGGAGCCCGCGGCCAGCGCCGCGCCGCGGGCGTTCGCGGCGAGCTCGGCGTCGGCCGGCCAGCGGTAGGCGGCCGCGACGCGGTTGGCGAGGCTCGGGAGCTGCTCCCTGATCTCGTCCTGGCGGGCCAGGTCGAGCTCGGCGGAGATCGCGACGGCGCCCTCGGCCGGCGCCCGCGCCAGCACCTCTCCCCAGGGGTCGATGATCATCGAGTTGCCGTAGCTGTCGCCCTCGGGGCCCGGACGGTTGCCCTGGCCGGGCGCGATCACGAAGACCTGGTTCTCGATCGCCCGCGCGCGCAGCAGGATCTCCCAGTGCGCCTCGCCCGTGATGCGCGTGAAGTTGGCGGGCACGGTCACGATGCGCGCGCCCTGCAGCGCGAGGATCCGGTACAGCTCGGGGAAGCGCAGGTCGTAGCAGACCGACAGCCCGAGGCCGACGCCGCCCGCGGTTTCCGAGACGACGATCTCGTCGGCCGGCTCCGAGCTCTCGGACTCGCGGTACTCGACGTCGCCCACCACCACGTCGAACATGTGGATCTTGCGGTAGACGGCCTTGAGCTCGCCGTCGGGCCCGACGTGGACGGACGTGTTGCCGACGCGCTCATGACCTTCGCGGCGCTCGGACACGGAGCCCGCCACGAGGTCGATGCCGAGCTCGCGCGCGAGCGCACGCGCCCAGCTGACCGACCGGCCGTCCAGGGGCTCGGCGCCCGCGAGATAGTCGGCCGCCGCCCCTCGGATGTCGAGCCGCTCGGGCAGTACCACCAGCTCGGCGCCTTCCGCCGCGGCGGCGCGCACGAGCCGCTCGGCGGTCGCGAGATTGCTCTCGGTGTCCACCGTCGATTCGAGTTGAACTGCAGCGACTCGCATCGCTCCTCCCCATTGACTGACCAGTCAATCTGCAGTGTAACTGCTGCGGGGGGAGCGCCGGGGCGGTGGAGGGTCGCGCCGGAGGGCGGTGGAGGGTCGCGGGCGGAGGCCCGTTGCGGGTCGCGCCCGTCGGCTGAACGCAGCGGCGCCCGGCATCGCCGTAGCATCGCCGCATGGACTCGCCTGCGGCGCAAGACGCACCGGCGCGACCCGCGTCACAGCAGGGCGGGGACGCGCGACTGGGGGCCGCCCCGGGTCCGGCCGCCACGCTGCCCGTCCGCGGCCCGCGTGTCCACACGCTCGGCGTCCCGCTGCCGCCCGCCCGCGATGCCGCTCGTGCGCGACCGGCGACCGCTCAAGCGCTGGCGCTACGTCGGCGTCTACACCGCCGAGCTGATGCTCTGCGCCGGCGAGGCGCACGTGGGCGGTCTCCCGCAACGCTGGTGGGCGCTCGCGCTACCGGACGGCACCCTGCTCGAGCGCACCACGCTGTCGCGCGGCGGCGTCCGGCTCACGCCGTCACGGGTCAGCGTCCACGCCCGCGCGCGTCGCGGGCCGCGTGTCTCGATCGAGCTGGAGCTCCGCGAGACTCCCGCCGTCGAGGTCGTCTCGCCGCATGGCCGCTCCTACATCTGGACGGCCAAGCGGGCCCCTGTGCACGTTCGCGGCCAGGTGCGCATCGAGGCAGGCCCGGGCGTACCGGCGCCCCTCCTATTCAGTTTTGACGGCGAGCACGGCTTCATCGACGAGTCCGCGGGCTACCACGCGCGTCACACCGCGTGGCGCTGGTCGGCCGGCGTCGGCCGCACGGGCGACGGGCTCACGGTCGCCTGGAACTTCGTCGACGGCGTGCACGACGCGCCGGAGGCGAGCGAGCGCACGGTCTGGATCGACGGCGAGCCGTACGAGGTGGAGCCGCAGCCGTTTGCGGGCGATCTGTCACGGGTGGGCGGCCTCGCCTTCGAGCGCTGGTCGGCGCGCGAGCACTCGATGTCGCTCGGCGTCGTGCGCAGTCGCTATGTCCAGCCGTTCGGGACATTCAGCGGCGCGCTGCCGGGCGCCCTCGCCCCCGGCGCCACCCCGTCCGGCAGCCCCACCCCCGGCGCCACGCCGCCCGGTAGCCCCACCCCCGGCGCCACGCCGCCCGGTAGCCCCACCCCCGGCGCCACGCCGCCCCGTGCCCCTACGCACCCCGCACTCGATCACGCTCGCCGAGGGCTACGGGGTCATGGAGGATCACGAGGTTGCGTGGTAGGCGCCGGCGCCCGCTGCAGTGGTCGGCGCTGACCAACGGTGGCGCGTTGAGGGTCATGCCGCGATGATCCCGGGCGCCGTGCGACACGTGGGTGACGAGAGTTACGGGAGTGAGCGGAGATGGTGAAAGTTGGGCTGCTCGCCCTCGCGCTCAGCTTCGCGCAGGCCCAGCCGGTTCAGCCGGCGCCCGAGTCGAACGTCACGGTCGCCGCGTCCGGTGACTTCCTCATCCACACGCCCGTGGCGGCGCGCGCGCTCGCCCTCGGCGGTGGATCGACATACGACTTCGCCCCGCTCTTCGACCGCGTCAAGCGCCACATAGCCGGCGCCGACCTCGCGCTCTGCCACGTCGAGACGCCGCTCGTGCCCGGGCCGGTGATGGGCTACCCGAGCTTCCGCACGCCGCCGGCCCTCGCGCGCTCGATCAAGAAGGTCGGCTGGGACGCCTGCAGCACCGCCTCCAACCACAGCCTCGACGCCGGGCAGTACGGCATCGACACGACGCTGCGGGCGCTCGACCGCGCTGGCATCCCGCACTCGGGCAGCGCCCGCTCGCCCGCTGAGCGCCGCCGCATCCCGATGCTCGACGTCAAAGGGCACAAGGTCGCCTTCCTCGCCTACACGAGCATCTCGAACGGGCAGGCGGTGCCGCACACGTGGAGCGTGAACTGGGCGGGCCCGGGCCCGATCCTGCGCGACGCTCGGCGCGCGCGGGCGCAGGGCGCCGACCTGGTGATCGTGAACATGCACTGGGGCGCCGAGTACGTGCATGGCGTCACGCCCGAGCAGGCCGAGCTCGCGCGGCAGCTGACGAGGTCGCCGGCGATCGACGCGATCGTGGGCCAGCACGCCCACGTCGTTCAGCCGATCCGCAAGGTGCGCGGCAAGCCGGTCGTCTTCGGTGAGGGCAACCTCGTCTCGAACCAGACGGCCGCCTGCTGCCCGGCCGCCTCGCAGTACGGGCTGATCGCGCTCATCGACTTCTTCATGCCGCCGGGGGAGCGCCCGCGGTTGCGACGGATCCGCTACGTGCCCACCTGGGTGAGCCACCCCGACTACACCGTCCTGCCGGCGCAGCCGGGGACGGCGGCCTGGAACAGCACGGTGAGCGTCGCCGGAAGACGACCGGGCATCCGGCCGTTGCGTCCGTAGCGCGTGCACGACCGTAGTCGCCTCCGTCACATCATCGGCCTCCTCCTGATCCTCCCGCTCGCGGCGGCGCTCGTGTTCGCCTACTCCGCCTCCTACGGCTGCGAGGACGAGTGCCACGGCAACGTCGTCTACTTCGCGCCGGCCTGCCTGTTCACACCGCTTGCGGCGATCGGGGTCCTCATGTTGCGTCCCGGCCGGATCAAGGCCGCAGCCGAGCTCGGGGTCGTGCTCGTTGCCGCCGGCGCGCTCGCCGCCGGCGTCTGGCTCGTACTCGAGATCTTCTAGACGCGCGCGGCGCGCTGGCGCTGCAGCTCGGCGACGAGCGCCTTCTGGTGCAGCGCCGCCATCAGCTCGCCGAGCGGCTCGAGGCCGCGGCCGATCAGGTCGACGGCGCTGTCGGGATCGAGCTCGCCCGCCAGCCGGTCGAGCAGGATCTGGACCTCCTCCTTGACGAGCTGCTCGAGCGCGCGCTTGTAGCGCAGCGTGTCGTAGACCGTGAAGCCGATGCGCTCGTCGTAGCCGCCGGCGCGGAAGCGGCTGATCGCCGCGACGATCTCGACGTCGCGCGGGCCAAAGCCGCGTGAGTTCGGCGCGAGCACCTCGAGCTCGCGCAGGCGGTCGAGCACCGCCTGGGGGATGTCGTAGCGGCGCCTCAGCTCGGCCGCCGACACGCGTGCGCGCTCCCCCGCCTGCGCGCGCTCGAGGATGCGGTCCTCGAGCTCGACCAGCGCGCGCGTGCGCTCGGGGTCCTCGTCGAGCATCGACTTGATCACCTTGAGCGGCATGAAGCGCTCCTCCTGGAGCTGCTTGATCAGCTTGATGCGGTCGACGTACTCGGGCGGGTACCAGGCCATGTTGCGCGAGGTCTTGACGATGTCCGAGCCCTCGCCCAACAGCCCCTCGCGGAGGTAGTGCTTGATCGTGCCTGCGCTGACGCCGCTCGCCTCGGCGAGCTCCTTCATCTTGAGCATGCCGTTGTCGCTCACGACATGAAGCTCCCGCGCGAGCCCGCGCTCGGGCCGGCCACCGCACCGGTCTCTTCGAGCACGTCGGCCTCCTGGGCGCCGTAGCCGAGCTCCGCCAGCACCTCGCGCGTGTGCTCGCCCAGCTCAGGGCCCGGGCCGGCCGGCGCACCCGGCGTGCGCGACAGCTTGACCGGCACACCGAGCAGCTTCACGCCGTCGGTGCCCGGCTGGTCGATCTCGACGACCATCTCGCGCGCCCGCACGAGCTCCGAGTCGAGCGCCTCGTCGAGCCCCAGCACGGGCTCGAGGCAGCAATCGTGCTGCGCGGCGAACGCCTGCCACTCGGCGCGCGTCCGCTCCATGAAGACGCCCTCGATCTCCCCATGCGCGTCCGAACCAGGGCGCTCGAACTGCTTCTCGATCAGGTCCTCGCGCCCGACGCCGCGACACCACTCCTGCCAGAACTTCGGCTCGAGCGCGCCGAGCGTCACCCAGCCGTCCTTGCACGCGTAGGGCCGGTAACAGACGAGCCCACCGCTCAACTCGCCCTCGCCGCGCGCCGGGACGACTCCGTCGCAGAGATAGCGCGCGGCCACCATTCCGAGCCACGACAGCGCTCCGTCGAACATCGACACGTCGACGAGCTGTCCCTCGCCGCTGCGCTCGCGTTCGCGCAGCGCGGCGAGGATCCCGAACGCCGCCATCAGCGAGCCGCCTCCGATGTCGGCGATCTGGCCGGCGGCCTGGACGGGCGCTCCGCCTGGCTCGCCGGTGAGCCCGAGCAACCCGCCGAGGCCGAGGTAGTTCATGTCGTGGCCGGAGCGCGACGTGTATGGGCCGTCCTGGCCATAGCCCGAGATCGCGCAGTAGACGAGCCCGGAATTCTCCTGCCGCAGGCGCTCGTAGCCGACGCCGAGCCGCTCCATCACGCCCGGCCGGAACGACTCGAGCAGCACGTCGTACTCGCGCACGAGCCGCAGCAGCACCTCGCGCCCGCCCTCCTCCTTCAGGTTCACGCGAATCGAGCGCTTGCCGCGATTCAGAGCCAGGAAGAGCGCCGAGCGCGCCGTTTCCTCCGCGCCCGCGTGGTAGGGCGGCGACCAGCGCACGTAGTCGCCCGCGCCGGTGTCCTCGACCTTCAGCACCTCGGCGCCGAAGTCCGCCAGCAGCAGCGAGCAGAAGCCGCCCGGCAGCAGCCGCGACAGATCGAGCACGCGCACCCCCTCGAGCGCGCCGCTCATTCGGCCTCCTCGCTCGATTCGATCGGATGCGTCAGCAGCTCTCGGCGCGTGACCGGCTCGCGCCGCGGCGTGCCGAGCAGCTCGCGCGCCTCGTCGACGCTGGCCGCGCGCCGGCCGGTGTCCTCGACGATGCGCCGGGCGCGGGCGATCAGGTCGCCGTTCGAGCGCGCCATCTCGCCGTCGGGCAGGTAGAAGTTGTCCTCGAGCCCGACCCGTACGTTGCCTCCGAGCGCCGCGGCCGACGCGACGAGCCGCCACTGGTCGCGGCTGATCCCGATCACCCCCCAGTTCCCCGAGCCCTCGGCGCCGCCCGGGATCTGGTCGGCCATGTGGGCCAGGTTGCGCGGGGTCGGCCGGATCCCGCCCGTCACCCCCATCACGCATGAGATCTGGAGCGGCTCCTCGAGCAGGCCCATGTCGAGCAGCGGGTCGAGGTTCGCCACATGGCCCGAGTCGAAGCACTCGTGCTCGGGCCGGATGCCGAGCTCGCGCATCGCGGTCAGGAACTCGGTGATCGTGTCGAACGAGTTCTCGAACACGGTCTTGAAGACGAAGTCCTTGCGCGAGCGCGAGTACTTCGCGTAGTTCATCGAGCCCATGTTGAGCGCCGCAACATCGGGGCGCAGCTCGCGCAGGTAGGCGATCCGCTTCTCGATCGGCACCCCGATCGCGCCGGTCGAGTAGTTGACGATCACGTCGTCGACCGCGCCGAGGATCGCATCGGTGATCGCCTCGAAGTCCTCGATCTCATACGAGGGAACCCCGTCGGGAGTGCGCGCGTGGATGTGGATCATCGCCGCGCCCTCGCCGACCGCGCGGCGCGCCTCCTCGGCGTACTCCGCGGGCGTGTAGGGGATCGCCGGGCACTGCTCCCGGTTCGCCACCGCGCCAGAGATCGAGCAGGTGATGACGCAGGGGTCCTCGAAGCGGCTCATGTGGGCCTTCCTCGCGTCGGCTGTCGAGTGGGCGCGTCTAGCGCCGCTTGAAGTTCCACTGGAACATCAAGTCGATCCCGGTCATCGAGTAGCCGTCCGCGGAGCGCGGCTCCCCCACCCCTGTGAACGGCCAGTAGCCGATCGCCATCGGGATGCCCGGGTTGAAGGCGCCCACGTCGTTGCGTACCTGCAGCGGCACCGTGCCCGGGCCGACCGCGGTGAGCGCCACGCCATCCGAGGAGTGGATGCGGAAGCGCAGGCGCTTGTCGCGCACGTCGACCACCTTGACGTTGACGCGCTTCGTCGTGAGCGCGTTGGGTCGTGGCCGGAACGCCTTTCCGACGAAGCGCGCGGTGCAGCACGTGTAGGTGCCGGGCAGGTCGCGGCCGCTGAAGGTGTCGACGCGGCTCGACCCGGTCAGGATCGTGAGCCGCAGCTTCGCGGGATTCGGGCCAGACCTGACCCTGATCGCGCTGATCCGACCGCTCCCCGGCGCGATGAAGGTGGGCCTGTTCGAGTACAGGTAGCCGCCGTGCCGATAGGTGCACGAGACCTGGTTGGTCGGGGCCAACTGCACGCCGCCGAGCGGCCCCGCGATCAGCGCCGACTCGCAGCCGTAGTTCGCGTTCGGCACGCCCTGCATCAGGCTGCCGTACCAGCGCGCGGATGCCGGCGGCGCCATCACGGCCACCAGGATGCATGCCGCGGCCAGCACCCCTGCCCAAGGACGAGTCACGGCACCGGCGTAGGGTCGGTGGCCCGATCCCGCCAGTCATACGGGCATCACTCCATGCTTCTTCCAGGGACGCTGGACGCGCTTGCTCTCAGCCATCTCGAGCGCGCGGATGACGGTTGGGCGCGTCTCACGCGGGTCGATGACGTCGTCGATCAGGGCGTTGCCGGCGGCGATGTAGGGGTCGATCGTCTTGCGGATCCCCTCGATCATCTCGGCGCGCGTCGCGTCGGGATCCTCCGACGCCTCGATCTGCTTGCGGAAGATGATGTTGACGGCGCCCTCCGGCCCCATCACGGAGATCTCCGCCGAGGGCCAGGCCACGATCAGGTCGGGCTCGTATGCCTTGCCGCACATCACGTAGTAGCCCGCGCCGTATGCCTTGCGGATCACGACGGTCACCTTCGGGACGGTCGCGCGCGAGACGGCGTAGAGCATCTTGGCGCCGTGCCGGATGATGCCCGCCTGCTCGACCTTCGTCCCGACCATGAAGCCGGGCACGTCCATCAGGAACAGCAGCGGGATGCCGTAGGCGTCACAGAGGTTGATGAAGCGCGCCGCCTTGTCGGCCGAGTCGTTCTCGAGGATGCCGCCGAGGTGGCGCGGCTGGTTCGCGACGATGCCAACCGGGCGCCCGCCCATGCGCGCCAGGCAGGTGATGATCGTGCGCGCCCAGCGCGGCTTGAGGTCGAACCACTCGCCGTCGTCGACGATCCGCCGGATCACCTCGTACATGTCGTATGGATGGCGCGGTGAGTCGGGCAGGATGTCGAGCAGGTCCTCCTCCATGCGCTCCACCGGGTCGGCGCTCTCGCGCCGCGGCGGCGGCTGCTCGCAGTTCTGCGGGAAGTGGGAGAGGTAGCGCTTGATCGCGTCTATGCACTCCTCGTCCGATTCGACCTCCAGGTCACCGACGCCGGAGACGCGGGTGTGGATGCGCGAGCCGCCGAGCTCCTCCTGGGTCACGTCCTCGCCCGTGACCGCCTTCGTCAGGTGCGGACCTGCGAGCGCCATCGAGCCGCGCCCCTTGACCATCGGCACGAAGTCGGCCAGCCCCGGGATGTAGGCCGTGCCGGCCGCGCACGGCCCCATCAGCGCGGCCACCTGCGGCACCACGCCGCTCATCACGACCTCCTCGCGGAACAGGTGCCCCGAGCCGGCGAACAGCGAGCCCGCCGCCTCCTGGATGCGGGCGCCGGCCGAGTCGAGCAGCCAGATCAGCGGGATGCGCTTCTGCAGGGCGAGCTCGCGCAGGCGGCTGACCTTCATCTCGCCCGTCATGCCCATCGAGCCGGCCATCACGGTGAAGTCGTAGGCGGCGACGGCCACGAGCCGGCCGTCGACCTTGCCGTAGCCGGTGATGACGCCGTCGGCCGGAGCGTCCTTGCCCTCCATCGCGCGCTGCGAGAAGTGCGGCCGCGCGTGGATGCCGAGCTCCGTGAAGGTCCCCTCGTCGATCAGCAGGGCGAGCCGCTCGCGCGCGGTCAGCTTGTCCTGCTCGTGCTGGCGAGCGATCTTCTCCTCGCCGCCGCCGAGCCGGGCCGTCCGGCGCCGCTCCTCGAGGTCCTCGACGAGCGAGCGGAGCGAGGGCCGGGCGACCAGCGTGTCGGCTGCTGCGCGTTCCGTGGTTGCCATAAGTAGGAAGTTCTACTTCCTACTTTGAAGCATCGGCCGCCAGCTGGTCAAGGACGGGCTCGAGCACGTGCATCATGGTCGCCGTCGCGGCGATCCGCTCCTCCTCGGCATCCGGCACGTCGAAGTTGGTGATCTCGATGCCGGCGAGCTCGGAATCCTCGAGCACCGAGTCGATCAGGTCGTAGAGCCGATCCGGGTGGAGACCACCGGGGGCGGGCACGGCAGCGGGGAAGTGCTCCGGATCGATGACGTCGGTGTCGAAGTGGATGTAGACCGGCGCCCCGTCGAGCGCGTTCTTGACGGCCACGAGCGTCTCGACGGTGCTCGCGCCGATCACGGTGGCGGGGCTGCGCTCGAGCAGCACGCGCTCGTCCGGGTCGAGATCGCGGACCCCTGCGAGCACGATCCGCTCGGGCGGCGCGCTCTCGCCGAAGCCGGCGTCCCAGATGCCAGTCGCACCGGCCAGGCACATGCCGCCCAGGTAGCCGCTGCCGGTGGTGTCGGGTGAGTTGAAATCCCCGTGCGCGTCAAGCCAGAGGATCTTCACCTCCGGCCGGTCTCGGACGGCCGCCGGCAGCGTGGTGATGCAGATCGCGCAGTCGCCGGCAAGGAGGACGGGGACGTCGCCGGCCGTGAACGCATCGTCGACCTGCCCGCCGGCCTCGAGCAGGCAGCCCCGCGAATCGCGCAGGTCGTCCTCGTAGCGACTGTCGCGGACCTCCGCGGTGCTGCCGATGAAGCGCGGCTCCAGGCCCAGCGCCTCGGCGATCAGCGGAGCGAGAACCTCGACACCGCGCGGAGCGCCCCGGTAGCGATCGGAGGTCCGGCAGCGCATTGCGATCAGCGAAACTCCCACGGACTCAGCGCCCCTTCCAGACGGGTTCGCGCTTCTCGAAGAACGCCGTGACGCCCTCCTTGATGTCCTCGGTGCTGAAGGCGACCGAGAGCTGCGCGCGCAGGTAGTCCAGCGCATCCTCGAGCGGCATGTCGAGCTGGCGGTACATGGCGTCCTTCCCGAGCTTCATCAGGACCGGGGACTTGCTCGCGAGCTTGACAGCCCACTCGTCGACGGCCGCCTCGAACTCGTCCGCCGGAACCACCCTGTTGACGATGCCCGCCGCCAGCGCCTCCTCCGCCGAGATGCGCTCCCCCAGGAGCAGCAGCTCGTTCGTCTTCTTGCGTGCGACGTTGCGGTAGATCAGCGCCATGATCATGAACGGGAACACGCCCACGTTGATCTCGGGCGTGCCGAACGTCGCCCCCTCGCGCGCCACGATCAGGTCGCAGGCGAGCGCGACCCCAAGGGCGCCGGCGAGCACGTGGCCGTTCGCGGCGCAGATCGTCGGCTTGCCGAGCTGCATGATCGTCCGGAACAGCCGCGGGAAGCGCTCGGTCCCGAAGTGCTTATGGACGAGCGCGACATCCCCGGCGAACTGATCGAGGCTGCCGCCCGCCGAGAAGACCTTTTCGTGGGTCGAGGTCAGCACGACGCAGCGAACGCGCTCGTCGTCACGGGCCGATTCGAACGCGTCGATCAGGTCGTCGAGGAGCTGATTCGAGAGCGCGTTGCGCGTGTCCGGCTGGTCGAGAGCGATGGTCGCGACGCCGTCTGCGCGGACGTCGTAGAGAATCGTGTCGTAAGGCACGCGGCCGAGTTCTACTACCGTGCCGCCAGCACCGCACTCGAGGAGGCCCAGATGTTCAACACGATCGTCGTCGGCACGGATGGCTCGAGCACAGCCGACATCGCCGTTGCCCGCGGCGCCGAGCTTGCCCAGCTGACCGGTGCGAGCCTGCACATCGTGAGCGCGTACACCCCGACACCGGCGCGCGTCGTCGGTGAGCGGGCCTCGGGCGAGTACTCGATTGGCCCCGACTACAAGGTCGACGCCGTGCTCGGCGACGCGATCGCGAAGCTGCGCGCAGAGGGGATCGAGATCCATACCCACGGCCCGAAGGGAGACCCCGCCGACGCGATCGTCGACGTGGCGGTACGCGAGGGCGCCGACCTGATCGTGCTCGGCAGCAAGGGCATGCAGGGCGCGCGCCGGATGCTCGGCAGCATCCCCAACAAGGTCTCGCACCACACTCCCTGCGACCTGCTGATCGTCCAGACGACCTGAGCGGCGGCTAGCCGGGCGGCGGCATCCAGGCCGCCCGCATGTCGACGCGCTCGCCCCTGAACGGCACCCCCTCCGCCTCGAGCAGGCGGCGCTGCCGCTCCCCCTGGGCGAGCGAGCCGTCGGCGCGCACCACGCGCTGCCAGGGCACGTCGGGATCGTGGCAGGAGGCAAGCACGGTGCCGGCGAAGCGCGGCGCCCCCGGCGACAGGTCGCCGTAGGTCGTGACGAAGCCCTCGGGGACGGAACGAAGCAGGCGGAGCACCTCGGCCGCCCTCCGTTCATTCACAGCGCCGCGACCGCGTCCTCGATCGGCAGCTCGCCCTCGAGCAGGTCGAAGCTGGCCCCGATCGTGTTCGGCGCGGCCAGGACGGCGGCGAGGGTGGCCGCGACGTCGTCGCGGGTGATCGAGCCGCTGCCGATGTCGTGGCCGGCGCGGATGTGCGCCGTGCCGGGATCGTTGGTAAGCGCCCCGGGGCGCACGATCGTGAAGGCGAGCCCGCTGCGCGCGAGCTCGGAGTCCGCCTCGGCCTTGGCGTCGTAGTAGGGGCGCATCGCCTCCGAGGAGCTCTCCGGGTCAGACGCGCCGATCGCGCTGACCATCACGTAGCGGTCGATACCGAGCCGCCCCGCGGCGTCGATCAGCTTGACGGCGGCGTCGAGGTCCACGGTGCGCTTGCGCTCCGGTCCGCTGCCCGGCCCCGCGCCGGCTGCGAACACGATCGCGTCGGCGCCCTCGACGAACGGCGCGAGGTCCTCCTCGGCCTCCATGTCGCAGACCACCGGCTCGGCTCCCCTCGCCTCGAGGTCGGCCGCGTGCTCGGGGTTGCGGATCAGGCCGCGAACCCGCTCGCCGCGCGCGCTCAGGAGCTCCTCGAGCCGCAGCGCGATCTGTCCATGCCCTCCTGCGATCACCACGTCCATGCAGCCAGGGTACGGGGTGCCGGGACTAAGGACGGACTCCCCGGGTAGGGCCTAGAGATCATGTTGCGCGCCGCCACGCTGTCCGTCCTGATGATGCTCGTGCTCGCCGCCACCGCGGTGGCGGCGGTCGACGGCCCCGCTCCGGGCGCTCCCGGCGACAAGGCGATCTGGACGGAGGCCGACAAGGACGGCTTCGGCACGGCGACGACGCTGCGCAGCAACACCTGGCTGACGCTCGACGACGGCCGCCTCACCGAGGTCTACTACCCCAACCTCGGGACGCCGGCGGTGCGCGACCTGCAGCTGATCGTCTCGGACGGGCGCAGCTTCACCGAGCGCGAGCAGGACTCGACGACCCAGCGCGTGCGACTGCTCGACTCGCGCAGCCTCTCCTACCGGCAGGTCAACACCGACCGCGACGGCCTCTACCGGATCGTCAAGACCTACACGACCGACCCGGCGCGCAGCAGCGTGCTCGTCCATGTCGAGTTCCACGCGCTCACCCGGCGCAAGCTCAGCCTCTACGTCCTCCACGACCCCGCTCTCTCGAACAACGGCGACGACGACTCGGGCGCCTCGCAGGCCGGCGGCCTCGTGGCCTGGGACGACTCCGCGGCGAGCGCGCTCCTGACCGATGCGCGCTTCCGGCGCACGTCGAGCGGCTTCCTCGGCCGCAGCGACGGCTGGACCGACCTGAGGGCCGACGAGCGCATGAACCGCGCCCACGAGATCGCGCGCGGCGGCAACGTAGTGCAGACCGCGCGGACGAACCTGAACGGCAAGCGCCGCACGGAGATGACGCTCGCGCTCGGCTTCGGCGCGGATCGCCGGGAGGCGATCGACACGGCGCGCGCCTCGCTCGAGCGCGGCTTCGAGCGCGCGGCGCGCGCGTACGACGAGGGCTGGCACGAGTACATCGACGGCCTCAAGCCGCGTCCCGCGAGTGCGCGCGCGTACGGGCCGGCGTACTGGGTCTCGGCGATGGTGCTCGCCGCGAGCGAGGACAAGCTGAACCGCGGCGCCTCGATCGCGTCGCCCAGCATGCCCTGGGCCTGGGGCCTGCTCACGATCGAGGAGCCCTCCGCGGCGTACCACCTCGTCTGGCCGCGCGACCTCTACCAGGTGGCGAGCGCGCAGATCGCGCTCGGCGACAGCGAGGCGGCCGAGCGCTCGCTCGACTTCGCCTTCGAGCGCCAGCAGAAGCCGGACGGCTCGTTCCCCCAGAACACCCGCGTCGACGGCGCGGAGAACTGGACCAATCTTCAGATGGACGAGGTGGCGCTGCCGATCGTGCTGGCCTGGCAGCTGCGCCGCTTCGACGCGCCGACCTACAGCGAGCATGTGAAGAAGGCCGCCGACTTCATCGCCGCCAACGGGCCGTACAGCCCGCAGGAGCGCTGGGAGAACCAGAGCGGCTGGTCACCCGGCACGATCGCCGCTGAGATCGCCGGCCTGATCTGCGCTGCCGACATCGCGCGCCGCAACGGCGACACCGCGTCGGCCGAGCGCTGGGAGCTCGTCGCGGACGAGTGGGAGTCGCAGGTCGACGCGTGGACGGCGACCTCGAACGGCCCCTACGACCCCAAGCCCTACTACCTGCGCCTCACGAAGCCGCAGCAGGAGGAGCCGCCCGCCAACCCGGACCCGGACGTGGGCACGACCTACTCGATCGGCGACGGCGGCCCATCGGCGGCGGATCAGCGCTCGGTCGTCGACCCGAGCTTCCTCGAGCTCGTCCGGCTCGGCATCAAGCCGCATGACGATCAGACGGTGCTCAACACACTGCAGGTGGTCGACGAGCAGCTCGGCGTCGACACGCCGAACGGGCGCTTCTGGCACCGCTTCAACTTCGACGGCTATGGCGAGACGGAGACCGGCGGTCCCTGGGACCTGTCGGACCCTGACACGTTCGAGACCATCGGGCGCATCTGGCCGATCTTCGCCGGCGAGCGCGGCGAGTACGAGCTGCTCGCGGGCAAGCGCGACGCGGCCGCGGGGCGGCTCGCCTCGATGGCCGGCGCCGCCAACGAGGGCTGGATGATCCCCGAGCAGGTCTGGGACGAGAACCCGCCATCGGGGCAGCCGGGCTTCCCGCGCGGCGAGGGGACCTTCTCCGCGACGCCGCTGGCGTGGTCGCACGCGCAGTTCGTCCGGCTCGCCTGGTCGCTCGACGCGGGCCGGCCCGTCGAGCAGCCGCGCGTGGTGGCCTGCCGCTACGCGGGCTGCTGAGCGAGGAGCGGGTAGCAGGGCCCGGACACGCCGAGCTCCTCGAGCAGGTAGAGCCACACCTCGCTGCGCGTCGGGAAGGCGGGGATCGCGTGGAACAGGCGCTCGAGCGGCACCTCGCCGATCACGGCGACCGTCGCGGCCTGTAGGAACTCGGCGACCTCCGGGCCGGTGAAGGTCGCGCCGACGATCACGCGCCGGTCCTCGTCGATGACGAAGCGGGTCGTGCCGCGTGCGTCGTCACGCCCATAGAACGACGCGCCCGCCGCCGACTGGGTGGGCACGTCGGCCACGCGCACGTTCAGGCCCGCCTCCTGGGCGGCGGCGACCGTGTAGCCGACCGCCGCGACCTGCGGGTCGGTGAAGATCACGCGCGGCGACTGCTGCCCGTCCGAGAGCAGGCAGTAGTTCTCCTCGCCGAGGATCACGTCCGCGGCGACGCGCGCCTGGTACTTGCCCATGTGCGTGAGCAGCGCGCGCCCGTTGACGTCGCCGATCGCGTAGAGCCAGTCGCTGGCGCGCATGTTGTCGTCGACCTCGACGGGCTTGCCCGGCTCGAGCCCGACGGTCTCGAGCCCGATGTCGCCCGTGTTGAGCCGCCGGCCGGTCGCCACGAGCAGCTGGTCGCCGCGCAGCGGGCCGGCGCCGCTTTCGAGCTCCACCACGACGTCGCCGTCCTCGACCCTGACGGCCGACGCCCGCACGTTCAGGTTCACCTCGACGCCCTTCTCCTGCAGTGACTCGCGGACGTCCTCGCTCGCGAAGGGCTCCTCACGCCCGATCAGCCGGTCGCCGCCCTCGACGAGGCTCACCTGGCTGCCGAAGCTCGCGTACGCCTGCGCCATCTCGACCCCGACTACGCCGCCGCCGAGGATCACGAGCCGCTCCGGCACCTCCTTGGCGGTCGTGGCCTCGCGGTTGGTCCAGGGCTTCACGTCGTCGAGGCCGGGAATCGGCGGAATCAGCGGCGCCGAGCCGGTGGCGACGATCACGGCGCGGCTCGCGACGAGCGACTCGTCGCCGACGCGCACGCGCCGCTCGCCGTCGAGACGGCCGGGGCCGCGGACGATCGCCACGCCGCGATCGCTGAGCCACGGCTCCATGTGCGAGTCGTCGAGGTCGTGGATGATCTCGTCGCGGCGCTCGAGCACCGCGCGCGCATCGAGGTCGCCGGTCACGGCTTCGCGCACGCCCGGGATACGGCGCGCCTCGGCGAGCAGCTCACCCGGGCGCAGGAGCGCCTTGGACGGCATGCAGGCGTAGAACGAGCACTCGCCGCCGATCAGATGCGGCTCGACGATCGCCACGTCGAGACCCGCTTCCCCCAGCCGGCCGGCCGCCACCTCGCCGGCGGGCCCGGCGCCGAGGATGATCACGTCGAATTCGCGCTCGCTCATGGAGGCACGGTATCGCCAGCACCGCGATCCGTTACGCGAGCGCCGAACCGGCAGAAAGTAGGAAGTGTCACTGTTTACTTTTCGGCGGACGGCCGTTAGCGTGCTTGCATGGCCACCGCAGATGCGCTCCTGAAGCCCGACCACGGCGCCCGCCGCGGGCACTTCATCTTCACCGACGAGCACGACCAGCTGCGCGAGTCGATCCGCTCGTTCGTCAAGAAGGAGCTCGCTCCGCACGCGGAGGAGTGGGAGGAGACGACCTTCCCCGACTCCGTCTTCCGCCGCATGGGCGAGCTCGGCTTCCTCGGCCTCTCGTATCCCGAGGAGTACGGCGGCCAGGGCGGCGACTACTTCTGCAACCTCGTGCTCGCCGAGGAGATGTCGCGCGCGGGCTCGGGCGGGCTCGCGATGGGCGTGGCGGTCCACACGGACATGGCGACGCCGCCCGTCTTCCTGTTCGGCTCCGAGGAGCAGAAGCAGGAGTGGCTCGTGCCCGCCATCCGCGGCGAGAAGATCGCCTGCCTCGGGATCACCGAGCCCGACGCGGGCAGCGACGTGTCCGGCATCAAGACGCGTGCGCTGCGCGACGGCGACGAGTGGGTCATCAACGGCTCGAAGACGTACATCACGAACGGCCACCGCGCCGACTTCATCGTGCTCGTCACGAAGACCGACCCGGACGCGGGCTACGACGGCTTCTCGCTCTTCCTCGTCCCGATGGACACGCCCGGCGTGATCCGCGAGAAGAAGCTCGAGAAGCTCGGCATGCACGCGAGCGACACCGCGCTGCTCGCCTTCCAGGACGTGCGCGTCCCCGCGGATGCGCTGCTCGGCCAGGAGGGCAAGGGCTTCTACCACATCATGTGGGAGCTCCAGGGCGAGCGCCTGATCGGCGCCGCCGGCTGCGTGGCGGGCGCCCAGCGCTGCTTCGACCGCACGCTCGAGTACGCGACGGAGCGCACCGCCTTCGGCCGCCCGATCGGGAAGTTCCAGGCGATTCGGCACAAGTTCGCCGACATGGCGACCAAGATCGAGGCCGGCCGCGCGATGACCTACACGACCGCCTGGCGCTTCGCGAACGGCGAGTACCCCGTGCGCGAGATCTCGATGGCCAAGCTCTACACCGCGCGCATGGCCTGCGAGGTTGTCGACGAGTGCCTTCAGATCCACGGCGGCGCCGGCTACATGAAGGAGTACGGCATCGAGCGCGCCTGGCGCGACATGCGCCTGAACCGGATCGGCGCCGGGACGGACGAGGTGATGCTCGACGTGATCGGGCGGTCGTACGGGCTGTAGCGGGGCGCCCGAAACAAAGCCCACCCCGTATGGGGTGCGCCTGCGTTCGCGGTTAGCGTCGGGCGGCGTGCTACCGCCGCCCTGTCGAATCTAGCTGGGAGCCGTCTGACCTACGTCAATCGTGATGTCGAGCCTGTGCCGGATTAGGTCTCACCTTGGCTGGTCGGCCGTCACGCGGCGCATGCCACGGTCACCGGCAAGAACGTCTTGACGTGACGTGTCGCTCACGCCAGCGACGAGCGTCATGATGCACGAGCTCAGCTGCTCGAGTTGCGACCGCATGGTCGGTCCAGCGCACGCGCGAGCCCTCGCCGGTGACGCGTAGGTGACCATCCGGCCGCGCCATGCGCCGCAGGGTCCGGCCGGAGCTCAGGGGGCGAACAGGGTCCGGCCGTAGCGTTGCGGTCTCCCGCCTTCACGTAGGCCTGCGCCGCGTCGGTCGGTTGGCCGTGAACGATCACGGTCCCCGATCAGCCGGCGACCGTTGCCGGTCCTCGGCAGCATCTTCGATCGCGAGCCACGAGCCGCCAGCTCGCGGTCGGCGCACCGAGGCGCGCCAGCGGCAAGTCGGTCTACAGCGACCTCGACCGTCGCGAAGCCGTCGGGACTCGTCGCTGTCCACGAGCTCGCTGAGGTGCGGTCGACGAGCGGGCATCACGTCGCGGCCGTCGTGTCCCGGCCTCGAGCTCGTTGGCACCGTTGGCATCAGCCGCATCCGTTGAGGCCATTCGCTCCGCTAGCGACGACACAGGCACCGGGCTTCCCAGGTCGCCGCCGTCGGCTAGCGCCGGCGACGCCACGGTACCTTGTCGTGCTCGCCGTCGACCTGCGCCAGCGTGCATCGACGAACTCGCCGCAGCTGCTCTGAGCGGCGCGCGACGCCGAGCGCGACCAGCGCGCAGATCGGCGACCGTCTTGAGGCTTCGATCGAAGCTCCACTGGGGTCGAGATGTCGATCCCTGGCGAACAGCCAGGCGGCACGACACCCACGAGCGGCGGCGTGGGCGGCGGCGGCGGTAGCCCGATGCCGCTCGCACTCGGTTCACGCGGAAGGCAGCCGGAGCGCTTCGCACCGACATGCACAGCGGCTGAACGGGCCGCACTTGCCCGTGGTCGACAAGCTGCTAGCAGTCCGGCACGACGATGCGTCTACTCACATCTACACGCTAAGCAACGCGCTCTTCGACGTCGATCAGCTCTCAACGGGAGCGAGCGGCCTCGAGGCACTCGACCTCAGCTACGCGAAGCTGAAGCAGTCGATCCCGCAGCCGGGCGGCGCGCCGCCGCTCGAGAGCTGCTGGAACCTGGCGGCCAGCAACTCCACCTGCTGAGCGCTGGCGATAGCTTGCACCGATGCCCGTCAGGTGCAGATCGACCGCTCGCGCCCGCTTCGACCGCGGGCGCCCCCGGCGGGCACAACCGCTGGCATCCCGACATCGCCCCGGTCGCCGAGATCGAGCCCGGCGACACGGTCACGTTCGAGATCCGTGACTCGCGCGACCGTCAGATCACGCGCGAGTCGACGCATGAGGACATGCTCGACGCTGCCGGCGCTCGCGCACCCGCTCACCGGCCCCGTCGAAGTGGCCGGCGCGCAGCCGGGCGACGTGCTCGAGCTCGAGGTGCTCGGCTACGAGACCGACGACTTCGGCTGGACGGCGATCTTCCCGGGCGCCGGCTTCCTCGCGGACGTCTTCAGCGAGCCGTTCGTCGTGAAGTGGGAGCTGGAGGGCGGCATGGCCCGCTCGGAGCAGCTGCCGGGGGTGGCGGTGCCGGCCTGCACGCACGCGGGCGTCATCGGAGTCGCGCCATCGCGTGAGCTCTTCGAGCGCGCGCTGGCGCGCGAGCACGAGCTCGGCGAGCGCGGCGGGCGCGTTCACCGGCCGAGCGCCGAGTACGCCTGGCCACCGGAGGGGGCGGACGGCCTGCGCACCTATCCGCCACGCGAGAACGGCGGCAACATCGACATCCGCGATCTGGGCCCGGGCGCGCGCCTGTGGCTGCCGGTGCACGTGCCCGGCGCGCTCTTGTCGGTCGGCGACCTCCACTTCGCGCAGGGCGACGGCGAGGTGTGCATTTCGGCGATCGAGACCGGCGGCAGCGCAACCTTCCGGGTCTCGCTCGGGAGCCCGGACGGCTGGCGCCCGACCTTTCCCGCCTACGAGGCGCCGCCCCGGCCCGAGCGCGCGATGTTCGCCACCACCGGCATCCCGCTGGACGACGACGGCCGCCAGGGCGACCTCGACCTCAACCTGGCGACGCGGCGCGCGCTGCTCGAGCTGCACGGCTGGCTCACCGCCACGCGCGGCCTCGGCCCCGAGGAGGCGTACGTGCTGATGAGCGTGGCGGCGGAGCTGAGGGTCTCCGAGCTCGTCGACGCGCCGAACGCGCTCGTGTCGGCGGCGCTGCCGCTGGACGTCTTCGAGCGCTGAGACCCGGCGGTACGATGCCGCGGCTCATGGCCGATTTCGCGGCAACGATCAGCGAGGCGTACGCGACCGAGGGCGCAGCGATCGACCTGGGCCGCGGCGTCCACGACGGCGAGCTGGTCACCGACGCGGTGGTGCGCGTGCCGCTGCGGATGATGAACCGGCACGGTCTCGTCGCGGGCGCGACCGGAACCGGCAAGACGATCACGCTCCAGACGCTTGCCGAGCAGCTCTCCGACGCCGGCGTCGCCGTCTTCGCAGCCGACGTGAAGGGCGACGTCTCGGGGATCGGCGTTCCCGGTGAGCCCGGCGGACCGGCCGAGAAGCGCATGGGCGAGCTCGGGCTCGCGTTCGAGCCGCGCGGCTACCCGGTCGAGTACCTGTCGCTCGGCGGCATCGGGCCGGGCGTGCCCGTGCGCGCCACCGTCTCCGACTTCGGGCCGCAGCTCTTGGCCAAGATCCTCGACGCGAACGAGACCCAGGAGCAGAGCCTCGCGCTCGTCTTCCACTACGCGGACCAGAAGGGGCTGCCTCTACTCGACCTCTCGGACCTGCGCGCGCTGCTCACCTTCCTCGAGTCGGACGCCGGCAAGGGGGAGCTCGAGGGCATCGGCGGGCTCGCCTCGTCGACGGTCGGCGTGCTGCTGCGCAGCCTCGTCGGGCTCGAGACGGGCGGCGGCAACGAGTTCTTCGGCGAGCCGCAGCTCGACATCACCGACCTGATCCGCACCGCCCCGGACGGCCGCGGCGTCATCTCCTGCCTCGAGCTGCCCGCGGTCCAGGACAAGCCGCGGCTCTTCTCGACGGCGCTCATGTGGCTTGTCGCCGAGCTCTTCGAGCAGCTGCCCGAGGCCGGTGACCTCGACAAGCCGAAGCTCGTCTTCTTCTTCGACGAGGCGCACCTGCTCTTCAACGGCGCCACCAAGGCCTTCCTCGAGTCCGTCACGCAGACGGTGCGCCTGATCCGCTCGAAGGGCGTCGGCGTCTTCTTCGTCACGCAGGTCCCCGACGACGTGCCGGGCGAGGTGCTCGGCCAGCTCGGCAACCGCGTTCAGCACGCGCTGCGGGCGTTCACGCCCGACGACGCCAAGGCGCTCAAGGCGGCCGCCTCCACATACCCGAGCTCCGACTTCTACGAGATCGGGGAGCTGCTGACGCAGATGGGGATCGGCGAGGCGGCGGTGACGATCCTGTCCGAGGACGGCGTGCCGACGCCGGTCGTCCATACGCGCCTGCGAGCGCCGGCGTCGCGCATGGGCCCCGCCGACGACGTCGAGGGAGCCGCGAAGGCGTCGCCGCTCTACGCGAAGTACGGGACCCGTGCCGAGGCCGAGAGCGCGCGCGAGAAGCTGGCCACGCGCATGGAGGAGCAGGACGAGGCCGAGGCCGCCGAGCCGAAGGCGCCGAAGGCGTCCCGCCGGCGCAAGGCCGAGCCGAAGGCGCCCCCGCCGAAGACGGGCGGCGCCGACGCCATCGGCGACTTCCTGACCTCGCGCGAGGGCAAGGCCCTGCAGAAGAAGGTCATGCGCGGGGTGTTCGGAATGCTGAAGAAGCGGCTGTGAGCGGGGCCGCGCCGCCGCGCCCCGTCCCGCCCTTCAGCCCAGACCACGACGACCTGCGCGAGGAGATCCGAAGCTTCGTCGCCGAGGAGCTGCGGCCGCACGCCGCCGAGTGGGAGGCGGCGCGCTGGTTCCCGGACGATGTCTTCGCGCGCATGGGCGAGCGCGGGCTGCTCGGGATCAAGTATCCGGTCGAGTACGGCGGGCGCGGGCTCGGCTACGTCGAGGACGCCGTGCTCGCGCAGGAGCTGTCGCGCTGCGGGTCAGGAGGGCTCGCGGCCGGCATCGGCGCGCACGTCAGCATCGCCACGCCGCCGGTCTGGAAGTTCGGGACGGAGGAGCAGAAGCAGCGCTTCCTCGCCCCCGCCATCCGCGGTGAGCGGATCGGCGCGCTGGGCATCACCGAGCCGGGCGCCGGCTCCGACGTCGCCGGCATCCGGACCCGCGCGCAGCCTGTCGACGGCGGCTACGTCGTCAACGGCTCGAAGACGTTCATCACGAACGGCGTGCGCGCCGACTTCGTCGTGACGGCGGTGAAGACGACCGAGGAGGGCGGCCACCACGGGATCTCCTTCCTCGTGATCGAGCGCGGGATGGACGGCTTCTCGGTGTCGAAGAAGCTCGAGAAGCTCGGCTGGCACGCCTCTGACACCGCCGAGCTCGCCTTCGAGGACGTCTTCGTGCCGGACGAGAACCTGCTCGGCGAGGAGAACCACGGCTTCCAGCTGGTGATGGCGAACTTCCAGTGGGAGCGGCTCGTGATGGCGCTCGGCGCGGTCGGCTCGATGGAGGTCGTCCTCGAGCGCGCTGTCGAGGCGGCGGCGGGACGCTCGCTGTTCCGCCACACCGTTGCGGAGCTGGCGGTCAGGCTCGAGGCATCGCGCTGCCTCACGAACCACGCGCTCTACCTGTTCGCCGGTGGTCACGACGCCATCCGCGAGGTGACCGAGGCCAAGCTGCTCTCGCAGCGCTCAGCGCTCGAGGTCGCGGAGACCGCCTTCCGGATCTCGGACGGCGACCTCGAGATCGGTCGCGCCCTGCGCGACACCCGGCTCGGCCCGATCGGCGGCGGCACCGACGAGGTGATGAAGGAGATCCTCGGGAGGCTGATCGGCCTCTAGTGCCGAGGCCTGCGGGCCGCCGACTCCGGCTCGTCCGGCCAGCGGCCGTGCTCGTCGAAGAAGCGACGCGCCTCCTCCTCGCGGTCGCGCGTCTTGTCGCCCTCGACGCCGATCCGGTAGATCACGTTGAGCAGCAGCACGGCGGTCGCGGCGCTGATGAACATCGCTCCTGCCGCCATACCGATTCGCCCCGAAGTTCCCGCGATCACCATGCCTGCCACGAACAGCGTCAGCGGGATCCCGTAGCGGACGAAGTTCAGCGCCATCTGGAACCGACGGTAGCGCGGATCGTCATGATGCCTGCCTCGAAATCACCGCAGTGCCGAAAGGAGCCGACAAGTGGGAGTACTTGATGGGAAGGCGGCGATCGTCACGGGTTCCGCCCGCGGCATCGGCCGTGCAACCGCCGAATTGCTCGCGGAGCACGGCGCCCGCGTCCTGATCAACGACCTCGACGCCGACGTGGCCGAGCAGGCCGCCTCCGAGATCACGGGCGAGACCGCCGTCTTCGGCGGCGACCTGACCAAGGAGAGCGTGCCGGACCAGCTCGTCCAGAAGGCCGTCGACGAGTTCGGCCAGCTCGACATCATCGTCAACAACGCCGGCTACACGCGCGACGGCGTCGCCCACAAGATGACCGACGAGCAGTTCCAGGCGATGCTCGACATCCACACGATCGTGCCCTTCCGGATCTGCCGCGCCGCCGCGCCGCACATGCGCGAGCCCGCCAAGCAGGAGCGCGAGGAGGGCCGCGAGGTCTTCCGCAAGATCGTCAACGTGTCGTCCGTCTCGGGCATGCACGGCAACGCGGGCCAGGTCAACTACTCGGCCGCCAAGCTCGGCGTCGTCGGTCTCACGAAGACGCTCGCCAAGGAGTGGGGCCAGTTCAAGATCAACGTGAACGCCGTGGCCTTCGGCTTCGTCGAGACGCGCCTGACCGCCGCCAAGGAGTCGGGCAACACGATGACCAAGGACGGCGAGGAGATCCAGCTCGGCATCCCCGAGCAGATGCGCCAGATGGCATCGATGCTGATCCCGCTGGGCCGGCCCGCTTCACCTGAGGAGGCCGCGGGACCGATCTTCTTCCTGTGCTCGCCCTGGGCCGACTACGTGCACGGCCAGGTGCTGAACGTGACCGGCGGGCAGTTCGGAGGGATGTACTTCTGAGCGGCCGCTGACGCGGCGGGCGCCCGGGTGCCGTAGTCCCCGGTGATCTCGCCCCGGTTGTTGATGTCGAGCGCGCGCGTGTAGACGGCGCCCGGACCGTCGAGCGGCGTCAGCACGCCGCGCTCGAGCACGAAGGCGCTGGACCCCCCGCGGGCGTCGTAAGCGAGCCCGACGACCTGGCCACGATCGTTGAGAGCGGCAGGCTGGGTGCCGCCCATCGCCGGCTCGGCTCCCGGGGCGTCGGGAAGCGTCCGAACGCGACCGTTTCGCTCGCGCAGGAAGCCGTGGTAGGCGCCTCTCGCGTCGATGTAGGAGCCGACCATCTGGGCCCGGTTGTTGATGCCGAGGAGCAGGGTGCCCGTCGCGCCCGGGACGTCGATCGTCCTGAACTGGCCGTCGTCCCACAGGAAGCCATGCACGGATCCGGCCTCGTCCACGTAGATACCCACGACCTGTCGCCGGTCGTTGATCTTCAGTGGTCCGGACACGACGGAACCTGGGAAGGCGATGTCGACGAACCTCCCGCGCTTCGTGCGCAGAAAGCCGGTCGTCGTGGCGCCCTGGTCGTCGTTGTAGAAGCCGACCATCTCGCCGCGGTTGTTGATGTCGACGTACTCGTCGAGGTCGCTGCCGCCGGGCGGATCCTCCAGCCTGGCGAAGCGGCCCTTACGGTCGCGCACGAAGTGCCGGATGACGCGGTCGCGGCCCTCGTAGGCCCCGAGGACCTCGCCGCGGTCGTTGATGCCCGTGGTCGCGGTTCCGGCCTGGCCGTCCGGCGTGGACCGGGAGGGTCGTCGCGCGCGGATGGTCGATCGGGGTCAGGACTCCACGCTTTGCCAGGAAGCCATGGCTCGTTGTGCCCGCCGCCGATGGCGGCGGGTCCGCCGACGCCGACGACAGCAGCAAGAGGGCGAGCAGCGTCAGCGTCAGCGCAATGACGGCGGAGATTGCGGATCTCGTTGGACGAAGGGCGCTCATGCCTCCGGGTTCGCAGCGGCATGGCCCGTGGATCAGTCGAGCGCTGCCCCGTGGTGGGCATGTCGCTCGGCTGAGCGGCAGCCGGCCCGGCCTGTGGGCGCCGCTAGCTTGAGTCGCATGAGCGATTCACGGGTCTGGTTCATCACGGGAACGACGAGCGGCTTCGGCCGGGCGATCGCCGAGGCCGCGCTCGAGCGCGGCGACTCGGTCGTGGCAACGGCCCGGCGCATCGACGCGCTGGCCGACCTCGGCGACCCCGAGCGCGTTCAGGCGGTCCGGCTCGACGTGACCGACGCGGGCGACCGCGAGGCCGCCGTAGCCGCGGCGCTCGACCGCTTCGGCCGCATCGACGTGCTCGTCAACAACGCCGGCCGCACACAGGTCGGCGCCATCGAGGAGACGACCGACGAGGAGCTGCGTGCGCTGTTCGACCTCCATTTCTTCGGGCCGGCGGCGCTCACCCGCTTGGTGCTGCCGCCGATGCGGGAGCAGCGCGGCGGCGCGATCGTGCAGATGTCGAGCGTCGGCGGCCAGACCACCGCGCCCGGCTTCGGCGCCTACTGCGCTACGAAGTTCGCGCTCGAGGGCCTGACCGAGACGCTGCGCGACGAGGTCCAGCCGTTCGGCATCCACACGCTGATCGTCGAGCCTGGTGCGTTCCGGACCGGGCTGTTCCGCGCCGATGCCGCGTACATGTCGGACGAGATGCCCGAGTACGCGGAGACGGTCGGCCCAACGCGCGAGTACGTGCGCGGAGGCCACGGCCAGCAGGCGGGCGACCCGGCCAAGGCGGCCGCGGCGATCATCACCGCGCTCGACGCCGACGAACCGCCGCTGCGGCTCGTGCTCGGCGCCGACGCGATCGGCAACATCAGCTCCCGGCTCGACGCCGTCGGAGCCGAGCTGCGTCAGTGGGAGCAGGTCGGCCGCGACACCGCCCTGGAATAGAAGGGCGCGCGGCCGCCACGTCCGCCCGTTCGTCTCCTACGTCCCATCAGTCACTGACCCGGCTTGTGGCTGCCTGACGACATCAAGTCGGGTCGGTGGCGGAAACCCGGCGGGACGGGCGAGGGCGTAGCACCCCTGCGCGCGGCGTCAGGCTGACGGCCCCGTGACCACGGACTGGGACTCGGACGCTCCGTCCTGGCTAGGCACATGGCCCGACCGATCCGGGTTCCAGCTGTACGCATACTCGGGCTTGTCGACCTCGCTCCAGAGCGTCGACAGCCTGAGTGGGCGGAACGTGTCCCACATCACGGCGAGCTCGTCGGTCGACTTCTTGCCGAGCGCCTTCTCGACGGCGCCGGGCTGGGGCCCGTGCGGCAGGCCGGACGGGTGCAGCGTGATCGATCCGATGTCGACGCCCTTGCGCGCCGCGTAGTCGCCCGCCGCGTAGAACATGACCTCCTCGGACTGGATGTTCGAGTGGTGGTACGGGAGCGTGACCGCCTCGGGGTCCCAGTCGAGCATCCGCGGCGCGAATGTGCAGATCACGAAGTTCGGCCCCTGGAAGGTCTGGTGGGCGGGTGGCGGCAGGTGGAAGCGGCCGGCCCGCGGCTCGAAGTCGTCCGCGTTGAACGTGTACGGCCAGACGTAGCCGTCCCAGCCCACGACGTCGAACGGGTGCCGATCGAGCACGTAGTCCTGGTAGCCGTCGCGAACACGCACTGTCACGGGGTACTCGCCCACCTCGTCGAAGGTCTCGAGCTCCTCCGGCGCGTGGAAGTCGCGCTGCGAGTAGGGCGCGTGCTCGAGCAGCTGCCCGTAGCGGTTGCGGTAGCGGTTCGGCGTCTCGATCTCGCCGGGCGTGTGGAAGCACATCCAGTACTGCTCCTCGCCCTCAGGGAGCTCGAAGCTGTGCGTCGTGCCGCGCGGGATGACGACGTAGTCGCGCTCGCGGAAGGGCACGCGCCCGAAGACCGTGCGCAGAACGCCGGAGCCGCGGTGCACGTAGATGACCTCGTCGCCCTCGCCGTTTCGGTAGAAGCCCTCGAGCGGCTCGGTCGGCTTCGCGACCGAGACCTCGATGTCGCCGTTCCACATCAGAAGGCGCCGGCTCGAGAGCGGGTCGCCGCCGGGCTCGACCGGCTGGGTGTCCGCGAGCCGGTGCACGTGCGTCTCGGGCACCCACTCGTCGCGCTCGACCGGGCGGAACGCGCCGACCTGGTCGAGCCGGCAGGGCGACTGGAGGTGGAGCAGGATCGACTCGTTGCCGGAGAAGCCCTCGTAGCCCATCACCTCCTCGACGAGCAGCGGCGACGACGCGCCGTTCTGACGAACCTGCACGTGCCGCTTGGGCGGGATCTGTCCGAGGCTCGCGTAACGCATCAGAGGTTTCCTCTCCGGTCCTGCTCGCGCTCGATCGCCTCGAAGAGGGCCTTGAAGTTGCCCTCGCCGAAGCCGCGGGCGCCGTGTCGCTCGATGATCTCGAAGAACACGGTCGGACGGTCGCCGATGGGCTTCGTGAAGATCTGCAGGAGGTAGCCCTCGTCGTCGCGGTCGACGAGGATCCCGAGCCGCCTGAGGTCCGCGATGTCCTCGTCGATCTCGCCAATCCGGCCCGGGACCTCGTCGTAGTACTCCTCGGGGATCGTGAGGAACTCGACTCCGCGCTCCCTCAGGGCGGCGACGCATCCGACGATGTCCCGCGTGGCGACGGCGATGTGCTGCGCGCCGGCGCCGTTGTAGAACTCGATGTACTCGTCGATCTGCGACTTGCGCTTGCCCTCGGCCGGCTCGTTGATCGGGAACTTCAGGCGGCCGCTGCCGTCCGTGACCACCTTGGACATCAGCGCCGAGTACTCGGTTGAGATCGCCTCGTCGGAGAAGTGGATCATCTCGGTCATCCCGAAGACGCGCTCGTAGTAGTGGACCCACTCCTCCATGTGGCCCAGCTCCACGTTGCCGACGATGTGGTCGATGCCCATCAGCAGCATCCCGTCCGGGTCGCCGGGGGCTTCGGCGCGGCGCTCATAGCCCGGCAGGAACGCCCCGCGGTAGTCGTCGCGCTGCACGAAGAGATGGAGCGTGTCGCCGTAGGTCGCGATGGCGGAGAGCTGCACACGGCCGTGCTCGTCCTCCTCCCAGCGCGGCGTCATCACGCCGCGCGCGCCGTGGTCCACCGCGTGCTCGTAGGCCGACGCGGCGTCGGGCACGCTGAGGGCGATCTTGTGGACGCCGTCGCCGTGGCGGGCGTGGTGGTCGGCGATCTCGTCACCGCCGCTCAGCGTCCCCGTCAGCACGAGCCGGATGCGGCCCTGCTCGAGCACGTGCGACTTGCGTCCGCGATGACCCGTCTCGAGCCCGCGGTAGGCCGTCTCGGTGAAGCCGAAGGCGTGCACGAAGTAGTAGGCAGCCTGCGCCGCATTGCCGACGTAGAACTCCACGTGGTCGATCCCGTGGACCGGCATGCGGTCGTTCTCGTGCACCGGCGGGGTCACGGTGCGAGGGGCAAGCTGCTCGGTCGCCATCGGGCTCTTTCTCTCGGAATCAGGTCGTTACGTAATGATTCCCATGAAATCGAGTCTGCACAATGCGGATTTGTTGCAGGACTGCCACACTTCGGGCCTGTATGGACGCCACAGACGAGAGAATCGTTGCGCTACTCCGCCAAAACGCCCGCCGCTCCTTTCAGGACATCGGTGAGCACGTCCATCTCTCCGCCCCGGCGGTCAAGCGGCGCCTCGACCGGCTGGAGGCCGACGGGGTCATTCAGGGCTACACGGCGATCGTCGACCCGCGCGCCTTCGGCTGGCACGCGGAGGCCTTCGTCGACCTCTACTGCGAGGGCGGGATGCCGGCCGACGCAATCAAGCGGGCCGTCGAGGACGAGCCCGGGGTCGTCTCGGCCCACACGGTCGCCGGCGAGGCCAGCGCACTGCTGCACGTGCAGGCGCGCGACACCCAGGACCTGGAGCTCTGCCTGGAGCGCATCCGGGCGACGGACGGGATCACCAGGACCGTGACCGAGGTGGTGCTGTCGACGCTGTTCGAGCGCTGACGAGGGCCGTTCAGCCCTCGTCCCCGCCGGTGTCCGCGGGGCCCTCGGTGGTGTCGAGCTCGTCCGCTTCCCCGTAGGCGGCGCCGGACTCGTCCGACTCCACCTCGGGCGTGAAGGCGTCCTCGGCGGGGTTGTGGCGGTTCTCGCCGTGCGAGGCGGCTTCGATCAGCTCCTGCTCGGCATTGCTCGAAGCCCTCCGCCTCACCCTCGCCGGACTCCTCGAGGGCCCGGTGGGCCTCGTCCGTGTGGTAGTCGGGCGCCGCGCCACCGATCGACGCGGCCTCCTCGGCGGCGAGCTCCTCCTCGTGCTCGACGAACTTCTCGTCGCGCGGCTCGTTGCTCTCGTTCACGCTCATTGGCTGCCGGTACCCGCGCCGGGGGCGTCCGAATCGCCGCCGGCAAGCGGGAGATCGCTCCCGTATTTGAGCAGATCGAAGCCGCGCACGTGGGCCTCTCCCTCGTGAGTCATGCCGAGCTTCTGGGCGACGCGCAGCGAGCGCGAATTCGCTGGCGCGATCAGGCTGATCAGATGGCCGGCGCCGAGCTCGGCCTGGGCCCAGCCGGCGGCGGCGCGGGCGGCCTCGCCCGCGAGGCCCTCGCCCCAGCGCGGCCTGGCGACGGTCCAACCGATTTCGAGCGCCGGCCAGTCGGGCGGGAAGAAGAGGCCGGCGTTGCCGATCAGGGCGCCGCTCGAGCGCTCCTCGAGCGCCCAGTGACCGAAGCCCTTGAGTGCCCAGTGGCCCGCGAGCATCGCCATCTCGCGCCACGCCTCGTCCGGGGCGATGCCGGCGCTGCGCCCGAGCGAGCGCATCACCTCGTCGTCCGCGCGGATGGCGGCCCACTGCTCCTGATCGTCGTCGCGGAAGCCGCGCATGACGAGCCGCTCCGTCTCGAGCACGGGCACGCCGCTCACTCCCCGCGCTCCTCCCGGAGCGGCCGGCCGCCCTCGTCGGCCATCCCGCCCGGCGGCCAGGCGCCGAACCAGTTGTCGCGTGCGCCGTCGAGCGTCAGCACCGCGCCCGAGAAGTAGTCGCCCGCCGGCGAGGCGAGGTAGGCCACGAGCCAGGCGAACTCCTCCTCCGTCCCGAGCCGCTGGAGCGGGACGGTGCCCGCCACCCCTTCGACCACCGGCTGCGGGTACTTCGTCATCAGCGTCTCGGTCGCGAAGTGGCCCGCGGCGAGCGCGGTCAGCTTGATGCCGAAGCGCGCCCACTCGATCGAGAGCACACGCGTGAGGTTCTCGACCGCGGCGCGCGCAGCCGACGAGTGCGCCATCCCCGGCAGGCCGTGATGCGGTGACAGCGTGACGTTGAGGATCTTGCCGCCCCGACTCTCCGGAATCATCGCCCGGGACGCGACCGCGTGGGTCATCAGCCAGGTGCCCTCGACGTTCAGCCGCATCACCGTGCGGAAGCCCTTCGGGGTGATGTCCTCGGCCGGCGTCAGGTACTGGCCGCCCGCGTTGTTCAGGAGGAGGTCGATGCGCCCGTGGCGGGCGAGCACCTCGTCGACGAGCGCGGACACCTGCTCCTCCTCGCGGATGTCGCACGCGATCGCGCTGCAGCGCCCGCCCTCCGCCCGCGCGGCCGTCTCCTCGAGCGGCTCGCTGCGGCGCCCGCAGACCACGACCTGCGAGCCGAGCGCCGCCAGTTCGAGCGCCGCGGCGCGGCCGAGGCCCGACCCTCCGCCACTGACCAAGGCGACCTGCCCGTCGAGCAGGCCGGGCTTGAAGAGCTTCGAGGGCATGGACGCGCCAGCGTAACCCCGCGCCCCCTGTTAGGGAACCCTAAGAGCGTGCTACGCTGCGCCCCGCGTGCCGGTGAAGTGCTGCCAATCGAATCCCCGCTGCCGCAACTGTCCTGCGCGGAGGATCGACGACGACCGCCTTGCTGCGTGCCCTTGGGATCGAGCCGGGGCCGCCGCTGCCGGCGCACCTGAGCGGCCTTCCGGCGAGCCTTCACAAGTACGAGCCGCTGATCAGGAAGTCCTGGATCGAGCGCACCGAGGGCGACCGCGTGGAACGCCTCGAGGTCGAACTCGTCAGCGCTCGCTGACGTCGCGGCTGAGCACCGGCTTCAGGTCCACCACGGGCGTTCCGTCGAGCGCCTCCAGGTTCGACACCCGCAGCCGCTCGCCCTCGACCTCCAGGACCTCGACTCGGTGCAACCCGACCGGGTTGGGCCGGGCCGGCGAGCGCGTGCTGAAGACACCCTGCTCGGGCCGGGAGAGATCACCGCGCGGATGCACGCGCAGCACGTCGCGGCGCGCGCGGTCGAGCCAGGTGAGCACGATCAACTGGTCGCCCGCGCGGATGCCCTCCAACCCGTCGCGGAACGCCGCCTCGAGCACGATCCAGGCCTCGGGCGCTCCCTCGTCACCCTGGTTCGGCGCAGCCGCTAGGTCCCTCAGCGTCGACTCGACGCGGCCGATCGGGCTGAGCTCGACCTCGGCCGTCGGTCTCAGCCCAGGTCGTCCCCGTCGCGGGCGAGGAACTCCTCGAGCATCATCGGGTACTCGCGCACGCGCTCGGCAACCTGCAGGAGCGAGTCCATCGTGGCCTCCTCCTCGACCTGCTCGTCGACGAACCACTGCATGAAGCTCTCGCTCGCGTAGTCGTCCGTCTCGCGTGCGATCTCGAACAGCTTGCCGATCTGGACGGTGACCTTCTTCTCGTTCTCGAGCGCGAGCGCGATCGGCTCGACGTGGTCCGCGAACTCGGCGCGCGGCGCCTTGATCTCCCCCAGCCGCATCGGCGAGTTGGTGTCGCGCAGGAAGTTGACCATCTTCATGGCGTGCCCGCGCTCCTCGTCGGCCTGGTCGTAGAAGAGCTTGGCCAGGCGCGGGAAGGTCTCACGGTCGTAGAACGCCGCCACGGCGGTGTACTGGTGAGCCGCCGCCAGCTCGCGGCCGATCTGCGCGTTCAGCTCGTCGACGAAGCGCTCGGATGGCATGCGCGTAAGCCTACCCGGGCAAGCCGCGGGCCCTCCCACACGCCCCAGCCGAGAATCGGCCAGATCGGCCAGAAATAGCCGGCGCCCGTGAGCGCCCAGATGAGGACGAGCAGCACCGAGACGGCGAGGTAGGTCACCGGGAGCTGCGGGCGGCGCGGCGCGGGCGTCGGCGCCGGCAGATCCGCGACCACGCGCTCGAGCTCGCCGAGCGTCGAGGCGCCGAGCGCCGTCTCGAGCCTGGTTTCGAGCTCGTCGGCGCGCAGGCGTCCCTCGGCCGCGGCGTCGCGCAGCCGCTCGGCTGTGCGCTCTCTGTCGAGGTCGGCGGCGCGCATCACGACCTCAGGTACTCGCCGTGGAAGCCGAACGGGATGTGGTGCGGCGCCTCGGCCCGCGCCAGCTCCTCGAACGAGCCCGCGTCGAGCACGAGCAGGAACGAGCGGCGCGTCGCGGCGTCGAGCACGACCGACAGGATCACGCCGCCGTCCTCGGCGTCGTTTCCCGGCTCGCGCACGAAGATCGGCTCGCCCGGATAGCAGCCGGGCGCGCTCCACTCGCTGCGCGTGCCGTCGCGCACGTCCAGCTTGACGAGCCGGTCGATCCACTCGTGATCGCGCCAGCCCGCGAAGTAGGCGAACTGGTAGTCGCGCGTGTTGCGGCGCCCGTAGTCGATCCGCGGCAGCTCGACGTCGTGCCCGCCGGGGAGCGCGTCCCAGCTGACGGTCCCGCCGTCGAGGTCGATCGTGTAGCGGCGCAGCTCGGTGCGCCCCAGCGGGCCGCGCGGCCCGTCGTCGTCGAGGTAGAGAGCGTCGATCACCGACGCGTCGTCGTAGGCGACGAGGTCGACGACCAGCTCGCCGCTCTCGCGCTCGAACGCGTTCACGTGGTGGAAGCAGAAGAACGCATCGGTCTCGTAGGTCCCGCGGTGCGCGCCCGTCTCGCGGTCGAAGACCTGCAGCTTCGTCCCGAGCTCCGGCCGCCAGGCGTAGTTCTCGATGAAGGCCTTGCCGGAGAAGGCGAGCTTCAGCGGGTTCACGCGCAGCGGGTACTCCGCCAGGATCAGGTGGCGCCCGCTCATTCCGAAGGCGTGCATGTAGGCGGGCTCGCGCACCGGCATGCGGGCGATCACCCGGCGAGTGGAGGAGCCGGCGGGCAGGCCGTAGAGCACGTACTCGCTCGTCCTCGAGAAGTGGGCGACGTAGTTGACGAGCTCGTCGCGCTCGCGGTCGTGATGCGGATGCGCGGTCGTGACGTGGCTCTTCACCGAGTCGGCGAACTCGAAGTGGCCGACCGTGTCGAGCGTCTCGGGATCGAACTCGACGGGCAGCGGCGTCTCCGTCATCGCGATGTAGCGCTCGCCCACGCGCGCGAGGTTCACGTTCGGGTTGTCCGTGAACTGCGGCGAGAAGACCGACTGCACGCGCTTGAAGAGCGAGCGGCAGGGGTCGGTGGCGAAGCCGCCGCGCCGGATCTGCCCCTCCCTCGCGTCGCGATAGGAGCGGCTGTCGAGGAAGCGGCTCTTGTAGGACACGCTGCCATCGGCGAAGCCGAAGCGGTTCAGCATCGCGAGCCCGTCGAACCAGTGCGACACCCGGCGGTCGCCGATCTCGAGGAGCGCCGGCGTGACCCGCACGAGCGCTCCGGTCAGCCACGACGGCAGCTCTCCGCTCACCGGCAGCCGGTCGACGGCGACCTCCTCGTCGAGGCTCTGGAAGCCGAGCCGGTGGTCCGTCGCCTGGGTCTGCGAGAGTGCGGTTGCCATGATCCGCACTGTACCGTCTATTTTGGACTAATGCAAGAGGTACGGCTCACACCTCCCTCCTACATCGTGCTCGGGCTGCTCAGCTGGACCGGCGAGTCCACCCCCTACCGGCTCAAGCAGCTCGTGGCGAGCTCGGTCGGCTTCTTCTGGTCGCTCCAGCACGCTCAGCTCTACACCGAGCCCGAGCGGCTCGCGCGCGGCGGCTATGTGAGCGAGCGGCGCGAGGAGGGCGGGCGCCGGCGCAAGCTCTACGAGCTGACCGACAAGGGTCGCGAGGCGCTCGCCGAATGGCGCGCGGAGCCCACCGCCGAGCTCTCCGAGGTCCGCGACCTCGGCCTCCTGAAGCTGTTCTTCGGCGCCGACCCGGCCGAGCTCGCCGAGGCGCAGCTCGCCGCCCACCGCGCCGAGCTCGCCGAATACGAGCGGATTCGCGCGGGAATGACGGACGATCTGCCGGAGGGGCCGCAGCTGGCACTCGAGTTCGGGATGCGCCATGCGCGCACCTGGATCCAGTTCTGGGAGGAGCTGGCCGACCGCTCGCCCGGCTAGCTTGCCGCCGATGGAGACCGCCGCCGAGCCCCGGCCCGCCGAGCTGCCGCTGGCGGGCGGCCGCCCGGGCGCGAACGTCGCGCTCCACCCGCTGCTGACCGGGCGTGTGCACGTCCCGTCGAGCTGGTTCCTGCGCTCCGACGGCAGGCTCGCGGGGCGGCGCGCCTTTGGGATCGGCGTGGCCAAGAAGGACCTGATCGACGCCCCCGTGCCGGCCTTCCTCGTCGAGCACCCGGGCGCCGGCCTCATCCTGATCGACACCGGCTTCCATCCGTCGGTGGCCGTCAACCCACGCCAGAACCTCGGCCGCGTCGCCCTCTTCAGGTACAGGGACATACAGATGGATCCCGGCCAGGCGGTCTCGGCCCAGCTGCGCGAGCGCGGCCGTTCGCCGGGGGACGTCCGCGTCGTGGTCATGACGCATCTGCACGCCGACCACGCGAGCGCGATCGCCGAGTTCCCAGACGCGACGTTCATCGTCTCGAAGCGCGAGTGGGAGGCCGCCACGGACGCCGGCCAACGCCAGGGCTACGTCAGGCGCCAGTTCGACCACGGCTTCGACTACCGGCTGCTCGACTTCGAGGGGCCGGACGCTTCCTCGTTCTCCGGCTTCGGGCGCTCGTTCGACCTGTTCGGCGACGGCAGCGTGCGCACCGTCTTTACGCCCGGCCACACGCCCGGCCACATGTCCGTGGTGCTGCGCACGAAGGGCCCCGAGGTGCTCGTCGCGGGCGATGCGATCTACCTGCGCGAGACGCTCGAGACGGCGCAGCTGCCCTACCGCGTCGAGGACGAGCACCTGTTCCGGCGCTCGCTGCGGGAGATCGCCCAGTACCGGAAGGAGACGCCGGACGCGCTGATCATCCCGGGCCACGATTGGGAGGCCTGGCAGGCGCTCGACGCCGAGTACTAGCGCTGGATCAGCTCGCGCGCCTCGCTCGACACCGTGATGTGGATCGCGCCGGGCTCGCGGACCCAGGCGATCAGGTTGAGCGACTGCAGGCGGTCGAGCATGTACTGGAAGGCGCCCGCCTGGGCGCGCGAGCGGTAGTCGCGCCTGACGTCGAAGGCAAAGCCTGTCGTGTGCAGCGAGTAGGCGCTCGTCGCCTCGGGGTTGCGGCGCGCGAGCAGCTCCTGGTACGGCGTCGTGCGCACCGTGCTCGTGACCGTCAGCGCGGCATCCGTGTCGGCGATCGCGCGGACCGCCTCCGCCACGTAGAGCGCCAGCGCGAGGGCCTCGGGGCGCAGGCCGCGGAGGAGCTCGCGGTCGGTGTCGACCCGGCCGGCGAGCTCGCCCATGCGCGGGTCGCGCCGCAGGCCGTAGCGCGCCGGCTGGTTGGGGAACGGCCGCAGCCGGGCGCCCGCGTACGCCGCCTCGAGGTCGTCGGCCGACTCGAAGATCTCGGTCGAGCCGGGCGGGTGCAGCACCTCCTCCGCGCTCGCCTTGGCCGAATGCAGGTCGTCGAGCCGCGCGAGCTCGGCCCGATCCTCGCGGTAGAGCCGCATCACCTCCACCGCGGCGAGCACCCGCCACAGATAGGTCTTCGAGTCGTCGCCGAGATCGGTGAGCAGGCGGTAGGTCTCGGGATGCCGGTCTGGCGTCGCGTCGAAGTAGACCTGGGTGTAGCTCACGTCGCCCTCTCCGTAGGCGGCCAGCACGTTCTGCAGGTTGCCGATGCCCATGTGGTACGAGGCCACGGCCAGGTCCTCGCGACCGAACTCGTCCATCGCGGTGCGCAGGTAGCGGCCCGTTCCGGCCAGCGCCTTGTCGGGATCGAAGCGCTCGTCCACGCGCCGGCGGCGGGCGCGCAGCTCCTCCGAGCGGGCGGAGGCGCCCTCCCGGTCGGCGCGCACGATCCTGCGCGTCAGCCGCTGGCTCTCCTTCACGTCGACGCGCATCCCGAGGAGGCTCACGGCAGTCTCGGCGAGGATCTGCGTCAGGCCGACCGCTCCCTCGACATCCGTGCTCGCCATCACCTCGGGCCGGCCCGCGCTTTCGAGGAAGACCATGCCCTCGACGAGATCGGGATCGACGCCCGCCTCGGCGGCGGCCGCCTCGACCTGCGGCCGGTACGCCTCGACCCGGCGCGCCGTCGCGAGCACGCCGTCCGGGCTCTTCTCGTAGATCACGTGGCTGTGGCCGGCCGCGGCGCGCTCGCTGAACTCCTGCTCGCGGTCCGGCTCGTAGGCGAAGGGATCGTCGGCGACCTGGAGCGGGGCGAGCTCGGGCGCGTCGTCTCCGCCGCTCAGCAGCGCGAGGGCCGCCAGCCCGGCAACCAGTACGACGAGTCCGATCAGGAAGGGGACGCGGTACATCGATCGGCGCCGCCGGCTCGCTAGGAGCTGACGGCCCGGCGGGCCTGGCGCGCGGCCCGCACCGCGCTGCTGCGCCCCTCGGTGCGGAGCCGCGAGTACAGCTCCTTGACGCGGTCGAAGACGATCACGGAGGCGGCCTGCGCCTGCTCGCGCGAGGGCTCCTCGACCCGCTCGAAGCGAAGCGGCTCGCTGAACTGAACGGTGACCTTCGGGAACTGCAGCCGCTTCCAGTTGCGAACGCGGTCGGTGCCGGCGATGGCGGTCGGGATCACGGGCACGCCCGCCTCGAGCGCCAGGCGACCGAGGCCGTGGCGCGGGGTGCCGAGCTCGCCGCTGCGGGAGCGCCCGGCCTCCGCGTACATGACGACGATGCCGCCGCGCGCGAGGATCGCGTGAGCGGTCTTGAAGGCCTCCTCGTCGTGGTGGCCGCGCCTGACCGGGAACACGCCGCCGTTGTTGAAGATGATCTCGAGCGGCATCTTGAAGAGCTGCGACTTGGCCATGAAGTTGACCTTGCGGCGGAGGTAGACGGCGACGAAGAAGTGGTCGAGGAAGGAGAAGTGATTGGGCGCGATGATCGCGGGCCCGTCCGCCGGGATGTGCTGCGAGTCGATGCAGCGCGCCCGGTAGAAGAAGACGATGTAGGGCGTGAGCACGAGCCGTACCACCTCGTACATCCAGTTCGGCGGCTTCGCCCGCGTGCGCCGGTGGAAGCGCTCGAAGTGCTCCGCCGGCCTCGGGTCCTTGTAGACCTGCTCCTTCATCCCTGCGGGTCTACCCGCTCGCCCCTCGATCGTTACCGTGACGGCTCCCCATACCGCTATCTTGCCGCCATCGCAAAGCCGACGAGGGGGAAGTGGACTTGTCGAACGTCGAGGCGCACATCACGGGCACGGTCTGGAAGATCGAGTGCCAGATCGGACAGGAGGTCGACGAGGGCGACACGCTCGTGATCCTCGAGTCGATGAAGATGGAAATGCCCGTGGAGGCAGAGGACCCCGGCACGGTCAAGGAGATCGTCTGCCAGGAGGGCCAGTCGGTCTCCGAGGGTGACACGCTCGTCGTGCTGGAGTGACTGAAAAACTCGCGCTCGACCACCCCGCCGACGGCGTCGCCCGGCTCACGATCTCGAACCCCGAGCGCCGCGGCGCCCTCGATCACGAGATCCTCGACGCGCTCGCGGCCCACGCGCGCACGCTCGACGCGCGCTGCCTCGTCATCCGCGGCTCCGGCGAGGTCTTCTCGGCCGGCTACGACATCGGCAACCTCGAGGAGCAGGGCTTCGAGGAGAGCGCCGAGCGGCTCGTCGCCCACCCGTTCCAGGACGCGATCGAGGCGCTCGACGCGTATCCCTACCCCGTCCTCGCCGCGCTCAACGGCCACGCGATCGGCGGCGGGCTCGAGCTGGCACTCACCTGCGACATCCGCGTCGCGGCGCGCGGCATCCGGGTCGGCATGCCGCCGGCCAAGCTGGGGCTGATCTACTCGCACACCGGGCTCGCCCGCTTCATCGACGTCTGCGGAGTCGCGAACACCGCCCAGCTCTTCTTCGTCGGCGCGACCGTGGACGCCGAGCGGGCCCGTGCGATGGGCCTCGTCAACGAGCTGGTCGACCAGGCCGAGCTCGAGTCGCGGGCGCTCGAGCTCGCCGCCGAGATCGCCGCCAATGCGCCGCTGTCGCTCGCCGGGAACAAGCGCATCATCCGCGCGCTGCGCGACCGCCGCCTGCCCGAGGATCTCGAGCGAGAGCTCGTCGAGCTGCGCGAGTCCTGCTTCCGCTCGGAGGACTTCCGCGAGGGAGTGCGGGCCTTCGCCGAGAAGCGCGCGCCGGTCTGGAAGGGGCGCTAGCCGGCGCGCCGGGCGGTACTCCGTCCGGACTGACCCATACCTTGGCTCTCCAAGGTGCCGCCCCTGATCTCCCAGGAAGAGGCGCTCCGGCTCGGCGAGATCGAGGATCACGCCGAGATCGAGGCGCTGGTCGAACGTGCCTGGCGCGTGCGGCTGGAGCGTTTCGGCGACTCCACCGACATGTGCTCGCTCGTCAACGCCAAGTCGGGCGGCTGCGCCGAGGACTGCGGCTTCTGCTCGCAGTCGCGCTTCGCGGAGGCGGACACGCCGATGCACGCGATGATGACGCCCGAGCAGATCCTCGAGCACGCGCACGCGGCGGAGGCCGCCGGGGCGCACCGCTTCTGCATGGTCACGCAGGGCCAGGGGCTCTCGAAGCGCGACTTCGAGAACGTTCTCGAGGGCGCGCGTCTCGTCGCCGAGCACACGAACCTCAAGCGCTGCGTGTCGATCGGCCACATGTCGACCACGCGCGCGAAGGCCCTCAAGGAAGCCGGGATCCAGCGCGTCCACCACAACGTCGAGACGGCTGAGAGCTACTACCCCGAGGTCGCCACGACCGTGCGCTACGAGGGTCGCCTGCGCACGATCGATGCGGTGCGCGAGGCCGGCCTCGAGACCTGCGTCGGCGGCATCCTCAACCTGGGCGAGACGCGCGAGCAGCGCGTCGAGATGGCCTTCCAGCTGGCGGAGGTCGAGCCCACCTCGGTGCCGATCAACCTGCTCAACCCGCGTCCAGGCACCAAGTTCGGCGATCGCGAGCTGATGGACCCCTGGGAGGCCGTCAAGTGGGTCGCGATCTTCAGGCTGATCCTGCCGAAGGCGCTCTTCCGGCTCTGCGGCGGGCGCAACGAGAACCTCGGCGCCGGCGAGTTCCAGCGGCTGGCCGTCAAGGCCGGGCTCAACGGCGTGATGATGGGCAACTTCCTCACGACGCTCGGCTCCGAGCCCGAATCGGACCGAGCGATGTTCGAAGAGCTCGGCCTCAACGTCGCGCGCCAGGACGACAACGGCTCCAACCCGCGGCCCGACAACCGCTCCGGCTGGCTCGAGGGCGAGCCGCCGCGCACTCCGCTCGACGAGCTCGTCGACTCGCAGGCCGACGCGAACTTCTGGGACCCCTCGACACAGCTTCGGCACCGCAAGAAGACGAGCGTCCCGCCGCGCCCCGACGGCGCGCCCAACACCTATCCGGAGATCGTGCACGTCGACGGGAGAGCAGCGTGAGCACCGATATCGAGGAACGCCTCGCGGAGATCAAGAACCGCGGGCTCTACCGGCGCCTGCGCTCGGTGTCCGGCCCCCAGGGCCCGCGCGTCCTGCTCGACGGCAAGCCCGTGCTGCTGCTGTGCTCGAACAACTACCTCGGCCTGGCCGACCATCCGCGCGTCCGCGAGGCGGCCGCCGAGGCGGCGATGCGCTACGGCGCCGGCTCGGGCGCGTCGCGGCTGGTGTCGGGCAACATGACGATCCACCGCCGCCTCGAGGAGCAGCTCGCCGCCTTCAAGCGCTCGGAGGCCTGCCTGCTGTTCGGCTCCGGCTACCTCGCCAACGCGGGCGTGGTGTCAACGCTCGCCCGTGAGGGCGACGTGGTGTTCTCGGACGCGCTCAACCACGCCTCGATCATCGACGGCTGCCGGCTCTCGAAGGCGGAGACGTTCGTGTACGACCACTGCGACACCGAGCACCTCGAGTGGGGCCTGCAGCAGGCCGAGGGGCGCGGCTCGCTGATCGTGACCGACGGCGTCTTCTCCATGGACGGCGACGTCGCGCCGCTCGAGCGCATCGTCGAGCTTGCGCAGCGCTACGACGCGCGCGTGATGGTGGACGACGCGCACGGCACCGGCGCGGTCGGCCCCGACGGGCGCGGCGCGGTCGCGGCGGCCGGGCTCGAGGACGAGGTCGACGTGGTGGTGGGAACGCTCGGCAAGTCGCTCGGCTCGTACGGCGCCTTCGTCTGCTGCGACAAGCCGATGGCGAAGTACCTGATCAACAGCGCGCGCACGCTGATCTTCTCGACGGCGCTGCCGCCGCCCGCGGTCGCCGCCGCGATGGCCGCCCTCGGGCTGCTGCGCGAGCAGCCGCGCCGGGTCGAGAAGCTGCAGCGCAACGCGCAGGTGCTGCGCGACTCGCTGGCGGCCGAAGGGCTGCCGGTGCACGGGTCGTCGACGCAGATCGTCCCGCTGATCGTCGGCGATGCGAGCGACGCGGTGCGCGCCAGCGAGCGCGCGCTCGAGCGCGGCATCTTCGCCCAGGCGATCCGCCCGCCGACGGTGCCGGCCGGCACCTCGCGGCTGCGGCTCGCGCTGATGGCGTCCCACACGAAGTCGGAGCTGCGCGAGGCGGCCGGAGTGCTGGCCTCGTGTATTCCCGCGCACGCACGCGAGGCGGGCCTGCGCGTGGCCGACGCCGCGACGGAGCCCGAGCGCGGACGGGTGTTCGACGGACTCCGCGACGCCGCGTAGGGCGTGCGGAGCGGCCGCTTCGTCGTCCGCCGCCCGCCGCCCGGTTCGCGCTGTGCGGGCACCCGGATACGCACGCGCCGGCGCGACTGCTGGGCGGTGCGGCGCTGGCGCATGTCGGTGCTGCGCGCCTGAGGCGCGATGCGCGGCCTGTTCGTCACCGGGACCGACACCGGCGCCGGCAAGTCGATCGTCGCCGCGGCGATCTGCGCGGCGCTCGCCGAGCGCGGTGAGCGCGTGGCCGCGTTCAAGCCGGTGGTCACGGGACTGTCGGAGCCCGACGGCGACTTCCCGCCCGACCACGAGCTGCTCGCTCGCGCCGCGGGCGGCGGCCAGTCGCCCGGCGACGTGGCGCCCTACCGCTACGACCCGCCGCTGTCGCCGCACCTTGCCGCCGAGCTCGCCGGGGAGACGATCGAGCCCGCGCGCCTGGTGGCGGCGGCACGTGCTCTGAGCGCGGATGCCGACGCGCTCGTCGCCGAGGGTGTCGGCGGCCTGCTCGTGCCGATCACGCCGGGCTACCTGATCCGTGACCTGGCGCGTGACCTGGACATGCCGGTGGTCGTCGCCGCGCGCACCGGCCTCGGCACGATCAACCACTCGCTGCTGACGGTCGAGGCGGCGCGCGCCGTCGGGCTGACCGTCGCCGGCATCGTGATGACCCCCTGGCCGGCCGAGCCGGCGCAGATCGAGCGCTCGAACCGGGCCACCGTGGAACGGCTCGCGGGTGTCCCGGTCAGCGGGCTGGGCCCGGTCGAGCTCGGGACGCTGGCCGCGCGCGGTGCGGAGCTGCCGCTCTCCGACTGGCTCTGATCTCTCTAAGCTCGGTCGGATGGCGACCGAGGAGAGCGCCGCCCGCCCCGACCCGGACGAGCCGCCTGAGCTCCTCGTCAAGCTGCGCGAGCGCAAGGAGCGCCACAAGCAGCGCAACATCCTTCAGCGCATCGGCATCGTCATCCTCGGCGTCCTGATCGTCGCCGCCGGAATCGTGATGTCGGGACCCGGGGTTCCCGGCCCGGGCATCGCGACGATCGTGATCGGGCTCGGCTTCCTCGCGCTCGAGTTCGACTGGGCCGAGCGCTTGATGGAGCGGCTGATCATCTGGGGCGACCAGGTGAAGGACCGCGCCGAGGAAACCTCGACGACGCAGCGGATCATCGCCACGTTCGTGACGGCGGTCGCAGTGGCGGCCTTCGTGGTGGCGGCGATCCTCTGGGACATCCCGCTGGTGCCGGTGCTCTAGGACCAGGCGCCCGGCAGACGGCCCTCAGCCGGCTCGGTGGACGACCCGGCCGCCGACCATCGTCAACGCGACCTCGGTCTTCGAGACGCGCTTGAGCGGCACGCCCAGGACGTCGCGATCGAGCACGATCAAATCGGCCGCGAGGCCCTCGCTGATCCGGCCGGAGAGCTGCTCTTGATGGAGCTGGAAGGCGCTGTTGCGCGTGTGCACCGTGAGCGAGCGGCGCAGGCTGAGGCCCTCCTGGGCGAAGAGAGGCCGCGGGTAGCCCTCGTAGACCTCGTCCGCGGTGCGGTTGACCGCCATCTCGATCTGACGGAAGGGCAGCAGCGGATCGACCGGCCAGTCGCTGCCACCACATAGGCGGGCGCCCGCGTCGTTCAGGGTGCCGGCCGGGTAGGTGTAGCGCCAGCGGCGCGCCCCGATGTAGGGCTTCAGCGAGTCGACCGTGTACGAGTCCTGCTCCGCCCACTGCAGCTGCATGCTCGCGAGCACCCCCAGCCGCCGGAAGCGCGGGAAGTCGCGCGGGTTGATGAGCTCGAGGTGGGTGATCGTGTGCCGGTTGTCACCGTCTGGGCGGCGCCGCCGCGCGGCCTCGAAGGCGTCCAGGGCCGAGCGCACCGCGCGGTCGCCGATCGCGTGCACGTGCACCTGCCAGCCGGCCGCGTCGAGCGCCGCGATCGCGCGGTTGGCCACACCCTGGCGGAAGTAGGTGGGTCCGCGGCTCTTGCCCGGCACCCAGCGCGGGTTGCGCTTCGTGCCCTTGTTGATCCGGTAAGGCTCGAGCAGCGCCGCTGTCTGGGTCGGGTGCTCGATCACGCCGTCGAAGAACATCTTCACGGTCCGGATCGTCGTCCCCGGCCGGGCGTGCGCCGTCCGTGAGTCGCTCGATGCGCGCGAGCATCCGATCCGGCTCGGCGGCGAGCTCGGGTCCCACGGTGATCGCCGAAGAAGGTCGCACGGTCAGCGGGCCGCGGTCGGCGAGGGCGGCCAGCGCCGCGAGCTCGGGCTCGCCGGCCGAGGCGTCGAGGTACGAGGTGATCCCCCGCCTGGCAATCTCGTCGTGAGCGGCCTGGAGCGCGTCCGCGTTCTGCGCTGTCGTGGGCGACGGGACCTTCCGGAATACGAGTGTGATGGCGCTGTCGAACAGGATCCCTGTCGGCTCCCGCCTCGGGCCGCGCTTGATCCTCCCGCCCGGCGGGTCCGGCGTCGACGCCGTGATGCCCGCCAGCTCGAGCGCGCGCGAGTTCGCCACCGCCGTGTGGCCGTTCAGGTCGATGACGAGGATCGGCCTCCTCGTCGGCAGGCGATCGAGGTCCTCCTTCGTGGGCTGGCGGTCCATGCCGAACGGGTCCCACAGGTCGACGGACAGCCAGCCGTCGGGCTCCTGGTCGGACGTGCGCGCGAGCAGCTTGCGGATCGCCCTCACGAACTCCTTCAGGTCGAGCTGCCGGTAGTTCAGGGTCGGCTTCGTCAAGGAGATCCCGCCGGAGAGCGGATGCATGTGCCCGTCGTGGATGCCCGGCATGAGCGTGCGGCCGCGGAGCTCGACGACCTCGGTGCCCGCTCCTACGAAAGCGCCGGCACCGCTGTCCGAGCCGACGTACGTGATGCGCCCGCCGGCCACGGCGACCGCCTCGGCAACGCGGTTGCCGGACATGGTTAGGACCTTCCCGCCGCGGAAGACGAACTCCGCCGGGCCGGCCTGCTGAGCGCGCGCGGCCAGCGGCGCGCCCATCGCCGTCCCCGCCATCAGCGCTGCGCCGCCGCCTATGAAGTGCCGGCGCGAAATCCCCCCGTCGCCAGTGATCGGCGCATCCTACGTCCCCGCGCAACCTCTCGCATGATAGTCTGATATCTGACTAACTTCGCCACACCATGACTGAAAGGAGCACCATGAGCGTCCGCAACACACCCGCCAGGACCGTCCAGCGCTTCTCCGAGCTGCTCTCCGAGGGAGACATCGAGGCCGTGCTCGATCTGTACGAGGAAGACGCCGCGTTCCTGCCCGAGCCGGGCCGCGCGGTCGTCGGCACGGCATCGATCAGGGCCGAGCTCGAGCGCTTCGCGGCGCTGCAACCCCGCATGACCGGCTCTGTCGAGAAGGTGGTCGAGACGCGCGACACGGCGCTGGTCGCCTACCGCTGGCAGCTCGAGGGAACCGCCCCCGACGGCTCGCGCGTGGACCTGGCGGGAACGAGCGCGGACGTCCTGCGACGCCGGCCCGATGGCTCCTGGGGTGTGCTGATCGACGATCCCTGGGGCGCCGGAGCGGCCGCGTAGGTGGCGCTCGCGACCCGTGAGAACCTCGGCTATCTGCTCGCCAAGGCGTCGCAGCGCTGGAACGAGCTGCTGGCGGACGGCTTCGCGACCGAGGGCTTCCCCGACGTGCGCCCCTCCTACGGGTCCGTGCTCATTCCGCTGTTCGAGGAGGACGGCCTCCGCATGGGCGAGATCGCGCGCCGCGTGCGGCTCACGAAGCAGACGATCACCACGCTCGTGGCCCTTTGCGAGCGCGACGGCCTTGTGGAAAGGCAGCCGGACCCGCTGGACGGCCGCGCGACGATCGTGAGCCTGACCCCGCACGCGCGGCGCTTCGAGTCCGCCGCCGAGCGCGTGCTCGCCGAGCTCGATCGTGAGGTCGCGGACGAGCTCGGCCCCCGCCAACGGGCGACGCTGCGCGCGGCCCTGATCGCGCTGGCGGAGCTCTGAAGCGCTAGCGCTGGGCGCCGCGGCGCTCGCGCTCCTTCTCGCGCAGCTCGACGCGCCGGATCTTGCCGGTCAGCGTCTTCGGCAGGTCGTCGACGAACTCGATCTCGCGCGGGTACGCGTACGCCGAGTGGCGCTCGCGCACGTGCTTCTTGATCTCGTCGGCGAGCGCATCCGAGGCCTCGTGGCCGCCCGCGAGCACGATGAAGGCCTTGACGATGTCGCCGCGGCGCTCGTCCGGCGCGGCGACCGCGGCCGCCTCCTTGACGGCCGGGTGCTCGACACAGGCCGACTCGACCTCGAAGGGGCCGATTCGATAGCCCGCCGAGATGATCACGTCGTCCGCGCGGCCGGCGTACCAGATGTAGCCGTCCTCGTCGGCGGTCGCCGCGTCCTTCGTGTGGAACCACTCGCCGCCGAAGACCTCCTCGGTGTCCTCGGGTCGGTTCCAGTAGCCGATCGGATAGTGCGGGTTCGAGCGCGCGCGCAGGCAGATCTCGCCGCGCTCGCCGGGCGGCAGCGGCTGCTCGTCCTCATCGAGTATCTGAACGTCCCAGCCGGGCACGGGCCGCCCCATGGAGCCCTCGCGCACCTCGACGCTCGGGAAGTTGCCGCAGAGCGGATAGCTCTCCGTGAGCCCGTAGTAGTCGAGCACGGTGATCCCGTACTGCTCGCGGAACCAGCGGATCACCTCCGGGTTGAGCGGCTCGCCTGCCGAGCAGGTCACGCGCAGGCGCTCGAGCGGATAGCGCTTGCCGGCGTCCTCGACGCCGGTCATCGAGCGCAGCGCCGTCGGCGTCGTGAACATGTTCTCGACGCCGTGCTTCGAGAGGAAGCGCAGGTGCTCCTCGGGGTCGTAGCCGCCCTTGCGCGCCTGAACGAGCGCGACGGCGCCGTAGCGCCAGGGGCCGAGCAGCGGGCAGATCCCGGCCGCCCACGCCCACTCGCCGGAGCCGTGGAAGAGCTCACCGTCGCGCACGTCGTGGCAGTACTCGAACTCCTCGTGCGCGAGGAGGTAGCGATGGGCGTGCAGGATGCCCTTGGCGAGCCCGGTCGTGCCGGACGAGTAGTAGAGCTGCGCTGGGTCGTCCGCCGCGGTGTCCACGACCTCGTAGTCCGCCGAGGCGCGCTCCATCGTCGCGTCGAAGTCGACGTCGTCGTCCTCCCCCGCGCCGCCCATCACGAAGACCTTCTCGACGAGGCCGTCGGGGATCCGATGGCGGTTCGCGCTGTCGGTCACGACCGCGCGTGCGCCCGAGTCGCGCAGCCGGTGCTCGATGCCCTCGTCGCCGTAGAGCACCGACATCGACAGCAGGATCGCCCCGCGCTTGTAGGTGCCGAGGAAGACCGCCGCGGTCTCGGGCAGCGAGGGAAGCAACGTCGCGACGCGGTCGCCGCGCTCGATCCCGGTCGCCTCGAGCGCATTGGCGAACCGGTTCGACATGTCCTGCAGCTCGCCGAAGCTGACCCGCCGCTCGTTGCCCTCCCAGTCCTCCCAGACCATCGCGAGCCGGTCGCGCTCGTGCTTGTCGCAGACGTCGCGGGCGATGTTGTAGCGCTCGGGCACGTCCCAGCTGTGCGCCGCGCGCATCTGCTCGTAGTCGCCCAGCTCGTACTTCCTGAAGCTCACGGGGACCTCCTCTCCCTCAGGGAGGACGCTACCCGCTCAGAGCGTGCGGGTCACCGAGAGCGCCGCCGGCACCTCGGCGCCGCCGCGGATCGCGTCGACGGCGAGGCGCGCCGTGGCGGGTCCGGTCGAGATGCCCCAGGGCCCGTGCCCGGCGGCGATCCACAGCCCCTCGACCCCGTCGGCCTCTCCCACCAGCGGGCGCCCGTCGAGCGACTGCGGCCGGGCGCAGGCGCGCACGCCGCGCGGCCGCGCGCGCGACAGCGCCGGTAGGAAAGCGGCGGCGCGCCCGCGAACGGTCTCGACCCAGGCGTTCGGATCCGGCTCCTCGCTCAGGAAGGTCGAGCCGACCGAGGTGATCCCCGCCGCCGTGACAGCGCTGAAGACCGCGCCCGGCCCGCCGCCCGCGCCGGCCACCGCCTCGACGCCGACCTCCTCGACCACGTGACGCGGCGGCGAGCCGAGCTGGAACTCGACGACAACGCCCCACACCGGCGTGATCGGAGTCCAGGCCCGTGTCGGGTCGATGACCTCGGGGGTCCACGGGCCGGCCGCGACGAGCACGGCGCCCGCGCCGCGGCGGATCCCGCCGGCGATGACGCCGCGCACGCGGCCGCCACCGGCCCACGGCCAGGCCACCTCGTCGCTGTGGAAGGCGACGCCCTGCTCGTGGGCCCGCAGCGCGAAGGCGCGCGCCGCCTCCGCCGGCTGAACCGGGTAGCCGGTGTGGAGCCGGCACGCCGTCAGACCCTCGGCCAGAGCCGGCTCGAGCACCTGCAGCTCGCCGCCGTGCAGCATCGTCGGCCGCAGCTCGGGGACGTCGCGCCCGATCTCGGCTGCGGCCTGCGTGAGCTCGGCCGGGTCGAACGCCAGCAGCAGGACGCCGGACGGCTCGGCAGGCATCTCGAAGCCCTCGAGCTCCCGGTACAGCTCGAGCGACTCGCGGTAGAGCTCGGCCATGACCGGGTCGAACGGATGCTGGACGACACCCGAGTTGCGCCCGCTCGCGGCGGCGGCGACGCGGTCGCGTTCGAAGACCTCCACCCGCGCGCCCGCCTCGGCCAGCAGCGCCGCGGCGGCGCAACCGACTATCCCGGCGCCGATGATCGCGACGTCGGGGTGCGGGTCGGTGCTCAGTCGTCGCCTCCGCTCGCGTAGTCCACGATCGACTTGTCGATCAGCCACTCGACGGGCGCCTTGTCGTCGGTGTAGACGTCGCCGCCCGCGAGCGGCTCCTCGAGCCGGCCGGCGGCGGCCAGGCCGGTGCCGCGCAGGCCGGCGGGCAGGTCGGGCACGGCCTGGCGCAGGCGCGCGGCCGACAGCGGGCGCTCACTCGCCACGATCAGCGTGTTCGTGTCCTCGATCGGGTCGCGCATCACGTACGTGAAGACCTCGCCGATCGTCGCCGTGAGCACCTTCTCGAGATCGTCCTGGTCCTCGGGATGGCCCGCGTTCACGATCAGCACGCCGCCCGGCGTGAGCCGGTCGCGCACCGTCTCGAAGAACTCGACGGTGGTCAGGTAGAAGGGGATGTAGGGCTGGCGGTAGGCGTCGACCGAGATCACGTCGTAGCGGGCATCGGTGCGGCGCAGGAAGGGGCGTGCGTCCTCGTGGTAGAGGTGCAGGCGCGGGTTGTTCATGTCGAAGTACTCGCGCCCGATGTCCGACAGCTCGGCATCGATCTCGACTCCGTCGACGCGCGTGCGCGGGAAGAAGTACTCGTAGGCGCGCGAGGTCGTGCCGGCGGCGTTGCCGAGGATCGCCACCCGCCCGGGCGGCTCCGAGCGGCCGGCGAACTGGAGCACGAGGTGGCCGTCCCAGACGTCTCCGGTCAGCACCGACGAGGCGTAGCGCGGGCCTCCCGGGCCGGGGTCGCACTCGGCGGTGCAGATCGAGTGCTGCGCCTGGCCCTCGTTCAGCTCGAGCGAGCGTTCTCCGTCCGGGTACTCGATCACGCGCGCGTACTGATACTCGGTCTCCGCCTCGTGGATCACGCGCCCGCCGTCCTCGGTCTCGGCCTTGAGCGTCCCGACCGGCAGCGCGATCAGCAGCGCGATCGCCGCGGGCGCGAGCGCCCAGCGGCGCACCGGGCGCAGGCCGGCGACCGCGATCAACGCGATCGCGAGCGCGAAGATGAGGAAGGTGCGGCGCGTGCCGACGAGCGGGATCAGGAGCAGCGCCGAGACGAGCGTGCCGACGAGCGAGCCGGCGGTCGAGAGCGCGTACAGGCGCCCGGCGACGGTGCCGGCCTCCTCGACCGATGACACCGCGAGCCGGATCGCCCAGGGCGAGACCGTGCCGAGCAGCAGCACCGGGATCGCCACCAGCACCAGCACGCCGACGAGCGAGCCGAGGAAGGCGCCGGCCGAGATCTCATCGAGCGCGTCGACCGCGATGCCCAGCATCGGGTCGGCCACGAACGGCACGAGCGCGAGGAGGCCCGCCGCAATCAGCGCGACCAGGCAGAGGGCGCGCATGTTGGGATGGCGGTCGGCCAGCCGCCCACCCAGCCAGTAGCCCACGGACAGCGCCACCAGCACGATGCCGATCGTGTTCGCCCAGACGATCGTGGAGGCACCGAAGTACGGGGCGAGCAGGCGTACAGCGGCAATCTCGGCGCCGAGCGAGCCCGTCCCCACCACGAAGACGAGGAGGGGCAGAGGAGGCATTGCGCCGCGGAGGGTAGCTACGGAGCCCCGGTCCAACCCCTCGCGTAACACGGCTTCGATCCGCAGACCTCGACGATCCGGCCGCGCAGCTTGAGGAACTCGGACTTCTGCACGCGCGCGCTGACCTCGCCGCGCGGCGCACCGTGTGGATCGCGGCCCTCACGGGGCGGCACGTTGGCCGTCGGCGGCGCGGGCGTGCCCTCGACCTGGGTGCCAACCGTGCGCATCGGACCGACGTCCCACCAGACCATGCCCGAGCCCGTGGACGGCAGCTTCAGCGTCTTCAGCCCGTACCACGGGTTCTTCAGTGCGGAGCGGCCCGGGTCGAGCACCGGGCGGCGGACGGGCACGCCGAATGTGCGCGCCATGTTCGCCGCCGTGAAGTCGGCGACCTGGTGATCGCCGAACGCCACGTGCATCAGAACCGTGTGCTTCGGCGTGTTCGGCAGCGGCCGGCTCGTGATGTGGTGCGCGTAGCCGTTCGACTCGCCGCGGTCCCAGAGCAGCTGGATCTGAGCGAGCCAGAGCTGGCGCTCGAGCTCGTTCGGATAGCCGCCGTAGATGATCGGCGCGAACTCGTCGAAGTCGACGCTGCGCTGCAGCAACGTCGAGTAGTTCATTCCCGGCACGCCGAGCACGGCGCGGTCGAAGTCGGGCGCGAGCGCGGTCAGCGAGCCGCCCATGATGCCGCCCTGGGAGTTGCCGTCGAAGAACAGGCGGCGCGTGTCGATCACGCCCTGGCCGTTCTTCTGGAAGGCGGCGTTCGACGAGAGTCCCTGCGGGTGGATCAGCGCCCGCCCGAGGAACATCTGGTTCACGAAGCCCTGCTGCATGCGGTCCGCGACGGTGTTGAACTTCGAGAAGTCGGACATCACGGTCACGATGTGGCCGAGGTCCTGCTCGGCGAAGCCCGCCCAATCGGTGGCGCAGAAGACGAAGTTGTGCTCGTTCGCCATCGACTCGACGTTGCCGGCGTCGATCTCCTCGGCGCTGCCGAGCAGGCCGTGGCCGTACAGCGACGGGCGCGCCTTTGCCGGGGCCGCCGGATCGAGCGCGACGCGCGGGATCTCGCAGACGTAGCTGAAGCTGTAGCTGCCGTGCCGCTGCGGCAGGCCCTTGCGGTCGAACGTGAAGCGGCCGCCGGGCGCGCAGCCGTTCGTGAGGAAGCAGGGGACGCTGAGCGTGCCCCTCACGCGGCGCGCGATCTCGGCGTCCTCGGCCGCACTCAGGTCCTGGACGGAGTCGACGGTGAACGCCGGCGAGCGGCCGCTCACCTTCAGGTCCTTCAGGTTCCGGTCGCCGAGCGACCTGAACGCCTCATCGCGGATGTGGAGCGCGCGCTTCGTCAGGCTCTGGCGGCTCGCGACCGTGAAGTCCCAGGCGAGGTAGAGGCTCTGGCGCTTGACGTCCGCCTTGCTGAGCTTCTTGAAGAGCTCGTTGAAATGCGCGCGGCGGTTCTCGACGAGCCGCTGCTTCGTCTTCTTCCCGTCGCGGTAGAGGCGGAAGTTCTTGCCCGCGCGCAGCGTGGCGCCGCTCGCGTTCTTGAGGTTGCGGAGCGCCACGATGTAGCGCTCGCCCTCCGCGAAGTTGCGCACCGGCCGGATGATCAGGACGCGGTCGCCGGCGCTCTGCGGGTTGGAGTCGATCTCCGCGAACACGGGGTGGCGCTTGCCCGTGCGAGCGTTGATGACCACGACCGGCGAGTTCTTCGCCAGGCTCTTCGAGGGGTCGCTCAGCCCCGGGAGCCTGCTCCGCCGCGCCGCCTCGGGCGTGTTCAGACCGGGCACCTTCGTGATCAGCATCGAGCCCGGGCTGAAGCCGTCGGCGCGGTTCATGTCGGCCGGGTCGATCGGCGTGCCGTCCTTGTTCCTCGGCATCGACGAGCGCTGCAGAGCGAGCCGGCGCCCGGTCGGCGTCGAGGCGTCGGGCTTCGTGTAGTGGTCATTCGGCCACGGGTAGAGGCAGACGGACGGATCCGTGAAGTCGCAGGCCCGGGAGGGCTTCGAGCCCTGCGCCTCGGCGGCGGCCGGAATGAGCATGAACGTGAGCGCGGCAGCGGCCGCGCAGCGGAGTCCCTTTCGCATGGCGGCCGGGCATAGTAGCTATCGCCGTTCCGACCACCCGGCGGCGTAGCCTCGCGCGCCATGGATCTCGTCGCCGCCGATCGCGCTCACCTCTGGCATCCGTTCACCCAGCAGCAGGGCTGGACGGACGAGTCACCGGTGATCGTCGAGCGCGCCGAGGGCACCGACCTGATCGACGTCGACGGCCGCCGCTACATCGACGGCGTGTCCTCGCTCTGGTGCAACGTCCACGGCCACGCGCACCCGCGCATCGACGCCGCGCTCAGGGAGCAGCTCGGACGCGTCGGCCACTCGACGATGCTCGGGCTCTCGCACCGCCCGGCGATCGAGCTGGCCCAGCGGCTGGTCGAGATCGCGCCCCCGGGGTTGAGCCGCGTCTTCTACTCGGACTCAGGATCGACGGCCACCGAGATCGCCCTGAAGATGGCGTTCCAGTTCTGGCAGCAGCGCGGCGAGCGGCGGCCGCGCTTCGCGGCCCTGAAGATGGCCTACCACGGCGACACGATCGGCTCCGTGTCCGTCGGCGGGATCGACCTCTTCCACTCGATGTACCGGCCGCTCCTGTTCGACACGCTCAAGGCGGAGCCGGGCGACCTCGACGACATGGACCGGCTGCTGAGCGCCCACCCGGGCGAGGTGGCGGCCGTGATCATGGAGCCGCTCGTCCAGGGCGCGGCGGGCATGCTCGTCCACCCCGAGGGCTACCTGCGCGGCGTGCGCGAGCTGTGCGACCGCCACGACGTCCTCCTCATCGCCGACGAGGTGGCCACCGGCTTCGGCCGCACCGGGCGAATGTTCGCCTGCGAGCACGAGGACGTGGCGCCCGACCTGCTCTGCCTCGCCAAGGGCATCACGGGCGGCTACCTGCCGCTCGCGGCGACGCTTGCGAGCGAGCGGGTCTACGAGGGCTTCCTCGGCGAGTTCGAGGAGTTCCGGACCTTCTTCCACGGGCACACGTACACCGGCAACCCGCTCGCCTGCGCGGCGGCGATCGCCTCGCTCGACGTCTTCCGCGACGAGGACACGCTCGGCGAGCTCGCCGGCAAGATCGAGCTGCTCGCAGGCCTGCTCGAGCCGCTCGCCGCCCACCCGGCGGTGCGCGAGATCCGGCGCGTCGGGTTCATGGTCGGGATCGAGCTGGAGGAGTTCCCGCTGCCGGTGCGGATGGGCCACCGGGTGACGCTCGAGGCACGCTCCCGCGGCGCGATCGTCCGGCCGCTCGGCGACGTCGTCGTGCTGATGCCGCCGCTCGCGATCTCCGCCGCCGACCTGACGCCGCCTCGTCGAGATCACGGCCGCGGCGATCGACGCGGCGACGGGCGCGGAGGAGCTGCGCGCGGCGGCCTGAGCGTTCAAGGCTGTGCGGCAGGTCGGTCTCGGGCTTCGGCTGGGGAAGGGGAGTGTCGAGGTGCTCTGCTGACTTGTAGGGCCTATGGCCACACAAGTCAGGAAAGATGGCGGGCGTTGCTGGCGCGCGCGGCTGCTCAACCCCTTCCCCAGCCGCAGTTACGGCAGACCGAGCAGCGGCCGCGATGGCGCGAGCGAGGCCGCCTAACCCTCGTACAGCTCGAAGTCCCTCTTGCGCGCCCCGCAGACGGGACAGAACCAGTCGTCGGGAATGTCCGTGAAGGCGGTGCCGGCCGGAATCCCGCCGTCCGGGTCACCCTCCTCGGGGTCGTAGATGAACCCGCAGGAGGTGCAGATCCACTGCTGAGTCTCCGTCATCGGCGGGAGAGCCTAGCGACCGCGCGGAGGTAGGCTGCCGCGGTGCGCATGAACCGTCCGCCGCCAGGCGAGACGCTCAACTTCGGCAAGGTCGCCGAGCCGCGCCCGGCGGCGTCGCTGATCCTGCTGCGCGACGGCGCCGATGGCGCCGAGGTGCTGCTCGTGCAGCGCAACCCCGAGCAGAAGTTCATGGGCGGCGCCTGGGTCTTTCCCGGAGGCAGCACGGGCCCGGACGACGCCGATCCGGCGGCCACGGCGCTGCGCGAGCTCGAGGAGGAGGCCGGCATCACGCTGGCGGCCGGCGCGGACCTCGTGCCGTTCGCCCGCTGGATCGCGCCCGAGCAGGTGAGCGTCCGCTTCGACACCTGGTTCTTCGCCGCCGCGGCGCCGCCGGAGGCCGAGCCGAGCGTCGACGGCAGCGAGTGCGTCGATGCCCGCTGGGTCCGCCCGGCCGACGCGCTGGCGGCGCACGCGCGGGGCGAGCTGTTGCTCGTGTTCCCCACGATCAAGAACCTCGAGCGGCTCGGCGAGACGGGCTCGGTCGCGGAGACGCTCGCGGCTGCCCGCGAACGCCCGGTCGTCGCGGTCCAGCCGCGGGTGGTCGTCCGTGACGGCGCGGCCGAGGTGCTGCTGCCGGGCGAGCCGGGATACGACGAGCCTTGACCGCAACCCGCCCGGTACGGGCTTGTTCATGAAAGCGATGAGGCGCAGCATTCCCACCTTCCTCCTCGCGGCGGCGCTCGCTCTGACGCTGGCCGCGGTGGCGACCGCGAGCACCCTGATCGGCACGGACGGTCCCGATCAGCTCAACGGTGGCGAGAGCCCCGACCAGATCTACGGCGAGGGCGGCAGCGACAGCCTGATCGGCGCCGGCTCGGGCGACTACCTCGAGGCGGGCTCCGGCGAGGACACGGTCGACGGCGGCGACGGCGTCGACCTGCTGCTCGGCGGCACCGGCAACGACCGTCTCGACGCGGGAACGGGCAGCGACGTCGTCTACGCGGGCGCCGGTGAGGACCTCGTGGTGGGCGGTCAGGGCGACGACACGCTGTTCGGACAGTCCGACGCAGACCGCCTGTTCGGCGGCGCCGGCCGCGATCGCATCTACGCGAGCTTCGGCGGCGACTTCGTGGACGCCGGCTCGGGGGCGGATCGCATCAGCGCCGACGGCGGCGCGGCGACGATCCTGGCGGGCGGCGGCGACGACACCGTCACCGGTAGCGGCGGGGTCATCGACGTCCAGGGAGGCAGCGGCCGCGACCGGATCCGCACCGGTGAGGCGAACGACCGCATCTCGGGCGGCGGCGGCAGCGACTCGATCGACGCGGGCGCGGGCGACGACACGATCAATGCCCTCGACGGCCGTCGCGACCGAGTCAACTGCGGCGAGGGCCAGGACACGGCGGCGGTGGACTCCTTCGACGTGGTCAGCGGCTGCGAGTCGACGACCAGCAAGCGGCCGACCCGGCGCGCCCGCAGGACGATGCGCTAGAACCCGGTCCATGGCGGCGACCGGCCTGACCGTGGCCGTGACCGGCCCGACCGGCGACCTCGGCATCGGGGTCGTGAGCGCGCTGCAGCGCTCGCGGGCCGTCAAGCGCATCGTCGGGATGGCGCGCCGCCCCTTCGATCCGGCCGAGCACGGCTGGAAGAAGGCCGAGTACCGGCAGGGCGACGTGACCGACGCGGCCAGCGTGCGCGACCTCGTCAAGGGATCCGACGTCGTCGTCCATCTCGCCTTCGCGGTGCTGAGCGCCAGCGACGCCACGCGCCGGCTGAACGTCGACGGCTCGCGGCTCGTCTTCGAGGAGGCCGCGAAGGCGGGCAGCGAGCGCATCGTCTACGCCTCGAGTGTCGCCGCCTACGGCTTCCACGACGACAACCCGGACTGGCTGACCGAGGACATCCCGCCGCGCGGCTCGCCCGAGCACCCCTACTCGGAGCAGAAGGCGGAGGTCGAGCAGGTGCTCGCGGAGGTGCTGCTGCGGCGCAGGCGGACGGTTGCCTACGCGCTGCGGCCCTGCATCGTGGCCGGGCCGCACGCACGCACCTTCGTTCAGGAGATCCCGTACTTCCGCCTCGCCGAGGCGATGCCGGACCCGGTGCGACGGCTCGTCCAGTCGATGCCGGTCCTGAAGCCGGTGATCCCGGACCCGGGCGCGCGCTTCCAGCTCGTCCACGAGGACGACGTGGCGAGCGCGTTCGCGGCGGCCGTGCGCGGGCGCGGCGAGCCCGGCCCCTACAACCTCGCCGCGAGCGGCACGCTCACGCTGACGGACGTCGCGAAGGCGCTCGACTGGTACAGCGTGCCGGTGCCGAAGCCGCTCGCCGATGCAACGGCCGACGTCGTCACGCGGCTGCCGCTGCTGCCCGACTCGGTCGCCTGGATCCACTCGGTCAAGAAACCTGTCCTCATGAAGACCGAGCGCGCACGCCACGAGCTCGGTTGGCGGCCGAAGCACACGGCGAAGGCGGTGCTCAGGGAGACGATCGCGGCGGAGCGCGCCGAGCCGGCGGCGCGCTGAGCTAGAGCGCGCTCCGGTAGAGCTCGGCGTAGTCCTCCTCGCCGGCCTCGCGCGGGTTCAGGAGCGTTGTGCCGTCCCCCATCGCCCCCTCGACCAGCGCCGGGATGCCCGACTCCGGGACACCCGCCTGCGAGAGCCGGGTGGGAAGCCCGAGCCGCTCGACCAGTCCCCCGATGTGGGCCGCGAGCGTGTCCGCGGCATCGACCGCCGCACCGCCCGTCTCGAGCCCGAAGAGGTCGCCGAGGTCGCGGTAGCGCTCGGCGATCGAGTCGCCGCCGCGGGCGTTGAAGCGGATCACGTGGGGGAGGTTGATCGCGTTCGCCACGCCGTGCGGCACGCCGAACTGCGCGCCGGCGGGGTGCGACATCGCGTGGACGGATCCGAGCGCGAGCGTGATCGCGAGGTTGGCGGCGATCAGCATGTTGCCGCGCGCCTCCTCGTCGCGCTCGCCGCCCTGGACGGCGCGCTCGAGGTTGTCGCGGATCATGCGCAGCGCCTGCAGCGAGCGCGCGTCCTGGTGCGGGCTCCAGTCCTGGGACACGTAGCCCTCGACCGCGTGGGTCATGGCGTCCATGCCGGTCGCGGCCGCCACCGCCGGCGGCAGCGTCCGCGTCGTCTCGGGGTCGAGGATCGCGAGCCGCGGGAAGAGCGGGAAGTCCGCTATCTCGAGCTTGATGCGCTCCTCCGGCTCCTTGATGACCGCGGCCATCGACACCTCGCTGCCGGTCCCGGCGGTGGTCGGGATGCAGGCGAGCGGAGCGATGTCGAGCGGACGGCCCATGCCGTCGTCGTCGCGCGGCATCAGGAAGAAGCCCTCCTGCTCGCGCGCCGTGCCGCCGTGCGTGAAGACCGCGTCGGCGACCTTGGCCGTGTCCATCACCGAGCCGCCGCCGAGGGCCAGGAACGAGTCGGCGCCGGCGGCGCGCGCCGCCTCCGCGCAGCGGTCGCAGACCGCCGTCGAGGAGTCCTGCGGGACCTCGTCGAAGATGCCCGCGACCTCGAGGCCGCCGTCGGCGATCCCGGCCTCGACCTTCTCCACGAGCCCTGTACCGCGGATCACCTGGTCGGTCACGATCAGGACGCGGTGCGCGCCCTCCTTGAGGAACTCGAAGCCGGTCGACTCGAGCAGGCCGCGCCCGACGATCACCCGCGTAGGCGACGCGTACTGGTAGAAGTCCTTGAAGCCCTCGAGCGGAGCCGGCTCGAGGGCGGAGCCCGCGTCGTCCATCAAGCTGCCTCGAGCAGATCCTCCCGGCCTGCCTGCTCGAGGATGCCGCGGTAGCGCGGGAAGACCGGCTTGACGAGCGGGACCAGTTTGAGGATCTTCGCGACCGGGCCCTTCGCCTTGATCTGGCCGCGAGCGAGCGCGACTGTCACGTTGACCTTGCCGAGCCAGAAGCGGTGCGCGGTGTCCGCATCCATCGTCATGACGACCTCGGGCTCGAGCGTCGTCGCGCCGCAGTCGACCTGGCCGTCCTCGCCCTCGAGCAGCTTGACGGTGATCTGTGACTCGGGCTCGCGGTACTGGTACTGGACGATCGTGTTCGCCTTCTGGAACTTCGGGGAGAGCTCGTCGTCCTCGGCCAGCTCCTCGAACAACCTGCCGATGTACGCGTACACCTCGTCCGCGTCCTTGAAATACGCCAACTTGCAGTCTCCTTCCTAAACCGGCCCCGGGAGTCTAGGGAGGGGCCTGCTCAGTGAGCGACGGCAAGCCCGGCGGCGAGCGCCATCAGCAGCACGCCGACGAGCGCGTTCACGACCCGCGATGCAAGCGGCCGCGCGAGGACGGGACGCAGGCGGCCGGCCACCACGGCGAAGGCGCCCATGCCGGCGAAGCAGAGCAGCGCCATCGTCAGGACCATCGCCGCGGCGGGCCCGGCGCCGGCGCCCGGCACGAGGAACTGCGGCACGAGCGCCGTCCAGAAGAGGCCGACCTTGACGTTGGCGAGATCGCTCGCGAGGCCGCGCCGGAACGCGCGCCCGGCGCTTGGGGCCGGCTCGGCGGGATCGGGGTCGGCCAGGAGGTCCCCCCGCAGCGCGGCGCGCAGGGCCTGGGCGGCCAGCCAGGCGAGGTAGGCGGCGCCGGCGAGCTTGAGCGCGGCGAAGGCGGCCGGCGAGGCGGCGAGCACGGCCGTCACGCCGAGCACCGTGGCCGTGCCCCAGAGCAGGTTGCCCGTTCCCGAGCCGAGCGCCGCCCAGACGCCGCTGCGCGTGCCGGCGGCGAGCGCCGTGCGCAGCACGACCAGCATGTCCGGCCCGGGAAGGAGCACTGTTCCGGCGGCGACTCCGACGAATGCGAGGTAGCTGGTCATGCGAGCAGCTTCGCTTCGCGCGCCATGTAGAGCAACTCGATTATCTGGCAATTATCTATTAGAGTTGCTTCACGATGCTGAACGCCGGCCGCCTGAGCCTGCTCGTCGAACTCCAGGACCGCGGCAGCCTCACCGCTGTCGCCGACGCGCTCGGATACACGCCCTCCGCCATCTCCCAGCAGCTGGCGAAGCTCGAGGCCGAGACCGGCCGGCCCCTGCTCGAGCCCGTCGGCCGCGGCGTCGTGCTGACCGGCGCCGGGCGCACGCTTGCCATCCACGCGCGCGAGGTGCTGGAGCGGCTCGAGGCCGCCGAGGCCGCACTCGAGGAGGCCGACGCGATCGCGGGCACCGTTCGCGTGGCCGCGTTTCAGACCGCGGCCCGTGGGCTACTCGTGCCGGCCCTCGAACAGCTCGCGCGCTCGCACCCGGCGCTCGTCTTCGAGCTGGTCGACCAGGAGGCGGAGGCCGCGCTGCCGCGCCTGCGCTCGGGTGAGCTCGACCTGGTCGTGGCGGAGGAGTACCCGCAGGCGCTGCGCGCGCGCGACCCGCGGCTGGTCCGCCACGAGCTCGGCGCCGACGAGCTCTACGTGGCGCTTCCCGCCCGGCATCCAGCCGCCCGCTCGGGCGACCCGGTCGCCCTTGCGGAGCTCGCGGACGAGGCCTGGGCGACCCCGTGGGCCGGCACCCACTACGCCGGCATGGTCGAGGGCGCCTGCCGCACCGCCGGCTTCGAGCCGCAGGTCCGCCACCGGGTCACCGATCTCGGCACGCTCCTGGACCTCGCCCGCGCCGGGCTGGCCGTCGCGCTTGTTCCCACGCTGGGCGGCCTCAGCGAACAGAGCGGGCTGGCACTGCGGCCGGTCGCGGGAGGCGGGCTGCAGCGCCGGCTGTTCGCGGCGGCACGCCGCGGCGCGGCCGAGCGACCGGCGCTCGGCGTGCTCGTGGAGACGCTTCGCGCGCGCGTCAGCGCGACCTGACGAGGAGCGTCTGGACGGCTCGGCCGATGCGGCCGCGCTCGTCGTAGAGGGCGCTGTCTGCCATTCCCAGTCCGTCGACGTGCGTGACCGCGTCCAGGCAGACCCACTCGCCCACCGGCTCGCGCAGCAGATGGACCGTCAGGTCGGTGTTGATGAAGATCGTGCTGCGCCAGTCGAGCGCGGCGCTCACGCCGTTGCCCGAGTCGGCCGCGATGAAGACGCGCTCGAGCGGGCTCGTCTGCTCGCCGGCGACGAGTGCCACCCGCGGCCGCATCCAGACGATCGCCGGCCCCGGCTCGACGAAGCCGCCCGTGACGAACCGGTACTCCATCGCGGTGTGGTACCCGACCTCCTGGCCGGTCGCGAAGAAATCGCCGGGCGCCCCGGCCTCGGGACCGGGCGGGGGCGGCTCCTGCTCGTCTAGACGCAGCTCGCCCGCCTGCAGGCGCCACGCTCGCGCGCGGATCAGCTCGCCCTCCGGCCCCGAGAGCGTCGCCTCGAGCAGCTCGACGCTGCGTCCGGGACGCGCCAGCTCTACCTGGACGGACAGCGGCGCCAGCGGCACGGGCCGCAGGATCTCGAGCGTGATGCGCCCGATCCGCAGGCCGGGACGGGGCTCGAAGCGCTCGACGGCGCGCGCCACGAGCGCCGACGGCGGGCCCGCGTGCTGCGCGCCCGGGTCCCAGGGCCCGCGCGTCAGCTCGCTGGGGACCAGCAGGTCCCCGTCCTGCTCGAAGAACGCTTCCGCCACCGCGGCTACGCGCCGATGGAGAACATGGCCTCGATGTCGTGGCGGGAGAACATCTCGAAGGCGACCATCGTGTAGGTGTCGGCGATGCCCGCGACCTTCGAGATTCTGCCCGTAACCAGCTCGGCGAGGTCCTCGGGGGCCTTGACGCGCAGGATCGCGACGAAGTCCCACTCGCCCGTCACCGTGTAGACCTCGGAGACCCCCTCGACCTCGGCCAGCTCGCCCCCGAGCGTCGCCATCGCCTCGCGCTCGGCCTTGATCAGCACCACGGCGTTCGTCATGGCGCCGACCATATAGCGTGCCGCTCCCATGCAGGCCGTGACCTTCCAGGCACCCGGCGAGGTCCGTCTCGAGGAGCGCCCCGAGCCCGAGTTGCTCGAGCGCGACGACGCTGTCGTGCGCGTCGAGGCGACCGGCGTCTGCGGCTCCGACCTGCACATCTACCACGGCCGGGTCGTGATCGAGCCGGGCTTCACGCTCGGGCACGAGTTCGTCGGAACCGTCGTCGCCGCCGGCGACGACGTGACCGAGGTGGCCGAGGGAGACAGGGTGCTGGGTTGCTACTGCTCGGCCTGTGGCAACTGCTTCTTCTGCCGCCGCGGCGACTTCCACAAGTGCGACGAGGGCAGGGTCTTCGGGCACGGCAAGACGCTCGGCGCGCTCCAGGGAGCGCAGGCCGAGCAGGTGCTCGTGCCGCACGCGAACCTGACGCTGCGGCGGGTTCCGCAGCGGGATGACCGACGACGTCGCGCTGTTCGCCGGCGACGTGATGGGAACCGGCTGGCACGCCGTCGACCAGGCGGGCGTGCGGCCGGGCGACAGCACGGCGGTGCTTGGCCTCGGGCCGGTCGGCCTGTGCGCGGTCCAGGCGGCGAAGGCGGCCGGCGCGGCGCGTGTGATCGCCGTCGACACGGTCGCCGAGCGGCTCGAGCTGGCGCGCACGTTCGGCGCCGAGCCCGTGCACCTGACCGAGCAGGACCCGCGCGCGGCCGTCAAGGAGGCGACGGGCGGGCGCGGGGTCGACTCCGCGATCGAGGCCGTCGGGCATCCGGACGCGCTCGAGCTCGCCTGCCGGATGACCCGCAAGGCCGGCACCGTCTCCGTGATCGGCGTCTACGCCGAGCGCACCGAGGTGCACATGGGCATCGTCTGGATCAAGGCGCTGACCATCAAGACCGGGCACGCAAACGTGATCGGCCACGTCGACCGCGTGCTCGCGATGCTGGAGGCCGGCGTGCTCGACCCTTCGCCGCTCGTGACGCACCACATGCGCCTCGATGAGGCCGCCGAGGCCTACGCCGTTTACGACCGCCGCGAGGCGCTCAAGATCGTGATGACGCCGTGAGCGTGGAGCGAGGCATGGCGGCCCAGCTCGTGCGCCGGCGCGAGATCCTCGCGCAGGGCGCCGAGCCGATCGGCTGGAAGATCGGCTTCAACGTCCCGGAGATCCAGGAGAAGCTCGGCATCGACCGGCCGCTCGCCGGCTTCCTCACGAGCGACGCACTGCTCGAGGACGGTGCGACCTGGTCGCTCGGCGACCACGGCGAGGTCGTCGTCGAGTCCGAGGTGGCGGTCGAGCTGGGCGAGGACGGCCGCTCGATCGTCGCACTGCTGCCCGCACTCGAGCTGACCGACCCGCCCGACCTGTCGATCGAGCTCGAGCAGATCCTCGCCGGCGACATCTTCAACCGCGCCGTCGCGTTTGGGCCGCGCGTGGAGACGACGCAACCGGGCGCCGCGCGCATCCTCGTGAACGGCGAGGTCGAGCACGAGATCGACGCACAGACCGCCGGGGCGCGGCTCGACGAGATGGTGGGCGTCGTCGCCGACCGGCTCGGCGCTGCCGGCGAGGAGCTCTACGCCGGCGACAGGATCATCACCGGCGTGCTCGCACCCCCGCACAAGGCCGCCCCCGGCGACCGCGTGCGGCTCGAGCTGGACGGCATCGGCGCCGTCGAGCTCTCCTTCTCGGACTAGGGTTCGGCGCATGACGATCGCGCAAGCGCTTCCCGACGCTCTGTCCGAACCGGCCCGCTCCTTCGCCGCGGGTCCGCACCGCCTGGTGATCGGCGGCGAGCGGCTGGACGCAGCTGACGGACGCAGCTTCGAGACGCTCGATCCCGCGACCGGACGCGTGATCGCGCCGGTCCCGCACGCGGGCACGGAGGACGTGGACCGCGCAGTGCGCGCCGCCCGCGAGGCGTTCGACGACGGTCGCTGGACCGGGATCGCGGCCGCCGCGCGCTCGGGCGCGATGCTCGCGCTGGCGGATGCCATCGAGGCCAACGCGGATGAGCTGGCGGAGCTCGAGTCGCTCGACAACGGCAAGCCGGTCAAGCTCGCCAAGCGCGTCGACGTGAAGCTGGCCGCCGAGCACATCCGCTACTTCGCGAGCTGGCCGACGCACATCACCGGCGAGGTGCTGCCCGTCGCCCAGCAGGGGATGCACTGCTACACGCGCAAGGAGCCGGTGGGCGTCGCCGGGCAGATCATCCCCTGGAACTTCCCGCTGCTGATGGCGGCCTGGAAGATCGGTCCGGCGCTCGCGGCCGGCTGCACGATCGTGCTGAAGCCGGCCGAGCAGACTCCGCTCACGGCGTTGCGGCTCGGCGAGCTGGCGCTCGAGGCCGGCCTGCCCGCGGGCGTCCTCAACGTGATCACGGGCGACGGTGATACCGGCGCGGCGCTCGTCGATCACCCCGGCGTCGACAAGATCGCCTTCACCGGCTCGACCGTCGTCGGGCGTGAGATCGGCGGCAAGGCGGGCAGGGCGCTCAAGCGCGTGACGCTCGAGCTCGGCGGCAAGTCACCCAACATCATCCTCCCCGACGCCGACCTCGAGCAGGCGGTGAAGGGCGCCTACCAGGCGATCTACTACAACGCCGGCCAGGCCTGCAACGCCGGCTCGCGCCTGTTCGTGCACGCGGACCAGTACGACGACGTCATGAGCGGGCTGATCGAGGCGGCCGGCAAGGCGCGGATCGGTCCCGGGCTCGAGCCCGGCACGCAGATCGGCCCGCTGATCTCGGCCGAGCAGGAGGAGCGCGTGCGCGGCTACATCGAGAGCGGCAAGGACGAGGGAGCCGAGCTGCTCACCGGCGGCGCACGCCTCGACCGCGAGGGCTGGTTCGTCGAGCCCACGCTCTTCAGCGCCACGAGCGACGACCTCAAGATCGCGCGCGAGGAGATCTTCGGCCCCGTGCTCGTCGCGCTCCCCTACGACTCGATCGAGGAGGTCGCGCGGCGCGCCAACGACACCGAGTACGGCCTCGCGGCCGGCGTCTGGACGCGCGACATCGCCAAGGCGCACAAGCTCGCCGCGCTGCTGCGCGCCGGCGACATCTGGGTCAACACCTGGAGCGCCGGCGACCCGTCGGCGCCGTTCGGCGGCTTCAAGGCCTCCGGCGTCGGCCGCGAGCACGGCCGCGAGGGGCTCGAGGCCTACCTCGAGAACAAGACGGTCTGGGTCAACCTGGGCGGCTGAGGCCGAACCGGTCCGGGCTGAACGGCGCCAGGTCGAGCGCCGTCGGCTCGCCGCAGAGCGCCTGCGCGACGAGCTGCCCCGTGATCGGCCCGTGCGCGACGCCCGCGCCCTCGTGCCCGGTCGCGACCCAGAGCCCCTCCGCGGCATCGGAGCGCCCGATCGCGGGCAGGCCGCCGGGCAGCCACGGCCGCAGGCCGGCCCACTCGCCGTCCGTTCGCAGCGCCCGGATGCCCGGAGCGATGCGCGCCGCACTGTCGAGCAGGGCCTCGCTCACGGCGGGATCGACCGAGAGGTCGAAGCCGCGCCGTTCCCGGCTCGAGCCCACGAGCACGTGGCCGTCGAGCGTCGTCTCCACCACTGTGCTCACCGCGAGCCCGGCGTCCTCGCTCTCGACGGCGGCCATGTAGGAGCCGTCGATCACCTTGCGCCGCAGGAAGCCGGGGCGGCGCTCGAGCCGGACGAGCTGGCCCTTGCGCGGCTCGAGCGGCAGCTCGAGGCCTGCGCTGCGAGCGAGCGGAGCGCTCCAGGCGCCGGCTGCCAGCACGACCGCATCGACGGCGATCCCGGCCACCCCGGTCACGCGTCCTCCCGCGACCCCGATCGACTCGCGCGGCGCGCCCGGTCTCGACCCGCGCGCCGAGCCGCTCCGCCTCGCGCGCCAGCGCACGGGCGATCGCGCGCGGCGCGCACTGGAGGTCGCGCGGGAACGACGAGCCGCCGAGCAACTCGCCGCTCAGCTCGGGCTCGGCCGCCCGGACCTCGGCCGGGTCGAGCAGCTCGCACTCGACCCCGGCGGCGCGCAGCGCCTCGATGCGCTCGGGCTCGGCCGCCCACGAGTCCGCTCCGGCGTGCACGACGAGCGCCCCCTTGCGCCTGATTCCGGCCTCCGCGCCGAGCAGCTCCTCGAGCTCGTCGTAGAGCGCCAGCCCGAGCTGCGCCAGCCCGAGCTCAGGCCCGGGGCGCTTGTCGCAGCAGAGCACGTTGCCCTCGCCGAGCCCCGTCGTGCCGCCGGAGACCTCGCCGCGATCGATCAGATGGACACGCACGCCCCGGCGCGCGAGCTCGTATGCGACGGCGCAGCCGACGATGCCGGCCCCGACGATCGCAACCTCGGCGCTGCTCAGAGAGCGAACCCGGCCGGGAACGGGTCCTCGGGGTCGAGCATGTACTGGCCCATGCCGGTGATCCAGGCGCGCCCGCTGATCTCCGGCACCACCGCGGGCAGCCCGCCGACCGCGGTCGTGCCGACGATGCGGGCGCCGAAGCGCGTGCCGATCACCGAACGGTTGACGAACTCCTCGCCCACCTGCAGCTCGCCGCGAGCGTGAAGCTGGGCGAGCTTGGCCGAGGTGCCGGTCCCGCAGGGTGAGCGGTCGAGCCAGCCCGGATGGATCGAGGTGGCGCTCCGCTGCGAACGCGGCCCGTCGTCGCCCGGAGCGGTGAACACGACGTGGCGGCAGCCGGCGATGCGTTCGTCCTCGGGATGCACCGGCCTGTCCGCCGCGTTGATGGCGGCCATGATCTCGAGCCCGCGCTCGATCAGCTCCGGCGCGCGCGCCGGATCGACCTCGAGCCCCGCGTCCGCGGCCGGCAGCAGCGCGTAGAAGTTGCCGCCGAACGCCATGTCGTAGGTCACGCTGCCGCCGTTCACGGCGACGCTGCGGTCGCGCGCGAGCAGGAACGAGGGGACGTTGCGCAGGCTGACCGAGGCCGCCCGGCCGCCCTCGACGGTCACGCGCGCCTCGACGAGCCCGGCGGGGGTGTCGAGCCGGACGAGCGTCTCGGGTTCGCTCACCTCGACCATGCCGGTCTCGACGAGCACGGTCGCGACCCCGATCGTCCCGTGCCCGCACATCGGCAGGCAACCGCTGACCTCGATGAAGACGACGCCCCAGTCGGCGTCGTCCCGGAGCGGGGGCTGGAGGATCGCCCCCGACATGGCGCCGTGTCCGCGCGGCTCGCGCATCAGCAGCAGGCGCAGCTCGTCCATGTGCTCCTCGAAATGGAGCTTGCGCTCGAGCATCGACGCGCCGGGGATCGGCCCGACGCCGCCCGTGATCACGCGCGTCGGCATCCCCTCGGTGTGGGAGTCGACGGCCGCGAAGACCCGGCCTGCCCTCACCCGGCCACCCCGGCGCCGAGCGCCCGGACCGCCTCCTCGACCTCGCTTCGTTCCTCAGCGGTCAGCTCGAGCCGCGGCGGCCGGCTCGGCCCGCCCTCGCGGCCGACGATGTCCATCGCCGCCTTGAAGTACTGGACGAGCTTCGGCTTCATGTCGAGCCGGCCGAGCGGCAGCAGCCGGCCGTGGATCTCGCGCGCGGCGTCGAGGCTGCCTTCCGAGCAGAGCCGGTGCAGGTCGGCGCACTCGCGCGGCGCGACGTTCGCGACGCCGGAGATCCAGCCGGTCGCCCCGGCGCTGAACCCCTCGAGCGCCCAGTCGTCGCCGCCGACGAGCACCTCGAAGTCGCCGGTCGCGTTCAGGATCTCGGCGATCCGGCGAGCGTCGCCGGAGCACTCCTTGACCGCCACGATCCCGTCCAGCTCCGCCAGCCTCGCGACCAGCGCCGGCAGCATGTCGGTGCCGCTCGCCTTCGGGTTGTTGTACGCCATCACCGGCAGGCCGCTCGCATCGGCGACCGCGCGGTAGAACGCCTCGATCTCGCGCTCGTCGCCGTGGTAGCCGAGCGGCGGCAGCAGCATCAGCGCGCCGGCGCCGGCGGCCGCCGCGTCGGCGGCGTGGGCGAGCGAGCCGGCCGGCGTCTCGCTCGACACCCCGGCCGTCACCGTCACGCGCCCATCCGCGGCCTCGACGAGCGTCTCGATCACGAGCCGGCGCTCGGCGGCGCTCAGGCTCTGAGCCTCGCCCATCGTGCCGGTGCCGACGAGTCCGGTGGCGCCGTTGTCGAGCAGCCACTCGGCGTGCCTGGCGAGCGCACCGGCGTCGACGGCGTCGTCCTCGCCGAACGGAGTCACGAGCGCGGGGATCACGCCCTCGAAGTACATGCGGCCTCTCCTCGTTCCGGGTTCGCCGGAGTGTCGCACGCCGCGGCTCAGCGGCGACCGATGCGATACACCGGCCCGTTCAGCGAGACGGCGTAGACGCGGCCCTGTCCGTCCTGCCCGAACGAGACGAGCCCGGGGACACGCAGCGCGGTGCCGCGCGTCGGCGCGCTGCTGCGCCGCAGGTGGGCGAGACGCACCCGGCTGTTGCAGTAGTCGCCGTAGACGTAGCGGCCGTTCCAGCCACGGCCGAGCGCCGGATCGCGGATCACGTAGCCGCCGATGATCGAGCAGAAGCCGTCGTCCTGCGAGTGTGCGATCACGGGCGGCACGTGGCCCGGGCGCGGAGCCACCCTCGTAGCGGTCGCGGCCCTCGAACACGTCCCAGCCGAAGTTGTAGCCGCCGCGCGGCGGCTGCCCCGGAGCGGCCCGGCACGTAGTCGATCTCCTCGACCGCGTCCTGGCCGACGTCGCCGATCGTCAGCCCGCCGGTGCGCCGGTCGAACGAGAAGCGGTAGGGGTTGCGCAGCCCATAGGCGTAGATCTCGCCGCGTGCGCCGGAGCGGTTCACGAATGGGTTGTCGCGCGGCACCGTGTAGCCACCGCCCTCGCGCGGCGCGATGCGGATCATCTTGCCGAGGATGCGGCCGAGGTTCTGGGCGTTCTCGTCGGGGTCGCCACCCCCTCCGCCGTCGCCGAAGGCCGCATAGAGCATGCCGTCTGGGCCGAACTGGACCTGACCGCCCTTGTGGTTGAAGCGCGGATGGGGCACGCGCAGGGTGGTGCGCCGCGAGCCCGGGTCGGCCTGATCCGGATTGCCCTGCGAGCGCCGGTACTGCGCGATCGTGGGATAGCCCTGCTGGTCGGTGTAGTAGACGTAGAAGAGCCCGCTGCTCCGATAGTCGGGTGCGAACGCCATCGACAGCAGGCCGCTCTCGCCGCCCGTGCTCACCAGGTCCGAGATGTCGAGGAACGGCTGCCCGAGCGTGCGCCCGCCCTTGACGATGACGATCCGCCCACCCCGCTCGACCACGAAGCGACGCGAGTCGCCGCGCGGGGCGGTCAGGTAGGTCGGCTCGTCGAAGCTGCCGAGGCGCAGCAGCCGGACCGGACGCGCGCTCGCCCCTGCCTCGTCCCCGCCGCCCGTGGTCGGCATCTCCGTCGAGGCGGACCTCGTCGTCGCCGGCGCCTCCGCCGCCTGATCGTCGTCAGAACAGGCGGCGAGCACAGCGAGCACGCACACGAGCGCCGCAGCTGGGTACCGGCGAAGCCTCACGCAGCCTCAGTATGGCAATGGCCGGTCTGCGCCCGTGTGGGGCGCTAGGCTAGGCGCCTCGGGCTGTGGCGCAGCTTGGTAGCGCGCTCCGTTCGGGTCGGAGAGGTCGCTGGTTCAAATCCAGTCAGCCCGATTACGCACCCGCATTGCAAGGCCATGCAACCCCGTGCAGACTGCGGGATCGGCGCGCATATCCATGCACCCTCGCGCGCTACTGACACGACGTGGACACGGGCACGGCGTGTGCACTTAGCGCCGACCGCCGCGCTGCTCAAGCCACGGGTAACGGCCACCGAACAGGCCACCGTTCATACCGGGCGAGTCGAGGCCGTGACGCGCGCGAGCGCGCCCGACTCGGCCTGCCCGACCCAACCGTCACGGCGCGCTCATCGAGGATTGTGCGCGCGACCTCGGCTGCGCGGGATGCAGAGTTAGAAGTAGCCATCAGGGTTGTATCTCGAATGGCCGCATTTCTTTAAGAGCTCGAGCGATGGCCCTGCCATCCCCCTCCCCCCCGACCCCCTTTGGAAACCGCCGGGACTGCCGCTCGTGGTGCGTGCCGCGCGTTTCTCACGAGTTCCCGGATTTCGCTACGGGGCCGTTGGCGTTGCCCGTGTTCGTGGCCAGCTGAACCCGGACCGGAACCCCGCGTTAGCCGGAGTTTCCTGGCCCCTGCCGGACGTCTGGGGCGGACCCGACCGGTCCCTACCCCGGTGCCTCGGGCGCCGCCGGCGGCGTCGACGCGCGGCGGTGGCGGATCCTGAGCAGCAACCCCGCCATGAGCGCCGCTAGCACGCCGCCGCCCAGCGCGACGATCCAAACCCTCGAGCCGTCGCTCGCCGGCGCCGGGGTGGCCGCGCTCGGGGGCTCGACGACCTCATCGACGCGGGCGGGCGGGTACTTGGCGTCCACGCCCACGCCCGGAAGCGTCCTCGCCGGGCGGGGCGTAAGCCCGGCTGTGAGCTTCGCGTAGGCCTCTTCGCTCTCGCTGGGCAGGGTCACCCAGGTAAAACCGTCCTCCGCGCGCATCAGCCCGGCGGAGGGCACCACGGTGACGGAGACGCGGTCGGTGAACACCTCGCCGCCGTCCTCGGCTCGGATCGTGAGCGTGCTCTTGTACCAGGGCAGCCCGCGCTCGGGGGCGTCCGTACCCCGGGGGCGGGGGCCGACCGCGAGCGCCGTCGCCGCCTCCGGATCGGAGACCTCCCTGCACTCGCCCGCCCCACAGACCTTCGCGGAGCTGATCTCCGTGGCCATCAAATCCGGCGGGTGGGACACCGCACTCGCCGGCACGAGCAGGGGGAGCACGGCGGCCGCCGCGAGCAGCCAGTGGGTCCTTGGCATCCCAGCCTCCAATAGTCGCTTGACGAGTATAAATGCGCCGCGGCGCGGTCAAGCTAGGCCGCTGCAACGGGGTGCAATGCCATGCAGCACGCGAGAATCGAGCGGCATGGCACGCCACGTTGCGGGGGTACGTACACACCACGTGCACATGGGGTCGGCCAGCACGTGCACACGAACGGGGCGAACTCTCGCCGCCGCCGGCTTCACCGGGCAGGGGCCCACCCTTGCTGTGGCGGGCGCGAGCGGGTCAGCCTGCCGCCGTTCCCGCGCCTCCGCCGAAGCGGCAGGGTGGTGCGCTGCATACGTCTTCTACGGTGCGACGGTGGCGCAGACGGCGAACGCGGTCACCGACCAGTTGACGGCTATCTCTTCGTGCGCCGCCACCAGCCAGCTTCGGGGCGAGCCCGGAACGGGCTGCGACGCGTTCAGCACACCCGCGGGGGGAGGGGTGACAAAGCCTCCGCCACTGATGGCGATCTTGTCGGCTGGACAGGTGGCCTCAACGCCCTTGCCGTCGTCGCCGTTCGGGGGACCTGAAAAAGCGGTGACGAGCTCGTAGCCCGACACTCCGGGTGCTCCGGGCGCTCCGGGCGCTCCGGGTGCGCCCGCCGCCCCGGTGTCGCCCTTCGCTCCCTGCTCGCCTCTGGGTCCCTGCTCGCCCCTCGGGCCCGGTTCACCGTCGATGTTGGCGAGCATCTCCTTGGTCGCGACGCTCAGCTTGGCCGGGGTGATCGCCCCTTTGTGGATGTCGGAGCTATGGACCGCCCCGTCGGCGATGTGCTTCGACTTGATCTGCGTGGGCGCCTGAGCCGTGGCCGGGACCGCGACCGCGGTCGCCGCGACGACGCTCGACACAATGATGATCCTGCGCATTGCTCCGTCCTAGATCGAACCGTCGAGGACGAATGCTTCGCGTAGCCCACACCGAGCGGCCCGCTCCCCACCGTCGGGCAGCAAAGTACACCGGATATGGATGCGAGCCGCCGGGGTGGGGTGCCGTGGCGGGAGAGGGATGGGGGTATATGGGAAAGGCCGGACAGTTAGGCGCCAGGGCACCCGAAGCCTCTACCGAGAATCCCGCAGGACGGCGCTCCGCTCGCTGTTGTAGGTCCTCTTGTCCGCCCCGGACCGGGGAACCCATAAAGGCGGCCCGAGGCGGATGTCAGAAGAGGGGGACGGGTGCCCTGCTCGTCCCAGGCCCGCCGTCTTCCCCAAGGACTGATCGGCAAACGCAGCGACGTCGCTTCCGGTTGCGCGCGGCATGTCCGGAGACGGTTGGGGTAAGCGTCGCCGCATGGGCGACGAAGTCCACGTAGTTCCAAGCGGCGACAAGTGGGCGCGCGAGGTAAACGGCCAGCAGCGCGGCACCTTTCCCACACAGAACGAAGCGATCATCCGGGGACGAGGTATGGCTGATCACGAGGGCGCAGACTTGGTGATCCACGGCAAGGACGGCAAGATCCGTGAGGAGGACTCCCACGGGAACGACCCGATACGGGGAGCCGCTTCCTAGCGGCTCGCTTCGCGCATCGGCCGGGCAGTCGTGCGCTTCGGCGGCGTCTTGCCCGGCCCGTGCGCGGCACTGGCTGCCCGACCCTCAGTGAGCCCCGGATCTGCCGTCGCCGAGACGGGGTACGGGCTCCTCTATCGCTCCTGTTTGCGGGCGGCCTCGAGCTCGGCAGCCGTGTCGCGCGCGCCGGCCGAGTAGGCGAGCCGGAACAGGACCGCGTCACGCACGTACTGCGCCACACTCACGCGCTCGCGCGTCGCCTCACGCTCGAGCTCCGCCCAGAGCTCTGGCGTGAACCGAATGGTGGTCGCCCGCATCTACCCCTAGCAACGCGCTGGCGTCGCAAAGGTTGAGTGTTTGGCTCCACGAAGTTACGCGCGCCGCGACATCAGGTCCTGCGTCGCGCGCGATGAGCTCACCGGCACGATTTCGAAGTCGGCCAGGTCGTTCCACTCGGCGACCCACTCCTGCAGCAGCACCGCGTCGTCGCACTCCATCAGCTGGAAGCAGCCGCGCAGGTCCGCGCGCACCCAGCTGTCGACGTAGCTGAGGCCCTCTGGTAGCGAGCGGCCGCCCTCGCGGACGCGCGCATAGATGTCGGCGGCTGCCCCGGGCCTAAAGTGCTCGACGACCATGAACAGCACGTCTCGCTCGTTCGCCCGCCCGGGCGAAAACCCTGCCGATCGCCACCTCGACTGGGACGGCTGCTTCAACGTGCGCGACCTGGGCGGCATCCCGCTCGCCGGCGGCGGCGAGACTCGCTGGGGCGCGCTCGTGCGGGCCGACTGCATCGACGGCCTGAGCGCCGACGGTTGGTCGGCGCTCGAGGCGCACGGCGTGCGCACCGTCATCGATCTCCGCAACGAGGACGAGCGCGCGCTCGACGGTTCGCGGCGGCCGGACGGGATCGAGACGCTGCACCTGCCGCTGGACGCGATCGACGACAGCGAGTTCTGGGACGACTGGCTGCATGGCCCTGGCTTCGCGACGCCGCTCTACTACGCCGCTCACCTCGAGCGCTTTCCGGAGCGGAGCGCCCGGGCGCTGGCCGCGGTCGCGCGGGCACAGCCGGGCGGCGTGCTCGTGCACTGCGTGAGCGGCCGCGATCGCACCGGCCAGGTGTCGATGCTGCTGCTCGCGCTCGCCGGGGTCGCGCCGGAGGAGATCGCCGCCGACTACGTGCTGAGCGCTGCGCGGCTCCGGGCTCGCTACGAGTCGCTTCGGCGAACCGGACCAGGGCCCGGAGCTCGACGAGTTCCTGACGTCGCGCGGGACCTCCGCCGGCGAGCTGATCGTCGCGACGCTCGCGTCGATCGACCTCGAGGCCACGCTCAGCCGCGGCGGCCTGACGAGCGCGGATGTGGCCGCGCTGCGCAGGCGCCTGGCGGGCTAGGAGATCGCCGGGTCGCTCGACAGCTCCGCCAGGCGGCGTGCCAGCGTGCGCATGACCTTGCGCTCGACGGCCGGGTGCTCGTTCACCAGGTGCTGGAAGGCGGGACGCGTCAGCACGAACACGTGCAGGGGCGTCTTCGCCGTGACCGTCGCCGTCCGCTGGATGTCTTCGAGCAGGGCGATCTCACCGATGAAGTCGCCCGGTCCGCGCGTGCCGAGCTTCCTGCCCTTGCGCTTCACCTCGACCTCGCCTTCGAGGATCACGAAGAACTCCTGACCGACCTCGCCCTCGCGGCAGAGAACGGTGCCCGGGTCGAGCTCCATGTCCTCGCTCCTGCGCGCCAGCTCGGTCAGCTCCTTCTTGGAAAGGCCCTCGAAGAGCGGTGCCTGACGCAGCGATTTGACCTTCGTGTCCTGGGTGAACAGCGCCATGGGGTGCTTACCCTAATCGCGCGCGCTCTGAGAGTCGAGCCGCAAACAGCTGCCACTCACCGGGCACGCCCTTGAGCTCGTGCACGCCGCGCTCCTCGAACTCGATTCCGGAGCCGCCCGCCAGGTCGCGCACGATGCTCGAGACGAGCACCTCCCGGGGCCGCGCCTCGGCAGCGATGCGCGCCCCGATGTGGACCGCGATCCCCTCGACGCGGCCGTGCACGACTTCGACCTCGCCGGTGTGGATGCCGGCGCGGATGTCGAGGCCGAGGTCGCGGACCGCCCTACGCATCCCGTGCGCGCAGGTGATCGCCCGTGCCGGGCCGTCGAACGTCGCGCAGATGCCGTCACCCGTGCTGCGGATGAGGTTGCCGCCGTAACGGGCAAGCTGCGCCCGCACGGTCGCGTGGTGTGCATCGAGCAGCTCGCGCCAGCGGGCGTCGCCCATTTCGGCCGCGCGCGAGGTGGATTCGACGATGTCCGTGAACAGCACCGTGGTGAGCACGCGCTCGGGAGCGAGATCGACGTGACCCTCCGCGAGAAAGCGCTCCACCGCGACGGGGACCTGAGGATCGCCGTAGATGCTGAGGTCGGGAGCGGTGAGCTCGAGGAGCTTCGCGTTCGGGATCCGCTCGGCCATGTAGATGCAGCCCTCGCGCCACCTCGCGTTGAACATGATCATGGTCGGCACCGAGATGGTCGGCAGGACCTCCCTGATGTCGGTCTCCATCAGCGCCCGCATGAACCAGGCCGCGGAGCCCGGGCTCGCGGCAAGCCGCTCGTGCATCACGTGCCACTGCTCGAACTCGGGATCGTCCGCGCGGGTCGGGAAGTACCTGCGCAGCTCGTTGCGCTGGTACTCGCGGTCGCCCCAGAGGAGGCGCGCCTCGCGCACCCGCCGGTGCCACTCCTCGACCGGGGCGCCGGCCGGGAAGTCGGGCGCCTCGACGACGCGCGGCCAGGTGTTCTGCAGGATCAGCGCGGCCACGCGCTCGGGATAGGTCGCCGCGAATAGGGCCGACAGCTGGCCGCCGGGGGAGCCGGCGCCGAGCAGTGCGGCGCGCTCGGACCCGACGTCGTCCATCACGGCGCGGATGTCGTCCATGCGCGTCTCGAGCGTCGGCAGGTCGCGCGGCCGGTCGGAGAGCCCGGTGCCGCGCTTGTCGAACAGGATCAGCCGCGAGAACGACTTCATGCGGTCGACGAAGTCCACGAAGATCGGCTGCTCCCAGGCCCAGATCAGGTTGATCAGGAAGGGGACGAAGAGCAGGTCGACGGGCCCGTTTCCCACCACCTGGTAGCCGATGCTCACGTCACCGCTGCGCGCGTAGTGGATATCGGGCGTGTCCATGTTCATCGCGCCGCCACCAACCCCTCCGGCTCGCGCTCGCCGCAGGCAGCCGCCGCGAGCATGCGCCCGAGCCAGGGCGCGAACTTGAACAGGTTGTCGCCGGCCAGCGCGAGCACCGAACCGGTCTTCCAGACCTCGAAGCGGTCCGGGCCGCCGGGCAGCTCCGTCGGCACGCAGAGCCTGACCCCGGCCGGCTCTGGGTCGAGGCCCGGAAGCGCCTCCCGGACGTAGGCGGCGATCCGGTCGACGAGCGGGCGCGTCGTGGAGCCGAGCGGCACGTCCGCGCCCTCACCGGCGAGCCCGACCGCGTACAGCGGCTCGCCCGGGAAGGCCGCCGCGTAGACGATCTCGCCATAGGCGCCGCTCTGCTCCTGGAGCGCGGCGAGCCGCCCGGCGAGCGCCGCGTCGCGCGCGCGGAAGGTCACGCGCGCGTGACAGGAGAGCGTGACCGGAATGCCGAGCTCGGGCGCGAGCGGGCCGATCCCGGCACCGGCGCAGAGCACCGCGCGGCCGGCCTCCCAGACCCCCTCGGATGTCTCGATGACCGCCGGCTCGCCCGGGTCGACGGCGAAGACCTCGGCGGGCACGAGCCGCTCGCCGAGCGCGCCCGCCAGCCGCCCGATCGCCGCGGCGACGTCGGTCGAGCCGGCGAGCTCGTCGAGGACGGCAGGCCCGCCCGGCGGCGACAGGATCGGCAGCGCCTCGGCCTGCTCGCGCTCGTCAAGCAGCCGTGACGGCGTGCCCGCCTGCTCGAGCAGCTCGGCCACCTCCGGTGCGGACGGACCGGTGAGCAGCATCCCCTCGCGGCCCAGCAGCCGCGTGCCGAGCTCCTCCTCCCAGCGCTCCCAGAGGGCCCGCGACTCGACGGCGCGCGCGACCAGCTCGATCCGGCGATGGGCGTGGCGGAAGATGCGCGTGCGACCGGCCGACTGGCCTGCGCCGGGACGCGCCGCCTCGAAGACGCGCACGTCGACGCCGCGGCGGACCAGCTCGTATGCGGTCGCGAGCCCCGTGATCCCGGCTCCGACGACGGCCACCTCGGCCGTGCGCCGCATCTCAGGCCGCGACCGCTTTGTAGTAGCGAACCGCCAGGCCCGTGAGCAGCGTCTCGAAGCAGGCCTCGATGGTCATGTCGTGCTCCTCGGCGTAGCCGCGCAGGCCCGCCTCCTCGATCGCCTCGCTCTGAGCGATCACCTCGTCGACGAGGTCAGGGTGCTGATCGCTGAAGTAGGCGCCCATCGAGTACAGGCTCGTGTCCATCAAGGACTCGAGGAACTCGTCGCCCTCCGTTGCCGCCCGGCTGCGCTTCGCGGCCATCGGCGCGCAGGTTACCCGCGCGCGCGACGGTCAGGGCAGCGCGCCCTGGACGGTGCCGGTCACGCCGTTCAGCGTGCGGTTCACGCCGTCGACCAGACCGGCGCCCGGCGTACCGGGCGGCGGCGCGGGCAGCTGCACCTGCGGAACCTGGACGGGCGGCAGCGGCAGGCTCTCGACGGCCTCGCGAACCGGCGCGGGTGCCTCCGGCAGCTTGGGGGCGGATACCGGGCCGGGCGCTGGAGAGCTCGAGGAGCCGCCACCCCCGGAGGGCTGAGCGGGCGCGGCGGGCTGCGCTGGCGGCGCCTGCGGCTCGAGCCGCTCCCGGCGCGGCCGGAGCGGGAGCGGCGCTGCCGCTGCGCTCTTGCTGCGATCGCTGTCGTGGCTTCCGCTGCGGCTTGGCGGGCGTCGCCGCTTGCGCCGGGACTCGCGGCACGCGCGTCTTCGGCGGCTCCGCGCGCCGCTCGACGGCACGGTCGGCGCCACGCGCGGGCCGCTCGTTGCCGCTGTTGATCTTCTCGACGCCCACCGCAGCGCCACCGGCGCCGATCGCCGCGATGGCCGCAAGCGCGGCGGCGCGCTCGCTCAGCAGGCCGCCGAAGGGCCCGCCGCCCTGCAGCCACGGCAGCGGCAGCAGCGCGGCGACCTTCGAGCGCACGCGTGTGAGCGTGGAGAGCGGCTCGACGCCCATCTCGCGGGCGCGCCGCCGGCAGAGGCTGCAGCGACGGGCGTGGCGTGCCAGCCGCCCCTCGTCCGAGGCCGTGCCGACGCCCTCGGCGAGCCGCGCGATCGCCGTGCGCATTCCCGCGCAGCGGCGACCCTCGGCGAGCTGCGCGTACTCGGTCTCGAGCCGCCGGCGGGCACGGAAGAGGGCCGCCTCGACGGCCGGGCGCGTGATGTCGAGCTCCTCCGCGATCTCGCGGTAGGAGCGCCCCTCGAACTCGCGCATGACGATCACGCGCGATTGGACGTGGGAGAGCTCGTCGAAGGCGCCGCAGAGGTGGTCGAGCCGCTCCTTCGCCGCCAGCGCCCGGTCGGGCGCGGCCGAGTCGGCCAGGCGCACGAGATCGGATGGGCTCAGGCCGCGCTCCGCATCCATCGAGACCTCCTCGGCACGCGACGTGCGGCGATGGAGGTCGATCGCCTGGTTGCGGGCGATCCGATAGACCCACGGCTTGAAGTCGATCTCCGTCTCCGTCTCGCGCAGCCGGCGCAGGGCGGACAGGAAGACCTCCTGCGTCACGTCCTCGGAGCGGCCCTCGTCGCGCACCATGCCGCGCACGTACGAGGCGATCCGCGGGCGGTAGCGCGCGTAGAGCTCCTCGAAGGCGCCCTCGTCTCCCGCGCGAGTGGCTGCGACGAGTTCGCGATCCGTGCTCTCGGTACGTGTGGCGATCATCCCTGCTCCCCTGCACTCGCTCCGTGAGTGGGCGGAATGTACCCCCACATCGGCGCTTTGAAAATCGCCCTACCCCCTCACCCCGAGGGGGTCACCCGCGCCTCACCCGGCCTTCTGAGAGGCTTCTGCGCGTGGCTTCGCGGGACGAGATCGTCGCCTACCTCGACGAGCTGCTCGACATCGGCTCGTTCGACGACCTGGGCCCAAACGGACTTCAGGTGCCGGGATCCGAGCAGGTCGAGTTGGTCGTGACCTGTGTGTCGGCGCACCGCGAGCTCTTCGAGCATGCCGCGGCCGCCGGCGCCGAGCTGGTGGTCGCTCATCACGGCATGTTCTGGGACTTCCAGCCGCGCACGGTCGGGGCGGCGACGAAGGAGCGGCTGCGCATCCTGTTCGACGCCGACATCTCGGTCGCGGGCTACCACCTGCCGCTCGATGCGCATCCCGAGGTCGGCAACAACGCCCTGATCTGCGCGAAGCTCGGGCTGGAGCTCGCGGAGCCGTTCGGCGAGTACCGCGGGCGGAAGGTCGGCTTCGTCGGGCGCTCGGCCAAGGGCGTGCCGTTCGAGGAGCTGCGCCGGCGCTGCGAGAGCGCGTTCGGCCAGGAGCCGTTCGCCTGGGACAGCGGGCCCGAGCTGGTGCGGAGCGTGGGCATCATCTCGGGCGGCGCCGCCTCGGTCTTCAGCGAAGCGATCGCGCTCGGGCTCGACGCGTTCGTGACCGGCGAGCCGGCCGAGCACGTGATGGCGGACGCGCGCGAGAACGGCGTTCACTTCATCGCCTGCGGCCATTACGCGACCGAAACCTTCGGCGTCAGACGCCTCGGCGAGCTCCTCGAGGAGCGCTTCGGCGTGGAGCACCGTTTCATCGACACTCCGAACCCGATTTGAGTCCAGCTTGGGTGGAATTTCCGCTTGCGCCGACCGATGCAATCGATACTCTCCTTAACACGCCCGCAATGCGACGAGGAGGCAGCAGTACATGGCGATCCACCTGACGCCCACCGAGCTCGGCCGAGAGGCGGGCATGCACCGTCGCGAAGTTATCGCGAAGTGCATGGAGATGGGCGTCCCGATCTTCCAGGGTCGGATCGACAAGACTCTCTTCACGGCAAGCCTTAAGACCGCTCAAGAGAAGCGGCAGCTGGCCAAGGCCTAGCAGCCACTTCAGCGAAAGTCTCACGCGGGGCCGCGATTCGTGGCCCCGCGCTGTTTCTCCCCCTAGAATCGCCCCAGCCGGACTCGTAACGGAGAGGGAGAGGTTTGATGGAAGCAGTCACCGCTGGGGCGGCCACCGCAGGCACTGGATCGAAGACGATCGCCGACCTGCTGCCGCTGGCGGCCAAGAAGTTCGCCGACAGCCCCGCGCAGCGCTACAAGGTGGGCGACGAGTGGGTCGACATCTCCTATGCGGAGCTCGGCGAAGCGGTCAAGGAGGTCGCGCTCGGGCTCATCGACCTGGGCATCGAGCCCGGCGACAAGATCTCGATCCTCGCCCACACGCGCCCCGAGTGGACGCACGCCTGCTTCGGCATCCTCAGCGCGGGCGGCGCGCTCGTCACGATCTACCAGACCAACTCCCCCGAGGAGAGCCAGTACGTCCTCGCCCACTCGGACTCGCGTGCGGTGTTCGTCGAGGACGCCGAGCAGCTCGCGAAGGTCCGCGCCGTTCGCGGTGACTGCCCGGAGCTGAAGCACGTGATCGTCATGGATCCCGCCGGCGCCGAGCTCGGCGACGACGCGATCTCGCTCGACGACCTGCGCGAGCGCGGCCGCGGCCGCGACGACTCCGAGTGGGAGGCGCGCTACGAGGCGGTCACACCCGACGACATGTGCCTCTACATCTACACGTCGGGCACCACCGGCCCGCCCAAGGGCTGCCTGCTGACGCACGCGAACTACCGCGCGATCACCGACTCGGTGGTGAAGCAGAGCGTGCTACAAGGCGGCGACGTGAGCTACCTCTTCCTGCCGCTCGCGCACGCCTTCGCGATCCTGATCCAGTTCGGCTCGTTCGACCTCGGCGTCACGCTCGCCTATTGGTCGCGCGATCCGAAGATGATCATCGCCGACATCGCGCAGCTCTCGCCGACCTACTTCCCGTCGGTCCCGCGCATGTTCGAGAAGATCTACACGCTCGCCACCAGCGCGGTCGAGGACAAGGAGCAGCTGCGCCAGGCGGTGGCGGTGGGCATGCAGGTGCGCACGATGAAGCTCGAGGGCAAGGAGGTGCCACCCGAGCTGCAGGCCGGCTTCGACCAGGCCGAGGAGAAGCTCTTCAAGAACGTCCGTGGCCTCTTCGGGCAGAACATCCGCGAGTGCGTGACCGGCGCCGCCCCGATCGCTCCCGAGATCCTCGAGTTCTTCTTCGCCTGCGGCGTGCCGGTGATGGAGGGCTACGGGATGACCGAGACCTCGACGAGCGCCACGGTAAACCGCCCGGAGGCGAACGGCTTCCGCTTCGGCTCCGTCGGCAAGCCGATGGTTGGGGTCGAGGTGAAGATCGCCGACGACGGCGAGGTTCTCATCAAGGGCCCGAACATCTTCCAGGGCTACTACAAGAATGAGGATGCGACCGCCCAGGCGCTCGAGGGCGAGTGGCTCCATACCGGCGACCTCGGCCGCCTCGAGGACGGCTTCCTGTTCATCACGGGCCGCAAGAAGGACATCATCATCACCGCGGGCGGCAAGAACATCACCCCCGCGAACCTCGAGAACGGGCTGAAGCAGAACCGCTGGATCTCGCAGGCCGTCGTGGTCGGCGACCGGCGCCCGTACCTGATCGCGCTGCTCACGCTCGACCCGGAGGAGGCGCCCGCGCTGGCGCAGTCGCTGGGGCTCGAGGACGACTCGATCGAGGCGCTGCGGTACGACGAGAAGGTGCTGGCCGAGATCCAGAAGGTGGTCGACGAGGTCAACTCGCATGTGGGTCCCGTCGAGCAGATCAAGCGCTTCGAGATCCTCGATCACGACCTCTCGCAGGAGACCGGCGAGCTCACCCCGACGCTGAAGGTCAAGCGCAACGTCATGAACGACAAGTTCGCCGGCGTCATCGACGAGGTCTACGACCGGGCGCGCTGACGCAAGCCGCTCTCTACCCTCCGAGAGGGCGCGCAACATGGCCAGCAACGATCCAACCGATACGGGCGGCCTCTTCGTCGGCCGCCGCCCGGGCACCGCGCCCGTGCGTTACCGCGACGTCGAGCCGTCCTCGGACCGACGCCGGCGCATGGACGAATGGCTTGCGCACGGGCTGCTGGCCGTCGAGTTCGTGCTCTGCCTGTCGCTGTTCGGCCCCCAGCCGCTCGCCTGGCTGTGGATCGGCTCGCAGGTCGACTACCTGACCGGCTACGTCACGGCCGGCATCGCGACGATCATGCTCGGCTGCCTGGCATCGCTGATGCTGACGATGGCGGCGGCGAAGCGGGTTGACCACGCCTGGAAGCTGGTCCGCCGTGCCGCCGGACACCGCCAGGACCGCGGCGCGCTCGAGCGCATCTTCGCCTCCTGCGTAGGGGTCGCCGTGGTCGCATTCGCGATCTGGTTCCTGCTCATCCAGGGGCCTGGTCCGAGCATGGCACCCGGCAGCTGAGCCCCGGTGGGCTTCCGGGACTACTACCGCCAGTTCGACGACCTCGACGAGGAGCTCCTGAACCGCGAGCGCCGCGAACGGCGCGCCCGTGAACGCCGGCTCGCGCTCGAGCGCGTGCCGGACCTCGACATCTCCGGCACCGAGTGGCCCGACATGCCGCACTCGGAGATCGTCAACGCTGCGATCGCCCGAGCGCGCGGGCGGGTGAACGGCTACCCCGACCGGCACGCCTCGAGTGTCCGCCGCCTGCTCGCCGACCGCCACGAGATCGCGCCCGAGCGGATCGCGCTCGGCAACGGCGCCGCGGAGCTGCTCCAGTCCGCCGCCATGGCGCTGCTCTCGCAGGGCGACGAGCTGCTGATGCCGTGGCCCTCCTACCCGCTCTACCCGCTGATGGCGGCGCACGCGTACGCACGCCCGCACCCCTGCGAGCGCGCCCGCCTGCTCGACGAGGTGTCAGAGCGGACGCGCGCCGTCGTCATCTGCAACCCGAACGATCCGACCGGCGACCACATGCGCTCCGACGAGCTGGGCGAGCTCCTCTCGGGCTTGCCCGAGCACGTGCACGTCCTGCTTGACGAGGCACTCGTCCACTTCCAGGACGTGGAGGACGTCGACGCCTGCCTGCGGCTCACCGAGGCGTTCCCGCGGCTGCTCGTCGTGCGGACGTTCTCGAAGGCATACGGGCTGTCGGGACTGCGCGTCGGCTACGCGGTATCGGGCGACGCCTCGCTGCTGGCCGCCGTCGCGCCGGTCCTCGGCGTGAACGCCCTAAGCCAGGCCGCGGTCGAGCACGCACTGCGGACGGGCGACGCCGAGATCGACAGTCGCCGCCAGGCCGTCTCGCGCGAGCGCGCCCGCCTGCTCGACGCGCTCGCCGAGCTGCCCGTCGACGTGTCGCCCACACAGGCCAACTTCGTCTGGCTGGCCGCGCGCGGCATGAGCGGCGACCAGCTCGCCCACAGCCTGCGCCGCCAGGGCGTGATCGTGGCCGCGGGTGGGCCGCTCGGGGCGGATGACCACGTACGCGCGACGGTGCGCGACGCGGCGGCCACGGATCGGCTGCTGCGGGCGCTGAAGGTTGCGACGACGGGTTAGCGGCAGGTCGTCCTGCACGCTCATCTCACGGCGGCAGGCTTGGCTTTGGCCGGCGCGCCGAAGGTGCGTAGGACGTGTTCGAGTGTGGAGGCGATCAGTTCGTGGGTCTGCTCGCGGGTGGCTTCGCCTTGTAGCCAGCGGCGGGTGGCGGCGCGGTTGAGTCCGGTCCAGCACTCGAGCGCGTAGCGCAGCCGTGGTGAGTCGTCGGCGATGTCGGCGTGGTGGGCGGCGAGCAGCGCGACGGCGCGGCGCACGAGCTCGAGCGACGACGGCCCTGATGTCGGGGTCGGCGACGTCCTCGCCGCGAGCGAGCGTGGCGAGATAGATCGTTCGGTTCTGCTCGGTCCAGTCGAGCCAGCGCGACACGCTGTCGGCCAGGCGGGCGCGTGCGCTGCGCCCGACGGGTAGCGGTACTTGTTCCTCGCGCTGGGCGCCGATCCGCTCGAGCAGCGCGATGTAGATCTGCTTGCGGCCGCCGAAGTAGTGGTGCACGAGCCCGCGCGTGACGCCGGCGGCGTGCGCGATGTCCTCGATCGAGACCTCGTCGTAGCCGCGCTCGGCGAACAGCTCGTTGGCTGCGTCGAGGATCTCGTCGCTCCGCCGGGCGGGAGCGAGGCGGCTGTACTTCGGCGTCGTGCTCATAAAACGAGTCTAAATGTTGTTGGCGCTATGTCAAGAATTGTATTAGCATTTCGTCAACAAGCGTCGCGCTTGGTTCAGTGCGCGATGGGCGGCCTCCCGGCCATGGGAACAGGAGAGCCGGCTGATATGACAACTGACCGAAGAAGGACGATGAGGGTCCGATGACACCGAACAAGCACCAGCAGAAGATGCTCAAGAAGCTCGAGGAGATTGGCGAGCTGAAGGACGTGATCGTCCGAGGCGACGTCATCTTGCGACTGGCGGACATGCGTTTGCGGATCGAAGAAAGCGGACGTGTGCGCTACTTCGACGGTGAGTCGTCCGACACGCGCCCGGGCGCCTACGTCGGCCTGATTCGGCTGCGGGAGCGCGTGGCTGGAGGCTCCTGATCGACGGGGAGAAGCCCCTCAGTCCAGCCCCTCGTCCCAATCCCGCACGTACCACCTCGCGACAACGCCATTCAGCACGAAGGGGTCGCTCTTCGCGCACTCCTCGGCCGCCGCGCGGCTCGTGAAGATCGACATCGCGCCCTCCTCCTGCGGGTCGCCGAACGGCCCGGTCCCCAGCAGCTCGCCGCGCGCCTGGACCTCGCGCATGTAGCGGCCGTGCTCGGCCTGGTGCAGCGGCGCCTTCTCGAGGACGCCGGGGGCGGACTCGTAGAAGAGGACGTACTTCACGCCTGATCGGTCTGGCGCAGGAGCGCACCCGTCGTCTGCTCGAGGATGCGGCGCCAGCCGGCAGACTTCTCGCGCTCCTCGGCGAACTTGCGGACGACCTTTCGCACCCGGTTGGCGGAGATCTCGATCCCGTGCTTGGCGCAGATCGTCTTGATCTCGTCGTAGTCGGAGGCGAGCTTGAGCGTCACCGACTCGAAGCCGTGACGGGCGATCTCGACGCGGCGCGTGAAGTTCAGGATGTTCGTCTCGAACATCAGCTCGTCGTTCGGGTCGGGCTCGATCAGGATGATGTCGACGCCCGGGTAGCGCTCCTTCCAGTGTGCGACCGCCTCGTGCAGGCGCTGATGGGCGATCAGCTTGAACGCCTGGTAGCCGACCTGCGGGAAGCCCATGTCGCGCACGCGCCGGACGCGGCTGCCCCACATCGTGGGGATCACCTTCTGGAAGTCGTTCACGTACGGCACGAGCGGGTTGACGACGATCACGAACTTCGCGCCGGCCTCGACCGCGATGTCGACGTTCGTCGTCGAGCGCAGGCCGCCGTCGACGAGGTGGCGACCCTTTATCTCGACGGGCTTGTAGACCATCGGGAGCGCCGTCGAGGCGGAGACCGCCTGCGAGATCGGCACGTCATCCCATTCCTTGCCGCCGAGGATGATGCGCTCGCAGGTGTCGAGATCGGTTGCGGTGAGGAAGAGCTCGTTCTGGAGCAGGCGGAAGTCGTTCACCCGGTCCGGGTCCGACAGCACGACGTCGAGGTACTCCCGGATGCCGCTGCCGTCGTAGAGCCCGGACGGCAGCGCCTCGGCGAGGCCCACGGCGAGGTCGATCAGCGACGTGCTGCGGGCCTGCGTCACGAACGTGCGCGCCAGCCCCAGCACGCGCAGCGGCAGGAGCGCCGCGCTCTGGGCGAACTCGAGCGCGTTCGGGCGCATCAGCGTGCCGCGATCGACGTCGTTGAAGGGCGTCGGGACCTGCTGGTTGACCACCCGCATCATCTCCTCGGGGGTCACGCCGTTGGCGGCGAGCGAGGCGACGAACGAGCCCGCGCTCGTGCCCACATAGACGTCGAACTGATTGACCGTCCTGTTCACGGCCATCAGGTCGAGAGCACGCAGGGCGCCGATCTCGTAGACGCCGCCGGTGAAGCCGCCGCCGCCCAGCACGAGCGCCGTGCGCGAGCGCCGCGGCCGGCGCCGGCGCGTCTTCGAGCCGCTCGCCTTCGCCTTCCGGGCGGGTTTCTGGAGCTTGACGACCTCTCCCATGGGGGCATGAGTATGGCCGATGGCCCGGGCGTGGGCCCCGGAACAGCGCTCCGGCGGCCCCGTTAGCGTGTTGGACCTTCGTAATGCGACGAATCGCGCTGATCGCCCTTGCCGCCCTCGCCGCCGCCCCCGCGACGGCCGCCGCGCAGGACGCCCTCGTCAAGAACCTCACGCGCAACATGCGCGCCGCCGGGGCCAGTTCCGGGGCCTACGTCGTGAACCTGACCGACGGCCAGACGGTGTTCCGCTCGCGCGAGAAGCGTTCCCGCATCCTCGCCTCGAACACCAAGCTCTTCACGACCGCGGCCGCCCTCGCCCGCTTCGGCACCGAGGGCACGCTCGGCACCGAGGTTCACGGCGTGGGCGAGCTCGACGAGGACGGCGTCTACCGAGGCGACCTCTACCTGCGCGGCGGCGGCGACCCGACCTTCGGGACGCGCTCGTTCACGCGCCGCAGCTACGGGCAGGGCGCGAGCGTCGAGGGGCTGGCGGCGCTGCTCGAAGAGGCCGGGATCGCGCGCGTCACCGGCCGTGTCTACGGCGACGAGTCGCGCTTCGACTCGCTGCGCGGCGGCCCCGAGTCCGGCTACTCCACCTCCATCTGGGTCGGCCCGCTCAGTGCGCTCGCCTTCAACCGCGGCCTCGGCAGCGAGAGCGGCGGCTCGTTTCAGTCGAACCCGCCGCTGTTCGCGGCCGCCCGGCTCGACGCGGCGCTCGAGGCAAGGGGCGTGCGAGTGCGCCTCAAGCCGCGTGCGGGCGTGGCGCCGACCGACGCCGAGGTGCTCGCGAGCATCGACTCTCCGCCGATGGCCACGCTGATCAGGCTGACCAACAAGCCGTCCGACAACTACTTCGCCGAGATGCTCCTGAAGGGCCTTGCCCTGCAGGCGCGCGGCAAGGGCACGACCCGTGCGGGCGCCCAGCTCGCCGCCGGCTACGCCAAGCGGCTCGGCTCCGGCGCGCGGCTCGCCGACGGCTCGGGGCTCTCACGCGCCGACCGCGCCTCCCCGCAGCAGGTCGTGACGCTGCTCTCCGAGCTGTACGAGCTCGACCAGACCGACTACGCCCAGGACTTCTTCGACTCGCTGCCGATCGCGGGTCGGGACGGCACGCTCGCGACCCGCATGCGCAGCGGGCCGGCGCGCTCGCGCTGCCACGCCAAGACCGGCACGCTGTCGAACGTAAGCGCCCTCTCGGGCTACTGCCTGGCCCGCTCAGGTGACGTCTACGTCTTCTCGTTCCTCATGAACTACGTGTATCCGCCCGGTGCGCGTGCGCTTCAGGACTCGATGGCGCAGGCGATAGCGGCGCAGTAGCAGCGCTCGTTGTGTGACGACCGTCACACAACGTCCGCGGCCACCCAGGGAGCTTCTCCTGAGAGGATTCGCATCGTGCCCTCGAAGCTCCCTCCCGGGCCACGCCTCCCCGCACTCGTGCAGGGGGTCGGCCTCTGGAACCGGCCGCTCGCGTACCTCGAAAAGCTCCGGGCGCGCTACGGGCGCCGCTTCACCGTGCGCTTCCCGCTGGCGCCGCCGTTCGTGATCATCACCGATCCCGAGGAGATCAAGGAGGTCTTCACGGCGCCGCCCGACGTCCTACACCCGGGCGAGGGCGCGAAGGTGCTCGAGCCGCTCGTCGGCAAGAACTCGGTGATCCTGCTCGACGAGGGCCCGCACATGGAGCAGCGCAAGCTGATGCTGCCGGCCTTCCACGGCAAGCAGATGGCGCGCCTCAGCGGCCTGATGACCGAGGTCGCCGAGCGCGAGGTCGAGAGCTGGCCGCGCGACAGCGAGCTGCCGCTGCATCCGCGCATGCAGCACCTGACGCTCGAGATCATCCTGCGCACGGTGTTCGGGCTCGACCCGGGTCCGCGCCTCGACGCCCTGCGCGACCGTCTCGGCGAGATGCTGACCTTCGGGGACCGGCCGATCAGCCTGACGCCGCCCGACCCGGAGGGCCGGGCCGCCAAGGTGCTCTCGCGCGTCGGGCCCTATGCCGAGTTCGTGCGCCGCCAGGCCGAGTCGGACCGGCTGATCTTCGAGCTGATCGACGAGCGCCGTGCCGACCCGGGCGAGCGCGACGACATCCTCTCGATGCTGCTCGAGGCGCGCCACGAGGACGGCTCTCCGATGTCCTCCCAGGAGCTGCGCGACGAGCTGATGACGATGCTGGTCGCGGGCCATGAGACGACCGCCACCTCGCTCGCCTGGGCCTTCGAGCGGCTCGCCCGCAGCCCGCGCGTCCTCGGGGTGCTCGTCGACGAGATCGACTCGGGGAACGACGAGTACCTCACGGCCACGATCCAGGAGGCGCTGAGACGGCGGCCGGTGCTTCCGAACTGCGAGCCGCGCCTCGTGAAGCAGCCGATCGAGGTCGGCGGCTGGGATTACCCGACGGGCGTCTGCCTCGTGCCGAACTCCTACCTGGTCCACCACGACCCGGCGATCTATCCCGACCCCTATGAGTTCCGCCCCGAGCGCTTCCTCGACAAGGCTCCCGGGACCTACACGTGGATCCCGTTCGGCGGTGGCCGCCGGCGCTGCATCGGCGCCAGCTTCGCGATGCTCGAGATGCAGATCGTGATGCGGGCCATCCTCGCCGGCTGCGAGCTGCTGCCGGCCGGCGACGGCGCCGAGGTCGCCCGGCGGCGCAACATCACGGTCCGCCCGGGCGGCGGCGCCCGCGCGGTGCTGCGCGAGCGGCAGCCCGTCGCGGTAGCGGGATAGCCCGGCATGGGCGCCACCAGCGAGAGCTCGGGCGTCCAGCTGATCGAGACCACGCGGCGCCGGGTCCGCTGGGTCGGCTGGCTCGCCAACGCGGCGGGCAGCCTCCTCGTGCTCGCCTCGATCGGCTTCCTGATCCCGATTCTCGCCCCGGACGAGGACGTCGCGGAGATCGCCCTCGTCAACGTGCCGTTCATGGCCGTCTACTTCGTGCTGGCGGGCATCGTGATCTCGCGGCTGAGCGACCGCCGCATCGACGAGGGGTTCCGCTGGCTCGCCGAGGAGCGGGCTCCGGACAAACGCGAGCGTCGCCTGACGCTCGGGTTCGCGTACTACTCGGTCAAGCTCGACGGTCTCGCATGGGCCGGCGGCGGCGTTCTCCTGATCGCACTCAACGCAATCGTGCTGTCGTCCGGCTTCGGCGCGGTGATGGGCGCCACCACCTGGCTCGGGGGCGAGACCACCTGCGCGCTCGTCTACCTGTTCCTCGAGCGCGCCCTGCTGCCGGTCACCGCGCGTGCCCTCACCGCGCGCCCGCCGTCGCGGCCCGTGAGTCCCGGGGTGCGCACGCGGCTGCTGTTCGCCTGGTCGCTCGGGACCGGCGTGCCCGTGCTCGGGGTGGTGGTGATAGGCGTCGTCGGGCTCACCAAGCCGGACGTCGACCCCCAGGACATCGCCGCCGCGGGACTGTTCCTCGGCGCCGTCGCATTGACGGCCGGGATGATCGCGACCGTCTTCGCCGCACGTGCAATCGCCGATCCGATCAACTCGGTGCGCGCCGCCCTGGAGCGAGTCCAGGAAGGGGACCTCGAGGCGCGCGTGGCCATCGATGACGGCAGCGAGGTCGGCTTGCTGCAGGCGGGCTTCAACCGCATGGCCGACGGGCTCTCGGAGCGCGAGCGGCTGCGCGACCTCTTCGGCCGCCAGGTGGGCGAGGACGTCGCGCGCGCCGCGCTGCGCGACCCGCCGCGGCTCGGCGGCGAGGAGCGCGAGGTGGGCGTGCTGTTCGTCGATCTGGTCGGCTCGACCTCGATGGCGCTCTCCATGCCGCCGACCGAGGTCGTGCGCCTGCTGAACCTGTTCTTCCGCGTGGTCGTCGAGACGGTCGAGGAGCGCCGCGGGCTCGTCAACAAGTTCGAGGGCGACGCCGCGCTGTGCGTCTTCGGCGCCCCCATCGCGAGCCCCGATCCGGCCGGCGAGGCGCTCGGCACCGCGCGCGAGCTGTCGCGGCGGCTGCGCGGAGAGGTCCCGCAGGTCGATTTCGGCATCGGGGTGTCCGCCGGACCCGCGGTGGCGGGCAACGTGGGGGCCGAGCAGCGCTTCGAGTACACCGTGATCGGCGACCCGGTCAACGAGGCCGCGCGCCTGTCGCGGCTCGCGCGCGAGCACGCCGACCGCGTGCTCAGCTCCGAGACGGCGCTGCGGCGCGCGCAGGGCTCGGAGACGGAGGCGTGGCGGCTCGGCGAGCCGGCCTTCCTGCCGGGGCGGCCCGGGCGAACCGGCGTGGCGCTCCCGCGGAGCTAGCCCGGCAGCAGCTTGAGCAGCCCGTCCTCGTCGAGGATCTCGGTGCCGAGCTCCTGCGCCTTCGTCATCTTCGAGCCCGGGTCCGCCCCGGCCACGAGGTAGTCCGTGTTCTTCGACACCGAGCCGGTGACCTTGCCGCCCGCCGCCTCGATGCGCGCGGTCGCCTCCGGCCGCGTCAGGGTCGGCATCGTGCCGGTGAGCACCACCGTCTTGCCCACGAGCGGGCCCTCGGTCGGCGGCGGCGGGCCCTCCTCCTCCATCTGCAGGCCGTGGCCGCGCAGCCTGTCGATCACCTCGCGCACGCGCGGCTCGGCGAGCGCGTCGTGCACCGACTTCGCGAGGATCGGCCCCATCCCCTCGACCTCGGCGAGCTGCTCGTCGCTCGCCTCGAGCAGCGCGTCCATCGAGCGGAACCTGCGCGCCAGGTTGCGCGCGTTCACGTAGCCGATGCCGGGCAGCCCGAGCCCGTAGATGACGCGCTCGAACGGCTGCCCCTTCGACGCCTCGATCGCATCCACGAGGTTCCCCGCCGAGGTCTCGCCGAAGCGGTCGAGCTGCGTGAGCCGCTCGACGGTCAGCTCGTAGAGGCCGTCGAAGCTCTTGATCAGGCCCTCGTCGAGAAAGCGCTTGACGTTCTCCTCGCCGAGCCCGTCGATGTCCAGCGCGCCGACGAAGTGCTTGACCGCCTGCAGGACCTGGCCCGGGCAGCCGGCGCGGTTCGGGCAGATCGTCCAGACGCCCTCCTCGGGCTTGATCGTGGGCGTCCCGCACGCGGGGCACTTCGCGGGCGGCTGCGGCGGCGCCGCCCGCTTCTTCGAGCGCTGCGCCTTCGAGGTGGGCGACACGACCTGCGGGATCACGTCGCCCGCGCGCATCACGATCACCTCGTCGCCCTCGCGGACGTCCTTGCGGTGCAGGTCTTCCTCGTTGTGGAGCGTCGCCTGCCTGACGGTCACGCCCGATACCTGCACCGGCTTCAGCACGGCGAACGGGATCATGTTGCCGGTGCGCCCGACGTTCCAGGCGACCTGCTCGAGGATCGTCTGGGCGGTGCTCGGCGGGAACTTCCAGGCGATCGCGCCGCGCGGCTCGCGCCCGACCACGCCGAGCTGGCGCTGCAGGTCGAGATCGTCGACCTTCACGACCACGCCGTCGATCTCGAAGTCGAGCCGGTGGCGACGCTCCTCCCAGGCCTTGCAGGCGGCCACCACCTCGTCGACGGTGTCGAGCACCTCGACGTCCTGGTTCACGCGGAAGCCGTGGTCGCGCAGCCACTCGAGCGACTCGACATGGGAGTCGAACTCGAGCCCGTCGGTCGCGCCGATGCTGTAGCACCACATCGACAGCGGCCGCGCCGCGGTCAGCTGAGGATCGAGCTGGCGGATCGAGCCCGCGGCGGTGTTGCGCGGGTTCGCGTAGGTGGGCTCGCCGGCGGCGGCGCGCTGCTCGTTGAGCGCCGCGAACGCGGCCAGCGGCAGGTAGATCTCGCCGCGCACCTCGAGCAGCGGCGGCGCGTCCTCGATCCGCAGCGGTATCGCCCCGATCGTGCGCAGGTTCTGGGTCACGTCCTCACCCACCTCGCCGTTGCCGCGGGTGGCGCCCCGCACCAGGACGCCGTCCTCGTAGACGAGCGAGATCGCGAGCCCGTCGATCTTGGGCTCGGTGACGAAGCGGACCTCACCCATCTCGACGCCCTGGCGCGCGAGATAGCGCTCCGAGCGCAGCACCCAGGCGGCGAGCTCCTCCTCGTTGCGGGCGTTGGCGAGCGACAGCATCGGCTGCAGGTGCCGGACCTCGTCGAACTTGTCGAGCGGCTGCCCGCCGATGCGCTGCGTGGGCGAGTCCGGGGTGAGCAGCTCGGGATGATCCCGCTCGAGGTCGCGCAGCTCGTTGAGAAGCGCGTCGTACTCGACATCCGTGATGTCGGGGTCGTCGAGGACGTAGTAGCGGTGACCGTGGTACTCGAGCTGCTTGCGCAGCTCGGCGGCCCGCTTGCCGTCGCCTCCTTCGCTACGGCGCTCAAATCTCGCGTGCGGCCGGGCGCAGCAGCCGGTCGAGCTGGAAGCCCGACAGGCGATCGATGCCGGCCTGGTCGTTCAGGTCGAAGTGCAGCGGCGTGACCGCGATGCAGCCGTCCGCGATCGCCGCGAAGTCGGTGCCGTCCTCATGCGTGTATCCGGGCTCCATGCCGTACATCGTGTAACGCCGCCGGCCGCTCCCGTCCTCCTCGGCGAGCTCCATGCGGTCGTTGTACTCGCGCTTGCCGAGCCGGCCGACGCGCACGCCGTGCGGCTCGCCGGCCGGCGAGTTCACGTTGAGCAGCGTGCCCTCCGGGATCTCCACGTCATCGAGACCCTCCACCAGCCGCGCGACGAAGCCGGCCGCATGCTCGAAGTGCTCGCGGCTCCAGGACCTGCCGGCCCGGAAGTCCATCGCGCCGTGGTCGGCCTGCTGCGAGACGGCGATCGCGGGAATGCCGAGCATGATGCCCTCGAGCGCGGCTGCGACGGTGCCGGAGTAGGTGATGTCGTCCCCGAGGTTCGCGCCGTGGTTGATGCCGGACACGATCAGCTCGGGCACGAACTCGATGAGCCCGAGCGCGGCGAAGCGCACGCAGTCGACCGGCGTGCCGTCGGTCGCGAACCCGCTGGTGCCGTCGCCGAACTCGACCTCCTCCACCCAGAGCGGCGTGCGGATCGTGATGCTGCGCGCGGTGGCGCTGCGATTCGAGTCGGGCGCGATCACGGCGAGCTCGAGATCCGGCACCTCGAGGAGGGCGCGGCGCATGGCGTTGAGGCCGGTGGCTGTGATGCCGTCGTCGTTGGTGAGAAGGACCTTCATTGGGGGCGCGGCTCCAGGGTACTCAGTAGCGGACGGACTCCAGGTAAAGGCCTTGAGGCGGGGCGGTCGCCCCCGCTTCGCTACGCGGCCTTCCCTCCAGAAGTCGCCTGAACTCGGCCGGCCTGACACCGTCGAGCATCGTTCCCACCAGCACGCGCACCATGTGGCGCATGAACGTGTCGGCCTCGATCCAGAAGGCCAGCACGTCGCCGGGCTCCTCAACCCACTCGGCGCGCAGCACGTCGCGCTCGAAGCGCACGTGCTCGGTATCCGTCGGCGTGAAGGCGGTGAAGTCGTGCATTCCGGGCAGCGCCGCCGCGCACTCGTCGAGCGCCGCGCGGTCGAGCGGGCGCGACCACCAGAGCGCCCGGCGCTCCTCGAACGGGCTGCGCGCGGCTCGCGTCAGCAGGCGGTAGCGGTAGGTGCGGCTGCGGGCGTCGCGGCGCGCGTCGAAGCCGTCGGGCGCCTCCTCGCTGCGGAGCGCCGCCACATCCGAGGGCAGCAGCGCGTTCAGGTTCCGCAGCGGCGCCGGCGAGCCCGGGTGGCTCGCCACCTGACCGCGGGCATGCACGCCGCGGTCGGTGCGGCCGGCGACCGTCAGCTCGACCGGCCGCCGCAGCACGGTTCCGAGCGCCTCCTCGACCACGCCCTGCACGGTGCGGCGGCCGGGCTGGCGCGCCCAGCCGGCGAACTCGGTGCCGTCGTATTCGAGTAGGAGCCGGGCGCTCACCCGCGCTTGCGGGCGACGATCAGCACGTAGTCGCTCTCGAGCCGCACCGGCCCGTCACCGCTCTGGCCGCGGACGTAGTCGGCGATCTCGCCTGTCATCGCCTCGTAGGGCTCCGGCGGCATCGCCATCTTCGCCGCGACGAGCGGCGGAGAGCTGCCGCAGAGGCGGTCGAGAAACTCCTCCGGCGTGGCGGCCTCGAGCGTCAGGGTGCGGATCTCGAAGTCGAGCCGTGCGGCGAGACCTTCGAAGCGTGCCCGCGCAGTCTCCTCGTCAGCCCATTCCTCGGCCAGCGGCCCCACCGGCGCGGCGGGCATGTACTTGCGTGCGAGCTCGCCGATCCTCGGCACGAGGCCACCGGGGCGCCAGGCGGTCATCCCGACCGTGTTGCCGGGCCTGACCACGCGCATCAGCTCCGACGCCACTCGCTCGGGCCGCGGCGCGATCATCGCCCCGAACACCGAGCCGGCGCAGTCGAAGCGCTCGTCCTCGAAGGGCAGCTCCTCGGCATCGGCCTCGTGCCATTCGATCTCGTAACCCTCAGCCGCCGAGCGTGCCCGTCCGCGCTCCAGCATCCCCGGTGAGATGTCGGAGGCGACCACGCTCGCGCCCTCCTGCGCGCAGGCGAGCGCGAAGTTGCCGTCGCCGGCTGCCACGTCGAGCACCTCCTGGCCGGCGGACACGGCGCAGGCGTCGCGGAGCTCGATTGCCGCCGGCCGCAGCTGCTCGGACAGGGCCGTGTAGTCGCCCTGCCCCCAGATCATGGCCTGGCGCTGCTTGATCTGGTCGACGTCCATCGAAGCCATCCTACGGCCTGCGCGGCCGTCGCTTCGCAGCCGGGCGGCGGTGGCAGTGCCCGCCCCCGCGGTCGAGCGTCGCACCATCCTCGCGCACGAAGCGGTAGCGATAGCTGCCCTGGCGCAGCGTCAGCTCGAGCACGCCGAAGGCGAGGCTGCGGTCGAAGAACTGGCTGCCGCGATCGCGCCGGCGCGGCGGCTTGGCACGGTCCGCGCCGCCCGTACCCACCACGAACTGGCGTACCCCGCGGCGCCGCAGCCGGCCGCGCCCGTCCATCGGCGCGAAGCGCTCGTAGCTGTGCGAGTGGCCGACGAGCGCGAGCTCGGCGCCGCCCTTATAGAGCGCTTGATACGCGTAGCGCAGCTCGCGCGAAGGTCCCGGATTGGCCGAGCTGTAGCGGGCGTGGTGCCAGTACGCGATGACGCAGCGGTTCGGGGTAAGGCGACGCATCAGCCGGCGCAGCCAGCGGACCTGCCGGCTGCGGCGGGCACAGGACACGGGGTAGCAGTCATTGCGCAACCGCCGCGAGTTGCGGGCGTAGTCGAGCGCGCCTGAGTTCAGGACGACGATGCGCCAGCCCGCGAGCCGGTAGGTGTAGTAGCCCCGGGGCGGCCCCGCCCGCCTGCCGAAGTAGGCGAAGTAGCCCTTCGCGCGGCGCCGGTGCGGGCTCGGCAGGTACTCGTGGTTGCCGAGCGCGGGGCGGGTGATCCGCCGGAACGCGCCCCAGGTCGGCCCATACGAGGCGAGGAGGTTGGCGAGCGTGCCGTGTCCCTGGTGTGCGTCCCCGAGCGTCGCCACGACGTCCGGGTCGAGCCGCTTGACGAGCTGGGCGGTGTAGGCCTGCCGGCAGGTGGTACGCGTCGGCACCTGGCGCGCGTGGCAGGCGATGTCGCCGGCCGCCACGAGCTTGGCGGTCCGCGGCGGCTGCGCGGCCGCTGTGCACGGGAGAGCCGCCGTTATCAGGGCGACGATGGCCCAGCGCCGCAAGGGCTAGCGGCCCCAACCCTCGGGCGGATCGTGCCGGCCCGTCTCCTGGTGCCAGTACTCGCGCAGCTCCTCACAGCGCCCCCCGCCCGCGAAGCGCATCAGCAGGCAGCCCGGCAGGGTCACCTCCTGGCCGTCGTCGCGCATCACGGCCCACCACTCGACGACGACGCGGTTGCCGTGCACCACCGGCTCCCCGAATTGAAGGTCGAGGCGCTCCTGGGTGGCGGTGGACGTGCGCCAGTAGTCACGGATGGCGTCGCGGCCGACCGTGGGCTCACGGAACGGACTCGAGCGGTAGACGGCGTCCTCCGTGAACAGCTCGGCGAGCACCTCGTCGTCGCCGCCCCGCCAGGCGTTGGCGTAGTCCTCGATCCACTCACTCGCCCATGTGACGTCCATGCGCCGAGACTATCGGCACAATTCCTACCGTGCGGGTTTCGGCAAAGACCGATTACGCGGTGCGGGCGCTGCTGGAGCTGGCCGTCGCAGGCGACGGCCCGGTCAAGGGCGAGCGGCTCGCCGAGTCCCAGGCGATCCCGCTGAAGTTCCTCGAGAACATCCTCACGGACCTGCGCCACGCCGGCATCATCCGCGCCCAGCGCGGCGCGGAGGGCGGCTACTGGCTCGCGCGCGACGCGGGCGACGTGACCGTCGGCGAGGTGATCCGCGCGGTCGATGGGCCGCTCGCGAGCGTGCGCGGCGAGGCGCCCGAGGACGTGGCCTACGAGGGCGCCGCAGAGAACCTGCGCACCGTGTGGGTGGCTCTGCGCGCGAGCATGCGCTCGGTGGTCGACGAGATCACGCTCGAGGACGTGGTCAACGACACGCTGCCGTCCGAGGTGCGGCGCCTCACCGAGGCGCCCGACGCCTGGTCGCGCCGCTGAGCGCCGCTCAGGCGGCCACCGGCGACTGGTCCAGCGGCCGCAGCCAGACGATCGCGCCCTCGGTCAACTCGAGCTCCTCGACCCGTTCGCGCGTCGTCTGCACCCAGGTCGTCTCGCCGTCGCCCAGCGTCAGCTCGACGCGCACCTCGAAGCCGAGATGCAGCACGCGATCGATCATCGCCTCGGCCGCGCCGTCGGTGGGCTCGGTGAGGATCTCGACGTCGTGCGGGCGGATCTGGCGCTCGGACAGTGCGGTCACCGGGCCGACGAAGCCCATGACGAACTCATTCGCGGGCTTCTCGTAGAGGTCGCGTGGCGTGCCGACCTGCTCGATCTTCCCGTGGTTCAGCACCACGATCTGCTCGGCGACCTCCATCGCCTCCTCCTGGTCGTGCGTGACGAACACCGTCGTCACGTGCACCTCGTCGTGGAGGCGGCGCAGCCAGGCGCGCAGCTCCTTGCGCACGGTGGCGTCGAGCGCGCCGAAGGGCTCGTCGAGCAGCAGCACGCGCGGCTGCACGGCGAGCGCCCGCGCAAGCGCCATGCGCTGGCGCTGGCCGCCGGACAGCTGCGACGGATAGCGGTGCGCGAAGCCGTCGAGGTGGACGAGCTTCAGGAGCTCGTCGACGCGCGACTCGATCTCGTCCTTCGGGCGCTTGCGGATCGTGAGCCCGAAGGCGACGTTCTTCGCCACCGTCATGTGCTTGAAGGCGGCGTAGTGCTGGAAGACGAAGCCGACGTTGCGGCGCTGCGGAGGCGTGTTGGTGGCGTCGCTGCCGGCGATCAGCACCTTGCCGCTGTCGGGCGCCTCGAGGCCCGCGATGACGCGCAGCAGCGTCGACTTGCCGCCGCCGCTCGGGCCGAGCAGCGCGGTGAGGGAGCCGTCGCGCACGTTGAGCGAGACGTCATCCAGGGCGACGAAGTCGCCGAAGTTCTTCGACACGCTGTCGACGACGATGCTCATGCCTTGGCCTCCTTGGCCTCCTTGGGCTTGATCACGTTCATGGCGAGCAGGGTCACGAGGGCCAGCAGGGCCAGCACGACGGACGCAGCATAGGCACCTGTCTCGTCGAATCGCTGATAGCGGTTCTCCACGTAGAGCGTCGCGGTCTCGGTCTGACCCGAGATCTTGCCCGACACGACGCTCACGGCGCCGAACTCGCCGAGCGCGCGTGCCGTCGTTAGGACCACCCCGTAGGCGACACCCCAGCGGATCGCCGGCAGCGTCACGCGGAAGAAGGTCTGGAGGCCGCCCGCCCCGAGCGTCGCGGCGGCCTGCTCCTGCTCGGTGCCGATCTCGCGCAGTACCGGGATCACCTCGCGCACCACGAAAGGCAGCGAGACGAACATCGTCGCGAGGATCATGCCGGGCACGGAGAAGATGATCTGGATGCCCTGATCGGCGAACCACTGTCCCACCCAGCCGTCGCGGCGGCCGTAGACGAGGATGAGCGCGAGTCCGACGACGACGGGCGAGACCGCGAAGGGCAGGTCGACCAGCGCGTTCAGCAGCCACCGGCCGCGGAAGCGCTGACGCACGATCGCGAGCGCGCACAGCACGCCGAAGATCGTGTTGAGCGGGACGGCGACGATCACCATCACGAAGGTGAGGTAGAAGGCGTGCTGCGCCTCCGGAGTGGTCACGGCGTCCCAGGCGGCTCCGATCCCGTCCTGGAACGCGTTGATGAAGATGAGCGCGACCGGGATCCCGAGCAGCAGCGCCAGGTACCCGAGCGCGACGATGCGCAGGCCGTACTTACTCTTCATGGCGCAGCGCCTTCTTCGAGAGCCAGCCGAACAGCAGCAGGATGACGAGCGAGGCCACCAGCAGAACGACCGAGACGGCCGCGGCGCCGACGATGTTGTCGCTCTCGACCTGGGAGAAGATGAAGACCGAGGCTGCCTGCGTGTCGAACGGGATCATGCCCGTGATCAGGACGAGCGAGCCGAACTCGCCGACCGCGCGGGCGAAGGCGACCCCGCCGCCCGCCAGGATCGCCGGGAAGAGGTTCGGCAGGATGATGCGCCGGAAGACGGTGAAGCGGCTGGCGCCGAGCGACTCGGCCGCCTGCTCCATCTCGCGGTCGAGCTCGAGCAGCACCGGCTGCACGGCTCGCACCACGAACGGCAGCGTCACGAACAGCAGCGCCAGGACCACCGAGACCTTCGTGAAGGCGAGGTTGATGCCGACCGGGCTGTCGGGCCCGTAGAAGGCGAGCAGCGTCAGACTGGCGACGATCGTCGGCAGGGCGAAGGGGAGGTCGATCAGCGAGTTGACGATGCCCTTGCCGGGGAACTCGTCGCGCACCAACACCCAGGCGATCACAGTGCCCGCCAGCGCGTTGATCAGTACGACGATCAGGGAGGCGATCAGCGTCAGCCGCAGCGAGTACCAGGCCTGCGGGCTCGAGATCGAGTTCCAGAACGTGTCCCAGCCGCCGTCGAACGCCTTGAACACCACCGCGGCCAGCGGGATCAGCGCAACGATGCTGAGGTACGACATGGCGATGCCGCGGCCGAGGACGTCCCCTCCGGCGAAGGACCTCCCCAGGCCGCGGCCCACCGGTGCGACCGGCGGCGTGGGCGCCGGCGCAGCTGCTTCGCTAGTCGGAGGCAGTGCTCTTCCCCTGTGACTGGAAGATCTCCGCCACGACGCCCTGCTCGGGATCGAAGAACTCGTCGTTCACCTTGGCCCAGCCGCCGAACTTGGTGATCTCGAACAGGCTCGGCGGCGTCGGGAACTCGTCCGCGCCGGGGATGCCCTCGACCACCGGCCGGTAGCCCTTCTTGACGAAGATCTCCTGCGCCTCGGGCGTGTAGAGGAAGTCGACGAACGACTTCGCGAGCTCCGGATCCTTGGACTCGTTCACGACGGCCACCGGGTTCTCGATCAGGAGCGTCTGGTCGGGCACGATGTAGTCGAGGTCCTCGCCCTGCTGCTGCGCGAGGATCGCCTCGTTCTCGTAGCCGAGCAGGACGTCGCCCTTGCCGCTCGAGAAGGTCTGCAGCGACTCGCGGGCGCTCTTGTCGAGCACGGGCACGTTGTCGAACAGGTCGGCCAGGTACTGCTTGGCCTCCTCGGGCGACTTGCCCTTCTCGAGCTGCGCGCCGTAGGCGGCCATGATGTTCCACTTCGCGCCGCCGGACGTGAACGGGTTGGGCTCGAGCACCTCGACGTCCCCGGTCACGAGGTCGTCCCAGTCCTTGATGTTCTCGGGGTTGCCCTTGCGGACCATGAACACCACGACCGAGTCGGTGACCATGCCCTTGTACTCGTTCTGGTTCCAGTCGGCGTCGACGAGGCCGGCGTCCACCAGCCGCGTGATGTCGGGTTCGAGCGAGAACTCGACGACGTCGGCAGGGAGGCCGCCCTCGACCGCGCGCGACTGCTCGCCGGAGGAGGCGTAGGACTGGTCGAAGCCCACGCCCTCGCCCTCGGGCGTCTTGTTGAACGCGGGGATGATCTCCCGGTAGGCCTCCTCGGGCGTCGAGTAGGCGACAAGCGTGAGGCTGCCTCCGCCGCCGTCTCCGTCTCCGCCGCCGGAATCGGAGTCAGATGATGAGCCGCCGCATCCTGCAGCCACCAGCGCGATGAGCGCCGACAGGGCCAGAGCAAGAAGCGGCAGGCGAGTTCTCGTACGGTCCATTCTCCACCTTGCCAATCGACTTTGCAGGCGCCGAAGCTAGCACAAAGCCCACCGGGAAAGTA
>CAWFZK010000028.1:0-159389 GCA_963820315.1 uncultured Thermoleophilaceae bacterium | reverse complement strand
CGGCCGTAGCGTGACCGCGCTGCCGGTCAGCGCCGCGTGGCGTCATCGCGACTCGCGCGAGGGCTTCGAGGTCGTCTTCCCGAGCACGGAGGACGACGGTCTGCGCTTCGACGGGCATTCGACCGGGGTGCAGCAGGGGCAGGCGTGGGGCGTCCGCTACTCGATCCTGCTCGACAACGGCTGGCACACGCGCAGTGCGCGCGTGGTGAGCCGCTCGGCGATGGGCACGCGCGAACTCGACCTCGAGCGCGCCGGCGCAGAGGGCTGGCTTGTGAACGGGGCCCCCGCGCCCCACCTCGAGGGCTGCTTCGACGTTGACCTCGAGGCCTCGGCGTTGACCAACGCGTTCCCGGTGCGGCGGCTCGCACTCGTCCACGGCGAGTCGGCCCAGGCGCCGGCGGCGTACGTGCGCGCTCCGGATCTGCGCCTAGAGCGTCTCGACCAGCGCTATCGCCGTCTCGAGGACGAGGGTGGGCGCAGCCGCTACCACTACGCCGCGCCCGACTTCGAGTTCGAGGCACTGCTCGTCTACGACGAGCACGGCTTCGTCGTCGACTACCCGGGAATCGCCGAGCGCGCGGCGTAGAGATGCCATCCGTCACCGCTGAGAGCATCGACCGCCATTCCTTCCGACAGCGTTCAAGATGCCACCGACGGGGCCGACCCGCGCTCTGCGGCAGTCAGCTTCGTGACCACGGAGCACTTCGTGCTCCAGGGCGCCCGCGCCGCGACCATCGCCGAGTCGAACGGACGGGCGACGATGTTCTTGGCGGCGGTCTCCGGGGGCCTCGTCGCGCTGGGCCTGGTGGCGACCGCAAGCAGCTTGGGCTCGGCCTTCTACGGGTTCGCCCTGGTTCTGCTCCCGACCCTGGCATTCGTCGGGTTCGTGACCTTCGAGCGGACGCTGCAGTCATCGATTGAGGACACTGAGTACGCGCGCCGGATCACCCTGCTGCGTGGCTACTACTTCCAGCAGGCGCCGGAGATCGGTCCGTACCTGCTGAGCGTTCCGCCCGCCGAGCAGCTCCTCATCCGGCGGGTGCCCGGCGATCGCTGGCAGGGATTCCGCACAGTGGCGGGCATGGTGGCGGTGATCACGGCGGTGCTCGCCGGCTCCACCGCCGCCGTGGCCGCGATCCAGATCTTCGACCACTCGCTGGCTGCGGCGGCGATCGCGGGGACCCTGGTCGCGCTCCCCGCGATGATCGCGATGATCCGATACCAGGACTCTGCCTGGGAACGCGCCGCTACAGAGCCGTTAAGCGCCGGCGCGGACTGACCGGTACGGCTGTCCGACGATCAAGGCGTCGGCGGCCGGTAGCGCAGACCGTCGAGCGCGATCCGGAGCATGTGCCTGGTCTGCCCGGGGTCGCTCGTCGGGATCTTGGCGATCCCGACGACCATCTGGATGACCTCGCCGATGCTCACGTCGGCGCGTACGACGCCCGCTTCCTGAGCGCGCGTCAGCAGCGGCTCCCCCGCCGCCCACAGCGAGGTGCGGCAGACCTGGAAGAGCTCGGCGTCCTTGTCGAGGTAGTTGAGGAGCTCATGCGCGAGCGCCTGCTTCGTGCCGATGTAGCCGATCAGGCGCTCGAACCAGCCCTCTAGGGCCGCCCACGGTTCGGCGTCGGCGAACTGCTCCGCGGAGCGACTCACCTCCTCGACCTCGCCCACGTAGAGCGCCTCGAGGAGCGCCTGGCGGTTGGGGAAGTTGCGGTACAGCGTGCCGATGCCCACCCCCGCACGGCGGGCGATGCTCTCGAGCGAGGTTGCCTCTCCGCCCTCGGCGAATGCCTCGCGGGCGGCCGCGAGCACCTTCTCGTAGTTGCGCCGGGCATCCGCCCGCTTCGGGCGGTCGATCAGGCTCTGGACGCTCTCTGCAGTCGTATTCATGAACTTCGGCCTTGACAACCGGAGGGGGCCTCCGTATATTTCGGAGGTGTCCTCCGGTTATTTCGGAGGTGGCCTCCACTTTAGCCGGGGCCGACCGTTTCCACAAGCAGGAGCTGCATGACCGTCGCCACCGCCTCAGACCGTCTCTTCAACACCTCCGCCGATCGACGCCGCTGGGCCACGCTGGGGGTCGTCTGCCTCGCCCAGCTGATGATCGTGCTCGACGTGACGATCGTGAACGTCGCGCTGCCGGCGATCGAGCGCGACCTCCAGTTCAGCCCGGGGAACCTGACCTGGGTCGTCAACGCGTTCCTCGTGACCTTCGGAAGCCTGCTGCTCCTGACCGGCCGGCTCGGCGACCTCGTCGGCCGCAGGCGGGTTTTTCTCGGCGGGCTCGTCGTTTTCATGGCCGCCTCGCTCCTGTGCGGGTTCGCGCCCACCGAGGAGGCGCTGATCGGCGCACGCTTCCTCCAGGGCATCGGCGCCGCCGCCCAGGCCTCCGTGATCCTCGCGATCATCGTCACCGAGTTCCCCGAGCCCGTGGAGCGGGCTCGAGCGATGAGCGCCTACGTCTTCGTATCCGTCGCGGGCGGCTCACTCGGGCTCTTGGCCGGCGGCGTGCTGACCGAGGCGCTGAGCTGGCACTGGGTCTTCTTCGTCAACCTCCCGATCGGCGCGGCCACCTTCGCGCTCGGCCTGGCGCTGATCCGCGCCGACAGGGGACTGGGGCTCGGGCAGGGCGTCGACTGGCTCGGCTCGCTGCTCGTGACCGCGTCGCTCGCGGGCGCCATCTACGCGATCATCGAGGCGACGAGCCACGGCTGGCTGTCCCTCGAGGTGCTGGGCGTCGGTGGCATCGCGGCGCTGCTCATGGCGGCCTTCGTCGCGGTCGAGGCGCGTGTCGTGAACCCGATCATGCCGCTGCGCATCCTGCGGCTGCGCGGACTGGTCAACGCGAGTCTCGTCAGGGGCTTCCTCGTGACGGGGATGTACTCGACCTTCTTCCTCGGCGCGCTCTATCTCGAGCACGTCCGCCACTACAGCGCCCTCGAGACAGGCGCGGCCTTCCTGCCCTGGACCCTCACCGTCGCGGTCCTCTCGCAGGGCATCACGGCGCGGCTCGTCGAGCGCTTCGGCAGCCTGGCGGTGCTCACGGGCGGCATGGCGAGCGCGCTCGTGGGATTGCTGCTGTTCGCGACGGTGGGGCCCGACACGCCCTTCTTCCCGACCATCTTCTTTGCCTGCTTCGCCATCGGCCTCGGGATCGGCACGGCCTTCATGCCGCTGCTGACGATTGCGATGGCCGACGTCCCTCCTGAAGACGCCGGCCTTGGCTCGGGGATCACGAACGTCTCGCAGCAGATCGGCGGCGCGTTCGGATTGGCCGTCCTGAGCACGATCGCCGCGAACCACACGAAGGAGCTGCTGTCGACGGACCACGGGCTCACGAGCTCGCTCGTCGACGGCTATCAGCTCGCCTTCATCACCGGAGCCGTGGTGATCGGCGCCGGGATCGTCCTTGCGCTGATCCTGCTGCGGCCAAGCAACCCGCAGCCCGAGCCCAGCGTCAACACCACTCTCAACATCGAAGACGGAGCCACATGACGCACTTGAACCACGAAGCCCGCCCAGCACAACCGCACAGCCCGTCCGCGCCTCGGCGCGCCAGGCGAGGCTGAGGCGGAGCCTCGACGGAGTCGTCGCCTCCTACATCCGCGACATCTCGATGGCGGCGAGCACAAGCCGCTCGTCGTCATCGCCGGGCAGGCCGCTGACGCCGACCGCGCCGACCCGCCTGTCGTCCTCGAAGACGGCCACGCCGCCGAGGAAGAACGTGAAGAAGGGGTCGAAGCTCGCTCGCTCGACGGGATCGGCGCGTGCCTTCTCGGCGAGCTGCCGGGTCGACATCGCGTCGCTGCGCGCGGCCGTGTAGGCCTTGCGCTGCGCGTTCAAGCGGGTGTCGGGGGCGGCGCCGTCCATCGTCGCCGCGGCGACGAGTTCACCGTGCGCGTCGGCGACGAACACCGACACCGGACCGGGCGCGTTCGCAACCACGTGGTCGACGATCGCCCGGGCCCTCGTCAGCTGCATGGGGCGATACTAAGAGCATGCCAAGCACGAACATCGCCCCCTCGACGCTGCAGGCCTTCCTCGACGCCTTCAACGCCCACGATGTCGACGCGATCATGTCCTTCTTCGCCGAGGACTGTGTCCTAGACATGCCGCGCGGGCCCGGACCGGGAGGGCGGCGCCTGGTGGGCAAGGAGCAGGTTCGGGAGGGGATTCAGTCCCGGCTCGACGGGATTCCGGACATCCACTACGGCGACGACACCCACTGGCTCTGCGGTGACCGCGGCGTCTCCGAGTGGACGATTCGCGGGACTCAGCGAACGGGCGAGCCCATCGAGGTGCGCGGGTGTGACCTGCTCCAGTTCGCGGACGGGAAGATCACTCGGAAGGATTCCTTCTGGAAGATCGTCGACGGCGGCTAAGCCCGGACGGCCGCGGCGGTGCGCCGCAGATCGTGCTCGGGATCGATTCCCCAGCGCCGCGCCAGCTCGGCCTGTTCCCGGGCCACCGGCCAGCGGTCGGGGCGCTCCTCGCCGTCGTGGTCGGGCGTCGCGCCCTTGAGCAGCATCGAGCCCGCGTTGTCGCCGATGCGGCGGATCTCGGCAACCTCCTCGGCGCTCAGCGGCGACCGCGCGGGGACCGCGGCGAGCTCGGCGCGCTTCTCCTCGATCGGCTTCGCGTCCGTACCGGCCTCCTGGATCAGCGTGGGGGCGACGCACTCGACCGGGTCGTGCGCGAGGTTCCAGACACAGGCGAGCTGTAGCGGCGTCAGGCCATGTCGGTCGGCGATCGGGCGCAGCCGCTCGAGCTTCTCGCGACCCGCCTCGACCCACCCATCCGGGCGGAATCCGCGGTGATCATGGTCGGAGAAGCGATGGCCGGGTAGGACATCGTCGTGGAAGAGGCCGCCGTAGTCGACGACTCGCGTGATCACTCGCACCCCGTGAGCGCGCGCTGCGGCGAGCGGGAGCTCGCCCGGCCAGGGCTCGAACGGGTTGAGGATCAGCATCGCCCAGTCGATCAGCGCGCCGTAGCGCTCGAAGCAGCCGATCAGGTCGAGCGTGAATCCGTTCGCGGGGCCCGGCGCCACGCCCAGCTCGCGCGCGAGACCCGCATCGCGCAGCTCGCGCAGCGCCTCCCAGACCTCGGGCGACTCGAAGCCGCGCCGGTCCGGGTTGTGCAGCAGCAGCAGGTCGAAGTGGTCGGTGCCGCAGCGCTCCAGGCTGCGCTCGACGGCCATGCGCAGGTAGGCCGCGTAGCCGTCCGGCGCGCGCAGGCGCGGATCGGTGAAGCGCGGATAGCCCTTCGCCCCCTCGCGCTCGCCCTCGTAGAAGTCATGCCCGACCGCTCCGGTGAGCGCGTACGAGTTGCGCGGCAGGCCGCCGAGCGCGCGCCCGACGAGCTCGTCAGCGGCCCCCGCGCCATAGGCGTCCGAGGTCATGACGTTGTCGATCCCGTCGCCCGGCCGGATCAGCGCCTCGAGCCGCTCCTCGGAGACTGGCTCGCCGAAATGCATGAAGCGCCCGCCGCTCCAGGTGCCGACGGCTAAGTGACCTCTCATAACTCCACTCTAGGCTCAGGGACATGACAGGCGCCGACCTGACGCTGCTTGGCGGGCTGATCGTGGCCCTCTTCTTCTTCCTGTGGCTCGACCTCCACTTCTTCGCGCGCGGGCGCGAGCCGAGCTTCAAGGAGGCCGTCTGGTGGTCGATCGGCTGGCTCGTCCTCGCGCTGCTGGCGGCGATCCCGGTGCTTCTCCTCGAGGGCAGCGAGGACGCCGTCCTCTACACGACCGTCTACCTGATCGAGCGCTCGCTGTCGCTCGACAACCTGTTCGTCTTCCTCTTGCTGTTCGCCTATTTCGGCGTGCCCTACGAGCGCCGTCCGCGCCTGCTCTTCTGGGGGATCGTCGCCGCGCTCGTCCTGCGAGGGATCTTCATCCTCGCCGGCGTCGAGCTGATCGAGCAGTTCCACGTCGTCATCTACCTGCTCGGCGCGGCGCTGATCGTGCTCGCCTACCGGATCTGGCGCGGCGTGGCGGAGAACGTCGACCCCGACAAGAACCTGATGGTGCGCGCAGTGCGCAAGTTCTTCCCGGTCACGAGCGAGTTCCACGGCGGCCACTGGTTCGTGAAGCAGGACGGCAGGCGCTACGTCACGCCGCTGTTCCTGTGCCTGACGGCGATCGTCTTCGCCGACATCGCGTTCGCGATCGACTCGATCCCGGCCGCGTTCGCAATCACTCGTGACCCGCTGCTGATCTGGATGGGCAATGTCTTCGCGCTGCTCGGCATGCGGGCGCTGTTCGTGCTCGTGGAGAGCCTGATCGCGCGCTTCCGCTACCTCGACGAGACGATCGCGATCGTGCTCGGGCTCGTCGGCGTGAAGCTGCTGATCGAGGACATCGTCGAGGTCGGGCCGCTCGCCAGCCTCGGCGTGATCGCCGTCGCCTTCACGATCGGGATCTTGCTCTCGATCCGCGCCGACCGGCGCGACCCGCACGCCGACGAGAAGCGTGAGGAGCGGATCGAGCACATGAAGCAGGGCGGCGAGTTCGAGCACGACGCCGAGCGTGACGACGGCGACGAGGAGCGCGAGGTCTCAGGCGCAGTCCAGGGCGCGCCGGCCGAGCGCTCCCGCGAGTCCGACTAGCGCGAGTTCCTACGTGCTGGTCCGCCCGTGGGCGAGCTGGCGCTCGAGCGCCGCGAGCCGGTCGTCCCACTGGTGGCCGACCTCGGCCATCCACTCGAGTGCCTCCGACATGGGCCCGGGCGTGGGGTGGTAGAGGACCTCGCGTCCCGCGCGCCGCGCGGCCACGAGGCCCGCGTCGGCGAGCAGGCCGAGGTGCTTCTGGACGGCCTGACGCGTGACGGGCAGCTCGCGCGCGAGATCGGTCGCGCTCGCCTCGCCGCGCCTGCCGAGTAGAGCGAACAGGTCGCGGCGCGTGCCGTCCGCGAGCGCGCTGAAGACGGCGTCCGCCGGGTCGGCTGCCGGCATCAGCCCATCACGAGCGCGGCGCCGCCCGCCGCGGCGGAGGCCACCGGCCCCTGACCGCCGGCGAGGTCGAGCTCCACGGCGAGCTCGCGCCCGCGCACGGTCAGGATCTCGAGCGGCCGCGACTCCGTCACGCGCACGAGCGTGCCCTCGTCCGTCTCCTCGAGATCGAGCTCGACGCGCGATGCCTCCTCGTCCGGCGCGCTCCACCAGAACACCAGCCGGCTCGGCTCCTCGGCCTCCTCGACGAAGCCGCTGCGCTCGCCGGCCTGCACCTCGCCGGCCGGCTCCAGCTCGATCGAGGCGTCCTCGCCGAGCCAGGCGGGCTCGGCCAGCGAGCTCCAGACCTCTTCGGGTGTCTCGGGGACGAGGAGCTCGCGTTCAACGACTTGGCTCATAGGGGGCCTCCATGTGCAACCAACCGGTTGCGCTATTGTGCAACTGGATAGTTGCACTGTAGCGCCGTCGCGCGCGGAAAGGAGCGCCTCCGATGCAGGTAGGCCGTGTCAGCAGCTCGCTCGTCCCGATGGTCGTGGAGCAGACCCCGAGGGGCGAGCGCTCCTTCGACATCTACTCGCGCCTCCTCAACGAGCGCATCGTCTTCATCGGGCGCCCGATCGACGACGAGATCGCCAACCTCGTGGTCGCCCAGCTCGTCCACCTCGAGTCCGAGGACCCGGACAAGGACGTGTCCGTCTACGTCAACTCACCGGGTGGCTCCCTCCACGCCGGGCTCGCCATCTACGACACGATGCAGTACATCCGGCCGGACGTTCAGACCATCTGTTACGGGATGGCGATGTCGGCCGGCTCGCTGATCCTGGCCGGCGGGACCAAGGGCAAGCGACTCACGCTGCCGAACGCGCGCATCCTCATCCACCAGCCGTCGTCCGGCTTCCAGGGCCAGTCGTCGGACATCGAGATCCACGCGCGCGAGGTGCTCGAGCTGCGCCGGCTGATCGAGGAGATCTACGCGCGGCACACGAACAAGACGCAGGAGGAGGTCCACGAGGACATGGAGCGCGACCGCTTCTTCGGCGCCGACGAGGCCGTCGAGTACGGCCTCGTCGACCGGATCGTGTCGGCGAGCGAGCTGCGCAAGGTGCCCTCGGGGTTCGCCGCCGTCGCGGCCGGGAACGGCAGCTAGCTTTCGGTGAGTGCTACGCGCCCTCGCGGCCGGCCTCGCCACGCTGCTCCTGGCGGCCGCGAGCGGCTGCGACTCGGACGACGACGGAGCGGCGCAGGGGCGCGCGCAGGACCCGGCGACGCGTTCGGCGCAGGAGCCGCCGCTCCCGCCCGCGACGCTCGCCGACCACCTGCGCGCGCTCCAGCGAATCGCTGACGAGAACGGCGGCAACCGCTCCGCCGGCACGAGCGGGGACCGCGCTTCGGTCGCGTACGTGATCGAGCGCCTGCGCGGCGCCGGCTGGAACGTGCGCACTCAGGACGTCAGCTTCCCCTTCTACCGCGAGCGTTCGGCGCGGGTCACGGTCGACGGGCGCGAACTGCGTCGAGGCGAGGACTTCCGCCCGATCGTCTACTCGGGCTCAGGGCGCGCGGCGGGTCGCGCCCGCGGCGTCGACAACGGCTGCGAGAGCTCCGATTTCAGCGCCCTCGGGAACGGCGAGATCGCGCTGGCCGAGCGCGGCGACTGCTTCTTCCGCGTCAAGGCGCAGAACGCCGAGCGGGCCGGCGCCGGCGCCCTGCTCGTGGCCGACAACGAGGGCGGGGAGGTGCCCTCCGCCACGCTCGGTGGGGTGGGTGTGCGCATCCCTGCCCTGATCGTCAGCGCCGACGCGGGCGTGGCCGCCGGCGACCGGGTGGAGCTCGATGTCGACGCCACCTCCGAGCGGCGGCGGACGCGGAACGTGATTGCGCAGACGCCCGGCGGCTCGGGCGAGCAGGTCGTGATGGCAGGCGCCCATCTCGACTCGGTCGCCAACGGCCCCGGCCTGAACGACAACGGCAGCGGTGTGGCCACGCTGCTCGAGGCGGCCGAAGAGATCGGCCCGCGGCCACCGGGCGCGCCCATCCGGCTCGCCTTCTGGAGTGCCGAGGAGCTCGGACTGATCGGTTCGCGGCGCTACGTGCGCTCGCTCGACGAGCCCGAGCGACGCCGAATCGCCGCCTACCTCAACTTCGACATGGTCGGCTCCCCGAACGCGCGGCCCGCCGTCTACTCGGACGGCGACCCGCAGCTGTCGCGGCTGCTGCGCCGGGCCGCCGGCCGCCGCCTACCGGGCGAGAGCACCGGCGGGGCCTCCGACCACGCGCCCTTCGAGCGCGCCGGGATCCCGGTGAACGGCCTCTACACGGGTGCCTCCGAGCGCGGCTCCGGCGGCGAGCCCGCCGACCCCTGCTACCACCGCAGCTGCGACCGCTTCCGCAACGTCGACCGCGCCGTTCTCGCCGAGATGGCCGCCGCGGCCGAGACGGCGCTGCGGCGGCTCTCGACTCAGGCGAAGTAGAAGACCAGCCCGAGCACGGCGTACAGCGCGAGCAACTGGACGCCCTCGAACCAGTTCGACTCGCCCTCCTGGGTAACGAGGTTCGCGATCAGCACCGCGAACAGAAGCGCCCCTATCTCGTAGCCGTTGAAGACGAGCGCCATCGGGTCCGGCCCGATGACGAACGACAGCAACACCAACACCGGCGCGACGAAGAGCGCGATCTGGGCGCTCGACCCGATCGCGATGTTGACCGCCAGGTCCATCTTGTCCTTCGCCGCCACGAGGACCGCGACCCAGTGCTCCGCCGCGTTCCCGACGATCGCCACGATGAAGACGCCGACGAAGAACTCGGACAGGCCGATGTCCTCCGAGGCCTCCGAGATCGAGCCGACGAGGATCTCGGACATCACGCCGACGGCCACCGCCGACAGCGCCAGGTAGATCGCTGCTTGCCTGACCGCCCAGTGGTGCTCCTCCTCCTCTTCCTCCGCGCTGGCGTCGTACGGATTGAAGACCGCGCGATGCGTCTTCAGCGAGAAGATGAGGCCGAGCACGTAGCTGATCAGCAGCACGATCGCCACGCAGAGGGAGAGCGTCTCGAGGTCGGAGCCGAAATCGACGCGCTCCTCGCCGACCCCCGGCAGCCCGCCGCCGTGGATCAGCTGGAAGATCGCCGGAAAGATCAGCGCCGCGAGCGCCAGCATCAGCATCGCGGACTGGGCGTTGGCGGCCGTGCGGCTGAACGTCTGCTTCTCGCGCGGAAGCCCGCCGACCACCATCGCGGCCCCCATCACGAGCAGGATGTTGCCGATGATCGAGCCGACGATCGACGCCTTCACGACCTCCTGAAGCCCCTTGTTGAGGGCGAAGAAGGCGATGATCAGCTCTGGCGCGTTCCCGAAGGTCACGTTCAGTAGGCCGCCGATGCCAGGCCCCGTGCGGGCAGCGATCGCCTCGGTCGCCTCGCCCATCACGGCAGCACACGGAATCACCCCGAGCGCCGCGGCCGCGAAGACGAGCACCGGATCCGCGTGGGCGAGCTCGAGCGCGATCGCCGCAGGGATGAACATCACCCAGGTAGTAGACGGGCCGCATCGCGCGGCGAAGACTATGTGTTCGCGGCGGCGGTGGCGGTCCACAGGTGCATCGCCGCGTACGCCCGCCAGGGCCGCCACGCCTCCGCCCGGGCGAGCAGCTCGCGGGCGCTGATGCCGCCGAGCGCGTTGCGCAGAACGAGGTCGCCCGCCGGGAACGCGTCCGGGTCGCGGAGCGCGCGCATGGCGACGTACTCGACGGTCCAGGGGCCGATCCCGGGCACGTCGAGGAGCGCCGCGCGGACCGTCGCCGGGTTCTGGCGCTCGTCGATCTCGAGCCCCCCGGCGACGGCGGCCGCGAGCGCCTGCAGCGCGCGGGCGCGGGTCGCCGGCATGCCGGCGATCTCGGCGGCCGCGAGCCGCTCGGGACGCGGGAACAGCCGCACGAGGCTGCCCTCCGGTTGCGGCAGAGGCTCGCCGTGCCTCAGTGCGAGCCGCTCGGCCAGCCCGCGCCCAGCCGCGACGGACACCTGCTGGCCGAGCACCGCCCGCACCGCGAGCTCGAACCCGTCCCAGGCACCCGCCACGCGCAGCAGCGGCCGCGCCTCGACGAGCGGCGCCAGCATCGGGTCGGCGCCGAGAGCGCGGTCGATCTCCGCGTGGTCCTGGTCGAGCCCGAGCACGAGCCGGCCGCGCCCGCTCGGTGGGGGATTGCTCGCGTCAATCCGAACGACGCCCGGGCGACCCTCGATTTCCGCCGTGCGCCGGTAGACGCCGTCCTCGACCTCCTCGACGCCCGGCACCGCTCGCGCCGCCAGCCAGCCGAGCAGCGCGCGGTCGGCGCTACTCCTCGAGCTCGTCCTCTTCCTCGTCCTCGTCCTGGTCGTCCTGCTCGTCGAGTTCCTCGGTGGTCAGCCGCATGCGACCGTCGCCGCCGTGGTAGGTGGCCTGGAAGTTCTCCAGCAGCTCGTCACGGCGCGCCTCGTCGACCGGGACCTCGTCCGCGATCAGCACCCAGTCGGCTCCCTCGAACTCCTCGAGGTTGAAGATCTCGCCGTCGATCGCGGGCGAGTCGTCGACGACCACCATCACCTCGGTCTGCGGGTTCAGGTAGCAGCCGGGGCGGAGCAATAGGTCGTCCAGCTCGAATCGGCGGTCCTCAGCCATAGCGCGACCAGCCTATACCCGATACGAGGCCCAAGTCACCCCCGTAGATCACGCAGTTCGCGGTCGACCTCCGCCTCGACGTCGAGCGGCTCCTTGCCCTGCCGGGCACGGCGCTCGTTGCGCGCCACGACCAGCTGGCGAACCTCTTCGCGGAGCGCCGGATCGACGGCCGGCGCGGCCGTCGTGAGCGATGCGAGCTCCGACTCGATGTCGAGCGGCGCCTCGCCGCGCGCCTCGCGCCGGGCGGACTTCGCCTCGAGCATCTGGCGAATCTCCTCCTGCGCCTCGGCGCTCTGCGGACCGGCCACCGCCGAGGGCGGGCGCTCGTCGTGGTCCATGCCGAGGCCGCCCTTGCCGAGGCCTCCGTAGATGCGGCCGCTGCCCCAGTAGCTCAGCGTTGCCACCACCACGGCGACGAGCGCCAGCACGATCACGACCGTCCCGAACGTGCCCACGCGCACAGTGTGAAGTAATGCGCGCCATCGGGGGCCTCCTCATGTACCCTCATGGCAGACAGGGTTGACTGACGAATCAATCGGGAGCGCCCGCGCACCCGGCAAGGAGCCAGCAGCAGTGGTCGACTTCACTCTCACCGACGAGCAGAAGGACATCCGCCAGCTCGCCCACGACTTCGCCGAGAAGGAGATCCGGCCGGTCGCGTGGGAGCTCGATCGGGAGTCCACCTTCCCCCACGAGATCATCCAGAAGGCGTGGGAGATCGGGCTCATGAACTCTCACATCCCGGAGGAGTACGGCGGGCCCGGCCTCGACTACCTCTCGGGTTGTCTGATCGAGGAAGAGCTCGGGTGGGGCTGCTCGGGCGTCGGTACCTCGCTGATGTGCAACGGCCTGGCCACCGCGCCCGTTGGCCTCGGCGCCTCGGAGGAGCTGAAGAAGAAGTACCTCGGCATGCTCACCGAGGAGCCGAAGCTCGCCTCCTTCTGCCTGACCGAGCCCGACGCCGGCTCGGACGTCTCGAGCATGCGCACGACCGCCGTGCGCAAGGGCGACAAGTACGTCATCAACGGCACCAAGTGCTTCATCACGAACGGCAGCCACGCCTCCTGGTACACGGTCTACGCGAAGACCGACAAGGAGGCCGGCCACCGCGGCATCTCGGCCTTCATCGTCCCGCGTGACCTCGACGGCGTGACCGTCGACAAGAAGGAGGACAAGCTCGGTCAGCGCGCCTCCGACACGGCGATGATCTCCTTCAACGACGTCGAGATCCCGGCTGACCACCTCATCGGCGAGGAGAACAAGGGCTTCAAGCTCGCGATGATGACCCTCGACCGCACGCGCCCCGGCGTCTCGGCGATGGGTGTCGGAATCGCGAACGCGGCCTTCGAGTTCGCCCGCGACTACGCCAAGGAGCGCGTCCAGTTCGGCGTGCCGATCGCGATGCACCAGGCGATCCAGTTCATGATCGCCGACATGGCGACCAAGATCGAGGCGGCACGCCTGCTCACCTGGAAGTCGGCGGTCGAGCTCGACCAGGGCAAGCGGAACACGCTCGTCTCCTCGCACGCGAAGCGCTTCGCCGCCGACAGCGCGATGGAGGTCACCGTCGACGCCGTGCAGGTCTACGGCGGCTACGGCTTCATCAAGGAGTACCCGGTCGAGAAGCTGATGCGCGACGCGAAGATCATGCAGCTCTACGAGGGCACGTCGCAGATCCAGCGACTCGTGATCGCGCGCGAGGTGCTGATGCCGCGGCAGGTCGAGGAGCCGGCGACGGCTGCCGCGTAGCGAAGGATTCCCGTCCCGTGCCGGAAGGCCGCCTCTTCATGGGGCGGCCTTCTGCGTTTCGGCCTCGCCGGCTGTCACGTTCGCTCGTCGCAATCCGTCATACCGGTAGTGACAACGAACGCTGGAGGAACAGCAATGCTGGAAGAAATCGTCTACGCGAGCGTGCTCGTCAGCGACCAGGACAGGGCGCTCGACTTCTACACGAACGTCCTTGGCTTCGAGCAGCGGGCCGACAACCCGACCCCCGACGGACCGCGGTTCCTGACCGTCGGCGTCAACGGTCAGGACTTTCAGCTGGTTCTCTGGCCGGGGACGCCCGGGCAGGGGCAGCCGGTATTCGGCCGCGTCCCGGCGGCGTACACCATCGCGACGGGGGATTGCCGGAAGGCGTATGAGGAGCTCAAGTCGCGCGGCGTGAAGTTCGATACGGAGGTGCTCGAATACCCGTGGGGCTACGTCGCGGTGTTCCAGGACCCTGACGGCAACCGGCTGCAGCTGCGAGAAGGGCGCTAGGCCGGGAGCCGGCGACGGCTGTCGCTCAGTCCGGGCGCATCGCTGCTGCTCAGGGAAGGCCGCTCTTCGGGGCGGCCTTCCCTAGTTTCGGACTGGCCGCGGCCCCGAGTCGCGGTTGACCGGGTGCCGCTAGTCGGCGTACGAGACGATCACGGCCGCGCCGGCGCTGCCGCTTCCGGACGGGATGCCGAAAATGCCGGCATCCAGACTGTCTCCACCGCTGCCTCGGAAGCCTGGCACGCCGCCGCCGTCGCCGCCCGCCCCGCTGCCGCCTCCGCAGCCGGGCGCGGACTGTCCCCCCGTGCCGTTGACGCCTGGAATGGCGAGCGTGCCTTGCGCGGGTGCGGTCACGCTTCCCCTCCCACCGACGCCGCCCGGTTGGCCACTGTTCGGGCAGCTCGATGTGTTGCCGCCAAATGCTCCGCCGTTCGCGGTCAAGAGCGTGTTGGCACCCGAGGCGAAGGTCGTATTCCCGCCCGCTGTGGGGTCGGAAACACCGGCCAGCGCTCCAGCGCCTCCGGCCCCGACCAAGACGGTGAAGGTCGCACCGGGGCTGGCCGGAACGAGGGCCTCGGCATAGCCGCCCTGGCCGCCGCCTCCACCGCCGCCCCAGTTGTTGCCCTCTCCGCCGCCTCCGCCGCCGCCCCACAGGCGCACGAGGAGTCGAGCAGTGTTTGCGGGGGCCGTGTAGGTCGTCGAGCCGGGCGTGAGGAGCGTGGTCAACCTCGAGCCGGGTCCGGGAGGCCCGGTCGCACCGGTCTCGCCCTTCGCGCCCGCCGGCCCAGTGGCGCCGATCTCGCCTTTCGGCCCGGCAGGCAGCTCCCCGGTCTTGAAGTCCTTGGCTAGGAGCGACGCATCGGCTATGTCCCGCGTACCGAGGCCCTTCACGTCCTTGCGCGTGACGGGACTCGTTCTTCACGTCCGCGCCGGTCAGAGAATTGTCGGCGACGTCCTTGCCGGTGATCTTGATCGCTGCGTAGCCCGTGCCTCCGAGCGAGACGAACAGGGCGATGAGGGAAAGCACCAGAGCGGGGGATGGGGGCTTCGCTCGACCGTTACCTCTCCACATGGACGTCCTCCTCCGCTCGATCCTCGGCGCGCCACCGTACCATCGCGGATGGCGGGGGAGCAGTGCCCGTGGCGCCTGCTCCGCTCACGCATCCGGCCGCTTCACAGCTTCTGACCTGGCGCGAAGACACAGCTGGGTTAGGCTGCGCAGCGCACGGGTCGGCGTCAGCTCCAACACCAACGGAGGCAGCAGCGCATGGGCACGATCACCACGACCGACGGCATCGAGATCTTCTACAAGGATTGGGGCTCGGGCCAGCCGATCGTCTTCAGCCATGGCTGGCCACTCTCGGCCGACGATTGGGACACTCAGCTGTTGTTCTTCCTGCAGAACGGCTTCCGCGTGATCGCCCACGACCGGCGCGGGCACGGGCGCTCCACACAGGTCGGCGATGGTCACGACATGGACCACTACGCCGACGACCTGGCTGCGCTGACCGCCCATCTCGATCTCCAGGATGCCGTCCACGTCGGGCACTCCACGGGTGGGGGCGAGGTTGTGCACTACATCGCGCGACACGGTGAGGGCCGAGTGGCGAAGGCGGTGCTGATCAGCGCGGTGCCGCCGCTCATGGTGCAGACCGACGCCAACCCCGGCGGATTGCCGAAGAGCGTCTTCGACGACCTCCAGGCACAACTTTTCGCCAACCGGTCGGAGTTCTACCGGGCCCTGCCCTCGGGCCCCTTCTACGGCTACAACCGGCCTGGCGTGGAACCCTCGGAAGCGATCATCGAGAATTGGTGGCGTCAGGGGATGATGGGCGGAGCCAAGGCCCACTACGACGGGATCGTCGCCTTCTCCCAGACCGATTTCACCGAGGACCTGAAGAAGATCACGGTGCCGGTCCTGGTGATGCACGGCGACGACGACCAGATCGTCCCCTACGCCGACTCCGGACCCCTGTCGGCGGAGCTCGTGCAGAACGGGACGCTCAAGACATACAAGGGATTCCCGCACGGAATGCCGACCACCGAGGCCGAGACGATCAACGCAGACCTGCTGGCTTTCCTGCAGTCCTGACCGACTCGCTACGTCGCGTTCAGCCGGTCGAGGATGCGTTGCAGGCCGAGGCTGACGTTCTCGAATAGCCCGGCCTGCTCGAGCTCGTCCCGGAACTGCTCGTTGATCCCGCCTGGGGTGGCGTGTTCGCGGGCCAACTGCTCGAAGCGTTCCCCGCTCCGCGTCGGCTCGGCGAGCCCGGCGAAGATCGAAGCCACGTAGCGCGTCGCGGCGGCGGCGGGGATCTCCTGCCGCTCGAGCCACGTGGCGATGGCGTTCAGATAGGCGAAGTGCGCGGCGATCGTCGCCGTCGAGGCAGCGAACGCTTCGAACGCCTTGACGTCGGCAACCTCGATGGTCTCGCCCAGGCGATCGAACAGCGCGATGGCAGCGGCGCCCGGCGGATGAACCGGCGTGATGCCCTCCCGCCGCGCAACCGACGGGAGCGGGATCACGCGCGCGAGGTCCGTGGCCGGCGCCAGCAGCCGCTGGAGCGCTTCGATCGACATGCCCGCGATCGCGCTGATCACGACCCGGTCGGCGGGAAAGCGGAGCTCGGCGAGCACGGTCTGCGCGACCTGAGGGCGTACGCACAAGATCACGACTCCCGCGCCGTCAACGACCGCCTGGTTGTCCGCCGCGACATCGACGCTCCCAAAGCGCTCGGCGAGGCCGGTGGCGATCTCGCCGTTGCGGGGCGAGAGCAGCACCTGTGGCGCGTCATCGACGTTCTCGCACAACCCCGTGACGATCGCCGCGCCTATGGCGCCAACACCGAGCACGCCGTACGCCATGGTCTTGCCTCCTGTCAGACGTGAGCCTTGTCGCGGGTCCCCAGGTGGTGGATCCTTCCAGGCAGGTGTCGGCCCAGGTGCACATGCCCTCGCTCGACGGGGCGACCGAGTGGGTGGGGTCCGAGCCGCTCGGCCCCGCCGAGCTGCGCGGCCACGTCGTCCTCGTGAACTTCTGGACGCTGACCTGCATCAACTGGTTGCGCCAGGAGCCGTACGTCCGTGCGTGGTCTCAGGCCTATCGAGACGACGGGATGATCGTCGTCGGAGTCCATACGCCGGAGTTCTCGTTCGAGCACGAGGTCGAGGACGTGCGCCGCGCGACCCAGGAGCGCGCGATCGACTACCCGGTCGCGGTCGACAACGACTATGCGATCTGGAGCGCGTTCGCGAACCGTTACTGGCCGGCGCTCTACTTCGTCGACGCGGACGGGCTCATCCGCGATGAGCATTTCGGCGAGGGGCGCTACGAGGAGCTGGAGCGTGTCATTCAGCGGCTGCTCGGCGTGGAGCGCGAGCTCGTCTCGGTCGAGGGGCTCGGGGTCGAGGCGGAGGCCGACTGGGACCAGCTGCTCACGCCCGAGACGTATCTCGGCTTCGGCCGCGGCGGAGGCCGGGTGTCGCCGGAGGGCCTGCGCCTCAACCACTGGGCGCTCACCGGCGAGTGGACGGTCGGCCAGGAGAACGTGGCGCTTGGCGAGGCCGGGGGCAGCATCGTCTACCGGTTCCACGCACGCGACGTGCATCTCGTGCTGTCTCCGGGAGGACGGGAGCCGATTCCCTTCCGCGTGCTCGTCGACGGCGAGGCGCCCGGCCCGTCGCACGGCGAGGACGTCGACGAAGAGGGGAACGGCTTGCTGCAGCACGGCCGCCTGTACCAGCTCGTGCGCGTCCACGACAGCGTCCGCGAGCGGACGCTCGAGATCACCTTCCTCGAACCGGGCGCCGAGGCCTACGCGTTCACGTTCGGCTAGGCGCTCATCGGCTCGGCAGGGTGCGCGGCAGTCCGAACTGGCGTAGGACGCCGGTGTCGCCGAACCAGGTGATCGCGGCGACCGCGTCGCCCTCGAGCGTCAGCACGATCATCCCGTAGGGGCGTGCGATCGCCGCGTGCGGGTCGGGGAGGTAGCAGCCGAAGGCCGGCTGGCTGTTGGCGCGGGTCGGCACGACGTGCAGCGGGGCGCCGCGCAGCTCGGCGCGGTGGCGCAGGAAGGCGGCGATGGCTTCGTGGCCGCAGTACTCCAGTGGCTGCGGCGGCATCGTCAGCAGTGCGTCGTCGGTCAGCAGCGCGACCACCTCGTCGACGTCGCCGCTCTCGACGGCATCGGCGAAGCGCCCGACCAGCTCGCGCTCGCGTGCCGAGTTCGGAGCCGGCGCGCGCTCGCGGTCGCCCGCGCCTACCTGCGTGCGGACCTTCGCCCGGGCCCGCTGGAGGGCGCCCTTCACCGCGGTGTCGCCCGTGTCGAGCATGTCCGCGACCTCGGCGTTCTTGAAGCCGAGCACGTCTCGTAGCACGAGTACCGCCCGCTGGCGCGGCGGCAGCTGCTGAAGCGCCGTGACGAACGCCAGCCCGACCGACTCGCGCAGCTCGTAGCGTGGCTCGGGCGCCGCCGTTGAGGCCTCCTCGACTCCCTCGAGCAGGGCATCGGGATACGGCTCGAGCCAGAGCGGCTCCGTGCGGCGGGTCGGCTCGGGCGCTGCCATCGGCGGTACCTCCTGCGGGCGGCGCCCGCGGTCGCGCAGCATGTTCAGACAGCGGTTCGTCGCGATGCGGTACAGCCAGGCGCGCAGCGATGCGCGCCCCTCGAATCGCTCGAGGCCCCGCCAGGCGGCGAGCAGCGTCTCCTGAACGAGATCCTCGGCGTCCTGCAGCGATCCGAGGATCCGGTAGCAGTGCACCTGCAGCTCCCGCCGGTGGGGCTCCGTGAGCGCCTCGAACGCTCCCTCGTCCCCCGCGCGCGCACGCGCGAGATTGGCTTCGACCTCAGCATCGTTCGTCACGGTCATCGCCTCTAACGACACCAGCTCAGCCCGGAACGGATCGTTCGTTCCGTTCTCGTCGCCGCTGGTGTCTCAACATACGAGGTACCCGACCAGAGAAGGAATCGCAATGAAGATGCCGCCCGTCGTATCGCCCCAGGACTGGAAGGCCGCGCGCGAGGAGCTGCTGGTGAGGGAGAAGGAGCTCACCCACGCCCGCGATGCGCTTGCCGCCGAGCGCCGCCGGATGCCGCGGATGGCCGTCGAGAAGGACTACCGCTTCGAGGGCCCGAACGGGCCGGTGAGCCTGCTCGACCTGTTCGAGGGACGCCGTCAGCTGATCATCTACCGCTTCTTCTTCGAGCCCGGCGTCGCGGGCTGGCCAGAGAGTGGGTGCCCGGGCTGTTCCTGGGTCGCCGACCAGGTGACCCACCCCGCCCATCTGAACGCCCGCGACACGACGATCGCGTTCGTCTCGCGTGCTCCGCAGCCGGACATCGAGCGCTGGCGGTCGCGGATGGGCTGGGAGGTCATTCCGTGGTACACGCTGACCGACGATTTCGACGCCGACTTCGACGTCGGCGAGTGGCACGGCACCAACGTCTTCTTCCGCGACGACGACGACCGCATCTTCCGCACGTACTTCGTCGACGCACGCGGCGACGAGGCGCTGGGCGGCCTGTGGGCCTATCTCGACATCACCGCGCTCGGACGCCAGGAGGAGTGGCAGGACTCGCCGGAGGGCTACCCGCAGGGGCCCGCGAACGACTGGGTCCGGCGCCACGACGAGTACGACGCGCCGGCCGAGGTGGAGGAAGCCAACGTGAGGGCCATGGACGAGCAGGTTGAGCGCTACCGGTCGCAGCATGAGTCCGGGAGCTCGTGACCGTGATCGCTCACGTGGGAGGCGTGCCCGTAGAAGAGATGCTGCCTTCGGTTACGGGCGCGGGCGCCGGCCTGCTGCTGGCGCGCGCGTGGCTGATGGTGCATCTGCGACGCCGCCAAGAGCCTGAGAAGTAAGCCGAGGAGACAACATGACCACTCGCAACGCAATCAACCCTTGGTCTTGGTCCGCCAAATTGGGATTCGACCAGGCCCATCTGATCGAGGGGCATCGGCGGGAGCTCGTATGCAGCGGGCAGGACGCGGTGGACGCCGACGGTAACCCGCAGCATCCGGGCGACATGGCCGCCCAGCTCGAGCTGGCCCTCGACAACCTGGAGGCCGTCCTGGCCGACGCCGACATGACCCTGTCCAACGTCACGAGGCTCAACGTCTACACCACTGACGTCGACGAGCTCTTCAAGCACTGGACAGGCCTCACGAGCCGTTTCGGGAGCTCCGACGATGGCTTTGTGACGAGCGTTCTCGGCGTCGCGCGGCTGGCGGCACCACCGCTCCTCGTCCTGCTCGAGGCAACCGCCGTCGACTGAGGCGCAGGCGCTGCGCTAGGGGTGGGGACCGGCGCCGGCGGCGTCGTCCCCGCCCTGGACGGGCGAACCGCGCACGACCAGTCCAAAGATCAGCGCCACGCCGACCACGAGGCTGCCGACACCGAGCGCCCAGAAGGCCAACCCCGTGTCGACCTGCTCGACCATCCAACTCGAAGTTCATGCCGAAGAAGCCGGTGATGAACGTGAGCGGCAGGAAGATGGTGGCCACCACTGTCAGCCAGTACGACGTCTCGTTCAGGCGCAGGTCGATCAGCCTTGCCATCGCGTCCGCCGCGGCGTCGATGGCGTCGACGAGGCGATGGATCTGGTTGCCGATGCGCTCGAAGTAGTGCTCGTCGTCGGCCTCGAGGCCCTGGATGCGCGTGATCTCCACGCCGATCCGCTCGAAGAGACCCCTCAGGGGCGCGGCCTGGCGCCTCAGGTCCGAGAGCTGCGAGCTGGTGGCGCGCAGGGTCGCCATCCGCAATCGCCCTGCGCGCAGGTCGGCCGACATCACCGCAAGGCCATCCAGCGTCTCCTCGACCTCGTTGAGCGCGTCGAACGCGCTGGCGACGATCGCGTCCAGGACCGCGTAGACGGCGTATTGCTCGCTGCGCCCCTCCGGCATGTAGGGCTCCAGCAGCCCGGGCAGCGAGAACCGCTCCTGGTGAACCGTGAGCAGATAGTCGGCGCTGACAAGCACGCCGACCTCCACCGGCCGAAGGCGGTAGCCGGCGCCGGCTCGCGGCTCATCGGACTCGAGATAGCCGGCGATGCTGAAGGCGACGCGCTGCCCGTCGGCCACGAACCTGCGGGCGGACGGATGGGCTTGGCCAAAGCTCAGCAGCGCCGTCACTACGGTCTCCGGGATGCCCAGCGACTCGCTCAGATCGCGGCTGCTCGTCGTTCCGAGGGAGACATCCACCCAGAAGAACTTCCTGGCTTCGCGCAGCGCCGTGATCCGATCGCGCTGCTCACCGCCGAGTCCTTCGACGACCTCGCTCACCACCGCCGAGACTACGGCGATGCGTGGACGGCTCTGCTCAGCCGCCCGGCGCGCGCGCGTGGACGGCCGTGAAGGCGATCGTCTCCGTCCACCAGCCCGGATCGGCGCACGCCGCCAGGAACCCGTCGATGAGCCCGTCGTCGAGCTTGCCCGATTTCACGAGGCCGCCGCGTAGCTCGACGACGGTCTGCCGCCAGTACTCCGCCCACGGCGAGCCGCCGTTGTAGACCGCGGTCTCCGCCGTGCCCGCGACCTGCTCGAGACCGAGCGCCGCGAGCCGCGGAGCCAGCGCACGACCGATGTGGTAGTCGATCCCTTGCTCTCGCGACCATGCGAGCCAGCCGTCCCAGAAAGCTCGCACCTCGGGCGGCTCGGCGACGCCGACCGGCAGGAAGTCCGGCTCGATCAGCAGGATCGAGCCACCTGGAGCCAGGCTGGCGACGAGGTTCCGAACCGCCGCGCCTGCGTCCGTGACGTGGTGGAGCACGGCCCGTGCGGTCACGAGGCCGAAGCCCCCGGGATCGACCGGGCCGGCGACGATGTCGCCTTGGCGCAGTTCGAGGTTGGGCGCCTGCACGTCCATGAGCGACAGGTCGAGGTCCACCGCGACCGCCCGGCCGCCGGGGCCGACGCGCTCGGCGAGCCAGGCGGCGATCGAGCCGTTCCCGGAGCCGACCTCGAGGACCCTTGCTCCGGGCTCCACGCCGAGCGACTCGATGTGCCGGCGGTGCATCGGGTCGAGCAGTTGCGACATCAAAGCCAGCCGCGCACGCTCACCTTCGAGGTGATGGTCCAGCACGTACTCCGCCATGGGCGGGATGCTACGAGCCGGGCGGGCTTGCGGCGAGGCTCGCATGCTCGAGCAGGACGCGTGCCGCTCGCGAGCTAGTACAGGACGTCGACGCTCCACTTGCCCGCGACCAGATCGAGCACCGGCCCGAGTGCCACGGATCATCTCGAGGCCGGTGGCCTCGGCTTGCTCGTCGAACAACGACCCACCGTCCGGAGCGCCTGCACAGCTTCAATCGGCCGAGCTTGTCAGCCGATTGCAACGGTCGCTGTCGGGACACCTCTTGAGGATCCGCACCATCGGCTCGCCCGCGCGCCAGCGCAGCCGGAGCAGCAGCGACGCCGCGTTGTTGCCGTAGTCGAGCTCGCGTAGCCGCCGGCCGCTGTTCGCCCGGTGCACGAGCACGTAGCGGCCGGCCGGCAGCCCGCTGAGGCGCAGGTACTGGCCCTCCAGGTAGGCCGGATAGTCGTCGCCGTAGCCGACCGAGATCCCCTCCTGGAGGCCGAACAACCCGGGCGCGGCCAGCCCGCAGCGGCTCGTGTACCTGGGCTCGGCCGGTGCCGCCGGCAGCCTTCGATCGATCCGGTATCGGTCGCCGAGGCAGAAGCCGGACTTGCGGTCCCTCACGGCCGCCACGCTCGACCCGGCGCGGCGCAGCGAGTAGCGGTCGAAGCCGAGCAGATGCCAGTGGCGGTGGTCGGGCGACACCACATAGCGGAGCCGCCCCACCTCGCTCACCAGCTCCGCCGGAGACCCATCGCGCTCGATGAGCTGGTCCGCGGTCATCGTGTCGGTCCCGGGAGTCGGGCGGTGGGCGTCGATCACCAGCGGGCCGTCGCCCACGTTGCGCACGGCCGAGCGGAAGCCGAGCACCCAGACGGACCCCGTGCGCGTGATCGTGAGTCCGCTCGGCGTCTCCTGGTCGAGGTCCGGGAGCCGTCCCGACCCGGCGGCCGCCGCGTCGCTCCTCGACGGCGGAGAGAAGGGTCACGCAGGCCGAGATCGTGAGCACGACGGGCAGGACGCGAACGATCAGGACCCGTTTCAGCATCGGGGCGAGGCTATCCGGAAGCCCGCCGGGCCGGGGGAATCGGACCTCCCCCACGAGGCCCCTCTTGCCGTTCTGGGGCGACACGGCGACGACGCCCGGCGCGTCTAGGCACCGGGCGTCGTCACCGGTGGGACGGCGGTGAGGGCGGGCGTCGTGTCGCGATCGAAGCGCGGGGGGTGCGCCAGCGGGCCGTCCCTGCGGTGGCTCGTGTCATGCGGCAAGAGAGATCCGGGCGGGCTCAGCATTCGCGGCCGAGCGCTCGTTCGTGCGCGTGAGGGCGCGGACGAAGGCGGCGGTGGCGAGGCTGTCCGTGTCGGGGTGCGTGACCAGGACGCTGTCGAAGACCGGCCCCGTGCGCTCGAGCGGGACGAAGCGCACCCCGGCCGCGACGTGTTGCTCGGCGGCCGACTCGGGAAGCAGAGCCAGGCCCGCGCCCGCGGCGACTGCGAGCAGCGCGTGCTCGACGCGCGGCTCGGCCACCTCGACGAAGGTCGGCGAGACGCCGGCCTCGCGGCACAGTGACACGACGGTCGCGTGGAAGGCCGGATTCAGATCCCGCGGCAGCACGACCAACCGGTCGGGCGCGAGCCGCTCGAGGAGGATCGTGTCGCTGACCGCATGGGCGTGGGTCACCGGAAGGGCGGCGACAACCCGCTGCATACCGGCCGGCGTCGTGCGAAGGCCGCTCGTGGGAGCGGGCACTCCGACGACCGCCGCATCGAGCTGCCGCGCGCGGACCTCCTCGATCAGCTTCGAGGCGGAGCCGGTCTCCAGCGAGAGCTGCATGCGCGGGGCGGTGGCGCCAAGCACCTGCATGGCACGTGCCACGCGCGTGGGAAGCAGGTCGGGCACGTGACCGATCCGGAGCCGTGTGGTTGCGCGGTCGCGGGCGCTCTGTGCCGCCACGCGGGCGACGTCGGCCTGACGCAGCACCCGGCGCGCCTCCTCGAGGAAGGCACTGCCGGCATCGGTCATCGAGACGCTTCGCTGAGTCCGGTCGAAGAGCCGAACGCCGAGCTCCTCCTCGAGCTTTCGGATCTGCTCGCTCACGGCCGGCTGGGCAACGTGCAGCCGCTCCGCCGCGCGACGGAAGTGCAGCTCCTCGGCCACTGCGACGAAGTACCTGAGATGCCGAAGTTCCAGTTTGACCAGCCCCTTTCGAAGCAACCTTCAGTAGGGCCGGATCTTCCGTTGTCAGGGGTGTCTGTCGTCGGCCGCCGGACGACACTTCGCCTGCCGCAGCGGGCGTATACACCGCGCGCAACTACGCATCTGACGTACGCGAAGATCGCTTCGTCAGCTGGGGCTCATGCCCACGAGCCCGGTCTCGTAGGCGAACACCACGAGCTGAGCGCGGTCGCGGGCGCGAACCTTTCCCATCGCCCGGCTGACGTGGGTTCGCGCCGTCGCCGGACTTACGACCAAGCGCCCGGCGATCTCGTCGTTGCTGAGCCCGAGCGCCACGAGCGAAACGACCTCGGTCTCGCGCGCGGTCAGGCCGCGCGTCTGGTCGTCGGGCGGCTGGCGCGGCTCGGGACGGGCGGCGAACTCGGCGATCACCCGCCGCGTGAGGCCGGGGGATAGCAGGGCGTCGCCGCGGGCCACGATGTCGACGGCGCGCACCAGCTCGACCGGATCGGCGTCCTTGAGCAGCAGCCCTATGGCTCCCGCCCGCAGCGCCGGCAGGTTGCGCTCGTCGTCCTCGGAAGCCGTCAGCAGCAGCACCGGGGCGCCCGGGTCGGCCAGCACGTGCCGGACCGTTTCGACGGCGTCGAGGCCCGGAGCCCGAGGTCGATGAGCACGACATCAGGCCGGCATTCGCGAGTTACCGCAACCGCCGTCTCGCCGTCGGAGGCCTCACCAACCACACGGATGTGGTCGGCGCCCTCGAGCAGAGCGCGAATGCCGGCGCGCGCGAGTACGTGGCCGTCCGCGAGCACGACGCGGACGACCGGTCGAGGTGTCTCGCGCACGTCCTGCTGGTGACCCCGGTGGCCGTTCAGCAGGACGAGTGTTCGGGACATGAGCTGGTCTAGGCAGGTCGGCTTGCCGGGAAGGGCACAAGCCCACTCTCGTAGGCAAACGCCACGAGCTGCGCGCGGTTGTGGGCCTCGAGCTTCATCATCGCGCGGCCCACATGCGTCTTGGCGGTGGCGGCGCTCATGACGAGGCGCTCGGCGATCTCGCGGTTGTTGAGGCCGTGCGCCGCCAGCACCGTCACCTCCCGCTCGCGATCGGTCAGCTCCTCGAAGCCGTCTGGGCTCGTCTGCGGGAAGTCGGGGGAGGCGAACTCAGCCAGCAGCCGTCGGGTCGTGGATGGCGACAGGAGCGCGTCGCCGTGAGCCACGACGCGAACCGCGTTGACGAGCTCGGCGGGCTCCGTGTCCCGGAGCAAGAAGCCGCTCGCTCCCGCTCGTAGCGCGTCGAACACGCATCCGTCGCTGTCATGCGCGGTCAAGATCATCACGCGCGCACGGGGAAGCCGCGCGATCTCGCGCGTGGCCTCGATGCTGCCGTCGAGCGCCGCGTCAATCAGCACGACGTCCGGGTGGGTGCGAGCGGCGCACTCGACCGCCTCGTCCGCACTGGACGCCTCGGCGATGACGGAGATCCCGGATTCGGTCTCCAGCAGCATCCTGAACGCGGCGCGCACGAGCGCCTGGTCGTCCGCTACCAGCACCCTGATCTCGCACGTGGCCTCCGGAACCTCGGCGCGTCCGACGAGACGGAGCCTTGGACGCGCCGGCAGGGGGCTGATCGGAGTGGGTGCCAGGAGGGTGCTCACTCGGCGCAGTCTCGCGCGCGCCCCTGAGGGCCGGAATACCCGCTCACCCGAGATCGTCCGGCGGACTTCCCTACTACGAGGTAGGGCCAGCCCTACCCGCTGTAGGTGTGGGGTTGTCCCTACCCAGGCACGCGACACCCGGTGCCATCATCGCACCGATGATCAGGACGGTTCTTCTCGTCGACGATGACCCCGAGTTCCGCGAGTTGGCACGACGTGTCCTCGGATCGGGCGGGCTCACTGTCGTCGGCGAAGCGGACACGGTAGCCGCCGCGCGCACTTGCGGCGAACGAGCTGCGCCCGGAGATCGTCCTGGCCGACGTGGGGCTCCCCGACGGTGACGGCGTCGCGCTCGCGGGCGAGCTCGTCGCACTTCCGTGGCAGCCGCGCGTGGTGCTCACCTCCGTCGACGCCGATGCCGCGAGCCCCGATGAGGTTCGCGCAGCCGGAGCCGCCGGCTTCGTGCCCAAGGACCAGCTGCCGGGGGCGGGCATCCGGCTACTGCTGGGCGAGGGCTAGCCGCCTCCGAGAGGGAGTAGCGTTGGCCGTCGTGCCCGAGCCGTTGCGGGTGGTGATCGGAGAGGACGACGTGCTGATGCGCGAAGGGATCGCGCGCCTGCTGACCGAGGCGGGATTCGAGGTGGTCGCGCAGGCGGGCGATGCCGACGACCTGCTGCGCAAGGCGTTGTCGCATCGCCCGGACGTGACCATCGTCGACGTGCAGATGCCGCCCGAGCGCCAGGACGACGGTCTGCGCGCCGCGCTCGAGCTGCGCAGCCGCCATCCGGGAGCCGGGATCCTGGTGCTGTCGCAGTTCTACGAGGAGACCTACGCGCTCGATCTGATCGGCGACCGGCCCGACGGCGTCGGCTACCTGCTCAAGGAGCGAGTCGGGGACGTGGAGGCGTTCATCGACGCCGTGAAGCGGGTGGCAGCGGGCGGCAGCGCCCTCGACCCGGAGGTCGTCGGCCGCATGCTCGGGCGCCGGCGGCCCGACGGCCCGCTACAGAGCCTGAGCCCGCGCGAACGGGACGTGCTCGCGTCGATGGCCGAGGGAAAGTCGAACCAGGGAATCGCCGACGCGCTGGTGGTGACCGAGGCGGCCGTCGAGAAGCACGTGACGGGCATCTTCCACAAGCTGGGCCTGGGCCCGACCCCCACCGAGCACCGGCGGGTGCTGGCGGTTCTCACATATCTGAGTGAGTCGGCGGGCGGCACGCGCCACGCCGAGTAGGCGCGTCGAGGTCAGCCGTAGAGGCGGCCGGACAACTCGGCGCGCGCAACGGCGAGCTCAGTCACGGCGGCGCCTACGAAGGCTGCCCGGCACTGGGAGATCTCCTCATCGAGCTCGCGCATATAGGTCTCGCAGGCGGTCAGGCCGGCCGTCTCGGCCTCGACTCGCTCCAGCTGGAGGAGATTCAGGTGGGCGCGGAGATCGTTGACGTCCATGGCCGGAATGCTCCGCCCGCGCGGCGCGGTTGTCGTCGGCCGGCGGGCGGCTCTTTGGCCTACCACCCGTAGCGTCGCCGGTCCGGGCTTCTACGCCCGCAGGGGTAGGGCCGCCGCTCAGGCGATATCGCGTGAGACCTGAGGCGTCTTGAGGACGGTGCGCTTCGCTGGGACCGTGGGAGTCCATGCACGATCCCACCTCGAAGGAGGACCCATGTTCAAGCGAATCCTGATGCTGGGGCTCGCAGTGATGGCGCTGGCGCTCGTGGCGCCGGCGATCGGAGTGAACGTCGTCTCGGACAGCGGCGTCGCGCAGGCCCAGACCGAGCCCACCGATCCGGCGGACCCGGAGGATCCTGCCGACCCGGAGGATCCTGCGGATCCGGCCGATCCGGCGGACCGGCCAGGAGCCGGGAGCCGAGGAGCCGGACACGCCCGAGCAGCCGGACACGCTCGAGCAGCCGGACACGCCCGGAGCAGTCGCAGCAGCCCCCGGCCTCCGGCGACAACGAGGCCGAGGACGACGAGGGCGACGACGAGCAGGAAGCGCCGGCGCCCCGGTGCGCCAGGCGCCGGCGTCGGAGCGGTCGGGCGACCGCGGCAGCGAGTCGGGCTCTGGCTCGCGCGGCGGCGTCAAGTCCGGACGAAGCAGCAGCGAGTCCAGACCCGTTTCGTCACCCAGCGGACGATGAACGTCAGCGCCGGCGTCGACACCGGCACGATCCCGCAGGGCGGGATCGGGGCCGGCGCGGGCGGCACTGCGGACGGCGGCTCGCTCTCCGCTCTGCTGCTCGGCTCCGGGGCCCTCGTGCTCGTGCTAGCGGCGGGCGGCCTGACGCTGCGCCGGCGCGGCCTCGAGTCGTGACCGACAGGGCGCTCTGCCCGAAACGAGTGCAACCAGCGCCGCCGGCTCACGCCGGCGGCGCTGGTCTTCCTGCTGGTCGTCGGCACCGTCCTGGTCCTGGCAGGCATCGTGCTGTCGGGAGAGGGCGGCGCGGACGACCCGCCCCCGGGCCGTCCGCTCCCGGACGCGGGCCTTCGCTGCCGAGCGCCAGAGCGCCGCACCCGCCGATCGCCGACCGGTCAACGTCGTGGAGCGTGAGGCCGCCCGTCCCAAGCGGCTCCGCATTCCCGCCATCGGCGTCTCGGCTCGCGTCGTGCCGCTGGGGCTGGCGCGCGGACCGGACGATGGAGACGCCGCGCAACTTCGCGCGAACCGGCTGGTTCGAGCCCGGCCGCGAGCCGGGCGAGCGCGGGCCGGCGGTGATCGTGGGGCACGTCGACTCCACTCAGCGGCCCGGCCGTCTTCTACCGCTTGCGCGAGTTGCGCCGCCGCGACCTGATCGCCGTGGAGCGCGCCGACGGCAGCGTCGTTCGATTTCGGGTGGAGGGGCTCGAGCGCTGGCCGAAGACGGCATTCCCAACGCGGCGTGTATTCGGAGCGACCCGCGTGGCAGCGCTGCGGCTGGTCACCTGCTCCGGCGACTTCGATCCATCCACCGGCCACTACGTCGACAACACGATCGTCTATGCGGCGCGCGTGCGCGTCCGGCGCAAAGCTGGGCCGGCGTAATACTGCGCGACGAGATGAAGGCGGTCGTCCAGGAGAGCTACGGGGCACCCCACGAGTTGCTCGAGCTGAGGGAGGTCGGCGAGCCCGTGGCCGGGGACGACGAGGTGCTGGTCCGCATCCACGCGACGTCCGTCAACCCCGCAGACTGGCACCTGCTGCGAGGCGACCCGCGGATCGCGCGCCTGCAGATGGGGCTGCGCGCGCCGAAGCACACCGTGCTCGGCTCCGACGTGGCCGGGACTGTCGATGCCGTCGGCAGGAACGTGAGCTCGTTCCAGCCGGGCGACGAGGTCTTCGGGAACTCGTTCGCGCGCGGGTTCGGCGCTTTCGCCGAGCGCGCCGCCGTGCCCGAGGACCTGCTCGTGGAGAAGCCGGGCAACCTGTCGTTCGAGCAGGCGGCGGCCGTGCCTCTCGCCGCGCTGACGGCGCTGCAGGGCCTGCGCGATCACGGGCGGGTCGAGCGCGGGCAGCGGGTGCTCGTCATCGGAGCGTCCGGAGGCGTCGGCACCTTCGCCGTCCAGCTCGCCAAGCTCCTCGGCGCCGAGGTCACGGGCGTCTGCAGCGAGAGGAACGTGGACCTGGTGCGCTCGCTCGGCGCGCACGACGTGATCGACTACACGCGCGATGACTTCACCGAAGGAGCCCGGCGCTTCGACGTCATCTTCCAGCTGGCGGGGACCGCTTCGCCGTCGGAGCTCAGGCGCATCCTCAGCCCGAAGGGGACGCTCGTCCTGAGCAGCGGCGAGTCCGACGGGCACTGGGTCGGGCCGCTCGGACGCGTTCTCAAGGCCGTCGCGCTGTCGCCCTTCGTCAGCCAGCGACTGGTCAGCTTCACCATGACGCCCGGCAGGGACGACCTGCGCTTCCTCAAGGAGCGCCTCGAGGCCGGCGAGCTCGAGCCGGTCATCGACAGGACCTACCCGCTCGCGGAGCTGCCGGAGGCGATCCGCTACCTGGAGCAGGGGCGCGCCCGCGGCAAGGTCATCGTCACCGTCACAGGGGTGTGACGGGGCCCGCCGGCCTGGGGTCTGGGAGGCGCATCATCCGGAACGAGTTGAACAGGCCGATGATGGCGGCGAGGAGCGGAAGGACAAGCGCCACCTGAAGGCCGAGCGAGCGCGCGTCCTCGTTGATGCTGAGGATCTCGTCCTGGACATCCCTCGGCTGACCTTCCAGCAGCTGCACGAGCTGCGCGTCGCTCATCACCTGAGCGTCGTCCTCCAGCACGTCCGCCACCTGCTGCTTCTCGGTCGGCGGCAGGACCGGGCTGGCCTCCGTCTTTTCGGTGAAGGCGATCGACAGCGTGGCGAGCATGATCGCCCCCGCGAAGGCCAGGCCGAAGGACAGTCCGAAGGAGCCGGTTGCGGAGTTGACGCCGGCGGCCTCGCCGACCCTCTCCTCCGAGATCGGCGACAGCGTGTAGGCGTTGAGCTGGGACACGAGCAGGCCGAGCCCCGATCCGGCCAGCACCAAGGGAATGGCGAAGTACCAGCCCGTGTCGGTGCTCGGGACGATCGGAATCAGGATCAGGAGTGCAAGCCCCAGCAGCGCGAATCCATCCCGGATGAGCTTGCTCGGGCGGCGCTTCCCGGCCCGCTTTCCGGCGAGCAGCGCCACGCCGAACATGGTGAGCGACAGTGGCGCGAGCGAGAGGCCGGCCTGCAGCGCGTTGTAGCCCAGGACGAGCTGCAGGTAGATCGGCAGCGCGATCAGCAATCCCCCAAGCGCGACCTGCTGGAGGATCCCCTGGAAGATCCCGAAGCTGAACGGCTTCGACGCGAACAGGGAGGGATCCAGCAGGGTGGGCTTGCCCTCGCGCTTCCGGCGGATGAGCCAGTACACGAGGGCTCCCAGGGCCGCCATTCCCAGCAAGAGCAGGGCCGCCACGGACTCGCCGCCCTCCTGCCAGACGAGGACGCCGAGGACGATGCCACCCATTCCGACGACGGACAGGACCGCGCCGACGCCGTCGACGCTGCGCTCGCCCGTGTAGGGCTCGTCGCGAATGCGCCCGCTCCCGAGCAGGACGACGGCGATGATCATTGCCTCGATCAGGAAGCCGACGCGCCACGACAGAAGCGTGGTGAGGAAGCCGCCCAGCAGCGGGCCTATGGCAGCGGCGATGGCGGCCGAGGCTCCGACGAGGGCGTACACCTTCGTCTGGGCGTCCCCCTCGAAGTTGCCGTGAATGAGCGATTGCATCGCCGGCAGGTAGAGCGAGGCGCCCAGCCCGCCGATGACGGCCCAGAAGATGATGATCGCCGCCAGCCCCTGGCCGAACACCATCGCCAGAGCTCCAACCGCATAGAGGACCAGGCCGACCACGTAGGCGCGCTTGCGCCCGAAGAGGTCGCCGACCTTGCTGCCGATCAGGATGAAGGCGGCGGACACGAGCGCCTCGATCGCGACTGCGGCCTGGACGCCGCTCACCGTCGTGTCGAGGTCGCGCACGACCGCCGAGATCGAGACGTTCATGAACGACGTGTCGATGACGAACACGAACATTGCCGCGGCCAGCAGGATTGCCAGGCGCGGAGCGCCCGCTCCTTCGCCAACAGGCTCCGCGCTCGCCGCCTCGTTCATCGACGAGGGCAATACTCACCTATGGACCGCCCGCGCGCCACCGGCGCACCAGCAGCGAGGAGAGGATGTGACCGATCGCAGCGCCGACGTGCAGGCCTGGCTCGACGGCCGCGCCGAGGAGATGGCGGCGCTGCTCGAGCGGCTCGTGCGAGTGCCCACCGAGAACCCGCCGGGGCGTGAGCTCGGGCGCTGTGCGGCTCTGCTGCGCGACGAGCTGGACCGGCTCGGCTTCGCGCCCGAGCTGATCGAGCTGCCGCCGGCGGGGAGCCTCGAAGGGCCGGCGATCGTGCGCGGGAGCGTGGGTGACGGGCCGGAGCTCGTCTACTACCACGGGCACTTCGACGTCGTCCCGGCCCAGCACCCGTCCCAGTTCGAGCCCGAGCGACGCGACGGCAGGATCATCGGGCGCGGCAGCGCCGACATGAAGGGCGGCCTGGTCTCGATGATCTACGGCGCGGCGGCCGCTCGCGAGCTCGGCCTGCTCGGTGAGCGCAGCATCGTCCTTCACCTCGTCTGCGACGAGGAGACCGGCAGCACCGCCGGCTCCGGGCACCTGCGCGAGGCGGGGCTGATCGATCCGGAGGCCGTCGCGATGCTCACCGCGGAGCCGACGGGAGGCGTGATCTGGCATGCGTGGCGCGGCGCCATCACGCTGCGCGTGCAGGTCGCCGGCCGCGAGGCCCATGTCGGATACGTGCACGACGGCATCAACGCCTTCGAGCACATGGTCCGCATCGCCGAGCCGCTGACCAGGCTCTCGCACGAGCTGCTCGAGCAGCGCTCGATGCTGGTCGTGGGCGGGCAGGCCGGCGCCGGCGCGGGCTTCAACGTCGTGCCCGGCTCAGCCTGGTTCTCCGTGGATCGCCGCTTCAACCCCGAGGAGGAGCTCGGCGCGGAGCTGACACGGCTCACGAGCATGATCAGCGAGGCGGCCGCGGCCGCCGGCGCCGAGGTCGACATCGAGGTGCTGCAGGAGCAGCCCTCCGGCAGTACGGACGCGAACGACCCGGCGGCCCGCGCGCTTGCCCGCTGCGTGGACGCCGTCGAGGGAAGCGGCGAGCGCTTCGAGCTGTGCCCGGGCGTGCTCGACACGCGCTGGTACTCGCAGCTCGGCATCCCGGCCTTCGGATACGGCGGCGGGGCGCTCGAGGTCGCGCACGGACCGAACGAGTTCATCGAGGAGGCGGCCATGCGCCGCTGCGCGGCGGTTTATGCGCTGTTCGCCGGGGAAACCATGCACTGAGCGTGGTGGTCACGCGAGGGATCGCGCTTCTTCTTCTTGTCGGCGCCGTTGGGTGCGGGCGCCGCGGTCGCGGGCGGAGCCGGTCAGCCCGCGCAGGGCGATCGCGTAAGCGCGGTCGAGCGAACGGTGAGGACCGCTGTGTATGCGGCGGTGAGGCACCACAACTACCGGCGTGCCTGCCGGTTCGCCACCCCGCGCGGCCGCGAGCGCCTGCTCGCGGGCTTCAACTCGTCGTCGGGCCCCGACTTCCCCGACTGCCCCACGCTCATCGCGGACGAGGTCGAGAACTACCCCGCCACCGTGCGAAGGCTGCGGCGCGACCTCGTCGTCGAGGTTCTGCGCGCGAGTTCCACTCGCGCCCGCGTCCGGGTTGCCGAGGGGAGCGGCCCGCTCGCCGGCAGCGGCCACCTCGCGATGGTGAGGGTCGACGGCCGCTGGCGAATCGACAACAGCGACCTGATCCCGTACGGCGACTAGGCCCGCGGACGGGTTCGCGGGATACTGGACAGGCGATGTCGCAGGAGAATGTCGCGTTCGCGAAGACGGTGGTGGCCGCGTTCAACCGCCGGGACGTGCCCGCGCTGGCCGAGATGATCGCGGAGGACTTCGAGTGGATCACGTGGACCGGGGCGGTCCAGTCGACGGTCTACCACGGGATCGACGGGCTCGAGAGCTACTTCCGGGACGCGGACGTCTGGCAGGTCCTCAACCTGGAGATACGGGAGTACCGCGACCTCGGCGACGAGGTGCTGGTGGCCGGCGTCTTCCATGCCCGCGGCGGCGGCAGCGGCGTCGAGATCCATGCCCCGTACTACTCGGCGTTCTTCATCCACGAAGACGAGCTGATGCGGGTTCTGAGCTTTCGCACCGAGGCGGAGGCGCTGGCCGCGGCGGGTCAGGGCCGCTGACCCCGCGATCGAGGCGCCCGCCGAACGCGGAGGGTCAGCGCGGGTGGTGGGCGGTGCTCTGAGAGCCGCCACAGCACCTCCGCGACGGCGAGCCCCACGAGGATCCCGAGCCCGCTCCAGGCGGCGCGCTCGAGCGCCACGGCGTCGCCCTGATAGTCGACCGCGCTGACCGTGAGCAGGACCGTCGGCGTGAGCATCACGACCAGCCAGAAGTAGCCGCGCGAGTGCAGCGCGAAGAGGCCGAAGGCGGCCACGCCCTGCCCTGAGATCATCAGCCACTGGGCGCCGACCGCGACCGTGAACACGGCGATCACTGCGGTTCCGACGAGCGTGCCGATTGCTCGCTGGATCGCCCGCACGCCGCTCGCGTGCTCCCCCGGTTGCAGCACCGCCAGCACCGTGAGCGGGACCCAGTAGCCGTGCTGGAGGCCCAGCAGCTGGTAGAGGAGGGTGGTCGCCGCGACGATCGACGCGATCCGCAGCGCGTGCGCGCGCAGGAGCCTGTCGCTGCTGATCGCGTCCCGCAGCTGCCGTGCGCCGGGAGCGAGCAGCGCCCTCAGCGGCGGCGCGTCCGGGCTCGGCGCGGGAGCGTCGCGGGCGTAGGCGGCGACCATGAGCAGCACTCCGACGAGCGTTCCCAGCGCGAACCACAGCCCGCGGTCGGCGACGTTCAGCGGGCCCGCCGGAATGCCGTTGAAGATCACGAAGATCGCACCGATCACGAAGCCGGTCAGCCCGCCGCTGACGCCGAAGGTGCGCAGGAAGGCGGACAGCCAGACGATCGCGAAGGCAGCCACGACCGACAGCGCCACGCTGTCCTGGACCGCTGTTGCAAGAACGGCCGACACGCAGCATCCGAACCCGGCGGCTGCGCCCCAGCCCAATCGCTCCCGCAGGGGCCCGCGAGGCACTCCGAGGCTGCCGTTGAGGCCGCCGAAGCTCGCGGTCACGCCGATGGCGGGCTCGTCGAGGGCTATGCCGAGCGCCAGCGGGCCGCAGGCGGCAACCGCACCCGCAAGGCCGGCGAGCACGTTGACGCCGCGCCGTTGGACGCGGAACGCCTCAGTCCACATCCCCTCAGCCGGCAACGGTCCGACCGTACGCGCGAGCCGTTCCGGAGTCAAGGAGACCCTGGTAGGAAGGAGGCGCATGAGCACGGTGACCTCGAAGGACGGCACGGCGATCGCGTACGAGCGCCGCGGGAGCGGTCCCGCCCTGATCCTGGTCGGCGGCGGTCTCGACGACGGATCGGAGAACGCGCCGCTCGCCACCGAGCTCGCGAGCGGCTTCGCGACCTACAACTACTCCCGCCGGGGTCGCGGCGCGAGTGGCGACACCCCGCCGTATGCCGTGGAGCGCGAGATCGAGGACCTCGCCGCGCTCATCGCCGAGGCGGGCGGCCGCGCGCACGTCTACGGGGTCTCGTCCGGAGCGATGTTCGCTCTCGAGGCCGCGCTGGCCGGTCTCCCGATCGATCGGCTCGCGGTCTACGACGTTCCGTACGACACCTCGGACGGCGCCCCCGAGCGCTTCGGCGAGTACAGGGAAAGGCTCGATGCGGCGCTCGGCGAGGGACGGCGTGGCGAGGCGGTCGAGCTCTTCATGCGGCTCGCGGGCTCCTCGGATGACCAGATCGCCGGAGCGCGCAGCTCTCGCCACTGGCCGGGGCTTGAGGCCCTCGCGCACACGCTCGCCTACGACGCCGCGCTCTACGGCCCGCCGCCGCTCACTCGGCTGACGACGATCGCCCAGCCGACGCTGGTCGCTTCGGGTGGAGGCCCTGGCTTCTTCGAGGCGTCGGCCGACGCGGTCGCGGCGAGCATCCCGAACGCCGAGCGCATGACCCTGGCGGGACAGGGGCACGTGGTGGATGCGGCGACGATGGCCGCCGTGCTGCGGCGCTTCTTCGGCTAGCGCGGCGGGCCTTGCCAGCGCGCGGCCGCGCGGGGAGGATCGCGCCATGACCCCCGCGCGCATGCGCACCATTGTCCTGGCGGCACTGGTCTGGGGCGCAGGTGTGATCGCTCTGGTTCTGACCAGCGACCGCGAGGACGCGGACGCGGTGTGGGCTGTCTTCGGGCCGCTCGTGATCTGGAGCTTCGTCGGCACGGGCCTGTTCGCCTGGCGCCGGCGCCCTGAGAGCCGCACCGGTGCGCTGATGGTGGTGCTCGGGTTCGCGTATGGCGTCGCTGCGCTGAACCTCTCCATCTCGCCGCTCCTCTACACGGTCGGGTTGATCGTGGGCGGCCTCTGGGGCGCCGTGTTCCTGCAGCTGGTGATGGCCTTCCCGTCGGGCAGGCTCGCGCCGGGGCGCGATCGCGCGATCGTGATCGCGGGCTACCTGATCTTCACGCTGGGCTCGATCCCGGCCATGCTGGTCGCCGGGCCGGGGGACCTCGGCTGCGACGACTGCCCCGACAACGTGCTCCTGATCGAGCGCGACGAGGGCCTCGCCGACGTCCTGCTTGGCCTTCAGGCGCTCGCCTACGTGGCGCTGTTCCTGGTGGTGCTGGTCCGGCTGACGCTGCGCTGGCGGCGAACCCCGCCGCTCGAACGCCTCCAGCTGACGCCCGTCTACGCCTGCGGCCTGATCACGTTCCTGCTCGCGACCGCGGCCACCGCCACGGCCAGCCCCGGCGACCCCCTCACCTGGGCCGCCAACATCGCACTGGCGCTGCTCCCATTCGCGTTCCTGGCGGGGCTGCTGCGCAGTCACGTGGCGCGCCTCGACGCCGAGCTGCTGGCCCGCCTCGAGGAGCTGCGCGCATCGCGCGCGCGACTCGTCGAGGCGGGCGACGCCGAGCGCAGGCGGCTCGAGCGCGACCTCCACGACGGCGCCCAGTCCCGGCTGGTGGGCATCGCGGCGCTGCTGGCGCAGGCGCGCAAGCGCGTCGACGCGGACGCCGAGGCGGCCGCTCTCCTCGACCGCGCGCAGGCCGAGCTGGGGACGAGTCTCGGTGAGCTGCGCGAGCTCGCGCGCGGGATCCACCCCGCGGTGCTGACCGAGCGCGGGCTCGAGCCCGCGCTCAGCGCACTTGCGGCACGCGCCTCCGTGCCGGTGAGCATCGACACCGACGGCGCCGAGCGGCTGCCGGGGCCCGTCGAGATCGCCGCCTACTACGTCGTCGCCGAGGGGCTCACGAACGTCGCGAAGTACGCCCAGGCGAGCGAGGCCACGGTCGCGGTCCGGCGAAGCGCCGGACTGGTCACGGTCGACATCAGCGACGACGGCATCGGCGGCGCCGACGCCGTCCGTGGCTCCGGCCTGCGCGGGCTTGCGGACCGCGTCGCGGCGCTCGACGGCACGCTGTCCGTTGACAGCCCCGCCGGCAAGGGGACGCGCCTGCACGTCGAGATCCCCGTCGACTGAATCACGCCGGGCGGACCTCTGGTAGACAGTTGCGCATGCGCATCCTCGGGCTCGTCATCTCATTCGGCCGCTTCCTCTTCGGCGTCGCCTTCATATCGAAGCCGCAGCTCATGGAGCAGCTCTGGATCGGCAAGCAGGCTCGGCTCCCCGGCGCACAGCTGCTCGCGCGCGCGGTCGGCGCGCGCGACCTGACGGTCGGGCTCGGCGGGATCCAGGCGCTGGCCCGGGACGACGGCAGTGCACGGCAGTGGCTCGCGGCGGCTGCCGTCTGCGACGCGGTCGACGTGGGCGCGACACTCGCCGCCGGCCCGAGCATCCCGCGGGACGCACGCAACGGCGTCCTCCTCGTGGGCGGTGCCGGCGCGCTGCTGTCCGCGCTCGCCGCCGCCGGGCTCGGTCGTGGCGTGGAGGCCGGGCCGGTGCAGCCGGGCGGCTTCGAGTTCGCCGACAGCGGCAGCGCCTCCGGCGAGCCGGTCGGCACCGCCTGACGCGTCAGGCGCTCGCGTCGAGCTCCCGCCTGCGCGCCAGCACGATGTCGCGCAGGACGTCGTCGGGCAGCGGCCCGTCGGCCGTGAAGCGGACCGTTCCCTTGGAGACGTCGAAGCCGTCGAGGCGATCGCCGACCGCCTCGATCGCCTCGGGGCTGAACGGGAAGACGCTCAGGTGCTTCTTCGCGGCCCTGAAGCCAAGCAGCGGTCGCCCGGCATAGAGATAGGCCGACATGCCGTAGCTGACGCCCTCCTCGGCCTCGGGGACCACCTCCTCGGCGATCGCGCGCACCCGCGCGAGGGCGGCCGCCTGCTCGGCCGGCAGGCCGGCGACGTAGTCGTCCATGGCGGTCATGCGATCGGTTCTACCCGTGGCGTGCTGTCAGGATGCCCGGGATGGCCGGCAGGTCGAAGCGAGAGCGCAGCCAGGATGCGGTTCGCGAAGCGGTCGAGCAGGCCGGTGGGGTGGAGGCGGCGGTTGCGCCCCAGAAGCGGGCGGCGGACCCGTTCACGACGGAGCTGCGCCGGCGCGACGTGCTGCCGCTGCTCGTCCTCCACCTGATCAACGAGGGCCCGAGCTACGGCAACCAGCTGATGGAGCGGATCGCCTCGATGACCGCCGGCGTGCTGTCGGTCAACCCCAACACGATGTATCCGCTGCTCCGACAGCTCGAGGGGCGCGGCCTGATCGAGGGCAGCTGGGAGCACCCCGAGCGGCGCTCGCGGCGCTACTACTCGCTGACCGCCGACGGGCGCAGCGAGTACCAGCGCCTCGTCGAGGAGGTGCGTCCGTTCCTCGACTCCGTCAAGTCGTCGATCGACGAGATCGTCAACGAGGTGTACGGCTCGTGAGGACGGCCTACGCCCGGGGCACCGTGCCGCTGCAGCCGGACGAGGCGGTCTGCGCTGTGGACGAACGTCGACCGCTGGCCGACCTTCGTCGAGGGATTCGGGCGCGTCGTCGAGCGCTCGCCGGGCTGGCCGGAAGAGGGCGAGCGAGTTAGCTGGGAGTCGAGCCCGGGCGGCCGCGGCAGGGTCACCGAGAAGGTCGTCGAGCGGCGTGCGGACAGCTTCACGACGATGGTCTTCGAATCAGCGCTGATGGGCCGCCAGACGCTGCGGGCCGTTCCGCACACGACCGGCGCCGAGGTCGAGCTGAGCCTCGAGTACACGCTCGTCAAGTACGGGCCGCTCAGCGTCGTGGCCGACGCTCTGTTCATCCGAAGGGCGCTTCGCGACAGCCTCGCACGGACCGTCGGGCGCTTCGCGGTTGAGGCAGAAGAGGACGCTGGGCTCCGCTAGGGTTGCGGGCCGCCGCTACCCCCGGAGGTTCATTTGTTCGTGTTCAAGGCCGCCGTCGTGGGGGCGGGGACCATGGGTGGGGAGATCGCCCAGGTCGTCGCCGCCGCCGGCATCCCCGTCGTCCTCAAGGACGTCAAGCAGGAGTTCGTCGATACGGGTCTCGAGAAGGCCCGCCAGGTCACCGAGGCGCAGTTCGGCGTGCTCGTCGGCAAGGAGAAGATCACCCAGGAGCAGGCCGACGCCCAGCGCGAGGAGCTGCTTGGCCGCATCAGCGGTACCACCGGCTACGAGGGCTTCGGCGACGTCGACTTCGTGATCGAGGCCGTGCCCGAGCGGATGGAGATCAAGCAGACGGTCTTTGCCGAGCTCGACGAGGTGACCCCCGGGCACGCGATCCTCGCGTCGAACACCTCGAGCCTCTCGGTCACCGAGATGTCCGAGGCAACGCTGCGCCCGGACAAGGTGTGCGGCTTCCACTTCTTCTATCCCGCCTCGATGATGCGCCTGATCGAGGTGATCGAGGGTGACGAGACCTCAGACGAGACGATGCAGGCGGCCACGAGCTTCGCCCAGGCGCTCCGCAAGACCGCCATCCGCTGCGGCGAGGTGCCGGGCTTCGTCGTCAACCGCATCCTCACGGCGGCCATGTCCGAGGTATGGAAGGCGACCGAGGAGGAGGAGCTGTCGACCGAGGACGTCGACAGCGTGATCAAGGAGTCGGGCGCCACGCCGATGGGCCCGTACTTCCTGACCGACCTGCTCGGGCTCGACACGGTGCTGCATGTGGCCGAGCACCTGCACGAGTCGTACGGCTCAGAGCGCTTCCACGTGTCGGCGAAGATGCAGGAGCTGGTCGCAGCCGGCGACCTCGGCCAGAAGACCGGAAGGGGTTTCTATGAGCACGGCTGACACGGGCACCAGCCCCGCGCTGAGCTCGATCGTCGACCGCATGGGTCTGAAGACCCTGGTCGAGTCCTGTCTCGTCCTCGAGGAGGGCGTCGCCTCCGCGAAGGACATCGAGATCGGGATGATGATGGGCGCCGGCATCCTGCCGGGTCCCTTCACGCGCGCGGACGAGGCCGGCCTCGACACCGTGCTCGAGCAGCTCGAGGGCGCGCAGCGCGAGTGGGGCGACGCCTTCGAGCCGCCCACGATCCTGCGCCGCCTGGTCGCGCAGGGGCGACTCGGCAAGAAGGCCGGCCAGGGCTTCTTCCCCTATCCGCAGCCCGACGCCGGCGAGCAGCGCGAGACCGTCCTGCTCGAGACGCGCGGCGACATCGCGATCGCCTGGCTCAACCGGCCGCCCGCGAACCCGCTCTCGCCGGCCACGATCCGTGACCTGGACGAGATCTGGAAGTCGATCGACGGGCGCGCGCGTGTGCTCGTGCTCGCCTCCTCGAACATCTTCACCTTCAGCGCGGGTGCGGACATCAAGGAGTTCGCGAAGATGACGCCCGATGCCGAGGGCGCCGCGATGCTGCAGTCGGCTCACGAGCTGATGCGCTCGCTGGAGCGCTCGTCGACCGTCACGATCGCCGCCGTCAACTCGATCGCGCTAGGAGGCGGCTGCGAGCTCGCGATGGCGTGCGACTTCCGCATCGCCGCCGAGTCGGCGACGTTCGGCCAGCCCGAGATCGGCCTGGGCATCATCCCGGGCTTCGGCGGTACCCAGCGACTGCCGCGGCTAGTGGGGGAGGCGAAGGCCCTCGAGATGAACCTCACCGGCGAGCCGATCGACGCCTACGAGGCGCACCGGCTGGGGCTCGCCAACCAGGTCGTGCCGGACCACGAGCTCCTCGACACCGTGCTCTCGTGGGCGCGCAAGCTCGCGCGCCAGGCGCCGATCGCGGTCGCGGAGATCAAGAAGCGCTCGCACAACGCCGACCTGGACGAGGGGCTGCGCATCGAGGCGGAGGGCTTCGGGATCGCCTTCGGCTCCGAGGACGCGCGCGAGGGCATCTCGGCCTTCCTTCAGAAGCGCCGCCCGGACTTCAAGGGGAAGTGACGGCCACCTCAACCCAGGCCGCGCAGGTCGCCGACCTGCTCCGTTCGGCAGAGCGCGCCGTCGTGCTCACGGGCGCCGGCGTCTCGGTGCCGTCCGGCATCCCGGACTTCCGCACGCCCGGCACGGGCCTGTGGGAGAACGTCGACCCGATGGAGGTCGCGCACATCGATGCATGGCGGCGCGACCCCGACCGCTTCTGGTCGTTCTACGGACAGCGCTTCGCCTCGCTCACCGACAAGGTGCCGAACGAGGCCCACCACGCGATCGCCGAGCTCGAGCGGCGTGGCCTGATCCAGGGTGTGATCACCCAGAACATCGATCGCCTGCACCGGCTCGCGGGCAGCGAGCGGCTGGTCGAGGTGCACGGCTCGATCGAGTGGAGCATCTGCCTCGAGTGCCGCGGGAAGCTGCCGATCGACCGCGTCGTCGAGCTGCTCGCGAACGCCGACGGCGCGCCCGAGTGCCCCGCCTGCGTGGCCCCGCTGAAGCCCGACGTCGTCCTGTTCGGCGAGCTGCTGCCCGAGCGCGCGCTCGCCGAGGCGCAGGCGCTGGCGCTCGACGCCGACCTGATGCTGTGCGTCGGCTCCTCGCTCGAGGTCTACCCGGTGGCCGGGCTGCCGGCGATGACGAGCGGGGCGGGTGGGCGGCTCGTGCTCATCACCCAGGGGCCGACGCCCTATGACCGCGACGCCGAGGTCAAGCTCGAGGGCGACGTCGTGGACGAGCTGCAGGCCGTGCTCGCCGCGCTGTGAGCGAGGTCCTGCTCTTTCACCACGCTCAGGGGCTGACCGACGGCGTGCGCGCGTTCGCGGACGAGCTGCGTGCCGCGGGGCACGTGGTCCACACCCCGGACCTGTTCGACGGCAGGACGTTCGCCACTCTCGAGGCCGGCATGGCCTTCGCCGAGGAGGTTGGGTTCGGCACGCTCATCGAGCGGGGGACAGACGCGGCGAACGACCTTCCGGCGGAGCTCGTCTACGCCGGCTTCTCGCTGGGCGTGCTGCCGGCGCAGAAGCTCGCCCAGACGCGGCCCGGGGCACGAGGCGCCCTGCTGATGCAGGCCGCGATCCCGCTGGAGGAGTTCGGCGGCGCCTGGCCCGACGGCGTTCCGCTGCAGCTGCATGTGATGGAGGGCGACGAGCTCGGCGACGTCGAGATCGCGCGGGCGCTCGGCGAGACCGTCCCGGAGGCGGAGCTGTTCCTCTATCCGGGCGACCGGCACCTGTTCGCCGACCGCGGGCTGTCCGACTACGACGCGGACGCCGCCGCGCTGCTCATCGAGCGGGCGCTTGAGTTTCTGGCCTAGCCGCAGTCAACAGTGGCGAAGGTCTCCTTGTACGCGCTCGCCAGCTGCTGCGTCGCATCCTTCAGCTTCTGCTCCGCTCCGCTGAGTGAGAGATCGCTGGTCAGGCCGCTCGCAATCGAATCGAGCTGCGATGTGAACTGCTTGTTCGCCGACTCCACCTGCTGCTTCCGCTCCTCGTTCAGGTCGCCCTGAGCGTCCCCGATCTCCTGCAGGTCGTCCTGCATCGCACTCAGGCTCTGCTCGATCCCGTCGGCGGTTGCCGTCGAAAGCGTGAGGGTGGACAGATCATCGATCTGCGTCTGGATGTCGTCGCGGGCGTCGCAGACCTCGTTCTGGGCCTTCTCCTCGTCCGACTCTCCGCAGCCGGCTGCGACGACCGCAACCAGCAGCAGAAGCACGAGAACCGCTCGCGAGCGCATTGTGCGACTTTGACCTCGGGAGCCGGTGAAGTCAACCGTGCAGGCGACGCTCAGCCGCCCAGCCGGCGCCGGCGCAGGAGCGCCTCCATGGCGGCGACGGCGTCCTCGACGCCCTCGGGGGAATCGCCGGCGAGGGCCGCCGCGGCCGCCCCGATCACGGCCTCACGCTCCGCCTCGAGCGCGTCGGTGCCGGTCTCCGCGATCAGCGCCTCGATCGCTACGCGAGCCTGCAGCGCGGCCTCGCGGTCGCGGCCCGCGTCGAGGTCGGCGCGGGCGCGCAGCACGAGCTCCTCGGCGGCGAGCGCCGCCTCATGGCCCCCGAGCAGGGCGGCGAAACGCTCCTCGGGCGCCTCCATCGAGCGCTTGACGCGGCGCGCGCCGGCGCGCGGGAGCTCGAGCGCCTCGCCGAAGCGGCCGTCGACCACCGCCGCGCCGCTTCCGTAGCCGAGCCTCACCACGAGCGCACGCTCGGCCGACACGTCGTGCACGTACGGATCCGCGGCGGCGGCGCGCTGCGCGCGCAGCGCCCGGTTCAGGATCGCGAGCGCGTGCTCCAGCTCCGCGTCGCGGGCATCGGCGTCGCGGTGCAGGCGGGCGAGCCAGGCCGAGGCGGCCTCGACGCTGGCGAACGGCTCGGGGCGCACGACCGTCGCGCGGCTCGTCGGCACCGGCTCGGGCGCCACCTCGTCCACCTCGCGCGGGCGCCGGTCGCGCAGCCAGTGCCGCTCGGGCGCCCCGAGCGTCCCGAGCACGAGCACGGCCTCGGCCGGCCCATCCGGCTCGCCGCGAACTAGATAGCGGCCGTCGGGCGGGCCGAGCAGGAAGCCGAACTCGAGCTGGACACAGCCGTGCTCGGCCGTCGCTCTACTCGCCCTCGTGGGCGTTGCTCGCGCGCTTTTCCTTCTTCTCGACCGGCAGCGCGTACTTGGACGGCTGCGTCGGCACGACCGGGTTGTCGATCTCACGCAGGCGCGAGATCAGATCGGACCACTGGCCGGGCTCGAGCACCGCGAGCGCCTGCTTGCCGAGCTTCTTGTTGGCGCCGAACATCGGCTGGAAGCCCACGTGGATGTGGTCGTGGTGGTCGGACATCGCGAGGGTGGCGCCACCGAGGTCGAGCAGCGAGATGATCTGCGCGGGAGCCATCGTGCCCTGCAGCTGCATCAGCCGGCGCACCGACTGATCCGTCACGCCGCCCGCCTCCTGGTGGCCCAGGATCGGGATGCCGTTGATCATCGCGATGTCGACCGCGTTGCCGGACGAGTGGTGCGAGACGTTGCCGGAGCTCGTGTAGAAGCCGTGCCCGCACTTGAGCGACGTGACGGTCGGCTTCAGGCCCGAGTCGGCGAGATAGGCGAGCGTCACGAGCACGCGCCGGTCGATCTGCCCGGAGCGGATGTCGTCGCGGCCGCACCCGTAGACGTCGATGCGCTCGTCGGAGAGAACGCGCTTCTCGAGCAGCGGCTTGGGCAGCAGCATGATCTGGCCGATCGACATGCCGCCGGCCGGGTCGTCGCCATAGAGGACGTTGCGGCCCGAGGCGCGGTAGATGGCGGTCGCCTCGAGCAGCTTCCAGCCGTCAAGGATGGGCTTGGGATCGATCACCGGGGCGCCGCGGCCGGCCGGGCGGATCGAGAAGTCGAGGTGGGCGGCCGTGCCCGGGACGGTCTGGCCGATGCGCCCGATGATCGTCCCGCCGATCACGCGCGCGCCCTTCTTGAAGGCGCGCAGGCGGACCTTGCTCGGGTCGAGGCCGAACGGGCGCGAGAAGAAGTTCTTGTAGGTCTCGAACTTGCCGCCCTCGCGTGCCAGCGTCTCCAGCTGCTGCTCGAGGCCGCCGGCCTCGCGCGCGGCCGGGAGATCGGGATGGGCGAACAGGCGCTGCTTGACGGGCGCCGATGCCTGTGTCGCGTCGTGCGACTCGACCTGCCCGCGGTCGCGCTCGGGTGCCGTGTCGGAGTCGTCGAACTGGCGCCCGGCGGAGGCGGGGAGGCGCGGCCGCGGGTCGGCGCCGTCCTCCCCGTTGGCCTTGATGGCCGTGGCGGTGCGCGCGAGCCCGGCGTCGGCGTCGCCCTTGGGCACCGGGTAGTACTTCGAGACCTCGCCGAGGTGGGCGTAGGTGTAGCGATTGCCGTAGACGTCCTGAAGGACGATGTAGCGGCCGAGCTTCTTGGAGCTGCCGACCGCCTTGACGACGCCGTCGTTGACCGCCACGACCGGCGCGCCCTCCTTCGCGAAGATGTCGATGCTGCGCCGGTCCTCGCTCGACTCGATCACGTGGGCGGCGTTCTCACCGCGCTGCACGCGCTTGAGGAGCTCCTTCTCGGCCAGGTCGTCCGCGTAGGTCGCGCGTGCGTAGACGGGGAAGCGGCCTTCGGTGAGGCCGGTGAGCGAGCCGATCAGGTCGGCCGGCACCCCGGCGATCAACCTGGCGCGCAGCAGCACGCTGTCGACGTACCAGTCGGCGTGGTTGTACGCCCAGATCGCCGCCCTGACGTCGTTCTCGTAGTTCGCCGCCTTCAAATAGCTGGCGGCGGCGAAGATCGCGTCGACCGGGTTGTACGGGTCCTTGCGGCCATCCTTGTTCGCATCGACCCCGTAGGCCGCCCAGGTCGGCGGCATGAACTGCATCCAGCCGAGCGCACCCGCCGAGGACACGTTCAGGTTGCGGCCATAGTCGGTCTCGATCTCGTTGATCGCCGCCAGGATCTCCCACCGGATGCCGTACTCGATCCCCGCCGCCTGATAGATCGGCAACAGGAACGGCGGCACCCGGAACTTCCTGATGATGAAATTCGGCACACCCGTCGTCATCGACGGACCCGGCAACGCATCAATAAAACCGGGGTTGCTGCGCGACGGCGTGCCGTCGCCGTTGCGGAGCGGGGCGCGACCGCCACCGCCGTTGCGATCCTTCGAAGGCTCATTCTTGGGTCGAGTCTTGACGTCGCCGCTCAGCCGGCGCTCGCCGTCGCCCTCCTCGCGCCGCACGCGCACGCCCGAGTTCGAGCGCTCCTGCGGCGAGCCGCCGCCGGCGGTCGGGCCGGTGTCGGGCTCCTTCGGCTTCGGCGCGGGCGTCGTCTCGGGCGCGGGAGTCGTCTCGGGCTTCGGCTTGGGGGTGGTCTCCGGGGTGGTCGGAGCCGGCGCCGGCGTGGTCGGCTGGACGATTGGGCCCGGCAGCTGGATGTCGTTGGGGTCGGTGCCCGGCGGGACGTCGACGGGGACGACCTCGCCGGTCGGCAGCTGCACGTGAACCTGCTGGGCGGCCGCCGGGATCGTCCAGGCGGTGAAGGCGGCGGAGACGAGCACGCCCGCGGCGAGCAGGCCGGTGAGAAGCCGCTTCTTCATCCGTGCTGGTCCAGGCCCTCCCTCGTGTGCCCGCATCCCGCGAGGCGCGGACGCGCGCAGGCGATCATCGCCTGCCGCGGGGCTAACGCTACTTGCTGAGTTTCTGCTGTGCAACGGGGAACCGTGGTGAGTGGGCGAGAGTTCTCCCCGCACGCCGCATCCGGGGCGGTTATGCGAGTTCACGTCCCTGTATCGACCGTCCCAGTCCATAACTTCAATCACGCGGCGCCTGTGACTGGACACTCTGCCCGTCGAGCCGTTCGCGTCCAGATGCTTCATTCTGCCAATCTCGCGAACGGCTAAACCCGACATAAGGCTCAAGTCGAGGGTTAGAGATGACCCGCGGGCGGCTCTCGGCAGCCAGTCGGCTACCCTGCTCCCGCATGACAGAGCCCAAGCAGGATGAGGACTTCCTCGAGCGCATGAGCGCGCGCGCCGAGGAGGCGCTCGGCAAGGTCGCCGAGGAGCTGATCTCAAACCCCGTGGTAAATGGCGCCATCTCGCGTGCCTTCGACGCGCGTGAGAAGGCGATCCAGGCCCAGGTCACCGCCATGGGCGCCCTCAACCTGCCGTCGGCCGCCGACATCGAGCGCGTCACCCGCCGGCTGCGCTCGCTGTCGCAGCGGCTCGAGGGGATCGAGGATGCGATCGACCGGCTCGAGGAGCGCGTCGAGATCGCCTCGCGATCGGCCGATCGCGACCGGATCGCCTCGGTCGAGGAGCGACTCGACGAGATCGCGCGCGACATCGCCGCGGTGCGAGCGGCCGTCGCCCCGCACGATGAGCCGATGCCGCGGGCGCAGGAGCGGCTCACGGTCAGCGACTCCTGAGCGCCGCGTAGCCGGCCTCGCCCAGTCTCAGCCCGAGCGACTCGAGCTCTTCGCTCGCCAGGCGCGGGGCGCCGTTCAGGCCCGCTCGGCGTGCCACCCCGAGCACGGCGGCCGCCGGCACGCCATGACCCGCCGCCACACCGAGCACGGCGGCGGTCTCGAGCTCGACCGCGACCCCGCTGCGGGCGGCGCTTCGCCGCGGTCGTAGAAGAGGTCGCGGCTCGCGACCGTCGCGGGGGCCGCGCCGGCCTCGACGAGCTGCGCGAGCAGCTGCGGGTCCGGCGCGAGCGAGCCGCCCGTGCCGAGCGCGGCGCTTGCGCCGTCCAGCGCCAGCACGGTCTCGGGCGCGAGCAGCGCGCCGAGCTCCAGGCTGTCGTCGAGCGCCGCGCAGGTCCCGATCCTCACGAGCCGCCGCGCTCCGAGCGCGATCAGCTCCTCGCAGACGATCGCGGCGCTCGGGCCGCCCATGCCGGTCGACTGGATCGTGAGCGGCTCGCCGTCGGCGGCGATCCCGCTGTAGCCCCAGAGCCCACGGCTGTGGTTGAACATGCGCGCGGGTTTCTCGAGCAGCGCCTGCGCAACCGCCAGCGCCCGGTGCGGGTCGCCCGGCAGCAGCACCCGCTCGGCGAGCTCGGCGCTGGGTTTGAGATGGGTTACAGCCGTATGGTTCACGGGGCGGCGCAGGATAGGGAAGCCAGGGGGTAGTCTCGGATCGATGGCGCGGCGCCCGAGCAGGTCCAGCGAGCTTCCCGACTCGTTGCGCGAGGCGGTCGAGCGGACGGTCGACGCCACGCTGGGCTCGGCCGGGCGCAGCCGCGAGGCCGCTCAGAGCGCGCTCGACGATGTGGCCCAGTCGGTCGACGAGCTGCGCCGCGGCGCCGAGGAGCGGCTCGCCAAGGGGCGCCGCTCGATGACCGGGGCCATCGAGGGCCGCCGCCTGGCGAACCTCGACGACATCCGGGAGCTGAAGAAGGAGCTGAGGGCGATCGCGCGGCGCCTCGATGCGATCGAGGAGCGCCTGCCCGCCAAGCGCAAGGCCTCGGCGCAGCGCAAGGCCCCCGCGAAGCGCGCCACCGGCAAGCGCTCCTCCTAGTGGCGGGCCGCCGGGTCCTGATCACCGGCGTCGGGAGCCACCTCGGCACGCTGCTCGCCGAGCGGCTCACAGCAAATCCCGAGTTCGCGTACGTGGCGGGGCTCGACACGCGACCGCCGAAGCGGCGGCTCGAGGGGCTGGAGTGGATCGAGGCGGACATCCGCGACCCGCAGATCGTCCGGGTCGTGCCGCGGCTGGAGGTCGACACGCTCGTCCACGAGCAGATCGTCCGCCAGCCATCGGCGGGCATGTCGGGGCGGTCCATGCACGACATCAACGTGATTGGAACCCTCCAACTGCTGGCAGCCTGTGAGCGTGCGCACACGCTGCGAGACGATCGTCGTGCGCGGCTCCGCGGGCATCTACGGCGCCGAGCCGCAGGCCCCGCAGTTCTTCAGTGAGGAGCTGACCCGGCTATTTCCGCTGCGCACCCGCTTCCAGCGCGACGTCGCGGAGATCGAGAACTACTTCGAGACCTACGCGCGCCGCCACGACCGGGTGACCTGCACCATGCTCCGCTACCAGCCGGCGATCGGCCCCGAGCTCGACACGCAGATCAGCCGCTATCTCTCGCAGCCGGCGTGTCCGACGTACCTCGGCTTCGATCCGCGTATCCAGCTCGTGCACGAGCAGGACGCGCTCGACGCGCTGATCGCGGCGGTCAGGCGGCCCGTGCGCGGCCCGGTCAACGTGGCCGCGCCGGGGACGATCGGGCTGAGCAGGATGATCAGGCTGGCCGGGCGCGTGAGCCTGCCGATTGCCGGCCCGCTGTTCGGGCCGCTGACGGGTGCGGCGCGGCGGCTCGGCGCCGGCGGCTACTCGGACGACTTCCGGCGGCTGCTGCGCTACGGCCGCGGGGTGGACACGCGGCGGCTCGTCGACGAGATCGGCTACCGGCCGCGCTTCTCCACGGCCGCGGCGGTCGAGGACTGGGTCGCGCGGCGCGCCGAGGGAGCGCGCGCGGCATGACGGAGAACGCCCTCGCGTTCATGCGCCGGCTGCGCGAGGGGCTCGAGGCCGGGCTCGACCTGCCGGAGGCGGTCGCCCGCGCGGCGACCTCGCTCCCGCGTGACGCGCGCGCAACGGTCAACCGGCTGCTCGAGCGCATGGACGGCAACTACAGCGAGGACGAGTGGGGCTTCGACGAGGAGTTCGCCGATCTCGTCGAACCCTTCTTCGGCTTCCTCTACGACAGCTGGTGGCGGGTCCAGGTCGAGGGCGCCGAGCGCGTGCCCGCGCACGGCGCCGCCATGCTCGCCGCCAACCACGCGGGCATCCTGCCCTGGGACGCCACGATGATCTCGGTGGCGCTGCTGCGCGAGCACCCGCTGCCGCGCCACCCGCGCTTCCTGGTGCTCGACTGGGCCTTCGAGCTGCCCTGGATATCGACGGCCATCCGGCGCGTCGGAGGCGTCGTCGCGTCGCCCTACAACGCGCTCAGGCTGCTCGAGCAGGACAAGCTCGTCGCGGTCTTCCCGGAGGGCGTGAAGGGCGCCGGCAAGCCGTACTCGCAGCGCTACCGCCTGCAGCGCTTCGGGCGCGGCGGCTTCGTCGAGGTGGCGCTGCGCGCGGGGGCGCCGATCGTGCCGGTGGCCGTCGTCGGCAGCGAGGAGATCTACCCGAAGCTCGCCGACATTCCGGCCGTGGCGCGCCTGATCGGCGCGCCCTTCTTCCCGGTCACGCCGACGTTCCCGTGGCTCGGACCGCTCGGTGTCGTGCCGCTCCCCTCGCGCTGGCGAATCGAGTTCCTCGACCCGATCGAGACCGCCCCCTACGGGCCCGAGGCAACCTCCGACAGGGCGCTCGTTCTCGAGCTCTCGGAGCGGGTGCGCGGGGCGGTGCAGGAGGCTCTCTACGCGAACCTCGTCAAGCGCGGCCCGGCCTTCGTTTGAACCGGAGGGTCGCGTGCAGCGGTTGCTGGCCCGGCGCGCGTTCCCTACCTTGGACAGGGATGCGCTGGCTCGCTCTCGGAGTTCTCGTGCTCGCCGCGCTGCTGGTGCCGGCTGGTGGCGCCGCGGCCGCGGCCGATGACCCCTGGGTCGCCTACGCCGTCAACTCGGTCGTCACGCGCGGAGGTCAGCCCTCCGCCGTGGTGGTGCGCTCGAACCCCGTCACGGGCGCGCTCGAGGAGATCTCCCGCAACGGCGGCCAGGGCAACCTCTTCGAACATCCTTATGACATCGCCGTGGCCCCTGGGGGCGGCAGCCTCTACGTCGTCGACATGGGCGCTTTCGCACAGGGACCGACCCCGGCTGCCGACGGGCGCGTCATCCGAGTCGACCCGGCGACCGGCGCGCAGTCGCTCGTCTCCCAGGGCGGCGAGCTCGTCGACCCCGCCGGGATCGCGGTCGCGCCCGACGGGACGCTGTTCGTGGTCGAGAACGTCGGCGTGGGCCCGGCCCAGAACCCGGCCGTGGTCCGCATCGACCCGGCCAGCGGCGCTCAGAGCGTGCTCACGCGCGGCGGCAACCTCTGCTACCCGTTCGGGATCGCGATCGAGCCGAGCGGCAATCTGATCGTCACCGACTTCGGCGACCTCGTCGGCGGCACCAACCCGATCGACTGCCCTCAGGACTTCGGCTCCGTCGTGCGCGTCAACCCGGCGGGCGCGCAGCAGATCCTGTCCTTCAACGACGTCCCCAACCCCGGCAACCTGCTGCGCGGTGTCTTCGGCGCCGCGATCGAGCCCGGCGGCGGCGTCCTCGTGGTGAACCAGACCGGCGCGCAGGCGGCCGTCGCCGCGATCAACCCCCAGAACGGCAGCCAGACGGCCGTGACGCCGAACTCGAGCGCCGCCGACGCCTTCGAGCTGCCGCAGCGCGTGGCCGTGCTGCCCGACGGCAACCTGCTCGTGGCCGACTACGCGCTGAACGACCAGGAGGGGGGCCTCGTGGCGGTCGACCGCGCGACCGGGGCAGCGCGCATCCTGCGCCAGGGCACGCTCTTCAACAACCCGCTCGGCCTGGCGACCGTGGTGAACCGCGCGCCGTCCGCGGCCATCACGTTCGCGCCGAAGCGCGTCCGCGGCGGCAAGACCGTGACCTACGACGCCTCGGGCTCGGCGGATCCCGAGGGGCTCGGGCTCCGCTACGCGTGGGATCTCGACGGCAACGGGGACTTCGAGCTCTCCACCGGCGGCGTGGCGCGCGCTACGGCGAGCTTCAAGCAGAGCACCACGATGACGCCGCGCGTGCGCGTGCTCGACCCGCACGGCGGCGCCGCGGTGGCCGCGGCGAGCAGCGCGCTCGTGGTCGACACGATTCGCCCGGTGATCGCCGGCTTCCGCGCCTCCTCGCGCACGATCGCGACCTCCGCGGCCGCGCGCCGCAAGAGCGTGCGCTTCCGCTTCCGGCTCTCCGAGTCCGCGGCCGTGCGGGTCGGGATCGAGCGAGCGCTCAGCGGGCGCCGCAAGGCCGGGCCGCTGCGTCGCACCCGGCAAGGCCCGCAAGGGAGCGAAGCGCTGCACGCGCTGGCGCCGGGTCACCACGCTCCGCAAGCAGGCCGCGAGCGGTCCGAACAGCGTGCGCTTCTCCGGCAAGGTCCGCGGGCGCGCGCTGCGCGCCGGCCGCTACCGCGCGCTCGCGAAGGCCAAGGACGCGGTCGGCAACTCGTCGCGGCCGCGCAAGGCCGGCTTCAGCGCGGTGCGCTAGAAGTGCACCCCGCGCAGTAGGTAGGCCATCGCCACGGCCTCGGTCGACATCTCCTCGCTGCCCTTCTTCTCATCCGCGGGGGCAGGCTTGCCGTCCCCCTTCGCCTTGGCGGCCGCGGCCGAGTCCGGGAAGAGGTTGTAGGCCGTGTTGAGGACGATGTCGACGCTCTTCGGCGAGACCGCGTAGAGCACCTCGCCGAAGGTGCCGAGCCTCGAGGCGAGTCGCTTCGGCTTGTCGATCATCGCGTCGGTCAGCATCAGCGCGGCCTCGTCCGGGGTGAGCGTGGGGAAGGCCTTGTAGATGTCCGTCGGGGCGATCATCGGCGTGCGTACGAGCGGCATGTAGACGGTCGTGAACTTGACGTTGTCGCCGACGCACTCGGGCGCCACGCAGCGCGAGAAGGCGTCGAGGGCGGCCTTCGAGGCGACGTAGGCCGAGAAGCGCGGCGTGTTCGTCTGCACGCCGATCGAGCTCACGTTGATGATGTGGCCCGACTTGCGCTCGCGCATGCCGGGCAGGAAGGCGAGGATCAGCTTCAGCGCGCCGAAGTAGTTGAGCTGCATCGTGCGCTCGTAGTCGTGGAAGCGGTCGTAGGAGCGCGCCACCGAGCGCCGGATCGAGCGGCCGGCGTTGTTGACGAGCACGTCGATGCCGCCGTGGGTCTCGAGCACCTCGGCGGCGAGCCTGTCGATGTCGCCGAGGTCGGACAGGTCCGCGGGGTGGACGTGCGCGATGCCGCCCGCCTCCTCGATCTGCGTCGCGACCTCCTCCAGCTTCTCGCGTGTGCGCGAGACGAGCAGCACCTCGCCGCCGGCCTCGCCGACCTTCAGCGCCGTCTCCAGCCCGATGCCGCTCGACGCGCCCGTGATCAGAACGCGCTTGCCGCGCACCGCGCTCGACAGCGAGCGGTCGCGGAACAGGTCCGGGTCGAGGTTGCGCTCCCAGTAGTCCCAGACGCGCGGGGCGTAGCTCGACAGCGGTGGCACCGCGATGCCGGTGCCTGTCAGCGCGCGCTGGGCGTCGCGGGCGTCGAACTTGCAGTTGAAGTCCTTCAGCTCCATCGCGACAGGCGGAACGCCCAGGTCGTGGAGCAGCTGCTCGCGGATCCGCTTGACGGTCGGCAGCGCCATCAGCCCGGCGCGGACCGGCTTCGGGATCGCGTTCGTCATGTGCTGGTCGATCCGCATCGCGAATTGCGGCGCGTGCGCCGCCTTCGCGAACTCGTTCAGCGCCTCGCCCACCTTCATCGGCTCCGGGTTGACGAGGTGGAACGTGTCCGATGGAAGCTCGTCGTCGGGCATGTGGGCGATGTGATCGAGCGCCTTGGCGACGAAGTCGACCGGCACGATGTTCGTCTCGCCGCCCTGCGGCCCGGCCAGCGGGAACCATTCGGGCAGCGCGTGGCGCAGCTTCTGGAGGACCTTGAAGTAGTAGTAGGGCCCGTCGATCTTGTCCATCTCGCCGGTCTCGGAGTTGCCGACGACGATCCCGGGGCGGTAGATCAGCTTCTTCGTCTCGACGCCCTCGCGCACGAGCCGCTCGGACTCGTACTTCGTGCGGTGGTAGTGGTGGGGCAGGCGCTGCTCCTCGTCGAACATGTCCTCCTGGAAGACGCCGTGGTACTCGCCGGCCACCGCGATCGAGCTGACGTGATGGAAGCGCCCGACCTGGTGGCCGTTCGCGAACTCGATCACGTGCTTCGTGCCCTCGACGTTCGCGCGCTCGGAGGCCTCCTCGTCGGCCTCGACGTCGTACACGGCTGCGAGGTGGAAGAGGTGGTCGATCGGCTCCTCGAACAGGTCGACTCCCAGCGCCGGCCGTGCGAGGTCGCCGGAGACGGGGTGAACGCGGCCCTCGGGCACGCCGAGTTGCTGCAGGAGCGCGTCGAGTTTCCCGCGCGAGCCTTCGCGGACGAGCACGTAGATCGTCCCCTCGCGGCGCAGGAGCTCGGCCAGCAGATGCCGTCCGATGAAGCCCGTTGCGCCGGTGACGAAGTAGTTCAAGGTCCCTCCACTCCTCCTATGGGCAGCCGCGTCGATCCTATTCTCTCGTGCGACACGTGGACGAGGTTCTCAGTCTCAGAGAGGTGGCCGAGCGTGTGGGCGTGACGCCCGCGACGCTGCGGCGCTGGGCCCAGTCGGGGTTGATCCCGGAGGTCGACGGCGGCGGCGAGTGGACGCCGGCGGCGGTCGCGCACGCCCGGATCGTGGCCCGGCTGCGCCAGCGCGGGCACACGCTCGAGCACATTCGCGAGGCGGGTCGCCAGGGCCGGCTCGCCTACAGCTACATCGAGGAGATCTTCAGCGCGCGCGAGCCGACGATGTCGCTGCGCGAGGCGTCCAGGGAGACCGGGCTCGACGAGGAGATGATCGAGCGCTGTTGGATGAGCCTCGGGCTGCCCGCCGAGGGGCTCGAGCGGCTGAGCGAGGACGACGTCGAGGCGCTTCGCTACGTCGCCTCGGTGCTCGAGGCCGGCTTCCCGCTCGTCGCGTTCCTGCAGCTGCTGCGCGTCTACGGCCAGGCGCTCGCGCAGATCGCCGACGCGGAGGTGCGCCTCTTCCACCTCTACGTGCACGAGCCGCTGATGCGCGAGGGCGTGCCGGGACTGCAGATGGCCGAGGAGATGGAGGGTCTTGCGCGCGACCTGCTGCCGCTCGCCTCGCCGCTCATGGACTTCATGCACCAGCGCTACCTCGGCCACTTCGTCGAGCAGGACGTGGTCGGCCACATGGAGGCGGAGCTCGAGGAGGAGGGGTCTGCGCTCGGCCGCGTGCGCGTGGCGATCGGGTTCGCCGACCTCGCCGGCTATACCCGCTTCACCGAGGAGGCCGGCGAGGAGGAGGCGCTGTCGTCGGTCGAGCGCTTCGTCGAGGGCGTCTCGAGCACGCTGCCCGAGGACGCGCGCGTGGTCAAGACGATCGGCGACGAGGTCATGCTCGTCGGCCACGACGTACGCGCGCTCGTCGACTGGGCAGTCGGCTTCGCGGGCCGCTGGGAGGAGCGCCCCGAGCCGCGCATCGGCATCCACTTCGGCGGGGCGCTCTACCGCGACGGCGACTACTACGGGCGCGAGGTCAACCTCGCGTCGCGGATCGTCGCGCGCGCCCGCGGTGGCGAGGTGCTCGTGAGCGACTCCGTCGTCGAGCTCGTGCGCGATGCCCCCGAGCTCGGCTTCGAGGGCATCGGCCAGGTGAAGCTGAAGGGCTTCGACGAGCCGCGCCAGCTGTGCCGCGCGAGCTTCCGCGAGGGGTCGTGAGCGAGGCCCCGCTGGAGGCGGCGCGCGCGAGCGGCCTCGTGAGGCGGGACGCGCCGCTGCTCGTGCTCGTCTCGGGAGGCGGCGATTCGGTCTGCCTGCTCGACGTCGCCGTGAGGCTCGGGGCGAGCGTGTCGGCGCTGCACGTCAACTACGGCCTGCGCGAGGGGGCCGACGCGGACGAGGCGTTCGTGCGCGAGCTCTGCGGGCGGCTTGGGGTGCCGCTTCACGCCGAGCGCGTGTCGCTGCCGGAGAGCGGCAACCTGCAGGAGCGGGCGCGCGACGCGCGCTACGCGCTCGCGGAGCGGCTGGCGGAGGGCGACTACGCCGCCGCTCACACGGCCAGCGACCAGGCCGAGACGGTGCTCTACCGGTTGGCCGTGTCACCGGGCTCGCGCGCGCTGCACGGCATGGCCGCGCGGCGCGGACGGCTGGTGCGGCCGCTGCTCGCGGTCACGCGCGAGGAGGTGCGGGGCTACCTGGGCGCACGCGGGCTCGGGTGGCGCGAGGACCCCTCGAACGCGGATCGCCGCTTCGCGCGTGCACGCGTCCGCCACGACCTGCTGGCGGCGCTGCGCGAGATCGGCCCGGCGCCCGAGCGCACGATCGCCGCGACCGCCGCGCAGCTGCGCGACGAGGCGGAGCTGCTCGAGCGCGCCGTCGACGCGGCGCTCGAGGAGCTCGGCGGCGGCCCGGCGGTCTCGCTCGCCGCGCTGCGCGAGCAGCCGCCCGCGCTGCGGCGGCTCGTGCTGCGCAGGCTGGCGGGCGACCGGCCCGTGCCGGACGAGGTGCTCGAGCTCGACGAGCGCGGCAGCAGCTCGCTCGACCTCGGCGACGGGCTGCGCGCCGTGGCGGAGTACGGGACGATCCGCTTCACGAGCGTCGCCGACCCGCGCCAGCCCGAGCCGGTTGAGCTGCCGGTGCCGGGCCGAGCGCGCTTCGGGAGCTGGGAGCTCGAGGCGGCGCTCGCCGAGGAGGGGGACGTGACCGTGTCGGCCGCCGCGCTCGGCGCGTCGGCAACCGTGCGCGCCTGGCGCGAAGGCGACCGCATGCGCCCGCTCGGCCTGGGCGGCACGAAGACGCTTCAGGACCTGTTCACCGACCGCAAGATCCCGCGAGCGCTGCGGCGCACGCTGCCGGTCGTGGAGGTCGGCGGCGAGGTCGCGTGGGTCGCCGGCGTGGCGCTCGACGAGCGCTTCGCCGCCCGCCCGGGCGAGCCGAGCGTCGGCCTCACGGCGCGCGCCCGCTGAGTCAGCGCTCGAGCGCCGCGGCCCGACCAGCCGTCCTGACTTTGCCCGCCAGGAGCAGCCAAAGTCAGGACGAAGCGCCGAACCGGCCTCTCACGGAGTGGATCGCCGGCATCACACCGCGGACCTGCCCGCACCAGCTACCGCGCGCGGTCGCTTTCCGTTGATAGTCAACGGAAACGCACCACACGCGGCGGATTCTCCCGGTTGGGCGCCCCGCCCTACGTGGTCCCGAACACGCGGTCGCCCGCGTCGCCGAGGCCGGGCCTGATGTAGGCGTTCTCGTCGAGCTCGCGGTCGAGGACCGCCGTCCAGACGGGCACGTCTGGATGCTGCTCCTCGACCGCGGCGAGGCCCTCGGGCGCGACGACGAGACACACGAGCGACAGGCGAGTGGCGCCGCGTGCCTTCAGCCGGTCGAGCGCGTGCACGGCGCTGCCGCCGGTCGCGAGCATCGGGTCGACGACGAAGACGTACGCGTCGTCGAGCCGCGCCGGCAGGCGCTCGTAGTACTCGAAGGGCTCGTGCGTCTCCTCGTCGCGGTAGAGGCCGAGGTGGCCGACGCGCGCGTCCGGCAGCAGGCGCAGGAAGGCGTCGACCATGCCGAGCCCGGCGCGCAGCACCGGCACGACGGCGATCTCCTGTGGCAGGCGGCTGCCGGTCGTGCGCTCGAGTGGCGTGTCGATCTCGACCTCCACGACGGGCAGCTCGCGCGCCGCCTCGACGGCGAGGATCGCCGAGGCCTCGAAGAGGGCCTGACGGAACTCGCCGTGGCCCGTGTGGCGGTCGCGCAGGACCGTCAGGCGGTCGGCGAGGACGGGGTGGTCGACGACCATCACGCGCTGGGGCATGGGGCGACGATAGCCTCGCAGCCGCTGTGCCCGCTAGCAGCCGGAACATCGAGATCAAGGCGCGCGACCGCGATCCCGCCCGCACACTCGAGCTGGCACTTGGCATCGGCGCGGCCGACCAGGGCGAGATCTCGCAGCGCGACACCTACTTCGAGGGGGCGCGCGGGCGGCTCAAGCTGCGTGAGCAGAACCCTGGAGAGGACGAGCTGATCGAGTATCGGCGCGCCGACGAGGCGACGGCGCGCACGAGCAGCTACCGCCGTGTCCCGGTCGGCGCCGCGGCCGAGCTGCGCGAGGCGCTCGACGCCGCGCTCGGCACGCTCGTCGTCGTGACGAAGCGGCGCCGGCTGCTGCTGCAGGACAACATCCGCATCCACCTCGACGAGGTCGAGGGGCTCGGGAGCTTCATCGAGCTGGAGGCCGTTGCCGCCCCGAGTCCGACCTCGCGGCCGAGCGGGCGCAGGTCGCGGAGCTCCGGGAGCGCCTCGACATCCGCGACGAGCGCCCTGCTCGGCGAGAGCTACTCCGACCTGCTGCTCGACTCGCCCGAGCTGCTGCTCACTCGCGCCGCCGAGGCGATGGCGAACGCCTACGCCCCCTACTCGAACTTCAAGGTCGGCGTGGCGCTGCGCGGCGCGGGCGGCGGGCTCTTCACCGGCGCCAACGTCGAGAACGCCTCCTACCCCCAGGGCCAGTGCGCGGAGACCTCGGCGATCGGGGCGCTGATCACGTCGGGCGAGACGCGCATCGCAGCGGTGGCCGTGACGGCCGAGCGCATGGACATCTGCCCGCCCTGCGGAGGTTGTCGCCAGCGGCTGTCCGAGTTCGGCGGCCCGGAGACGCCCGTCTACCTCGGCCGCCCCGGCGGCCCGCTCGAGACGACGACGCTCGGCGCGCTGCTCCCGCTCGCCTTCGACCTGGAGGGCGACGTGAGCTGGCGCGAGGCGGGCGCTGTGCTGGCGCGCAGCGCGGCGGCCCCACCGCGGGTCGGCGTCGTGCTCGGCTCGGGCCTCGGCATGGTCGCGGAGGCGGTTCACGACCCGAATCGGGTTCCCTACGAGGAGCTGCCCGGCTTCCCGCGCCCGACCGTCGAGGGCCACGGCGGCAACGTCGTCCTCGGTGAGATCGGCGGCGTGCCCGTGGCGCTGCTCCAGGGCCGTGCGCACGTATACGAGGGCGGCGACCTCGAGGAGGTGCGCACCCCGGTGCGCGCGCTCAAGGCGGCCGGCGCGGAGATCCTCGTGCTCACGAACGCGGCCGGCTCGCTGCGCCCCGAGGTCGGGCCCGGCCGGCTGATGCTGATCAGCGACCACATCAACCTGAGCGGCGCGAACGTGCTCGCCGGGCCCAACGACGACGAGCTCGGGCCGCGCTTCCCGAGCCTGCGCGACGCGTACGACCCGGGGCTCCGGAGCGAGCTGAAGAGCGCCGCGCACGAGCTCGGCATAGCGCTCGCCGAAGGCGTCTACCTAGCGGTCGAGGGTCCGAGCTTCGAGACGCCGGCCGAGATCCGCGCCTTCCGCACGCTCGGCGCCGACGCCGTCGGGATGTCGACCGTCCACGAGACGATCCTGGCGCGCCACTGCGGTCTGCGGGTCGCCGCGCTTTCTGCGATCACGAACCTGGCCGAGGGCATGTCGGACGAGCCGCTCAGCCACGATCAGACACTGCGCGACGCGGCGCGCGCCGCCCAGAACCTGGCTCCGCTGCTCGTCCGCTTCATCGAGCGGCTCGGCGGCTGAGCCCGTGCTCGTCCCCGAGCTGATCCGCACGAAGCGCGACGGCGGTGAGCTCGCCGAGGACGAGATCCGCTTCCTCGTCGAGGGCATCTCGGATGGCTCCGTGAGCGACGCCCAGGTCGGCGCGCTCGCGATGGCGATCGTGCTGCGCGGGATGAACGCGGCCGAGCGGGTGGCGCTCACGGGCGCGATGACCCGCTCCGGCGAGGTGCTCGACTGGTCGGATGCCGGGCTGCCCGGCCCCGCGCTCGACAAGCACTCGACCGGCGGCGTCGGCGACAAGGTGAGCCTCTTGCTCGCGCCGATCGTGGCGGCCTGCGGCGGAGCAGTGCCGATGATCTCGGGACGCGGGCTCGGCCACACCGGCGGCACGCTCGACAAGCTCGAGTCGATTCCGGGCTACGACACGACGCCCGACCCCGAGTCGTTCCGGCGCGCGGTGGCGAGCGCCGGCTGCGCGATCGTCGGCCAGACCGCCGCGCTGGCGCCGGCCGACCGGCGCCTCTACGCGATCCGCGACGCCACCGGCACGGTCGAGTCGATCCCGCTGATCGTCGCCTCGATCCTGTCGAAGAAGCTGGCGGCGGGGCTGGGCGCGCTCGTCATGGACGTCAAGGTCGGTTCGGGCGCCTTCCTGCCGGGGCGCGAGGCGGCCGCCGAGCTGGCGCGCTCGATCGTCGAGGTCGCGCGCGGCAACGGCCTGCCCACCTCCGCGCTGCTGACCGACATGGATCGCGTGCTCGGCCGCAGCGCCGGCAACGCGGTGGAGGTGCGCGAGTCGCTCGACCACCTGACCGGCGCCGCACGCGACGAGCGCCTGCTCGACGTGACGCTCGCGCTGAGCGCGGAGCTGCTGCGCCTCGGGGGAGTCGAGTCCGACGAGGACGCTGCGCGTGCGGCGGCCGAACGCGCGCTCTCGAGCGGCGCGGCGGCCGAGCACTTCGCCGCGATGGTGCGCGAGCTCGGGGGTCCCGGCGACCTGCTCGAGTCGCCCGGCGACTACCTCGCGGAGGCGCCGGTCACGATCGCCGCGGAGCCGGACGAGGCGGGGACCGTGGCCCGCGTCGACGTGCGCGCCGTCGGGCTTGCGGTAGTGGCCCTGGGCGGCGGCCGCACGCGCGAGACCGACCCGGTCGACCACGCCGTCGGGCTCACGGAGGTGGCCGCCCCCGGCGAGGAAGTGGCGCCCGGCGGCCGCCCGCTGGCGCTCGTGCACGCGGCCGACCAGGATTCGGCGCAGAGCGCCGCGGCCTCGCTGCGCGCGGCCTACACGCTCGGCGACGCGTTGCCGCCGCCGCACCCGGTCATCGAGCTGCTGCGCTGATGGTCCCCAAGGCCGAGCTGCACGTCCATCTCGAGGGCACCGCGACGCCCGAGCTCGTCCGCAGGCTCGCCGAGCGCAACGGCCTGCCCGTCCCCGAGGGCCTGTTCGCCGACGAGGAGACCTACGCCTACACCGACTTCCTCGACTTCCTGCGCGCCTACGACGTCGCCGCGGGCGTCATCCGCACCGGCGACGACTACCGCGACGTGAGCTTCGAGTACCTCTCGCGCTGCGCGGACGAGGGGGCGGTGTACGTCGAGCTGATCGTCTCACCGGACCACGCCGCCCAGGTCGGGCTGAGCGACGAGGAGCACCTCGACGGCGTCGCCCGCGGCATCGATGACGCGCGGGCGGAGCACGGCATCGAGGCGCGCATGCTCGTCACCGCGATCCGCAACTACGGCGTCGAGCGCGCGACGCGCCTGGCGCGCTACGCGGCCTCACGCCCGCATCCGTACGTGGCCGGCTTCCAGCTCGCGGGCGACGAGGCCGGCTACCCCGCCGACGACTTCGTGGAGCCCTACCGAATCGCGGCGGAGGCCGGTCTCGGCTGCAGCGTGCACGCGGGCGAGTGGGGAGGGCCGGAGAGCGTGCGCGCCGCGCTGACGCTGCCGGTCACGCGAATCGGCCACGGCGTCCGCTCGATCGAGGATCCCAGGCTCGTGGAAGAGCTGGCCGAGCGCGGCGTGGTGCTCGAATGCTGCCCCACCAGCAACGTCGTGCTCGGCATCTATCCGAGCTACGAGGAGCACCCGCTGCGCGCCCTGCGCGCGGCCGGGATTCGGGTTACGCTCGGGTCGGACGATCCGCCCTGGTTCGGGGCGTCGATCGGCGGCGAATACGCCGTCTGCTCCGAGCGCCTGGGCTTCGGCGACGACGATCTGCGGGAGCTCACCGGCACCGCTCTTGAAGCCGCATTCTGCGAAGAAAAGCTCAAAGAGAACCTAATATCCGCCCACCGGTGATCGGTATAGGGTGGCTCGGTCACGGGCATCAGGCCCGGCCCAGACTCAGGAGGGAAATTCAGCGTGGATAGGAAGCTTCGCGCGATCCTGCTGGCGCTCGTAGCGGCGCTCATGCTCAGTATCGCGGCGTGTGGCGACGACGACGACGACGGCGGCGATAGCGGTGGCGGTGGCAGCGACACGGCCGCCGAAACACAGGAGTCGATCAAGGCGGGTGTCGTAACCGACGTCGGCGGCCTCAACGACCGCTCCTTCAACGCGCTCGCCAATGCGGGCATCAAGCGCGCAGCAGACGAGCTCGGCATCGAGGAGCGCGTGCTCCTCTCGAAGCAGCAGGGTGACTACATCCCCAACCTCACGACGCTCGCCCAGCAGCAGTTCGACCTGATCATTGCGGGTCGGGTTCCTCATGGCGGACGCGATGAACACGGTCGCGACCAAGGTGCCCAACGCCAACTTCGCGATCGTCGACTTCTCGGCGACCGGGCTGAAGGACAAGCCGAAGAACGTCCAGGGCCTGCTCTTCAAGGAGCAGGAGGCGGGCTACCTCGCCGGTTACCTGGCGGGCCTGTGGGCGAAGGACAACGACGCCAAGGTCGTGTCGACCGTCGGCGGTCAGAAGATCCCGCCCGTCGACCATTACATCGCCGGTTTCCAGGCAGGCGCCAAGAAGGCCAACCCTGGGATCCAGACCCTCAACGGCTACTCCCAGGACTTCGTCGATCAGGCGAAGTGCAAGGAGATCGCGCTCGACCAGATCGCGAAGGGGTCGAAGGTCGTGTTCCAGGTGGCCGGTGGCTGCGGCCTCGGCGCACTCGACGCGGCCAAGGAGAAGGGCGTCCAGGGCATCGGCGTCGACGCCGACCAGGCCTATCTCGGCGACCACATCCTGACCAGCGCCCTGAAGAAGGTCGACGTGGCCGTCTATGACGCCATCAAGCGGGCCCAGGAGGGTCAGTTCGAGGGCGGCACGGACGTGATCGCGTCCGTCGAGAACGGCGGCGTGGGCCTCGGCAAGATCAGCGCCGCGGGTCAGAAGTACGCCGACCAGGTCAAGGAGATCGAGGATCAGATCGCCGCGGGCGAGATCCCGAACATCCCCGACACGGTCAAGTAAGAGGTAAGTTCCGCCGCGTTGAGCACCGAGAACGCTCTCGAGCTACGCGGGATAACCAAGAGGTTCGGCCCGGTCGTCGCGAACGACCGGGTCGACTTCGACCTCCGCCGCGGCGAGGTTCACGCCCTGCTGGGTGAGAACGGGGCCGGCAAGTCCACCCTGATGTCGATCCTCTACGGGCTCTACAGCCCGACCGAGGGCGAGATCTACGTCGACGGCGAACACGTCGAGATCGACTCGCCGTCCAAGGCGATCGAGCTCGGCATCGGCATGGTGCACCAGCACTTCATGCTCGTGCAGGTGATGACCGTCGCCGAGAACATCGTGCTCGGCGCCGAGCCGCGGAGCGGCGTCGGCATGCTCGACGTGCGCGAGGCGCGCAAGCGGGTGAAGGAGCTGTCCGAGCGCTACGGCCTCGCGGTCGACCCCGACTCCGTGATCGAGGACGTGACGGTGGGGACGCAGCAGCGGGTCGAGATCCTCAAGACGCTCTACCGCGGCGCGCGCATCCTCGTGCTGGACGAGCCGACCGCGGTGCTCACGGCTCAGGAGGCGGCTGACCTGTTCAAGGTGCTGAAGGCGCTCCAGGAGGACGGCGTCGCGATCGTATTCATCAGCCACAAGCTCAACGAGGTGCTCGAGATCGCCGATCGCGTGACGGTCCTGCGGCGCGGCGAGAAGATCGACACGGTCGCGACCGAGGGCGCCACCGAGCAGAGCCTCGCGCGCCTGATGGTCGGGCGCGACGTCCTGCTGCGCGTGGACAAGGAGTCGCCGAAGCCCGGCGACCCGGTGCTCTCCGTCGAGGAGCTGCGCGTGCTCGACGACCGCGGCCTCGAGTCGGTGCGCGGCCTGTCGATGGAGGTGCGCGGCGGGGAGATAGTTGCGCTGGCCGGCGTCGACGGGAACGGGCAGCAGGAGCTGGTGGAAGCGATCGCCGGCCTGCGCGCGCCGGTGTCGGGGCGGATTCAGGTGATGGCCGAGGACGTGACCGGGCGCGGCGTGCGGGTGACCTGCGAGGCCGGCGTGGCCCACATCGCCGAGGATCGCCAGCTGCGCGGCCTCGTGCTCGACTTCACGCTCACGGAGAACCTGGCCCTGCGCCAGTACCGCAAAGAGCCGTTCTCGAAGAACGGCTTCCTCTCGATCAAGAACATGCGCCGGCGCGCCAACGAGTTGCTCGAGGAGTACGACGTCCGCAATCGCGACGCCGAGCTGCCGGCCTCGTCGCTCTCGGGCGGGAACCAGCAGAAGATCTGCATCGCGCGTGAGATCGACTCCAATCCGCAGCTTCTGATCGCGCATCAGCCGACGCGCGGCCTCGACGTCGGCGCCATCGAGTTCGTGCACCGGCGGCTGATCTCGGAGCGCGACAGAGGCCGCGGCATCCTGCTCGTCTCGCTCGAGTTCGAGGAGGTGCGCTCGCTCGCGGACCGCATCCTCGTGATCTACGAGGGCGAGATAGTGGGCGAGTTCCCGCCCAGCGTCTCCGAGGAGGAGCTCGGCATCGCGATGACCGGCGGAGGCGCCGGCAAGACCGCCGCGTGAGCGAAGAGGAGGTCATCGCAAGATCGCAGACGCCGGCGTCGCGGCTGGCGGCGTACGTTCGCGGCGGCGGCGTGATCGTCCCGCTGATCACGGTGCTGCTGGCCTTCGTGATCGGCGGCTTCGTCGTGCTGCTCGCCGGCAAGGACCCGATCGCGACCTACGAGGCGATCTGGAAGGGCACGGGGCTCCAGTGGCTGTTCCCGTGGACCACCGGCGAGGACCGCACGCTCGCCGCGCTCAACCTGCAGCAGACGCTGATCATCACGACGCCGCTGATCCTGACCGGGCTCGCCGTGGCGTTCGCCTTCCGGGCCGGGCTCTTCAACATCGGCGGCAACGGCCAGTACATCATGGGCTCGATCGCGGCCGTCTGGGTCGGCTCGTCGTTCGCCGACATGCCCGCCCTCCTGCACGTGGTGCTGGCGATGGTTGCGGCCGTCGCTGCCGGCGCCTTCTGGGCCGGGATCGCCGGCTTCCTGAAGGCGACCGTGGGCGCCCACGAGGTGATCACCACGATCATGCTCAACTACACGGCGATCTTCATCGGGCTCTACCTGTTCGGTCTCGGCGGGCCGCTGCAGAGCGACACCGACAGGAGCGTGCCGGTGTCGAACGACATCGTGGAGGGCGCCAAGCTGCCGGTGTTCTGGGGCGACCCGATCCTCCAGGGCCTGCACATCGGCCTCTTCATCGCGATCGCGGCGCTGCTCGTGTTCTGGGTGGTGCTGAACCGCTCGACCACCGGCTACGAGGTCCGCGCGGTCGGGCTGAACCCCGAGGCCGCCCGCTACAGCGGCATGAGCGTCAGCAAGAACTACGTGCTCGTGATGGCCGTGTGCGGAGCGTTCGCGGGACTGGCCGGCTCGCTCGACGTGCTCGGCTGGCAGTTCCGGCTCGCCACCAACGACATCCAGATCACGCTGGTCGGCTTCTACGGCATCGCCGTCGCGCTGCTCGGACGCAACACGGCGCTCGGGACCGCCGCGTCCGCGCTGCTGTTCGGCGCCCTGCTCAGCGGGACCTCGCAGCGCAACCTGGACGCGTCGGTCTTCGAGCCCGAGCTCGCCGCCAACCTCACCTACATCATCCAGGGCCTCGTCATCGTCATCGTGAGCGCAGACGTGGTCGTGCTCGGCCTGCTTCGAAGAGGCAGAGGGTTCATCGGCCGTGGGACCGGCAGATCCGGTCCCACGCCCGCAACGGTGGCGGCTCGCTCCGACGGCGCGCCACCTCCGGAGCCGGGTCCGTGAGCGCACTGGCCGAAGCCGCCGTGCCGAGCCGGGTCGGTGCCCGCGAGCTCGCCTGGGGCGCCCTGGCCGTGGGCGTGCTGGCGGCCTTCATCGCTCTGCCGCCGATCCTGCTGCGCACGCCCGTGCCCTCGCTGGTCCTCGCCCTCGCGGCCGTCGCGGCGGGCGTGTTCGTGGTCCGTGAGGGCGAGAAGCGACTCGGCTGGATCGCGATAGTCGTCGCGGTGCTCGCCGGCGTGGGCGCTGTGGCGGCGACGCAGACGAACGAGGCGAGCCTCGACTCGGTGTTCGTCTGGTCGGCGCTGTTCGCGGCGATGCTGCGCTTCGCCACCCCGCTGGTGTTCGCCGCGCTCGGCGGGCTTCTGTGCGAGCGCAGCGGCGTCATCAACATCGGCCTCGAGGGCATGATGCTGATGGGCGCCTTCTTCGGGATCTTCGGCGCCGACCTCACCGGCTCGTGGCTGCTCGGCTGCCTGATCGGGATGGTGTCCGGAGGGGCGCTCGCGCTCATCCACGCGGTGCTGTCGGTGAGCTTTCGCGCCGACCAGGTGGTGAGCGGCTTCGGCCTCAACTTCCTCGCCCTCGGGATCACCGGCTACGTCTTCGTGGCCCACTACGGCGCGGAGGGCACGCCCGGCGACGTCCCGCGCGTCCCCAACCTGTCGCTGCCCGGGATCGAGGACGTCGGCTTCTTCGGCGAGGCGATCGGCAACGCGAACCTGCTCACCTGGGTCGCGCTGGTGCTCGTCGTCCTCACGACCGTGTTCCTGTTCAGGACACCGCGCGGGCTGCGTCTTCGCTCCGTGGGCGAGAAGCCGCGCGCGGCGGAGACCGTCGGCGTGTCGGTGATCCGCACGCGCTACGTCGCCGTCATCGCCTCGGGCTTCCTGGCCGCCCTGGGCGGCGCGTATCTCTCGATCGCGCTGCTCGGCTCATTCAACGAGAACATGACCGCGGGGCGCGGCTACATCGCGCTGGCGGCTGTCATCTTCGGTGCCTGGCGCCCGTATGGCGCGCTGGCAGGGGCGCTCCTGTTCGGCTTCTCGAGTGCGCTTGCCCAGCGCCTGCCGGAGTTCTCGGAATCGACGGCCGTGCTGTTCCAGGCGCTGCCGTATGTCATCACCCTTGTCGTCGTCGCGGGCGTGGTCGGGCGCTCGCGGCCACCGGCCTCCATCGGCATCCCGTACGTGAAGGAGTGAGTGGATGACCGTCTCACGGCTCGTGCTCAGCAGCCCGGCCGAGGAGGCCGGCCGCCTCAGCGACGAGGTCGAGCTCTACCAGCGCACGTACAACACGCTGCTGCGCTCGAGCGGCGAGACGGCGCTGCGCGTGCTCGAGTCGTCGCACCGCGCGATGGGCTCGAGCCTGCACCCGCTCGCCGCGAGCGACGAGCCGGATCTGGGCGCGCTCATCTACGCGATCCGGCGGCTCCCCGACGGGATCGCGGGCGCCGAGCTCGTGATCATGGGCCAGGAGGCCGAGGTCTTCGCCCGCAACGGCATCGTCATCGACGAGTGGGAGGAGGCGGACGCGCCCGCGCGCCGGCGGCGCTGGCACGACAGCGGCGGCGGCATGCATGCGGTGCTGCTCGCGAGCGCGTCGGATGTCGACGACCTGATCCCGACGCTCGTCGCCATGCAGATCGAGTGGAACAAGATCCGCGTGCGCCAGCGCGCCGCCGGCTGGCCGCCCGAGACGGAGCCGACGCCGGAGGAGTGCGCGGTCGCTCTCGGGGGCTCAGCCGACGACTGGAGCCGCCTGCGCGAGGCGTGGGGCGAGCGCTTCTTCGAGCGTCTCCAGCTGATCGCCGAGCGCAGCATGTCGCTGCGCGTCCGAATGCTCGGCGGGACCCTGGTCGGCTACGCGCGCATGACGCGGCGCTGGTGGCTGCCGGTCCAGAACGAGCTGCATGCAGACGGCATGGCGGACGCGCCGACCTATTTCGTCAGCTCGAACACGCACAGCCTCGTCAACATCGTCACCGGCACGGCGCGAGAGCGCGAGGACCGGCTGATCGAGTTCGTCGAAACGCTGCCCGAGGACGACATCCTGCGCGAGGAGCTGCTGGCGTTCCGCGAGGGCCACGCCCAGGGGTCGTGGGACAACTTCCTCTACTACGTGGCGCGCCTCTACTTCGACAGCCACGGCGAGGACGGCCGCCGCGTCCGGCGCGAGTCCGAGGCGCTCAGCGGCGTCGCCCACCTGCCGTCGCGCACCGCCCTGCGCGTACCCGCCCAGATCATCCCGCTGCGCAAGCTGCTGCCGGACCGGCTCGACCCGCGGCTCGGCGCGGTCGACGCCGAGGCGCTCGCCGAGAGCGACGCCGTGATCGTGAACATCGACTACCCGCTCGGCGTCGCCGCCTACAACATCCTGCGCGAGGTGGCCGTATCGAGCGCGGCCCTGCGCGGCGTCTACGTCCTCGGCAAGGCGGCCACGCTGAACGCCGACGTCGGCGACGTGATGCTCTCGAGCGTCGTGCACGACGAGCACTCGGGCTCGACCTACTGGCTCGACAACGCGTTCGGCGTCGAGGACCTGATGGGCGACCTGCGCTTCGGCACCGGGCCTCGACAACCAGCGGGCCGTGACCGTCAAGAGCACCTTCCTGCAGAACCGCGCCTACCTCGACTTCTACTACCGCGAGGCGTTCACGGTCGTCGAGATGGAGGCGGGCCCCTACTGCGACGCGATCTACGAGATCGCCGACGCCGATCGGCACCCGGTCGGCGAGGCCGTCAACTTCTCGAAGCTGCCGATCGACTTCGGGATCATCCACTACGCGTCCGATACGCCCTACACGCAGGCGCGAACGCTCGGCGCCCGGGGGCTCTCCTACTACGGGATGGATTCCACGTACGCGTCGTCGCTCGCGATCCTGCGCCGCGTGCTGCGGCTCGAGGGCGCGCTCGATTAGTGCGCTAGCGGCGGTCCCAGTCCCACAGGCGTGCGGGCGTCCTCCGATCCGGCCGGACGAACGCTTGACGGCTTTCCGCACCGAACCTGGGAGCCAGCACGATCGTGCCAAGGACCATGGCTATGAAGAAGATCGTGATGAAGTCCATGATTGGCACAGACGTTACTTGCGGATGCGGGTCTCCCGGAGTGGGCCTCCGAACGTTCGGCGATCACCGATCAGGCGCGAAGATAATTCGGTACTGGAACGTCTCGGCCGCTCTGGCCGAACGGACTACGAGCTCCCCGCGCGCCATGGATGCAGCCGCGGATGCCACGCCGGCACCGCCCCGCGGTAGGTCGCGTACTGGTCGCCGAAGCGCTCGGTCAGGGCAGGCTCCTCGTACCAGCGCACGAAGGCGGCGACGACCGCCATGAAGAGCGCCGCGTAGGCGAGCAGGACGGGCCGGCCCAGGAGCAGGGCCTGGCCGATGATGGTCGAGGCAACGGCCACGTACATCGGGTTGCGCACGTAGCGGTAGAGGCCGCCGACCACGAGCTGCTCGGGCGGGGCGACGGGGGCGGGCGTCCCGAGACCCTCGACGACGAAGCGCGCGAACGCGTGCAGCAGCACGGCCGCGCCGGCGAGCACGATCAGGCCGCCGGCCACCTGGAGCGGCGGCCACGCGAACGATTCGTCGACGGACCAGCCGGTCAGGAGCCATGGCACGAGCCCGGCGGTCACGCCCGGCGCGAGCAGCAGGAAGACGAGGCTTCCGGCCGCCGCCCGGGCTCGCGTCATGCGCCGACGGGGTGCCAGGCCGTCTTCAGCTCTACGACGGCCTCGAGCCGGCCGAGCGCGTCGGCCACCGCGTCGTCGTAGCCCGTGCTCGCCTCCGCGTGGCGCACGCGCGTGACGGAGTCCGCGGCGAGGCGGTCGATCTCGGTGCCCAGCTCGGCGTCCCCCGACACGTCGACGATCGCGTTGAGGTCGCGATGCGAGGCCAGCGCCGGCGCGAGCTCGCCGCGCCGCCCGGACAGCAGGTTGACGACCCCGCCCGGGACGTCGGAGACCCCGAGCACCTCGCCGAGATCGAGCCCGGCGAGCGGACGGGGCTCGGACAGCACCCCGACGACGGTGTTGCCGGCGGCGAGCGCCGGCGCGAGCTCGGCAACAAGGCCGAGCAGCTCGGGCTCCGCGGGGGCGACGATGCCGACCACGCCGGTCGGCTCGGGCAGCGAGAAGGACAGGAACGGCGCGGCGACCGGGTTGATGCCGCCGAGCACCGGCTGCAGCTTGTCGGTCCAGCCCGCGTAGTGGACGAGCACGTCGATCGTGGCCTCGAGCTCCGCGCGCGCGACCCCGAGCTCGTCGCCGCGCGACTCGAGCGCCTCGGCCGCGCGGTAGAGGATCTGGCCGCGGTTGTAGGCCGTGCGCGCGGCCCAGGGGCCCGCCGCCGCGCGCGCCGCCTTGACCGCGTCGCGCACGTCCTTGCGCGAGCCGCGTGGGACGTTGCGGTCCTGCACGCGGTCGTAGCGCCCCGACTCGGAGCGGACGAAGGCGCCGCCCACGTAGAGCTTGTACGTCTTGGGGACGGCGAGCCGGCTCATGACACCTTGAGGTAGGAACGCAGCCCGGCCGGGCCGCCCTCGCGGCCGAAGCCGCTCTCCTTGTAGCCGCCGAAGGCGGCGGTCGGGTCGAAGTGGTTGTAGGTGTTCTGCCAGACGACGCCCGGCCTGCAGCGCGCTCGCGACCTCGAAGGCCTTCGCGCCCTTGTCGGTCCAGATGCCCGCGGCGAGGCCGTAGGCCGAGTTGTTGGCCTTCTCGATGGCCTCCGCCTGCGTGCGGAAGGTGAGCACGGACACGACCGGCCCGAAGATCTCCTCGACAGCGATCCGGTGGGCGGGGGCGACCTCGGTGAAGATCGTGGGAGCGAACCACCAGCCGCGCTCGGGCAGCTCGCAGCTGACGCTGCGGCGCACCGCACCCTCCTCCTCGCCCGCGGACACGAGCTCCTGGATGCGCGTGAGCTGCTCGCGCGAGTTGATGGCGCCGACATCGGTGTTCTTGTCGAGCGGGTCGCCCACGCGCAGCCGGCCCATCCGCTCCCAGAGCTTCCCGATCACGACCTCGGCCACGCTCTCCTGGATCAGCAGGCGCGAGCCCGCGCAGCAGACGTGGCCCTGGTTGAAGAAGATGCCGTTGACGATGCCCTCGACCGCCTGGTCGAGCGCGGCGTCCTCGAAGATCACGTTCGCCGACTTGCCGCCGAGCTCGAGCGTGAGCGGGATGCCGCGCCCCGCGAGCGCCGCCTGGATGTCCTTGCCGACGGCCGTCGAGCCCGTGAAGGCCACCTTGTCGATGCCCGGCTGGCGCACGAGCGCCGCTCCGGCCGAGCCGTCGCCGGGCACGACCTGCACGACCCCGGGCGGCAGCTCCGCCTCCTGGCAGATCTCGGCGAGGAAGAGCGCCGTCAGCGGCGTCGTCTCGGCCGGTTTCAGCACCGCGGTGTTGCCGCAGGCCAGCGCCGGTGCCAGCTTCCAGGCGGCCATCAGCAGCGGGAAGTTCCAGGGCACGATCTGGGCGGCGACCCCGTGTGGGGCCGTTTCGCGGCCGGCGACGCCAAACGAGAGCTTGTCCGCCCAGCCCGCGTAATGGAAGAAGTGGGCCGCGGCGAGCGGCACGTCGACGTCGCGCGACTCGCGGATCGGCTTGCCGCCGTCCATCGACTCGACGATCGCGAGCTCGCGGGCGCGCTCCTGGATCAGGCGGGCGATCCGGAACAGGTACTTGCCGCGCTCGAGGCCGCTGAGAGCGGCCCAGCCCGGCTGCGCGGCGCGCGCCGACTTGACCGCGCGGCCCAGGTCCTCCTCGCCCGCGAAGGCCACCTCGGCGAGCGTCTCCTCGGTGGCCGGGTTGATCGACGGCACCCGCGTGCCGTCGAGCGGATCGCGGAAGTCGCCGTCGATGAACAGCCCGTAGGAGTCGCGCAGGCGCACGTGCTCGGGCGACTCGGGGGCGGGCGCGTAGTCCCAGACGATCCGCGTGCGTGTCTCCTGGGTGCTCATTACTCCTTCGAGAAGTCCTCGGGCCGCGCATAGCGGCCGGTCTCCGTCTTCTCGTACTGCATGAGAAGGTCGTTCAGCAGTGACGAGGCGCCGATGCGGAAGCGCTCCGCCGTCAGCCACTCGTCGCCGAGCGTCTCCTTCACGAGCACGAGCCGGTGCAGCGCGGCCTTGCTGTTCGACACGCCGCCGGCCGCCTTCATCCCGACGGCACGGCCCGTGCGCTCCGCGTAGTCGCGGATCGCCTCGAGCATCACGAGCGTGACGCCGGGGGTCGCGCCGGCGGACGACTTGCCGGTCGAGGTCTTGATGAAGTCCGCGCCCGCCTCCATCGCCAGCATCGAGGCGTGGCGCACGTGGTCGTACGAGCCGAGCTCGGACGTCTCGAGAATGACCTTGAGGTGCGCGTCCCCGCAGGCCTCGCGCACGCGCACGATCTCCTCCATCACGCGCGTGTCGTCGCCGGACAGGAACGCCTCCCGCGAGATCACCATGTCGATCTCCTCGGCCCCCGCCGCGACCGCCTCCTCGGTGTCGCGCAGCTTCACGTCGAGCGACGCCTGGCCGCTCGGGAAGGCGGTGCTGACGGACGCCGCCTTCACGCCCGTGCCCTCTAGCGACTCGCGCACGATCCCGATCAGCGACGGGTAGACGCACACGGCCGCGCAGGAGGGAATCTCGGGCGTCGTGGGCGACGGACACACCGCCTTGGCGCACAGGTGGCGCACCTTGCCGGCGGTGTCGGCGCCTTCGAGCGTCGTCAGGTCGGTCATCGAGACGGCGAGCCTGATGCCCTGCTGCTTCGCGCTCGTCTTGATGGAGCGCTTCCCGAGCAGCGCCGCTCGCTCCTCGATCCCGACTCGGTCCACGTGCGGGAGCCTGCGGATCACGGACCCAGTATGCCCGATGGCATCCGTCAACCCTGGTTGACAGGTTGCATGTTGTCAACTACGGTTGACAGCATGCCCGTGCCCACCGAGATCGCCACCCCCGATGACCCCGCCGAGGCGCTCGCGGCCGTCGTCGCGCTGCGCCGGCTCGCGGATCGGCTCGAGCGTGCGGCCGTCGCGCACGCCGTCGACGAAGGCTGGACCTGGGCGCAGGTGGCGGAGGCGCTCGGAGTGACGAGGCAGGCCGTGCACAAGAAGCACGCGCGCAGGCGCGCGTGAGAAAGGAAGCGATGAAGCTGAAGAACCCGATACAGGACATGCGCACGGTCAAGGCGCTCCTCACCCGCGCCGAGGAGCTGGCCGCGGGTTCGGGCGAGTCCCAGCCCGGCGCCGAGCACCTGCTGCTGTCGGCACTCGAGCTGCCCGAGGGCTCGGCGCGCCGCTCCTTCGAGCGCGTCGGCGCCGACCCCGATGCCTTCGAGCCGGCGATCGCGGCTCAGCACGCCGACGCCCTGCGCGCGCTCGGCATCGAGCCGCCCGCCGAGGACACGCTGGCGCCGCCGGAGGCGAAGCCGTCGCGCTGGTATCGAGCGAACGCCTCGTTGCAGAGGGCCTTCCAGGAGGCCGCGGAGCTCGCGCGAGACGACGGCACCTGGCTGACCGGGGCGCACGTGGTCGTGGCTGTGGCAGGCATGGAGCACGGAACCGCCGCGCGGGCGCTGCAGTCGATGGGCGTCGATCGTGAGCGGCTCGCCGCGGCGGCCGCCGCCGAGGCACGTTCCGCGCCGCCGCGATAATCGCGGGTCGATGCCACGAGCCGCCGTCATCGTCCTCGACGCCTGCGGGGTCGGCGCCCTGCCGGACGCCTCCGACTACGCGGGCGACACCGGCTCGAACACGCTCGCCCACCTCGCCGAGCGCGTCGGCGGGCTCGACCTGCCGAACCTGCAGGCGCTCGGGCTCGGCTCGATCATCCCGATCGAGGGGGTGGCGCCGGCCGAGCATCCCGCGCTGCACGGGCGCCTGCATCCGCTCGGCCCGGGCAAGGAGTCGACCACCGGCCACTGGGAGCTGATGGGGGTCGTGCCCCAGCACGCCCTGCCGACGTACCCGGACGGCTTCCCGCCCGAGGTGATCGAGGCGCTCGAGCGGGCGACGGGCCGGCGCTTCTGCTGCAACAGGCCGTACAGCGGCACGGACGTGATCGAGGACTTCGGCAGCCACCATCTCGAGACGGGCGAGCTGATCCTCTACACCTCCGCCGACTCGGTGCTGCAGATCGCCGCACATGTGGACGTGCTCGACGAGCCGAGCCTCTACGCGGTCTGCGAGCAGGCGCGTGAGCTGATGACCGGCGAGCACGACGTCGGACGCGTGATCGCGCGCCCGTTCGACGGCGCGCCCGGCGACTTCCACCGGCGCGAGGGCCGGCGCGACTACGCCGCGCTGCCGCCCGGGCGCTCGTACCTCGAGGAGCTTCAGGACGCGGGCGTGCGCGTCCACGGCGTCGGCAAGATCCGCGACCTGTTCGCCGGTGTCGGCATCGACGAGAAGCACGACGGCGGCACGAACGCGAAGGGCATCGCGGCCACGACCGCGCTGCTGCGCGAGCTCGACGAGGGGCTCGTGTTCGTGAACCTCGTCGAGACCGACCAGGTCTACGGCCACCGCCACGACGTCGAGGGCTTCCACGAGGCGCTCAAGGAGATCGACGCGGCGGTCGCCGAATGGCTCGCGCTGCTGCGCGAGGGCGACCTGCTCGTCCTGACCGCCGATCACGGCGTCGACCCGAACGCTCCGCACACCGACCACACGCGCGAGTACTCGCCGCTGCTGGCTCGCTTCGAGGGAGACGGCGGTCGCCGCCACGACGGCCCGCTCGCGGACGTCGGCGCGAGCGTCCTGAAGCAGCTGACCGGCCGCGAGGCGCCCGGGCTGCCTGGCGCGGCGTTCGTCTGAGATGCCCGACTTCTCCGACTTCGACCGGCGCGGCTACCGGACGGTCGACGTGCGCACGGGCTACGGCCAGTGGGTGCCGACCTACGAGGACACCGTTCAGGACGAGATGGACATCGCGCTGCTCGACGAGCTCTCGGAGCCGGACTGGGAGCAGGTCGGCCGGGTGGCTGACCTCGGCTGCGGCACCGGCCGCACGGCCGCCTGGCTGCGCCGCCACGGCGTCGGGCCGATCGACGGCGTCGACCTCACCCCGCAGATGCTCGAGGTGGCGCGCGAGCGCGGCCTGCACGAGCGGCTCGTGGAGGCCGACGTCGCCGACACCGGGCTCGAGGCGGGCGCCTACGACCTCGTGATCGCGTCGCTGGTGGACGAGCATCTGGCCGCCCTCGAGCCGCTCTACGCCGAGGCGGCCAGGCTCGCGAGACCGGGCGGCCACTTCGTCGTGGTCGCCTTTCACCCGCACTTCATCATGGCCTCGGGCATGCCCACGCACTTCACGGGTGCGTCGGGTGAGCCCGTCGCGATCGAGACGCACGTCCACCTGATCAGCGATCACGTGCGCTCCGGGCTCGAGGCGGGCTTCGCGCTCGCCGAGATGCACGAGGGCGTCATCGACGAGCGCTGGCTGCAGCTGAAGCCCAAGTGGGAGCGCCTACGCGGCCACCCGATCTCGATGGCCTTCGCCTGGCGCGCCTAGAGGGCGGGCGGCGTCCAGCCGCCGGAGAGCGGCTCACCGAGCCGCAGGCCGAAGCGCTCGAGCAGCCCGGGAACCGTCTCCGGGCGCATCTCCAGGCCGTAGCGGTCGTTCAGCTCGGCCAGCGCCTGCTCGTCTGCCTGGGTCACGCCGCCCATGTCGGAGAGCTCGTGGAAGAAGTGCTCGAAGCCGGCCGGCGCGATGATCTCGAGGATCCGGCAGGGCTCGTCGCCCGCGTTCCAGAACGTGTGCCACTGGTCGCGCGGCTTGTGGACCAGATCGCCCGCGCCGGCTTCGACGACCTCGTCACCGAGCAGCGCGCCCATGCGGCCCTCCAGGACGTAGCTGTACTCGTCCTCGCGCGTGTGCCGATGCAGCGGCGCGGCCAGGGCGCGCGGGGACATCGGATGCTCGACGAGCGAGAAGCGCTCGCCCGCCTCGGACCCGTCGATCATGAAGCGAACGCCGATCGACCCCAGGAAGCCCTCCTTCGCGCCCTCGGGACCGACGATCTTCACACCCGCGACTGACGTTGCCATCGTGCTCTCACTTTCGTAGGACAGTAGTGTCGCGTGAAATCGTAACCCCGACCGCAGCATCTGTCAATATTCACGGACAGTCATGTCCGATCAAAAGCGCCCCTACCGAATGAAGAAGCGGGCTGAGCTCGAGGAGCAGACCCGCCTGCGGATCACCGAGAGCGCAGTGGCGCTGCACGAGGAGCTCGGCCCGGCCAGGGCTTCGATCAGCGCCATCGCCGAGCGCGCGGGGGTGCGGCGGTCGACGGTGTATCGCCACTTCCCGGACGAGGAGGCGCTGTTCGCGGCCTGCTCGTCGCACTGGGGAGCGGCGTACCCGCCTCCCGATCCGCAGGCATGGGCGGCGATCGAGGACCCCGCAGAGCGCACCGAGGCGGCCCTCCGCGAGCTGTACGCGTTCTATGGGCGCACCGACGGGATGTTCACGAGCCTGCTGCGCGACGAGCAGCTCGTCCCGGCGGTCCAGCGGGGGCTGGGCGAGTTCTACGGCTACCTGGCGGCCATCCGGGACACGCTGATGGACGGCCGGCGTCTGCGCGGACGCGGCGCGCGGCGGACGCGGGCGGCGATCGGCCACGCGCTCGCCTTCCCGACCTGGAGCTCGCTGACGCGGGAGCAGGGGCTCGCCGAGGCCGACGCGGTCGCGCTGATGTGCGCGCTCGTGGAGGGCGCCGCCTAGCCGCGCGCGGCGGCCATGAAGCGCTCGAGCTTGTCCGGGTCGAGGTCGAAGCCCTCGCCGGAGCGCAGGCCCGAGCAGACGTCGAGCCCGAACGGCCCGACCGTCTCGACCGCCTCGCGCACGTTGTCCGGGCGCAGGCCTCCCGCGAGGAAGAGGGGCACGTCAACCGCCGCGCGGATGCGCCGCGACAGCTCCCAGTCGTGGCGGCGGCCGGTGCCGCCGAGCTCCTTGACCTCGAGCGCCGGGTTGCCCGAGTCGAGCAGCAGCGCGTCGACGAAGGGCGCCGCCGCCTCCGCCTCCGCGACTGACTCCGGCCCGGTCACGTGGATGACCTGCACGAGCTTGATCCCCGGCAGCGCCGCGCGCAGGCCGGCATGCGCGCCCTCCGGGAGCGCGTCGACGAGCTGCAGCGTGTGGGTGCCCGCGGCGCGCTGCTGAGCCGCGATCGCCTCGACGTCCTGCAGCGAGGTCAGCAGGAACGAGTCGACGCCCGGCGGCAGCGCCGCCGCGATCTCGGCCACCTCCTCGTCCGTGATCACACCGGGACCGCTCGGCATCTGCGAGACCAGCCCGAGCGCCGCCGCGCCCGCGTCGATCGCCATCCAGGCCTCCGCGACGCTCTTGATGCAGCACACCTTCACGCGCGGGCGGGCCGTGGGATCCATGGGGCGGACAATCTACGCTCAGCAGGTGCAGCGAGCCTGTGTCTTCTGCGGATCGAGCCCCGGCGCGCGCCCGGCGTACACCGAGGCGACCGAGGATCTCGGCCAGCTGCTCGTCGAGCGCGACATCACGCTCGTGTTCGGCGGAGCGACCGTCGGCCTGATGGGCCGGCTCGCCGACACCGTCCTGTCGGAGGGCGGCGAGGCGATCGGCGTGATCCCGCAGTCGCTCGTGGAACGCGAGATCGCGCACCTCGGCCTCACCGATCTGCACGTCGTGGACACGATGCACGAGCGCAAGCAGCGGATGGCGGATCTGGCCGACGCCTTCATTGCGCTGCCGGGCGGGCTCGGGACGCTCGACGAGCTGTTCGAGATCTACACGTGGGCCCAGCTCGGCATGCACAGCAAGCCGATCGGGATCCTGAACGTCGAGGGCTACTTCGACGGGCTCATGACCTTCCTCGAGCATGCGGTGGCTGAGCGCTTCGTGCGCGAGGACCACCGCGCGATGCTGATCGTCGAGGAGGAGCCGGCGGCGATGCTCGAGCGCCTCGAGAGCTTCGACGCGGCCACCGTCACGCCCAAGTGGATCGACCGCGAGGACGTGTGAGCGTGGAGATCTGGCGCGCGCAGGTGATGCACACGCCGCGCGACCCGTTCGCGGAGGCGGACGCGCTCGAGGCGTTCTCGGACGGGGCGCTCGCGTTCTCGGACGGGCGCATCGACGCCGTCGGGAGCTTCGACCAGGTCCGCCGCGACTACCCGGAGGCCGAGGTCCGTGACGAGCGCGACGCGATCCTGCTGCCGGGGCTCGTCGACACCCACGTCCACTTCCCGCAGCTCGCGATCATGGGCTCGATGGGCCTCGGGCTGCTCGACTGGCTCGAGCGCTATGCGCTTCCCGAGGAGGCGCGCATGGCGGACCCGGACCACGCGCGCCGCGTGGCGCGTGAGTTCGTCGCCGGACTCGCGGCCAACGGCACGACTACCGCGCTTGTGTTCGGCTCGCACTTCCCGTCCGCCCAGGAGGCGCTGTTCGAGGAGGCCGAGCGCTCCGGCCTGCGGATCGCGAGCGGCCTCGTCGTCTCTGATCGCAACCTGCGACCCGAGCTGCACGTGGAGCCCGACGACGCCTACGAGGGAGGGCGCGTTCTCGCCGCGCGCTGGCACGGCCGCGGACGGCTGCGCTACGCCGTCACGCCGCGCTTCTCGCTCTCCTGCACGGAGGGGATGCTCGAGGCCTGCGGGGCCCTGCACGCCGAGCTGGGGGCGCTCGTGACCAGCCACATGAACGAGAACGTCGACGAGGTCGAGGCGGTGCGTGGCCTGTTCGGCGACTTCGACGACTACCTGCATACCTACGAGCACTTCGGCCTCGTGGGCGAGTCGACGGTGCTCGCCCACAACGACCACCCGAGCGATGCGGAGCTCGCCCGGCTCGGCGCCGCGCGCGCGAGCGTCGCGCACTGCCCGGAGAGCAACGCGTTCCTCGGCAGCGGGCTGTTCCCGATGAGCCGGCACATCGACCACGGCGTGCGGGTGGCGCTCGGCACCGACGTCGGCGCCGGCACCGGGCTGAGCGTGCTGAAGGAGGCGCTGACGGCGTATCAGCTGCAGATGCTGCGCGACGACGCCCCTCAGCTAGGCCCCGCGCACCTGCTCTACCTCTCCACGCGCGCGGGCGCGCTCGCGCTCGGCCTCGACGAGGTCGGGGATCTCTCGCCGGGAAGGGCGGCCGACTTCGTGCTGGTGCGCCCGCCGGCCGGCTCGACGCTCGAGGCGGTGCTGCGCCACAGCGACTCTCCCGGGCGCACGCTCGGGGCCCTGTTCGCGCTCGCGCGCGAGGAGAGCGTGGCCGAGGTGCGAGTCGCGGGCGAGCCCCGGCGGCGGCGCGGCCGGCCAGGTGCCGCCGGGGGGCGCGGGGGGCGTGAGCCCCCCGACTGCTTAAACTCGCGCGTCCGATGGCCGACCCCGCCCTGGGAGAGATCCTCGTCCAGCGCGACGAGCTAGCGCACCGCGTCAAGGAGCTGGGCGAGGAGGTCTCGCGCGACTACGCGGGACGCAAGCTGTTGCTTGATCGGCGTCCTCAAGGGCGCCGTGTTCTTCCTCGCGGACCTGATGCGCAACCTCGAGGTCGACTGCGAGGTCGACTTCATGGCGGTCTCCTCGTACGGGGCGTCGACGGACTCGTCGGGCGTCGTGCGGATCCTCAAGGACCTGGACGCGCCGATCGAGGGCAAGGACGTCCTGATCGTGGAGGACATCGTCGACTCCGGCCTGACCCTCTCCTACCTGTTCAAGATGCTGCGGGCCCGCAACCCCGCGTCGCTGGAGGTCTGCGCGCTGCTGACGAAGCCGGAACGGCGTGAGATCGAGCTGCCGATCAGGTACGTCGGCTTCGAGATTCCCAACCGTTTCGCGATCGGCTACGGCCTCGACCACGCCGAGCGCTACCGGAACCTTCCCTATGTGGCAGTGCTGAACGAGCCTTAAAGGCCCGCTGTGAGGCATCCGAAACAGGCCAAATGGACGAATACCCCCTTGCTACGCTTGCGTTTCACTGCAGGGCAGGTTTGGTCGTGAGGGAAGCAGGTCTCAGGGGTCCGTGAGCAGATTCTTCAAGAGCGCGGCGTTTCCGATTTTGATTGTCGTCGTGCTGGCGTTTTTCGCCCAGAAGCTGATTAGCCCAGGCAATCAGCAGAAGGACCCGAACTATTCGCAGTTCATCACCCAGGTCGAGAACGGCCAGGTCGAGAGCGTCACGCTCAACACCAAGAACAACCGGGTGGACGTCGAGCTCGACAGCGGCCGCAAGTACCAGACGGCCTTCCTCAACGACACCGAGCAGAACCTCGTCAACACGCTCCAGGCCAACGACGTTCAGGTGACCGTCAAGCCGAAGGGCGGATCGGGCTGGCTGACGGCCCTGACCTACATCCTGCCGTTCGTGATCTTCCTGCTGTTCTGGCTGTTCATCATCAACCAGATGCAGGGAGGCGGGTCGAAGGTCATGTCCTTCGGCAAGTCGCGCGCGAAGCGGATGTCGGTCGACGCGCCCAAGATCACCTTCCGCGACGTGGCAGGGGTGGACGAGGCCGTCGAGGAGCTCCAGGAGATCAAGGAGTTCCTCGAGAACCCCAAGAAGTTCCAGGCGCTCGGGGCGCGCATCCCCAAGGGTGTGCTGCTGTACGGGCCGCCCGGCACCGGCAAGACGCTGCTCGCACGCGCCGTCGCGGGCGAGGCGGGCGTGCCCTTCTTCTCGATCTCCGGCTCCGACTTCGTCGAGATGTTCGTCGGCGTCGGTGCCTCGCGAGTGCGCGACCTGTTCGAGCAGGCCAAGCAGAACTCGCCCTGCATCATCTTCATGGACGAGATCGACGCGGTCGGACGCCACCGCGGGGCCGGTCTGGGCGGCGGGCACGACGAGCGCGAGCAGACGCTCAACCAGCTGCTCGTCGAGATGGACGGCTTCGAGATGAAGGACAACATCATCCTCATCGCGGCCACCAACCGCCCCGACATCCTCGACCCGGCGCTGCTGCGTCCGGGTCGCTTCGACCGCCAGATCGTGGTCGACCGCCCCGACCGCAAGGGCCGTCAGAAGATCCTCGAGGTGCACACGCGCGGCAAGCCGCTCGCCAAGGCGATCGACCTCGACATTCTCGCCGGCCAGACCCCGGGCTTCACCGGCGCCGACCTTCAGAACCTCGTCAACGAGGCGGCCCTGCTGGCCGCCCGCCAGGGCAAGCGCGAGATCGACCACCTCCAGCTGGAGGAGGGGATCATGCGCGTGATCGCGGGCCCCGAGAAGAAGACGCGCGTGATGTCCGAGAAGGAGCGCCGCGTCACGGCCTTCCATGAGATGGGCCACGCGCTGGTCGCGCACTTCCTCGACAACACGGACCCGGTCCACAAGATCTCGGTGATCTCGCGCGGCCAGGCGCTCGGCTACACGATCTCGCTTCCGACCGAGGACAAGTTCCTCACCACGCGCGCGGAGCTGTCGGACACGATGGCCATGACGCTCGGCGGCCGCGCCGCCGAGGAGATCGTCTTCAGCGAGATCACGACCGGCGCCTCGAACGACCTCGAGAAGGTCACCGCCACCGCCAAGCAGATGGTCATGCGCTTCGGCATGTCCGACAAGCTCGGGCCGCGCGTGTTCGGCCACGACCACGGCCAGCCCTTCCTGGGCCGCGAGTTCTCGTCCGAGCCCGACTACTCGGACGAGATCGCGCGCGAGATCGACGACGAGATCCGCCGCATCGTCGAGGAGGCGCACCAGACGGCGCGCCAGGTGCTCGAGAACCACCGCGAGGCGCTCGACATGACCTCGGAGATCCTGCTCAAGCGCGAGACGATCGAGCGCGAGCAGTTCATCGAGCTGCTCGCCGGCAAGACCGAGGAAGAGGTCTTCGGCAAGGAGGAGCCGCCCGTGCCGGTGCTCCCGCCCGCCGCGCCCGAGGCGCCCGAGCGCAAGCCGGAGCGCGCGCCCCAGCCGCTGCCGCGGCCCGGTCTCGCCGGTGGCACCGCCGAGATGCGCGGCGGCGACACGCCCGAGAAGCCCGAGCCGGCCTAGCCGCCTCACTCAATCCGCCGCGCTCAACCGGCCGCGACGCGCGCCTGAGCGGCGGCCATTCCGGCCAGGATCTCGAGCGCAACGCGCTCCGCGGCCAGCGCCGTGATGCCCGCATGGTCATAGGGCGGTGATACCTCCACGACGTCGGCCGCGCAGAGATCGACCTCCATGCCGGCGTGACGGACTGCCCAGAGCAGCTCGCGCGTCGTCAGCCCACCGGGCTCGGGCGTGCCCGTTCCGGGCGCGAAGGCCGGATCGAGCACGTCGATGTCCACGCTCAGGTAGGTGCGCGGCGCCGCGGCCGCGACCCGCTCGACCGCCTCGCGGACGACCGGCACGAGCCCGCGCTCCACGATCTCGTCCATCGTGTGCCAGCGGAATCCCGCCGAGCGCATCCAATCGAAGAGCTCCGGCCCGGGCCAGGTGCCGCGCAGCCCGACCTGCACGATGTTGCCGCCCTTGAGCGCGCCCTCCTCGCAGGCGACGCGAAAGGGCGTGCCGTGCGAGATGCGCACGCCGTAGAGCTCGTCCGCCGTGTCGGCGTGGGTGTCGAAATGGAGGACCGAGTAGCCGTCGGCGCCGTAGCGCTCGGCGAGCACGCGCAGCGTGGGGAGCGACAGCGAGTGGTCGCCGCCGAGCACGAGCGGCATTGCGCCGGCGCCGAGGATCTCGCGCAGGCGCTCGGCGAGCGCCTCGTGCGAGCGGACGAGATCGGCGGGCGCGGCGGCGGCATCGCCGTAGTCGACGACCTTGAGCAGCTCGAGCGGATCGACGCCGAGCGTCATGTGCGGCCGCCCCCAGCGGCCGCCGTCGTCGGCCGCCCGGATGGCGCCCGGCCCGAAGCGCGCGCCCGGGCGATGCGACGTGCCGTCGTCGAAGGGCGCGCCGAGCACCGCCACATCGACTCCCGCGAGACCCGCCGGGTCGTGCACGAGCGGCTGCCCGCAGAAGGTGTGAACGACGCCGCCGGCCGGCGGCTCGTCGCCGCGGTCGATGTGAACGCCCGCGTCCATGCGGGCCAGCCTCTCAGATCGAGGGGCTGCGCTCGTCCTCGAAGAGCTCGAGCAAGAGCTCCTCGCTCTGCGGCTCTCCCGCGCGACTCGGTCGACGGCCCGGCCGCGTCCGCTGCGCGCATCAGGTCGATGGCCATCGAGCGCACCTGCGCGACGATCTCGGCGAGGCCGAGCTCACGCGCGCCCTCGAAGCTGCTCGTCGCGCGGCTCGCGGCACGCGTGGCGAGCCTATGCACCTCGGCGGTGCCGCGCGCCGACTCGTCGAGGGCCGCGGCGAGCGCCCAGGTCGCGGCCGTCAGGTCGTGGAGCGCAAGCGCCAGCTCCTCCGGCGGGTCAGCGCCGGAGCGCAGGTAGCGCGCCACGTGTCGAGCGAGCACGCGCGCGTTGCGGACGGCGTAGTCGATGTAGCGAGCGCTGCGCGAGTAGCGCACCAGCTCCGGGCGAGCGGAGCGGCGGCCGGGCGACCAGCGGGCGGTCTCGTTCGCAACGCCCAGTGCATGCTCGAACTGGCGGACGCCTGCATCGAGCTCGCGCACCGCCGCGAGCGCTGCCTCGGCCTGGGCCGGATCGCGCTTGTCGAGTGCGTCGGCGATGCGGGCGAGCGCCCCGCCGAGCTCACCGAAGATCGACTGGACGGAACGTCCCACGAGCAGCACCGGGTCCTGCGGGAAAGCGAGCGCGCTGATGCCGAGGGCGACGCCACCGCCGATCAGTGCCTCGAAGAGCCGCTCCGGGGGCAGCCCGCTTCCGGTCGGCTCGATGAGCACGAGCAGGATCGCCGATACAGCGGCCTCGGTCACGACGATCGGGCCGCCGTGCAGGATCACCGCCACGCTCATTGCCAGCACCACGAGCAGCCCCATCTGCAGCGGGCCGCTCCCGATCACGTGGATGAGCAGGTCGGCAACGCCGATGCCGAGCACCACGCCGCCGATCAGCTCGACGGCGCGCTGACGGCGCTCGCCGTAGGTCGCGCCGATGCAGATGACCGCCGCGATCGAGGCGAACACCGGCCGCGTCTCGGACAGCAGGAGCTTCGCCAGGTAGTACGCGACGACGGCGGCGATGGCCGTCTGCAGGATCGGCCAGACGCGCCCGCGCAGGCGGAGCTGCGCGGTGCTCAGGGCGAAGCGTCTGTTGAGGCGAAGCGAGGCCACCGTCCCAAGATGGTGATCCTCAATTTGGATTCCGTAAAGATTTCGTGCCGATCAGTCGATGCCGAGCGCCGCGGCGACGCTCGGATCGGCAAGTGAGGGCGCGATCAGCGAGGCGCCGTCGAGATCGTGATCGTCGAAATAGGGGATCGCGATCACGTACAGGCCGGCGGCCCGCGCCGACAGCACGCCCGGCGGGGAGTCCTCGAGCGCGGCCGAGCGGCCCGGGGCGGCTCCGAGCGCCCGGCAGGCGGCGAGGTAGATGTCGGGTGCCGGCTTTGGCTGCTCGACGTCGTCGACCGTCACGACAGCGCCGACGCCGTCCAGCGGCAGGCCGGACACCTCGAGGACGCGCTCGACGAAGGCGCGCTTCGAGTTCGAGGCGATCGCGACGGGCGTGCCGCGCGCGCTCAGCGCTTCCAGCAGCTCCCGCGCGCCGGGGCGTGGCGGCAGGCCCGCGAGCGCCTCCTCCATGACGAGCACGTCGAGCTCCGCCCACAGCTGCGCGCCCGCTCCGGGCCGGCCGAGCATGGCCTCGAGCTTCGCGGCGGCCACCGCGTGGGCGTTGCCGAGCAGCGCGCGCTTGTGCTCCATCGTGAACTCCCGGCCGTAGCGCTCGAACAGATCGCGCTCCGCGCGCGTCCAGGCCTGCTCGGTGTCGAGCAGCAGGCCGTCGTTGTCGAAGATCACCGCGTCGAAGGGGTCAGGCACCGCGGCCACGATACTTCCGGGCGTGGAGCGGTTCACCGTAATGGGAGTCGTCAACGTGACGCCCGACTCGTTCTCGGACGGCGGCCTCTATCTCGACCCCGATGCGGCCGTCGAGCACGGCCTCGAGCTCGCCGCGCAAGGCGCGGCGATCCTCGACGTGGGCGGCGAGTCGACCCGCCCCGGTGCCGAGCCGGTCGGCGCCGAGGTGGAGTTGCAGCGGGTCGTGCCTGTGATCGAGCGGCTCGCCGCCGAGGGTCTGCGGGTCTCGATCGACACGGCCAAGCTGGAGGTCGCGCGAGCGGCGCTCGACGCGGGCGCGACGATCGTCAACGACGTCGCGGGCTTCCGCTTCGCGCAGGAGCTCGCCGGCCTGGTGGCCGAGCGCGGGGCCGACTGCGTGCTGATGCACATGCTCGGCGAGCCGCGCAGCATGCAGCTCGACCCGCGCTACGACGACGTCGTCTCCGAAGTGCGCGCCTTTCTCGAGGAGCGGCTTGCCTTCGCCGTCGCCGAGGGCGTGCCCGAGGAGCGCATCTGGCTCGACCCGGGGATCGGCTTCGGCAAGTCGGTCGAGCACAACCTCGAGCTGCTCCGCCGCCTCGACGAGATCGTCGCCATCGGGCGGCCCGTCGTGATCGGCACGTCGCGCAAGAGCTTCCTCGGCAAGCTCGCGGGCGGCCGGCCCGAGGCCGAGCGCCTGCCCGGCACGATCGCCACGAACGTGCTGGCCCTGGAGCGCGGCGCGTCCGTGTTCCGGGTCCACGATGTCGCTCCCGTGGTGGATGCGCTCAGGGTGGCCGCTGCTACGGTGGCGCATTGATGTGGGAGCGTGAGCACGACGACGAGTTCGACGGTCTCGGCGACGACGAGCTCGGCGATGACGACCGCACCTCGTCCTCGCCCGCGGTCTCGATCGAGATCAGCGGGCTCTCGCTCTACACGCGGCACGGAGTGAGCGAGGCCGAGCGCGAGCTCGGCCAGCGGCTGGTGTTCGACATCTCCTTCGAGCTCGACGAGTGCGACGCCACGGTCACCGACCGCATCGAGGACACGATCAACTACGGCGAGGTCTGCGAGCAGGTGGCGCTCGCCGCGCAGGAGCGCTCCTACAAGACGCTCGAGCGGCTCTGCGCGGCGGTCGCGGACCGGCTCGTCGACCGCTTCGGCGCGGAATCCGTGCGCGTCAAGGCGACCAAGCCCGAGCCGCCGATCCCGTTGCCGGTCGACGAGGTCTCCGTCGAGGTGTGGAAGGAAGTCTGAGGACCGGCTACCTCGGCCTCGGCTCGAACGTCGGGGACCGAGAGGCCAACCTTCGTGACGCGCGCGCGGCGCTCGACCGGGCCGGAGTCGAGGTGCTCGCCTCGTCCTCGCTCTACGAGACGGCGCCGCAGGGCGAGCTGCTCGACCAGCCCGACTTCCTGAACGCCTGCCTGCGCATCCGGACGGCGCTCGAGCCGGAGGAGCTGCTCGACGTCTGCAAGCGGGTCGAGCGCGAGCTGGGCCGCGCGCCCGGGGGCGTCCGCCACGGGCCGCGACCGATCGACGTCGACCTGCTGCTGCTCGGCGACCTCGAGTACAGCTCGGAGCGCCTCACCCTGCCGCACCGCGAGGTCACGAGCCGGCGCTTCGTGGTGGATCCGCTGCTGGAGCTCGATCCGGAGCTGACGTTGCCGGACGGCACGCGGCTGGCGGACCTCGTCGACTCGCTCCGAGAACAGCGGGTGACCAAAGCCGGCCGGTTCTGACCACCACCAGCCCATCTGTCCTGACTTGACCGCGCATAGCGCGGTGGAGTCAGGACGAACTGAGTAGGCGGGCGAGTTCGGTGACGGTCGGGGCGGGTTCTTCGACGACATCGCGCCAGGTGTAGCGGCGGAACTCGTCGCCGCGCGCACGGGCATCACGCTCGCGCTGGCGGTCCTGCTCCCAGGCGCGGCGCGTGCGGTGAAAGCGGTAGGAGTCGAGCTCGACCGTAAGCCGGTGTATGGGCCAGCGGCAGTCGACGTAGCCCGCGCCGTATGGGCGGTTCGTCTGGGGGAGCGGGAGGCGGTGTCGCCGGAGCAGCGTAAGGAAGTGCCGTTCGAGCCGGCTCAGGACGACCTGGGCATCGCCCGTTGCGAGGGCGAGCAGCCTGGAGCGGCTCTTCGCCTTCGGGTGGCGCTTGAGAGCATGCTCGATGTTTGGGCCGGTGACCTTGTGCTTGACGTCAGCCTCATGGACCGCCTTGGCAAGCTCGTCGAACGGCAGCACTGAGGAGATGGCAATCAGGGTGGCCGGCACGGTGGTGACAGGGATCCCCCGTCTCTTGGTGCTGTCTTTAGGGCTCATGCGGCGATGGCGCTTCGTAGTGATGCCCGGGACGCGCCGCTCGGTGGGTGCCGTGATCTCGGGAGGGGGTGCCGGCCCGCGGACGAGGTCCCACAGCCATGCCGCCGCCATGCCGCTCAGCAGGGCCCGCGGACCGCACGCCTTGACGGCGGCCATGTAGCGCGCCGCGGCGGTCGGCGGGCGGTGACCGACCATGTAGATACCTCGGTACTCGACGATCAGCGAGCCGGCAGCCACTCGGCGGTCGATCTGGTCACCTGACAGACCGGCGGCGAGAAGCTCCTCACGGGACGCCACCCCATGCGCGCGGCCCGCGATCAGTGCGAGTCGCCTGTCGATCGTCCTGGGTTGACCGGCCATATCGCGGTGAAGTCAGGACGAACCGCATGCAATCCCCCCAAGCGGGGGGTTCTGAGGGCGAGCACGTTCCGATTCCACGGGCTCCGCGGGACGGTAGAACTGATGGAGGAGCCGACTCTCGAGCTTGCGCACTTCCGCGGAGACGACGATCCGTCGCTCGTCGCTGCCGCGCTCGCCTGCCGCGTCTGCCTGTCGGGGGACGTCGAGTGGTCGCTGCGCGTGGACGACTTCGACGGTGAGGTCGAGTGCCGCTGTCGCAGCTGCGGCTACGTCCGCGAGGTGTCGCTCACCTCGGAGCAGACGCTGCGTCTCTCGCTCCAGCCGGCCTGAGCCGCCCCTACGGGTAGCGTTCAGCGGAGATGGAGGGGAGCGAAGCTCCGACGCCCCGCACTGACGCGCTCGAGGTGATCGTCGAGTTGCTCGGCGCGCTCGACGACGCATCGGGAACCTCCGGACGCGACTTCTACGACCGCCTCTGCGAGGCGCTCTGCCGGCAGGCGTCGATGACGCGCGCGATCCTGTTGCTCTACGACGACGTCCGCCAGCTCGTCGTCCCGCTCGGCAGCCAGGGCATCCCGCCCGACCTGCTCGAGGGGGTCTACGGCACGCTCGAGGAGACGCCGATCGCCCAGCTCGCGCTCTCCGAGGACCGCGTGGTCGAGGTGACCGGCGACCTCGGCCGCTGGGTGCCGGAGCGCTACGCCCGCTTCACCGGCGTCGAGACGCTCACGTGCACGCCGGTCTCCGCCGCGGGCCGCCTGCTGGGCGTGATCTTCGCCGACCGCGGGGGCACCCGCTTCGAGCTGACCGAGGAGGAGCGCCACTCGATGTGGACGCTCGGCAAGACAGCGGCGCTCGCCGCCACGGTCCGGATCGCGACCAATCAGCAGGGGCGCGCGCGGCTCCTGCAGGCGCGCATCGACCTCGCGCGGGAGATCCACGACCGCGTGGTGCAGCGCCTGTTCGGCGTCTCGCTCGTGCTCGGCTCGGAGCATGGGCTGAGCGAGGAGGCGAGGCAGCGCTGCGCCGCGGAGATGCAGGCGGCGCTCGCCGATCTGCGCGACGCGATCTCGCGCCCGCTCGCCCCCGCGGCGCTCGACACCGGCGCGACGCTGCACGACGAGCTCGCGCGGCTCGGGCGCCACTACAAGGACCTGCCGCTCGAGCTCGATTGGGACGAGGGGGTGGAGGTGCCCGAGGAGGTCGAGGCGCTCGCCCAGTCGGTGCTCGCCGAGGCGCTCCGGAACGCCGACAAGCACGCTCGCCCGACGAGCGTGACCGTGCACGTGGGCCGCATCGACGGCACCTTCGTGCTCGAGGTGCGAAACGACGGCGCGCGCACCGGCACGCGCGGCACCGGCATGGGGCTGCGGCTGGCCGCGGTCGAGGCGCTGCAGCGCGGCGCGCTCGTCGAGTTCGGCCCGGAGGCGGACTCCGTGTGGCGGGTGCGGCTCGTGGTGCCGGTGGGCGAGGACCAGGACGAGTGAGACCATCGGTGCGCGCCCGGCCGAGCCGGGCGCTTCCGCCAGTGAGACCATCGGTGCGCGCCCGGCCGAGCCGGGCGCTTCCGCCAGTGAGACCATCGGTGCGCCCCGGCCGAGCCGGCGCTTCCGCAATGAGCCCCGAGCGCAACCTGCGCGTGCTCGTCGTCGACGATCACGACGTCGTCCACTGGGGCTTCCGGCTGCTGCTGACCGAGCAGCCCTGGGTCGAGCGCTGCCTGACCGCGTCGAGCGTCGAGGAGGCGCTCGCGATGGCGAGCCGCTACGAGCCACACGTGGCGCTCGTCGACCTGTTCCTCGGCGAGGAGTCCGGCGCCGAGCTGTGCGAGGCGATCAGGCGCTCGTCGCCGCGCACGCGCGTGCTGCTGATCTCGGGCGCCGGCTGGATCTCGCCGCAGGCGGCCAAGGCGGCGGGGGCGTCGGGCTTCGTCTCGAAGGACTGGTCGGCCCACGACGTGGCGATGGCAGTGCGCATGGTGGGCAAGGGCATGACCGTCTTCGCGCCGCGGGCGGAGCAGCCCTCGGCGCCGCTGTCGGAGCGCGAGCGCGAGGTGCTCACGCACATGGCCTCGGGTGCCACCAACAAGGAGATCGCGGAGCGGCTCTACCTCTCGCCCCACACGGTCAAGGAGCACACGAGCTCGCTCTACAGGAAGCTCGGCGTGCGCAACCGCGCCGAGGCGGTGCAGCGCGCGGAGCGGCTCGGATTGACCGCATGAGCTCTTGGGAGCACACGCTCGGGCGCACCGGGCTGCGCGTGACCGCGATCGGGCTCGGCCTCGCCGCGCTCGGCAGGCCCGGTTACCTGAACCTGGGTCACGGGATCGATCTCGGCTCCGACCGCTCGGTGGAGGCGCTCGAGCGCCGTGCCCACGAGGTCCTCGACGCCGCCTACGGCGCCGGCGTGCGCTACTTCGATGCGGCCCGCTCCTACGGGCGTGCGGAGCAGTTCCTCGGCTCGTGGCTGCGCGTCCGCGGGCTCGCACCGGGTGAGGTGACGGTCGGCTCCAAGTGGGGCTACACCTACACCGCCGAGTGGCAGGTTGACGCCGACCCGCCCGAGGTCAAGGACCTGTCAGTCGACACATTCCGGCGCCAGCTCGAGGAGACGCGCGGGCTGCTGGGAGAGCACCTCGCGCTCTACCAGATCCACTCGGCGACCATCGAGAGCGGCGTGCTGGACGACTCCGCCGTGCTGGCGGCGCTCGCCGAGCTGCGCGACGGAGGCGTGCGCGTCGGCCTGTCGACGAGCGGGCCGGAGCAGGGCAGGGCGGTCGAGCGGGCGATCGAGACCGGCGCCTTCGACGCGGTCCAGGCCACCTGGAACCTGCTCGAACCGTCTTCCGGCCAGGCGCTCGCCGCCGCCCAGGAGGCGGGCATGGGGGTGATCGTCAAGGAGGCGGTCGCCAACGGGCGGCTGACCTCGCGCGGGGCGATTCCAGAGCTCGACGAGGTCGCGCGCAGGCTCGGGGCGACACCCGATGCGGTGGCGCTGGCCGCCGTGCTGGCGCAGCCGTGGGTGGACGTCGTCCTGAGCGGCGCGGCCACGAGCGAGCATCTGGCCAGCAACCTCGCGGCCCGGGAGCTGCCCTGGGACGACGAGGCCGCGCGGGCGCTCAGCGGGCTCGCGGAGGACCCTCAGACCTACTGGGGGGAGCGCTCCGACATGCAGTGGAACTAGCGCTCGCTGTCGAGCGTCGCCATCTGCTGCTCCGGGTAGCGCTCGCCCGCCGCGGCGCCGGCGGGCACCGCGTCCTCGACCGCCGCGAGGTCCTCGTCGGACAACTCGAGCTCGAGCGCGCCGAGCGCCTCCTCGAGCCGGTCGCGGCGTCGGGCGCCCACCAGCGGGACGATGTCCTCGCCCCGCGACAACACCCAAGCGATGGCGATCTGCGCGACGCTGACGTCGTGCTTGGCCGCGATCTCGTTCAGGCGATCGACTATCGCGAGATTGTGCTCGAGGTTCTCGCCCTGGAAGCGCGGGCTCATCGCCCGGAAATCGCCCCGGCCGAGCTCACGCTCGCGGGACCAGTGGCCGCTGATCAGGCCGCGCGAGAGGACGCCGTAGGCCGTGACTCCGATCCCGAGCTCGCGGCAGGTGGGAAGAATCTCGTCTTCGATCCCACGTGAGATCAGCGAGTACTCGATCTGCAGGTCGCTGATCGGGTGCACGGACTGGGCGCGCCGGATCGTGTCCGCGCCGACCTCCGACAGCCCGATGTGGCGCACGTAGCCCGCCTCGACCATCTCGGCGATTGCGCCGACGGTCTCCTCGATCGGCACGGCCGGATCGAGCCGGGCCGGTCGATAGATGTCGACGTGGTCGGTGTCGAGCCGCGTGAGCGTGTGAGCGAGCCAGGTCTTCACGGCCTCCGGACGCGCGTCGTAACCGAGCCAGCCGCCGTCCGGCCCGCGCAGAGCGCCGAATTTGACGCTGATCAGCACGTCATCACGGTCGCGGCCGGCGAGCGCTTCCCGGATCAACAGCTCGTTGTGTCCCATCGCGTAGAAGTCGCCGGTGTCGAGCAGGTTGATGCCGGCGTCGAGCGCGGCGTGGATGGTCGCGATGCTCTCGTCGCGGTCGACGGGCCCGTACAGCGCCGACATGCCCATGCATCCCAGCCCGATCGCCGCGCTCTCCGGTCCGTCTGTGCCAAGCGTTCTCGTGATCATGTAGTCAGCTGCCTCCAGATCGTTGCAAGATGCAACGGTAGCACTTCGCTACGATTTGGCCGTGACCGCTCACCGCAGGCGCGCGCCGTCGCTGCTCGCTCAGCCCGCCTATCTCGCCGGGCAGGTATCGAAATACGGGCGGCGGGAGCTTGATCGCGCGCTGGGAGAGCGCGGTCTGGCGCTCATCCAGCACGCCGTGCTCGCCACGCTCGACGACCTCGGGCCCCTGTCTCAGCAACAGCTCGCCGACTCGCTCGACTTCGACAAGAGCCACCTCGTCGCTCAGCTCGACCGCCTCGAGGAGCGAGGGCTCGTGAAGCGGATGCCCGACCAGACCGACCGGCGTCGCAAGCAGCTCCTGTTGACCGCTGCCGGCAAGGCGCTGCTCGGCGAGCTCGAGCCGATTGCGCGCCGCTCGCAGAAAGGTCTGCTCGACTCGCTCTCGGCGGATGAGCAGCGAACGCTGATCTCCCTGCTGCAACGGGTGGTGGACGCGAACGACGCCGCGCGCTGACCCGAACAGGCGAACTTCGCCGGGGTCTCCGGCGAAGCCGCCCTGAGGGAGGAGTGATGCGTTGCGGTCCGCATCCCGCTACTGATGCGATGAAATGCGCGAGACGGGGCCGCAGCCGACTAGTATACTAGCCGACGTGCGAATCCTGCTGAGCGAGAGGGCGGGCGGCGCAGCAGCACGCGATCAGGTGTACGTGACGCTGCGGGAGGCGATCGTGAGCGCGGAGCTCAAGCCGGGCCGCAAGCTCTCCGAGAACGAGCTTGCCGAGCTGCTCGGAGTCAGCCGCACGCCCGTCCGCGAGGCGCTCGCGCGCCTGCGCGACGACCGGCTGGTGGCGATCGTTCCTCAGCTCGGCACGTTCGTGACGCTGATCTCCGACGAGGCGATCGCCGACGCCGCGTTCGTGCGCGAGGCGCTCGAGTGCAGCGCAATCCGGCTCGCCACCGAGCGCGCCACGCCTGCCCAGCTCGAGGAGCTGCAGGCCAACCTCGCCGCCCAGGAGCGCGCCGAGCTGCAGGGCGACGTCGACGCCTTCGACGCGCTCGACGCTGCCCTTCACCGCAGCCTCTGCGAGCTGAGCGGCCGCGACATCGCGTGGTGGCTCAGCCGTCGCGCCAACGGCCATCTCGATCGCGTTCGGCGATTGAGCTTGCCCGAACCCGGATATCTCGCCGAGATGGTGTCCGAGCATCGCGCCGTCGTGGCCGCCGTCGCCGACGGCGACGCTGAGCGGGCCGAGCAGACGCTGCGGCACCACCTGCGGATGGTGCTGTCGAGCGTTCCGCATATCCGTGCTGCCCACCCCGACTACTTCGAGGAGAGCTAGAGATGGCGGTCGCCCGTGCGACTGAGGAGGAAACGCTTCCCGTAGACGTACGCCTGCGCCTCTATGAGGAGATGGTGCTGAGCCGGGTCTTCGAGACGGAGGCCGAGCGTCAGTACAAGGCGGCGAAGATCGGTGGCTACTGCCACCTGTCGTCGGGCCAGGAGGCCACGACAGTCGGCGTCGTGCACGCGCTCGAGCCGGATGACCTGCTCGTGACCGGCTACCGCTGCCATGGCTTCGCGCTGGCGCGCGGTGTCTCGCCCGATGCCGTGATGGCCGAGCTCTTCGGCCGCACGGACGGCTGCGCGCACGGGCGCGGCGGCTCGATGCACCTGCTCGACGTGGGCCGCGGCTTCTATGGCGGCTGGGGCATCGTCGCCGGTCAGCTGCCCGTGGCCACCGGCCTCGCGCTCGCGCTCGTCCGCCAGGGCCGCTCGCAGGCGGTCGTCTGCGAGCTCGGCGACGGCGCGGTCAACATGGGCGCCTGGCATGAGTCGCTCAACCTCGCGGCGCTCTGGCACCTGCCGATCGTCTTCCTGATCGTCAACAACGAGTACGGCATGGGCACCTCGGTCGGCCGCGCGTCGGCCGAGCCCGAGCTGTGGCGGCGCGCAGGCGCGCACCGCATGCACGGCGAGCGCGTCGACGGCGACGACCTCGACGCCGTGTACGAGGCGAGCCGGCGGCTGCTGCACGACGCTCGCGAGGAGCGCCGGCCGGCCGTGCTCGAGGCGGTGACCTACCGCTACCGGGGCCACTCGGTCGCCGATGCAGGGCTCGCCTACCGCACCCGCGAGGAGATCGCGGAGCGCCAGTCGAGTGACCCGATCGTGCGCGTTGGCGAGCAGCTCCGCGAGGCAGGCATCGACGAGGCCGAGCTCGAGGCGGTCGACAGCCGCGCCGACGAGCGCGTGCGCATGGCCGTCGAGTTTGCCGACGCGAGCGCCGAGCCCGACGTCGGCCGGCTCGCCGCCGCGATGTATGCGCCCGGCAGCGCCGAGCAGTTCGAGCGCATGCGCCCGGGCAGCCCCTTCGGCGAGGAGCAGCTCGTGTTCGACGGGGGGCTCGGATCGTGACGACCGCCACCGTTACAGCCACAGCTCCCCAGCGCGACCGAGGTGATGACCTACCGCGAGGCGCTGCGGCTCGCCATGCGCGAGGAGCTCGCCCGCGACGAGCGCGTCTTCATCATGGGCGAGGAGGTCGGTCTCTTCGATGGCTCGTACAAGGTGACGGCCGGCCTGATGGACGAGTTCGGCCCGGACCGCGTGCGCGACACGCCGATCTCGGAGGAGGGCTTCGTGGGCGCCGGCGTCGGTGCCGCGATGCTCGGCGAGCGCCCGATCGTCGAGATCATGACCATCAACTTCCTGCTGGTGGCGATGGACCAGGTGATCAACCACGCCGCGAAGGTCGGCGCGATGTTCGGCGGCGAGGTGCGCTGCCCGCTCGTGATCCGAACGCCGAACGGCGCCGGCAACCAGCTGACCGCCCAGCACTCGCAGTCGCTCGAGGGCTGGTTCGCCTCGACGCCCGGCCTCAAGGTCGTGGCGCCGGCGAACCCGGCCGACGCCAAGGGCCTGCTGAAGGCGGCCGTGCGTGACGAGGACCCGGTCCTGGTGGTCGAGAACCTGCCGCTCTACAAGCAGAAGGGCGAGGTTCCGCTCGACCCCGAGCACGTCACGCCGATCGGCCGCGCCCAGGTCGTCCGCGAGGGCTCCGACATCACGCTCGTCGCCCACTCCTACGCCGTCACGCGCTCGCTCGAGGTCGCCGACCAGCTGGCGGAGGAGGGCATCTCGGCCGAGGTGGTCGACCTGCGCTCGCTGCGCCCGCTCGATGTCGAGACGGTCGCCGCGTCGGTCGCGCGCACGAACCGGGCGCTCTGCGTCGAGGAGGGCTGGCCGAGCTACGGCGTGACCGCCGAGATCGCCGCCCGCATCGGCAAGGCCTGCTTCGACGACCTCGACGCTCCGGTCGAGCGCGTCGGCATGGCCGAGGTGCCGCTGCCCTACGCGAAGAACCTCGAGCTCGCCGCGATGCCGGGTACGGAGCGGATCGCCGCGGCGGCACGCTCGGTGCTCAACCGCTGATACCGGCCTGCTTGTCGAGCAGCTGCAGCAGCTCGTGTGCGGCCAGCTCGATCTCCTTGTGGCGCCACTCGGCGGCGCGGTAGTGGCACGCGATCAGCCCTGAGCGGTGCAGGCGGCGAAAGTCGCCGTAGACGAACGCGTAGCGGGCCTTCGTGTCGTCGGCGGGCCCTTCGGTGAGCCCGAGGAACCACTCGCCGTACTCCTCGAAGGAGTGCGACTCGAGGAACCTGTTCTCGTCGCCGGCGCGGGGCTGCACCTCGCCCCACTCGCTGTCGAGAACGTATTGGCGGCTCTCGATCAGGCGCTTGGCCTTCTCGATGCCGGCGGGGTTGACGGTGTACTTGGCCATCAGGGAGCCGGCGGCGGCAGGGCGGCCGCCAGCACGTCGAAGCGTGGCACGCCGAGGCCACTCGCCATGTCGTAGCCCGGCGCCGCGCTGATGCCCGGCACCTTCGGGTCGAAGCCGTTGTTGCCGGAGACGATGTCGAAGAACGTGCTCGCGGCCAGCGAGTAGAGGAGGGCGCCGGCGGGCCCGAGCGGTGGACGGCCGGCGGCCCGCTCACGCGCGCTCACCACCGCCAGAGCGCTCGCCGTCAGCGGGGTGGCGGCGCTCGTTCCGCCGACCCCAAGCCAGTTGTCGCCGAGCGCGACCGGCCAGCCCGGCAGGAGCGATGCATGGGCGGAGACGTCGGGAGCGGCGCGCCTCGTGCCCGCCACCGGCAGCCCGGCCTGCCACGGCGGTCGCGACGAGAACTGCGCCAGACCTCCACCGCCGGCGCCGCCGCCGTCCTGCTGTTGTATCCACGGCAGGTCGTTCCAGACGACCTCGTCGACGCGCGCGTTGGCCGGGTCGAGCACGATTCGCGTGCCGCCCACCGCGGTGGCGTAGGGCGACGAGGCGGGAAAGGCGACGCCCGCGAAGTCGTCGCCGTTGCAGGTCGAGCCGGAGTCGCCGGCGGCGGCGAAGGCACCGACTCCGGCGAGACCGAGCCGCACGAGCAGCGCCTCGAACAGGTCGGCGTTCGAGCGCGCCGCCTGCCCGGCGTGCCTGCCGCGCAGGTCGCGTTCGCACATGCCGTAGGAGATCGACAGGGAGTCGGGCAGCGAGCCGGCCCCGAGCGTCTGGGCGGGTCCGAGGAACCACAGGTTGGGCTCGAGCCACACCTGTGTGAGCTGGAGCGAGCGCAGCGCGGGCGCCATGCCGCGCACCATCGCGAGGTCGAGCTGGGGTTCCTCCGAGCCGAAGCCGAACGGGCGTGCCTGGCCGTCGGTCAGCAGGACGCGCGGGCGTATCGGTGGCAGCCCGAAGCACTGACCACCGAGCCTGATGTCGCTCGCGGGCACGCCCTCCCCGACGTTCATGAGGGCGACCGAGGCGCCCGCACCGGTCCCGAGCGCGTCGATGCCGTAGGCGCCTCGGACCTGGCCGTAGCTGTAGCTGCCCGTGACGCGCGCCTTCTTGCAGCCGCCCGTCCAGGTGCCGGCATTGCGGGGCATCGGTCCCGGCGACTGGGACGCCCGCGCGCCGCGCCCGCCGCGCGGGAGCCGTGCCGAGCGCGCGTACACGCCCACCACCTCGCGCACCAGCGGCCGCAGGTCGCGCGGCACGCGCAGCGGCCGGTTGCCGCGTGTGAACCAGGTGCGCGCCAACACGTCGTTGTCGAGCTGAGAGACGATCCGGACGCGGAACGTCCGCTCGAATGCCGACACCGGCCCGGTGAGCCGGGCGAACACGCCCGAGCGGTCGATCCGGGCGACGAGGCCGTGCCGGCGCGCGCGCCGCTTGAGGGTCCTGATCGTCCGTGCGCTCGCGCCGTAGCGGCGCGCCACGTCTCGCACCCCACGAACTTCCGGTAGCTCGGCGAGCCGGGCTGGCTCACCGCCGTGAACGCTGACCGTGCCTGCGCCTCGGGGCGCTCGAGCCCGAAGTAGAAGCTGATCTTCGGCGCGCGGGCCGCAGCAACGTCGGCGGCGGCCAGGGACATCACGAGCGCGGCTAGGCCTGCGGCAAGGCCGCGATGCGCTCGATCCATGCCCGCAGCCTCGGGTATTTCCCCTCGAGCTTCAAGTGCTCGGCGAGCAGCCGGTGGAAGAGCTCGTCATCGGCCGGGTCACGGCTCGTCCCGTACTTGAGGAACGGATAGGCGGCCAGGTCGGCGGCGGAGAGCTCGCCGAAGAGGTGGTCGCGGCCATCGAGAAGGTCGTCGAAGAGCGGCAGAGTCGAGCGCATGCGGGCGCTCAGCTCCGTCACGAGCGCCTCGTCGGGGGCCTCCTTCTCGAGCTCGTCCTCCATCGCGTTCGGGGCGACCTTCCAGACCTCACTGAACCACTCGAGGAAGAGGTCGATCTCCGCGCGGCGGGCGGGCTCGGCGGGGAACAGCGCCGGCTCTGGATAGCGGTCCTCCAGGTAGCGCAGGATCCGAAGCGAGTCCGCCACCACCTGACCGTCGTCCACGATCACCGGCACCAGCCCCTGGCCGCTCACGGCGACCACGGGGGAGCGGTCCTCGTAGGAGATCACGACCGATTCCACCTCCAGCCCCTTCAGCGCAAGCGCGATTGCAACGCGCTCGACATTGGTCGAGAAAGGCGCTCTGTAGAGGGTGATCACCGCCTGAGCAGGCTAAAGGACCCCCCCAGGCGGGGGGTAGGTTCGGCGGGCGGGTAACTGTCACGCCTTTCCCGAGAAAGTGTTCTTACATGGGTGCTTCATCCGTGACAACGCTGCTGTTCCCCGGCCAGGGGAGCCAGACGCCCGAGATGCGCGAAAGCGTCGAGCGTCATCGTCCCGACCTGCTCGAGCTCGCGCTCAGCGAGGTCGGCGACGACCTGTTCGAGCGCGCCGGCGACGGCACCCGCTGGGCCCAGCCCGCGATCTTCTGCGCTGCCCTCGCCGGCTGGGAGCAGCTGCGCGCCGGCACCAGCGCCGATCTGATGGCGGGCCACTCACTGGGCGAGATCGCCGCGCTCGTCGCGGCCGACTCGATCTCCGCGGAGGACGGCCTGCGGCTCGTCGCCGCCCGCGGGCGCCTCATGCAGGAGGCGGCCGAGGAGACGGGCGACGGCGGCATGATCGCCGTCCGCGCGCGCGGTGAGCGCGGCCCGATCCACGAGGTGGCCGAGGCCACCGGCCTCGCCATCGCGAACGACAACGCCCCGGACCAGCTCGTGCTGTCGGGCGCGACCGCCTCGCTCGACGAGGCCGAGGCCGCGCTCGCGGAGCGGGGGGTGCGCGCGAAGCGGCTGCCCGTGGCGGGCGCCTTCCATTCGCCGCTCATGGAGCCGGCGGTGGAGCCGTTCCGCGCGATCGTCCGCGAAACCGAGATCGGCTCGCCGAGCGTGCCGGTCTACTCGTGCGTGACCGCCGAGCCCTTCGACGACATCCCCGCCCGCCTCGTGGAGGCGATCACGAGCCCCGTGCGCTGGCTCGATGTGATGCGCTCGCTCGAGCGCGCCGGCGCGCGCCATTTCGTCGAGACCGGTCCCGGCAAGGTGCTCGCGGGGCTCGTCCGCAAGTCGCTTGAGGGTGTCGAGGCAGAGGCGCCGCTCGCCACGTCCACGGAGGCCGCACATGCCTGAGGGCCGCTTTAGCCACAGCGCCGTCGCCACCCGCGCGCCGGCGCGCCCGCGGGAGCTGCGCGAGGCGTCGCTCGCCTCGATCGCGATGGCCGTGCCGGAGCGCATCGTCGGCAACGACATCGTCGCCGAGGGCGCCGGCGTGACCGAGCAGTGGATCGTGCACCGCACCGGCGTCCACGAGCGCCGCAACGTCTCCGCGGGCGAGACCGTCGTCACCCTGGCGAGAGAGGCCGGTCAGCTCGCGCTCGACGAGGCCGGCATCGGCGCCGAAGACCTCGATCTGGTCCTGCTCGCGACCGTCGCGCCCGATGAGATCCTTCCGAATGCCGCGCCGCTCGTCGCCACCGAGCTCGGCGCGCACGGGGCGGGGGCGATGGACCTCGGCGCGGCCTGCACCGGCTTCCTGTCGGCGCTCTCGCTCGCGACCGCGCAGGTCGAGGGCGGCCGTGCGGAGCACGTGCTCGTCATCGGGGCGGACGTCCTGAGTCGCTTCATCGACCCTTCCGACCGCGGCACGGCGGCGCTCTTCGCCGACGGCGCGGGGGCGGCGGTGGTCGGTCCCGCCAACGGCTCCGGGGGCTGGATCGGCGAGATCGTGCTCGCCTGCGACGGCCGCGGTGGGCCGGCGATTCGAGCGGCGCGCGCGGACCAGTTGATCCGCATGCAGGGCCACGACACCTTCAAGGCGGCGGTCCAGCGCATGTCCGAGGCGACCGTCGAGGCCGTCGAGCGGACCGGCCTCGAGCTGGACGACATCGGCCTGTTCGTCTACCACCAGGCCAACATCCGCATCCTGCGGGCGGTGGCCGAGCGGCTCGGCCTCGACGAGTCGCGCGTGGTCGACTGCATCGACCGCTTCGGCAACACATCTTCAGCCACTCTTCCCATCGCAATGGTGGACGCTCGCAAGCGCGGAATGCTCGAGCCGGGCATGAACGTCCTGCTCGCCGCCTTCGGCGCCGGCTTCACCTGGGGAGCGGGGGTGCTCGAATGGGCGCCATGAACGGCAGACCAGAGGGAAGCGCCCTCGTCACCGGCGGCTCGCGCGGAATCGGCGCGGCGATCGCCAAGTCGCTCGCCCGCGAGGGCTGGCCAGTGGGCGTCAACTACCGCTCGGACAGCGAGGCGGCCGAGGCCGTGGTCGAGGAGATCACGAGCGCCGGCGGCCGCGCGAAGGCGCTTCAGGGCGACATCGCGGACCCCGAGACAGCGGACCAGCTTTTCAAGACGCTCGAGGACGAGTTCGGTCCCGTGCTCGTTCTGGTGAACAACGCCGGCGTGCGCGCGGACGGGCTGTCCCCGCAGATCGACGACGAGGACTGGGCGAAGGTGATCGACACGAACCTGTCGGCCGCCTTCCGGCTGACCCGCCGCGCGCTGCGGCCGATGATTCGCGCGCGCTATGGCCGGGTAGTCAACATTGCTTCGGTCGTCGGCCAGGTGGCCAATCCGGGCCAGGCGAACTACGCGGCATCGAAGGCGGGGCTCGTCGCGATGACGAAGACCGTCGCCGCGGAGGTCGCCCGCCGCGGCGTGACGGTGAACGCCGTCGCGCCGGGCCTGATCGAGACCGATATGACCGACGGCATCGCCGAGAACCTGCTCGAGCACGTGCCGGCCCGCAGGCCGGGAACGCCGGAGGACGTGGCTGAGTGCGTGCGCTTCCTGGCGTCGGACGGCGCCGGATATGTAACCGGCGTGTGCCTGACGGTTGATGGAGGGATGACCGCCTGAGCGGCGGATCTAACGGACGAAAGGAAGGGAATGGCAGCTACCGCTACACGTGAGGAGATCGAGAGCCGGGTGTTCAAGGCTCTCGAGGAGTTCGGCGCCGAGCCGGACCAGATCGGCCCCGATGCCGAGTTCGAGGCCATGGACGTTGATTCGCTCGACCTCGTCGAGCTCGCCCAGATCGTCGAGGACGACTACGGCGTGCAGCTCAAGGGCGAGGACATGGAGGGCGTCAAGACCGTCCGTCAGGCCGTCGATCTGGTGATGTCGAAGCTCGGATGACGCGTTCCGCCGTCATAACCGGAGTAGGCGCGGTCACGCCCCTCGGCGTCGGCGCCCGCACCCTGCACGAGCGCTGGAGCGCCGGGGTGTCCGGGATCGAGGACGGCTACGGCCGCGCGTCCGAGTTCGAGCCCACCGAGCACCTGTCGGTCAAGGAGGCGCGCCGCTCGGACCGCTTCACCCAGTTCGCCCTCGCCGCTTCCAAGGAGGCGCTCGAGGACGCGGGCTGGGAGGACGGCCCTCCCGGCGACCCCGACCGCACCGCATGCATCATCGGCACGGGCATCGGCGGGATCGGCACGCTCGAGCACCAGCACATCATCATGCGCGAGCAGGGCGAGCAGAAGATCTCGCCGCTCTCGATTCCGCTGCTGATGGCGAATGCCGCCTCGGGCGTGGTCGCGATGAAGTACGACCTGCGCGGTCAGTCGTTCGGGACCGTGTCCGCCTGCGCGGCGGGCGCGCATGCGATCGGCATGGCGGAGCGGCTGATTCGCTACGGCGACGCCGACCGTGTCGTCACCGGCGGCAGCGAGGCGGCCATCACGCCGCTCGCCACGGCGGCGTTCGGGCGCATGGACGCGCTGTCGGACAGCGGCATCTCGCGTCCCTTCGACCGGCGCCGTGACGGCTTCGTGATGGGCGAGGGCGCCGGCGTGCTCGTGCTCGAGGAGGAGGAGGCCGCCAAGGAGCGCGGCGCGCGCATCCTCGGCTACCTGCGGGGCTACGCGTCCACCTCGGACGCATACCACCTGACGGCCCCCGAGCCGAACGGCCGCGGCGCCTCCAAGGCGATCGAGCTCGCGCTCAAGGACGCGGGCCTGGCGCCGGAAGACATCATCTACGTGAACGCCCACGGCACCTCGACGCCGCTCAACGACCGCGCCGAGACGAACGCCGTGAAGGCCGCCTTCGGCGAGGAGCTGGCGGGCAAGCTGCCGATCAGCTCGACCAAGTCCGCGATCGGGCACCTGCTCGGGGCGGCGGGAGCCGTGGAGTCGATCGCAACCCTGCTGGCGCTGCGCGACCGGATCGCGCCGCCGACCCTGAACTACGAGGAGCCCGACGAGGGGCTCGACCTGGACTACGTACCCAATGAGGCGCGGCCGCTCCAGAACGGAGAGGTTCGCGCGATCGGGATCTCGAACGCATTCGGTTTCGGAGGTCACAACGCCGTGCTCTGCCTGGAGGCTTCATGAGCGCACTTGCCGAAAGGACGATGGCCCGCCGTCGGTCGGACAACGGCCGGCATGCGGCAGCCGTCGTCGTGGAGGAGCCACGCACGCTGACCCCCTACGAGCGTCTGGAGGCGCTCTGCGACCCGGGCTCGCTGCATGTGATCCGCTCGACCGTGCTGCCACGGCGCGAGTCGAAGCGCATGCAGGCTGGCGACGGCGTCGTCGGCGCCGCGGGCACGATCGGCGGACGGCCGGTGTACTGCTACGCGCAGGACCAGCGCTTCGCCGGCGGCTCGCTGGGTGAGGCGCATGCCGAGACGATCGTGCGCGTCATGCAGCTCGCCGGCCGCGCCGGAGCTCCGGTGATCGGCTTCGTCGCCTCGGGCGGCGCCCGCATGGACGACGGCATCGCCGCGCTCGGCGGCTACGGCCGCATCTTCCGCGAGAGCGTGAAGCTCTCCGGCAAGGTCCCGCAGATCTCGATCATCACCGGCGTGTCGGCCGGCGGCGGCGCGTACTCGCCGGCGCTCACCGACTTCGTCGTGATGACCGAGGGTTCCGCGATGTTCCTCACCGGCCCGGGCGTCGTGCGCGAGGTCACGGGCGAGGACGTCGACGCCCAGGAGCTCGGCGGCCCGCGCGTGCACTCGAAGAACGGCGTCTGCCAGTTCGTGGCTGCCGACGACCTCGAAGCCGCGGCGCTCGCCCGGCGGCTGCTCGGCTTCCTGCCGTCGCACGCCGGCGAGGAGCCCCCGCACGGTGGCCCGGCGGCGGTGCCCGACGGTCGACCCGTCGACGTTCGTCCCCGAGCAGCAGCGCTCGGTCTACGACGTGCGTGACGTGATCGGCGCGCTCGTCGACGACGGCGCGATGCTCGAGATGTCCGAGCGCTGGGCGCGCAACATGGTCACGGGCTTCTGTCGCATCGACGGCCGCGCCGTCGGCGTGATCGCGAACCAGCCCTGGTACCTCGGCGGCGTCATCGACGCCGCGGCGGCCCAGAAGGCGGCCAAGTTCGTGCGCATCTGCAACTCGTACGGGCTGCCGCTCGTCGTGCTCGTCGACACACCCGGCTTCCTGCCGGGCACCAAGCAGGAGGACCTCGGCGTGATCCGCCACGGGGCCAAGCTCCTGCACGCGTTCGCCGAGGCCGTCGTGCCGAAGGTGACCGTCGTTCTGCGCAAGGCGTTCGGCGGCGGCTACATCACGATGAACTCGAAGGATCTCGGCGCGGACCTCGCGCTCGCGTGGCCGGATGCCGAGATAGGGATCATGGGCCCGAAGCAGGCGGTGGCCATCACCCACAAGCGCGAGATCGCCGCGGCCGACGACCCCGAGGCCGAACGCGACCGGCTCGCGGACGAGTACGCCGAGGGCAACGTGTCCGCGATCGTCGCGGCGCGCGAGGGCCACATCGACGAGCTGATCGAACCGGCCGACACGCGCCGCCGGCTCGCGGGTGCGCTGGCGAGCCTGTCGCTGTCGGGCGACTATGGGAACGCCGGGGGGAACATCCCGCTGTGACCACCTACGTCGCCATGGGAGACAGCTTCACCGCCGGGCTCGTCCCGGGCCAGCCGCGCTGGCCGGACGCCCTCGCCGACGAGCTTGGGCCGGGCGTGCGCTACGAGAACCTCGCGACGGTCGGTGCGACGAGCGAGAAGGTCGAGAGCGAGCAGCTGGCGAGGGCCATCGAGCTCGACCCGGATCTGATCACGCTCGTGTGCGGCGCCAACGACGTGCTCGAGTCGACGCGCCCGGACTCGCGCGAGTACGCGGAGCGGCTCGGCCGGATGTTCCGGCGGCTGCGGCGCGAAGCGCCCAACGCCGAGATCATGTCCGCGACCTATCCGGACATCTCGCGCTTCCTCGACCTGCGCCCGCGCTCCCGTGCGCGTGTGGAGCAGGGGATGCAGCTGTTCAACGAGGCATCTCGAGCGGTCGCGGAGGCACACGGCGTGGTGCTGCTCGAGGGCTTCGACCACCCGGCGGCCTCCGACCGTTCGACGTTCGCCGAGGATGGCTTCCACCCCTCCGAGGAGGGTCACCGGCGCGCGGCCTACGAGTTCCTGCGTGCGCTGAAGAATCGCGCCAGCGGACACTTCCGGCGTCCGCCGAAGGAGGCGACCTCGTCGCATGAACGTCTTCTCGAAGGACTTCGACACGCTCAGCGAGGGCGAGCGCTTCGTCACGCGCGGCCGCACGATCGGCGAGGCCGACATCACGAGCTTCGCCACGCTGAGCGGCGACACCCATCCCCAGCACACCGACGCCGAGTGGGCGGCGGGCAGCCGCTTCGGTGAGCGCATCGCTCACGGCCTGCTCGTGCTCTCCTACGCGGCCGGCCTGATGCCGTTCGACCCGGAGCGGATCGTGGCCCTGCGGCGCGTCGGCGACGCGGTCTTCAAGCAGCCGGTCAAGATCGGCGACACGATCCACGTCGAGGGCGATGTCGTCGAGAAGACCGAGATCGATCCGGCGCACGGGCTCGTCGCCACGCGCTGGCGGGTGCTCAACCAGCACGGGAAGCTCGTCGCGAGGGCGAACGTCGACCTCGTCTGGCGACGTGACACGATGCCGCTCGTGGAAGAACCGCAGGCGGACACCCAGCCAGTCCTGATCTGATGCTGGCAGGCAAGCGCCTGCTGATAACGGGCGTACTCACCAAGGGCTCGATCGCCTACTCCGTCGCCGAGCGCGCGCAGCAGGAGGGGGCGGAGATCGTGCTGACCGGATTCGGCCGCACGCGCCGGATGACCGAGCGCGCGGCCGCACGGCTGCCCGACCCGCCCGACGTGCTCGAGCTCGACGTGAACAACCCGGACGACTTCGCCGCCGTGCGGGCCGAGCTCGAGTCGCGCTGGGGCGGTGTGGATGGCGCGCTGCACGCGATCGCCTTCGCGCCGGGGGACGCCCTCGGCGGCAACTTCATGAGCGCCCCGCCGGAGTCGGCCGAGGTGGCCTTCCGGACGAGCGCGTACTCGTTCAAGGCGCTGTGCGAGGCGCTGCTGCCGCTGTCGCCCTCGCAGCTTCGTGGCGATCGACTTCGACGCCAGCGTGGCGTGGCCGGTGTACGACTGGATGGGCGTCGCGAAGGCGGCCTTGGAGTCGGTGTCGCGCTATCTGGCTCGGGACCTCGGTGAGTCGGGCGTGCGCGTGAACCTGGTGTCAGCCGGCCCGGTCGAGACGCCGGCCGCGCGAGGGCATCCCCGGTTTCGATCAGCTCGCCGGCGCTGTGGGAGAAGCAGGCACCGATGGGATGGGATACGGGCGATCCCGGTGCCGTCGCCGACGCTGTGCTGTTCCTGCTCTCGGACTGGTCGCGTGGCGGTGACCGGCGAGATCCTGCACGTGGACGGCGGCTTCCACGCGATGGGTGCGCCTTTGCGGCAATAATCGCGCCGCCGTGCTGCTCGCAATCGATGTAGGCAACACCCAGACCCACGTCGGGATGTTCCGCGACGACGAGCTCGTGGAGCACTGGCGCTTCGCGACCGCCCGCTTCGCGACCGCCGACGAGCTCGCCGCGATCCTCTCGAACCTGCTCGGCCTGCGCGAGCTGCGCCTCGCGGACGTCGAAGCCGCGATCGTCTCCGCGGTCGTGCCGACGCTCGCCCACGAGTTCGACCAGGTGATCGAGCGCTACCTGGGCGGGCACGGCGCTCTGGTGGGGCCATGGCTGCGCACCGGGATGCCGATCCGCATCGATCGCCCGCAGGAGCTGGGCGCCGACCGCTTGGTCAACGCGGTCGCGGCCTACGAGCACGTCGGCGGCGCCTGCATCTCCGTCGACTTCGGCACGGCGATCAACTACGACGTCGTCTCGTCCGCCGGCGAGTACCTGGGCGGGGTGATCGCACCCGGGATCGAGATCTCGCTCGAGGCGCTGGCGGCGCGAGCGGCGCGCCTGCCGCGCGTCGAGATCACCCGGCCCGAGCACGCGATAGGCAAGGGGACCGAGGAGGCGATCCAGGCCGGCGTCGTCTACGGCTTCGCGGGCCAGGTCGACGGCATCCTGGGCCGCCTGCGCGAGGAGCTCGGCGAGGACGCCACCACGATCGCGACCGGCGGCTACGCCTCGGCGATCACCCCGTTCTGCGAGCAGGTGGACGAGGTCGATGACCTGCTGACGCTGCGTGGGCTGAAGTTGATCTGGGAGCGCAACGAGGCGTAACGGTCTTTACCCCACAGTCACGCTTCGCCGGACTCAAAGACGGCAGTGAGGGAGGGCGATCCCGCCCGCGCCGGTCGTCCGCGTTGCGTTGACGGCGATATACGCCGTCAACGCAACTCGCATGGCCTGGACCGGGCGATTTTCGAGCTGGCGCGCCGCCAGCATGGGGTCTTCGGGCGCGCGCAGGCTGCTCGAGCTCGGGCTGTCGGCCGATGCCATCGACCACCGGCTGCGGGCCGGGCGGCTGCAGGTCGTCCACCGCGGCGTCTACGGGCTCGGGCCGCTCCAGTCGAAACTCGGCGCGCTGGATGGCCGCCGCGCTCGCCGGCGGCTCCGGCGCCGTGCTGAGCCACCGCTCGGCCGCCGAGCTGTGGGGACTGATCGGCGGGTTCAGCGGCGCCGATCCACCTGACCGTGTCTTCCAGGCGGCGCCGCGCCAGGGCATCCTCCTTCATCGCTCGAAGTTCCGGACGATGAGCGCACCCAGGTCGACGGCATCCCAGTCACCACCGTCCCCCGCACCATCCTCGACTGCGCTCCGACCATGACCGAGCGGCGCCTCGAGCGCCTCATCAACGAGGCCGACGTCCTCCGCCTCTACGACCACCTCTCACTGCCCACCCTCCTTGACCGCTATCCGCGCCGCCCCGGCAGCCGCGCACTGTGGGTGGCCCTCAACAAACGCAACGCGGGCAGCACGTTCACCCGCAGCGATCTCGAGGAGCTCTTGATCGAACTGGCGGACGAGCTCGGCCTGCGGCGGCCCGAGACCAACGTGGTCCTCGAGATCGACGGGGAGACCTTCGAGATCGATGCCCTCTGGCGCGCCGAGCGGGTCGCCGTCGAGCTCGACAGCAGAGAGTTCCACCTCACGCCGCTCGCCTTCGAGCGGGACCGGCGCCGTGACCGCAAGCTGAGCGCCGCCGGCTGGCGACCGGTCAGGATCACGTGGCGACAGATCACGGAGGAGCGCCACGCGGTCGGGCGCGACCTCGGCGCGATGCTGGCGGCGCAGGCCGCCTAGCTCAGCGAGATCTCACCCTCGATCACGATCGGCTCGGGCAGGCCATCGACGGTCACGGTCGCCCGCGCCGGCAGGCGCTCGTCGCCCTGCAGGTTCCCGGCTTCGATCTGGTCGCGCACCCCCTGCTCGATCTCGCGCTGGGAGGTCACGCCCAGCTGCTTCAGGAATCGCCGCGTCGACAGGTTGAAGGCCTCCTCGTCCATGTCCTCAGGCTACCCCGGGCGGCGCTACCGTTAGCCGACCGTGCCCTCGCTCACCGATCCCTGGACGCTCGGCGGCGTGCCGATCGAGAACCGCGTCGTGCTGGCGCCACTCGCCGGCATCGGCAACTGGTTCGTGCGCCTGCAGGCGAAGCGCTTCGGCGCCGGGCTGGTCGTCTCGGAGATGGTGTCGAGCTTCGGCCTGGCGCACGGGAACGAGCGCACCGTGCGCGAGTTCCTGCGCATCCATCCCGACGAGCACCCGCTCTCCATGCAGCTGTTCGGGCACGACCCGGCCGTGATGGCGCGAGGCGGCCGCGATGGTCGCCGACGCCGGCGCGGACGTGATCGACCTCAACATGGGCTGCCCGGTCCGCAAGGTCTGCAGGACGGGTGCCGGCGCAGCGCTTCTGTCCGATCCCGCCAAGGCGGTCGCGCTCGCGCAGGCGGCGCGTGCCGGCAGCGGCCTGCCGGTGACGGTCAAGCTGCGTCCCGGCGAGCGCCCCGGCGACCGCGCCGGTGTCGTGCTCGCCCGGCGGCTCGTCGACGAGGCGGGCGTCGCCGGCATCGCGTTCCATCCGCGCCACGCGTCCCAGCAGCACTCGGGTCACCCCGACTACGCGCTGGCGCGCGAGCTCGCGGAGACGCCTGCCTGTGCCGGTGATCCTCTCCGGCGGGCTCTCGTCCGACGAGAGCGCGCACAGCGCGTTCGCCGAGAGCGGCGCGACCGCCATCATGCTGGCGCGCGGCTCGCTCGGGAATCCGTGGCGGCTCGGGCGGCTCACCGGCGCCTACGAGGGCGAGCCCACACCCGCCGAGGTGGCGCGCGAGCTCGAATGGGTGATCGAGTGCGCCGAGGAGCACCTCGGAGTGGAACGAGCAGGCCGCTATTTGCGCAAGTTTTACCCCTGGTACGCCGAGCGGCTCGGCCTGACGAAGCGGGAGCGCGAGCCCCTCGTCACGGCGCCGACGACGGCACACGCCCGCCAGATCTGGAGCGGCGTCGCAGACGCCGCCGAGCCGCTCGCAGCCTGATCCGAACCGCCCTTGCAGGCGTATGGCCCCTTGCTAGACTGCTCCGTCCCTCCGAGAGCGATGCGGGGGGTTTTTCTATGGCACGCGAGACCGTTCTCACACCCCAGGGGCTCGAAGAGCTCAAGACGAAGATCGAGTACCTGCGCAACGACCGCAGGCGCGAGGTCGCGGAGCGCATCAAGGAGGCACGCGAGTTCGGCGACATCTCCGAGAACTCGGAGTACGACGACGCGAAGAACGAGCAGGCGATGCTCGAGAAGCAGATCGCCGACCTCCAGGAGCGGCTGGCGAGCGCGCGCGTGATCGACGAGAAGTCGGTCGACACCGAGACGGTGGGCGTCGGCACGACGGTCCACGTCAAGGACCAGAAGACCGACAAGTCGCAGAAGTTCAAGATCGTCGGCTCGGCCGAGGCGGACCCCTCGGATGGCAAGCTCTCCAACGAGTCGCCCGTCGGTCGCGCGCTGCTCGGCCACAAGCGCGGCGAGACCGTTACGGTGCCCGTCCCGCGCGGCCCGGCCCGCAAGCTCAAGATCACCAAGATCGAGCGCTAGCCGGACCCCCGGTAGTTTCCTCGCCGTGGACGACCGCCGGGCCAAGCTCGAGCGCCTGCGCGAGCAGGGCATCGACCCGTTCCCGCACGAGTTCGACGGCGTCACGCCGATCGCCGACGTGCACGCCGCGCACGATGGCCTCGCCGATGGCGAGGAGACCGATGCCGAGTACCGCGTCGCCGGCCGCCTGACCGGTCGCCGCGGCCACGGCGGCGCCGCTTTTCTGGACGTCCAGGACCGCAGCGGCAAGCTCCAGATCCACGCGAAGCGCGATGTGCTCGGCGAGGAGTCGTTCGAGACGCTCACCTCGCTCGACCTCGGCGACCTGATCGGCGTGGACGGCACGGCATTCAAGTCGCGCCGCGGCGAGCTCAGCCTGCGCGCCACCTCCTGGACGCTGCTCGCCAAGTCGCTGCTGGCACCGCCCGAGAAGTTCCACGGCCTCGAGGACGTCGAGACGCGCTACCGCCAGCGCGAGCTCGACCTGCTCGCCAACGAGGAGACGCGCGAGCTGTTCATCCTGCGCAGCCGGGTCGTCCGCGCCGTGCGCCACTGGCTCGACGAGCGCGGCTTTCTCGAGGTCGAGACGCCGGTCCTGCAGCCGCTCTACGGCGGCGCGCTCGCCCGGCCGTTCGTGACGCACCACAACGCCCTCGACCGCGACTTCTTCCTGCGGATCGCCGACGAGCTCTACCTGAAGCGCCTGATCGTCGGCGGCCTCGAGCGGGTCTACGAGATCGGCAAGGACTTCCGCAACGAGGGCATCTCGCACAAGCACAACCCCGAGTTCACGATGCTCGAGTGGTACGAGGCCTACGCCGACTACATGGACATCGCGGGCCGGCTCGAGGAGCTGATCTCCTACGTCGCCGCCGACGTGGGCTACGACGGGCCGATCGACTTCTCGCCGCCCTGGCGGCGCGTCACGCTGCGCGACGCCATCCTGGAGAAGACCGGCCTCGACATCACGAAGGACGACCTTCCCGGCGAGGGCACCTGGGCGAAGCGGGTGGACGACCTGCTCTCCAAGGAGGTCGAGCCGGACCTGCAGTCCCCGACCTTCATCCTCGACTATCCGAAGGAGCTCTCTCCGTTCGCGAAGGATCACCGCTCCGAGCCCGGCCTGGTGGAGCGCTTCGAGGCCTACGCCGGCGGCATGGAGTTCGCCAACGCCTTCAGCGAGCTGAACGACCCGGACGAGCAGCGCGCGCGCTTCGAGCAGCAGCGCGTGGACGAGGCCGCGGGCGATGAGGAGACCCAGCCCTACGACGAGGACTACGTGCGTGCTCTAGAGCACGGGATGCCGCCGACCGGCGGCATCGGAATCGGCATCGACCGGCTCGTGATGCTGATGAGCGGCCGCAGCTCGATTCGCGAGGTCGTGCTCTTCCCGGCGATGCGCAGCTAGTGCTGCCGCCGCCCCCGCCGCGTCCAACGGTGAGCGTGCGAGCCCGAAGGACGGGGGAGGCGGCGGCGAGCAGTCATGGGCCGCTCCGCACGTCGACGACCTGGTTCATCGCGATGGGATGGAGCGAGCAGAAGAGCCGGTAGGTGCCGGGCACGTCGAAGCGGCGGGCGTAGCTCCCGCCGCGTCGCTTCCAGCGGCTCGCGAAGCCGACGGGCCCGGAGGCGAGCGTGACGTCGTGGAGGCCACGGTCGCGGAACCGCCAGCGCACGCGCCCGCCCAGCGCGATCGACAGCCTGCGAACGCTGTAGGCACCGCCGTCGACGCGCACCGTTGCGGCCGCGGCGCGCCGAATGAGCGGGCCCGGCGGGGTGAGCATTGGCACCGCCCGCCCGCGGGCGTCGATGCCGGTCAGCGGCACCGTCACCGCGGGCGGGTCCGGGCGACCGGGAATGGGAGGGAGGTACCCGGTCAGGTCGCCGGGGAGCTGGGGGCATGCATCCGGCGAAGGCTCACCCGGTGCGAGGTAGAGGTGCCAGATGCCCATCGCTCGGGTGTGCGGTCGGCTGTCGTCGTAGACGGCCGTCGCCACCAGGCGCTCGCCCCGGCGGACCGGCACGCCGGTGCGGCTCGTGACCCACTCCGTGGCGATCGGCCCCGGCTCGTGGAGCACCGGCAGCACGTTGTAGTACGGATGGTCGGGCAGGCCGTAGAGCGGCCGCGAGCCCATCAGCGTCCGGTTGTCGCACGCCTGCTGGGTCAGAAGCAGCGCCCGCGCGCCACCATGGACGTGCGAGCTTCCGGCCACGATGTGGCCGCTGTGAGGCACGGCGAATGACGCCGAACGCGTGAAGAGAGCGCCGGCGCCGCCCCTTCCGGGCACGTTGAAGATCGGGTCGCCCGCGCCACGGCAGCCGGTCGCGCGCGCCCAGTAGGGAATGACCGGCCGCAGCCTGCGTGAGGTCTCGATCCAGGCTCTGTACTCGATGAAGGCCCGCCGCGTGCCGTCGCGGTGGTTCATCAGCATCCAGCCGGTCGACCAGCGGTCGTGTCGCCGCACCCGGTAGCCGTAGCCGGGCGGCAGCCTGAGCGTCTGGTTCTCCTCACCCGTGCCGTAGAAGCTCTGGGGGCCGGCGCAGACAGGGTCGCGGCGCGAGCGGTTCTTGTAGACGACGTGATGCAGCATCACCTCGCGCACCGGAATCGGGCGGCCCTTCGCGTCGACCACGCGCGCGTGCATGCGCACGAGCCAGCCGTCCAGGCGCGGCGCGCGCACCTCGCGTGTGCGCCGCGAGGTGAAGCGGACGCCGTATGGAGGCACCGTGAGCGGACCCTGTCGCACGGTCACGCGCTCTAGGTCGCCTCGGGCGACGGTCGCGAGCGGTCCTGCGAAGAGCAGGACGGCGGCGAGGGCGCCGAGACACGCCGCGAGCCCTCTCATGAGTCCAGACTGCCGAGCGGCGGCGGCACCCGGAAGGGCACCTAGGTGCCGTCTGAGTACACCTTCGTCAGAGGTTGCGCTCGGAGATGAAACCGCCCGCGAAGGCCCGCTCCACGAGCCGCGCGCGCTTCTCGTTCTGCGGCAGGTGCTGGACCTCGAACTTCTCGAACAGGGAGCGCATGTGCTTCTTGACGGCATCGACACTCAGGAACAGCTCCTTGGCGATCTGCTCGTTCGGCGGCGGCGTCACGAATGCCGCCGAATCCTTGAACGGCCGGCACAGCGCCACGAGCACGCGGCGCTGCGAGTCCGTCAGCTCGACCACCTTGCGCAGATCGGCAGAGGGCGTGGTCACCCTCGACTCGCGGTCACCCGGGTTGCGGAACACGATCACGGTTGAGCCGAGCCGCATGGCATCGCCGTCGTGCAGCCGGCGGTGGCCCCCTACGGGCTCGCCGTTGACGAACGTGCCGTTCAGCGACAGCCCGTTGTCCTCGAGCGTCCAGTCCTCGCCCCGGCGGACGATCTCGGCGTGCAGCCTCGAGACCTCGTCATCCCAGAAGAGAGTCAGGTCCGCAGACGACCGGCGTCCGATGGTGATGCGGTCCTTGTCCGGCTCGAGCACGAGGAGGTCGTGCCGGCCGTCGTCATCGCGATAGATGAGGAAGGGCTGTCCCTCGCGCTCGGCCTCGATCTGGGCCTTGAGCTCGACCGCGCTGGCGGCGTGCGGACTGGCAGGTACCACTGCCATATATGCCTACTTTGACCAATTCGGGTCCACGAGTCCAGCGGGTTGGGTTAGTCTGGACACCGGACTCCGGCGATTGGATGAGCGTGCTTTCGACGGGCTCGACCCTCGGCGACTTCAAAGTCGAAGACGAGGTGGGGCGCGGCGGCATGGGCGTCGTGTACCGCGCCGTACAGATTTCCCTGGGCAGACCGGTCGCCCTGAAGGTGATCGCGGGCAGCCTGTCGGACAACGTCGCCTTCCGTGACCGCTTCGTTCGCGAGTCGCGGATGGCCGCATCACTCGACCATCCGAACGTGATCCCTGTCTTTGCCGCGGGCGAGACCGACGGCGTTCTGTACATCGCGATGCGCTACGTCGACGGCACCGACCTGCGCTCGCTGGTGGCCGCCGAGGGCAGGCTCGACCCGTTGCGGGCCGCCGGTGTGATCGCCCAGGTCGCGTCCGCGCTCGACGCGGCACACGAGCGCGGCCTCGTGCATCGCGACGTGAAGCCGGCGAACATCCTCGTGGCCGCCCGCGGTGGCGGCGAGCACGTCTACCTCACCGACTTCGGCCTGACCAAGCGCAGCGCCTCAGAGAGCGGGCTCACCTCGGCGGGCGAGTGGGTCGGGACGCTCGACTACGTGGCGCCCGAGCAGCTGCGCGGAGACCACGTCGACGGCCGCGCCGACGTCTACGCCCTCGGCGCCGTGCTCTACGAGACCCTCACCGGCCAGGTCCCGTTCCCGCGCGATGACGACGTCGCGAAGCTGTGGGCGCACATCTCCGACTCGCCGCCGATGGCAACGGACCTCTCGCCCGGACGTACCGCGGCGGCTCGCCGGCGTCGCGCGGCGGGCGATGGAGAAGGACGCAGAGGATCGCTTCGACTCCGCGAGCGACATGGGCCGCGCCGCGCTGGCGGCAGTGCCGGGCGGCGGCGATACAGGGGCGCGGGCGCGGCTGGCCGCTGGGCGGACACGGCTGCCGCGAGCGCCGCGGCGCCGGGCCTGTGGGTGGCATTGGTCGCCGGGCTCGGGTGTCGCAGCGGCGGCCGTGGTCGCTGTTCTGCTGCTTGGCTCCGAGGAATCAACGACGGCGATGCCGCGACGGCGGGGAACGCACTGCCTTCGGGCCCGCCGGCGGCGCAGGTCGTCGGCCAGCCGATCCCTGTCGGCGACGCTCCTGGCGCGGTGGCGGTCGGAGGCGGTGGCATCTGGGTTGCCAACACCGGCTCGGAATCGGTGACGTACATCAATGCCAGGCGGCCGCGGATACGGGATCGGATTCCAGTCGGCGAGGATCCGACGGCCCTCTCCGTTGGGCCCGCATCGGTGTGGGTGGCGAACTTCGGCGACCGGACGGTCTCGAAGATCGACATCGACGCGCGCCGCGTCACCGAAACGATTCCGGTCGGCGCCGCGCCGGTCGACCTCGCGGCCCCGAGCGGATTCGTCTGGGTTTCCACCGAGGACGACCGTGTGTTGAAGATCGACGCCCATACGAATGCGGTTGTGCCGGGAGACGTCATTCGGGTCAAGTCAGGTGGCGCGCTCAGCCTTGGCGGCGACCGGCTGTGGGTGCTCGACACGTTTGACGGCCAGTTGCGCTCGATCGATGCCCGCTCGGGCCTCGTCACCGGGTCCCCCATGTCACTCGGACGCCTCCCGGTCGATATTGCCGCCGGGTCGACCGAGGTATGGGCATCCGTGGCGGGGGACGGCGTCGTCAAGAAGGTGCCGGCGTTCGTCAACGGCCCGGAACAGCGGACCATCAGGGTCGGCGGCCATCCCGAGCGCCTCGCCCTCGACCGGCGCTGGCTGTGGGTCACTGACGCCGACCGGGACATCGTCACGCGGGTGGACCCACGCGCGGCGGGCATCGCGGGCGGCGTCGTGCGGGTTCCGGAAGACCCAGCCGGGATCGCAACCGGTGGTGACGGCCGCGTTTGGGTCACAAGTCAGGCCACCGACACCGTGGTGAGGCTCGAATCGCGATGAGTGGCTCCACACACGCGCATACGCGACCCTCCGCACGGCGACCCGAATTCGAGCCGCCGTCACGCTGGCGCGTCCGTCGTCCGCGACGCCGCACCCGCAGGCGCTTGGCGGTCGGCGCAGGGCTGCTGTTGCTGGCGGTCGCAGTGGCGGCCTTCGTGCTCACACGGTCGGACGATCCGGCCCAGAGCTCTGCGGCAAACCGTGATCTGCGCCCTGCAGGGCGTGTGCTGGGCCCACCGATCCCCATCGGCGGGTCGCCCAGCAGCGTGGTGTCATCCCCTGACGGGATCTGGGTCGTGACGGCGCCTGAGGGCCGGATCTTCAGGTTCGATCAGCAACTGAGCCGGATGCAGCGGCCCGGGGCGCTGATCGGGGGCCGCCCGGTCGCGCTTGCGGCCGCCTTCCGCTCGATCTGGGTCGCAAGCAGCGACTCGAACATGGTCTCGCGCTTCAGCCCGCACACCGGGCTCGTGCTGGAACGCATTCCGGTCGGCGACAGCCCCAGCTGGCTGACCGCCGACGATCAGGGGCTTTGGGTGGTCAACCGCGAGGACGACACGCTCATGCGGATCGACCCCACGACCAATCGGGTATCAGGCCGGCCAATCAAGGTTGGCGACGACCCTACGGCTGTGGCCTACGGGCACAAGGCGGTCTGGGTCACGAATTCCGGGGATGACACCGTCTCGCGCATCGATCCGCGCACGCACGAAGCCGTAACCATCGACGTCGGCGACCATCCGACCGGCTTGACCCTCTCGGGCAAGGCGGTGTGGGTGGCGAACTTCGAGGACGACAACCTTCAGCGCATCGACACTACGACCAATCGCGTCGTTGCGACGATCCCCGTCGGAGACGGCCCGAATCACCCCCGGATGGGGAAGACGATCTGGGTTCCCAACACTCGCGACGGCACGCTGACACGGATCGACCCGCTGACCGACCGCGTCATCGGCCTGCCGGTCAGGATCGGTCAGACTGCGGATCGGGTGAGCACAGGGGTGGAAAACCTCTGGGTCATCAGCTATCGCCGACCAGACCCTCACACGCCTCCAAGGCGCCGAGTAGCTCAGCCGTCCACAGCCTTCTGCAACGCCGTCTCCGCCTTCTGGATCTCCTCACCCGACGCAACCAGGTCCTGAGCGGCCTGGCGTGCCGCCTGGGGATCGCCGTCCTTGGCCGCCGAGGCCACCGCGCGTAGGTCGTCCGTGCCGTCCTGGAGGGAGCTCAGCAGCTTGTCGAAGGAATCCTTGGCGTCCTCCGGCGGTTCGAGCTCGGCGAGGTTGTCGTGGGCCTGTTGGGCTTTATCCGCCAACTTCTGGAACTGGTCCGCGATCGCGTCGTTCGACTGCCCTGCGGCGCCGCTCAGGGAGTTGCTGATGCCTTCGTTCAGCTCGCTCAGAGGCTTGACCGCGGTGTTGTAGTCCTCCTTGAACGCGTTGTCGTCGTCCTCGCCGCAGGCGGCGAAGGCAATGCTGGCGAGGCAAACGAGGCAGAGCGCAGCCGCTCGGCGAGTGCGGTTCATGGGGCGGGCAGCCTAGTACACGTGCCCTCAGGTGGCGCCCATTTCGCCGCGCAGCCGCCCGCCGACTCACAGCGCTGCTTTCGTGGCCGCGCGTGCTCGCGCGAAATCCCGCCGAAGACGCAGGTTTTAGGGCTTCGTGAAGCCGAAAAGCGCGAGGGGGTCCATTGGTAGACTCGCCCCAAGCGGGTCGGTGGAACCCGGGGACTCTCATCAGATCGGCGCAGATGCCGATCTATGTGGGAAGAACGGGTTACACCCGCCCCGTTGTACCCGACAGATAGAGAGCAGCCGTGTTTGAGCGCTTCACCGAACGGGCCCGGCAGGTGGTGGTCCTAGCCCAAGAGGAAGCCCGCATCCTCAAGCACAACTACATCGGCACCGAGCACATCCTGCTCGGCCTGCTGAGAGAAGAAGAAGGACTCGCGGCCCGCGTACTCGAGTCGCTTGACATCACGGTGGAGCGCGTCCGCGCCCAGGTCGTCCGCATCGTCGGTTCCGGCGAAGAGGTGACCTCCGGCCAGATCCCGTTCACACCGCGCGCGAAGAAGGTGCTCGAGCTGGCGCTGCGGGAAGCGCTGTCGCTCGGTCACAACTACATCGGCACCGAGCACATCCTGCTCGGCCTGGTGCGTGAGAACGAGGGGGTTGCCGCGCGCATCCTGCTCGACTTCGACGCCGACTCCGAGAAGATCCGCAACGAGGTCATCCGCATGCTGTCCGGCCCAGGCGGTCGCCAGGGCCGTGCCGGCGCTGCGGCGGGCGCTCAGGGCGAGGGCAAGAAGTCGTCCAAGCTGCTCGACCAGTTCGGCCGCAACCTCACGAAGCTGGCCGCCGAGTCGAAGCTCGACCCGGTCGTCGGCCGCGAGACGGAGATCGAGCGGATCATGCAGATCCTCTCCCGGCGCCAGAAGAACAACCCGGTTCTGATCGGAGAGCCGGGCGTCGGCAAGACCGCCGTGGTCGAGGGCCTCGCCCAGCTGATCACGAACGGCGAGGTGCCGGAGCTGCTGAAGAACAAGCAGATCTACACGCTCGACCTGGCTGCCCTGGTGGCCGGCTCGAAGTACCGCGGCGAGTTCGAGGAGCGCCTCAAGAAGGTGATGAAGGAGATCACCCAGCGCGGCGACATCATCCTGTTCATCGACGAGCTCCACAACCTCGTCGGGGCGGGTGCCGCGGAGGGCGCGATCGACGCTGCCAGCATCCTCAAGCCGGCTCTCGCACGCGGCGAGCTGCAGACGATCGGCGCCACGACGCTCGACGAGTACCGCAAGTACCTCGAGCGCGACTCGGCGCTCGAGCGGCGCTTCCAGCAGATCCGCGTCGACCAGCCGTCGACCGAGGACACCGTGCAGATCCTCAAGGGCCTGCGCGAACGCTACGAGCAGCATCACCGCGTCGGCATCACCGACGAGGCGCTCGAGGCGGCGGCGGAGCTCGCGGACCGCTACATCTCCGACCGGTTCCTCCCGGACAAGGCGATCGACCTGATCGACGAGGCCGCCTCACGCGCGCGCATCAAGTCGATGACGGCCCCGCCCGTCTACCGGGATCTCGAGGAGGAGATCGAGACGACGCGGCGCGACAAGGAGGCCGCGATCGAGGCGCAGGAGTTCGAGAAGGCCGCGAACCTGCGCGACAAGGAGCGGCAGCTCACCAACAAGAAGCGCGAGCTCGAGGAGCAGTGGCGCTCGGGCGAGTCGGGCGAGCGGCCGGAGATCGGCGAGGAGGAGATCGCCGACATCGTCTCGATGTGGACCGGCATCCCGGTCTTCAAGCTCACCGAGGCCGAGACCCAGAAGCTGATGCGCATGGAGGACGAGCTCCACAAGCGCGTCATCGGCCAGCACGCGGCCATCGAGGCCGTCTCCAAGGCCATCCGGCGCTCGCGTGCCGGGCTCAAGGACCCCAAGCGCCCGACCGGCTCGTTCATCTTCCTCGGCCCCTCGGGCGTCGGGAAGACGGAGCTCGCGCGGACGCTCGCCGAGTTCCTGTTCGGTGACGAGGACGCCATGGTGCGGATCGACATGTCGGAGTACATGGAGAAGCACTCCGTGTCGCGGCTCGTCGGCTCGCCCCCGGGTTACATCGGCTACGACGAGGGCGGTCAGCTCACCGAGGCCGTGCGGCGCAAGCCGTACAGCGTGCTCCTGCTCGACGAGATCGAGAAGGCGCACCCGGATGTGTTCAACATCCTGCTGCAGATCCTCGAGGACGGACGCCTGACGGACGCCCAGGGGCGCACCGTCGACTTCCGCAACGCGATCGTGATCATGACCTCGAACGTGGGCGCCTCCGAGATCGCCAAGAACACCGGCATCGGGTTCACGGTGGGCGACGAGACCGGCCTGTCGTACGACGACATGAAGAACCGGATCATGGGAGAGCTGAAGAAGGTCTTCCGGCCCGAGTTCATCAACCGCATCGACGAGGTCATCGTCTTCCACAAGCTCACGAAGGAGGAGATCACGACGATCGTGGATCTCCTGCTCCGGAGGATCCGCGAGTCGCTGGCGGAGCGCGAGCTGTCGCTCAACCTCTCGGACGGCGCGGCCGACTTCCTGGTCGACAAGGGCTGGGACCCGGCCATGGGCGCGCGGCCGCTGCGGCGTGCGATCCAGCGCTACATCGAGGATCCGCTTGCGGACGAGGTGCTCTCGCAGTCGATGCCGCCCGGCTCGACCATCGAGGTCGACAAGGCGCCCGACGACGACGAGGACGAGGTCAAGATCTCGGTCACGAAGCCGAAGGAGCGCAAGCGCGAGACGGTCGGGGTCGGCGCAAAGGGCGACGCTCGCGAGGAGGGCAGCTCGACCGATCCGTCCTCGGACGCGGGCGACGACCTCCCCGACGAGCCGGAGGTGCTGCCGGACGTGCCGGACGCGCCGCCGCCGCCTGAGGACAAGACAGAGGACTAAGACGTCAGACGCTGAGACGTCCACGAGGCCCCGCTTCGGCGGGGCCTCGTTTCGTTACGGAGCCTGGACACCGCGTTCGCGGTGGTCGACACTCATGGGATGGCTCGCAGTGCTTCGGCCTACGCTCCCGCCCGCCCGTTCGTGGGCAGGGACTCGGAGTTCGGCGAGCTCGTGGCGGCGCTCGACGAGGCGCGCGCGGGCCGCGGGCTCGTGTTCTTCCTGACGGGCGAGCCGGGCATCGGCAAGACGCGGCTGATGCAGGAGCTGACGCGCATGGCCCGCGAGCGCGGCTTTCAGGTGGCGGCCGGGCGCTGCTGGGAGGAGGGCGGCGCGCCTGCCTACTGGCCCTGGATCCAGGCTGTGCGCGAGCTGGGCGGAGACTTCGAGCGGCTCTCACCCGGCGCGAAGGGGTCGGCTGACCCGCAGACGGCGCGCTTCCGGCTCTTCGACGCCGCCGGGCGCTTTCTGGTCGAGCGCGCCGGCTCTCAGCCGCTCGTCGTCCTGCTCGACGACCTACATGCCGCCGACGCCGCCTCGCTCGTCCTCCTGCGCTTCGTGAGCGAGACCATCAGCCAGGCGCCGGTCGTCCTCGTCGGCGCGTACCGCGAGCGCGAGGCGCAGTCGCACGAGCGGCCGGAGCTGTTCGCGGAGCTCGCGCGCTTCGGGCCGCGGCTCTCGCTGCAGGGACTCGAGGTGAACGACGTCGAGGCGTACGTCCAGGGCGTGACGGGTCAGGAGACCTCGCGCTCCGCGGCCGCGCGGCTGCATGTCCTGACCGGCGGCAACCCGTTCTTCCTGGACGAGGTGCTGAGGCTGGTCGAGCCTGAGGGGCTCGCCGACGAGGCATCCGGACCGATGCGCCCGGTCCCCGAGGAGGTACGGGTGCTGCTGCGGCGGCGGCTCGCCGATCTGTCGCCGGACGCGATCGGGGCGCTCGGCGTGGCCGCCGTGGCAGGCCGGGAGTTCCAGCTGAAGACGCTCGAGCGGACCAGCGACCTCGGCGTCGCCAGGCTCCTGGACGTCCTCGACGAGGCGGCCGAGGCGGGGGTGATCCACGAGGACCCGGCCCTCCCGCGGCACTACGCGTTCGTCCACGAGCTGGTGCGCGAGACGCTCTACGAGGACCTCGCGCCCGCCACGCGGCTCGAGCTGCACGCCCGCATGGGCGCCGTTCTGCAGGAGGCCTACCGCAACGACCTCGATCCGCACCTGTCCGAGATCGCCCGCCACCTTGCCGCCGCGGCTCCGCTCGGCGACGCCGAGGCGGCGATCGACTTCCTTGTCCGGGCGGGCGACCGCGCCGCAGAGCAGCTCGCCTACGAGGAGGCCGGCGTCCACTACGAGCGCGCGCTCGCGCTGCTCGGCGGGGCCCTCGATGCCGCCAAGGAAAGCCGCTGCGAGCTGCTGCTGGCGCTCGGCGACGCGCGCTGGCGCGCGGGTGACATGAGCGCGGCCAGGTCGAGCTTCGAGGAGGCGGCCGACCTGGCGCGGCGGCTCGACGACGGCGAGATGCTCGCCCGGGCCGCGCTCGGCTACGTGATCGGGCTGGGCGGCTTCCTGCTGTTCGCGCGCTTCGAGGCAGGCGTGACCGGCGCCGGGCTCCTCGAGGAGGCGCTCGCGGCACTGCCGGAGACGGACAGCCCGCTGCGCGCGGCGGTGCTCGCGCGGCTAGCGATCGAGATCTACCACTCGAGCGACGTCGAGCGGCGGCTGCGGCTGTGCTCGGAGGCGGTGGAGATGTCGCGCCGGCTCGGCGACTCGGAGGCGCTCGTGACGGCGTTGCACGCGCGCCACTGGGCGCTCGGCTCGCCGGACATGATTCAGGAGCGGCTCGAGAACACGCGCGAGATGCTCGCGCTGGCTGCCGAGACGGGGAGGCAGGAGTTCGCCTTCCTCGCCCACAACAGTCGCTTCCACTGCTTCCTCGAGCTCTGCGACGGCCCGGCGATCGACATCGAGATAGCGGCGGTAGGCGATCTCGCCGAGCACATCGACCAGCCCTTCTACCGCTGGCACGCGGTCTGCCTCCAGGTGATCCGAGCGGTGCTCGACGGGCGCTTCGCGGACGCCGAGCGCCTGGCCCAGAACGCATTGCACTTCGCGCGCGTGCGCCACAGCGAATACGCCGGCTACGTATACGAGTACGCGCAGCTGATCGCCATCCACTGGGCACAGGGCGTGCTCGCCGAGCACACGCGCGAGGTCGAGGAGCACAGCGAGCGCTTCCTGTGGATCCCGCGCTGGCGCGACGCCCTGGCCGCCGCCGAGGGTGAGGATCTTCGTGCCGCGGCGGCCGAGATCGAGCGCCAGGCGGCACGCGGCTTCGAGGACCTCGAGCCGGATGGCTTCTGGCTGCTGCGGCTGTGCTCGCTGGCCGACGCGTGCGTGACCGTTCGCGACAGGCGTCGCGCCCAGCGCATCTACGAGCTGCTGCAGCCGTTCGCCGACCGCAACGCCACCGCGCTGACACAGCTTCCCTTCGGCCCGGTCGCGCTGCGGCTGGCGAAGCTCGCCGCGCTGCTCGAGCGCTGGGACGAGGCCGAGGCGTATTTCGAGATCGCGCTCGAGCGCTGCGAGCTGCTCGGCGCCCGCGCGGTGCGCGCGCGCGTGCTGCTCGACTACGCTCGGGCGCTGCGGGAGGAGGGGCGCGCGGGCGACGCCGAGAACGCGGGGCGGCTGCTTGCCGAGGCCCGCAGCCTCGCTGAGGACCTCGGGCTTCCCGGGCTGCTGCGGCGGATCGAGGCGTTGGAGGAGGTCGGTCAGCCGGCGACCGCGCCCGAGACGCGCTTCGTCCGCGAAGGCGACTTCTGGACGATCGCCTACGAGGGCACCACGATGCGCCTTCGCGACCTCAAGGGGCTCTGCTACCTCGGCGCTGCTGCTGGCCCGCCCGGGCCGCGAGCTGCACGTGCTCGAGCTGGTGGCGGCGGACAGCGGGGCGGCGCCGCAGCAAACAGGCGTCGCCGGGGAAGACCTGCAGGCGGGGCGGCCCGCCGGCCTCGATCCGCTCGTCGACGCGCGCGCCAAGCAGGAGTACCGCGGACGCATCGAGGAGCTGCGAGCCGATCTCGAGGAGGCGCGCCGCTTCAACGACGACGAGCGCGCGGCCCTGCTCGAGGAGGAGCTCGATGCGCTCGTCGGCGAGCTCACGCGCGCAGCCGGCCTCGGCGGCCGCAGCCGGCCCAGCTCGGCACCGGCCGAGCGGGCGCGCGTGAACGTGACGAAGGCGATCCGGACGGCGATCAAGCTGATGGAGCGCGAGTCGCCCGCGCTCGCCGATCACCTCACCGCCTCGGTCCGGACCGGCCGCTTCTGCTCGTACGCGCCTCCGGGCGAGACCCCGCCGCGCTGGATCACCTGAGTCGGATCGCGTCGCGCGGCTCGCGCGCGGAACAACTGTGCCGTCCGGATTCACGCCTCCCGAGGTGGAAACCTCGATTCAAGGAGTTTGGATGAGCACGACGGTCTCACCCGCGGCTGCGGCGCGCCGCGAGCTGGCGGGCGACTTCGGCGGCGAGCTGATCGCACAGGACGACGCCGGCTACGAGGACGCGCGCCAGGTCTACAACGCCATGATCGACCGGCGCCCGGCCCTGATCGTGCGCTGCACGAGCCCGGCCGATGTTGCGAGGGCGATCCGCTTCGCCCGCGAGCATGACCTGCCGCTGGCCGTGCGCGGCGGCGGGCACAACGGCGCCGGCCTCGGTACCGTCGACGATGGCCTCGTCATCGACCTCTCGCCGATCAACCACGTCGAGGTCGATCCCGATGCCCGCACGGTACGCGTCGGCGGCGGTTGTACGTGGGGCGAGGTCGATCGCGCCACGAACGAGCACGGCCTGGCGACACCGAGCGGAATCATCTCGACGACCGGCGTCGGCGGCCTCACGCTCGGCGGCGGGCTCGGCCACCTGACCCGGAGCTGCGGCCTGGCCATCGACAACCTGCTCGAGGCCGAGATGGTGCTCGCGAACGGCGAGCAGGTGCGCGCCAGCGCGGACGATCACCCCGACCTGTACTGGGCGATCCGCGGCGGCGGCGGCAACTTCGGCGTCGTCACCTCGTTCCTGTTCCGCCTCCACAGGGTCGACAACGTCTTCGGCGGCCCGACCTTCTGGCCGGTCGAGCAGGCCGAGGAGGTGCTCTCGGCCTACCGCGAGTTCCTGCCGGACGCGCCGCGGGAGCTGAGCGGCTTCTTCGCGTTCCACACGGTCCCGCCGGCGCCCCCGTTCCCCGAGGAGATCCACATGCGCAAGGTGTGCGGGATCGTCTGGTGCCACACGGGGTACGAGCAGGAGGCGACGCGGCGATGAAGCCGCTGCTCGACGCGGTCCCCGAGCCGCTCATGCACGGCGTGCAGTCGATGCCGTATCCGGCCCTCCAGAGCGCCTTCGACGGGCTCTACCCGAAGGGCGACCAGTGGTACTGGCGTGCGGACTTCGTGAAGGAGATTCCGGACGAGGCGGTCCGTGAGCACGCCCGCTTCGGAGCGGCGATGCCGACGCTGAAGTCGACCATGCATCTCTACCCGGTCGACGGCGCCGCGCATGACCTGAGTCCCTCGGACACCGCGTGGAGCTACCGCGACGCCACCTGGGCCACCGTCTACGCGGGCGTCGACCCGGACCCGGGCAGATCGAGCCCATCCGCAAGTGGAGCATCGACTACTTCGAAGCGCTCCACCCGTACAGCGCCGGCGGCGCGTACGTGAACATGATGATGGACGAGGGCCAGGACCGCGTCCGCGCGAGCTACCGAGACAACTACGACCGTCTGGCCCAGACGAAGGGGCGCTACGACCCGGAGAACGTGTTCTGCATCAACCAGAACATCCGCCCCCCGGAGAGCGCCCGAGTCACCCGGTCCCCCCGCCGGCTGACTCAACGCGACAGGCACGTCACGGCCACGTACCGGCCGTGACGTGCACTGCGCTCAAGCGGGAAGGCGAGCTCGCCGTTCACCGCCCACAGCTCCGTGTTGCGGTCGCCGACCGCCCAGGCCGGAGGCCAGCGTGAGACGTCGGCCTCCTCGAGCGCGGCGATGAGCGCCTCGGCGACGACGTCGGCGCCGCGCTCGCGCACCGGCCGCCGCTGGCGGAAGCGCAGCACGCAGTGGTGCGAGGGCACGATCTCGTGCACCTCCGGATGGTCGATCCGCGCCACGCGCTGCATTGCGCGAAACAATGACGGCATGGATCCAGAGGTCGTGATCAAGGTCCGCGAGAACGGGCCCTACAAGGTGACCGGGCCGGTGAGGATCGTCGACGTCGACGGCAACGAGTACGACCTCTCCGACAAGGGGGAGGCGGTTGCGCTCTGCCGCTGCGGCGGCTCGACGACGAAGCCGTTCTGCGACGGCACCCATTCGCGCATCGGCTTCCAGGCCGCCGAGCGGGCTGTCGCGGAAAGCGAGGCGGCGGACGGCGGGCCGGCCGGTTGAACCTTTGGACCAATTTGTTTAAGATGCCCGCGCTCGCCCGGAGCGCGCCAGCATGTCCTTCGTCCTCTCCTGTCCAAACTGCGGTCCCCGCGAGGTCACCGACTTCGGGTACGGCGGTGAGCTGAACCCGCGCCCGAAGTCGACCCCTTCGCTGCGCGAGCTCGGCGAGTACAACTACTTCCGCGCCAACGTCGCGGGCATCCAGCGTGAATGGTGGAACCACCGCTCGGGCTGCGGGGCCTGGTTCATCGCCGAGCGCGACACGCGCACGAACGAGGTCATGTGGACGGAGCTGCCCGGGTCGGGCGAGGGAGCGGGGGCGGCCGCCACGGGCGCCGACGGCGCCGGAGCCGACGCGGCGGGCGGCGCCGTATGACCCGCCTGCCGGAGCAGGCCGGCGAGCGCATCGACCGCAGGCGCGAGCTGCGCTTCACCTTCGACGGCAAGGAGCACACCGCCTACGAGGGCGACACGATCGGCTCGGCCCTGTTCGCGGCGGGCAGGCGCACCTTCTCGCGCAGCTTCAAGTACCACCGCCCGCGCGGGCTGATGTGCTGCGCCGGCCAGTGCCCGAACTGCCTTGTGCAGGTGGACGACGCGCCCGGGCGTGCGCGCCTGCACCGAGCCGGTGCGCGAGGGCATGAAGGTCGTGCACATGAACGCCACGCCGTCGCTCGACTTCGACGCGATGCGCGCCACCGACATCTTCGGCGGGCCCTTCACGCCGCCCGGCTTCTACTACAAGACCTTCATCCGGCCGCGCAGCTGGTGGCCCCTGTACGAGAAGGTCCTCAGGCACGCCGCGGGCCTCGGCAAGCTGCGCAAGTCGCAACCCGAGCGCGAGTGGCAGACCGAGTACCGGCGCCGGCACGCGGACGTGCTCGTGGTCGGCGGCGGCGCCGCCGGCCTGTCGGCGGCGATCGCGGCCGCCGAGCTCGGCGCGGACGTCGTCCTCGCCGACGAGGGGCCCGAGCCGGGTGGCCGGCTGCTGGCCGAGGGCGGCGAGGAGCACGCCCGCGAGCTGGCGGCACAGGCGGCTGCGGCGGGCGTCGAGCTACTGACGAACGCGCCTGCGCTCGGCGCCTTCGACGGCCTCGTGCCGGTCTGGCAGGGCTCCACGCTGCACCAGGTCCGCGCGCGCTGCCAGGTCTACGCGACCGGCGCGATCGAGCAGCCGCTCGTCTTCCCGGGCAACGACCTGCCGGGAGTGATGCTCTCCGGCGGCGCCCGCCGGCTGGTCGCGCTGTACGCCGTGCCGCCCGGCACGCGCGCGGTGGTCGCAACCGTCGACGACCGTGGCATCGGCGCTGCCTTGGCGCTGCTCGAGGCGGGCGTGGAGGTTGCGTGCGTCGCCGATCTGCGCCCGGAGGGCGCGGGCGAACCGGCGCAGTATCTGGCGAGCCGGGGTGTCGAGGTGCTGAACGGCGCCACCGTGCTCGAGGCGCGCGGGCGCAACCAGCTGTCCGGCGTCGTGCTGGGAGCGCCGGGCGCCGAGGACGGCGACGGGCGCACCGTCGGCTGCGATCTGCTCGTGGTATCGGGCGGTTGCTCCCCCGCGACCTCACTGATCACCCAGTCGGGCGGACGCACCTCCTACGACGCCGAGCGCGGCCACTTCGCGCTCGCCGAGCTGCCGGACGCGGCCTTCGCGGCCGGCGAGGTCTCCGGCAGCGGCATGCTCGAAGCTGCCGCGCTGTCGGGTGCGCTGGCGGGGGCGGAGGCTGCGCACTCGCTCGGCCTCGGCGACGCGGACTCGCGCCGGCGCGCGGCGGACGACCGCGCCGCGCTTGACGAGCTCGCTGCCGAGGCGTCCCCGACGGCGGTGCCGCCGCCGGTCACGAGCACCCGCAAGGGCAAGTGCTTCGCCTGCCTGTGCGAGGACGTCACGGCGAAGGACATCAGGCTGAGCGTCGAGGAGGGCTACGACTCGATCGAGCTCTCGAAGCGCTACACGACGACGACGATGGGCCCCTGTCAGGGCCGCATGTGCCAGCTGCCGGCCGTGCGACTGATGGCCAAGGAGACCGGCCAGAGCCTCGAGGAGGTCGGCACCACGACGGCCCGGCCGCCGTGGGTGTCCGTGCCGATGGGCGCGCTCGCCGGGCGGCCGTTCGAGCCCGCCAAGCGCTCGGCGATCCACGCGCGCCACCGCGACCTCGGCGGCAACATCATGTGGGCGGGCGACTGGCGGCGTGCCTACGACTACGGCAACCCGCGTGCCGAGGCGCTCGCCGTGCACGAGGCGGCGGGCCTGATCGACGTCTCGACCCTCGGCAAGCTGATCGTGAGCGGTCCCGGCGCGGGCGAGCTCCTCGACCGCCTCTATCCCAACCGCTTCTCGAACCTGAAGCCGGGCCGTATCCGCTACGGGGTGATGGCGAGCGACGCCGGGCGGATCATGGACGACGGCACCGTCTGCCGGCTGGACGAGAACGCCTTCTACGTCACCACCACGTCGAGCGGTGCGGGCGCCGTCTACGACTGGTTCTCCTGGTGGCTCGCCGACTGGCAGCTGGACGTCCACCTGACCGACGTGACCCAGGGCCTCGGCGCCGTCAACCTCGCCGGCCCGCGCGCGCGGGAGATCATGGCCCGCGTCACGGAGCTCGACTGCTCGAGCGAGGCGTTCACCTACCTGGACGGCAAGCGCGCCGAGGTCGCGGGCGTCCCCTGCCTGATCCTGCGGATCGGCTTCGTGGGCGAGGTGGGCTATGAGATCCACTTCCCGTCCGCCCAGGGCGAGCATCTCTGGGACGCGCTCTTCGACGCGGGGCGCGGCTACGGGCTGAAGCCGTTCGGGCTCGAGCCGCAGCGGCTCCTGCGCCTCCAGAAGATGCACATCCTCGTGGGCCAGGACACCGACTCCGAGTCGAACCCGTTCGCCGCCGCGATGCCGTGGATCGTCAAGCTCGACAAGGAGCAGGACTTCATCGGCAAGTGGGCGCTCGAGCGCTACGCGGACCAGCCGCTCGAGACGGCGCTCGTGGGCATCACGCTCGAGGACGGCCACGTGCCGACCGAGGGGGCGGCCGTCATGCCCGACGGCGAGAGTCCCATGGGCCAGGTCACGAGCGCGCGCTACTCGCCCCAGCTCGGCAAGGTAATCGGGATGGCATGGGTGCCGGCCGCGCTCGCCAAGGACGGTGCCGGCGTGACGATCTCGGACAACGGCAAGAAGCTGGCCGCTGAGGTGGTGACCCGTCCCTTCTACGACCCGGACGGCGAGGTGCTGCGCTCATGACCCTCGAGTTCCTCTCACCGGGAGCGAGTGCCGTCGCGCGCAGCCCGATGGAGCGCCAGGCGCTCGCGGCGGGCGCGCAGCTCGAGCTGCGCGACGGCTGGCAGGTTGCCGCGAGCTTCGACGGCCTCGAGGCAGAGCAGGGGCGCCTCACCCAGACGGTCGGCTTCGCGGACCGCTCGCAGCTCGGCAAGGTCGAGATCCAGGCCGCGCCCGGTGACCTCGCCGTGATCGTGGCGGGGGCGGGAGCCGCCGGCCTCGACCTCGGCCGCGCGACGCGCTCCGCGGGCGCCTGGTGGTGCCCCTACACGCGCGAGCGCGCGATCGTGCTGTGCGAGCCCGGCGAGACGGCCGAGCTGTTCCGGACGCTCGAGAGCGCCGCCGGGGCCGTGGCCGGCCACGCCACGGTGCTCGACGTCACGACCGTCTTCGCAGCGCTCACGATCGCCGGTCCGCTCGCGCGCGAGACGTTCGCGCGCTTCACGGCGCTCGACCTGCGCCCCGCGGTGCTGCCGCTGCACGGCTTCCGGCCCGGCTCGGTCGCGCGCACGCCCGGCGCCGTGCTGCGCGAGAGCGAGGACCGCTTCCTGATGCTGTTCGGGGCCGCGCTCGGCCAGTACGTCTGGACGGTCGTCGCGGACGCGGCGGGGAGCCTCGGCGGTGGCCCGGTCGGCCTCGATGCGCTCGAGCCACTCGACGATCCGGTCACGGAGGCGGTGCCCGGTGCTTGACATATTCCGCAAGCGCCGCATGTGGCGCAAGCGGCCGGAGCTGAAGGACTCCTACGACGTCGTGATCATCGGCGGCGGCTCACACGGGCTCGCCACGGCCTACTACCTCGCGCGCGACCACGGCGTCAAGAACGTGGCCATCCTCGAGAAGAGCTACATCGGCTCCGGCGCCGCGGGCCGCAACACCACGATCCTGCGCTCGAACTACAAGACCGAGGAGGGCGCGCGCTTCTACGACGCCTCGGTCAAGCTCTACGAGGGCCTCTCGCAGGAGCTCAACTTCAACCTGCTCTTCTCGCAGAACGGCCACCTGACGCTGGCCCACGCCGACCGGGCGATGTTCGTGATGGCAAACCGGGCGGAGGTCAACCGCCTGCTCGGGATCGACTCGCGGCTCATCTATCCGGACGAGATCAAGAAGCTCGCGCCGGCCATGCAGGTGGACAACCCGGACGCCGTGCACCCGATCATGGGCGCGCTCTACCACCCGCCCGGCGGCGTGATCCGCCACGACGCCGTCGTCTGGGGACTCGCGCGTGGTGCAGACCGCGGCGGCGCCGAGATCCATCCCTACACCGAGGTCACCGGCATCGAGCGCGAGAACGGGCGCGTCAGCGGCGTCGTCACGAACCGCGGCCGCATCAAGGCCGGCACGGTGCTCAACTGCACGGCCGGCTGGAGCTCGCTGATCTCCGACATGGCCGGCGTGCAGATGCCGATCACGACGCACATCCTCCAGGCCTGCGTGACCGAGCCGATGAAGCCGCTGCTCGACGTTGTGATCGTCTCGTCGCAGATGCACGTCTACATCTCGCAGACCGATCGCGGCGAGTTCCTGATGGGCGCGGAGATCGAGCCCTGGACCACCTACCGGATGCAGGGAACGCTGAACTTCATGCAGGAGGTCTGCCGCCATTCGCTCGAGCTGTTCCCGCAGCTCGAGCACGCGCGCATCCTCCGCAGCTGGGCCGGGCTCTGCGACCTGAGCCCCGACTACAGCCCGATCCTCGGCAAGACCGAGGTGGAGGGCTTCCACGTGAGCTCCGGCTGGGGGACCTACGGGTTCAAGGCCGCGCCGATCGTCGGCAAGACGCTGGCCGAGCTCACCGCCACCGGCAAGACGCCCGAGCTGATCGCGCCGTTCGCGCTGGAGCGCTTCTACGAGGACAAGCTGGTATCCGAGCTGGCCGCCGCCGCGGTGAGCCACTGAGTGCCGTCGACGATGGAGGACGAATGAAGAGCAGCCTGGAGATCGCGCAGGAGGCCGAGCTCCTTCCGATCGAGACCATCGCCGAGCGCTCCGGGCTGACGCCCGACGAGTTCGAGCCCTACGGCCGCCACAAGGCCAAGGTGTCGCTCGACGTCCTCGAGCGGATGAAGGACGTTCCCGACGGCAAGATCGTCTGCGTCGCGGGCATGACGCCCACGAAGGCCGGCGAGGGCAAGACGACCACGGCCGTCGGGCTGACACAGGGCCTCGGCCACATCGGCAAGGACCCGGTCCTGTGCCTGCGCGAGCCCTCGCTCGGCCCGGTGTTCGGCATCAAGGGCGGCGCCGCCGGCGGCGGCATGACCCAGGTGGTGCCGATGGAGGACCTGAACCTCCACTTCACCGGCGACATCCACGCGGTCGGCGCGGCCAACAACCTGCTCGCCGCGCTGCTCGACGCCTCGATCCTGCACGGCAACCCGCACAAGATCGACGCGCTGCGGGTCGACTGGAAGCGCGCGCTCGACATGAACGACCGCGCGCTGCGCGCCATCACGCTCGGTCAGGGCGGCCGCGCCAACGGCTACCCGCGCGAGTCCGGCTTCGACATCACGGCCGCCTCCGAGGTGATGGCGATCCTGGCGGTCGCGCGCGACCTGCAGGACCTGCGCAGGCGGCTCGGCGCGATCACGGTCGCGCACTCCTTCGACGGCGGCAAGCCGGTGACGGCCGAGGACCTCGGCGCCGCGGGCGCCATGACCGTGCTGTTGAAGGACGCGCTCAAGCCGAACCTGATCCAGACGCTCGAGGGCCAGCCCTGCCTCATGCACGCGGGCCCGTTCGCGAACATCGCCCACGGCAACTCCTCGCTCGTGGCGGACCTGATCGGCCAGAAGCTCGGCGAGTACGTGATCACCGAGTCCGGCTTCGGCTCGGACATGGGCATGGAGAAGTTCTTCGACATCGTCTGCCGCAAGGGCGCGCTGACGCCGAGCGCCGTCGTGCTGGTCTCGACCGTGCGCGCGCTCAAGCATCACGGCGGCGTCGAGGACGACCCGCGCGTCGATTCCACGCAGGCGATGTCGGCGCTCGAGGAGGGCTTCGACAACCTGCGCCGCCACCTCGGGATCGTGCGCACGTTCGGCCTTCCCTGCGTGGTCGCGGTCAACCGCCGGCCGGGCGACACCGACGAGGAGGTCGAGCTCGTCCGCAGGCTCGCGCTCGAGGCCGGCGCGCACGGCGCCGAGATCAACGACGGCTTCGCGCGTGGAGGCGAGGGTGCGTCCGCGCTCGCCGAGGCCGTTGCCGACGCGGCCGACCAGCCCAACGAGTTCTCGTTCATCTACGACGACGACGACCCGATCAACGTGAAGATCGAGAAGGTCGCGAAGCAGGTCTACGGCGCCAAGGAGGTCGTCTTCTACCTCGACGCGCAGCGCAAGATGCGCCAGTACCACGAGGACGGGCTCGACCAGCTGCCGATCTGCATGGCGAAGACCCATCTGTCGCTGTCGGCCGATCCCGCGCTGCTGAACGCACCCGAGGGCTTCGAGCTGCCGGTGCGCGACATCCGCGCCTACACCGGCGCCGGGTGGCTGGTGCCGCTCTGCGGCGACATCCAGCAAATGCCCGGCCTCGGCAAGCAGCCTGCGGCGTTCAACGTCGACATCGACGCGGAGGGGCGCACGGTCGGGCTGTTCTAGGATCGATCCGTGGCCACACGCGTCTCCCTTGTCGATGTAGCCGAGGAGGCGCTGCGTACCTGGCTGGCCACGGGCCGTCACCGCCCGGGGGAGCGGCTCCCCCCAGAGCAGGAGCTGTCCAGCCGCCTGGGGATCTCACGCGGCACGCTGCGCACGGCGCTCGGCCGGCTCGAGGAGAGCGGCGAGATCGTGCGCAGGCAGGGGAGCGGCACCTACGTCGGACGCGCGCCCACGTCGAGCCTCGACGAGGGCCTCGAGAAGCTGATCTCCTACTCGGAGCTCGCCCGCCGGCGCGGCGTCCGGCTCGAGCTGAGCGAGCTCGAGGTGGAGCGGCAGCAGGTCGGCGAGGGGCTCGCACCGCTGTTCGGCTGCGGGCCTGACGACGAGGCGACCACGATCACGCGCGTGCTCCTGATGGATGGCGAGCCGGGGTCGTGGATGCGCGACGTCGTTGCGCCGAACGTGACACTCCCGCCCGAGGCGCGCCTGCGGCGGGCGCTCGAGCGCGGTGAGATGGTGCTCGACGTGCTGCTCGACCAGGGCGTCGCGGTGGCGTACACGCGCGCGCACATCGGCGCGCGCGTCCTCACGAAGCGCGATCGGATCGGACGGGCACTGGGGGTGTCGGAGACACTGGCCGCGCTCGACATCGAGCACGTGACCTCGACGTCCGAGGGCACGCCGCTGATGCAATCGACCGACGTGTTCCTGCCGCGCAGCCTCGACCTCCACGTGATGCGCTGGCTCGAGGACCTGCCGCCGGTGCCGGCGATCGAGCGCGGTACGTAGGTAGCCGGGCGCAGAAGATAGGTAGCCGGCCCCGATGCCGGCTGGTGCGGGCGGCCGTAGGTTGGCCCGCATGATCGCTGTCGAAGACCTCAAGAGAACACACCGTGCGACCTGGGCGGCCGGCGACTACGGCGCCATCGCTGAACTCATCGACGACGTACCGCCGCGCGACCTGATGACGCGCGTGCAGGTGCAGCCGAACCAGGAGGTTCTGGACGTTGCGGCCGGCACGGGCAACATCGCCCTGCGGGCCGCCGGAGCGGGCGCGGACGTCATCGGCCTCGACCTCACACCTGAGCTGTTCGAGACCGCCCGCCGCCGCGCCTCTCAGTACGGCGTGAACGTCGACTGGCTCGAGGGCGACGCCGAGCAGCTGCCCTTCGAGGACGATCGCTTCGACGCCGTGCTGTCCGCGTTCGGCGTCCAGTTCGCACCGCGCCATGAGGTCGTCGCGCACGAGCTCGCCCGCGTGACTGCGCCCGGAGGGCGGATCGGGCTCGTCAACTGGACGCCGGAGAGCATGATCGGCGACCTGTTCAAGATCCTCGGCCGCTACCTGCCGGCGCCGCCCGACTACGCCTCGCCGCCGCCGCTCTGGGGCAGCGAGGGGCACGTCCAAGGTCTGTTCGAGGGCACGGGTGTCGAGCTCGAGTTCAGCCGCGGCTACAACCCGTTCCGTTTCGCGTCGGCGGACGACTTCGTCTCGTTCTTCGAGACGCACTACGGCCCGACGCTGAAGGCGCGCGAGCGCCTGTCCGCCGACGGCACCTGGGGCGACTGTCGCGCCGAGATCGTCGCCATGGCCGAGCGCCGCGGGGTGCCCGAGGACGGCGGCCTGCGCCTCAGCTCCGAGTACCTCGTGATCGTCGGGCGCAAGGCCTAGCAGTGCCGCTGGGTCAGCCGTCTGACAGGGCTGCGGGGGCACCCCTGTCGGTCGGGACGCAGGCGCCGGCCATCAGCGCAGATGGCCGGCGCGTTGCGTTCTCGGCGCTAGCGCCTGTTTGACCCCCGCCGCCGCGCCGGTGTCTACTTCCCGGCGTGGACTTGCTCGAGCGAGAGGCCGCGCTGGCGGCCCTGAGCGACGCGTGGGAGTCGGCGCGGCGCGGTCACGGGCGCGTGGCCTACGTGCGCGGCGAGCCCGGGATCGGCAAGAGCTCGCTGGTGCGCCGCTTCGCGGACGACGCCGGCGGCGAGGCGCGCGTCCTGTTCGGGAGCTGCGACGACCTGTCGATCCCGCGCCCGCTCGGGCCGTTCCGGGACCTGGCCGGGTCGGTGTCGCCCGAGCTCGACGAGGCGCTGCGCGCGGGTGCCGCACCGCACGAGCTCCAGGCGCTGCTGCTGGCCGAGCTCGCGCAGCCGCCGCGCCCGGCCGTGCTCGTGATCGAGGACGTGCACTGGGCGGACGACGCGACGCTCGACTCGATAGCGGTCCTCAGCCGCCGGATCGGCGAGCTGCCCGCGCTGCTCGTGCTGACCCTCCGCGCCGGCGAGGCGCCGCCGGCGCACCCGCTGCACGCGGCGCTCGGTGCGGTGCGTGCCGAGGACCTCGTGACGATCGAGCTGGAGCCGCTGTCGCGCGGCGCCGTCGCCGCGCTCGCCGGCGACGCCGCTGACGACCTCTACACCGCGACCGGCGGCAACCCGTTCTACGTCACGGAGCTGCTGGCCGCCCGCGACACGGAGGACCCGCCGGCCTCGGTGGCCAACGCCGTGCTGGGGCGGATGGCCCGGCTAGACCCCGAGTCGCGCCGCCTCGTGGAGCTGGTCTCGGTCGTCCCGGGTCGGGTCGGCACGTCAGTGCTCGACGCGCTGATGCCGGGCTGGCCGGCGGCCGCGGAGGAGCCCGAGCGCCGTCAGCTGCTCGAGGTCGAGCCGGGCAGCGTGCACTTCCGCCACGAGCTGGCGCGCAACGTGATCCGCTCGAGCCTGCCGGCCGCCGCGCGCCGCCGCCTGCACGCGGAGATACTCGGCGCGCTGCTGGCCGCCGAGGCCGACCCGGCGGACGTCGTCCATCACGCCGAGGCGGCCGGAGCGGAGGACGTCGTGAGCGAGTACGCGCTCGTCGCGGCGAGGCGTGCGGCCACGCTCGAGTCGAACCGCGAGGCCTTCTCGCACTTCCGGCGCGCGTCCGACTTCTTCGACCGCCTCGACCCGGACGCGCGGGCCGACGCGCTCGAGGAGCTGGCCCTGGCCGCGTACCTCGTGGGAAGGCTCGACGACGCCTTCGAGGCGATCGAGCAGGCGATCGCGATTCATGCCGGCTCGGGCGACCGTGCTGCGATCGGCCGCTGCACGCGCGTGCTGTCGCGCCTGCACTGGTTCATCGGCGACGGCGAGCCGGCGCGGGCGCAGGCGCTCGAGGCGGTCGCGATCCTCGAGCCGCTCGGCGAGTCCGTCGAGCTCGCGCGCGCCTACAGCGGCGTCGCCCAGCTCGCCATGCTCGAGGACGACGCCGGCCGGGCGGTCGACTGGGGCGAGCGCGCGCTCGAGCTGGCCGGCCGGCTCGGGGACGAGAACACCCGCGCGCACGCGCTCGTCAACATCGCCTGCGCGAAGGTCCAGCGCGATCGCCGCGAAGCGCCGGCGCTGCTCGAGGCGCACGAGATCGCCGATGCTGCGGGCGAGCGCGAGGACGCCACGCGCGCGCTCGGCAACCTCGGCTATGTGCTGATGAGCTGGGGGGACCCGCGTGCGGCCCGTCGCTACGCGGAGCGCGCGCTGGCCTACGCGGAGCGCCACGAGGTGCACGCCTACGTCTCCTACGTCAGCACCCTGCTTGCCTGGCTGCGGCTGCGCGCCGGGGACTGGAGTGAGGCCGAGCGCATCACGCGCGGGGAGGTCGAGCGCGGCATAACCGTCGTCCAGCTGCTCGCGAAGACCGTGCTGACCGAGCTGGCCGTCCGGCGCGGTGACCCCGACGCCGCCGCCCGCCTGTCCGATCTGACAGCGCACGCCGAGCGGGCCGCGGAGCTCCAGCGCGTCGCCCCGGTCGTGGAGCTCATGACGGAGCGTGCCCTCAGCGGCGACGGGCGCATGCCGATCGAGCGCTTCGAGCAGCTGGCCGAGGTGATCGGGCCGGGCGGGGAGCTCGCGGGGCGCTACAGCATCCGGCTGGCGGGCTGGGCGGCCGTGGCGGGCATCCCAATCGGGCCCGACGATCCCGGATCCGGGCCGTACGCCGCGATGCGCCGGCGAGATTGGCGCGCTGCCGCTGACGCCTTCGGCACGCTCGGCTGGAGCCACGACCGGGCGCTGATGCTCTCCCTCATCGACGACGAGGAGGCGCTGAGCGAGGCGCTCGAGACGGCGCGCCTGCTGGGTGCCGCTCCCCTCACGCGCCGGGTCAGCGAGCGCATGCGCGAGCTCGGATTGCGCGTGCCGCAGGGGCCGCGGCGCGCCACCCGCGCGAATCCGGCGGGTCTGACAGCGCGCCAGCTCGAGGTGCTCACGTTGCTCTCCGAGGGGCTCTCGAACGCGGAGATCGCGGAGCGGCTCGTGGTTTCACCGCGTACGGCGGAGCACCACGTATCGGCAGTGCTGACGAAGCTCGATGCGGGCAGTCGCCGCGACGTCACACGGCGCGCGGCGGAGCTCGGCCTGATCTGAACAAATTTGCTCAAAGCGGTGATATAGTCGCCGCGCGCCGGGCAGCCGGCTCCGGCCCACGCGATCTAACTCGGAGGTAGATGCATGAGCGACAGCGTCACCGTCAACGGGGCCGCCCCGGCCTTCGGCGGAACCGTCAGCACGGTCCTCGAGACGCCCCGAACGACGCTGCCGCCCGCGACTCTCGAGGAGGCCCGCAACGCGCCGGGCCGGCGCGAGCGGATCGAGGAGATCCAGCGCCGCATCGAGGACCAGGGCATCAAGTACGTCTTCTTCCAGCAGGTCTCTGTCACCGGCCGGGTGATGGGCAAGGGGGTCGTGGCCGACTTCTTCCCGCAGGTCGCCGAGAAGGGCTATCAGCTCGTCTACGGCGCCACCGCGAACCTGTTCACGGACCGCGCCGGCAACTACATCGGCTTCGGCCCGGAGGAATCCGAGCTCGCGGCGATCGCCGACCTCGACACCTTCGCCGTGCTGCCGTGGGACGACCGCGTCGCGCGCGTCTACTGCGACTGCTACGACACCGAGACCGGCGAGCTGCTCGACGCCGACCCGCGCCAGAACCTGAAGCGCGTCGTCGCCGAGTTCGAGGAGGAGCTCGGCTACAGCTTCCTGATCGGCATCGAGCCGGAGATGATGTGGCTGAGGCGCGGTGAGGACGGGTCCGCCGACGGCGTGACCAAGCCCTACTGCTACCACATCCATCAGTTCGAGGAGCTGCGTCCGGTGCTGCTCGACGTGATCGATTACGGGCAGAAGCTCGGGCTCGACATGAGCTATGGCGATCACGAGGACGCACCCGGTCAGCTCGAGCTCAACTTCCGCTTCGACCGCCCGGTGAAGACGGCCGACAACATCACGACCTACCGCCAGATCGTCGCGGCGGTGGGCCGCAAGCACGGCCTCCTCGGGACCTTCATGCCCAAGCCGTTCACGGGCGTTTCCGCCAACGGCCATCATCACCACTTCACGCTGATGGACGGGGACGGCAACAACGTCTTCCACGATCCGAGCGGACCGGCCGAGCTGTCGGACACCGCGCGTCACTTCCTCGGCGGCATGCTCGACCACTTCGGCGCGCTCATGTGCGTCGGGAACCCGACCGTCAACTCCTACTGCCGCATGTGGGACTTCGGCTTCTGGGCGCCCGTCTACAAGAACTGGGGCTGGCAGAACCGCACCTGCACCGTGCGCGTCGCGTCGGGCGGCCGCTTCGAGTACCGCGGGGTCGACTCCTCCTGCAACCCCTATCTGACGGTCGCGTCGCTGCTCGTGGCGGGCCTCGACGGCATCCGCAACGAGAGCGACCCCGGCCCGCCCCAGACCGGCAACACGTACGACCTGCTGCAGGAGGGCGAGGACATCGAGCGCGTGCCCGACAGCCTCGGCGCCGCGCTCGACGAGCTCGACAAGGACGAGGTGGTCAAGGGCGCGATGCCGGGCCGCCTCTACAAGGTCTTCGAGCACTACAAGCGCGACGAGTGGGAGCGCTACCTCGCGGCCGTGACCGACTGGGAGCGCGACGAGTACCTGGAGGTTCTCCCCTAACCATGTGCGGGATCGCCGGAATCATCTACCGCGACGGAGGCGGGGAGCGCATGGTCGGCCGCGACATGACGGCCATGCTCCAGGCCATGAAGCACCGCGGCCCGGACTCGACCGGCTACGCGCTCTACCGGCCCGAGGCCGACGGCTTCGTGATGCACGTCAAGCTGATGGAGTCGAACAACGGCCACGCCGACTTCGACTTCGCCGACCGGCTGCGCCGCCAGCGCAGCGAGGTGGAGGCGCGCGTCCAGGCGATCGGCGCTCAGATCACCGACGTCAAGCCGGCGACCGACCACGCCATGACGATCACGTTCGGCTTCGACGGCGACCTCAAGCAGCTCGCCGACTATGTCGAGGACGTGCGCGGCACCGAGGTGCTGAGCCTCGGCAAGTCGCTCGAGATCGTCAAGGACCTCGGCGACGCCAAGACCGTCGCGGGCGAGTACCACCTCGACGACTTCGTCGGCACGCACGCGATCGGGCACGCGCGCATGGCGACGGAGTCCGACGTCGACATCGCGAACGCGCACCCGTACTGGGCGTATCCGTTCCCGGACGTGGCCGTCGTCCACAACGGCCAGCTGACCAACTACCACCAGTGGAAGCGCCGGCTCGAGCGCGCCGGCCACCGCTTCCAGTCCGAGTGCGACAGCGAGATCATCGCCGTCTACCTCGCCGAGCGGATGGCCCAGGGCGACTCGCTCGAGGACTCCATGCAGCGCTCGCTGCACGAGCTCGACGGCGTCTTCACGTACATCTGCGTGACCGAGGATGCGCTCGGCGTCGCCAAGGACGAGCTCGGCGCGAAGCCGCTCGTGCTCTATGAGTCGGACGACATCGTGGCCCTCGCCAGTGAGGAGATCGCGATCCGCAAGGTCGTCGATCGGGAGATCGAGACCTACGACCCCTACGAGGGGGAGGTGATGGTTTGGACGCGGTGACGCAGAACGGCGAGGCGGAGGTCCTCTACGACCCGCGCGGCCTCGTCGAGCTCGACGAGACCGTCCCGAACGTCGCCGAGATCGACGGCGAGCGCGCGCAGTTCGACGCCAAGGACCTCACGACACGAAAGATCAACGCCGAGCTCAAGCGGCTCGTCTACGAGGAGGGCGTCAAGGAGGTCACCATCCTCAACCCGTCGGCGCGCCACTCGCTCGGCGTCTGCATCCTGACGCGCTGCAAGATCACCTTCGACGGGTCGCTCGGCTACTTCGGCGTCGGCCTCAACGACGGCCCCGAGGTCCAGATCAACGGACGTGTCGGGTGGAGCGTCGCCGAGAACATGATGTCGGGCGTCGTCGTGATCGAATCGAATGCCGGATCACTGGCGGGCGCCGCACTCAGGGGTGGGGACCTCGTGGTCAAGGGCCAGGTCGGCGCCCGCACCGGCATCGATCAGAAGGGCGGCACGATCATCGTCATGGGCAGCGCCGGCTCGATGACCGGCTTCATGATGCAGCGCGGCCGCCAGATCATCTGCGGCGACGTCGGCCCCGGTCTGGGCGACTCGATGTACGACGGCACGCTCTACGTGGCCGGCAAGGTCAAGGCGCTCGGCATCGATTGCGTCGAGGGCGAGTGGACCGACGCCGACACCGAGTTGATCGAGCGCAAGTTCCGCATCTACGGCCTGGGCAGCCCGCCCGAGTTCCAGAAGTTCGTGTGCGGCAAGAAGCTCTACAACTACGACTCGCTCGAGCCGAGCGAGCGAAAGCTGGTGCTCTGATGGCTGACGAGAACGCACCGGCCCGCCGGACCGTCCTCGGGCGCTCGAAGATCTTCACGCCCGAGGTCATCGACGACATCCACATGAAGGCCGAGCTCGGCCGCTACCGGATGCGCGGCTTCTCGATGTTCAAGAAGATCCCGCACTGGGACGAGCTGATCTTCCTGCCGGGCACGCTCACGCGCTTCGTGATCGAGGGCTACCGCGAGAAGTGCGTGACGAAGACCGTGCTCGGCGCGCGCTTCGCGAAGAAGCCGATCGAGCTCGACATCCCCGTCTACATCACGGGCATGAGCTTCGGAGCGCTCTCGATCGAGGCGAAGATGGCGCTGGCCAAGGGCGCCTCGATGGCCGGCACGGCCACCTGCTCGGGAGAGGGCGGGATGATCCCGCCCGAGCGCGACCTCTCGACCAAGTGGTACTACCAGATCATCCAGAGCCGCTACGGCTTCAACCCGCATCACCTGATGCTGGCCGACGCCGTCGAGTTCTTCATCGGGCAGGGCTGCAAGGTCGGCCTCGGCGGCCACCTGATGGGCCAGAAGGTGACCGAGCAGGTGGCCGAGATGCGCTCGCTGCCGGCCGGCATCGACCAGCGCTCGCCGGCCCGGCATCCCGACTGGCTCGGCCCGGACGACCTCTCGCTCAAGGTGCAGGAGACGCGTGAGGCGACCAACTACGAGATCCCGATCCAGCTGAAGCTGGGCGCCGCGCGCGTGTACGACGACGTGCGCATGGCCGCGAAGTGCGGGCCGGACATCATCTACCTCGACGGCGCCGAGGGCGGCACCGGAGCGGGCCCGCACGTGGCCTCCGAGGAGACCGGCATCCCGCTCATGGCTGCGATCCCCGAGGCGCGCCGCGCGCTCGAGGACGTCGGGCTGGCAGACGAGATCGACCTGGTCGTGGCGGGCGGCATCCGCAACGGCGGCGACATCGCGAAGTGCATCGCGCTCGGCGCCAAGGCGGTGGCGATCGGGCACTCGTCGCTGATGGCGCTCAACTGCAACAAGGAGATCCCGGGCGTCACCGACTACGAGGGCACGATCGGCGTGCCCGCCGGCCAGTGCTACCACTGCCACACGGGCCGCTGCCCGGTCGGCATCACGACGCAGGACCCGGAGCTGCGCAAGCGCCTCAACGTCGAGGAGGCGGCCACGCGCGTCTACAACTTCCTGCACACGCTGACGCTCGAGGTGCAGATGCTCGCGCGCGCCTGCGGCAAGACGAACATCCACAGCCTCGAGCCCGAGGACCTCGCAGCGCTCACGACCGAGGCCGCCGCGATGGCGCGCGTGCCGCTCGCCGGCACCGAATACATCCCGGGCGTGAGCGAGAGCAAGGCGCTCGAGGAGATCAAGACGATGCTCGACCGCTACATCGAGAACCCGGTGGACGAGCTTCCCGCGCCGGAGCGGATCTCGCGATGAGCGACATGCCGCGGCCCGAGCCCGAGAAGATCGTCTCGATCGACGCCGAGTACCTCTCGGGGAAGCGCTTCCCGTACCAGGAGGACATCTCGCTCGTCGAGGACATCGACCTCGACGCCGCCACGCCGGGCCAGGACATCAACTGGCTCGAGGACATCGCGCTGCTCGAGGAGGAGGGCATGCCGGCGGTGTTCGACCGCTACTCGAACTCCTTCCTCAAGATCTACTTCCCGATCCCGGAGGGACGCGGGGACGAGATCGCCCGCAAGGTGCTGATCGCCCACCTGCAGTCGGGCAACTCCTACGGCATCCGCCTGAAGGAGGCCCACTGCAAGTTCCCGCAGCCCGAGCTGGGGCCATGGGTGGAGGGATCGAAGACCGTCGGAGAGAACTGGCGCCCGCCCGTGCTCGAGGGCTGGGAGCCTCCGCTCCACTGAGATGCGCTCGGTTCCCTACCTGGTCATAGGGGCCGGGGTCCACGGGCTTTCGACGGCCTGGCATCTCGCCGAGCAGGGCGAGGAGGTGCTCGTCGTCGACAAGGACTCGATTGCGGCCGGCGCCTCCGGGATCGCCTGCGGCGTGATCCGCAACAACTACTTCCAGCCCGCCATGCAGGAGCTGATGGCGGCCTGTGTCGAGATCTGGGAGTCAGACCCGGAGACGTTCGCCTACCACGGCTCCGGCTACATCGCGCTCGGCGACGGCGCCCAGGAGGACGATCTCACGACCGTGTTCGAGCGCCAGCAGCGGATCGGCTACGAGTCCGAGCTGATCACCGGCGAGGCCGAGGTCGGCGCACACATGCGCGATCTGTTTCCGGACTGGCGCGCTCCCGGCCTGAGCGTCTGCCTGCACGAGCACCAGGGCGGCTTCGCCTTCAATCGCGACTCGATGCTGGGGCTCGCCTCGAAGGCGCGCGCCGCCGGCGCGACGATCGAGGAGGGCGTCGACGTCACCGGCTTCGAGTTCGACGACTCCGGCGCCGTCACGCGCGTCGACACGAGCGCCGGCCCGATCGTCGCCGAGCAGGTCGTGGTGGCGGTCGGCCCTTGGGTCGCCGAGCTGTGGGCCGAGCTCGGGCTGCCGCGGCGGCTCGAGGTCGCCGGCAGCGAGCGTGAGATGTGGACCTACTGGTACCTCCAGGAGGGTGAGATCGACGTCGACCCGAGCGTGTTCGTCACCGCCGACGGGTCGCTGCCGCCGGTCCTGCACGTCGACTCGACCGCGCCGCTGCACGACGACGAGGGCCGGCTCGTGACGGACGAGCAGTGGGGGATCTACTTCAAGCAGGACAAGCACTCCGTCCAGGGCGGCGCGTCGCCGCTCCCCAAGGGCCACGAGTTCGAGGTGGACCCGTACCCGACCGGCACGGTCGAGGAGGGCTTCCCGGACCTCTGGTGTGCCGCGCTCTCGCACTGCATGGAGCGCTTCGAGGGCTCGCGGCCGAAGTACCGGCAGGTGCGCTCCGGCGGCGTGGGCGCGTTCACGGCCGACAACTTCCCGGTGTTCGACTACATGCGCCCGAACGTGTTCGTGGCCGCGGACTCGAACCACGGCTACAAGATGATCGCCGTGGGCAAGGAGATCGCCCGCGTCGTGACGGGCGAGCACTCCTCGCTGCTGCATCCGTTCCGCTACGAGCGCTTCGCGACCGGGGATCTGCACCCCGTGTCGAACAGCCCGTATCCCTGGAGCTAGGTCGCCAGGCGGCGATCCGGGCCTTCGAGGAAGGCCTGCGCTAGCGGCCCACGGGACTCAGGGCCCCGTGGGTGTCGTCCTCACGTCGATCGGGTCGGGATCGCCGTTCCCGGTGGCCAGCCCCGGCTCGGCGGCCTGCCCGACCGCCGCCGGCTCCAGGTCGTGGATGATCTCCCACTGGGTGAGGTCGTAGCCGGCGACCTGCACGTCCTCGGAGACGCCGAGACCGGTCGTCCGCTCGAGGATGGTGCCCATGATCCAGCCCGTGAGCAGGCCGGCGGCGATGCAGACCGCGAGGCCGATCGCCTGCCACAGGAGGTTCACCTCGGCGTTCTGGAACGCGTAGTCGCCCTCCGTGACCCCGAAGTAGCCACCTCCCGGCGTGCCCCAGTTCAGGATGCCCGCGAGCAGGATTCCGTAGGAGGCGACCCCGAGGAACAGCGGGATCAGCTTGTGCTCGTCGATCTCGCGGCGCTGCGTCCACTCGTAGACGGCATAGGCCACGAGGGGCGCGGCGGCAGAGACGAGGAACATCTCCCATGGCGCGTATATGTCGAACGCAGGGGAGCCCGCTACGTAGCCGGCGAATGGCCCGAGCAACGTGTAGATGTACTTCTTGGTTCTGTAGGCGATGATCGCGCCGGTTATCGCTCCGCCGGCCCATGCGAGGCCCAGGTTGTTGAAGGCGACGCCGACGCTCGTGTCGGACATGTTGACGCCAACGAACAGCGCCTCGGGCTCGAAGAAGAACCCGCACGACAGGATCACGAACGGCAGCCCGCCGATGATCATCACCAGGCCGACGGTCGTGACGCCGAGGTTGTAGGAGCGGTACTCGCCCACGAGGCGGTGGGGGCTGTACATCCCCGGCCGCTGCCCGAGTTTCCGCACCAGCATCAGGGCAACGGCGCCGGCGAAGACGTAGACGAATCCGGCCCCGAAGAAGTCGTGGTAGCCGGCGTTCGTCAGCGGGCCGGTGGAGCCCCAGGTCAGCCAGCTCAGCAGCGACGACACTACCGCGCAGACGGCCGAGATCGCGAAGTACGCCGACGCCTTGATCCGCTCGGTCACGGCGAGGCCGATCAGGACGTTGATGATTCCGGCGAAGCTGGCTAGGAAGAAGATGAAGATCTGCTGGTTGTTGAGACCGGGTGCGACCGCCGGATCGGTGGTCTGCGCCGTAGCGCCCGTCAGCGATCCGCCCAGCCACCAGTCCTTGATCGACTGCCAGTACGGATCCGGGATGTCGAACGCGACGTAGTACTGCCAGTTCCAGATCGCGAAGCCGATCAGGAAGTAGACGACGAAGCCGATGAAGAACGCGATCAGCTTCTGGATGACGGTGTCGAACACGTTGACGCGCCTGACGCCGCCCATGTCGACGAGGAGGAGGCCCGCCAAGATCACGAGCGCCCCCACCGTGCCCGACGCATAAACGATGTTCTGCGTGAGCGAGTTGGTCGTTACCTGCTCAGGGAAAATGTCTCCCGCCTGAGCGATCCACGTAGCGATCAAGGTTCTCCTCCCCCGTGCGGCGCTCCGGTTTTCTCCGGAGGCCTTGTGCGAATTGGTCCAATCCGCTGCTGGCGCCTTTTTAGCACGGCCAGCGGACGCAGGTCAACAAACCCGCGTCTGGGACGGGTGGGTCAGGGAGGCAGGCGACTCAGGCGGCGCTCAGCGCACGCGCCCGTTGCCGGGCGCAGGCAAAGGCCTTCCGGCGGCCCGCGCCACCGGCCGTGCGGGGCGCGCCGGATAGGTCCTCCAGCGGGGGTAGGTCTTACGCGGCTTGGCTGACCGGTTCACTCGCGTCCCCCGCTGCCACGGGCTCGTCCTCGCTGAGCCGCGCGAACGAATGCGTCTCGTGGACGGCCATCCTGACGATCAGGCCGATGAACAGAAGCATGGCCAGGATCAGGAAAAGCCACATCCCGAACGAACCGCCGCCGAACGTGAAGATGTCGGCCGCGCCGTCGTAGCTGTCGATTGGTGCGGTATCCATGCGTGTTTCCTTTCGCTAGGTCGCAGCGGGCTCGGGGATCGGGTCGTGCGGCTGGTTGCCGTTCTCGTGGGCGACCGCCGTGGCGGCCAGCAGCGGCTCGGGCGTCGCGGGGATGCCCTCGGGGAACGCACTGGCGGGTACTTCCGCCAGGTCGAGCCCGGCGAGCTCCGCGGGGCGCGGGATCCGCAACATCCCGCTGACGGCGAGCACCTTCGAGATCACGTATCCGGGGATGAAGCCGAGCGCTGCGAACGTGACGGCGCCAACCAGCTGGCCGCCGATCGACACGTCCGGGGCGCCCCCGACGTTCGGGTAGCCGGAGGCGAAGATGCCGACCGCCACCAGCGACCAGAGGCCCACCGCTCCGTGCACCGCGACCGCTCCGACGGCATCGTCGATCCCCCGCTTCTCGAGCAGCGAGCCGACGAAGGCATCATGAAGCCGCCGATGATCGACACCACGAACGCGAGCGCCGGGTGGTAGACGTCGAGGCCGGCAGCCGACGCGATCACGCCCGCGAGTCCGCCCGACACGCACCAGAACGGTTCGCCACGTGACGCGAGGTAGCCGCCGATGATGCCGCCCGCGAGGCCCATGAGGATGTTGAACACCCAGGCGGAGAGGTTCGTCGGCGCGCCGTAGATCGTGGTGAAGCCCTCACCCGAGTAGATGACGCAGCCCATCAGGAAGCCGAAGAAGCCGACGTAGATGAGCATCAGGCCGAGCATCGACTGGGTCAGGTTGTGGCCGCGAATCTGGACGGCCCTTCCCTTGACGAAGCGGCCGATGCGCGGCCCCAGATTGATCAGGACGCCGAAGGCGAACATGCCCGCGACCACGTGCACGCAGCCCGCCGCGCCGACATCGTGGAAGCCCAGCTCGGTGAGCATCCAGCCGGCCGGGTGCCAGCCCCAGGACGCGCCGATGATCCACACGACCGAGCCGAGGAACGTCGCCAGGATGAGGAACGCGCTCAGGCGGATGCGCTCGATCACCGCGCCGGACATGATCGACGCGGTGGTCGCGGCGAACAGCGCGAAGCAGCCCCAGAACACGCCGCTGGCGGAGTCCTGGAGGTTCGGCCCCATGTTGTCGCTCCACGGCAGCGCCGCCTTGGCGAACTCGTCGAGGCGCGGGACGCCGGTCGGCATCGAGTTGTAGAGGAACCAGCCGACGAAGAAGAAGCTCGGGATCACGATCGCCAGCGTCATGAGGTTCTTCATCGCCGAGGCGAGAACGTTCTTGACGCGCGAGGCGCCGGTCTCGTAGACGAGGAAGCCCGCGTGGATGAGGAACATCAGGGCGATCGACACCCAGTAGAAGAACTCGAGGTTCGTCGCACTCTGCAACGCGAGCGCATCGTTCACTTCCTGCATCCGGCCTCCTCGTCTAGGTCAGCTCCCGAGAAGGCGATTCTTTGCAGAGGTCCCCAGGCGGCGATTCGGACGCCTGTCGGAAAATCGTTGGTCGAATTTGTACAGCGTGTCGAGGGCGGCGCGTGCCGCCTCGCTCAAGCCCTCGTCACGTCGAGCGTGATCAGGCCGAGGTAGCCCTCTCCCTCTTCCGAGAGCGTGAGCTCGAGCGACGGGTCGTAGATCCCGTCGCTGTCGTTCGTCACGTCGCGGGCGCCGTCCGAGCTGTAGGGCTCGCTCGAGTGGACCTCGGCCGTGAGCGCGTCGTCGAAGTAGAACTGGGTGGTCAGCGCGGTCTGGCGATCGAGGTGCACCTTCGCGTGGATGTGCACGGTCCGGCCCGGATACCAGCCCGGATATACCGTCCTGAACTCGGCGATGCCGTCGCGGTTCGTGACCTGGGCACCGCGCAGGTATGTCTCGCCCTCGGCACCGTCGAAGCCCGAGTAGCTGCCGCCGGCGTCGCAGTGCCAGATGTCGACCACCGCGTCGGCTATCGGCTCGCAGCCGCCCGCCGCGTCTCGCACGCGCACACCCAGGCGCAGCGTGGCGCCCTCGCGGTCCTCGCGGATGTCGCGGCGGATCGCGTCCACGTCGAAGTAGTACGGGCCCTCGGTCTGCTCGGCGGTCTGCGCGCAGCGAGCGGCCTCGTCGAAGCGCGCGGCGAGGTCGTCGCGGGCGCCCTTGGGCTCGACCGTGGAGGTGCCGCCGTCGGTGGTCTCGACGCGCGCGGTCGGCGAGTCGTCGTCGCTGCAGGCGGCGAGCAGCGCGCCGAGGCTCACGCCTCCGAATCCGGCTATTGCTTGTCGGCGACTCAGTCCGCTCATCGCACCTCAAGGTAATGAGCGCGATCAGCGGGCCGGCGGATTCCTACGCTGCTCTTACTCCGGCCCCGCACGGCGATGGACACCCGACTGCGAATGCGATAGAACCCCTTGTACATATTTGTACTAACGCACCCGCCGACTGGGAGTGATGATGGAGAAGACGTGGGGCGGCGAGCCCTTCTGGGGCCTCGGCTACGACTGGGATCCGGACTGGGTCCTCACTGAGCGCCAGAAGGAGCTGCGCGCGAAGCTGATCGAGCTCTGCGAGAGCGAGATGCGCGCGAACGCGAAGCGCTCGGATGACGAGCTGCTGTATCCGCGCCGCAACTTCGAGATCCTGGCCGAAAATGGTTTCCTGGCGCTGACGGTGCCGGAGGAGTACGGCGGGCTCGGCGAGAACCACGTCGCCTACGCGATGGCCTGCGAGACGATCGCGCGCTACGGCTGCGCCTCGACCGCCATGTGTTACGTGATGCACATGAGCGCGGTCGCGACGCTCATGTTCCGGCCTACGCCCGAGCTGATCGACAAGTACATCCGCCCGCTCGGCGACTGCAAGATCGGCACCCTCTCCTATTCCGACCCCGAGACGGGCTCGCACTTCTGGTACCCGTTCTCGTCGAGCGCGGAGCGCTCGAACGGCGGCTTCAAGGTCAACAAGAAGGCCTCCTGGACGACGTCCGGCGGGTTCGCCGACTTCTACGTGGTGCAGACCACGAGCCCCGACTTCAAGGGCTACGACGACCTGTCGGTGTTCGTGATCGACGGGGAGGACGTGAAGGCGCAGCCGTCGCTGTGGGACGCGCTCGGGCTGCGCGGCAACCAGTCTGGCCCGATCCAGGTCGAGGGCGTCGAGATCCCCGCCGAGCAGATCGTCGGGCCGCTCGGCGACGGCGCCGCCTCCAACGACGAGGCGGTCGATCCCTGGTTCCTGGTCGGCTCTTCGTCGGTGTGGAACGGGATCACGATGGGCGCGATCGACATCGCCAAGCGGCATACCACCCGCAAGCGCCATGTCGACGTGGGCATGCGCGTCGCCGACTACCCGACGATCCAGGACTACGTCGGCGAGGCCGTGATGGACACGAACGCCTGCCGCGTCTTCGTGCTCTCCGTCGCCCAGGCGATGGACCGCGTGACCGACGACAACCGCCGCATCCTCGAGGTCGGCGAGACAGCCCGCGCCGACTACCTGCACTGGGCCTGGCAGATCAAGTTCGAGGCGGCCAAGAACACGGCCCACCACGTGGACAAGATGCTGCACGCGTGCGGCGGTTCGGGCTACAAGCGCGACATGGAGCTCGAGCGCTACGTCCGCGACGCCAAGGCGGGCTGGGTCATGGGCCCGACCAACGAGGTCCTGCGCCAGTTCGTCGGCAAGGCCGTGCTGCTCGGCTTCGAGGCGCTCGACTACTGGAACCAGACCTACAACCGCCGCGTGGTCGAGAACGAGGTGAAGAAGCTCGACGCCGCCGCCAAGCGCGAGCTCGCCAAGCAGCTCACCGAACAGGCGGACAAGGACGAGGAGCGCGAGCCGGCCGCCAAGGCCTAAGCTGAGGAGGGACGTGATGGCCGTCTCGACGCCGCTATCCGGCCTGCGGCCCGCCGACAGGACGTTCGAGTCCTGGTGGGTGCGGCCGGGCGCCGCTACGGTCGTCGAGCTGCACGCCGGCGACCGCATGACGGTGATCGACCCGGACGGCGGCCAGCCTGCCGAGCTGACGGTCCTCGCGCCCGACGGCCGCGAGGACCCGGCCGCCCTCGGCGTGACGCCGGACGCGCCGGCGTCGGTGCTGCGCGGCCTGCTCTCAAACGGGAGCGACGACGGCTTCCTGCACGTCCTGCACGCTCGCGGCCTGCGCCCCGCCGACGCCCGTGCGCTGCGCCTGTTCGGGCACGAAGGGGCGCCGGGCGCGTCGGAGTCGTTCGAAGTCGGGCGTGAGGCCCTGGCGATCGTCGCCGCGCCGGGCGGGCGTGTCGTGGACGGCGAGCCGCCCGCATCGGCGCTCGTCGTCGAGCTGAAGCGCGCGACGCCACGTCCCGAGGCGGAGATCGAGCTGCCCGCCCCGCTCGCCGAGCCGCGGCTCGACTTCCGGGTCGACAGGGCCAGCGCCCTCGCCTACGAGGTGAAGGAGGGCGAGTTCATCCAGGTCATCGACGTCCAGGGCAAGCAGTGCTCGGACTTCCTCGCCTTCCATCGCGAGAAGCTCGAGAGGGGGCTCGAGCGCGGCATCGACGGCGTCACCACGCGCTCGCTGATGGGCGCCGCGGTGCCCGGGCCTGGGATCTACAGCAAGTTCTTCGACGTCGACCAGGACCCGCTCGTGCAGGTCGTCCAGGACACGGTCGGCCGCCACGACATGTTCGGGCTCGCCTGCTACGCGAAGTACTACGAGGACCTCGGCTACCCCGGCCACGTCAACTGCACCGACAACTTCAACGCTGAGGTCACGCGCTTCGGAATCGCCGAACGCAAGGGCTGGGAGGCGATCAACTACTTCTACAACACGGGCCTCGACCGCGAGCACCAGATCTGCATGGACGAGCCCTGGTCACGGCCGGGCGACTACGTGCTGATGCGGGCGCTGAGCGACCTCGTGTGCGCCTCGTCGGCCTGTCCGGACGACGTCGACGCGGCGAACGCCTGGGAGTGCACCGACGTCCACGTTCGCGTCTACTCGCCCGAGAACCGCTTTCAGACGGCGATCGCCCATCGCGTGACACCGGAGGCCGAGCCCGTAATGACCAAGGAGACGGCGTTCCACCCGCGGACGAGCGAGCTCACCGAGAGCTTCGTGGAGTACCGCGGCTACTGGCTGCCGCACTGCTTCAACAACGAGGGCGGGGTCGCCGAGTACTGGGCCTGCCGCGAGAAGGCCGTCGTGATGGACCTCTCGCCGCTGCGCAAGTGGGAGATCCTCGGCCCGGACGCCGAGCTGCTGATGCAGTGGGCGGTCACGCGCGACATCCGCCGGCTGGCGGTCGGCCAGGTCGTCTACACCGCCGTCTGCAACGAGACCGGCGGCATGATCGACGACGCGACCGTCTTCCGGCTCGGCGATGACAACTTCCGCTTCATCGGCGGCGACGAGTACGACGGCATCTGGCTCAAGGAGCTCGCCGACCGGCTCGGTCTGCGGGTCCTCGTCAAGCCGTCCACGGACCAGCTCCACAACGTGGCGGTCCAGGGGCCCGAGAGCCGCGAGCTGATGAAGAAGATCGTCTGGACGCCCCCGACGCACCCGTCGCTCGAGGAGCTCAAGTGGTTCCGCTTCCTCGTCGGCCGCATCGGCGCGTACGACGGCACGCCCATCGTGGTCTCGCGCACGGGCTACACGGGTGAGCTCGGCTACGAGGTCTTCTGCCACCCTGACGACGGCGCTGCCGTGTGGGACGCCATCCAAACTTGACCAGCCGCTGCCACGCGCACTGGCCCCTGATGTCGACGCCGCGGTGATGAACGCCGTTGCTCGCCTGGGTGATCCGTTCGCCCGCGTCGGATTGACCGTGCTGCGCGGCGCCGGGTTGCGGGTCGGGGAGCTGCTCGACCTCGAGCTCGGCGGCATCGTCGACTACGGGCCCGCCGGCACCTAGTTGAAGGTACCGCTGGGCAAGCTCGCCACCGAACGCATGGTGCCGCTATCGGCGTCCACGGTCGCCGCGCTCGATGAGTGGGTCAGCCTCCGCGGCGCGCACCGGCCACTGCCGCACCCACGCACCGGTGTGCTCACCGACTTCCTGTTCACCCAGCGTGGGCGCCGCCTCGGCTACACCCGGCTGCGCAATGGGTTGCTCGCCGCCGCCGAAGCCGCCGGCCTGCGCGCGCCCGATGGCGGCGTGCTGGCCGTGACTCCTCATCAACTGCGCCACACCTGGGCCACCGAACTGGCCAACGCGGGCATGAGCCTGCAAGCGTTGATGACATTGCTCGGGCACGTCACGCCGCAGATAACACTGCGCTACGCCACCCTCGCCTCACCCACTCTGCGCACCGCCTACGACGAGGCGATGGGCAAGATGCGTCGCCAGTTCACCCTGACCCCGGTCGGCAAACCCATCCTGCCCGACAAGGTCAGCTGGCTACACAGCGAGATGCTGAAAACCCTTGTCGCGCACGGCTACTGCGCCCGCCACCCAGCCGCCGGCCCCTGCCCGTATGCCAACATCTGCGAAACCTGCGACAACTACATCACCGCACCCGAATTCCGCGGTGCCCTCACCGACCAGCTCGCCGACATCCAAGCCCTTAAAGCCGACGCCCAGACCCGCGGCTGGACCGACGAAGCCGCCCGCCACGACCGCGTCGCACACGCTCTGACCGACCACCTCGACCGTCTCGACCACTGAAACCCGACACTCTCAACGGGTTGACCCACGCCGGAGGGTCGGATAAAGGAACGCCTCAACAAGGAGATCCGCCGCCGCACCGACGTCGTCGGCATCTTCCCCGACCGCAACGCGCTGATCCGCCTCGTCGGCGCGGTGCTCGCCGAACAACACGACGAATGGGCCGAATCACGGCGCTACCTCGGCCTGGACGTCCTCAGCAAATCCCGAGCAGACCAGAACTCGCCAACGGAACAGGAGGCCACCCCAGCGGCACTAACCGCCTGAACCCACGAAGTCGAAGAATCACACGACGACGACGTACACCACGTCCCTGGACTTGACCCAGACTGCCACTGGTTGGTCAGTAGCCGTAGCTACTATGACCCGGATATGCCGGTGCGGTTGCGGGTGTCGTCGATGTCGTCGGTGTATTCGACATCGAGGGTCCTGATTCGCTGGGGTTCGGCGCGGCGTTTGCCATCGCTGCGGCCCCGATGATGACCATGCCAGCCAGACAGCTGGTCGCGAAAAGCTTGCGCTTCATGATTCACACTCTGTTCTCGGTGCGCGCCCTCGGCGCACCTACACCTTGTGTACGCATGGCGAGCGCCATCGGGTTCAAACACTTCGCAAAGAAGGGGTTGTCGGCGAAACCGGCGATGGTGGCCGCCGGTTCATAGCGTCCGAGCCGGTCGAAAAGGGCGGCGAAGGCAGCCAGCGGGTTAAGGATCAGGGTGGTGTTGCCCGCGTGGTGGTAGTTGCGGATCGCCAGAGTGACGTGATCGAGCGCGGCCACCGGGTCACCGTGTGCGGCTTCGAGTCGGGAAAGAGTTTGCGCCAAGGCTGACTCGGCGACGCGGTTGCGGCTGTCTGGTGCTATCACCAGGCCCCGACGGAGAGCTTCCAGCGCTGGCGGGATCAACACGAGCGCGGCGCTCAGCCGGCGGCGTTGCCCGCGAACCACGCGGTCGCCACCTTGCGTGGCCGCGGGGGCCAGAATCCGGCGGTAGGCGGACCAACGTCGCCGGTCTGCACCGTCCACAACGGTTGCGAGCGGTCGATCGCCGCCGCGAGGTCCTGGTCAGGCGATGCCAGAACCGCATACGACCAGCTCGTCATGCCGCAGCCGTATGCCGGGGCCAGGCCGTCAGCCCGGCCGCCCCACTCGTCGCCAGCGCGTAGCACGCAGCGGGTGCCGTCATCCAGAACCAGCGCGAACGGCATCGGTGTTTCCGGGGGGTCCACCGCAGGGAGTGCGCCAGGGGAGACAAAACGACGAAGTGCCCTGCTCCACGGATCGCGCACGCACAACAGCGACGCGGGGGCCGGCCAACATATATTGGCGCCGGCCTCACTCGGATCGCAGGAGTAGATGTTGTTGCCCACAGCGGCCGGCGACGGGCCGGAGCATCCGCTGAGGCTGACCGAAGTGGTGAGCCGGTCCACCACCGAATAGCCATTGGCCGGTTCACCGTTGGCGTCGACGGCCGCGACTGTGATGACGTCCGTTGTCGCTGCCTCCGGGTCAGCGCCGACATCCCCTGCCGTCTGCAGCGCGACAACTGCGACGAATGTCAACGCAGCCGAAGCTCGTAACCAGCCAGGAATCGACCCGCGCATCGACCACAGCCCCCTTCGTGAGCTAGTCCCAGCCTTGCTGATCGGCGTTGCCGACGGAGGTGGATCGCAGGATCGAGTTCGTATGCCCTGTCAGGATTGACACCAGCCGACGACGATGCGGGCGACGAACGAGCCCGAGGAGTAGTCGGTGCGCGGTGAGGGGGGTCTGGCGCACGAGCCATGGCCCTTGCGGCGCGCAGCTAAGCGGCGCGCATGCGCCGTTGGGTCACGCTCTTACGACCGGACGAACAGCCTTTCGGGAGGTGCGGCAACCGAACTTGGCTCGCCGTAAGTCCCAAGGGGCACCCATGGGGCCGACTATGGGTTGCCGTTTATCCGTCGAATATGGACGAGAATTGGCCGGAAACAGAAGGCATCAGCGCGATCCGATCGACTTCAAATTTGCGCTGGGCCAGCGCAAACGCGAAGATTTGGGGATCGACAAGATCGAGCGATTGATAATCAGCGGCTCGCACAATTCCGTCGAGCAGGCGTGAACCGGACAGGCATGGAGTGGATGCTGTTAATCGTTGTTGACGGCATGCGCTCGACCGGCCCCGCCAACTCGATGTTCTTCATCCGCGACAGCACCTCGGGCACGAGGGCGGCCGCCTCCGCCCGGGCCAGGTTCGCGCCGAGGCAGAAATGGGTGCCGCCGCCACCGAAGGCCAAGTGGTGGTTTGGACTGCGGCCGATATCGAACCTGTCGGGGTCAGCGAAGTGGGTCTCGTCCCGGTTGGCAGACGGATAAAACATCGCTGCCCGGTCCCCCTTCTTCACGGGCACCCCGCGTAGTTCAGTGTCTTTGGTAGCTGTGCGGACGAACGCGATGACCGGGCTGACATAACGCAGCATTTCTTCGATCGCGGTCGGCAGCAGGGACCGGTCCGCCTCTAGCTTGGCCCGCTCCTCGGGATGGTCCATCAGCACGCATATACCGCCGGCAACAAGGTTGCGGGTGGTGTCGCCGCCCGCATTGATCAGCAGCATGAAGAAGAAGTTGAACTCCATGTCGGTGAGGCGCTCGCCGTCGACCTCGGCTTGCAGCAGCGATGTTGCGATGTCGTCGCCAGGATGCGCACGTTTGCGGGCCCCGAGTTCCGCAGCGTAGGCAAACATCTCTGCGGCCGCCTCGACGGCGCGCGTGTCGATATGACCCCTGGTCATGATCGCGGTCAGCTCGCCGATGAGATCGCCCCGTGGATTGGGGTTATTTGTCGTCGTCCTCATCGGGTGGCGGCGGGCGGTTGGCGACGACCGGGAATCCGCCGGTGGGCCCCTCGCGTTCCTCCGCAATGGCCAGCACCCGCCCGCGGACCGCATACCAACCGACGATGAGCGCCGGAATGATGATCACCAGGGTGGCAACGGTCCAGGTGCCGATCGGCGGGTCGAGTGCCATCAGCACGACGACGCCGAACAGGAACGCCAATGTGAGATAGCCGGTGTACGGGGTGCCCCACATCCGGAATGACGGCCGCTCCAGGATGCCGCGCTGCGACCAGCGGTAGAGCTGGAGCTGGCAGATCACGATCGTGGCCCAGGACGCGATGATCCCGAGAGCCGCCATGTTGAGCACGATCTCGAACGCCTCGCCGGGGAAGAGAAGGTTGAGGATGACGCCGAACAGCCCGACGGCCGCGGTCAGGAAGATTCCGCCGTACGGCACGCCTCGGCTGGACATCACCGCCGTGAACTTCGGTGCGCTGCCGTTCATTGCCATCGACCGCAGGATCCGGCCGGTCGAGTACAACCCGGCGTTGAGGCTGGAGAATGCGGCGGTCAGCACGACGATGTTCATGACCGTGCCCGCGCCCTCGATCCCGATCTTGGAGAAGAACGTCACGAACGGGCTCTCGCCGGCCTGATAGGTGGTGAAGGGGAGAAGAAGGGCCAGCAGGAACAGTGAGCCGACGTAGAAGACAGCGATACGTGCGATCACCGAGTTGATCGCGCGCGGCATGATCTTATGCGGATGGGCGGTCTCACCGGCTGCGGTTCCGACGAGTTCGACTGCGGCGTAGGCGAACACGACGCCGGACATGACAATCACCAGCGGGAAGAGGCCGGCGGGGAAAAGTCCGCCGTTGTCGGCGATCACGCTGAAACCGGTTGGCTGCCCTTGAATTGGGTAGCGGCCGGCAAGAAAGATGGTGCCCGCGACCAGAAATGTCATCAGCGCAACGACCTTGATGAGCGCAGCCCAGAACTCGAGCTCCCCGAACACGGTTACCGAGATCATGTTCAGGCTCACCACGGCCGCGAGCGCGAGCAGTGCCAGCACCCACTGCGGGACGCTCGTGAGCCCCGACCAGTAGTGGAAGTAGGTGGCGATCGCGGTGCAGTCGACGATGGCCGTCATCGCCCAGTTCAGCCAGTACATCCAGCCGGCAACGAAGGCCGCCTTCTCGCCGAGGAATTCACGCGCATACGACACGAAGGACCCCGACGACGGCCGGTGCAGCACGAGTTCGCCCAGCGCCCGCAGGATCAGGAAGACGAAGACGCCGCAGAACGCGTAGCTCAAGAACAGGCCCGGTCCGGCGTTGTGTAGTCGGCCGCCGGCACCGAGGAACAGTCCGGTGCCGATGGCGCCGCCGATCGCGATCATCTGCAGCTGCCGGGGCTTGAGGCCCTTGTGGTAGCCCTCGTCCTCCGCCAGCAGCGCGGAGTTGTCATACACATGTTCCTGGGGTGCGGTGGTCATCGAACCGGTCCTCGCTCTAGTCAGTTTCGGGGTGACGCAGGATCAATGGGGGTACCGCGGACATCCCACTGCTCCGGAGGCCCTGGCGTATCGTGAATGTCACGAAACGTCATGACAAAACCTGCCACGGCGACGACCGCCGCGATTGCGTAGCCGATGATCGAATACCAACCGAGATGAAGGTACGCGGTGACCGCGACGATGAACATCGCCAGGAACACCAGGGACATCCCGATCAATGGAATCTTCGCAAACAAATCAATGCGTGCCATGAGACCCACCTCGATAGACCGAATGACGGTGTAAACAGTGAACACCTCCGACGTTGTGGCGGTGGCGAAATGGAACTACGCGCTGATTGGGGCCCGCAACGGGAATGCCAGGCCGTGGCCCTTGCCGCCGTCACCGCAGTCACCGCAGTAACCGCAGTAACCGCAGTCACAGGCTTTGCCCGGGCATTCCGCCACTTGTCAAGACAGCGAGGCGCACTATGGGCGCATGAATGCAGGGCCCCAAACCCAAGCCGGCGAAATCGCAGCTGACATCTTCCGAATGTCCACATGGGTTTCGGACATCACGGAGCATGGCTTCACGTTCAACCACTTCCGCTCACCGGCGACGAGCCGTTGCCGTTAACGAGAACAGTCTCCGGACTCACCGGGACGGGTCAATCAATGTGATCTGCACCCGTCTTCCACTTAATGACCACGCGCCTGGTCATTAAGTGGAAGACGACCACACAGGCCAGTCCGGAACCCAGCCGTAACCACACCTACCGGCATCAAAATCGAGGCTGATGGCGGTGTCGATACCTTCAAGATGGATTTCATCCGTTCGCCGTCGCATTCACGATCGACGCCTCCACACCGGGCAGCGGCAACTGGTCCCACTCGTGTCGGCGGCCGTCGGGCTACATCGCCAAAGGCCTGGTTGATCGCCCGGCGCCGGAGTACTGGTCCTCGTCGCGGCGAGTCATTCGGAGCCCAACACGGCCACCCGCCTCGACGGGGCCCTCAAAACGCTCGGAGCCCAACCAAACGCAGCTATCGACCATGCTGTCCGCAAACTCCGTGCGGGCATTGGCGCTCGCTCGCCCCTCGCCGTCCGGATGGCGCAAGCCCTGCTGCAGCGAGCATCGCTGCTTGCACCCGACCTCATCCCCCTGAATTATTTGATCGCCGCCACCCCCGAGTCAATGTTGTTGCAGCTGGTCGCTTTCCGGACCCCGTGGTGGCAGAAGGCGCACTCCGGCGTCGGTACATCACCATCTTTCGTACCCAGTCGATAGTTAGTGTTGTTCTTCACAACGCCAACGAACGCAGCTGCGGCCACGACGATGGAGCCGAGGAGGCCGACCAACGGCGGCAAATATGGCTGCCACCAGTGGCTCGCGCAGACGAGGCTGCCGTCCCGCCTGCCGAAGTACATTCCTGCCATGCTCACCACCAGTGAGGCTTCGCCTCTGACCGCCGAGGTGTGGGGCTGGTCAGCGGGTCGGGTTGCGGTCAGGCTGTTTGGATGGCTGCGACGGTGACGGTGAACGACGTGCTCGATGGGCATGTAGCGCAGGATATTGAGTGTCTGGATCGCATCTACCTGAATGGCTATGTGCCGACTCTGCAGACGGGTGGGGCGGTGGTCTCATTCCTGACCGCGCATCTGGATCATGAGATTCCCTCGCCGGCCATCTTCGAGAAGATCGGCACCGCGTTTCGCCGCGCGGTGGCGTCGTTCGCCGAGGCCAACCACATCCCGGTGGTGCGCTTCAACAAGACCGATCGCAAGATCGATCGGATGCGGCCTTACCTGGCCCGGCAAGCCACCGCCGGCCGGGCGGGGGTGGCCGCGATCGGGGTGGCCCAGGAGTTCGCGCCGGTGTTCACCGCAACCAAACGCACCGGGCAGACAACCGGAGTGTGGTTCTCCTTCGCGGTGTCCCAGCGGCGGCTGACCTGCTACTACTTCTACCTCTGGGACCACGGTTTCGGGCCCGCGTTCATGAAGGTGTGCGCCTACTTTCCGTACCCGATGAAGGTCTGGGTCAACGGTCACGAGTGGGCCAAGCGGCAGGCGGCCAAGGCCGGGATCGGGTTCACCGAGCTGTCCAACGGCTTCGCTTCCTGCACCGATCCGGCCGCGCTGCAGGCGATCTGCGACCGGCTCGGCTCGGGCGCGATCCAGGTGTTCGCCGAACGTTGGTGGTCGATCCTGCCGTTGCCGCTGACCCAACACGACCGCGCCGCTGGCTATTGGTGGGAGCTGTCGATGCGCCAAGTCGAGACCTCGCGCACCCTGCTGTTCGACGCACCGCGGCGGGCCCGCGGGTTCTTCGAGGCCTTGGTGGCCGACAACCTCGACATCGGCCGCCCGGAACTGATCGAGCTGATCTTCAAACGCGGCCAACGCCGCGGCGCCAAGGCCAGAGGCGAATACAAGACCAAGATCGTCACCTACGGCACCGAGGTCAACGTCAACGCCTTTTACCGGCACTCCCGCATCAAACAATATTTGAAGGACGGACGGGCGCTGCGCATCGAGACCGTGATCAACAACCCCGACGATGTGGGCTGTCGGCGCCGGCTGTGCCATCTCGATGAACTGCAGGCCCGTGCTCGTGCGATCAACACCACCCTGCTCGATACTGAACGTGTCGGTCAGGGCTGCGTCCTTGCGAGTCCAGCCTTTGAGCGGATCGCACAGCCCACCCTCACCGAGGATGGCAGGAGGGCCCAGGCCTTGCGGTTCGGCGACCCTCGGGTCCAGGCCCTGGCCGGCGCCCTGTGCATCACCCCGTCCGCCGTCACCGGCATCACCAACAAGAGCCTGCGCGCCTTGATGACCGGGCTGCTCGGCGGTGCGCACTACACCATGAACCAGGCCAGCTACGACCTCGGCCGGCTTCGGGTCAACGGACTGATCACCCGCGTCCCGGGCCGCAACCGGTACCGGCTCACCGACGACGGGCTGCGGTTTGCGATCTTCTACACCAAACTCCACGACCGGCTGCTACGACCCCTACTCGCCACCGACCAGCCGCCAGCCCCGATACCATTGCGAAAGGCATTGCACACCATAGACATTCACATCACAGAAACCATCGACCAGGCCCGACTCCTACCGAACGCAGCCTGAAAACTCAAGACAACTCTCAACGTTCTAGCCGCCAAGGATCGCTAGTCTAGATGCCCGCCTCGTTCCCGCCGCAGGATCTCGACTGCCCCGATCCCGCCGGATGTCCGGTTGCATCAACACTGCCCCGGCTGCGCAACACCTCGCTGCGGGCGGGCACCCAGTGGTATCGCGCCTACAACGCCACCCTGGGGCTACGACGAACATAATCCGAGCTACGGGGATTTTCGCATCTCCCCCATCGAGGATCCCGTCGCCGGCGACCGGCTGCCGAGCATGGGCAAACCCCCGGCGCATCTCGGGGCGTCGCACTGGTCGGCGCGGTTGATGGCTAAGCGGCTGGGAATCTGGTTCGCCTCGGTGGCCCGGATCTGGCGCAAGTGGAATCCCGCCGCACCGGGTCGAGACATTCAAGTTCTCCACCGACCCGCAGCTGGAAGCCAAGCTGCGCGACGTTCGGGCTCTACCTGGACCCACCTGCTGACGACGACCGCGCCGATCACCCTATGATGAAGGATCGGCGAGGGATGATGCGCCGCCCCGAGACGACATCGATAACGCGACGGCGACGATCGGATGGCCCGACGTCGTCCCGGCCACGGACCCACCTGCGGAGTCTCACGATGCTGAACGACCGCATTCGCGCGCCGTCCTGAACGTCGTCAGCCCTCAACACTCCGGAACGTTGACCGCCAGCCCGCCCAGCGACGTCTCTTTGTACTTGCTGTGCATGTCCATCCCGGTCTGCCGCATCGTCTCGATCGCCTGATCCAGCGAGACCCGGTGGATGCCGTCCCCATACAGGGCCATCTTGGCGGCGTTGACCGCCTTCACCGCCGCAATGGCGTTGCGCTCGATGCACGGAATCTGCACGAGGCCGCCGATCGGATCGCACGTGAGACCCAGGTTGTGCTCGATGCCGATCTCGGCGGCATTCTCGACCTGGCGCGGTGAACCGCCGAGCAACTCGGCCAGCCCTGCCGCCGCCATCGAGCACGCCGACCCGACCTCGCCCTGACAGCCCACCTCGGCGCCCGAAATCGACGCCCGCTCCTTATACAACACGGCGATCCCCGCCGCCGTCAGCAGATACCGCACCACCGCGTCGTCCCGACGTTTCGGATCATCCATCCCGGGCAAGTATCGCAGCGCCCAAAGCATCACCGCGGGCACGATTCCCGCCGCTCCGTTCGTCGGTGCGGTCACCACTCGTCCACCGCCGGCATTCTCCTCGTTGACCGCCATCGCCGCGACGTTCAGCCAGTCCATCGAGTCCGCGTGCGCGTCGCCGCCCTCCCGCAGCATCAACTGTCGATGCAACCCGGGCGCCCGTCGGCGTACCTCGAGGCCGCCCGGCAACACTCCCTCGGCGTGGAAGCCCGCGTCGATGCAGTCGACCATCGCCGTCCAGATCCGCAGCAGACCGCCCCGCACGTCGGACTCCGAGCGCACCGCACATTCGTTGCGCCACATGATCTCCCACATCGACGCGTGCTGCTCCTCGCACAACTTCAGCAGCTCGTCACCGGTGGTGAACCGCCACGGCACCTCGGCGGGCGGCTCGGGTGGCTGACCGTCGCGCACGACGAATCCGCCGCCGATCGAGTAGTACATCGCCTCATGGGACCCGCCGTCAGCGAAGTCGACCGCGAACCGCATCGCGTTGGTGTGCCGGTTCTTGATCTCGGTCGGATGCATGCCGATGTCCGCGGTGGTGAAGGCGACCAGGGTGACACCGCCAAGCAGCAGCGGCTCGCCGCCGTCGATTGCCGCGACCCGTTCGCGACCGGCCTCCGGGTCCACGGTCTCGGGCGACTCCCCTGCCAATCCCAACAAAACCGCGCCGAGCGTGCCGTGCCCGCGACCGGTGGCCGCGAGCGATCCATACAGGTCGACGCACACGCCGGCGACGGACGACACCCGCTCGCCAAGTTCCTCGACGAAGCTCTTCGCCGCGCGCATCGGCCCCACCGTGTGAGAACTCGACGGACCCACACCGATCGAGAAGAGGTCGAAGACGCTGACTGCCATGGGGATTCGCTACCGTGTCGCCATCGGTGGAGACCTCCGCACCGGCCGGATAAACGTCCGGCCCATCGTTGAACGAAGCTCTCACGCTACTCGTCCGTGAAGGGATCGGCGACGCGCTTCGCCCGTTCGCCGTGACGAACATCACGCCACCAAGAGTCGGCGGTGACCTTCCCGGTGGCGACCTCGAGCGCAGCGAACAGGCCGGTGGTGCCGTGGCGGATGTAGTCGTGGGTCTGCTGCTCGAGAATGCCTTGGCGCAGCGGCAGGATCGGCTGCGTTCGGTCCAGTCCCTGGATCTGGCCTTGCTCATAACGTCGACGGCCGCGCCGATCACCTATGAACGCCTGGTCAGCTGGGATTGGCGGCCGCATCGGCACTACTCCGCAAGTGGGCCCAAGCAAGCCGATGGGCCGTCATCGGCGGACGCACCCCCCATGGGCCGCCACTACCTCTGCCCAAACCACAAACACCTCAGCGACACCGGCCAGGGAGGTCCGCACGGTAAGCACACGCACCGAACCCAGCCACCTCGACGCGATCCGCGGCGTCGCTTAGGGCATCCGGCTACCCGGAGATCTACGACAGTGGCCCGTGTGCAGGCAAGCTCGTCATCTTCGGCGATGCCGAAATGGCTGACGACTACCTACGTGGGTCCGGCTACTGCTGCAA
>CAWFZK010000027.1:0-27183 GCA_963820315.1 uncultured Thermoleophilaceae bacterium | reverse complement strand
TGTACTTGCTCGTACTGGGACTCGATCGGCCGGAGCGCGAGCGAGCGCGGCAGCCTGATCGAGCTGAGCTGGAACGGCAGCGAGCCGATCGAGCTGCCGGACGGCGGGCGGCGCAGCTTCCTCGAGGACGGCGACGAAGTCGTGCTGCGCGGCGATTCCGCTCGGCGAGGTGCGCGGCCGCATCGCGCCCGCCGGAGAGGGCTGAGCGTGGACCTCCAGCCGATGGCGGTGGGTTCGCGCCCGCCCGGCGACCACGCGCCCGGTCGCGGGAGCGCGGGCCCTCGAGACGCTCGCCGCCGCGGCCGAGCGGCTGCGCGGCGTGCGCATCCTGCACGTGAGCGCCGCGGGCACGGCCGGCCGCGTGCCCGAGCTGCTCGGGAGCATGCTTCCCCTGGCGGCGGGCGGCCGCCTCGAGGTCGAGTGGCGCGTGCTGTTCGGCTCACCCGAGGAGCGAGAGCGGTGGCGGCGGCGCTTCCAGTCCGGGCTGCGCGGCGCGGAGAGCGCGATCGAGCCGGAGGCCTGGGCGCGCTTCGCCGAGGGGTAGAGAGCGCGCAGGACACGCGCTCGGCCGAGGGCTACGACCTGATCGTCCTGCACGACTCGGCGCTGGCGCTCGCCGCGGGGAGTCGAGGCGCCCGCGGTCTGGCGCTGCCATGACCACCTGGCGGCCGCCGAGCCCGAGGCGGTCGAGCTCGTTGCGGCCGCTTCACGAGCGCTGCCGGCTCACGCTCGTACCCGCACGAGAGCTTTGCGCCACCCGCGCTTCTGGGACGGGCGGCTCGCCGTCGCGCACGCCCGGATCGACCGCGCGAGCCGCGCAACATCGACCGCGAGGCAGGGCTGCCCGGGCGCCGTTGTGCGGCCGCTGGCGTCGACCTCGAACGCCCCTTCGTCTGCAGGCGCTGGGGCTCGACCGCTGGGAGGACCCCCACGCCGCGCTCGAGGGCTTCCGCCCTCGCCCGGCGGGGGAGCCGGAGCTGCGGCTCGTGCTGGCGGCCGCTCGAGGCGGCGGCCGAGGGGTGGCGGGCCGCCAAGGAGGTCTCGGACTACCCCGCCGGGCCGCGGCGTGCTGCTCCTCACCAGCTACGAGGGCCTCGGCACCCTCGAGCTGGGGGCGCTGCAGCGGCTGGCTCGTGTGGTCTCGAGCGCTCGCTCGGCGAGGGCTTCGGGCTCGCCCGGCGAGGCGCTGTGGAAGGGCACGCCGGTAGTCGGCGGCACGGGGGGCGGGATTCCGCTCGTGGTGCGCGACGGCGTCGACGGCTTCCTCCGGGGGAACGAGAGGAGTCGCCGCCCGCATGCTGGAGCTCGTCCGCGACCCCGGGCTCGCGGCCGAGATCGGCCGCGCGGGCCGGGAGCGTGTCCGCGAGGACTTCCTGATCACGCGCGGCGCTTGAACACGAGCTGCGGGCGCTCGCCGAGACTTAGGGAGCCGCATGAAGGTCTCCTCCCGGACGGCACCCAGCTCGAGCTCCCCGACGGCGCCACCGGCGCCGACGCCGCGCGCGCGATCGGCGAGGGGCTCGCCCGCGCGGCGCTCGGGATCCAGGTCGACGGCGAGCTGCGCGACCTGGCGCGCCGCTCGAGGACGGCGCGCGCATCGAGATCGTCACGGCCGCGACGAGGACGCCCTCTGGCTGATCCGCCACGACGCCGCGCACGTGCTCGCCGCGGCCGTCATGGAGCTCTACCCGGGCGTGAAGATCTCGATCGGCCCGCCGATCGACGACGGCTTCTACTACGACTTCGAGTTCCCCGAGGGCGTCAAGCTCTCCGAGGACGACTTCGAGCGCATCGAGGCCAAGATGCGCGAGCACATCAAGGCCGACGAGCACTTCGAGCGCAGCGACGTCCCGCCGGCCGAGGCGATCGAGCGCTTCCGCGGCCGAGGGCCAGGACTACAAGGTCGAGCTGATCGAGGACCTCGTCAGGCGGCGACCGGGCGTCGAGACCGTCTCGCTCTACCGCAACGGCCCGTTCACCGACCTCTGCCGCGGGCCGCACGGGCCGGGCACCAAGCGCATCAAGGCGTTCAAGCTCACGAGCGTCGCGGGCGCCTACTGGCGCGGCGACTCGGACCGCCAGATGCTCACGCGCATCTACGGCACCGCGTTCCTCGCCAAGGAGGACCTCGAGGAGCACCTCCAGCGGCTCGAGCAGGCGCGCGCGCGCGACCACCGCAAGCTCGGCCGGGAGCTCGACCTGTTCATGTTCTCCGACCTCTCGCCCGGCTCGCCGTTCTGGCAGCCGAACGGCATGCACATCTGGAACGAGCTGACCGAGCTCTGGCGGACCAGAACGTCGAGCGCGGCTACACGCGAGGTGCGCACGCCGATCCTCTACGACGTCGACCTCTGGAAGCAGTCGGGCCACTGGCACGTGTACCGCGAGAACATGTACTTCACCGACGTCGAGGACCGCCCGATGGGCCTCAAGCCCATGAACTGCCCGGCGCACGTCCAGATCTACAAGCGCGAGCTGCGCTCCTACCGCGACCTGCCGATCCGCTACGCCGAGCAGGGCCTCGTCCACCGCCACGAGCCGAGCGGCACGCTGCACGGCCTGCTGCGCGTGCGCCACATCACCCAGGACGACGCGCACATCTTCTGCACCGAGGAGCAGATCGAGGAGGAGGTCCAGCGCTGCCTCGACTTCGGCTTCGCCATCTACGACCAGTTCGGCTTCAAGCCGCGCCTCGAGCTCTCGACGCGGCCCGAGAAGCGCGTCGGCAACGAGGAGATGTGGGACCGGGCCGAGGCGGCGCTGCAGCGGGCGCTCGAGCAGCAACGGGCTCGAGTACGAGCTCAACGAGGGCGACGGCGCGTTCTACGGGCCCAAGATCGACCTGCACATGACCGACTCGATCGGCCGCTCCTGGCAGCTCGGCACGGTCCAGCTCGACTACTACATGCCCGAGCGGTTCGAGCTCGCCTACACCGGCGCCGACAACGCCGAGCACCGGCCGGTGATGATCCACCGCGCGCTGATGGGCTCCTTCGAGCGCTTCATCGGCATCCTGATCGAGCACTACGCGCGGCGAGTTCCCGCTCTGGCTCGCGCCGGTGCAGGCGATCGTGCTGCCGATCGCCGACCGCCACGTCGACTACGCGCGCGAGGTGGCGCGCGAGCTGCGCCGACGCCGGCCTCCGCGCCGAGGTCGACGACCGCACCGAGTCGGTCGGCAAGAAGATCCGCGAGGCCGAGCTGCAGAAGGTCCCGTACATGCTCGTCGTCGGCGACCAGGAGCAGGCCGAGGCAGGGTCGCGGTGCGCCGCCACCGCGAGGGCGACACCGGGCGCAGCAGCCCGTCGACCGAGTTCGCGCGCCAGGTATCCGCCGCTATACTCGCCCGCGAATGAGGCAGCACAATCTTCGCGCCTTTGAGGCCAGCGGAGCCGCAGCTAGTGCCGATTCCGCGTAGGTTCGATCGTCGTCCGCCGGAGCGCGACCCACTCGCATCAACGAGCGCATCCGCGTTCCTGAGGTGCGCCTGATCGGCGAGGACGGCAACCAGATCGGCGTCGTCGGACGCGCGAGGCGCTTCGCTACGCACAGGAGCGCGATCTCGACCTCGTCGAGGTCGCGGCCGAGGCGCGCCCGCCGGTCTGCCGCGTGCTCGACTACTCGAAGTACAAGTACGAGCAGGAGCAGAAGGCCAAGGCCGCGCGCAAGCACCAGAAGCAGGTCAACGTGCGCGAGATCAAGCTGCGGCCGAAGATCGCGACCAACGACTACGAGACGAAGAAGGATCACGTCGTGCGCTTCCTCAAGGACGAGGACCGGGTCAAGGTCACGATCATGTTCCGCGGCCGCGAGATGACGCATCCCGAGCGCGGCGAGCTGCTGCTGATGCGGCTCGCCGAGGACGTCGCGGAGATCGGCACGGTCGAGCAGCGCCCGCAGGACGGCCGCAACATGACGATGATGCTCGCGCCGATAGCCGGCCGTATGAGGCCGACGCCGGCGACGGCACGGCGAGACGGTGGAGACCGAGGCCTCGAGGCCGTCGCAGACCGGCGCCCCCAAGCGCAAGACCGGCGCGCGGCAGCCGTCGCGAGCGCGGCGAGCTGAATCCTCGCAGCAGAAGCACCAGGAAGAAGTCGACACCGGGGCCGTCGACGAGTCGCCCGCCGACGGCGGCTTCTCGAGCCCTCAGACAGGAACCGGATTGATCGTCGGTGCCGCCCACGTGGTGGTCAACGTCGCCGACATCTCGGCCGCGCGGGGCGCCTTCGATCGCGCACGAGGCGACCGGCGGCTTTCACCGAGCTCGACCGTGCGGAACGACCCCCACCGTGAACAGTTCCAGGCTCGCGCGCGCGAGCGACTCGACATGGTGCACATCGAGCGCGAGGCCGGGCGCGGACGTGCGGATCACGCGCTACCACGGTGACCCGCCCGGCGGCCGCGCGTCGTACGTGCTCAAGGAGCAGCCGGACAACCCGCTGCTCCTGACGATGGCCGTCCCCGACATGGCGGCCAGCGTCGAGTTCTGGCGGTCGGGCAATGCGGTTTCATCCGACGGTCACGACACGCCGGGATGTTCAGCGCACCGGCGATGGAGCCGGCACACAAGCTCGACCTCCGGCTGGACCCGCGTCCCGGCGCGGCCGAGCCGACGTCGATCGACGCGCACGGCTGCGTGCTGATCACGCTCCTCACGACGGGCCTGGAACGCGAGGTCCAGCGCCTCCACGACACGGGCCTGTTGCACCGGGTCACGCCCGCCTGGCGCGAGACGATCGCCGAGCGCGAGTACCACGTCGCCCTCGTCGAAGGGCCGAACGGGGAGCTCGTCGAGTTGCTGGAGGCGCCGCGGCGGTGACGGGCCTGACGAACGATGACGCGTCTGCTTCAATAGACCGTCGACATGCCGAAGATGAAGACCCACTCCGGCGCCAAGAAGCGCTTCCGCAAGACGGCCAAGGGCAAGCTGCGCGCGCGGCACTCATTCACGAGCCACTACCTCGGGAATAAGTCCGCGAAGCGCAAGCGCCGGCTGGGCCGGCCGGTCGAGGTCTCCAAGGCCGACCACCCGCGCATCGTGGAGCTGCTGCACAAGTGAGCCGCGTCAAGCGCTCAGTTCACGCGCGCAAGAAGCGCCGGGCCACGCTCGAGCGGACGAAGGGCTACCGCGGGCAGGCCAAGTCGAGCTACAAGCGCGCCAAGGAGGCGCTGCTCAAGGCCGACTCCTACGCGTACCGCGACCGCCGCAACCGCAAGCGCGACTTCCGCCGCCTCTGGATCACGCGCATCAACGCCGCCGCGCGCCGCGAGGGCATGTCCTACAGCCAGTTCATGCACGGCCTCAAGGAGGCCGGCATCGAGGTCGACCGCAAGGTGCTCGCGGACATCGCCGTCCGCGACCCGGAGACGTTCCGACGTTTTGCCGAGCGAGCCCGGGAGGCCGTGGCCGCCTAGCGCGAACCACGGAACCGACTCTCTCCCGGGCGCCCTGTGAGGCGCCCTTTTTCGTTCCATGATCACGTCACCCGACAACGACAAGCTCAAGACGATCAGGAAGCTCCAGCAGAAGCGCTGGCGGACGAAGCTCGGGCTCTTCGTCGCCGAGGGCGAGGACCTGGTCGCGGCGGGGCGGGACGCCGAGTTCGTGCTCCGGGCCGGCGAGGACGTGGAGCCGGAGCTGCTCGAGCGGTGAGCACGCTCGGTTCCGGCACCCGCGTGATCGGGGTGTACCGGCAGCGCTGGGCCGAACCGGCGGCGACCTGCTCGTGTACCTGCACGGCGTCGAGGACCCGGGCAACGTCGGCACGATCATCCGCTCGGCGCACGCGCTCGCCGACGCCACGGTCGTGCTCGGACCCGGCTGCGCGGACCCCTAGTCCCCGAAGGCCGTGCGGGCGAGCATGGGGTCGATCTTCGCGCAGCCGCCGGCCCGCGCCCAGCTCGCGGAGGTTCGCGCGCGGCCGCTCGCGCTCGACCCGCGGCGGAGCGCGACCTCGCCGACGTCGAGGTGGCGGCCCCGCTCGTGCTCGTCCTCGGAGCCGAGCGGGGCGAGCTCCCGGACGGCGTCGAGGCGGCGCGCATCCCGGTGCACGCCGACTCGCTCAACGTCGCGATGGCGGCGACGGTCGCCCTCCACGAGTCGTGCATAGGATGGCCGCCCATGCCTGACCTGGTCCAGCTCCGCGCCGAGGGCGAGGAGGCCATCGCCGCGGCCGCGACCGCGGCGCTGGAGGAGCTGCGCGTCCGGCTCCTCGGCCGCAAGTCGGAGCTGACCGCGACGCTGCGCTCGATCGGCGACCTGCCGCCGGAGCAGCGCGGCCCGGTCGGCAAGCAGGCGAACGAGGTCCGCCAGGCGCTCGAGCGCCTGCTCGCCGAGCGCACACCGGAGCTCGAGGCGTCCGAGCTCGACCGGCGCCTCGCCGAGGACCGGATCGACGTGACGCTGCCCGGCGACCCGCCGCTCCCGTCCGGCCCCTGCACCTCGTCACGCAGATCCGCGCGCATGGAGGACATCTTCCTCGGGCTCGGCTTCTAGGTCCTCGAGGGCCCCGAGATCGAGTACGACTACTACAACTTCACGGCGCTCAACCACCCGCCCGAGCATCCGGCGCGGCTGCCGCAGGACACCTTCTACCTGGCGGAGAGCGTGGTGCTGCGCACGCACACCTCGCCGATGCAGGTGCGCGCGATGGAGGAGCAGGCGCCGCCGATCTACATCGTCGTTCCCGGCCGCGTGTACCGGCCCGACACCCCCGACGCCACGCACGTGCCGATGTTCCACCAGCTCGAGGGGCTCGCGATCGACGAGGACATCACGCTCGCCGACCTGCAGGGGGTGCTGCTCCAGTTCGCGCGCCAGATGTTCGGCGAGGAGACGCGCGTGCGCCTGCGGCCCGGCTACTTCCCGTTCACGGAGCCGAGCGTCGAGGTCGACGTCTCGTGCTTCCGCTGCGGCGGCACCGGCTGGGAGGGCTGCAGCGCTGCGGCACCTGCAAGGGCGAGGCCTGGATCGAGATCCTCGGCTCCGGGATGGTCGACCCGAACGTGCTCGACTACGTCAAGGCAGCGGCTACGACAACGAGCGCGTGCAGGGCTTCGCGTTCGGCATGGGCATCGAGCGGATCGCAGCATCGTGCACCGGGTCCCGGACCTGCGCATGCTCTTCGAGAACGACCTGCGCCTGCTGGAGCAGTTCGGCGCCGCATGAGGGTCCCGCTCGGCTGGCTGCGCTCGTACTGCGACCCGGGCATGACCGCCGAGGAGATCGCCGACGCGCTCACGATGGCGGGCGACAAGCTCGAGCGGCTGCACCGCACGGGCGTGGGCGACCCCGCGCGTTCGTGATCGGCAGGGTCCTCTACGCGGAGCAGCACCCGGACGCGGACCGCCTGAGCGTGTGCATGGTCGACGTCGGGCGAGGCGAGCCGCAGACGATCGTGTGCGGCGCGCCGAACGTCGCCGCCGGGCAGACCGTCGCCGTCGCGCTGCCGGGCGCCGTGATGCCCGACGGCACCACGCTCGGCGAGGCGAAGCTGCGCGGCGTCCACTCGAGCGGGATGATCCTCGCCGAGGACGAGGTCGGCATCGGCGAGGACCACGACGGCATCATGGTGCTCCCCGGCGAGCTGCCGGTGGGCGCCCCGCTCGCCGAGCACCTCCCGATCGCCGACGAGGTGCTCGAGCTCGAGGTCACCCCGAACCGGCCCGACCTGTTGTCCGTCTACGGCGTCGCGCGCGACCTGCACGCGATCACGGGCGCTGCGCTCGCCGAAGCTCCGACCGCGCGCGACGCCGAGCCCTCCGGCGACGACTCCGGGACGACCACGCGAGCGATCGAGATCGACCCCGAGGTCTGCCTGCGCTTCACGGCGCGTGTTTTCGAGGACGTCAAGATCGGCCCGTCGCCGCTGTGGCTCAAGCAGCGGCTGCTGGCGGCGGGCCAGCGGCCGATCTCGAACGTCGTCGACATCACGAACTACGTGATGCTCGCGACCGGTCAGCCGCTGCACGCGTTCGATCTCGACGAGGTCCGCGGAGGCCGGATCATCGTCCGGCGCGCGCGCGACGGCGAGACGATGACGACGCTCGACGGCGTCGAGCGCAGCTTCACCCCGGAGATCGCGCTCGTCTGCGACGCCGAGGGGCCGAGCGGCATCGCGGCGATCATGGGCGGCCAGATCTCCGAGGTGTCCGACTAGACGACGCGCGTCCTGATGGAGGCGGCCACCTGGGTCGGCCCGAACATCATGCGGACCTCGAAGGCGCTCGGCCTGCGCAGCGAGGCGTCGGCGCGCTTCGAGAAGCAGCTTCACCCCGAGCAGGCGATCGCGGCGCAGCGGCTCGCCGCCCGGCTGATGGTCGAGCTGTGCGGCGCGCGGTTCGTGCCCGGCACGATCGACGTCTACCCGCACCCGGCGAGCCGCGCGTGGTGGGGCTGCGCGAGGAGCGCATGGAGCGGCTGCTCGGCGAGCGCATCCCGTCGGAGCGCGTGACCGAGATCCTCGAGCGGCTCGGCTTCGAGCACGCCATGTCGGAGACGTCCCTCCGGCCGGCCAGCTCCGCAGGCGCTGGCTCGTGCCGCCCTGGCGCGACGCGGACGTCCAGCGCGAGGCGGACCTGATCGAGGAGGTCGCCCGCATGCACGGCCTCGACAAGCTGCCGACGACGCTGCCCGCGCGCGAGGGCGCCGTCGGGCGGCTCACGGGGCCAGCGGCTGCGGCGGCGGCTCGAGGACGTGCTGCGCGAGCGCGGGCTCAACGAGGCGATCGCCTACTCCTTCACCTCGCCGAGCGCCCTGCGGCGGCTGCGCCTCGGCGACGAGCCCCTGCTGCGGATCGACAACCCGCTCACCGAGGACCACAGCGTGATGCGTCCGCTGCTGCTTCCGGGGCTGCTCGACGCCGCGGGCCACAACTCCGCGCACGGCCGCGCGGGCGTGGCGCTGTTCGAGTCCGCGCACGTGTACCGGCCCACCGGCCCGCTCGAGCCGCGCCCGGAGGGCTCCCCGGGTGGCGCGATGCCCGCGCCGAGCGCCATCACCTCGCCGTGCTGCTGACCGAGGCGGCGCCGGGCGGGTGGCGCACCCCGGCGCGAGCAGCCGACTTCTACGCGCCCGCGCGCTGCTCGAGGCACTGCTCGGCGTCGCCGGGGTCGAATGGCGCGCGGACCCTGAGGCCCGGCCGTTCCTGCACCCGGGCCGCTCGGCGGCGGTGTGGACCGGCGACGGCCGCAAGCTCGGCTGGGTCGGCGAGCTGCATCCGCTCGTCCTGCGCGAGTGGGATCTCGAGGGCCCGGCCGCGGCGTTCGAGATCGACGTCGACGCCATCGTCGAGCGAGCGCAGCCGGCTCGAGGTCTTCAGCGACGTCACGAGCTTCCCGGCGGTCCTGCAGGACATCGCGGTGGTCGTGGACGACGACGTGCCGGCCGCCGCGTCGAGGAGGCCGTGCGCGCGGCCGGCGGCGAGCTGCTCGGCGCGCTCGCCGTGTTCGACCTCTACCGGGGCGAGCAGGTGGGGGCGGGCAACAAGTCGCTCGCGCTGCGGCTCGAGTTCCGCGCGGCCGACCGCACGCTCACCGACGACGAGGTGGCGGAGCGGCGTACGGCGATCGAGCAGGAGCTCGAGTCCGTCGGAGGGCGGCTCCGTGCCTAGCGCGTGCGGTCGTCGGCGCCGCGGGCTACGGCGGCGCCGTTGCGGCGGCGATCCTGCACCGGCACCCGTCGATCGAGCTGACGATGCTCACCGCGCGCTCCGACGCGGGTCGCCGCCACGATGAGCTCTACCCGGCCCACCGGGTGCCGCTCACGATGCAGGCGTCCGACCCGGACGCGATCGCCGAGCGCGCCGACGCCGCCGTCGTCGCCTATCCGCACAAGGCCGCCGCCCAGGCCGTCGCGCAGCTGCGCGAGCGCGGGCTGAAGGTCGTCGATCTGTCCGCGGACTTCCGCCTCGACCAGGACGCCTACGAGCGCTGGTACCAGCCGCACGAGGCGCCCGAGCTGCTCGCCGAGTCGGTCTACGGCCTGCCCGAGGCGCACCGCGACGAGATCCGCGGCGCCGACCTCGTGGCCGGGCCGGGCTGCAACTCGACCGCGGCGCTGCTCGCGCTGCTGCCGCTGCGGGGGCGTATCGCGGACGCGGTGGTGGACATCAAGGCGGGCGTCTCAGGGGCGGGCCGCGAGGCGACGGAGGAGACGCACTTCGTCTCCGCCGTCGACAACGTCAACGCCTACAAGATCGACGGCCACCGGCACAGCGCCGAGATCGAGCAGGAGCTGCCCGGTGCGCGCTTCTCGTTCCTGACCCACCTGATGCCGGTCGACCAGGGGATCTTCGCCTCCTGCTACGCGACGCTCGAGGAGCCGCTCAAGCGCGACGAGGTGCGCGCGCTCTACGAGGAGCGCTACGCCGGCGAGCCGTTCATCGACCTGATGACGGGCTCGCCGCGCACGCAGAACGTGCGCAACACGAACCGCGCCCAGGTCCACGTGACGGTGGTCGGCGAGCGCGTGATCGCCCTCTGCGCGATCGACAACCTCTGGAAGGGCGCCGCGGGGCAGGGCGTGCAGGACCTGAACCTGATGCTCGGCCTGCCCGAGACGGAGGGGCTCGAGTGACCTTCTTCTCCTCGCGCTGGGTGGACCTGCCCGTGAACGCCGGCGAGGCGCGGGACACGGAGCTGCCGGCCGGCTTCCGCGCCGCCGGAGTCGCGGCCGGCATCAAGCCGAGCGGGCTCGACGTGGGCGTGCTCGTCTCCGACGCCCCCGAGACGGTCTCGGCCGCACGCTTCACGACGAATGCCCGGCTCGGCGCGCCCGTGCTCGTGTCGAAGCAGGCCGAGCTCGGGCGCCTGCGCGCCGTGGTGGCGAACTCCGGCTGCTCGAACGTCGGCGACGGCCAGCGCGGGCTCGACACGGCAGCGGCGATGCAGGAGGCCGCAGCGCGCCGGCTCGGCGTCGAGCCCGCCCAGGTCGGCGTGGCCTCGACCGGCGTGATCGGCCAGGAGCTGCCGCGCGACACGGTCGTGGCCGGCGTCAACGGCGCCTGCGACGCGCTCGGCCTCGACGCGGAGAGCTTCTCGCAGGCGATCCTCACGAGCGACAGCGGCCCCAAGCGCGCCTGCCTCGACGTGCACCTGACAAACGGAGCCGTCAAGCTCGCGGCCCAGGCCAAGGGAGCCGGCATGATCTAGCCGCGCTACGCGACGATGTTCTGCTTCGTCCAGACCGACGCGCGCTTGCGCCAGGAGACGCTCGACCTGCTCACCGGCGTCTGCGTCAAGCGCTCCTTCGACCGCATCTCGGTCGACGGGCAGCTCTCGACGAGCGACACGGTGTTCGCGCTCGCGAACGGGAGCTCGGGCGTCACGATCGAGCCCGAGTCGGACGACGAGCTCCGCTTCGGCGAGGCGCTCGACGCGCTGCTCCGGCAGCTCGCGCTGAGATCGTCGCGGACGGCGAGGGCGCGCGCCGCGTGGGCCGGATCGTCGTCAGCGGCCGTTCCGATGCGGTCGAGCCGGTGGCACGCGCGGTGGCGAACTCGCCGCTCGTCAAGACGGCGCTCCACGGCGGCGACCCCAACTTCGGGCGCATCCTGCAGGCCGCCGGTCAGGCCTGGCCGGCGGGGGAGCCCTTCATCGCCGACCTGGAGATCGAGGGGCGGATGGTGGTCTCGGCGGGCGACGCGATCGAGTTCGACGCCGCCGCCCTCCGCGAGCTCGTCCAGGGCGACGAGATCGAGTACGAGCTCACGCTTCCCGGCGAGGGCGGCGAGACGGAGGTCTTCTTCTCGGACCTCTCGGCCGACTACGTGCGCCTCAACTCGGAGTACACGACATGAGGGATGTCGCCACCCTCCTCGAGGCGCTTCCCTATATCCGGGAGTACCACGGCAAGACGGTCGTCATCAAGTACGGCGGCGCCGCGATGACCGACCCGGAGCTGAAGGAGGAGTTCGCGCGCGACGTCGTGCTGCTCAAGTACGTGGGCCTCAACCCGATCGTGGTGCACGGCGGCGGCCCCGACATCACGCGCTACATGGAGCGGCTCGGCATGGAGGTCAAGTTCGTGGACGGGCTGCGCGTGTCCGACGCCGACACGGTCGAGATCGCGAAGATGGTGCTCGTCGGCAAGCAGAACAAGGACATCGTGCTGCGCCTCGGGCGCCACGGCCAGCCGGCGGTGGGCCTGTGCGGCGACGACGGCCTGCTGTTCACGGTCAAGAAGCGGCTCGCGGGGGAGACCGACGTGGGCTTCGTCGGCGACATCGAGCGCATCGACGTGGACGTCCTGAACCACATCGCCGTGGACTACATCCCGGTGATCGCCTCGGTCGGCGCCGACGCCGAGGGCCACTCCTACAACGTCAACGCCGACGCCGCCGCGGCTTCGGTTGCGGAGGCGCTCGGCGCCTTCAAGGTCGTTTTCCTGACGGACGTGAACGGCTGGCGCGCGGACCCCGCGGATCCCGCCAGCCGCATCTCGGAGGCGACGGCCGCCGAGCTGCGCGAGCGCCTGCCCGGGGTGAGCGGCGGCATGCGCCCGAAGCTCGAGGCGTGCCTGCACGCACTCGAGGCGGGCGTCGGCAACGCCTACATCGTCGACGGCCGCCAGCCGCACTCGCTGCTGCTCGAGCTGTTCACCGACGAGGGGATCGGGACGAAGCTGTGGCCCTGAGCGAGCTGCAATCGCTCGAGCGCGAGGCCGTGATGGCGACGTACGCGCGCAACCCCGTCGAGTTCGTGCGCGGCGAGGGCACGCGCCTGTGGGACGACGAGGACAACGAGTATCTCGACTTCCTGACCGGGATCAGCGTCGTCCAGCTCGGCCACTGCCACCCGGCGGTCGTCGAGGCTGTGCGCGAGCAGGCCGGCCGCCTGATGCACGTGGGGAACCTCTTCTACACGGAGCCGTCGATGCGGCTCGCGAAGCACCTGTCCGACGCGTCGCTCGGCGGGCGGGTCTTCTTCACGAACTCCGGCACCGAGGCGATCGAGTGCGCGCTGAAGCTCGCGCGCAAGCGCCGCACCGGCGGGGACTTCGTCGTGCTCGAGGGCGGCTTCCACGGGCGCACGATGGGATCGCTGTCGGCGACCCCGCAGGAGCCCAAGCAGGCGCCGTTCGCGCCGCTCGTGCCCGGCTTCAAGGTCGTTCCGCGCGGTGACGCGAAGACGCTCGCGGCCGCCGTCGACCGGAACACCGCCGCGGTCCTGATCGAGCCGATCCAGGGCGAGTCCGGCATCCACCCGATCGACCCCGAGGTCCTGCACGCCGCGCGTGATGCCTGCGACACCCACGGCGCGCTCCTGATCTTCGACGAGATCCAGTGCGGCATGGGGCGCACCGGGACGCTCTGGGCCCACGAGCAGTACGGCGTGAAGCCGGACGTCATGACGGTGGCCAAAGGCCTCGGCGGCGGCCTGCCGATCGGCGCCTGCGTCGCCAACGCGGACTGCGCGGGGATCTTCGATCTCGGCGACCACGGCTCGACCTTCGCGGGCGGCCCGGTGATCTCCGCGGCCGCGAACGCCGTGCTCGACACGATCGATGACGAGGCCTTCCTCGCCACCGTCCGCGAGCGCGGCGAGCGGCTCGCCGCCGGCTTGCGCGAGCTCCGCCTCGAGCCGCGCGGGCTCGGCCTGATGGTCGGCATGCACGTGCCGCGGGCGCCCGAGGTCGCGCGCCGGCTGCTGCTCGAGCAGCGCCTGGTCGTCAACGCCACCGGCCCGGTCACGATCCGCCTGCTGCCGCCGCTGACGGTCAGCGAGGAGGAGATCGACGAGGCGCTGAGCCGCATCGGGGCGCTGCTAGCTTCCGCCGCCCCATGAAACTATCGGTTCGCACCCGGCCGAGCCGGGCGCTCCCGCAATGAGCGTCGAGCGCCGCACCCTGTCCAAGACCGCCTCCTACGAGGCCGAGCCCGGCGAGGTCGGCCGCGTGCTGCTGCTCTACTCGGGCGGGCTCGACACGAGCGTGATGCTCAAGTGGATCCAGGACGAGTACGAGGCTGAGGTCGTCGCGCTCACCGTCAACCTGGGGCAGCCGGGGGAGGACTACGAGGTCGTGAAGGGCAAGGCCCTGCACCTCGGCGCGCTCGAATGCCACGTGGTCGACGCGCGCGAGGAGTTCGCCCGCGACTACGTGCTGCCCGCGATCAAGGCGAACGGCCTATACGGCGGCGGCTACCCGCTGTTCACGGCGCTCGGCCGCCCGCTGATCGCGAAGCTGGCGGTCGAGTACGCGCGCAAGAGCGGCTGCGACACGATTGCCCACGGCTGCACCGGCAAGGGCAACGACCAGGTCCGGATCGAGTCGACCGTGATCGCGCTCGACCCGGAGATGAAGATCATCGCGCCGGTGCGCGGCTGGCAGATGGGCCGCGAGGAGGAGATCGCCTACGCGCGCGAGCACGGCATCCCGGTCAAGGGCGGCACCGAGACGCCGCCCTACTCGATCGACGACAACCTCTGGGGCCGCTCCTCGGAGGGCGGGCCGATCGAGGACCTGGACGAGCCGCCGCGCGACGACGTATTCCAGCTCGTCACGCGCCCGGAGGAGGCGCCCGACGAGCCCGAGGACGTGGTCGTCGGCTTCGAGCGCGGCGTGCCCGTGTCGCTGAACGGCGAGCGGCTCGCCCTCGTCGAGCTGCTCGAGCGGGCGGGCGAGATCGGCTGCCGCCACGGGATCGGCATCGTCGACCACATCGAGGACCGGATCGTCGGCCTCAAGGTCCGCGACCTCTACGAGGTCCCCGCCGCCGCGCTGATCCTGACCGCGCACAAGGAGCTCGAGAAGCTCGTCGGGACGATCCACCAGAACACCTTCAAGCCGCAGCTCGACAACCACTGGGCCTACCTCGTCTACGCGGGGCTCTGGTACGAGCCGCTGCTGTCGGACCTGAACGCGTTCATGGACGCGGTCAACGAGCAGGTCACGGGCGAGATCACGATGCGGCTCTACAAGGGCAGCGCGCGGCCGGTGGCTCGCCGCTCGCCGAACGCGCTCTACGACCCGGCGCTGGCCGGCTTCGGCGAGTCGGGCGGGCTCTTCTCGCAGCAGGCGAGCCCGGGCTTCATCGAGCTCTGGTCGCTGCAGTCGCGGATGGCGTACAACATCCGCAACCGGGAAAGGGATGACAGATGAAGACGAAGGCCTACACGATGCTCGGTTGGGCAGCCTGGCAGGGGATCGTGATCCTGGTCCGGCGCAAGCTCGGGACGAACAAGGTCAAGCTCGGCGCCGCCGCGACCGTGCTCGGCGTGCTCGCGGCCGGAGTGCTGGCCGCCAAGGGGAGCGGCGACGAGGACTAGCTCAGGCGGGCAGTAGCCGGGCTGCGCGCAGACCGCCTGGGCACCCGGCGCCCGTCAGCACGGTTCCCGCCAGGCGTCGAGCGCGAGGCGCTTGCGCATCGCCATCAGACCGGCCGCCCGCGCCTGGGGACAGAAGCTTGCGATGTCGAGGCCGTATTCGGCAACGAATACGGCCTTACCCGCCCGCGTGAACGGTGCCAGCAGATCGCACTCGTCGTACTGGTGGCACTGCTCGTTGAGTGCCCAGTCGAAGTCAGGCTCGAGCGCCTCCGCCTGCTCGAGGTCGTTCTTGAGCCCGATCGAGAGTCGTCGGGCGTGCGCTGCCGCGGCGAGGAAGCGGTTGAACCGGAGTTGGTCTGCCCCCGTCAGCGGGAAACCGCTCCCGTTCGCGTACGCATCGACGTTGTCCGGCTCGACGCCGTCGAATCCCTTCGCCTTGCAAAGGTCCAGGCGTCGCTCGAGTATCGGGCCGAGCAAGTCGAGCCGCCGAATGTCCAGCCAGCGCTCGTCGGGCCAGCCGTCGAGCGGCTGGCCGATGATCGCGGCCGGAAACGCTCCGGTGTCGGGTCTCCCGGGTTCCACCGACCCGGCGCTCATGTAACAGACGACGCGCCGCCCTCGGGCGTGCAGGGCCGCAACCACGCCGGCGGAGTTGTCGAACAGGTCGATGTCGAACATCGCGGCGTCGACGGACTGGTCGACGGGGGTGGTCAGCTGCCACTGCCAGGTCGTGTCCGGGGCGGGCAACCAGATGCCCCCCGGCGTGGCAGGCGGCGGGGCCGGATCGCCCGGCGCCGGCCGTGACGTAGCCCGGAGCCCGAGGCGGTCGATTCGAAGGGCGCGCCGGCAGTTGCCACGGCGGTGGGGATTGGCCAGGCGCAGCCGAATCGAGTGGCGGCCGGGGGCGAGTGGCCTGCGCATGATCCGCCTCGTCCAGCGTCGGCTGTCGATGAGTTTCGACAGCGCCGGCCGACGGTCGACCGTGACGACGAGCCTGGGAGCGCCCGCGCACGGCGCGGCGCGAAGCCGGACGACCAGCAGGGAACGCGCGGGTACGCCGATCCGGCCACGAGCCCATCCCCGTCCCGTGAGCAAAAGCGCCCGCTTCCCGCTTGCGGAGGCATCGCGGACGGCGTGCCCCGCATCGGCGCCGACACGCATGCGCTCGGCCTCGAGGCTCTGCGGCATGCCGGCCGCCGCCTCCGGTCCACAGGCGAGCAGGAGCAGCGGCAGCCCGATGAGCTCGCAGAGATCCGGACGAGTGGCCTCCGCATGAACCTTTTTCGGGCATGTATCGCCAGACGCGAGCACTGATCAATAGCCCCGTATGGAGCACAATATCCGGACTTGACGGCGTATTTGACCCATGGATGGATTATCACACTTATCCCCTAAAATTGGTACAGAGGCATACCCCTTGTGCTTGACACTAGCTGCGTTTCGTGAGAGTTCTTGATTGGCTCATCGGACGCATAGCGCCGTCGCCCGCCGGAGATTGTTCTACGCCGCTCACGCGCCGAGACCTCAAGTTTCGACCAATTGGAGCAGCGGGTGACACATCGCAACGGCAGACCCATTCAAGCGTCCCACAGCAGAGGCGCTGAGCGCGAGGGCGCGCCTCTGTCGCTCCGCCAGAGGCTTTGGCGGCGGCGGGTGCCGTCCCTGCTCCTGATCACGCTCGCGGCGCTCCTGCTTGCGGTACCCGTTGCGCTGAGCGCCTCCGAGCCGAAGCCAGGCCAGCGAATCGATCTGAAGGTCCTCGTGGTCACCACGCCGGCCCTCGACCCCGTCGCGACCGCATGGGAGTCCGCCCTCGACCGCGAGGGCGTACCCCACGACAGGAAGATCGTCAGCGCGTCGGCGGGCCTGACCGACGCCGACCTGGCGGACTATTCGGCCAACAGGGCGAAGTATCAGGCGGTGATCGTCGCACCCGGCGACATGGCCATGACGCAAGCGACGAGGGACGCGCTGGCGAAGCTGCAGACGACGTTCGGAGTCCGCCGGCTGAGCGACAACATCACAGACCCGACGTTGCACGGCCTGAGCCAGCCGATCTATGCCGAGCAGGGCGGTAACACCGGGACGCTCACCGCCGACAGGCAGGGCCGCCTTCCCATACCTCGCCGGCCCGGTGCCGATCGAGGGCCCCTTCGCCTTCGGCTTCCAGGCGACTCCGGCCGCCGGCGCGGACTTCACGACGCTGGTCGCGGGGCCGAGCGGCTCCGCGTACCTGGGGATCAACACGCTCTCCGACGGCCGGCAGGAGATGGTGAACGCGGTTACCGGCAACGCGAGCCAGACCCACCACCAGCTGCTGCGCCACGGGATCATCAACTGGCTCACGCGTGGCGTGTTCCTCGGCCACCAGCGTGACTACTTCGCGATGCAGGTGGACGACGTCTTCCTGCCGGACGATCGCTGGGACATGGCGCGCAACCTGACGGGCGTCGACGGTCCGACGACCGCTACCGACGAGTACCAGTGCGACCGACACGTGATCGACGACCATCAACGACTGCCAGCCGCCGATCCGGATGACCGCCGCCGACGTGACCCGCGTGATCAACTGGCAGAACACCAACGGGCTCAAGCTCGACATGGCCTTCAACGGAGTGGGCAGCGAGGAGGCCATCGATGCCGCCGCGGCGCCCCCGACCCGCTCACCGATGCCTTCCTGGCCAACAAGTCCCAGTTCCATTGGATCAACCACACGTGGAGCCACCTTCAGCTCGACACGCTGTCGCAGGACTCAGATCCGGAACGAGATCGCCCAGAACATCCAGTGGGCCCAGCACCCAGAGGGGCTGCCGTTCGATCCGACGGAGCTGGTGACCGGCGAGCACTCCGGGCTGCACAATCCCGCGATGCCGGCCGCGATCAACCAGACCGGCATCCGCTGGATCGCGGCCGACAACTCGCGCGAGCCGACGCCCTACGCGATCGGCCAGGCGACGACGGTGCCCCGCTACCCCTCGAACGTCTACTACAACGTCGGCGACCCTGGCGGAGCAGCTCGACGAGTACAACTACATCTACCTGCCGCCGGCGCTCGGCGGCAAGTGCGTAGACAGCGCGACGAACACCTGCCTCGGTGCGCCGGCCACCTGGCAGCAGTACGTCGACAGCGAGGCGAACATCATGCTCGACCACCTGATGGGCAACGACCCGAAGCCGCACTACGCCCATCAGAGCAACGTGGCCGAGGACGGCGTCCTGTACCCGGTGCTGGAAGCGCTGCTCGCGCGCTACCGGCCCTACTTCAACACGCCGATCGTCCAGCTCACCCAGGCGCAGATCGGCCAGGAGATGCAGCGACAGCGGGCCTGGAGGGCCGCCGGCGCCGGGATCTCCGCCTACGTCCAGGACGGCAAGGTGAACGTCGTCAACTCGACGGCCAGCGCGATCGACGTGCCGCTCACCGGCACGAGCGTCGGCGGCCTCTACGGCGGCCAGCGCTCCGGGTGGACGACCGTTCCGCCAGGCTCGAGCGCGTTTCGCAGCCGAGCGACCCCGCAAACACCGCCCTGCCAACGGTGACGGGCTCCGTCGCGGCGGTGGGCGGCACGCTCACCGCCACGAACGGCACGTGGATCGGTACGCCGACCATCGCGACTCTCCTGCCAGTGGCAGCGCTGCAACATCCAGGGCGCCGCCTGCGAGAGCATCCCCGGCGCCACCGCGACGACCTACACGACGCAGGCTGCGGACATAGACAAGCGCCTGCGGGTGGTCGTCTCGGCGGCGAACTGGATCTCTTCCTATAGCCAGGCGCAGTCCCTGGTCACGGACGTGGTGGCGCCGACGAGCACTCCGGCAAATACCGGAGCGCCTGCTCTCAGCGGAACCGCAGCCGTCGGCCAGACGCTGACCTGCTCGCAGGGCACCTGGACCGGCAACCCGACGCCGACCTTCGCCTACCAGTGGAAGCGCGATGACGCGAACATTGCCGGCGCGACGGCCAGCACCTATACCGTCGTGGCGGGCGACGCAGGCCATGCGCTGACCTGCACCGTTACGGCTACCAACGCCCGTGGCTCGGCGTCGGCTAGCTCCAACTCGCTTACGGCCACGAGCCCACCGGCCAACACCGGCGCTCCCGCGCTCACCGGAACCGCGCTTACGGGTCAGACGCTGACCTGCTCGCAGGGCACCTGGACCGGCAGCCCGACGCCGGCGTACGCATACCAGTGGAAGCGGGCGGGGGCGAACATCGCCGGCGCGACCGCGTCGACCTACCTGCTCGTCGCGGGCGATGTAGGGCAAGCGATCAAGTGCACGGTGACGGCGACCAACTCCCAGGACTCGGCGTCGGCTGATTCCAACAGCGTCGTGCCGAGTGCGGCCACGCCGAAGCCGCCCAACCCGACGACCGGTCCCGCCCCCCGCCTCTCGCTCACCTCGCTCCGCATAAGTCCGAAGCGCTTCGGCCTCAGCGGCCCACGCCGCTCAGCTCGCCTGAGCTGGCACGTGAGCGACCGGGCGACGCTTCGGCTGACGTTCCGGCGTTCCCTGGCGGGCCGCAGGGTGGCGGGAGCGTGTGCCGCGCCGTCGAAGGGCAACCGCGCGCGCCCGGCCTGCCGCCGGCTCGTCACCGTGGTGACCCTCAACCGCCCCGTGTCGGCGGGCGCCGGCCGCCTGACCCTCAGGAGCAAGGTCGGCGGACGCACACTGCCCTCGGGCAGCTACCGGCTGGCCGTGACCGCGATGGCCGTCGACCCGTCACGGCGGTCCTCCACTCAGCAAACACTCGGGTTCGCCGTTCTGAAGGAGCTCCGTTGAGCGAGCAGAACAAAGGGCGCCGGCGTGGCCGGCGCCTCCGCCGGGGCGATCAATCGAGCCCGGCGAACCACCCGGCCGGCGACGAGGCGCTTGCCGCCCTGCAGGCCGAGCTGGTGCTCCTCCGTGAGGAGAACGCCGAGCTGAAGGCCGCCAGGCACAGCGAGGCGGGCGTAGGACGGCTGCTCGAACGGGCCCGCGCCGTGTCGGAGGAGGTTTTCGACCCCGAGAACGCCGGTGACGAGACCGCGCACATGCTCACGGAGATCCTCGTCACGCGCGAGGCGCTTCGAGGGATCTGCGTCGAGATCGAGCGCTCGATGGCGGCCATCAGCTCTCGGCTCGACGCCATGGTTCCGGAGCCGGCTCTGCACGCGAGCAATGGCGCACGTGCGAGGGAATGGACATGTCCAGGCCTGAGGGCGCGCAGCCCCTGAGCGCCGTGAACGGGGGCGCCCGGCCGCGTGTGCTGCTCACGACTGAGGGCACGTATCCCTACGTTGTCGGCGGCGTCAGCGCCTGGTGCGACCTGCTCGTAAAGAGCCTCGCGGAGTTCGATTGGCAGATCCTTCCAATCGTCCCGCCCGACCGGCGGCCGCGCATGTTCGAGCTGCCGCCCCACGTGCAGGAGGTCGGGCGCATCGAGGTGTGGTCCGAGACGCCTGCCGCTCGGGCGTCGCCTTCGCGCTTCCGAGCGCAGCGTCGGCAGCGAACTGCCGGCAACGCTCGTACGCGGGCTGCTCGGCTGGAGCGGGGATACCGACGCCGTGGTCGACAGGCTGGTCTGGTGCCGCCGGCATCCCGCGGGGGTCCGGCGAGTGTTCCGCTCGCGCCACGGCTGGTCGTCCTTCCTCGAGGGGCTGGCTGAGGTCCTCGACGAACGGGTGGAGGAGGCGGGCGTTCCGCCCGCACTCGATCTGGTCGAGGCCGCGGCCCTGTACCAGACGCTCTACTGGATCGCGCGCACGGCAGCGGCGCCGACGCCGGAGACCGACGTGCTCCACGTGACCGCGGCCGGCTGGTCGGCGATCCCCGCCCTCGTCCACAAGGCCCTGTACGGCACGCCGATGATCCTTACCGAGCACGGGGTGTTCGTGCGTGAGTCCTACCTGGCCGCTGTCCGCAGCCGAGACTCCGCGGGTGCCCGCTTCGTGGCGACGCGCCTCGCCCGCGGCCTGGCACGGGCCGCCTATGCGGGCGCGAACGTGGTCTCTCCGGTTACCGACGCCAACGTGCAGTGGGAAGAGGGGCTCGGCATCGATCCGGACAAGATCCTGGTTCTCTACAACGGATTGCGCCCACCACCTCAGCCGACACCGCCGCCCGGTTGCGCGACGGTTGTCTCGGTCGGCCGGATCGACCCGCTCAAGGACGTCCACACCATGCTCCGGGTAGCCGCGGAGACGCTCCGGCGCGTCCCGCACGCGAAGTTCCTCCACTACGGACCGGTGACGCGCGGCGAGGAGGCATACGGGCGTTCTTGCCTGCTGCTGCACGAGCAGCTCGGCCTGGGTGACCGCTTTCGCTTCATGGGCCGGACCACGGATCCGAACGGGGTGGTGCGCGACGCCGACGTTGTGCTGATGACGAGCATCTCGGAAGGCCTGCCGATGTCGATCCTCGAGGCGATGGGGCAGGGTCGCCCGGTCGTGGCCACCGGCGTCGGCGGAGTGCCGGACGTGGTCAAGGGCTGCGGCGTCACCACGCCCCCCGGGGAGGTTCACGGGCTCGCCCTGGGCATCACGACGCTGCTGAACTCCCCCGAGCTCGCGTGGCAGCTCGGCCGGCGGGGACATCGCCGGCTGCAGCGCACCTTCAACGAGGTCGCCTGCGTCGAGAGCTACCGCGGCCTGCTGCATGCGGTGGCGGCGCCGGCGGTGCTCCCTCGGATGACGCCGCCGATTGTCACCGACGAGCTCGCGGCATGAGCCGCGTGACACCCGACGCAAAGCGCCTGCAGGGCGTCGTCGAAGCGCGGCTCGGGCGCCCGCCCCAGGACATGCTGGAGGCGGCGGTGGTGCTCGAGGCCTGGGGTGGGGTCCCGGCCCGCGATGCGCTCGCGGCCGGCCGCGCGCTCATGCGCGCCCCAGCGCGCCCTCAGGAATCCAGCGTGGCCCGCCTCCAGGGGCCGAGCGAGGCCGAGGAGGGATTCCTCGTCGAGGCAATCGCGTTCGTCATGGCCGTGGTCGCGATCGCCTGCTGGGCGGTGCCGCTTGCGTCGAGCCTCGGCGCCGGGGTGGTCCAACGCGCCCTGATAGTGGCGCTGCCCGTGACATTGGCGCTGCAATGGGGCCTGCGCAGCCGCTACCTCGGGCGTCCGGACGGACTTGCTCACCTGGGCCGGCGTCCCTACGTTCTCGGCCTGGGGGCCGTGGTCGTGGTGGCGCTCCCGCTCGCCTTGATGGGCCTGGCCGGCGCGGTCGCTGGGCTGATGACGCTGACGTGGACAGGAGGGACGATCCTGATCCGCCGTCGCTGGGCGGCCGGGTACGTGGGAGTGATAATCGCTGCGACGGTCGCGATGCTAGCCGGGATAGCCCCGCTGGGGGTGCTCGGCGTCGCGGCCGCGATAACGACGCTCGGGGTGCTCGCGGCGGTGCGGGCGCCGACCGCGGGCAGCCTCCACCCGCCAGGCCGCTGGGGCCGTGCGTTGAGCGCGGGCGCGATCGGCATCGGCCTGGGGGTCATGCTCGTCGCCGACCGCAACGTGAACTGGAGCGGGGGAGCGGTCACGGCGATCGCACTGCTTCCCTCGACCGTGGCGAGCTTCTGGGGCGGCTACCACCTATGGCGATTCCAGCAGGCGATACCGAGAGCGCTATCCGGCGTCGCCCTGCGCGACGCGGAGGCCCGTCGACTCGCCTGGGGGCCCCTGCGCATCCTGCTCGGCGCGGTCGTTCGCCTGGCGGCGCTCACAACCGTGCTATCGGCGGCCGTCCTGGCCGGCTGTGCCTGGGCGGGCCAGGACACGGTTGGCATTGGCGTCCTCGTAGGCTTCGGGCTGATCGCGCTCGCCACCCTCCTGGTGAGCCTGCTCGAGGCCGTCGGCCGGGCCGGCTGGGCGCTGGTTGGCGTCGCCCTCGCGATCGCGGCCGAGGTGGCCATCGGCCTTGCCGACTGGACGCCGTTCTCTGCCGCCGCTCTCACGGTGGGCGGCGCGGTGGCTGTGCTCGTGGCCCTGCCGGCGGCGATGGCGCTGCTCAGCCGCCCGGCACGCACTCTTGCGACGTCGCTCTGGATCCCGTGAAGGTCAGGCGGCCGGCCGGCCGGCATGCGCCGCGCGCGTACCTACTGGCGTCGGTCGCCGCGGGGGCGATCGTGCTGATGGCGGTGCTCGTCACCCGGGGTTCCGAGAGCCGGCCGGCCTGTCGCAGCGCACTGATTCCCGCCTACGTTCCGCCGAGCGAGATTGCCGATCTCGCGGAGCGGTCCGACCGATCGCGGGTGCTCATCGTCAACCCGTCCAGCGGCCCGGGGACCCATCCGCATCCTGGCTATCAGGATGCCGTGCGGAAGGCGAGAGAGGCGGGGACGCGCGTGCTCGGCTACGTCCCGACGAGCTACGGAGCCCGGGACCTGCGCTTGGCCATGGATGACGTCGACCGCTACCACTCGTGGTACGGGATCGACGGGATATTCGTGGACGAGGCGGCTCATTCGGACGAGCAGCTGAGCTACTACAAAGCGCTCAGCAGCCATATCCGAGCCTCCGGAGACCAGCTCATCGTCCTCAACCCGGGCGTCGTCCCGGCACGGAGCTACTTCGACGCGGGCGACGTCGTCGTGACGTTCGAGGGCCCCTCGTCGGACTACTCGGCCGCCCTCGACGAGATGCCGGACTGGGTTCGGCAGATGCCTCGCAGGCGCATCGCCCACCTCGTGTACGCCGCCTCGGCCGACGAGGCAACCCGGGCAGTCGAGGCCGGCACCGGGGCGGGATACCTCTACGTGACCTCGGGGTCGCTCCCGAATCCATGGGGTGCTCTGCCTCGGTACCTGGACGACGAGGAGGCCCTGCTCGAGGCTTGCCGCCGGCCAACCGGCAACATGCGCAGCTAACGGCGCCGCGACTCGATCCTCGCAACGTGCGGGAGCGCCACGGCGGTCAGGCGGAGCCGTCGGGTCGCGACCGTATATTCGAGGCCCGGATGAGCTTCGCCCATCTCCACGTGCATTCCGAGTACTCGGTGCTCGACGGCGCCTGCAGGATCGACTCGCTCGCCGAGCGCGCGGCCGCGTACGGCCAGCCGGCCCTCGGGCTCACCGATCACGGGGTCATGAACGGGGCGGTCGAGCACTACAAGGCGTGCCGCAAGCACGGCATCAAGCCGATCCTGGGCCTCGAGGCGTACTTCGTGGACGACTGCCGCACCGAGGCGGTCCGCTACGAGCGCAACCACCTGACGCTGCTCGCGGCGAGCGACGAGGGCTTCCGGAACCTCGTCAAGCTGAGCTCGGCGGGCTACCTCGAGGGCTACCGGCGCGGCAAGGCGAACGTCGACCTCGACCTGCTCTCTCGGCACGCGGGCGGCATCATCGCGCTCACGGGCTGCCTCCAGTCGCGCTTCTGCCGCCGGCTCGTGGACGGCTCGCCGCACGAGGCGCGCGCCCACGCCGACGCCCTCATGCAGGTCTTCGGCCGCGACAACGTCTACTTCGAGGTTCAGAAGAACGGCGTGGACGATCAGGCGCGCGCGAACACCGGGATCGTCGAGATCGCGCGCGAGCTCGGCCGGCCGCTCGTCGCAACGGGCGACGTCCATTACCTGCGCCGCGAGGACTACGACAACCACCGCGCCCTCCTGTGCGTGCAGACGAAGTCGACGCTCGCGCAGCCCAAGCTGTCGTTCGACACGAACGAGTTCTTCCTGAAGAGCTCGGACGAGATGGCGAGCGACTTCGCGGAATGGCCCGAGTCGCTTGCCGCGACGCTCGAGATCGCGGAGCGCTGCTCGGTCGACATCGAGCTCGGCAAGATGCTGATCCCGCGCTTCCCGACGCCGGACGGGGCGCCCGAGCCCGAGTACCTGCGCCGCCTCGCGCATGCAGGACTGCGGCTGCGCTACGGCGACCCGCCGCCGGCCGAGGCGGTCGAGCGGCTCGAGATGGAGCTCGGGGTGATCGAGAAGATGGGCTTCTCGGCCTACTTCCTGATCGTCTGGGACTTCGTCAAGTACGCGAAGGACCAGGGGATCGCCGTGGGCCCGGGGCGCGGCTCCGCCGCCGGCTCGCTCGTCTCCTACTGCCTCAACATCACCGAGGTCGACCCGCTCGCCTACGGCCTGCTGTTCGAGCGCTTCCTCAACCCGGAGCGCGTGTCGATGCCGGACATCGACATCGACTTCTCGGTCAAGGGCCGGGCGCGCGTGATGCGCTACGTCGAGGAGAAGTACGGCAAGGAGTCGGTCGCCCAGATCGTGACGTTCGGCAAGATGCTGCCGCGCAACGCCACGCGCGACGCCGCGCGCGTCCTGGGCTCGACTACGGCGCCGGCGACCGGCTCGCCAAGCTGATCCCGGAGCCGATCATGGGGCGCTCGAAGACGTTCGAGGAGTACCTCGGCGAGGAGCCCGACCTGCGCCGCGCCTACGACTCCGAGCCGGAGGCGCGCCAGATCATCGACACCGCGCGCGGCCTCGAGGGGATCGTCCGCCACGCCGGCATCCACGCGGCGGCCGTCGTGATCGCGGACCGTCCGCTCACCGACATCGTGCCGGTCCAGCTGATGGAGGACCGCGGCGCGCCGGGGCCGGCCGGCGAGCGCTCCTACAAGGTCGTCACGCAGTACTCGATGAAGCCGATCGAGGAGATCGGCCTGCTCAAGATGGACTTCCTCGGGCTGCGCAACCTCGACGTGATCGAGGACTGCCTGTCGATCATCGAGGAGTCCACGGGTCAGCGGCCCGACATGGCGACGCTGCCGCTCGACGATCCGAAGACCTTCGAGATGATGGCCCGCGGTGAGTCGATCGGCGTGTTCCAGTTCGAGTCCGAGGGCATGCGCGACGCGCTGCACAAGGTCAAGCCGACCGAGTTCGAGGACCTGGTCGCGCTGATCGCGCTCTACCGGCCTGGCGCCATCGCCAGATCCACACCTACGCGCGCAACAAGCGCGACCCGGAGATCGTCACCTACATCGACGAGCGCCTGCGCCCGATCACCGAGGCCACCTACTCGGTGGTCCTCTACCAGGAGCAGTCGATGCAGATCGCCAAGGGGATCGCTGGCTTCTCGGGCGCGGAGGCCGACGACCTGCGCAAGGCGATCGGCAAGAAGGACCGCGAGGCCATGGCGGCGCTGCGCCAGCGCTTCTTCGAGGGCGCCGCGCGAGCGGCATGCAGGAGAACGTGATCGCGGAGCTGTGGGCGATCAACGAGGCCGCGGCTGACTACTGGTTCAACCGCTCGCACGCGGCGTGCTACGGGCTGGTCGCCTATCGCACCGCCTGGCTCAGGGCGAACTACCCCGCCGAGTACATGGCGGCGCTGATCTCCTCGGTGATGTCGACGAAGGACAAGGTGCCCTTCTTCGTCGCCCAGTGCGAGGACATGGGCATCGAGGTCTGCCGCCGACGTGAAGCTCTCGGGCACGACTTCAAGGTCGTCGAGGGGAACATCCGCTTCGGCCTCGATGCTGTCAAGGGGCTCGGCTTTCAGGCGGTCGAGGCGATCATCGGCGCGCGCGAGGAGGGCGGACCGTTCACGCTCGATCGGGACTTCTGCCGGCGGGTGGACTGCCAGCGGTCAACAAGCGGCCGAGGAGTCGCTCGTCAAGTGCGGCGCGATGGACTCGCTGCCCGGCACGCGCACGGGCACGACGCGGATCCTTCCGAACGCCCAGGCCCCGGGTGCCGAGACGCAGCAGGACGCCCAGCGCGGACAGGGCTCCTTCTTCGACCTCGACGACGGGCTGGGAGCCGTGGCCGAGCCGGCCTGCCCGTCCCCGAGCTGCCGGACGAGCGCGAGCAGCCGAACGAGTGGGAGAAGGAGACGCTCGGGCCGTTCCTCTCGAGCACCCGCTGAAGGAGGTGCGCCTGGCGCGGCGTAACCGTCGACTGCTCCGTCGACGGCTCGCCGCGAAGGAGGTCGGCGAGTGGGTCACTGTCGGCGGCATGATCTCCGAGCGCAAGCGGAT
>CAWFZK010000026.1:0-37876 GCA_963820315.1 uncultured Thermoleophilaceae bacterium | reverse complement strand
CCTTCGAGCAGGCGGTGGCGGCATTGTTCGCCGCATGATCAAGGAATTCCGAGACTTCATCCTGCGAGGCAACCTCGTCGAGCTCGCGGTGGCCGTGGTGATCGGCACGGCGTTCGCGGCCGTGGTCGCGGCCCTCGTCGCGGACCTGGTGACGCCGCTGATCGCGGCCGTCGGCGGCGAACAGGACTTCTCGGGCCTGACCTTCACGATCAACGACAGCGAGTTCAGGTACGGGCACTTCCTCAATGCGCTGATCGCGTTCCTGATCATCGCGGCGGTGGTTTTCTTCTTCGTGATCAAGCCGGTCAACGCCCTGATGGCGAGGCGCCAGACGGAGACCCCAGTCGACGAGCAGACGCGCGCGTGCCCGGAGTGCCGCAGTGACATCCCCGTGCTCGCGAATCGCTGCGCGTTCTGCACGGCCGTCGTCGGGCCGGCGGAGGCGGCTGGCTAGTCTCGCCGACAATGGCGACCTATGACCTGATTGCAGACCTGCCCCTCCGGATCGAGTCGCTCTCGCTCGAGGGCCGCGAGCTCCCCTTCAGCGAGGAGTTCGTGCGCAAGACGACGCTTATCCATCTCGACGGCAACGGTGAGCGCGGCACCGGCGAGGACGTCGTGTACGACGCCGAGGACCACGACATCCTGCAGGCGAAGGGCGACTCGATCGACCTCGCCGGCGACTGGACGATCGACTCGTTCTCGAAGCGCCTCGAGGAGGTGTCCGTCTGGCCTGCAGGAGCCGGCGCGCGGCGACGTCTCGCGCGACTACCGGCGCTGGGCCTTCGAGTCGGCGGCGCTCGACCTGGCGCTCCGGCAGGCGGGCCGCTCGCTCGCCGATGCGGTCGGCCGCGAGCCGCGCCCGCTCCACTACGTCGTGTCGATGCGACTCGCGCGCCCCGGCGAGGTCGACACCTCCGAGCGCGTGCTCGACCTGCTCGAGAATTACCCGGGCACGGGGCTCAAGCTCGACCCGACGAACAACTGGACGCAGGAGCTCGTCGACGAGCTGGCCGCGCTGGGCGCGGTCAACTCGCTCGACTTCAAGAGCTTCTACAAGGGCACGCCGGTCGACCTCGTCACCGACATCGACCTCTACAGGATGTGCATCGAGGCGTTCCCGGACGCCTGGTACGAGGATGCGGACGTGACCGACGAGACGCGCCCGCTGCTCGAGCCGGTGGCGGGCCAGCTCACCTGGGACGCGCCGATCCACTCCGTCGAGGACGTGCTCGAGCGGCCCTGGAAGCCGCGCATGGTGAACATCAAGCCGTCGCGCTTCGGCCCGCTGTCGCGGCTCTTCGAGATGTACGACTGGTGCGAGAGCGAGGGCGTCGAGGCCTACGGCGGCGGCCAGACCGAGCTCGGCGTCGGTCGCGGCCACATCCAGTACCTCGCCTCGCTCTTCCACCCGGACACCCCGAACGACACGGCGCCCGGCGGCTTCAACCAGCCGGCGCTGCCGGACGGACTGCCGAGCAGCCCGCTCGAGCCGCGCATCGACGCTACGGGCTTTCGCTGGACATAGCCCGCGCCGCCGCGACCACCTCGCGCACGAGCGTCGCAAGGTGCTCGGCGCGCGTATCCGGATGCAGGATGCAGGCTCGTAGGGTCTCGCGACCGTCGAACACGGTTCCCGTGACGAAGGCGCGGCCACGAGCCTGAACGGCCTCGGGCAGCCTGCGGTTGAGCTCGTCGAGCCGGTCGGCCGGACAGTCTGCGGGGCGCGCGCGGAAGGCGACGATCGAGGTCTCGGGGGCGGCCGCCAGCTCGAGCTCGGGTTCCGCGTCGACCATCGCCGCGAGCTCGCGGGCGAGGGCGTTCGCATGCTGCACCTGCGCGGCGATGCCGGCGCGTCCGCGGGCGGCGATGGTCGCCCACGTCTTGAGCGCACGGAACGGTCGCGTTTGCTCGACCCCGTACTCGGCGAACGTGCCGACCTCCGCATCCGCGTCCTGGCGCAGGTACGGCGGTATGAGGCTGAACGCGTCGCGCAGATCATCGCCACGCCGGACGAGCGCGCAACCGGCGTCGACGGGCACGCCGAGCCACTTGTGCGGGTCCAAAGTGAGCGAATCGGCGCGCGCCATGCCGCTGAAGCGCGCTGCTATCGACGGGTCGAGCACGCCGAAAGCACCGTAGGCGCCGTCGACGTGGAACCAGATCCCCTCCTCGGCCGCGACCTCGGCGAGCTCGGCGAGTGGGTCGATCGCGCCGGTGTTGACGGTTCCGGCCGAGCCGACGAGCAGAGCCGGCACGAAGCCGTCCGCACGGTCGGCGGCGATCGAGGCGCGCAGCGCAGCCGCGTCGAGCCGGCCCCGGTCGAGCGGCACGTCGCGCATGGCGCCGCTACCGATGCCGAGCAGCTCCAGCGCACGCCGCACGCAGCTGTGGGCCTCGCTCGGCACGTAGGCGACGAGCTGCGGGGCGCCCGCGAGGCCGTCGGCGCGCACGTCGTGGCCGGCCGTTGCCAGCGCGCGGCCGCGAGCGCCCGCGAAGCAGACGATCGTCGCGACGGACGCGCCGCTTGTGAGCAGCCCGGCGCCCGGCTCGTGCGGAAAGCCGACGAGCTCCGCCAGCCAGCGCACGACCGCACGTTCCACGTAGACGTCGGCGTGCTCGCCGGCGACGACGCTCGGGTTCATCGCGGCGGCCGCCAGCGAAGCGGCGACGCCGGCGGGCGACGGCGGCGGGTTGACCCAGCCGAAGAAGGCCGGGTGGCCGTTGCCCATGGCGTGTGGCAGGACATCGCGCAGCATCGTCGCGACCAGCTCGTCGAGCCCGGCGGCATCCTCCGGCAGGGGTAGGCCGAGCAGTCGCTCACGCAGCGCCTCCGGCGGCGGCTGCCAGACCGGGCGCGACGGCACGGCGGTGAGGTAGTCGGCGACGCCGTCTGTGAGCGCGTGACCGGCCTGACGGAAGCCGTCCAGCTCGGCCGGCGAGCCGCCGTCGAGCTGCAGCTCGAACTCGAGCTCGTCGCGGATCGGAATGCCGTCGAGGCCGGTCTCCGGGATCTCCGGCTTGAGCCGCCGCGACTCGGCGACCGCGTCGCGGCGCAGGGCCGCGAGCGTCATGCCGCAGCGCTGGTAGAAGCGCAGCGCCGGCGTGTTGTCGTTGGTCGTGATCAGCCAGAGCCGGCGGCAGCCGAGCCGGCGCGCCTCCGCCGCGGCTGCCTCGATCAACGCGCGGCCCGCGCCGGCGCCCTCGATGAAGGCGTCGACCGTGACCGCCTCCATCTCGCCGTCGCGCACGTCGTAGGTGAGGGCGCCGGCGATGCGCCCGTCCGGTCCGGCCGCCACCAGCATCGGGTAGCCGAGCGGCTCGTGCATGCGTCCGCGGCTCACGACCCGCGGGCTCCCCCAGCGCTCGGTCCAGAGAGCGATGACCTCGCGCCGCTCGTCCTCGTCTGCCGGCCGTACCTCCATGGTCACGGATTCTGCACGGTCGTCCGATAGCGTCGCGCCGCGTGATCGACGTCCAGACCCTCCACCCGGAGCGGCAGACCGCGGCCGAGATGGCCCGCCGGGTGGCCGGCTTCATCGGCGACGCGCAGCGCTCGCTCGACCTCGCCCTCTACGACGTGCGGCTTCCGGGCGAGCCGGGCGACATCGTCTCGGGTGCCCTACGCGCCGCCGCCGATCGCGGCGTGCGCGTGCGGGTCGCCTACAACGCCGATCACGACGAGCGCCTGTTCCCGCCGCCGCCGCGCACCGAGCCCGAGCTGATCGAGGCGCTTCCCTTCGACACGCGCGGCGTGCCCGGCATCCCCGACCTGATGCACCACAAGTACGCGGTGCGTGACGGCAACAGCGTCTGGACGGGCTCGACCAACTGGACGACGGACTCGTGGACGATCCAGGAGAACGTGGTGCTCGTGGCGCACGCGGCGGAGCTGGCGGCCGAGTTCACCCAGAACTTCGACGAGCTCTGGGCGTCCGGCGACGTCTCGGACTCGGGCCACCGCGAGCCGCGCCGGCTCGAGCTCGACGGACACGAGCTGCGCGCCTGGTTCACACCAGGCCACGGCGAGGAGCTCTCACACCGGATCGCGAGCGCGATCGGGGCGGCGCGCCGCCGCGTTCGGATCGCCTCGCCGGTGATCACGGCCGGCCCGGTGCTCGGCACGCTCGCCGAGGTCACGGCCGAGGCGCGTGTCGACGTGCGCGGGGTCGTGGACCGCACCCAGATGGACGGCGTCGTCTATCAGTGGCGCACGAACGGCCGCTCGGCCTGGAAGATCCCGATCCTCGGCTCGGTCCTGGATCACGCCGAGTTCAGCGGCAAGGTCTCCGTTCCGTGGACGCCGGAGTCGATCCACGACTTCATGCACGCGAAGGTCACGGTCTGCGACGACGTCGTCTTTGCCGGCTCGTTCAACCTGTCGCGCTCGGGCGAGCAGAACGCCGAGAACGTGGTCGAGCTGCACGACCCGGAGCTGGCCGAGCAGCTCGCCGGCTTCATCGACGAGGTCAGAGCTCGCTATCCGCGGATGCCCGTGCCTGACGGTGGACAGCCGCGCTCAGAAGGTTCCGCACCTCGAGCGGATCATCCGTCAGCGTGAAGAGCTTCTCGTCGCCGGGTGAGATCTTCCCGTCGGCGAGCAGCCTCTCGGTGATCCAGTCGACCATGCCCTTCCAGTAGTCCGTGCCGACCAGGATCACGGGGAACTCGCGGATCTTGTCCGTCTGGATCAGCGTCAGCGACTCGAACAGCTCGTCCATCGTGCCGAACCCGCCGGGGAAGACGACGAAGCCGCTCGCGTAGCGGACGAACATGATCTTGCGCACGAAGAAGTAGTGGAAGACGAGCTCGATGTCGCAGTACGGGTTGACGCCCTGCTCGAAGGGCAGCTCGATGTTGAGGCCGATCGACTGAGCGCCGGCGTCGCGCGCGCCGCGGTTCGCGGCCTCCATTGCTCCGGGCCCGCCGCCGGTGATGATCGCCATGCCGGACTCCCCGACCACGCGGGCGGTCTCGCGCGCCAGCAGGTACTCGGGATGGTCGGGCGGCGTGCGCGCCGAGCCGAAGAAGGAGGCTGCCGAGCCGACGTGCGCGAGCGTCGCGAACCCCAGGCGCAGCTCGCTCGCGATGCGCTGGATCCGGTCCTCGTCGCTGAACGTCGAGAGGACATCCCGCTCCTGCGCGCCGAGGATCTCCTCGTCGAGCGTCTGGGGGATGCGAGGCTCGGGGTCATGGCGGTCCACCATGGCCCCGAGCCTAGTGTCCCCTCCCCCAGAGGACTCTGAGAACAGCCGCCAGGCGGTCCTCGGAGAAGCTCCGACGAGACTTACCCAATAACGGCGTTTCGAATGCCTAGAGCGCCAGCGAGAGCGGCTGCTCGAGCAGCTCCTTCACGCGTGCCAGGAACTTCGCGCCGTCCGCCCCGTACAGGATGCGGTGATCGCAGACGAGGCTCAGCGTCATCTGGTCCTGGGCGACGATCCGGCCGCTGTCGTCGACCGCCGGGCGCTTCTCGAGCTTGCCGACCGTCAGGATCGAGGCCTGCGGCGGGTTGATGATCGCCGTGAAGAACTCGATCCCGAACATGCCGAGGTTCGACACGGTGAAGGTCCCGCCTGAGAGCTCCGGCGGGGTGACCGTCTTGTCGCGCACCTTCTCGATCACGGCGCGGGCGTCCTTCGAGATCTGGCCGAGCGACTTCTGGTCCGCGTTGAAGACGGTCGGCACAACGAGCGCGTCCTGCGCCGCCACGGCCACGCCGATGTTGACGTTGTCGTAGAGCTCGAACTTGCCGTCGCGGTAGGCGCCGTTCACGCGCGGGTGCTCGGTCAGCGCGGTGGCGGCCGCCTTCACGACCATGTCGTTGAAGGACGGCGCCGGGTCGGCGACCTCCTTCAGCCGGCTGCGCAGCTCGACCGCCTGGGTCATGTCGACCGTCAGGCTGATCGAGAAGTCCGGCGCGGTCGCCTTCGACTCCGCCATGCGCCGCGACACGGTCTGCTGCAGGCGCGTGAGCTCCTGGATCTCGGCCTCGCCCTTCGGACCGGCCTCGGCGCGGGCGGGCTCGGCGGCGCCCCTCTCCGGCTTCGCCTCGGCCGGCTCCGCCTCGGCCTCGGCGGGGGCCTCCTCGGTCCTCGCCCCGCCGTCCTCCGCCGCGGCCTGGACGTCGGCCTTGACGATGCGGCCGCCCGGACCGGTGCCGTCGATGCCGCGCAGCTCGAGCCCGAGCTCGCGCGCCATGCGCCGAGCGACCGGCGAGGCCTTGACGCGCTCGCCGCCGTTGCCGTCGCCCGACGGGGCGCGCTCGCGTGTGGCGGTGCCGCCGCCGTCGCCGCCCGGCTGGGTCTCGCCGCCGCCGTCGCCACCACCGCCGCCGCCGCGGGTCTCGCCGGCGTCCGCGGTCACGGCCTCCTCGTCCTCTTCCTTCGCCGCTTCGTCCTCGGCGCCGGCGTCCTCTTCGTCCTGCTCCTCCTCGGCCTCGGGCTCCTCTTCCTCCGTCTTCTCCTCGGCCTCGGGCTTGCCGTTGCTCCCTGCCTCGCCCGCCTCGCCGATGCGCGCGATCACCTCGCCGATCGCGAGCGTGTCGCCCTCCTGCGCCACGATCTCGATCAGCGTGCCGTCGGCGTCGGCGTCGTAGGTCATGTTGGCCTTGTCGGTCTCGATCTCGACGAGCGGCTCGCCGCGCTTGACCTCGGCGCCCTCGTCCACGAGCCACTTGAGGACGGTGCCCTCCTCCATCGAGTCGGACAGGCGGGGCATCGTGACGTCACTGGCCATGCAGGAGCTCTCCTATAGGTCTCTGAAGGTTGCGAGCGCGGCGTGCACGACGTGCTCCTCGTGCGGGAAGGCCGCCTGCTCGAGTGGCTTCGAATAGGGCATCGGGACATCCGCGCCGGTCACGCGCTGCACGGGCGCGTCGAGGTAGTCGAAGGCCTGCTCCTGGATCAGCGCCGCGAGGTTCGCGCCGACCCCTCCGTGGGGCCAGCCCTCCTCGACGATCACGGCACGGTTCGTCTTCTGGACGGATTCGAGAATCGTGTCGAGGTCGAGCGGGCGCAGCGTGCGCGGGTCGATCACCTCTGCCTCGATCTCGTGCTCGTCGGCGAGCACGTCGGCGGCCTTCTGCGCGGTGATCGCCATGCGCGAGATGCCGATGACCGTCACGTCGTCGCCCTCGCGCCGGATCGCAGCCTCGCCGAAGCGCATTGGGCCGCCGTTCTCGGGCACCTCGCCGCGCTGGCCGTACAGCGTCTCGTGCTCGATGAAGACGACGGGGTTGTCGTCCTTGATCGCGGCCTTGAGCAGGCCCTTGGCGTCCGCCGGCGTCGACGGCACCGCGACGAGCAGCCCCGGCACGTGCAGGTAGAAGGCCTCGAAGCAGTGCGAGTGCGTGGGGCCGAGCTGGTGGCCGGCGCCCTGCGGCATCCGCACGACGAGCGGCACCTTGACCTGGCCGCCGAACATGTAGCGGATCGCGGCCGCGTGGTTGACGATCTGGTCCATCGCGAGCAGCGAGAAGTTGACCGTCATCAGCTCGACCACCGGCCGCAGGCCGATCATCGCCGAGCCGACGCCCATGCCGACGATCGTGTTCTCGGAAATCGGCGTGTCGCGCACGCGCTTCTCGCCGAACTCCTCGAGCAGGCCCGCCGTCACCTTGAACGCACCCTGGAAGACGCCGATGTCCTCGCCCATGATGAAGACCTTCTCGTCGGCCTCCATCTCCTCACGAAGCGCCTGGTTGAGCGCCTCGCGGTAGCGCATCACCGGCATCAGCCGCCGCCTCCGGTCTCGTCGCGCTCGTCGGCCTCGGGCTCGCCGGTGCCGGAGGCCTCGGCTGAGGCTTCGGCTTCCTCGTCCTCGCCGGGACCCTGCTGCTCGCCCTCCTCGTCCTGGTCCTTCGGTGCCCGCCGCTTGCGCGCATCGCGGTCGCCGACGTTCGCGTAGGCGGCGCCCTTCTCCGCGAGCTCGTGCGGGATCTCCCCGGCCTCGCGCTCGCGCTCGCCGCGGTGGACCTCGGGCGAGCGCTCGTCGACCGTCCACCAGGCGGGGACCTCGTCGGAGAAGACGTAGACGTCGTCGTAGAGCGAGTCGAGGTCCGGGAAGGGAGACTCGTCGGCGAAGCGCTGCGCCTCGTCGACCGTCTCGATCGCGTCCTTGTCGAGCTGCTCGACCTCGTCCTCCTCGAGCACGCCCTCGTCGACGAGCCGCTTCGCGAACGCGTTGATCGGGTCGCGCCCGCGCCACTCCTCGACCTCCTCCTTGGAGCGGTACTCCTCGGGGTCGGCCATCGAGTGGCCGCGGTAGCGGTAGGTCACCGCCTCCACGAGCTGCGGCTTGCGCTCGTCGCGCGCGCACTTGAGGGCGTCCGTCACGACGGCGTGCACGTCGAGCACGTCCATTCCGTCGCAGCGGGTGCCGGGCACGCCGAAGCCCTCCGACTTGAGCGACAGGTCGGTCACCGCCGAGTGTCGGTGGAGCGCGGTGCCCATGCCGAACTGGTTGTTGATGATCAGGAAGACGACCGGCAGCTTCCAGAGCGCCGCCAGGTTCATCGTCTCGCCGAAGGTGCCCTGGTTCGTGGCGCCGTCGCCCATCATCGAGAGAATCGCGTCGTCGGTCTCGAGGTAGTCGCAGGCGAGCGCGACGCCGGCGGACAGCGGCAGGCTGCCGCCGACGATGCCGTAGCCGCCGAGGAAGCGGCGCTCCCAGTCGAACAGGTGCATCGAGCCGCCGCGGCCCTTCGAGCAGCCGTCGACGCGCCCGAACAGCTCGGCCATCACAGCGTTGGGAGGCGTGCCGCGCGCGAGCGCCTGGCCGTGCTCGCGGTAGGTCGACATCAGGTAGTCGGTCTCAGTGAGCGCCTGAGTGGCCCCGACGACCGTGGCCTCCTCGCCGATGCAGAGGTGCAGGAAGCCGCCGATCTTCGCCTTCGCGTACATCTCGCCCGCGCGCTCCTCGAAGCGGCGGATCAGCATCATCTTCGCGAGGACGGTTCGGCAGGTCTTCGCGTCCGGAAGGCCGTGTTTGACCTCGCCGAAGCCGATCTCCTCGCCGCCCGGTACGTCCGTGCCGTTGCCGCTCTCCTCGCGGGAGTTGGCGTCCTTGTCGTTGCTCGTAGCGTCCCTGGTCGCCATCGTTTGCGGACTGTACCCGGTGACGCCGGGCTTCAAGACGCACGCTTGGCGGACCGTTCGGTCCTTGACTATCTGGGCGGGCTGCGGGACCCTCCGGGTGGTGCCCGGCTGACGCTGACAGTTCCCGTTCGACCTGTATCCGAGGCCGCCGCCTGGGATTGCGCTAGGGCCGCACGCCGAGCCTGACCTCGAGCGTGCGCGTGGTCGAGCCGCGCCGGTATTCGATCTCCACGCGCCGTCCCGGGCGCTCGTCCTCGACGGCGAGAGCCACGTCGTCGGGGCCGTCGACGCGCCGGCCGTCGACGCTGAGGATCACGTCGCCGTCGCGGAGGCCGGCCTCGGCCGCCGGCGCGTCCGGGACCGCCTCGACGACGAGTGCCCCGGGTCCGCGCTCCGGGTCGGTGGTGCTCACGCCCAGGTACGCGCGGCGGACGTTGCCGCGGCGTTCGAGCTCGCGTGAGATGCGCTTGAGCGTGTCGATCGGCACGGCGAACGAGAGCCCGTCGCCGCGGCCCTGGGCGATCACGCCGATCACGCGGCCGCGGCCGTCGAGGAGCGGGCCGCCCGAGTTCCCGGGATTGATGGCGGCGTCGGTCTGGATCGCGTCGCGGATGGCCGCGCCGTCCGGCGCGGTGATGCGCCTGCCCACGGCGGACACGACGCCCGCGGTCAGCGTGCGCGCCAGGCCGAAGGGGTTGCCGATCGCGATCGCGGTGTCGCCGGGACGCACGTCGGCCGACCTGCCGAGGGGAAGCGTGTCGAGCCCGCGCGCCCGTTCGGGCGGCAGCCGCAGGATCGCGAGGTCGGTGGAGGCGTCGCTGCCGACGACGCGAGCGCGCACGCGCCGGCCCTGCAGGCGGACCGCCACGACGTCTGCGTCCGCAACGACATGCTGGTTCGTGATGATGCGCCCGCCCGCGATCGCGAAGCCGGTGCCGGTGGCGACCCCGTCGTCCTCACGCGGAGGCCCGTCGGGCCACTCGACCCCGGCCGGACGGCCCTCGACGACGAAGACCGCGCTGGCGAGCGCCGCGGTAGACCGCGCCGACGCTCGCCCCGCCGCTGGCCGCCTGCCGCTGTGGCGGAGCCTGCTGGGCGGAACGTGGTGGGCTCGTCGCAGTTGTCGTTGGGCCGTCGTCGTCATCGCCGGCCCCGGCGAACAGGAAGATCGCGGCCACGGCGCAGCCCGAGGCGAGGCCGCCGAGCAGTGCCGCGAGGAGTGGGGAGAGCGAGCGCATCGACGTTGGTCGACCGACTGCCGGCCGGCGTACGGGAACGCCGGCCGGCCGTGGTCGGTTACAGCTGGGTCGACTCCTGTGAACCCTGGCCGTCCTTCTCGGGACAGTCGCCGCGGTCTCCCTGGCCACGGTCGCGCTGCCCGTCGTCGGGCGTCGTCGACTGCACGGGCAATGTGCCCGCGCCCGACGAGCTGCCGTCACCGGCAGTCGACCCATCGGAGCCGCCCGCCAGCGCGACGCCCGCGGGCACCGCGGCCAGCACGCCGGCCACCATCAGTGCGGTGACGACGCGGCGTCCACGCCGGCGGTCTCCCCGGCTCTCTTGTGCCGATTCCTGTGTGGATCGTTCATCCATGGAGACGACCGTAGGAGTGGCTGTGTCAACTGCAGATAACGGCTCTTAGGTTCGGCCTACGGAGAGGATCCGCTTGGTGCCATCGCGGCCGCCGCTTCCTCGAGGCGGTCGTCGCCCCAGAAGAGCTCGTCGCCGACCGCGAGCGTCGGCACGCCGCGGACTCCACGCTCGTAGGCCTCGCTCGTGACCTCGCGCAGCCGGTCCTTGACCGACTGGGTCTCAATCGCCTTCAGCACCGCGTTCGGGTGCAGCTCGCAAGCCGCCGCCGCCATCAGCACGTAGTCGATGTCGGAGAGATCCTTGCCGCCGGCGAAGGCCTGGCGGAAGGCCGCAAGCGAGAACGCGACGGTGCGGCCGATCTGCTGCGCCCAGACGGCGACGCGCATCGCGTTGAGGGTGTTGTTCGGCCAGCCCTCCGGCCAGCGAATCGGCATCAGGTCGTACTCGGCCGCGCGTCGCTCGACCTCCGCCATGCCCTCCTCGCGCTGGTCCGTGACCGCCCACGACTGGCCGCCCGTCTCCTTCCAGATCCCGCCGAGCAGGATCGGCTGCCAGACCGGCATCTCCGGAAGCACACGCGTGAGGCGCTCGGCGGCGAGGTAGGCGTACGGGGAGCCGAGGTCGTAGTAGAAGACGGGACGGTCGGCCACGCCTGAAGCGTAAGGGCGCTCAGCGCAGCCTGAGCCGCTGGCCGACGGCGATCAGGTCTGGATCGCCGCTCGGAATGCGATCGCTGTTCAGTTCCCACAGCCGCGCCACCTCGGCGGCGATGCTGGTCGCGGAGGCGTTCGGAGTCGAGGAGGTCTTCGGCGATCGTCCAGAGCGACTCGCCGTGGCGGACGATGTGGATGGGCTTGCCGCTGGCCTTTGGCCGGCGTGACGTTTCGTTGTAGTTCGCTGTCGACGCTGCGGGGGCAGTCTCGGCGGCCTCGGCGCCCGCGGTCTCACCCGGGCTGGCTTCGGGCGCCGATTCGACTGGCTCGCTCTGCGACTGATCGGCCGAGGCGACCACAGTCCAGGTCTGTCGCCGTGATCTGGGCGCTGAACCCGGCTCGGCACCCAGGTGCTGGGGCGGTATGGCCAGCTGCGGCGAGCTATCGGGTGCGCTCGGTGGAGGCTCGATCGGAAATCCCGGTGCCGGGGTCACCGGGGGCGACTCCTCGAGCGGCCTCGCCGGCGCCTCCTCCGGACCACTCGGCGCGGGCGTCTGCGGCTCGGCGAACGGAGCCGCACGACCCTCCGGATCGTCGACGGGCTCGCTCTCCAGTGGGGCCGCGTCTGGCGAACCATCGGTCGACCCTGGGCCAGTGTCGTAAGGCAGATCGGTCTCGCCGCCCGGATCGAATGTCGGGCTGTCGCTGTTGGGGTCCACTAGCTGCTCCGGTGACCCGCCGCCCTCCTGCGAACTGTCGGGTTCAGCGGCAATGCTTGCCGCGGGCGCGACGGCGGCGATGGCGAGAAACACGCTGGTGATCGCCGACCGTGTCCACCTAACCGGCGCGGTGCCGACCGACCGAAGCGGATGAATCTCGTCGCTCGGCACGGTCTGGTCTCCGCTCGCTCCCTAGTTCAGTGGATCGGTGACGCAGCGGAAGGCCTTGGCGCCCGCGGCGGTGTTGGGAGTGATGGCGACGCTGCCGCCGGCATCGGTGACGTATGAGGACGTCCACCCGCCCGTTCGCGGCTGGGATACACATTCCGTGTCAATTCGCCTCCGGGAGCCAGGCGTGACGCCCGGCTCGCCGATCGCGGTCATGAGTTCGTCGTGGCTTGGCAATCGGCGCCCCGGTGTCGCTGTCGCGGTCGATGCCCTCACATGTGACAGCGGCCGCGGGTGTAGGGCAGTGGGCCTCGCGTGCGACTTGTTTCGACGCAGACGTCGGACACCGGCACCGTGGCCTCGGGGCATCGGACGAAGCAGCCGCGCCGCCGTCACGCCGTTGAGTCGGTCAGCGTTTCTCGCTCTCGGCACCTTTCCCAGCCGCGACTCCCTGATACGGCTGCCGTCGAGCGTGTTCTTCCGCAGATCGCGCTTCGTAAGCGACCCGTTCGCGGACCTCGGCGCCGGTGATCTTCAGCGCTGCGTACGAGGAGCCGCCCAGCGCAATGAACACGGCCGCCGTCGCCATCACGTTGGCGTAGCTCAGATGCCGGCTCAGTCCTCGCCTCACACGATCCCTCCGCTCACGGCCATGACCCGTCCCGTTAACCCGCTGTCGTGGCAGTTGTAGCGGATGTGGACGCAAGGCGAGATGCTCATCGGCATCGGGGTCCGCGCACCGTCACGGTGACCGTCTTGGTATGCCAGTCTGGAACGCGTAGCCGGCTTCTGCAGGAAGTCGGGCACGGAACCGGTAGCGCAGCACGCCGCAGGTGCGTCGGAAGGGTAGCGGATGGACCATGATCCGTTCGCCTGGGTGCGCGTCGTACGGAACGTCTGCCAGCGTCCTGAGAGCACGACCTGGAGCTCGACCAGCTTGCCTGCTGGTGGCAGCGGGCAGGGCGCGAAGTCTGCCGGAGAAGCGAACGCTCTGGCCGTTGTTGAGCCGTCGAGGGGTAGCCCGGATCGTCGAAGCAGCCGAGGTCAGTAGGCCCACCTGCTGTCTCCGACGGGAAGCATCACCGGGCTGCCCGCGTAGACGAACCGCAGCGTTCGGCGTCGCATCCGCGACGGTCTCGTAGGTGAAGCCACCGCTGGCGTCGGTCGTCACGACGCCGATCGACTGCCCACGATCCGTGGCGCTGCCCGCGAAGACCTGGATCTCGGCGCCCGGAACGGGCTGCCCGCTCGCGATTCTCCAAGCGCCCGGCGATGGAGACGCGCTCGCCGTAGCGCACGTCGGCACGAGGTCGCAGTTCGACCACCCTGTCTTCTTGACGGTGCGCCGCTTCCCGCGTCGCTTGACGGTCCGGCGAACGGTGCGTTCGACTCCGAACGCCGGCCTGCAGAACCGTCGGCACGCGCAGTGGCAACGCAGAGCGTCATCGGCTCGCCGCTCGCGCGCCTGTCGGTGCTGTTCTGGTTCGAGGCTTGATCCCAGGCGGTGGCGCGCAGCTGCATAACGCACCGGCGGGGAGGAGCGAGTCGTCGATTCGTGCCGACAAGGCGGTCGCCCTGTCGCTCGGTGGTAAGTGCTTGCCAGGTGCCGCGTCCCTAGACGGCTCAGCTCGATCTGACCGGAGCGCGAGACCTGACACTCGATCGGTGACCGCGACCGATACCAGCGTCGGGATCAGCCGCGGAGCTCGGCTCGAACGCGAGTTGCGGGCGGCTCCGGGTCGAAGCTGGAGCGGCACCGGGACGGAGGCGTTCGCTGGCTCGTGGTTTGCGGCCGCGTCCTCTCGCCACACGCGAAGCTGCCACTCGCCGGGCGCTGGGACGGCGAGATCGGTCAGAGCTGGAGATGCTCGGCGCCGGCTCGCCTGGCCTCTTTGCAGTCCTCCCGCCGGACCGGCAGATCCGGTAGCGCGCCGCTGCGATCGGGCGCGCGATCGCCCTCGGCTGGGTTCGTCCAGCGCGACGGTCGAACTCGTTCCGATTGCGCCACGCCGGTCGCCTCCGACAAGATCGAGGGCTACGGCGCCAGGGGCGGTGTTGTCGACGCGAATCGTGACCGGACTTGAGATCGCCGAAGATTGTCCGCCGCGTCGAGTGCATCGACGGCGAGCGACTGTGACCCATCGGCCAAGCGACCGGGTATCAACGCTGATTGCCCCAGCCCCGTTGACGCATGGAATCGTGCGGCGTAGTCGCACCACGCTGGTGCTCTCCCCACGGACGCGCCCGCGACGATCGCCCGCGCGACCTTCACCCCCACATTGTCACTCGCCGCGTAGTTCACCGTCTGCACGCCCCGCACCCACTGCCCCTGCGTAAACGGGTTGTCCTGCAGCACGCTCACCGCCGGTGGGCTCACGTCCACCACGGTCGCCTGGGCCTTGAACGTCCGGATGTAGTTCAGGCCGCGGGACGAGCAGTGCGGGTCCTTCCGCTCGCCGACGCAGACGATCCGTTGGACGATCTTCGTCGCGCCCGCGATGTCGTAGGTGCGGGGGCGAGGCCAGCCGGCGGCCTGGGCGTAGCCGCGACGCGGGCAGCGGCTGTTCGCGCGCACGTTCTTGATCGGGGTCGGGGCTCCGTCGGGGCGGCTTGCCCACAGCTGGAGGGCGTAGCGGCAGTCGCGGCGCCGGGCTTGGCCGGACCAGGTGAAGCGGGCGAAGCGGGTGCCCGCGGGCGCGTTCATCACGAAGTACGAGCGCGAGCCGCGCGGCACGCGGCCGGGGCGCGGGACGTTCGAGGTGACGAGGCCGCGGAGGCCGGGGCCCTCCGGGTCGCACGCGCGTTTCCACATCATGCCGCGGGTCGCGAAGTCGTCGAACGCCTGGGTCGAGTAGTTCGCTCGGTCGGCCTGGCAGGCGTTGATCGCGAACTCGCTCGCAGACGCCGGCTGACTCATCAGCACGAACGCACCTGCGGCGACTAAAGCCGCGCGAACGAGACGAGCGGTGGTGCGGAGCTCCATAGCCGTTGAAGACCGCTGGGGAGAGAGTTCGCCCCGGGCGACCGAAAAATTTGCGCTGCAGCCTATTCCGGCCGGCCCGGCGCCATATGGGGCACGCCGCGGGAATTCCCGCTACGAGCGAGAAGAGCCGGCTAGCCGTGAATCAGCCAGCCATCCGTCGCGCGAGCCGCCTCCATGACGGCCTCGGCAAACGCCGGATGCGGGTGAATGATCCGAGCCACCTCGGGATAGCCGCCCTCGAGCTCGCGCGCGTTCACGAGCTCCTGGATCAGGTCGGCCGCCTTCACGGAGACGATGTGGCCGCCGAGGATCTCGCCGTACTTCTTGTCACCGACGATCTTGACCATGCCGCCGCGGTCGCCGTAGACGGTCGGGGCGCCGACGGCGCCCATCGGGATCTTCCCGACGACGACGTCGTGGCCGGCCTCGCGCGCCGCCTTCTCGGTCAGCCCGAACGAAGCGACCTGCGGATAGCAGAACGTCACGGCCGGGATGTACGTGTAGTCGATCTCGTGGACGTCGTTACCGGCCGCGTCCTCGACCGCGATGATGCCCTCGTCGGAGGCCTTGTGGGCGAGCGCCGGCCCGGGGACCATGTCGCCGATCGCCCAGACGCCCGGCCGTGAGGTGCGCAGGCGCCCGTCGACCTTGATCAGCCCGCGCTCGTCGCGCTCGATGCCCGCCTCGTCGAGCCCGAGCCCCTCGACATCCGGGGCGCGGCCGGCGGCGATGACCAGGTAATCGAACTCCTCGGTCTCGCCGTTGAACGACACGCGCACGGACGAGTCCGACGCCTCGGCGCCCTCGACCTTCGCCTCGGTCTCGATGCGCACGTTCTGCTTCCGGATCTCGCGCGCGGCGGCCTTGGCGATCTCCTCGTCCTCCAGCGGCAGGATCTGCGGGAGCGCCTCCAAGGTCAGCACTTCGGTGCCCATGCGCCCGAATGCCGACGCGATCTCGATCCCGGATGCCCCGCACCCGACGATGCACAGCCGCGACGGCTGCTCGTTCAGAAGCCACATGGCGGCCGTGTCGAGGATGCGCTTGCCGAACTGCAGGTCGAGGATCGGCTTGGCCACTGATCCGGTTGCCAGGATCACGCGGTCGGTCTCGATCTCGGTCCCGTCGAACTGGCCGCCGATCTTGACGTTGCCGTCGTCGGTGACCGAGCCGAAGCCCTCGATCAGATCGATCTTGTTCTTGTCGAAGAGCATGCCGACGCCGCTGGTCAAGGTCTTGATGACCTTGTCGCGGTGCTTGGTCGCGCCGGAGTAGTCGATCGACGCGCCGTCGACCTTCACGCCGAACGAGTCGGCGTGCTGGACCTCCTGGAAGACCTCGGCCACCCGCAGGATCGCCTTCGCCGGGATGCAGGCCTCGTTCAGGCAGCGCCCGCCCGTGTTGCCCTTCTCGACAACGGCGGTCTTGAGACCGAGCTGAGCGGCGCGGATCGCGGCCACGTAGCCGCCCGGGCCCGAGCCGATCACGATGCAGTCGTACTTGCTCTCCGGCATGGGCGCTAAACCTACCTACCGTCGCGAGGCACCCGGCCGCTCGGGCATCTGGATGCGCGCCATCGCTTTGACGAGGAACCAGAAGAGCGTGCCGGCGCCGGCGAGGATCACGAAAAGGATGAGCGCCGCCACGATGCTCGTCGCGCTGATGAGCGCGAGCGAGCAGATGACGATCGTGATCGCGAGCAGCGTCTGCATGCCGAGCACGGCCCAGTACCTGGCCCGCCACATGCCGACGGCGACCACGCAGACGACGGCGGTCACGAGCAGGCTGCCGGCGAGCGCCTGGCCGGCGTCGGCGTCGGTGCCGCCGTCCCAGCCGAGGATCACGGCGACGAGGTTGGCAAGCGCGAGCAGCCCGGCGGCGATCGCCCCGACGGTCACGGCAGTCGGCCTGTCTCCGGGAGCGAGCGGCTTCAGCGCCCGGCGCGCCGCCTCGTCCTTCTGCCGGCTCCGCTCGTAGCGGCTCGGGCGCGGCCCGGCGGCGGCGGGCGCCGGCGCCGGCGGAGCGCCGCGAGGCTTGCGCCGCTTTCGCTTGGTAGCCATTCGCCGCGCGGACGTTAGCGGGGTATGGCGTTCTCTAAGGTCCGGCGCTGATGCGGGTGCGCCTTCTGATGACCGCCGCCGTGCTGGCGGCGGCAACGCTGCTCACGCCTGCGCTTGCGGACGCCAAGCGCAGCGTCCCGCAGCGCTTCTACGGCGTCATGTGGGACCGCGCCACGGTCGACGCCCCGGAGGCCGAGCAGGCCGCGCAGTTCGAGCTGATGGCGAGCTCGGGGGTCGAGACGGTCCGCACGGTCTTCCCCTGGTGGAAGATCGAGCCCGACCCCGGCCAGCCGCCCGACTTCAGCGAGACGGACCGGCTCGTCGCGCTCGCGAGCGCGCACGACATCAGGATCCTGCCGGTCGTGGCCTACACCCCGAGCTGGGCGGCGATCGACCCGGGGCGCTACGCGTCGCCGCCGCGTGACGTCGACGACTACACGGCCTTCCTCGAGAACCTGATCACGCGCTACGGCCCGGCGGGCACCTTCTGGGCGGAGCGACCCGACCTCCCGAAAAGGCCGCTGCGCGAGTGGCAGATCTGGAACGAGCCCCATCTCCAGAACTACTGGGACACGACCGGCCGCGGCACGAACGCCTGGGCGCCCGAGTACGCGGCGCTGCTGAAGGCGTCGAGCCGCCGCATCAAGGACCTCGACCCCGGCGCCACGGTTGTGCTCGCCGGGCTCGCTGACTTCGCCTGGCGCCACTACGACCGGCTCGCGCGTTTCAAGATCGCGCGCCACTACGACGTCGCCGCGCTCAACTTCTTCACGTCGCGTGCCCACAGGGTGCTGAAGGGCGTGCGCTACTTCCGCGCCGCGCTGCGCCGCGGCCACGCGCCGCGCCGGCCGATCTGGCTGACCGAGGTCACCTGGCCCGCCGGCAAGGGCCGCGTGCCGCGCCCCAAGCCGCTCTGGCAGCGCCAGTGGTGGGTCACGGACAGCGGCATGGCGACCCGCCTGCGCGAGCTCTACGCGCTCGCTGCGCGCGCCGGCCGCAAGCAGGGGCTGCGGCGGGTCTACTGGTACACGTGGTCATCCGGCTACGAGAGCGGCGACCTGTTCGACTACACGGGCCTGAACCGCTACCAGGGCCAGGCCTACGAGCAGATGCCGGCGCTGAGGGCCTACGCGAAGAGCGCCCGGCGCCACCAGCGCTAGCCGGGCAGCGCGGCGCGCAGGGCGGCCGCGGCCGCCTCCGGGATCCTGCGCGTCGCGGATGGCGCGCAGCACGACGATGCGGCGCGCGCCCGCGGCCACGACCTCGCCGACGTTGCCGAGATCGATGCCGCCGATCGCGAACCAGGGCCGCTCGCCCGCGACCTGCGCGGCATGGCTCACGTATGAAAGTCCGGCGGCCGGGCGGCCGAGCTTCGTGGGTGTCTCCCACACGGGGCCGACGCTCAGCTGGTCCGCCTCGGAGTGGAGGGCGGCCTCGAGCTGGGCGGGGCTGTGGGTCGAGAGCCCGATCAGCATCCGTGAGCCGACCTGCTCGCGCACCTCGGCGACCGGGATGTCGTCCTGCCCGACGTGCACGCCGTCGGCGCGCGCCTCGAGCGCAAGGTCCGGCCGGTCGTTCAGCCAAAACAGCGCGTCGTGCTCGTCGCAGAGGGCCCGGTAGCGCGCGGCCGCCGCGAGCACCTCGTCATCCGAGCCGTCCTTGACCCGCAGCTGGACCATGTCGGCTCCGCCACGGAGCGCCGCCCGGACGATGTCGTCCGGGACGGCCTCCACGACGAAGTAAAGGCGCGCCCGGCTGAGTGCCTCAGCCGGGCGCAATGATCAGCCCGTCGGATTCGCCGGAGCGTCGGGCAGGTTGATGGCCCCGCCCGGCCGCTTGACCTTGCCGCGATTCGCGCCGTACCAGCGCTTCAGGGCGTTGTACTGCGGCAGGCGCTTGCCGTCCTGCTTCACGATCCCGGTGTTGAAGGTCGAGCCGGAGTTCTTCGGCAGCGTCGGCAGCAGGTACTGGAGCTGGCTCTTCACGCGTCCGTTCTTCAGTGCGATCGAGTAGGCCTGCTGCAGGTAACGCGACGTGGTCTTGGCGGACAGCGCACGCTTGCCGGAGGCGAAGTAGCCGTACTCCGTCAGGTAGACGGGCATGCGACCGCCGCCGTTCTTGCGCAGCACGCCCGGCGCGGCTCAGCTTGTCGAGGGCCTTCGTCAGCCGTGACAGCGTCCCGATCGTCACGTTGTCCTCGCCCGGGAACTCGAACGCCGGCGCGTGCCTGAAGTCGTACGGGTGGTGGGCGTAGCCGTCGGCCTTCAGCTTCGTGCAACTGCGCGCGCGCTTGTACTTCTTGTTCACGCAGGTCACGGAGCGCAGGAACGCGAGCGGGGCGGTCGACATGCCGGACCGGCCGTACGGGCTCGTCTCGCCGATCAGCACCTTGGCGCGCGAATCGGCCTTCTTGATCGCGTCGTAGCCGCGCGAGTAGAGCGAGCGGTAGAGCGCCGGCCCGTTCGAGAGCGGGCCGAGCCAGGTCTTCCAGTTCGGCTCGTTCCAGATGCTGTAGCGGTCGACACGGCCGCGGAAGTGCCCGGCGACGACGCCGGCCCACTTCCCGAACTCGGTCGCGTTCGGCTTGTACCAGGCGCCGCTCTGCGGCTGCTTCTTACGCGAGTTCGCCCAGCGCGGCGCCGGCCCGGTGAGCGACAGGTGGATGCGCATGCCGTGCTCGGCGGCCCGGTTCACGAGCGCGTCGATGTTGCTGAAGTCGTACTGGATCGTCTTCGGCCGGTTGCGGGTGCTGTACTGCGCCGGGTACATCGTGTACGCCCAGGCGAGGTTCACGCGGATGCGGGTCACGCCCAGCGCCCTGGCGTAGTTGAAGGGCTTGTCGCCCTGCCAGCGCTTGTTGCCGACGACGAAGACGCCTTCGTCCTGAATCGCGAGCTCCATACCGCGCGCCGCCTGAGAGCTGGGCGCGGCGGCCAGCGACACGACCAGCGCAGCCACGGTCGTGAGCAGGGCGATTGACATGCGGATTAGGCGGGGTCCGGCGGTGATCACGGTTCGGGGTCTCCTTGGATGTCGAGTCGGTGGGCCTAGAGCTGCTTGGCGCGAGAGTGATCGCCAAGCGTGACCCGGAAGGTGGCTCCGGAGAACGCGTTGACGCGGAACGTCCGCCGGAAGTAACCGACGGTGTTCACTGGGACAGAACCGAGGGAACGGTAGCTGGCGCGCCGGGTGCTCTTGAATTCCACCTCGACGTTGCCGCTGGAGGCGGAGCGCACGGCCCCGAACACCTCGACCCGGCCACCGCTCTTGCGCTCCAGGTGGAGCGGCAGCGCGAAGGCGTTGTAGACGCCCGGCTTCTTGCGGCGGTTCGCGAAGCGCAGTCCTCCCTGCCAGGTCGGCGCGTCGTACATCGTGTACTGCGAGTAGCTCTTGACGCGCGAGTTGCGGTAGGCGATCCACTCGCTCTCGTCCATCAGGTCCGGTGCGCGCTTGATCGGCGTGGCGAACGGATCCGGCGGCCTCGTCTGGTAGCCGAACTCCGTGATCCAGATCGGCGTGCGCCGCGGCAGCTTGCCGCGCCTGGCGAGCGCGTCGAGCGTGCGCGTGACGCGGCTCAGCTGACCGATCGCCGCGTCGCCCGCCACGCGCTCGTTGACGCTCGGGCCGTTGGCGAGCGTGTACGGGTGGTAGGCGAGCCCAGACGTCGGGATGCGTCCGACCTTCTTGCAGCCGCGCTTGCGCGCCGCCGCGCCGCGGTACTGGCGGTAGTTCTTGTCGAGGCAGACCATCTCGCGGAGGAAGTCGAGCGGCGGGACCTTCTTGCTCGAGGTGCCGCCGCGCGGCATCAGCTCGCCGAGCAGGATCGTGTCGCCGTCGTGGCCCGAGCGCTCGAGCCCGGCGTGACCCGCCAGGTACAGGTTCCGGTACAGCGAGGGCGAGATCGGCGTGCCCTTCTTGCGCTGCGGGCTCAGCCAGCTGTAGAGGTTCGGCTCGTTCCAGAGCGACCACAGGTCGACGTTCGGGAACTGCTTGCCGACCGCCTCGGCAAACAGCCCGTATTCCTTGCTGCTCGGGCGGTTCGTGCCGCGCCGGCCGCCCCGCTTCGAGGCCCAGTCGGGCGCGAGGCCGACGATGCTCACGTAGGGACGCATCCCGCGGGCGCTGATCGCGTCGATCACCGCCCCGTAGTTGCTCCACTGGTAGCCGGCGGGATTGCTGGCGTCGAAGCCGGATGGCTTGCGCCGGCCGTCGGGCGCGACCTCCTCCCAGGAGAGGCCGATCTTGACCACGTCCGCGCCCAGCGCCGCGAACTCGTCGAGCGTCGCGGCGGTGTCGTGGCGCAGATGAACGTCGTCCTGCAGGATTGTCACCTGCTTGGTCGAGGCTTCGGCCGCGGGCACGGCCAGCAGCGCGAGAAGAACGGCAGTGACGATTGTCAGTCGTTTCATAGAGTGGAGCGGGTCGGGTTCGAGCGGGCGAACGCGGGGAACCAGGCCAATGTGCCGCGCAGTCGGCCCCCTGCCTTCCCCTAACTGCAACAAGGCTGGACGCGCTCGGTTGCGGTCTGCCGCCCCTGGTAGCGTCCGCCCAGCAACCCTAAGAGCTAGCAGAAATGAGCATCGGGTTCTCCATATTCCTCATCGCCGTGGGCGCGATCCTGCGCTACGCGGTCACCGCATCGGTCTCCGGCATCGAGCTCGAGACCGTCGGCCTGATCCTGATGATCGCCGGCATCATCGGGCTCGTGATCTCGCTCGCGATCATCTTCCTGCGGGACGACGGACGCACTCCGCCGCCGCGGGACGACTATCCGACGCGCGGCGTCTGAGTACCATCTGACGAGTACACGGGAGCTCGGGGGAAACCGGGCTGAGAGGGTGGCTGCGGCGCCACCGACCGTCGAACCTGACCCGGGTAATGCCGGTGGAGGAAGGGGAGATGCAAGAGCCGCGGAGAAGCAGAGGGCAGCGCTACGACGCGGTGGTCGTCGGCGCCGGCCTGATCGGCCTCGCGTGCGCCTGGCGCGCGCAGCGGCGCGGCATGTCCGTGCTCGTCGTCGACCGCGCCTCCGAGCCCGGCGCGGCCGCCTCGAGCGTCGCCGCCGGGATGCTCGCCCCGATCACCGAAGCCGACTTCGGCGAGCTCGGGCCGCTGCGCGTGAACCTCGCCGGGCGCGAGCGCTGGGGCGCCTTCGCCGCCGAGCTCGAGGAGCTAACCGGGATGCCGACCGGCTATCGCGAGAGCGGTGCGCTCGTGATCGCCGCCGACGCCGACGACGCCGGCGAGCTGCGGCGGCTGCACGAGTTCCAGCGTGAGCTCGGCCTGGACGCCGAGTGGCTCACGCCCTCGCGCTGCCGTGAGCTCGAGCCGGGCCTCTCGCCGCGCATCGCCGGCGGCATCCTGGCGCCGCAGGACGGCCAGGCCGAGCCGCGCGCCGTCACGCGTGCGCTGGCGGCGGCGGTGGATCGAGCTGGAGCTCGGGTGTCGAGGTCGAGGCGCTCGAGCACGAGGGCGGACGCGTGACGGGCGTCCGCACGAGCGACGGGACGATTGCCTGCGGCCAGGTCGTGCTCGCCTGCGGCGCCTGGAGCGCCGAGCTCGCGCCGGACGGGCACGGGCCGCCGGTCCGGCCGGTGAAGGGCCAGATCCTCGAGCTGCGCGCTCGCGGTGCGGTGGCCGAGCCGTTCAGACGCGTGCTGCGCACGCCGCGCTGCTACCTCGTCGGCCGCGGCGACGGCCGCGTCGTGCTCGGCGCGACGATGGAGGAGCAGGGCTTCGACACGACGGTCACCGCCGACGGCGTCTTCCGGCTGCTCGAGGCGGCCTACGAGGTCTTGCCCGACGTCGGCGAGCTCGAGCTGGTCGGCGCCCGCGCCGGGTTGCGCCCGGGCACGCCGGACAACACGCCCGTGATCGGTCGCGACGAGCTCGAGGGGCTCATCTGGGCCACGGGCCATTGGCGCAACGGCGTGCTGCTCGCGCCGCTGACGGGTGACGCGGTGGCCGGCCTGCTCGCAGGCGAGGAGCTGCCCGGCGAGCTGAGCGCGCTCAGCCCTGATCGCTTCGGCGCGAGGTCCCGCGCATGACGCTCGTCGTCCTCAACGGCGAACGTCAGGAGCTTCCCGACGGGGCGACCGTCGAGGCGGCCGTGATCGCGACCGGCGCCCCATCCGACGGCCGTGGCGTGGCGGTCGCGCTCGACGGCGAGGTCGTGCCGCGCGGCGAGTGGTCGACCACCGCCGTTGCGAGGGCCAGGAGGTCGAGGTGCTGCACGCGGTGCAGGGGGGTTCGTGATGTTCACGATCGCGGGCCGCGAGCTCGAGTCGCGCCTCATCCTCGGCACCGGCGGCTTTCGCAACCTGTCCGTGATGGCCGAGGCGGCCGAGGAGTCGGGCGCCGAGCTCGCGACGGTGGCGATGCGCCGCGTCGATCCCGAGCGCGCGCGGCTCGATCGTCGAGGTGCTCTCGGACGCCGGGCTCGAGGTGCTGCCGAACACGGCCGGCTGCTTCACGGCGCGCGACGCGGTCGCCACCGCGAAGCTCGCCCGTGAGGCGCTGGAAACCGATTGGGTGAAGCTCGAGGTGATCGGCGACGACCACACGCTGCTCCCCGATCCGGTGGAGCTGCTGCGACGCCGCGGAGGAGCTCGTCGCGGACGGCTTCACCGTGCTGCCCTACACCAACGACGACCCGATCCTGGCGCGCCGGCTCGAGGACGCCGGCTGCGCCGCCGTGATGCCGCTCGGCTCGCCGATCGGCAGCGGCATGGGCATCAACAACGCCTACAACCTGCGCCTGATCATCGAGGCGGCCGGCGTGCCCGTGATCCTCGACGCGGGCATCGGCACGGCCTCGGATGCCGCCCTCGCGATGGAGGCCGGCTGCGACGGCGTGCTGCTCGCCAGCGCGATCTCGCGCGCCGCCGACCCGGTGCGCATGGCTCGCGCGATGCGCAAGGCGGTCGAGGCCGGCTATGAGGCCGCCGCGGCCGGCCGCATCCCGCAGCGCACGTACGCGCGGGCGTCCTCGCCCGAGGAGGGGCTCGCCGAGCTGACTCCCGCGGCCGATCCCGCCGAGCACGGCCGCGGGCGGTGAGCACCGAGCTCGAGCGCAGCGCGGCCGACACCCTGGCCGAGAGCTGGCGCGGCGCCTGGCAGGGGAGCGGCTTCGAGGCCTGCTGCACGCCCGACGTCTCGTACGAGGACCCCGTGGCGGTCGAGCTGCTGCGCGGCGTCGACGCGCTCGAGCGCCACGCGCTGGCGCTGCGCTCCGCCTTCCCCGACCTGCGGATCGAGGCAACCGCGCCGCCGCTCGCGCGCGGCACGCACCTCTGCATTCCCTGGCGCGCGCTCGGCAGGCAGACGCGGCGACCTCGGTCAGCTGCTGCCCGCGAGCGACCGCCACGTGACCCTCCACGGGGTCCACTTCATCGAGCTGTCGGACGGGGCGGTGCGCCGCGCGCGCGGCTTCTTCGACCTCTACGACGCGGCCACTCAGCTCGGGCTGCTGCCCGAGCGCGGCGGGGTCGGCGAGACGGCGCTGTTCCTGTTGCGCGGCTTCGGCCTGCGGCGCCGCTGAGCCTCCGCCGCCTACTCGGTGACTTCGATGGTGCCGGCCATCCCCGGCGCGTGCACGCGGCAGACGTACTCGTAGGTCCCGGCCTGGTTGAAGGTGTGCTCGAAGGTGTCGCCCTCCATCATCCCGCCCTCCGGGCCGGAGCTGAACTGGGGACCGGGACCGCTCGTCTTGTCGACGTCGTGCGCCACGCCTTCGTCGTTCGTCCAGGTGACCGTCTCGCCGGCCTTGATCGTCACGTCTCCGGGATCGAACTGGATGTTCTGCATGCCGACCTCGGCGGCACCACCACCGCCGCCGGCGCCGCCACCGCCCTGGTCGGCGGGCTGTTCGGTGCTGGCGCCGCCGCCACCTCCGGAGTCGTCGTCATCGTCGTCACCGCAACCGGCGACCACGAGACCGAGTGCGATGCATGCCAGGAGCAACAGCAGCAGCCTCTTCATGCCGGGAACAGTAACCCGCCGGCTCAAGGGGAATGCGCCAACAGCAACTCGAGCAGCGCCTTCTGCGCGTGCAGCCGATTCTCTGCCTGATCCCAGACGGCGGAGCGCTCGCCGTAGAGCACATCGGCGCTGATCTCCTCGCCGGATGGGCCGGCAGGCAGTGCAGGACGATCGCGTCGTCGCGTGCCTGCGCCAGCAGCTCGGCGTCGACGCCGGTAGGGAGCGAGCAGCGCCCGCCGCCGCTCGGCGTCCTCCTCGTCGCCCATGCTGACCCAGACGTCGGTGTAGATGGCATGCGCGCCTCGGACCGCCTCGGCGGGATCGATTCCCGGAGCCTCGGGCAGCGAGAGCTCGGGCGGGGTCGCCACGGCCACCTCGACGCCCGCGATCGCGCCGACCGAGCAGCAGCGAGCGCGTCATGTTGTTGCCGTCGCCGACGTAGGCGAGCTTGAGCCCCTCGAGCGTGCCGAAGCGCTCGAGCAGCGTCATCAGGTCGGCGAGCACCTGGCAGGGGTGATGCTCGTGGGTGAGCATGTTCACGACCGGGATGCTCGACCAGCGCGCCAGCTCCTCGACGGTCTCATGCGGCCCGGTCCGGATGCCGATCGCTTGCACCATCCGCTCGAGCACGAGGGCGGTGTCGCGCGCCGACTCGCCGCGCGACAGCTGCAGCTCGCCCTCGCGCAGGATCAGCGGATGACCACCCAGCTCGAACACGCCGGTCTCGAACGAGACGCGCGTGCGCGTGGAGGGCTTGTCGAAGACGAGCGCCACGCTCTTGCCGGCGAGCGCGCGCGAGCCGAGTCGATCGGCCTTCAGCTCGATGGCGCGCTCGGAGCAGGCGCAGCTGCTCGTCCGCGCTGAGCTCCTCACCTGTTAGGAAGTGGCGTGCCATGCAAGTCCTCAGCTGGAACCTCTACCACGGTCGTGACTTCCCCCCGGATCCGGCCCTCTTCACGTGGCGGAGCCGTCCGCTGAGAACCAGCGAGCGAAACGGGACGCACGCGCAGGTCAATCGCCCGCTCCTCGACGAGTTCGCGCGGGTGCTGGACGGCTTCGAATGGGACGTCGCGCTTCTGCAGGAGGCACCGCCGCGCTGGTTTCGCGAGCTCGGCACGCGCACGCGCTCGCACGGCGCGCTCGTTCGGACCTCGCGCAACTGGTGCCCGCCGCTCCAGCGCCGGCTCGCCGACTGGAACCCGGACCTGCTCGCGTCGTCGGAGGGCGGCTCGAACCAGATCCTCGTGCGCGCGCCCGGGCGCATCCTCGAGCGGCGCAGCCTGACGCTCGCCCACCGGCCCGAGCAGCGGCGCATGCAGTGGACGCGCCTCGCGCTCGCGGAGGGCGCGCGTGTGCGTGGCGAACCTGCACGCCTCCGCCGGCCTCCCCGAACGCGCCGCGGCCGAGGTCGTGCGCGCCGCCGAGCATGCCGTCGCCTGGTCGGACGAGGATCCGCTCGTCTTCGGCGGCGACCTCAACCTGCGCCCTGGCCGCGATCCGGAGCCCTTCGACGAGCTGCGCGAGCGGATGCAGCTCGCCGCGCCCACCGCGCCCGACGCGATCGACCACCTGCTGGTGCGCGGGCTCGAGGTGATCGAGCGGCCGCGCCGGCTCGCCCCGGAACGGCGCGAGTTGATCGAGCCCGACGGCCTCCGAATCCGGCTCTCGGACCACGCGCCCGTCAGCGGCGCGTTCGCGCTGTCGAGGTGAGATAGTCCGCGGCAGCGACCACGGCCGAGGGAAGGTATGGCGATGAGCAGGGCGAGCGGAGGATCGAGGCGGGCGTCGAGCAGCAAGCGGAGCGCCGCGGCGAAGAAGGGCGGTGCCGCCCGCGGCGCGCCAGCAGAAGGCTCAGAAGGCTGCGAAGAGCGCGTCGCGCACGGCGACGAAGCCCGCCAAGGCGGCTGGCGTCGAGGCGAAGACCGTCGCCGAGTTCCGCGAGGCCCTGCGCAAGAACCTGATCAAGCCGACCGGGATGGTCCTCCTCACCCGCGACCGCATCGAGGAGGCGCTCCAGAAGAGCGGCAAGCTGTCCGCGAAGGACGCCCGCGGCATCGCCGGCGACCTCGTCAAGCGCGGCCGCAAGGAGACCGACGACGTCCTCAAGGACCTCGAGAGCCTGCTCGACAAGGGCCGCCGTGACGTCTCGAAGCGCGCCACCAAGGCGCGCGGGCGCGCCCTGCACGCAGCGTCGCCGGCCATCGCTCAAGCGGACAAGGCCCGGCGCGCCGCCGGGGTCGGGCCGAAGTTCCCGATCAGCCTCTACGACGACCTCAAGGTCGGCGAGATCAAGACGCGCCTCGGCGACCTCAGCCCCGCCGAGCTCCGCAAGGTGCGCGACTACGAGCGCCGCAACGCGAACCGCAAGGGCGTGCTGAGCGCGATCGAGTCGAAGCTGAAGTAGCTGCGACCATTGGGCGTCGTGGAAGGCGCCCAGGCAACGACACCCAGGCCCCGCAAGGGGGACGAACTCGAGCTGCGCATCGACCGGCTCGCCCATGGGGGCGCCGGCGTGGCCCGCAGCGACGGCTACGTCGTCTTCGTCCGCGGCGCCATCCCCGGTGACCTGGTGCGCGCGCGCATCACGCGTTCGAAGCGCTCGTTCGGCGAGGCCGACGCGATCGAGCTCGTCGAGCCGAGCCCAGAGCGCATCGAGCCGCGTTCTCCTCATCCGGGTGCGCCCTGGCAGGTGCTTCCCTACGAGCGCCAGCTCGAGGAGAAGGAGGAACAGGTGCGCGACGCGCTCGCGCGCATCGGTCGCTTCGAGTCGCCGCCCGTGGAGCCGATCGTGCCCGCGGTCGAGCAGTTCCACTACCGCAACAAGCTCGAGTACTCGTTCGGCGAGGACGAGGAGAGCGGAGAGCTCCTGCTCGGCTTCCACCGGCCTGGCCGCTGGGACCTGATCGACGACGTCGAGCACGACATCCTCGCCTCGGAGCGCGTGGACGAGCTGCGCCGGACCGTCAGGGCGTGGTGCCGCGAGCAGGGCCTGAGCGCATGGGACCGGCGCGACCAGCGGGGGCTCCTGCGCAACCTCGTCGTCCGCGAGGGGCGCCGTACCGGACAGCTGCAGGCGCGCATCGTCACGAGCCCTGGGAGCAGCTTCGACGTCGACGCGCTGGCGGCCGCGGTCCCGGCCGACTCCTTCCTGTGGACGCGCGCCGCCGGCGTCGCCGAGACCACGCGCGAGGGCGACACCCAGATCGTCAAGGGCGCGCCGGTGCTCGAGGAGGAGCTGTCCGGGCTGCGCCTGCGGATCTCGCCGGACGCGTTCTTCCAGACCAACACGGAGATGGCCGAGCGCCTCTACGGGAGCGCGGCCGAGCTCGCCGGGCTGAGCGGGCGCGAGCGGGTCGTCGACCTGTTTTGCGGCATCGGCACGATCGCGCTCGTGCTGGCGCTCGACGCCGGTGAGGTCTGGGGCGTCGAGATCGTCGAGGAGGCGGTTGCCGACGCGATCGAGAACGCGCGGATCAACAGCATCGACAACGCCCACTTCTTCGCGGGCGACGTGCGGCTCGCGATGCGGCCGCTGCTGGAGCAGAGCGGCTCGCCCGACGTCGTGGTGGTCGACCCGCCGCGCGCCGGGCTCTCCCAGAAGGTGGTGCGGCGCGTGCTCGAGGCCGAGGCGCGCAGGATCGTCTACGTCTCCTGCAATCCGACGACGCTCGCGCCGAACGCCCGCCAGATGGCGGACGCCGGCTACGAGCTGAAGACCGTGCGTCCGGTCGACATGTTCCCGCAGACCCCGCACATCGAGTGCGTGGCGCTGCTCGAGCGCGGCTAGCGCGCCGCGTAGATCCCGTCGAAATGCGCGCGCGCGGTGTCCCTGTGGCGCGGCGCCCGCAGGGCGACGGCCACCGCACCCACGATCAGGACCGCGGCGCCGACAATCAGCGCGGCGCTGAACCCGTCGACGAACGCCGCCGAATCCATGCCCGGCCCGAGCTGGCCGACGTGGTCGGCCAGGACGCTGCCGAGCACCGCGATGCCGAGCGCGCCGCCCACCTCGCGCGCCGCGTCGTTGACCGCCGAGGCGACGCCCTGCTTCTCGTCCGGCAGCGACTCGACGATCGCCGTCGTGGCGGGAGTCGCAGCCAGCGCCATGCCCAGGCCGAGCACGAGGCCACCCGCGAGCAGGTGCCAGTACGACGACCCCGCGTCCATCGACGAGAGCACGAAGAGCCCGATCGCCATCAGCGCCAGTCCGGTCGGCCCGACGGGACGCACGCCGACTCGCTCGACGAGCCGCGGGACGCGCGGCGCCACCGCCACGACCGTGAGCGCGACGGGTGCGAGCGCGGCGCCGGCCTCGAGCGGGGTGTAGCCGAGCACCAGCTGGAGGAACTGCAGCAGCACGAAGATCAGGCCGAAGGTCGCGAAGAACTGGACGAAGATCGACAGCGAGCCGCTTGTGAAGCCGCGCAGCTTGAAGAGGCGCGGGTCGAGCATCGGCTCGGAGCGACGCAGCTCCCATGCGACGAAGGCGACTCCGAGCACCACGGTGCCGACGAAGCCGCCGACCACGAGCGAGTCGCCCCAGCCGCGCTGCGGGCCCTCGATGAATGCCCACACGAGCGCCGACAGCGAGAGCGCGGACAGCACGCCGCCGACCGGGTCGAGGCGCTTGGGCTCGTGTACGTCATGCGCCGGGACCACGCGGATCGAGCCGGCGAAGGCGATCGCGGCGAGCACGACGCTCAGGCCGAAGACCCAGGACCAGCTCGCTACCTCGAGCACCGCACCGGACACCAGCAGCCCGAGCAGCGCGCTGCCGCCCGCGACTCCCGCCCAGGCGCCGACGGCGCGGTCGCGCTCCCCCGACGGGAAGTTGGCGGTGATGATCGACAGCGTCGACGGCATGATCATGGCGGCGCCGAGGCCCATGAAGGCGCGGATCGCGATCAGGGTCGATGGATCGCTCACCGTCGTCGCGACAGCGGCGCCGGTGCCGAAGATCGCGAGCCCGCTCAGCAGCACCCGCCGCCGGCCGAGCCGGTCGCCGAGCGCGCCGGCCGGGAGCAGCAGTCCGGCGAAGACGAGCGCGTAGGCGTCGACGATCCATTGAAGCTCGGTTGGAGTTGCGCCCGTGTCCCGGGCCAGGTCCGGAAGGGCGACGTTCAGGGAGGAGACCGCGCTCACGACGGTCGCGAGCGCGAAGCACATCATCACGAGGATCTTGCGGCGATCAGCTGACATCTTGGGCTCCTGACGCGAGTAGTTTCATCAACTGTTGAAACAGTCAAGCACAGGTTGCGCTAGATTTCAACATCTGATGAAACAGGCATCCGAGAAGAAGCGCGGACCGCGCCAGGACGGAGTCCAGGCCCGCGAGGCGATCCTCGACGCCGCGCGCAGGCAGTTCGCCGAGCAGGGCTACGAGGGGGCGACGGTGCGAGCCATTGCGCGCGACGCCGGTGTGGACCCGGCGCTCGTCTCGTACTACTTCGGCTCGAAGAGCGGCCTGTTCGTGGAGTCGCTGCGGCTGCCCGTGAATCCGGCGGCGGCCATCGATGCCGTGCTGGCCGAGGGCACAGGCGACCTCGGCGAGCGCCTCGCCACGCGCTTCCTGCAGGTTTGGGACAACCCGGTCAGCGGCGAGCCGATCATCAACGTCCTGCGCTCGGCGGCGAGCCGTCCGGAGCTGCTGCGGGAGTTCATCGAGCGCCAGATCGTCCCGCGTCTCGCCGGCGCCCTGGAGGGGCCGGACGCTGAGCTGCGCGCGTCGGCGTTCGGCTCGCAGATGCTCGGCCTTGCCATGCTGCGCTACGTGCTGCGCGTCGAGCCGCTCGCCTCAGCCGAGCCCGAGCGCGTCGTCGCGCTGATCGCGCCGACCCTGCAGCGCTACATCGACGGCTAGGCGGTCACCAGCGCGAGCTGGGCGAGCATGCTGCGCTCCCTGGGAGCCGGCCCCCAGAACTGCTGTTGCGCCTCGCGTCCCACGGCGCGGTAGGTGGCAGCGAGGTGCGCGGGCAGCGGATCCCAGGCGCCCACGTCCCTGATCCAGGCGCCCTCGTCGTCGCGCCAGACGAGCAGCTGCGACAGCGCGCGGCCGAGGAAATGGCCCTCGTGCGTTGTGAGCACGACGAGCGCGAGCGGCTCGGCGTCCTCGCTGAGGAGCGGCGGCGCGTCGTCCCCCGCGCCTTGGCGATAGCGCTCGCAGAGCTCGGCGGCCGCCTCGGCCGGCCGCAGACCCTCGGCGCCGTCACCGAAGTGCAGCTCGGTGCAGGTCACGTAGCCGCGCGTGAACACAGGCGAGCGCGGCGTGGGCTCCGCCACCACCTCGATCTCGAACGTCTGGCCGAGCAGGCCGCCGCCGCGCACGGGCGTAAAGCGTCCGTTCGCGCAGCCCATGTCGGGCCAGCGCGGCGGGTCCGTGAGCAACGCGAGCGCGCCATCCGGGTTCGGCAGGAGCACGGGGTCGTAGGTCGCCCAGCGCTGCTCGGCGGGCTCTCGCAGCGGCGGTGTCAGCGGCCGGAGGGCTGCCCGCTCGAGGCGGCCCTCGACCTGAAAGGCGCGCCGCTCGTCGACACTCTCAAAGCCGATGCCATACGCACGCCGCTCGTCGTCGTCCCAGGCATCGGCGAACCACTCGCCGATGAGAGTGCGGGCGCCGTCGCGCAGCGCCTCGCCGTCGAGACGGCCGCGCTTGCGCAGGCGCCGCATCCCGTAGGCGCGGGTCAGGGCGAGCACGTCGATCGCTCCGAGCCGGCCGCGCTTGTGGCGGGCCCAGCGCGTCGTGATGATCCCGTGCGCGAGGCGCAGGTCCTCGACGCGGCGCTCGATCCTCCTCGCGCGCGTAGTACGCCGCGTTCAGGAAGTCGGTGACCCACGCGATCGCACCGGGCGCGGCAATCGACGAGCCCGCCATGCGGGCGAAGCGAAGCGGCCCGGGCAGGTGCACCTAGCCGGCCGTGTCTTCCTCGACCGAGACCTCTTCGTTGGCGTGCACAGTGCAGAGGAATGGGCCATTCGTCTCGAGCGCAGCCTTGATCTCCTGCTCGGTGAGCTTGGTGCCGCACTCCGCGCAGCGCCGCTCGATGACGGGGTCGACCCCCTCGCGCTCCTCCAGCTCCACTAGGCCTCACTTCCGACGACGTGCGTGACCGGCAGCCCCGTGGCGGCCTTCGCCTTGCTCGGCAGGTCGAGCTTCAGCCATTTCGAGAGGTGCAGGGGCAGGGTCGAGACGATCACCTCGTCGTACTCATTGAAGTTGCATTCGTCCTGTATGGCCGCGAGGGCATCGGGATCGCCGACGCGCGCACCGGCCATGTCCAATCCTTCCCGCCGCAGCTCGTCGACGAACGCGCTGCGGTGCCCCTCGGCTTCCTCGCCACCGGCGTGCATGTCCGCCGCCCACGCGAGACCGTGCGGCGTCGAGGGAACGAGCAGCGTGAACTCGCAGGGGCCCTGCACGGTCCGAGCACGGAGCGCCTCGAGCAGCTCGGGAGACTCCGCCGTGCGGTTCGCGACCACAAGGACACGCGCCTTGCCGGTCATGTCGGGGAGCCTATCGCGGCCGGCCAGATGTCGCCGGGGCGCCGGGGGGCGTGAGCCCCCCGGCGCGTCACCCGTCAGGGCGGGCCCCGCCGGCCGCCTAAGCGGCCTGGCGGAGCTCCTGCAGCTCGCCGCTCTCGGCCAGCCGGCGAAGCGCCTGCTCCTCGAGCAGCTTCGCGTCCCGGGCTGTGAGCCCGAGTCGCGTCCCGGCCTCGCGCGTCGAGGCCGGCTCGTCGCCCAGGAGGCCGAAGCGGAGCGTGATCAAGTCGCGCTCGTCCTCGGGGAGGCTTCCGACGACCTCGCGGACGCGCGCGTCGCCGAGGGCGTTCACGACCTCGTCCTCCGGCTCGGGGCGCTCGCTCGGCAGCAGGTCCCCGAGCGCGGTCTCGCCGTCCTCGCCGACGCCCTGGTCGAGGCTCGCGAGGTGCTTCGTCAGCTCGAGCGACTCGCGCACCTGATCCTCCGGCAGTCCGGTGGACTCGGCGAGCTCCTCGACGGTCGGCTGGCGCCCCAGCTGCACGGCCAGCTCGCGCTCGTGCTTCTTCACCTTGCGCTCACGCTGCCCGATGTGCACCGGGATCCTGATCGTGCTGCCCGAGTTCGCCAGGCCGCGCTGGATCGACTGCTTGATCCAGAGGACGGCGTAGGTCGAGAACTTGAAGCCCTTGCGCCAGTCGAACTTCTCCACGGCGCGGATCAGGCCGAGCATGCCCTCCTGGACCAGGTCGCCCATCGGCAGCCCCTGACCCTGGAAGCGGCGTGCCTGCGAGACCACGAGCCGCAGGTTCGCGTTGATCATGCGCTCCTTCGCCTCGAGGTCGCCGCGCTCGATCCGCTTGGCGAGCTCGACCTCCTCCTCGGCGGTCAGGAGCTTGTACTTCGATGCCTGCTTGAAGAACTGCCCCAGCGCGTCCGCGCTGACGTCGACCTTCCCGGCCTCCGTTGCGTGGACCTCGCGGCGCTTGCGCTGGCGCTTTGTCTCCGTACCCTCGGGCGCCTTGCTGGCGGCCCTGCGGGTCACGTTACGTGTGGTGGTACTCAACTCTGCTAACGTACCTTTCGATAGTTCGATTACGATCTAAATTATAGCCGCAAAGGGCGTCTGCGTCTACCGCAGGCGCCGCGGTGCGTCCTTGGCCGGCCAGGTGCTGCGGGGGCGCGGGGGGCGTGAGCCCCCGATCGGACTAGTACGGCGGTAGGTCGTCGTACCACTCGCCGAGCGAGCGGAAGGCGCCCCAGAACTCGCGCTTCGCGCCCTCGTCGTCGAGCGAGCGGTCGATGTCCGGCACGGTCAGGGCGTCGCAGCTGGGCGTCAGCCGCTGCACCTCGCCGGGCTTCCAGTCGAGCTCACGGGCGAGTGGGACGCGCAGCATGTTGAGCTCCTCGACGGCGTCCTCACCCATCACCACGACCATGCGCGGCTGCACGATCGCGAGCTCGTCGAGGACGCGCGCACGGCACTCGAGAGCGGAGTCGTCGGTGTCGTGGACCGGGCACTTGACGAACACGGTCCCGTACACGGCGAGCGGGTCGATTCCGAGCCGTTTGAAGCTCTTCATCAGCGCCGAGCCGGCGCGGCCGTAGAAGGCGACGCCCTCCTCGATCTCCGACGGCATCGGCACGTACTTGAGCAGCACGATGTCGGCCTGCGGATGGCCCGACCCGAGCACCGGCATGAGGTTGCCGCGCGGGCAGTGCTCGCAGTCCTGGATCTCGCGGGTGAGGCTGTTCAGCTCCCTGATCGCCCGCTCGAGGTACTTCTCGCGGATCTCGTCATCGGTAGCGGGCATGTGATCCGATGGATTTGACGGATCCACGGGCGCTCCTCTCCGGCGCATCACTTCTTGCCGCGCGTCTGGATGAACTTGAGCGCCTGGACGTAGAGGAGCGACTGCTTCTTGCGCACGATGTCGGCGTCACGCAGCGACGCCAGGAACTCCTCGGGACCGTCGAAGTCGCGCATCCGGATCTTGACCGAGCCGAGCCCCTGGGCCACGTGGCTGTCCGAGCCGGCGCCCGCGACGATCCGGTACTTGGCGGCGAAGCGGGCCGCCTCCTCGTTGAAGGCCGAGAACGCGACGCGCGGGTTGAAGACCTCCATCGCGTCGATGTCCTCGACCACGTCGAGCAGGTGCTCGTAGTCGGGGACGGAGTGCATGCGGTCGAACGGATGCGGCACGTAGACGAGCCCGCCCTGCCTGCGGATCTCGGCGATCGTCTCCTGCAGCGTCATGCCGCGCGGGATCTTCTCCTCGATGAAGAGCCCGATCACCTCGCCCTGGTCGGCCGTCTTGACCTCCTCGGCGACGATCACCTTGATGCCGTTCGCGCGCTCACGTGCCTCGAGCGCGCCGGACACCTCGTTGTGGTCGGTGATTGCGATCGCGCCGAGGCCGACCTTCTTGGCGGTTTCGAGCAGCGTGTCGACCGGCGTCGCGCAGTCGGGCGAGTGGTCCGTGTGCATGTGCAGGTCCACATGGATGAAGTCGCGGCTCTCGAGGCGCTTGCGGGCCGCGGGTTGCCCGTCGATGGAGTGGCGACGCGCGGCGATGCGCTCGTAGACCGCCTCGTAGTCGTCGGCCACCCGCGACCACTCGAGCTCGGGATGCACCCGCTCGATGCGCCCTGCGTACTCGCTCACGAGCTCCGGCTCGGTGAGCAGCCGCTCGAGCTGGGCGGCCAGGGTCAGCGCGTCGCGTGGCTCGAACAGCGGGCCGAGCTCGCCGTCGCGCACGAGCTCCTCGTACTGGGGTAGCCGCGACACGACGGGCACAGCGCCGCCCGCGAGCGCCCGCAGAACGAGCTGCGGCGCGGGCGCGGAACCGCTCGAGGCGGCGACGGCGATCGTCGCGCCCGACAGGTGCTGCGCCTCCGAGCCGTCCGCGGGCCCCGCGATCGCCACGCGGTCCCGGATCCGCCGCGGCAGCGTCACGGCCGGACCCGAGGCGGGATCGCGCAGCCAGATCGTCGCCTGCCAGTCGGGCTCTACGGGCAGGCGCCGCAGGGCGCGCAGGAAGAGCCGGAGCGCGCCGCGCTCCTCCTCGCCCGAGAACACGATGCGAGGCGGCTCGCCCGACGGCTCGGGACGCTGGAGCAGGTCGGCGCCCGGATGGATGACCTGGTAGTGGCCGGGGAAGTAGCGCTCGATCAGATCGCGCGTGGCGGCGTAGCTCGCCGTGCGTCCGTCGAGGCGCCCGAAGAGCAGCTCGACGACCTTGCGCGCGACCTGCGTCGAGACGAAGCGCTCGGTGGTGGAGTGGAAGGTGCCGACGTTGAGCGCCTGCGAGTGGCGCAGCGCCGCCGACGAAGCGCTCGGCGCAAACGGCTCGTGCACGTGCACGAAGTCGAGCTCGGCGCGGTCGAGCAGGTCCTCGAGCGTGCGCGACACGTCGATCGGGAGCGAGACGGAGCCGCCACGCTTGAACGGCAGCGACTGACCCACGGCAACGACCGACGCGCAGCCCGGCTCGTCGAAGAGCGCGTCGGGATCGTCGCTCAGCGCGTCCACCTTCGCCCTGCCCTCGCGCACGAGCTCGCGCGAGTCCGACGGCGCGACCACGACGACGCGATGGCCGCGCGCGCACAGCTCGTTCGAGAGGTTCTCGACGAAGCGGTTGACCTCGTGATGCTTCTCCCAGGGCCAGGGGGTGACCTGAGCGATCGTTAACGGCACCGCGGGGAGGATATGGAGAAGCTGCGCACCCGGCCGAGCCGGGTGCTCCGCCGATACGATCGGACCACCGTGACCGACTTCCCGACAGTGCGGGTCGCGGCCATCCAGGCCACCCCGGTGATCCTCGACGCCGACGCGACCGTCGACAAGACGATCCGCCTGCTCGGCGAGGCAGCAGCTGCCGGCGCGCAGCTCGCGGTGCTGCCCGAGACCTTCATCTCGCTCTATCCGTCGAACGCGTGGGCTCACCAGGCGGCGAGCTTCGGCGGCAGCGACGAGCTCTGGGAGCGCATGTGGGAGAGCTCGGTCGAGGTCCCGGGGCCGGTGGTCGAGCGCCTCACGGAGGCGTGCCGCGAGCACGAGCTCCACTGCGCGATCGGGGTCAACGAGCGCGAGCCGGAGCGGCCGGGGACGCTCTACAACGCCCTGCTGCTCATCGGTCCGGACGGCCTCCTGTGGAAGCACCGGAAGCTGATGCCGACGCACCAGGAGCGGCTATTCCACGGCATCGGCTCCGGGGACGACCTGGCCGTCACCGAGACCGCCGTCGGGCGCATCGGCGGGCTCATCTGCTGGGAGAACCGCATGCCGCTGGCGCGCTGGGCCGTCTATCAGGGCGGGCCGCAGATCTGGGTCGCGCCGACGGCTGACGACTCGGACGGCTGGCAGGCGAGCATGCGCCACATCGCGATCGAGTCAGGGGCGTTCGTGGTGTCGGTGCCGCAGTACATCCCGCGCTCCGCCTTCCCGGACGACTTCCCGCTGGAGCTTCCCGACAGGGAGAGCTTCGGCGACGGCGGCGCCGTGATCGTCGACCCCGAGTGGGGCGAGGTCATCGCAGGCCCGCTCTACGGCGAGGAGGGGATGCTCATCGCCGACTGTGACCTGCGGCGCGGACTGCACGCCAAGCGCTGGTTCGACGCCGTCGGGCACTACCAGGTGCCCTACTTCACGCGCGGCCTGGACGCCGAGACGGTCTAACCGCCCCGGCGTCCTGACTCAGGTCAGCGGAGCCGCAGCGTGGTGACCGCGCCGGCGTGGTCCGACGGCCACAGCCCGTTCGGCGCACGGTCGGAGAGCTTCGCCCCCACGACCGTGCCGCGCAGCGTCCGCAGCTTCGGCTTGGCGAGGATCAGGTCGATCCTGTGGTCGAACCCGTTCGTGTTGGTATCGCGGGCGTTCGACTGCTCGAGGCAGCAGGTGAAGCCCGGCCCGAGGCGGCTCGCCCATGTGTCCACGAGGCCGCCACCGACGAGAATGTCGAACGCGTTCGCCGGGGACTCGCGGCCCTCGGGGTCGGAGTTCATGTCGCCGGTCACGATGACCTGGCGCTTCGTGCGCAGCGGGCCGCCCGCGCCGACGAACTCACGCGCCTGGGCCTCGCGGGTGGAGTCGAGGACCGCTTCCAGGTGGGTGTTTACGAAGCGCAGCTTCTTGCCCTTGAACGTCAGG
>CAWFZK010000025.1:0-176013 GCA_963820315.1 uncultured Thermoleophilaceae bacterium | reverse complement strand
CTGGGATCCCACCGTGAACTCGTCCGAGAGCGCGTCGAGCTGGGGCCCCCAGGTCGCCCGGCCGTCGCCGAGGTAACCGTGCAGGAGGACGAGGGGCGGTCCGTCGCCCTCCAGCTGATAGGCGAGGCCGAGCGGCGCCTCGCGCTTCCCGTCGGCAGGCGGGGCCATGTGGTGATTGTCCCATGCGGTTGTTCTCCGGCCACGGGTGCTTCGGCGGGGATTCCGGGGCTACGATCGGCGGGTGGAAGCCGCCACCGTCGCCCACGGGTCGCCCGAGTTCCTCCGGCTCGCGCGCCGAGCGAAGGTCCTGTCCTGGGCCAGCCTCGTCTACATGGCGCTCGAGGGCCTGGTGGGAATCGTCGCGGGCGTCGTCGCCGGGTCGATCGCCCTGATCGGATTCGGGATCGATTCGGCGATCGAGGGGTTCGCGAGCGTCGTGATCGTCTGGCGCTTCACCGGCTCGCGCATGCTCTCGCATCAGGCCGAGGAGCGAGCCCAGCGACTTGTCGCGGTCCAGTTCTTCATCCTCGCTCCGTACGTGGCGGTCGAGTCTGCTCGGGCGCTCGTCAACGGGAGCCACGCGGAGGAGAGCGTCGTCGGCATCGTGCTCGCGGCGTCGAGCCTCGTCTTGATGCCGCTCCTGGGCCGGGCGAAGCAGCGAATCGGGAGCCGCATCGGCTCGTCCGCGACGGCGAGCGAAGGGAAGCAGAACCTCCTCTGCGCCTACCTCGCTGCGGCGCTCCTGGTCGGGCTGCTCGGCAACGCGCTCGTCGGCGCGTGGTGGCTCGACCCGATGGTCGGCCTGCTCATCGCCTTCGTCGCCGTCCAGGAGGGCCGGGAGGCATGGCGGGGCGAGGCGTGCTGCCACTGATCGGCTGACGGTCAGCCACAATCCAGGATGTGCGCGGCTACCGGCTAGCCCTTCTCACCCTCGCCGCCGCCCTGGCTCTCGGCGTCGGCGGGCGGGGGCTCGTGCGGGTGGGCTGGGAGCTGCCGCGCGGAGAGGATCTCGCCACGGCCGGCTCCACGGCCAAGGCCCTGGGGGCGCCGTGGCTGGCAGCGGCCTGGGGCCTGGGCGCGCTGGCGGGCTCGCGGATGCGTGCAGCGCTCGCCGGCGCCGCAGCCCTCGTGCTCGGCACTGTGTGCTGGTACCTCGTGAGCCTCGCCCTCTCTGGCCCTTCGGCCGTGGCCTATGTCGTGCCCGTCTCGCTGGCCTGGTCGCTCGTGGCCGGCGCGGCGGGGGCGGCCTTCGGGCTCGTCGGAGCGCAATGGAGAGGCGGCGACGCGCTTGCGCGCTCGGTCAGCATCGCGCTGCTCGCCGGTGCCTTCGCCGGTGAAGCCGTCCTGCTCTCCGCGGAGTGGACCGGGCGAGTGGCGACCCTGGTGCTGGGCCTCGAGCTGCTCGCGGCCGCGGCGGCCCTGACGCTCGCATGGCGACGGGTGCCGATCATGCTCACACTCGGCCTCTTCGTCATCGCGGCCGTGGCGATGGCAGGGGCGGAGGATGCCGCGCGCGACACGGTGCGGCTCGTGGGATGGAGCGGTCCCTGAGCGGAGGCATCTTGCTCCCGCCCGAAGGGCCTTCGGAGCGCGGGCGGCAGCAGCAGGCGCGACGCCCATCGAGGCGCTCGCCGAGAGCGTCGGGGGCAAGCCTGGAGGCCCTCTACTTCGCCTTCGGCGCACAGCGACGTCTACGTGATCGTCGACCTTCCCGACAATGAGAGCGCCACCGCCGTAGCGCTCACCGTCAACTCGACCGGAGCAGTGACGCTCAAGACCGTGGTGCTGTTGACGCCGGAGGAGGTCGACGCGGCCGCGCAGCGCTCGGTCGAGTACCGGCCGCCCGGGCACCTGACGCGCCCAGGCAGGAAGGAGCCGCCGTGCTGGTTGTCGCGGTGTCGGCGAGCGCTCGGACGGTGCGCTGACGCACCGCCTCCCATCTGCGACACGCCGAACGAGTAGCTCAGCGGCTCGGGGTCCATATGTCGAGAGCCTCTACGTCAATATCGGGGCGCTGGCTCGGCCGGGAGGACGGCAAGATTGCGCGCCGCCCCTCCTCACCGAGGGGGCGCTTCGCGTTCGGCACCCGACCGCTGTTACCGCCCTGTGGCCGAGCCGCAACCGGTCGGCCGCATGATCGCCATCGATGTCGTTCTACCTAAAGACCACCGGGCGCGCCGCCGAAGCGGCCGCCCTGAGAGAGGAGTCAGTCATGGGCGTGGCAATCCCCAGCCAGCACCCCCCAGTCGTTCTCCGTTCCCAGTTCAACAAGCTGCGGGCGCTTCTCGCCGTAGCGCTGATCGCGGTCGCCGGCCTGACCGTCGCGGTCGTGATCCTCGCAAACGACAGCGACAAGGTCAGCAGCACGAGCTCCGCCGCCAAGCCGCTCGGGTCGCTCAACTACGGCGACTCGCAATACGTCAACCCGTCCACCGGCTATCCCCTCGGCGGACATCCAGCCCCAGCCCAGCAGCCGCTACGAGGGTGGCCCCGTCAGCCGCTACGAAGCAGAAGGCAAGTACTTCAGCGTTCCGTCCGCGGGCAACAGGTCCCCGGATGGGGGCTCGCGGGAAGCCACCCGTAGCCCTGCGTCCGAGGCTAAGCACGAGGCAGCTACCGCCGCGGCAATCGGGCAGTCGAGCGGCGCCATCGAGCTCCATGGCAGCAAGGCGTCCCAATGGGGCACCTCGCAGTACCGGTTCGGCACTCCCTAGACGCGGCTCGCCAAACTAGTCGCAAGGATCGGGCGAATCATCGGCCGTCCCCTTTCGGGGGCGGCCGTTTGCGTTGCCTACTCGCGGGCGTCGAGCACACCGGCCGAGTCACCCAGCCCATGGGTGCTGCAGATCGCGCCGAGCGCCTGCCCTCCTGCACTCGCTCCCGACCCGCTGAGGGCGAGGAGCGAGGCGAGCGTAAGCACGGGGAAGGCCCGCCGACAATCCCGCCGCGCCGGGTTGGCCCTGCTTCGACGCGGCCTCCCGGATGCTCGCCCCCACGTAGCCGCTCAGCAAGCGAACCTCAATCGGTCGTAAGCGCGCCGCGAGAGGGTGGTGGTCGGACTCGCACCCGAACAGGAGACAGACCATGTCAGGCGCCGCCCATCCACATAGCCCGTCAGGAAGCAGATTCCTCCGCGACGATCGGCGAGTAAAGGTGATCACGGTCGCCTGCCTCGCCACCATCGCCGCGCTGCTCGTCGCGCTGGTGCTCGCCCTGCCGGGCGACGACTCCGCGCCGAGCGGCTCAGCTGGGGCCTCGAGCCCGGCCGCTCAGCAGCGGGCGATTCCGGAGGCCGGGACCTACGCGTCGCCAGGCACCCGTTACGACGGCGGGCCGGATGAAGGCACGCACGGAGCGGTTGAGCAGCCGCCGATCCGCAGGCGGGGACCTACGCGTCGCCTGATAGCGGAGCGGCGACCGGCTACTTCCCATACTGAGGCATGGGGGGCTGCCCCTGGGTACCCCCTCGCCGCCCAGCACGCCGACATCGCCGACGACACCCCACATCTGCGCTACGCGCTCGAGTGCTGGACCGGACTCAACCGCGCCGCCCAGCCAAGGGCTATCGGCCCAGGGCCATGGCGAGCGACGACGAGTAGCGCGGCCGCGAGGCCATCTCGACGTTGCCGAGGGCCAGGAAGCTGCGGCCGTCGAAGGTTCCGAAGATCGCGAACGAGCACGTGACGCGCCGGGTGTAGCTGTAGCAGTTGCCGACCGTGTAGCGCTCGACCTGTAGGCCGGGGATCTTGTCTAGCTCGCGAGCCTGTAGGGCGGCCAGCTTAACGGTCTCCGCCTTGGCTGCCCGGACGGTCGGGGCCGCCTCGGCGGCGGCGGGAGCGATTGCCAGCACGGCAACAGCTACCGCGATGATGCTGCGCATGATGCCTCCTTCTGGGGGCCCCAGCTCGTGCGGAGCCCTGCGAGTCCATCTGAAGCACAGTCTCGACCGAGGTGCGCCGTTTCGCGTCGTGGGGGCCGACCACGAACTTCCGTGCGACTTCCGTGTGAGCACCACGTATTTCCGTGCAAGCACCACGTACTTGGTGGGGCCGACCACGAACTTGGTGGGGACAGACCACGAACTTTCGTGTGCTCCCCGTCGGGGGACGACCCGCGCTCCGCGACAGGGGACTCGCCCACGAGTGGCGCTGACGCTCAGCTCGCTCGCCGACTGTAACCGGGAGCGGTTAGCGTGGCGCTCGCTCCGGAGGAGCAGCAGTCGTGGCGATGCGGCGCGGGATGACTACCGCTTCGAGGCAGAAGCACTAGCGCGGGCGACCTCAGGCCCGCTAGCGCACTGCGGCGCTGCTCGGCGCCATCTCCGAGAGCGGCGGGTAGCCGACGACGACCTTCTTGACGCGGCGGCTCAGTTCCGCGCGCGCTACCGAGATTCGCGCAAAGGAGCACTCGTGCAGCCCCGGCTCGTTCACTCAGTCCGCCCGGTGAGCGTTGCTGCGGGCTGGTGAGTGCTCCCGAAGCGGCTACGCGGTATCGCCCGCCCGCCTGCCCCAGCAGGCGTGTAGCAACTCCCTCATAAGCCACACACTGGGATCGGCGAGCGCGGTGGTGATGACCTCCAGCTCGCGCCGATCGGACTCGTCGCCGCCGCCAAGCTCGTTCATGACCTCCAGGGTCACCGCCCACCATCGAGCCCAAGGGGACCCTCCGCGCACCACCTCGGTGGCCGCCTCGTGGCGTATGTCCGTGAGACCGCAGCGCTCGAACAGTGCCGGCAGCTTTTGCCCAAACGCCTTGTCGTAACCGCGAGAAGTCCACCAATCTCCGTCTCGCCAAGCGCGCCGGTAGCCGTCGTAGAGGGGGTGCGTGGGATCGACGGGAGCCGCGGTCCCCCAGTCGGCGTCCTCGTCGAGCAGCCAGCCACCTGGGCGCACGCACTTCGTCATTTGCCTGATCGCCTGCTCTTGCCTGCCCACGAGATGAAACAGCGCCAGGCGCGAGCAGACCAGATCGAACGAACCCGGGCCGAGGGCTTCGAGCGGGTCCTCGAGGATGTTGTGCTCGAGCACCTCAAGGTTCGGAAGCTCGAGCCGCTGCAGGTACCGGGTGTCGATGTCGGTCGCGACCACGTGCCCTGCCGGACCGACTTGCTCGGCCAGCCACGTCGCCATCGAGCCGCGCCCCGCCGCGACCTCCAGACACCTCCAGCCGCGCTGAACCGGTGCCCGCCGCCGGCTCGACACCGGATCGTAGAGTTGCTCGAGAAGAGTCAGCCGCTCGTTCTCGGCCGCCGCCCGGCCCGCGGCAGCAAGTCGATAGCCAGGCTCGATGTCGAGAGCGTCTGTACCTCGAGCCGTGGGCTTCGACTCCGCCACGGTGACAACGTAGCGTCGGGTGCCTGGCCGAGCAAGCGAGTCTGTGCGCGGCTCGAGTGCTCTCGTATCAGCAGCAGTAATGAGCACCAGGCAGCTGAGCAGCTGCGATCGCTCCTCGCGTGAAGGGGCGCGTATCGCGTCGGCAAGGGCTTCTTGCGGGCGCCCTCGGAGGCGCCTTTGCCGGACTAGTGCCGCCGATGAAGATGCGGATTCGCCGCGCGTCGCAGCTGTCGCCTGACGGCTGAGCAGGCGCCGCCGCTGCTTTGCGTGGAAGGAGCGCCGCGACGCGGACCGCTGCCGCGCTGCTGCTGTCGCCTGAAAGCACGGTCGCGCCACCTGCGCGCTCACTGCCGCATTCCAGGCAAAGCGGGCGTCCGCGACAACGTCCCTTTCAGCGAGCGGTCCACCGGTGCTCCTGTTAATGAAAAGCGGCGGTTCGCGAGCGCCGGCTGGGTCATTGCCGGGCCTTGCGTAGGAGCGTCGAGACGCGTTGCCGTGTGACACCGAACCGGTCCGCGATCTGTTCCATCGTCATGCCCTCGGCGTGTAGCGCCTGCGCCTCCGCTCGGCGCACGTTCGCGCCGCTGGTGTCCAGGGCCTTTGAGCTCTCAGTGAGCAGGTGGACGATGAGCGGGCTGTCATCGCCGGAGACGAGCTCGGTGTACGACGCACCTTTTGAGCGCGAGCGGCGGAGCTGGGCGATCCGCTTCTTGATCAGGCTTGCACGCCTGCCGTTGTCGGCGAGGACGTCCTCAAGCGTGGTTAGGGCGGTAAGGAATTCGTCTTCGGCCATTGGCTCCATCCGGTCGCAGCGATTGAGAAGAGGCCCCAAAGAGCAACTGGAGTTGCGGCAACTCCTATTGCCGCAACTGGGATTGCAGCAACTGCTATTGCGGCAATAGCTATTGCGGGCTAGTGTACCGGCAGTGTTGGACATCGCGTCGCTCGGGAGCCGTCCGGCCCCTTGCCCGCGCCGAGCCGCATAGAAAGGAGTCCGTATGGCGTCTGTCACCCAACTTTCCGTGAACACAACAGAGCCGGAGGGCGGCGTCCCAAGTGGAAACACCACCGACGGCCCGGCTGCAATGGCGATCTGCAACGCCATAACAGGGGCGCTGAAGCGGAGCTCTGGAAAAGGTCCGACGAAGGTGAAGGCCCACAGCACGCACGACCACGTAGCAGTCGTCGTGCAGGACATGCTCACGACACTCGAGAGAACGCTTCTCCAAGACGGACACGAGCAACTGGTCACCGAAGCGCGACAAGTGCTCACCGCGCGCGTGGCCAACGAGTGCCGCGCGACAATCGAGCAGGCGACGGGACGGCGCGTGGTCGGATGGCAGACCGAAGTCAACCCCAGCGCCGACCGCGCCTTCACGCTGATACAACTCCAGCCGCTCTAGAGCTTGGACGAAAAGCAGCAGTCGAGTCGGGCGTAGCAGTTCGTTTGCAGCGGCGGCCCAGCGTCTAAGCCGCCGCTGACGACCCGTAGTTTCGGCCGGCTTTGCTCTGCACTGACGTTCGCCGCCTGCCACCTACCGTCCGGATGCTTCGTGGCCGTGGCCTGAGGGTAGGTCCAACTCTGAACGTCTTCCGGCGGTCGGGGCCGCCGAGGGGAGGGGAGCTCGAGAGTCATGTGCGCATTGCTACCTAGTCGAGGCCTGGTGGGTGGGGCGCAGCCGTCGGCCGGGCCGGCGGGGACGCGCTTGAGGACGTCGCTTCGGTCCTTCGGTGTTGTTTGGCTGGTGGGCCTCGTGCTGGCGGTCGATACGCCGGCGGTGGCCGACGGCCCGGCTGCGGCTGGCGGCGCGGCCGTGGCTGGCGTTCCTGCCGGGGGAGACGGCCCGCAATTGGACGTTGAACTGGTCGCGGACGGGCTGGTTGCCCCTCTGGGCCTCACTTTCGCGCCCGATGGCAGCGGTCGCCGCTTCATTTTGGACCAGACCGGCTTGGTGCTGATCCTGACCCCTGAGGGACGGGTGCTCCGCAGACCCTTCCTGGACATCGCCGACCGGGTCGTCATTCAGTCTGCGTTCGACGAACGAGGCTTGCTGGACCTCGCGTTTCATCCTCGGTTCGCAAGCAACGGGAAGCTGTACGTGCAATACAGCGCGGAGCGCTCGGGACCGAACATCTGCGTAAACGAGGAAGGCCTCGTTCCCGAAGACCCCGAAGGTTGCCCGCTCCAATACACGCGCCGGGTGTCCGAGTTCGTCGTGTCACCGACCGATCCCAATCGGGTCGACCCTGCTACTGAGCGGGTGGTTTTCCAGACCCAATGGCCCGGTCGAAAGCACAACGGTGGCGGCCTTGCCTTCGGTCCGGATGGAATGCTCTACGTCGGCCTCGGTGACGCCGGCTTCGTTCACGGTCCGAGTGGCGCGGACGATCCGTTCAACGTCGACCCTGATCTGCTGTTCGGCGACCTGCTTGCGCAGGATCTCACCTCGCTCTACGGGAAGATCCTGAGGATCGACGTAGACAGGGGCGACCCCTACCGGATTCCACGGGACAACCCTTTCGTGGGTGCCGACGGCATTCCGGATGAGATCTTCGCCTGGGGGTTCCGCAACCCGTTCCGCATCTCGTTTGATCGCGCAGGCGATCGGGCGATGTACGTGAGCGCCCCGGCCGACACCCTCTTCGAGGCGACCTACCGAGTGACGCAGCCCGGGAACTTCGGGTGGGCAGCCAAGGAAGGGACCCACTGCTTCGACCGAACGAGCGCGTTCGCCCCGCCTGAGACCTGTGCGAACGTCGGCCCTCTCGGCGAGCCGATCAACGACCCCATCGTCGAGTACCTCAACTTTGCAGTCGAGGATCCCCGGTCACAGTTTCCTGGCCGTGGATTCGGCCGAGCGTCACTCGGCGGCCACATCTATCGCGGCAAGGCAATCAAGTGGCTGCGCGGTCGCTTCGTTCAGGGCGACTTCGCCCTGAATCTCCTCGATGGACAGATACTCGTCGCCAAGCGGATGCCCGAGGGACATTTGTGGCGGCTCCGTCGCGCCTTCATGTTCGATCCCTCCGACCCGGTCAAGTCGGGCTTCATGAAGAGCATCGGCCAAGATGCCGACGGCGAGCTCTACGCAGTCACCGGAAACTTCACACCAACGGGGCTCGAGGGCAAGGTCTGGAAGATCATCGACGCCTCTGAGTGAGGGCTCGCGGTCGGCAGAAGAGTGGCACCTGGTCGGGACCGCAAAGAGCACAGTTACGCAACCGCTCCATTTCCCGACGCGGCGGGGAACATGGAGAAGACCAGGCCGAAGCGTACGCCCGGCGCGCGGCCCGGGTAGCGCTCAGGCACGTGACGCCACCATCGCACTCCGTTGCCAAGCAGGGCGGCGCAGTTCGTCATCGTGGCACGCGCCGGCGCGGCTGGTCACGGCCGGCTCGTGACTAGGTTCCGTGACCAGACGGCCCGGAAACCGCTCCGATCGCGACCCGCAGCACGATCACGAATCCGGCCTTCCTCGGGGCCGCGATCCCGCACCTGAACCGGGATCGTGACGTCTCCTGAGCATCCCCGACGACGCCTGACTACACCTGCGTTACTACGCGCCCGGCAGGATTTGAACCTGCGACCTCTCGCTCCGGAGGCGAGCGCTCTATCCACTGAGCTACGGGCGCCGGGCCAGCAAGGCTACATCTCCTCGAGATCCCTGCCGCGGATTTCCCGCACGACCACGCACCACGAACAGAACGGCGAAGCCGTCGCGCCGCTCATGCCTGCAGGTCCAGGACGACCTTGACGTCGTCGGGACGCGAGTCGAGCGCCTCCTCGAAGCGCTCCAGCGGCACGCGGCGGGTGATCATCCGCTCGAGCCAGCTGCGCTCCGCGCTCGCGAGCGCGCGGGCGGCAAGCTCGTAGTGACCCAGGTTGGCGTTGACCGAGCCGAAGATCACGTCGTTCTCGAGCACGATGTCGCGGCCCAGCTGGCCGGCGTCGATGCTGATGTCGCGGCCGATCGGGGACACGCCGGTGAGACAGACGACGGCGGCGCTGGCGGTGTGCTGCATGACGTCGAAGACGAGCTTCGGGACGCCGGTCGCCTCGACGACGATGTCCGGAGGGGCGACCTTCTCGATCGTCTCGGCATCGGTCGTGTGGTAGCTGGCGCCGAGCGCCTCCACCAGCTCGGGCTTGATGCCCTCCTCGACCTGGTCGAGCACGTGCACCTCGAGCCCGCGCTGGACGCCGAGCATCGCTGCCAGGAGGCCGATCGTCCCCGCGCCGGTGACGAGCGCGCGCTCCGGCGCGAAGTAGGCGCGCGCGCCGATCCGGTCGATGTGGTCCCAGGCCTTGGCGACGATCGTGGTCGGCTCCATCAGGACGCCCACCAGGTCGAGGCCCGGGTCGAGCTTCATCGCGTACTCCGCCTCGACGGTCCAGCGCTCGGCGCCGTAGCCGTCGATCTGCTTGATCCCGCGCTCGGTGTACTCGCCGTTGCGGCACATGTCGAACTCGCCGCGCGCGCAGGCGCCGCAGGGCACAGGGTCTGGTCTCCGGACGACGCCGACGACGAGGTCACCGGCCTCGAAGCCGCTGCCCGCGGGCGCCTCGCGGACGCGCCCAAGCGACTCATGGCCGAGCACGAGCCGCTCCCGGCCGGGTGGCGCCCAGCCGTAGTCGCCCGCCGCGATCTCGCGATCCGTGCCGCACACGCCCAGCGCGAGACCGTCGACGAGGAGCTCGCCAGGGCCAGGCGTGGGCTCCTCGATGTCGACGACCGCGGCCGAGTCCGGCTTGAGCGGCACCACCGAAAGCGCTCGCATCCGGCGGGTAGCCTAAGCGGGCCCACCTCTGGCGGGCAACCCGCGGCATGATCCCGTTCAGCGCCGATGCTGATCGCGGTCATCTCCGACACCCACCTGCCGCGCGGCAACCGGCGACTTCCGGACGAGTGCGTGCGCCGCATCGCGGGCGCGGATCTGCTGCTGCACGCAGGCGACTTCTCGACGGTCGCGGTGCTGCGCGCGCTCGAGTCGATCGGCCCGCCGCTCGCCGGTGTTCACGGCAACGTGGACAGCGCCGAGGTGGGCGAGCTGCTGCCGGCGGAGCGCGTCGTCGAGGCCGGCGGCGCCCGTATCGCGATGCTGCACGACGCGGGCCCACGGAGCGGCAGGCTCGCGCGCATGCGGGCGCGCTTCGGCGGCCGCGCGCAGGCGCTCGTCTTCGGGCACTCGCACATGCCGCTGCACGAGCGCGCGGGCGACGGCTTTCAGATCTTCAATCCCGGCAGCCCCACCGAGCGGCGGCGGGCGCCGCGGCACACGATGGGGATGGCGCGCGTCGAGGCCGGCGAGGTCAGTTTCGAGCTCATCGAGCTCTGACCCGGCAACATAGGACAGCCCATGGACCTCGACGTGCTCTTCCTCGGCACGGCCGGCTCGTCACCGAGCCCGCGCCGCGGCCTGCCCGCCACGCTCGTTCGGCGCGGCGGCGACCGCCTGCTCGTCGACTGCGGCGAGGGCACCCAGCGCCAGCTGATGCGCTCGGTCGGGCTGGTTGAGCTCGAGGAGCTCCTGATCACGCACTTCCACGCCGACCACGTGCTTGGCCTGCCCGGGATGCTGAAGACGTTCGCGCTGCGCCAGCGCGAGCGCGAGCTCACCGTCTACGGGCCGCGCGGGCTGCGACGCCTGTTCGAGCACCTGCGGCCCGTCGTCGGCCGGCTCACCTTCCCGGTGAGCCTCGTCGAGCTGGAGCCGAACGACGAGCTCGAGCGCGAGGGCTACCGGATCGCCGCCTTCGAGGTGGACCACGGCGGCGTCGGCCTCGGCTACGCGTTCGTCGAGGAGCCGCGCCCCGGCGTCTTCGATCCGGAGCGCGCACGGGAGCTGGGCGTGGCGCCGGGCCCCGACTTCGGGCGCCTGCAGCGAGGAGAGACCGTCGGCGGCGTGCGGCCCGATCAGGTGATGGGCGAGGAGCGGCGCGGGCGCAAGGTCGTCCTCACTGGCGACACGGCGCCCTGCGACATGACCCGGCTCGTCGCCTGGGAGGCCGATCTGCTCGTCCACGAGGCGACCTTCATGGAGGAGGACGCGGAGCGCGCGCGCGAGACGCGCCACTCGACCGCCGCCGGAGCAGCGGCGCTCGCCGCCGCGGCGGGCGTCGAGATGCTCGCGCTCACGCACATCTCGCCGCGCTACTCCGGCGGCCAGGTACGCGAAGAGGCGCGCGTCGCCTTCGACAACGTGGTCGTGCCGCGCGACTTCGACCGCATCGAGATCCCCTTCCCCGAGCGCGGCGGACCCGTGCTCGTGCGGGCGTCCGAGAGCCCGCCGGAGCCGGTGGCCGAGCCGAGCGCCTAGTCGCCCAGCCGGACGAGCTGGGCCGGCCCGCAGGCCTCGAGGTCCTGCAGGACGCGCTCGGCGCGCTGTGCGTCCCAGCGCTCCGAGCCGACGAGCGTGCCGGTCAGGTCGCCGATCTGGGCGAGGGCCTCACGCGCCTCCTCGTCGAGCGAGATGTCCTCGCAGAAGATGAGGGCGTCGGCGGCCTCGCGCAGCATGGTGCGCTCGTCGGGCTCGAGGGCCTCGGGGCCCTCGGCGGAGACGACCTCCATGAGGCGGCCGTATGCCTGTGCTCGATCGGCAGTCATCTGATGCGAGACTAGCTGCCCTACCGGAGGCGTGCGAGACATGGCCGTCAGCGACCGCTGGTAGTCTCGCCTGCAGGTTCCTTTAACCAGGTCCAGAGAGGCCAGAAGGGGCGGTTCGGAGTGCAGGAGAAGACGGTCCTCGATCGGGAGGACGTGCGGCGCACGCTGGTGCGGATCGCACACGAGATCGTGGAGAACACGGGTCAGTCGCCGCTTCCCACGCGCCTCGCGGTCGTTGGTATTCACCGTCGCGGCGCGGTTCTGGGCGCGCGCCTGCGCGACCTCGTGGCGGAGCTCGTCGGCGAGCCGGTCCCGCTCGGGGACATCGACATCAGCTTCTACCGCGACGACGTGGGTATCCGCGGTCCCGACTACCAGCCGGTCGTGCATGCGTCCCACATCGACTTCCCGGTCGAGGACACGACGATCGTGCTCGTCGACGACGTTCTCTACACAGGGCGCACCGTGCGTGCGGCGATCGACGCGCTCTTCGACTACGGCCGGCCGCGCCGCGTCCAGCTGGCGGTGCTCGCCGACCGCGGCCACCGCGAGCTGCCGATCCGGCCGGACTACGTGGGCAAGAACCTGCCCACCTCGCGCTCGGAGCGGGTGAACGTGCGGGTGGAGGAGCTCGACGGAGTGGACGAGGTTGCAATCGCGGAGGCACAGCATGCGTAGGCATCTACTGACGGTGGACGATCTCTCGCGCGAGGACATCGAGTTCATCCTCGGCCGCGCCGAGAGCTTCGCGGAGGTGTCGGGGCGCGAGATCAAGAAGGTCCCGACGCTCCGCGGGCGCACTGTCATCAACCTCTTCTACGAGGCCTCGACGCGCACGCAGTCGAGCTTCGAGCTGGCGGCGAAGCGGCTCTCCGCAGACCTGGTGACGGTCAAGGCGAGCGGCTCGGCGGTGGAGAAGGGCGAGTCGCTGAAGGACACCGTGCAGACGCTGTCCGCCTACGACCCGGCGGCGATCGTGGTGCGCACGCCGCACGCGGGCGCCGCCGGGCTGGTCGCTCGCTGGACGCGCGCCTCGGTCATCAACGCGGGCGACGGCAAGCACGAGCATCCGACCCAGGCGCTGCTCGACCTCTACACGCTCAAGCGCCGCGTCGGCTCGCTCGAGGGCCTCGCCGTCTGGATCGTCGGCGACGTCCTGCACAGCCGCGTCGCGCGCTCGAACGTGCTGGCCTTCACGCGCATGGGCTGCCGGGTCACGGTCTGCGGGCCGCCGACGCTGATCCCGCGCGGCATCGAGTCGCTCGGCTGCGAGGTGCGCTACACGCTCGACGAGCTGCCCGAAGCGGACGTCGTGTACGCGCTGCGGATGCAGCGCGAGCGCATGCAGGGGAGCTTCGTCCCCTCGTTGCGCGAGTACGCGGCGCGCTACCAGATCGACGGCCGCCGCCTTGGGCCCAACCAGCTGCTCATGCACCCGGGGCCCGTCAACCGCGGCGTCGAGCTGTCGGCCGAGGTGATCGACTCGCCCCAGGCGCTGATCACCGAGCAGGTCGAGTCGGGCGTGGTCGTGCGCATGGCGGTCCTGTACGAGCTCCTGGCCGGCCGCGGGGCGCCCAGCGGCGCGCGCGCCGCGCTCGAGTCGGAGCCCCAGCCCGCATGAACCCGTCGCCCGCCCCGGACGGCCGCCGCCCGGCCGTGGAGCTCGACCGCGCGGGCGCGCCGCCCGCGACGGTGCTGCTCCGCGGCGCCCGGCTGCTCGACCCGCGCGCCGGCCTCGACGGCGCCGCCGACCTGCTGATCCGCGACGGGCGCATCGCTGAGCTCGGCGAGGGCCTTGCCGCGCCGGAGGGCGCCGAGGTGGTCGACGCCGAGGGCCTGCACGCGTTCCCGGCGTTCGTCGATCCGCACGTCCACCTGCGCACGCCCGGCCGCGAGGACGAGGAGGACGTCGACTCGGGCACGCGCGCGGCGGCGGCGGGCGGCTACTGCGCGATCCTCGCCCAGCCCAACACCCAGCCGGTGGTGGATTCCGCTCCCGTGCTGCGCTCGCTGCGCGAGCGGGCGCGCGCCGAGGCCCGCATCCCGACCGGCTTCCTGGCGGCGATCACCGTCGGCCAGCGCGGCGAGGAGCTGACCGAGATGGCCGAGCTCGCCGAGGCGGGCGCCGTCGGATTCACCGACGACGGCCTGCCGCTGCGCTCCGCCGGCGTGATGCGCCAGGCGCTCCAGTACCAGCGGCTCGCCGGCCGCATGCTCGCGCTGCACGAGGAGGACCCGTCGCTGTCGGGCGGAGGGGCAATGCACGAGGGCGAGGTGTCGGCGCTGCTCGGCGTGGCCGGGATCCCTTCGGTTTCCGAGTCGACGATGGTCGCCCGCGACTGTGAGCTCGCCCGCTACGAGGAGGGCCGCATCCACGTGCAGCACGTCTCCGCGCGCCAGACGGTCGAGGCGATCGTGCGCGCCAAGGCGGCCGGCGCCCTGGTCACCTGCGAGGCCACGCCGCACCACCTGCTGCTGACCGACGAGGACGTGCGCGGCCTCGACACCAACCTGAAGATGAACCCCCCGCTGCGCGCTCCCGCCGACCGCGAGACGCTGATCGAGGCGCTGCGCACGGGTGCGATCGACTGCGTCGCCACCGACCACGCCCCGCACGCGCGCGAGGAGAAGGAGCAGCCCTTCGAGCTCGCGCCGATGGGCGTCACGGGGCTCGAGACGGCCTTCGCGGCGCTCCACACCGGCCTCGTGCTGCCGGGGCTCGTCGATCTCGGCCTGCTCGTCGCGCGCATGACCGCCGGTGGCGAGCCCTTCGGACTCGCGACGCCCTCGCTCGCCCCGGGCTCGGCCGCGAACGTCTGCCTCGCCGACCTCGATGCCGAGTGGGAGGTGGGCGAGGCGGGCTACGAGAGCCGCTCGGAGAACTGCGCCTTCGCCGGGCGCCGGCTCACGGGCCGCGTGCGCATGACGATCGCCGACGGCGCGGTCGCCTACCGGGAGCGCTCGTTCGCGCTCGGGGCGGTGAGCTGACCGTGGCGCCCGCCTACCTGCTGCTCGAGGACGGCACGCGCTTCGACGGTGAGGCGGTCGGGGCCGACCCCGCTGCGACGGGCGAGGTCGTCTTCAACACCGCCATGTCCGGCTACCAGGAAGCCGTCACCGACCCGAGCTACGCCGGCCAGATCATCGTCTTCACCTACCCGCTGATCGGCAACTACGGGGTGGCGGCTCAGCACATGGAGTCCGACCGCATCCACGCGCGCGCGGTGATCATGCGCGAGGGCGTCGACCGCGAGGACGCGCCACATGCGGAGGGCGGCTGGCTCACCTGGCTGGCCGACTGCGGCATCCCGGCCCTGAGCGGCGTCGACACGCGAGCGCTCGTACGCCACATCCGCGACCGGGGCGCGATGCGCGGCGGCGTCTTCGACGCGCGCACGCCCGAGTCCGAGGCACGCGAGCGCGTGCTGGCCGAGCCGCCGATGGCAGGGCGCGATCTCGCCTGCGAGGTCACGCCCGGCGAGGCGCAGGTCCTCGAGGGCGACGGCCCGCGCGTGATCGGCATCGACACGGGCATCAAGAGCTCGATCGTGCGCAACCTGCGCGAGCGCGGCGTCCACCTGGAGCTGCACCCGTGCACCACGTCCGCGGACGAGCTGCTCGCGCGCGAGCCGGACGCGATCTTCCTCGCCAACGGCCCGGGCGACCCGGCCGCGCTCGGCTATGTCGTCGACACCGTGCGCGACGTCGTCGGCAAGGTACCCGTGTGGGGCATCTGCCTGGGCCACCAGCTGCTCTGCCGCGCGGTCGGGCTCGAGACCTTCAAGCTGCCGTTCGGCCACCGCGGCGCGAACCACCCGGTCAAGGACCTCGAGACCGGGAGGATCGAGATCACCTCGCAGAACCACGGCTTCGCGGTGCTGGGCCCGGACGGCGAGCGGACGATCGACGGCGACGAGCCGGTGCGCTGGGAGACCGACTTCGGCAGCGCCGAGCTACAGCAGCTGAACCTCTACGACCGCACGGTCGAGGGACTCGTGCTCCGCGACGTGCCGGGCTCGACGGTCCAGTACCACCCGGAGGCCGGACCCGGCCCGCACGACGCGCGTCACCTGTTCGACCGCTTCCTGGAGCGGCTGGCGGCATGAGCGACGGGGAGGACTTGGTGCGGCGCGTCATCGACACCCACAACAGGGATCCCGAGGTGCTCCTCGACGCGTACGATGAGCTGTTCGCGCCGGACTTCGAGTTCAGGCCGATGACCGTGGGCGCCGAAGGCCTCCCGTACCGCGGGCGCGACGGCTTCGTGCACTACTACCGAGAGCGCGCGGAGGCGTTCGGCGGCGGCGAGGTCCACATCCGCTCCCTCGAGACGCTGGACGAGGCGGTCGTCGTACGGGCGCGCTCCACCGCGCTCGGGCGCGCGAGCGGCGCCAGCGTGGAGGAGGACATCTCGCTCGTCTACTGGCACCGCGACGGCAAGGTCGTGCGCCTGGAGATTTTCCGCTCGCACCAGGACGCGCTGGAGGCGGCCGGTGCCTAGGCGCGATGACATCAGGAAGATCCTCGTGCTCGGCTCCGGGCCGATCGTGATCGGCCAGGCGGCCGAGTTCGACTACTCGGGCGCGCAGGCCTGCAAGGTGCTGCTCGAGGAGGGCTACGAGGTCGTGCTCGTCAACTCGAACCCGGCGACGATCATGACCGATCCGGAGTTCGCCACGGCCACCTACATCGAGCCGCTGCTGCCCGGCTCGGTGGCGAAGGTGATCGAGCGCGAGCGCCCGGACGCGCTGCTGCCCACGCTCGGCGGGGGGACCGCGCTCGACCTCGCCCGTCAGCTCTCCGAGGACGGCACGCTCGCCAGGCACCGCGTGGAGCTGATCGGCGCCGACTACGACGCGATCCGGCGCGCCGAGGACCGCGAGCTGTTCCGCGCGACGATGGAGCGCGCCGGCTTGCGCGTGCCGCGCAGCGCCGCCGTGCGCTCGATGCGCGAGGCCGAGCGCGCCCTGCCCGAGGTCGGGCTGCCGGCGATCGTGCGGCCGGGCTTCACGATGGGCGGCGCGGGCGGCGGGATCGCGTACAACGAGACCGAGTACCGCCAGGTCGTGGCGGAGGGTCTCGCGGCCAGCCCGATCGGTCAGGTGCTGGTCGAGGAGTCCGTGATCGGCTGGGGCGAGTTCGAGCTCGAGGTGATGCGGGACGCGCGCGACAACGTCGTGATCGTCTGCTCGATCGAGAACGTCGACCCGATGGGCGTTCACACCGGCGACAGCGTCACGGTCGCCCCGCAGCAGACGCTCAGCGACCCGCTCTACCAGAACCTGCGCGACCAGGCGATCGCCGTGATCCGCGCGGTGGGAGTCGAGACCGGCGGCTCGAACATCCAGTTCGCCGTCAACCCGGCAACCGGCGAGATCGTCGTGATCGAGATGAACCCGCGCGTATCGCGCTCGTCGGCGCTCGCGTCCAAGGCCACGGGCTTCCCGATCGCCAAGATCGCGGCCCGCCTGGCGGTGGGCTACGCGCTCGAGGAGATCGACAACGACATCACGCGCAAGACGCCGGCGAGCTTCGAGCCGACGATCGACTACGTGGTCGTCAAGTGGCCGCGCTTCGCCTTCGAGAAGTTCCCCGGCTCCGACGGCCGCCTCCACACCTCGATGCAGTCGGTGGGCGAGGCGATGTCGATCGGGCGCACCTTCAAGCAGGCGTTCGTGAAGGCGATGCGCTCGCGCGAGCTGGATGTGACACCCGGCTTGCCGGACGACCTGGTCGGCGCGCTCCGGACGCCCTCACACGACCGCTACGAGCTGCTCTTCGAGGCGATCAGGCGCGGGCACAGCGAGGCCGAGCTGTCGGCGGCGACCGGCATCGACCCGTGGTTCATGGCGGAGCTCGCCGCGCTCGCCCGCGGGGAGGATCCCCAGGCGGACCTGGCGCGCTCGTTCAAGTCGGTCGACACGTGCGCGGCCGAGTTCGAGGCGGAGACGCCCTACTACTACTCGGGCTGGGAGCGCCGCGCCGTCCACGAGGTGCGCCGCGGCAGCGCGCCCTCGGTCGTGATCCTCGGCAGCGGCCCGAACCGGATCGGGCAGGGCATCGAGTTCGACTACTGCTGCGTCCACGCCGCCATGACCGTGCGCGAGTCGGGCCGCGACGCGGTGATGATCAACTGCAACCCGGAGACGGTCTCGACCGACTACGACACCTCCGACCGGCTCTACTTCGAGCCGCTCACGCTCGAGGACGTGCTCGGCGTGATCGAGATCGAGAACCCGGAGGGCGTGATCGTCCAGTTCGGCGGCCAGACCCCGCTCAAGCTCGCCGCCGGGCTGGCCGAGGCGGGCGTCCCGCTGCTCGGCACGCCCGTCGAGTCGATCCACCTCGCCGAGGACCGGCCGAGCTTCGGCGCCCTGCTGGACGAGCTCGGCCTGAAGGGCCCCCCGTACGCCACCGCCGGCTCGCCCGCGGAGGCGCTCGAGGTCGCGGCGGACGTCGGCTACCCGCTGCTCGTGCGCCCGAGCTACGTGCTGGGCGGGCGCGCGATGGAGATCTGTTACTCGCGCGACGCGCTTGCCGACTATCTGCATCGCACGAACGGAGACGGCGCAGAGCGCACGATCTTCCTCGACCGCTTCCTCGAGAACGCGATCGAGGTCGACGTCGACGCGCTCTGCGACGGCGAGACGGTGCAGATCGGCGCGATCATGCAGCACGTCGAGGAGGCGGGCGTGCACTCGGGCGACTCGGCCTGCGTGATCCCCGCGATGTCGCTCGGCCCGGAGATGCTGCGCCAGGTCGAGGAGGCAACCGCCGCCATCGCGCTGCGGCTCGGGGTGATCGGCCTCATCAACATCCAGTTCGCCGTCTACGGCGACGAGGAGCTGTACGTGATCGAGGCGAACCCGCGCGCCTCGCGCACGGTGCCGTTCGTCTCCAAGGCGATCGGCGTGCCGCTCGCGAAGATCGCCTGCCGGCTGATGCTCGGCGAGCGGCTCGCCGAGCTCGAGCTCGACATCCCGCGCAACCCGCGCCACGTATCGGTCAAGGAGGCCGTGCTGCCGTTCGGGCGCTTCCCGCGCGCGGACTCCCTGCTCGGCCCGGAGATGAAGTCGACCGGCGAGGTGATGGGCGTCGCGTCCGATTACCCGGCCGCCTTCGGCAAGGCGCAGGCCGCGGCGGGCGCCGAGCTGCCCGGCTCGGGCACGGTCTTCATCTCGGTGACCGACGGCGACAAGCCGGCCGCCACGCAGATCGCCGCGGCCTTCCACGACATGGGCTTCCGCGTGCTCGCCACCGGCGGGACCGCCACGGCGATCCGGCGCATGGGCGTGCCGGTCGAGCGCATCAGGAAGCTCTCCGAGGGGTCGCCGAACGTCGTCGAGCGGATCGAGGCGGGGGAGGTCGACCTCGTGGTCAACACCCCGACCGGCTCCGGAGCGCGCGCGGACGGCTACGAGATCCGCCGGGCGGCCATCGGGCGCGGGATCCCCTGCATCACGACCATGTCCGGCGCGAGCGCCGCGCAGCGCGCGATCCGCGCGATGCGGGCCGGGGAGACGTCTGTGATCTCGCTGCAGGAGCTGCACGCGGAGCGCGCGGGCGTGCCCGGCCCGATCTCCGCCGAGACGCCCCGGAGCGCGTGATGGAGCGCACGCTCGCGCCGCCCGAGCGGCGCGTCGCGCGCGTCTCGGGCGTCGAGCGGCTCGGCGCCTACCACGTCGTCGGGACCGAGGACGCGGGCGGCCCGGAGCCCCAGCCGGGGCAGTTCTACATGCTGAGCGCGGAGCGCGACTGGGGCGGCCGGCAGGGCGAGCGGCCCTACCTGCCGCGCGCCTTCTCCTTCGCGCGCGCGCGCGCGAGCGGCGACGGCGTCGCGCTCGACTTCCTGCTCGAGGTCGTCGGGCCCGGGACGGGCTGTCTCGCGGAGCTGGCACCCGGTGACGGGCTCGGGCTCGTGGGACCGCTCGGGCTCGGCTTCGACCTCGACGCCCGCGCCGGCAGGCCGCTGCTCGTCGGCGGGGGCATCGGCGCGGCGCCGCTCCTGTGCCTCGAGGAGCAGCTCGAGCAGCGCGGGGAGGGGCCGCGCGTGCTGCTCGGCTTCCGGACGGCGGCGCACGCCCAGGCCGCGGCGCTGTTCGCGGGGGATCCCGCGGTCGTCACGGACGACGGCTCCGTCGGCCGCCAGGCATTCGTCACCGAGCTGCTGCGCGAGGAGCTCGACGCCGATCCGGCGGCGCGCGTCTTCAGCTGCGGGCCGCCCGCGATGCTGGAGGCGGTCAGGGCTCTCTGCGCCGAGCGCGACACACCCGCGCAGCTCGCGCTCGAATCGGGCATGGCGTGCGGCTTCGGTGCCTGCTTCGGTTGCGTCGTCCCGACCCGCGACGGCTACCTGCGCCTGTGCGTCGACGGGCCGGTGCTCGACGCGGAGCGGCTCGAGAGCGCGCTCTTCCCGGGGGCCGGGCACTGATGGAGCTGTGCGGGGTACCGCTGCGCGGCCCGATCCTGAACGGCTCCGGCACCTTCGACGCGATCGCCGCGCGGCGCGCCTTCGGCGACGCGCTGCTCGAGCGCTTCCCCTTCGACGCCTTCGTCTCGAAGACGATCACGGTCGCCCCGAGACAGGGCAACCCGCCGCCGCGCCTGTGGGAGACGCCGGCGGGGCTGATCAACTCGATCGGGCTCCCGAACAAGGGCCTCGAGGGCTTTCTCGCGTCCGATCTGCCCGAGCTCGCCGAGCTGCCCGTGCCGCTCGTCGTATCCGTGATGGGCTTCAGCCGCGACGAGCTCGCGACGCTCGTCGAGGCCGTGGCGCCGCGCCCCGAGGTGGCCATGATCGAGCTGAACGTGTCCTGCCCGAACGTCGAGACAGGGCTCGTGATGGGCGCCGACCCGGCCGAGACCGCCCGCGCGGTCGAGCGCGTGCGCCCGCTCTGCGAGCGGCCGCTGATCGTGAAGCTGACGCCGAACGCGAGCGAGCCCGAGGCAGTGGCGGCCGCCGCGCAGGAGGCGGGGGCGGATGCCGTGTCGCTGATCAACACGCTCAAGGGCATGGCGCTCGACCCCGATGGCGGGGGCCCCTGGCTCGGCGGCGGCACCGGCGGGGTCTCGGGCCCTGCCGTCCGGGCGATCGCCCTGCAGCAGGTCCACGCCGTCGCGGCGCGCGTGACCATCCCCGTGATCGGCATGGGCGGCATCCAGAGCGGCCGCGACGCGCTCGATTTCCTCACGGCCGGGGCCGCGGCGGTCGCGGTCGGCACCGAGAGCTTCAGAGACCCGGGCGCCGGGCGCCGGATCGGCTCGGAGCTGGCCTCGCTCGGGGCCCAGGGCGGGTCAAATCACGCCCCTGCCCCACCTCCCGAGGCGGGGGTGACCCAAACGGGTGATTCACCACCGGCATTTTTTCGGAGATAGCGGGATGTTCACACTTGCCCGAATGGCGGTCGATGCGCCCCAGGTGAAAACCCCTGCAAACATTGGGAAAACGCTGAACCACCCCCAAGCTGCCTAAAGCTCAGGTCGAGGTCCAGCCGAATTAGCCGTTTTTTTGCGTCTTCGGGCCCGCGAGTCCCGATTGAGCGTGTACTATCGCCGCCCATGCCGGCCGCTCCCCAATCGCCCGCGAAGACTCAGTCTGCGGGTCTGGCACCCGAGCGCTCGCTCACCCAGCGGATGGACGCGCTCAAGCGTGCGAACGAGATCCGCACGCGGCGGGCGCGGCTGAAGCGCGATCTGAAGGCCGGTCGCGCGCAGATCCACGGGCTGCTCCTGGACCCGCCCGAATACCTCGCTACGGCCAAGGTTTTCGACCTGCTGCTGGCGGTTCCGAAGTACGGCCGCGTGAAGGTCAATCGCATTCTCACGCACTGCCGCATCTCGCCCAGCAAGACGATCGGCGGCCTCTCCGAGCGGCAGCGCAACGAGCTCGTCTCGTACCTGCGGCGATAGCCGAGCAGAGCACCCCGATCCTGGTGGTGACCGGCCCCTCGGGGGTCGGGAAGGGCACCCTCATAAAGTCGCTTCTGGAGCGGATTCCGGGTCTCGAGCTGGCCGTCTCGGCGACCACGCGGCGTCCGCGCGAAGGTGAGCGCAACGGGGTCGACTACCACTTTCTGAGTGACAAGGACTTCGATCGCAGGGTCGCTGCGGGCGAGTTCGTCGAACACGCCGTGTATGCCGGAAACCGCTACGGAACGCTGCGCAGCGAGCTGGCGCGGCCCGCGCGCGGGATCGTGCTCGAGATCGATCTGCAGGGCGCAAGGCAGGTGCGCGAGACGCTGCCGGAGGCCATGCGCATCTTCATCGAGCCGCCGTCGTTCGAGGCGCTCGAGGAACGGCTGCGCCGCCGCGCGGCCGATACGCCCGCGGAGATCGAGCGCCGGCTCGCCGCCGCCCGCGCGGAGCTCGAGGCCGCTTCGGAGTTCGATCACCGCATCGTCAACGACGATCTGGAGCGCGCCCTGCAGGAGCTCACGCGGCTGGTCGCTACCATGTCTCAGCTGTGATCAAGCCCCGTCTGGACAAGCTGCTCGAGCAGGTCGATTCCCACTACGCCTGCGTCCTGGTGTCCGCGAAGCGCGCACGCCAGATCAACTCGTACTACCACAACCTCGGCGAGGGAACCTTCGACGAGTACCCGCCGCCGATGGTGGAGACGGGCTCGAAGAACTACCTCAAGATCTCCCTCGAGGAGATCGCCGCCGGCAAGATCAAGTACAGGTACCGCTAGGGACCTGGCATGGCGCGCATCCTGCTCGGTGTGACCGGCGGGATCGCCGCCTACAAGGCGGTTGAGTTGGTACGTCTGGCCACCAAGGCCGGGCACGCCGTGCGCGTGGTGCAGACGCGTACGAGCCTCGAGTTCGTGGGACGCGCGACCTTCGCGGCCGTGACCGGTGCGCCGGTGCTGGTCGACGAGTTCGAGCCCGACCCCGCGCGCGGCAGCTACCCGGGCGACCCGCTGCCCGAGCACGCCCCGATCTCGCACCTCGAGCTCGCCACCCGCGCCGACGTCCTGTGCGTCGCGCCCGCCTCGGCCAACACGATCGCGAAGCTGGCCCACGGGCTGGCGGACAACCTGCTCACGAGCTCCGCGCTCGGCGGCGGCGCCCCGCTCGTGCTGGCGCCGGCGATGAACAACCGCATGTACGAGCATCCGGCCACCCAGCGCAACCTCGAGCTGCTCGCGGAGCGCGGGGCGCGCATCGTGGCGCCCGGGACTGGCAGCCTCGCGTCGCGCGGCGAATGGGGGGTGGGGAGGCTCGCCGAGCCCGCCGAGATCCTCGAGGCGCTCGAGTCCACGCTTGCGGTGGGCGGGCCGCTCGACGGCCTGCGCGTGCTCGTGTCGGCCGGCGGCACGCGTGAGCCGATCGACTCCGTGCGCTACGTCGGCAACCGCTCCTCCGGCCGGATGGGGATCGCCGTCGCGCACGAGGCGGCCCGGCGCGGCGCCGAGGTCACGCTCGTCTGCGCGAACGTGTCACTGCCGCTGCCGGCGGGCGTGCGCACGGTCGCCGTGGAGACGGCGGCCGAGCTCGAGGCCGCTCTGCGAGCCGAGTTCGGGGCCGCGGACGTGCTCGTGATGGCGGCCGCCCCGGCGGACTTCCGCCCGGCGAGCGCCGACGCCGGCAAGATCGCGAAGCAGGACCGCGACGGTCTCGTGCTCGAGCTCGAGCCGACCAGCGACATCCTTGCCGCGCTCGCCGGCGAGCGGCGGGCGGACCAGACGCTCGTCGGCTTCGCCGCAGAGCACGGGGAGGGCGCCACAGAGCGCGGCCGCGCCAAGCTCGCGCGCAAGGGCCTCGACGCGGTCGTGGTGAACGACATCTCGCGCTCCGACATCGGCTTCGACACGGACCAGAACGAGGTCACGATCGTGCTGGCGGGCGGCGAGCGGGCGGTGGCGCGGGCCCCGAAGGCGGAGATCGCCGGCGCCATCCTCGACGTCGTCCAGGAGCTGAGGACGGGCGCCGGTGGGCGGAGTACCGTAGAGGGCAGGCCATGAGCGAGAGCGCATACGACCTCTTCAGGAAGGGCAGCGAGCTGCTCGAGCGCGGTGACTTCATGGCGGCCGCCGTGCCGCTCGAGCGGGCGCGCGAGCTCGAGCCCGACAAGGGGTCGATCCGAGAGGCCCTCGGGCGCGCCTACTTCCGCTCCTCGCGCTTCGAGCAGGCGGCCGAGGAGTTCAAGGCCCTCGTCGAGCGCTATCCGGTCAACGACTACGCCCACTTCTGCCTGGGACGCTCGCTCGAGAAGACGGGGCGGCGTGCCGAGGCGAGCCGTCACGCGGCGCTCGCGGCGCACATGCGCCCGGACCGCAAGGACTACCAGGCCTTCAGAGAGCGTCTGCAGGCGGCGTAGCGCCGGCCTGAGCGGCGGCGTGCGAGCGCACCGCCACGGCCGCCTCGGCGACCAGGCCGAGCAGCCGGTCGAGCGCCCGCTCGTCAACCGCGGGCGCCGGCACGTCGGCGTGGACCCAGATGTCGCGCGCGCGGCTGCAGCCGAAGCGCACCATGCGCGTCTGGCGGTTCCACCAGAGCAGCATCCAGGGGTCGAGCGAGTCCGCGCCGTGTAGCGGCACGGCCTGCACGCGCAGCAGGCCGTCGGCGATCCGCAGCCCCACGTCCAGCGGCTCGCCGCCGAGCTCGTCGCCGGGGATCGTGAGGCCCCACTCGCCGTGGGCGAGCCGCCGCGCCTTCAGCGCGGGCAGCCCGTCCAGGTAGGTCTCGACGGCGTCGACGGCGGCCACCGGCGTGATGATGCCAGTGGCCGCCGTCCGTCTGAGGTCCTACGCGGCCTCGCGCTCCGGCACGGGCTGCGCCGCGGGCATGGGCTCGGCCGTGGCGAGGCCGCGCTCACGCGACTCGCGCAGCACGCCCACCGCCGCGACCGTGAGGCCGAGCGCGGCGATCGCCGTGACCACCGCGATTCCCGGGCGGAAGCCGTCGAGCATCGAGGCGGCATCGGTGCCGCTTCCCGTGCCCGCGCTCGCGACCGCCGTGACGATCGCGAGCCCGACGGCGCCGCCCACCTGGAACGAGGTGTTGACGAGGCCGGACGCGAGGCCCTGCTCGTGGTCGGCGACGCCCGCGGTCGCCTGGATGTTGAGCGTCGGGAAGCTGAGCGCGAAGCCCGTCCCGATCAGGAGCATGCTCGGCAGGAACACGGTCGCGTAGGTGAGCGACTCGCCGATCCGCAGGAACAGCGCGTAGCCGAGCACGAACGAGATCGCGCCCACCAGGATGATCCTGGCGGTGCCGAAGCGGTCGACGAGCGGTCCGATGCGGGGAGCGCCGAACGCGACCAGCAGGCCGCCCGGCAGGAAGGCGAGCGCCGTCTCGACCGGTGACCAGCCGAGCATCTGCTGCAGGTACAGCGTGCCTATGAACTGGAAGGCCACGTAGGCGCCGAACACGGCGGCCATGCCGAGGTTGGCGCGCACGAGCGAGCCGGAGCGCAGGATGCCGAGCCGCACGAGCGGGTGCGCCGAGCGCTGCTCGATCGCGACGAAGGCGGCGAGCAGCAACGCGGCGACGGCGAAGCCGCCCAGCGTCTCGACAGCGCCCCAGCCCGCCTCCGGCGCCTCGACGACCGTCCGCACGAGCAGCAGCATCGCCGCGGTGATCGTGGCGGCGCCGGCGAAGTCGAAGCCGCGCCGCGGCCCCTCTGCGGGGGCGTCCTTGGCCAGCACGCGCGGAGCCGCGACGAGCAGCGCCAGCGCAATCGGCACCGGCAGCAGGAACGTCCAGCGCCAGCCCAGCTCCGTCAGCAGGCCGCCGAACACGAGCCCGAGTGAGAAGCCGCTGGCGCCGCAGGCGGTGTAGATCGCGAGCGCGCGGTTGCGGGCCGGGCCCTCCGCGAAGGTCGTCGTGATGATCGAGAGGCTCGCCGGCGCCGTGAAGGCTGCCGCCGCGCCCTTGAGGAAACGCGTGATGACGAGCAGCGTGCCGTTGTCCACGAGCCCGCCGACGACCGACGCGGCGGTGAAGACCGCCAGCGCGGCGAGCAGCACGCGCCGCCGCCCGAGCAGGTCCGCGAAGCGCCCGCCGAGCAGCAGCAGGCCGCCGTAGCCGAGCACGTAGCCCGACACGACCCACTGCAGCGTCGCGGTCGACATGTCGAGATCGGCGCCGATCGAGGGGAGGGCGACGCCGACCATCGAGACGTCCAGGCCATCGAGGAACAACACCCCGCAGAGCACCACGAGCGCGCCCCACAGGCGCGCGTCCCACTCCTGGCCGGAAGGGGGGACAGCTATGGCGGCGGAGCCTCTTTCGTTGGAAGGGGGAGAAGCCATCGCCGAAGACTACATGCATGTGCATCTAATGTTTGTACATCTTTTGTTAAGTGCAATATTTCACAGTGTGCGGTACCCTCATGGGGCCATGTCCGTCACCGACGAGGGCACGTACACCGAGCGCTGGCACGAGCTGCTCGACAGTCACGCGCGCGTGAGCGGCGCGCTCGAGCGCGCGCTCCAGACCGAGCACAGCCTCGGCGTCAGCGAGTTCGAGGTACTCGATCGGCTTGCCGAGGCGGACAAGGACCAGCGCCGGATGCAGGAGCTCGCCGATTCGGTGCACCTGAGCCAGAGCGCCCTGTCGCGGCTGATCGGCCGGCTCGAGTCCGAGGGGCTCGTGTCGCGCGTGATCTGCTCGAACGACCGGCGCGGCATCTTCGCCTGCCTGACCGACGCGGGTCGCGCGCGCCACGACGAGGCACTCCCGACCCAGCGCCGCGTCCTCGAAGAGCAGCTCAGCTGAGGGTGCGCGCGCTCGTGCAGCGCGTCAGCGGGGCGGCCGTCAGCGTCGACGGCCACGAGCACGCGCGCATCGGGCCGGGGCTGCTCGTGCTGCTGGGCGTGCGCCGCGGGGACGGGCCCGAGCAGGCGGACCGCATCGCGCGCAAGCTGCTCGCGCTGAGGATCTTCGAGGACGCCGACGGCAAGATGAACCTCGACGTCGGGCAGGCCGGCGGCGAGATCCTCTGCGTCAGTCAGTTCACGCTCTACGGCGATGCCCGCAAAGGCAACCGGCCGAGCTTCGTCGATGCAGCGCCGCCCGGGGAGGCGGAGCCGCTCTACGAGCGAGTGCGCGAGACGCTGGGCGCCGCGGGTGGCGTGTTCGGCGCGAGCATGCAGGTTTCATTGACGAATGACGGGCCGGTCACGCTTCTCCTGGAAGCGTGACGTCGCCGTAGATCGCGCGCAGCCAGATCGCCGTCAGCGTGGGGACGAGCTCCTCGTCCGAGAGGGCGGGGCCGAGCCCAAGCGAGTTCGTGTAGAAGCAGCGCTCGTTCATCCAGATGAGCGCCTTCGCGAGCGCCTCCGGGTCCGGGCCGCCGGGGGCGTCACCGGCTCTGCGCTCGTCGCGGATGGTGCGCGCCGACTGCTCCACGAAGCGCCCGATCGTGTCCTCCCAGAAGGCCCGCATCCCGGGCACGGCACCCCAGGCCTCGGTGGCCGCGCGCAGCACCGGGCCGTGCTCCCGCCAGAGCCGCGCACTCGCCTCGAACGAGCGCAGCGCGATCTCGGCGGGCGGGTCGTCGCTGCGCTCGAGCCAGCGCTCCGACTCTCGGTACATCTCGTCCGCGATGTCCTCGACGAGCGCACGCAGCAGCGCGTCCTTGGATTCGAAGTAGAAGTAGAACGAGGGACGCGAGATGCCGGCCCCGGCGGCCAGCTGGTCGACCGTGATGTCGCTGAGCGGCCGGTCAGACAGGAGCCGCTCGCACGTCTCCAGGATGGCCTGCTCCTTTAGGTCGCCCTTGCCCGGCCCGCGCCGGCGTGGGGAGGACAGAGCGGCGCGCTCGACAGTCACACACCCCCCAGCGACGTCGTGCCGAGCGCGCCGTCCATCTGGGGCCAACCTAAACGTGGTGCCGAGAAAAATCAACGGGGTGTTGACCGGCCTCCGGGGCGAGACTAGGCTCGACCGAGGCGTGGTGGTCCCGGAGGAGGCACCAAGATGAACGACGTCCGGCGCGAGCTGATGCGCGCGATCTGCGACACGGTCTGCCCACCGCTCGAGCGCGCCGACGACCCGGATGGCTTCTGGGCCCGCTCCGGGAGCGACGTCGGAGCTCCCGAGGCGCTGGCCGAGGCGATCGCGGGACTCCCGCCGGTGCAGCGCGAGGGCCTCGAGCAGCTGCTCGACGGGCTCGCCCGGATGGGCTTCCTGACCGCCTCGCGGCGCTCGCGCGAACAGCTCCTGCGCAACCTCCAGGCGCTTGGGCCGGACGCGGCCGTGGGCGGAGCGGCGCTGATGACGCTCGGGCTGTTCCTCTCCTACGGGCTGCCCGACCCGCAGACCGGGCGCAACGCCTTCTGGGACACGTTCGGATACCCCGGCCCGAGCGGCCTGCCGCAGCCGGGGCCGCGCGCCCTGACCCCGCTCGTCCCCGAGGGGGACGAAGCGCAGCTCGAGGCGGATGCCGTGATCGTCGGCACGGGGGCCGGCGGCGGTGTGATCGCGGCCGCACTCGCGCAGGCGGGCCAGCGCGTGCTGCTGCTCGACATGGGCGGCCTGTTCGACGAGTCCGACTTCAACCAGTACGAGCTCTGGGCGTACCAGAACCTCTACTGGCGCGGTGGCCCCAACCCGACGGCCGACATGAACGTGTCGCTCTACGCGGGCTCGAGCTTCGGGGGCGGCACGACGATCAACTGGACCAACTGCCTGCGCACGAAGCCCTGGGTGCGCGAGCAGTGGGCCCGCGAGCACGGCCTCGAAGGGCTCGACACGGCTGAGTTCGACCGCCACCTCGACGCCGTCTGGGAACGGCTCAGCGTCAACGACCGCTGCTCTCACCTGAACGGCACCCAGGAGACGATGAAGCGCGGCGCCGACACGCTCGGCTGGTCCTTCAAGACGATCACGCGCAACGTCGACGAGTCGCGCTACACGCCCGAGACCGCCGGCTACATCGGCTTCGGCGACCAGACGGGCGCCAAGCAGTCGACCGCCAAGACCTACCTCGCGGACGCGCTGGCGAACGGCGCCGAGGTGATCGTGCGCTGCTTCGCCGAGCGGATCCTCACCGAGGGCGGCCGCGCCGCGGGCGTCGAGGCGGTCTACAGCGACCCCGCAACCGGCCGCAGCGCGCGCGTGACCGTCCGTGCCCCGCGTGTCGTGGTTGCCTGCGGCGCGCTCGAATCCCCGGCGCTGCTGCTGCGCTCGGGGATCGGCGGGCCGGCGGTCGGCCACAACCTGCGCCTGCATCCGTGCACGGCGACGACGGGCAGCTACGTCGACGACCAGCGCGCGTGGTGGGGAGCGCCCCAGGCGGCGCTCGTCGACGAGTTCGCGAACGTTGAGGACGGCCACGGCTTCCTGATCGAGTCGACGCAGTACGCGCCCGGCACGGCGGCCTCTGCCACGCCGTTCGCCGGCGGGGATACGCACAAGCGCCTGATGCAGCAGCTGCGCTACGGGGCGACCTTCATCGGCCTCGTGCGCGACCACGGCAGCGGGCGCGTCACGATCGACGCGGACGGCCAGGCGCTGCCCTGGTACTCCCTCGACGACCCGCTCGACGTCGCCAACACCCACCGGGCGCTCGCCGCGCAGGTGCGGCTGCACGTGGCCGCGGGCGCGCGCGAGATCGCGGCGCTGGCGGGCGGCCTGCCGCAGTGGCGCGTCGGCGACGACGTCGAGCGCTACCTCGAGCGGCTCGAGCGCGTGCCGCTGCGCGCCGGGGGCTTCAAGCTGTTCGCGGCGCACCAGATGGGCACCTGCCGCATGGGCACGGATCCCCAGACGAGCGTCGCCGGCCCCTGGGGCGAGCTGCACGACGCGCCCGGCGTCTGGATCGGCGACGCCAGTGCCTTCCCGACCTCGTCGGGCACCAATCCGATGATCACGATCATGGCCCTCGCTCACCGCACGGGCGAGGCGATCGTGGCGGCGAGCCCCGCCGCCACCGCCACCGCAACCGCCTAGGAGAGCACATGGCCACCGCCACCGAACCGATCGTCCGCGACCGCCTCTACATCGGCGGCGAATGGGTCGAGCCCGCAGGCGCGGGCACGATCGAGGTGCTGAACCCGGCGACCGGGACCGCCATCGCCCGCATCCCGGAGGGCACACCCGAGGACGCGGACCGCGCGGTCCGCGCCGCGCGCGCGGCGTTCGACTCCTGGGCCGCCGTCTCGCCCTACGAGCGCGCGCAGCTGTGCGTGGCGATCGGCGCCAAGCTCGCCGAGCGCGGCGACGAGCTCGCCGGGCTGATCTCGACCGAGCTCGGCATGCCGATCACGCTCTCGCGGATGATCCAGGCGGGCCTGCCGTCTGTGACCTTCTCGTCGCAGGCCGAGCTCGTCGAGGAGATCGCCTGGGAGGAGGAGGTCGGCAACTCGCTGATCGTGCGCGAGCCCGCCGGCGTCGTGGCGGCGATCACGCCCTGGAACTATCCGCTCCACCAGATCGCGAACAAGGTCGCGCCGGCGCTGACGGCGGGCTGCACGGTCGTGCTCAAGCCGAGCGAGGTCGTGCCGCTGAACGCGTTCGTGCTCGCCGAGGTGTGCGACGAGGTCGGCCTGCCGGCCGGCGTCTTCAATCTCGTCACGGGCACGGGGCCGGTGGTGGGGGAGGCTCTCGTGTCGCACCCCGAGACGGACCTGATCTCGTTCACCGGATCGACGCGCGCCGGCCGGCGCGTCTCGGAGCTCGCCGCGCAGGCGGTCAAGCCGGTGTCGCTCGAGCTCGGCGGCAAGTCGCCCAACGTGATCCTCGACGACGCCGACCTCGAGCAGGCGGTCACCGACGGCGTCGCCAAGTGCTACCTCAACTCCGGGCAGACCTGCAGCGCGCTGACGCGCATGCTCGTCCCGCGCGACAAGCTCGAGCAGGCGGAGCGGATCGCCGCGGTCGTGGCCGAGTCGTTCACGCCGGGCGACCCGTTCGGCGAGGGCACCATGCTCGGCCCGCTCGTCTCGGAGACGCAGCTCGAGCGCGTGCGCGGCTACATCGAGAAGGGCCAGGCCGAGGGCGCCCGGCTCGTGACCGGCGGCGCCGAGCCGCCCGACGGACTCGACGAGGGCTACTTCGTGCGCCCGACCGTCTTCTCGGACGTCACGACCGACATGACGATCGCGCAGGAGGAGATCTTCGGGCCGGTGCTCGCGATCATGCCCTACGACGACGAGGAGGACGCCGTCCGGATCGCCAACGACACGATCTACGGCCTCGCCGGCGGCGTCTGGTCGGCCGACGAGGAGCGCGCCAAGCGGGTGGCCGCGCGCATCCGCACGGGCCAGGTCGAGATCAACGGCGGGGCCTTCAACCCGCTGGCCCCGTTCGGCGGCTACAAGCAGTCGGGGCACGGCCGCGAGCTCGGCCGCTACGGCGTCGAGGAGTTCCTGACGGCGAAGTCGCTACAGCTCTGACGGGCGCTCGAAGGTCGTGATTATGCGCTCTATACTCGTCTGCCGCTAGGACTTTCAGATGTACGCGGCCCCACGGGGTTCCGCGTCTGGAGGTGGGCTTCGCAGCCCACCTTTTTTTCGCCCGAAATCAGGACAGAGCAATGCACACCGACCCTCTCACCATCGACATCGAACAGCGACTCGCCGGCGTCGAGCCGGACGTCGAGGTGCTCGCGTGCGAGAAGGTCGGGCCGGATCGCCTGCGCCTGTTCATCGACCATCCGGACGGCGTCTCGCTCGACCTCTGCGAGCGCGTGACGCACCAACTCCGTGAGCTGCTCATCGACTACTCCCTCGAGGTCTCCTCGCCGGGACCCGAGCGGCCGCTCACGAAGCCGGATCACTTTCGCCGCTTCCTCGGCCAGCGCGCCCGTGTGCGCCTGCGCGAGCCGCGGGACGGCCACAAGAGCTTTACCGGGGAGCTCGTCGGAGCGAGCGACGACGAGGTGACCGTCGCCGCCGACGACGGGGTCGTGTCGATCCCGTACTCGGACATCAACCGCAGCAACCTCTTGGAGGGGGAGCGATGACGAAGGAGATCGTCGAGGCCGTCGGGGTCCTCGAGCGCGAGAAGGGCATCTCGGCCGACCGCCTGATGGCGGCTCTCGAGGACGCGCTCCTCTCCGCATACAAGAAGACGCAGGGCGCGGCGCAGTACGCGCGCGTGGAGGTCGACCGCGGCAGCGGTGACTTCCGCGTGTACGAGCTGATCCTGCCGCCCGACCTCGAGGAGCAGCTGCTCGACGAGGTCGAGGAGGAGGCCGGCGAGCCGACCGTCGACCCGGAGACGGGCGAGATGGTCTATCCCGAGGCGCCCGAGATCGACCAGGAGCGGCTCATGCAGTACCGCGACCAGATCGACGAGCGCGACGTCACCCCCGACGACTTCGGCCGCATCGCCGCCCAGACCGCCAAGCAGGTGATCCTGCAGCGGATCCGCGAGGCGGAGCGCGACAACGTCTTCCAGGAGTACGAGGACCGGCTCGGCGAGCTGATCACCGGCATCGTCCAGCAGTCCGACTCGCGCTACACGCTCGTGCAGCTGCGCGAGCGGGTCGAGGCGCTGCTGCCGCGCGGCGAGCAGGTGCACGGCGAGCGCTACGACCACGGTCAGCGCATCAAGGCCATCATCACCGACGTCTCGAACCAGGCGAAGGGCCCCTCGATCATCGTGTCGCGGCGCTCGCCCGAGCTGATCCGCGCGCTGTTCGAGCTCGAGGTGCCCGAGATCGCCGACGGGCTGGTCGAGATCCAGAACGTCGCGCGCGAGCCCGGCTACCGCTCGAAGATCGCCGTCGTATCGCACGCCTCCGGGGTCGACCCGGTGGGCGCCTGCGTGGGCCCGCGCGGCTCGCGCGTCCGCATGGTCGTCTCGGAGCTGCGCGGCGAGAAGATCGACATCATCCCCTTCAACGAGGAGCCCGCGCGCTTCGTCGCCAAGGCGCTCTCGCCGGCGCGCGTGCGCGAGGTGCTCGTCGACGACGAGGCCAAGCAGGCCACGGTGATCGTGCCGGACGACCAGCTCTCGCTCGCGATCGGCAAGGACGGCCTCAACGCCCGCCTGGCGGCGCGTCTGACCGGCTGGCGCGTCGACATCCGCTCGGAGACCGAGTTCGCCGAGGAAGAGGCGACGATGGGCTACCAGGAGGAGGAGGTGTCCGGCCGCTGCGCCGCGATCCTCGCGAACGGGAAGCGCTGCCCGAACGCCTCGCTGCCCGGCTCGCGCTACTGCGGCCTGCCGGCCCACCAGGAGCTCGCCGAGAAGGGCACCGACTACCTCGTGCCGCCGGAGAACGGCGACGGCGAGCAGCCCGACGAGGAGGAGCCGCTGCCGGAGGACGAGCAGGCGGCTGACGTCGCGGCGGCGGAGAGCGAGATCGCCGAGGAGCTCGGCGATCCGGAGCTGGCCGGCGACGGCACGGGCGCCGACGCCGTCGTGGAGACCGAGGTCGTCGAGGCCGACGACGCCGTCGTGGAGACCGAGGTCGTCGAGGCCGACGACGCCGTCGTGGAGACCGACGTCGTCGAGGCCGACGACGAGCTCGCCGCGGAAGAGCCTGCCGGCGACGCCCCGCCGAGCGACGAGGTGGCCGTCGAGGCCGACGTCGAGATCGGCGAGGCGCCGGCCGAGGCCGAGGGGGCTGAGGAGTCGTAGAGCCCCAGCGCAGCTGCGTCGCCTGCAGGCGCTCGCTGCCCAAGCGAGAGCTGCTGCGCCTGGTGCGCGCTGCGGACGGACGGATCGTGGCGGACCCCGCTGCGCGGGCCTCGGGTCGCGGCGCCTACGTGTGCTCGGATCCGGACTGCGCCGCTAGTCTCGCTCAGGGACGGTCACTCGCGCGCTCACTGCGGGCGCCCGTGACCGTAGAACCGGAGACCATAGACTTAGTTCACGAATGGCAAAGAAGCGCGTCCACGAGATAGCAAAGGAGAGGGGGATCACCTCGAAGGAGGCCGTCGCCGCCTTGCAGAAGGCCGGCCTCGAGGTGAAGTCTCACTCGTCGAGCGTCGAGGAATCCGACGCCGCTCGCGCCTTCGACAACGGCGCCGCTTCCGCGGCCGCTCCGGCGGAGGCACCCGCGGCGCCGCAGCCCGCCGCCCCCGCGGCCACGGCCGAGTCCTCGCCGCCGGCCGCCGAGCAGCCACCCGCCGGCGACGGCCAGGCAACTTCGCGCAGGCCGGATGGCGGCCAGCAGCGTTCTCAGCGGGGCGGCGGCCAGCGCCCCCAGGGCGGCGGCCAGAAGCGCCAGGGTGGCGGCCAGCAGCGCTCCGGCGGACCCCAGCGTCCGCCGATCGCGCGCCCGCCCGCCCCTCAGGGCGAGGTGCGCCGCGCCGGCCCCGAGGGAAGGGGACCGAGAATCCTTCAGGACGCCCCTCCGCCCGAGCAGCGCCAGCCCCAGGGCGGGCAGCGCGGCGGAGGCCGCCCCGGCGAGCGTTCGGGCCCGCGCGGCCAGGGCGCGAGCCGCGGACCCGGCGGCCCGCCGGGCGGGCGCGCCCCGGGCGGCGGCCGCGGTCCGGGCGGTGCCGATCAGGCGGCCGATGGCGGCGGCCAGGGTGGCCAGAGCGGCCGCGGCGGCGGCAGGCCGACCCGAGGCGGACGCGGCGGCGAGGGCGGCGGCGGCGATGGCGGCGGTGGTCGGCGCAGGCGCGTCGTCATCGACTCCCAGGCTTCGCGGCGCGACCGGCCAGGTCCGCCGCAGCAGTCCCAGCCACCGCGCCGCGGGCGCGGACGCCGGCGCCGGCCGCAGTGGGTCGAGCCGGATCTGGAGGCGGAGGCGCGCGCGAAGCTCGAGGCCGAGCAGCAGGAGGACCCGGCCGTCCAGGTCAGGTCGGGCTCGACGGTCAAGGAGGTCGCCGAGTCGCTCCAGCTGACGGCTCCCGAGGTCATCAAGAAGCTGATGGAGCTCGGCGAGATGGCCACGCTCACGCAGACACTCTCCGATGAGGCGATCACGGTTCTGGCGGAAGGCTTCGACAAGAAGGTCGACATGGTCTCGGCCGAGGACGACGTCGAGCCCGAGCCCGACTTCACGGACGCCGCCGACGACCTGATCGAGCGCCCGCCGGTGATCACGATCATGGGCCACGTCGACCACGGCAAGACCTCGCTGCTCGACGCGATCCGCGAGACCGAGGTCGCCGCGGGCGAGGCCGGCGGCATCACCCAGCACATCGGCGCCTACCAGGTCCACCACGACGACCACACGATCACCTTCCTCGACACGCCGGGCCACGAGGCGTTCACCGCCATGCGTGCCCGCGGCGCGAAGGTCACCGACATCGCGGTGATCGTGGTCGCGGCCGACGACGGCGTGATGCCGCAGACGGTCGAGGCGATCGACCATGCCAAGGCCGCCGGAGTGCCGGTGATGGTGGCCGTCAACAAGATCGACAAGGACGGCGCCGACCCGAACCGCGTGCGCGGCGAGCTCGCCCAGCAGGGCCTGACGCCGGCGGACTGGGGCGGCGACACCGAGTTCGTGGACGTCTCGGCCAAGACCCATCAGAACCTCGACGACCTGCTCGAGACGCTCGTCACGCTCGCCGAGATCCAGGAGCTGAAGGCGAACCCGGACACCCAGGCGTCGGGCTTCGTGATCGAGTCGCGCCTCGACCCCGGCCGCGGCGCCGTCGTGACGCTGCTGATGCACCGCGGCCGCATGAAGGTCGGCGACTCGGTGGTGGCGGGTGAGACCTGGGGCCGCGTCCGCGCCATGCACGACTACCGCGGTCAGCGCCTCGAGGAGGCGACGCCCGGCATGCCGGTCGAGATCCTCGGCTTCGACGGCGTCCCCGACGCGGGCGAGCAGTTCCGCGTCGTCGACAACGACCGCGAGGCGAAGCGCGTCGCCAACGAGCGGGCGATCCGCATGAAGCAGCAGGCGCTCGCGCGGCAGTCACGCCGGCGCGTCTCGCTGGAGGACGTGCTCGCGCGCGCCGAGCGTGGCGAGAAGGAGCTCAACCTGGTGCTCAAGGCCGACGTCGCCGGCTCGCTCGAGGCGCTCGCCGACGAGATCGTGCGGCTGCCGCAGGAGCAGGTCCAGGTCAACATCATCCGCGAGGGCGTCGGCGGCATCGCCGAGTCCGACGTGATGCTCGCCTCCGCGTCCGACGGCGTGATCATCGGCTTCAACGTGCGGCCGGTCGGCAACGCCGCCCAGGTGGCGGACCAGGAGGGCGTCGAGATCCGCACCTACTCGGTGATCTACAAGATCATCGAGGAGCTGCGCGCCGCCATGGAGGGCCTGCTCGAGGCCGTCGAGGTCGAGGAGCAGGTCGCGACCGTCGAGGTGCGCGCGACCTTCAAGGCCTCGCGCGTCGGCACGATCGCCGGCTGCTACGTCACCGACGGAACCGTCCGGCGCGGCGCGCAGTGCCGGCTCGTTCGCGACGGCACTGTCGTCTACACCGGCCGGGTCGGCTCGCTGCGGCGCTTCAAGGACGATGTCCGCGAGGTCACCGCGGGGATGGAGTGCGGCATCGTCCTCGAGAACTACCCCGATCCGAAGGAGGGCGACGTGATCGAGGTGTTCGAGACCAAGCAGGTCGAGCAGACGCTGTCCTGAGCCTTTGAGCTTCGTCTGCCTGCTCGAGATCAACCTCCACTTTCCCGAGAACAGCAGCCTGAAGGGCAAGCGACGGGAGCTGAGCTCGCTGAAGGGCCAGCTGCAGCGCCGCTTCGGCGCGGCCGTGGCCGAGACCGATCATCACGATCTGTGGCAGCGGGCCACGCTCACCGCCGCCGTTGTGGCTCGCGATGCCCACAGCGTGCGCGAACGGGCCGACGGGATCACGCGCTTTATTAATTCCATGTTTCCTGAGCAGGCCAGTGTGGAAAGCCTTGTCGTGTCCGCCCGGGACCTGCTGGAGCGGTAGGTACCATGGCCGACCGCATGCGGCGGGTCAACGAGGCGGTCCGTGAGGTCGTCTCGGCACGGATAGCCGAAGGACTTCGGGACCCCCGCATAGGATTCGTCACCGTGACTGCCGTTGAAACAAGCCCCGACCTGCGTCAGGCGCGCGTATACGTAAGCGTGCTCGGCTCGGAGGACGAGCGCACCGCCACCCTGGCGGGGCTCGAGTCGGCCCATGGCGTGCTTCAGCAGGCGGTCGCCAGTGAGCTGCGCATGAAGAGGACGCCCACACTGCAGTTCGTCTTCGACGAGTCGATAGACAGGGGTATGCGCATCACTGAGCTGCTGGACGACGAGGCATGACCGTCGTCCTCGAGCAGGAGCAGGTGCTCCAGGAGCTGCGCCACGCGGACAAGCTGCTCCTCACGACCCACGAGAACCCGGACGGCGACGCGCTCGGCTCGCTGCTCGCGACTCACCGCATCCTCGAGCAGCTGGGCAAGGACTCGCTCATGTACATGTCACCGGACGAGTTCCCACTGCCCTGGGAGTACCGCGGCTTCTCCTTCGAGGGCCTCGTCGGGGCGCCGCCCGCCGACATCGCCGAGCGCACGATCGTCTTCCTCGACTGCGGCAACATCGATCGCATGCCCGTCGACTTCCTCCAGGAGGACGGGCTCCACATCCTCAACATCGACCACCATCACGACAACACCCGCTTCGGGACGGTCAACCTCGTCATCCCGGAGGCCTCCTGCACCGCGGAGATCGTGTGGCGGCTCTCGAAGGAGCTCGAGGTCGTGATCACGCCGGGCATCGCAGACGCGCTCTACGTCGGGCTCGTGACCGACACCGGGCGCTTCATGTACGAGAACACGTCGCCCGAGGCGCACCGCATGGCCGCCGAGCTGATCGAGGCGGGGGTGCAGCCGCACCAGGTCTACCGGCGCCTCTGGGAGGACCTCCCGTTCCGGCGCCTGCAGCTGTTGCAGCGGGCGCTTGCCAGCGTCGAGCGCCACGACAACGGCGCGATGACGATCGCCCACCTGACGAAGGGGGACTACGAGGCGACCGGCGCGCTCGAGACGGACTCGGAGGGCGTCGTCGACCACATGCGCGCCGTCGAGGGCACGCGCGTGGCCGTGCTCGTGCGCGAGCTGCTCTCAGCGGACCGCGAGGGCATGCGCAAGGTGAGCCTGCGCGCCACGGACGGCACCATCGACGTGTCGCGGCTCGCCCGCGAATTCGGCGGCGGCGGGCACCCGCAGGCCGCCGGCTTCTCGACGGCCGTTCCCTATGCGGAGCTGGTCGAGCGACTCCGCGAGCAGGTGCGCGAGCAGCTCGCGGCCGCGGATGCTTGACTCTGCCGCCGACTGACGGCGTCCTGCTGTTCGACAAGCCCGCCGGGGTGACCTCGCACGACATCGTCGCGCGCGTGCGCCGCGAGTTCCCGCGCGGCACGAAGGTCGGCCACGCCGGCACGCTCGACCCGTTCGCGACCGGGCTCCTGCTCGTTCTCGTCGGCCGCGCGACCCGTGTCCAGCGCTTCCTCATGGAGCTGCCGAAGACCTACCGCGCCGTGGCCAGGCTCGGCTGGAGCTCGGACACGGGTGACCGCGACGGCGCGCTCGCGCACACCGGGCGCCTGCCTGAGCGGCTGGAGATCCCCATCGGCGAGCAGCTCCAGCGCCCGCCCGCGCACTCGGCCGTGCGCGTCGGAGGGCGGCGCGCCTACGAGCTGGCGCGCCGGGGCGAGGAGTTCGAGCTGGAGTCGCGCCCGGTCGTGGTCCACCGCGCCGAGCTGCTCTGGCACGAAGGGGAGCGGGCCGCCTTCGAGATCGAGTGCTCCTCCGGCACCTATGTGCGCGTGCTGATCTCGGATCTCGGCGACGCCTACTGCGATGAGCTCGAGCGCACGGCGGTCGGCCCGTTCGCCCTCGCGGACGCGGGCGAGCGCCTCCTGCCGCTCGCGGAGGCGCTCGCGTTCCTGCCCGGGCGCGAGCTGTCCGCGGAGGAGGCAGAGGCGATCCGCCACGGCCGTCGCGTGCCGGCCGCCGCGGAGGGGTCCGCTGAGCTGCGGCTCACCCACGAGGGCGAGCTGATCGCGATCGGCAGGCCGCGTGCGGGGGAGGTCCAGCCCGTCATAGTGTTCGCGCCTGCATGAAGGTCGTCGATCTAACGAAGGTGGAGCCCGACTCAGGTCCGCGCATCGTCGCCATAGGCACGTTCGACGGCGTCCACCGCGGCCACCGGGAGGTGATCCGCGGATCGGGCACGGTGCTGACCTTCGATCCGCACCCCCTCGCCGTGATCCACCCCGAGGCGACGCCGAAGCTGATCAGCCCGTTCCCGGTGAAGCGCGACCTGATAGCCGGGCTCGGGGTCGACGAGCTCGTGATCATCCCGTTCGACCGCGGCTTCTCGGAGCAGAGCGCGGAGGAGTTCGTCCAGGACGTCCTGATCGCGCGGCTAGGAGCACAGCAGGTGTCGGTGGGGGAGAACTTCCGCTTCGGCAAGGGTGCGAAGGGCACGGCCGGCTTCCTCGCCGAGCACGACGAGTTCGAGACGCGCGTGGTCTCGCTCGTCGAGGCCGAGGGCGAGACGATCTCATCGAGCCACATCCGCGGCCTGGTGGCGGCCGGCGAGGTGCGCGAGGCGGCCGAGTTCCTCGGCGGCCCGTTCCTGTTCGAGGGCGAGGTCGTGCACGGCGACAAGCGCGGCCGCGAGCTCGGCATGCCGACCGCGAACCTCGTCCCGGACGATGCCTACGTCTGCCCCGGGCACGGCGTCTACGCCGCCACCGCCTACGTCGCCGGATCGAGCGAGGGGATCCCGGCCGCGGTCAACGTGGGCGTGCGGCCGACCTTCGAGACGGGTCGTGGACTGCTCGTCGAGGCGCATCTGATCGGGTTCGACGACGACATCTACGGAGAGATGCTCCGGCTGGCCTTCCTCGAGCGCCTGCGCGGCGAGAAGCGCTTCGAATCCGTGGAGGCGCTGGTCGAGCAGATGAACGCCGATGTGGAGGAGGCGCGCGGGATCGCCGAGGGCGCCGGTTAATTCGACGGCCGGGGGAGCTGATCCGCCGAGCATTGCCGGATTGGCCACGTATGTGTGGGTGATCGGGCCACGCTCGAGGAGCGAACGCTTTAGCCCGCCGGAATAAATGCCGTCCCGCGTCCCGGCATCACACTTTCGCGCCTGGGCGCTCGATGACGTGCAGCCGCTCGACCACGAGCCTGGCTTCGAGCGCCAGGTTCGTGAGGCGTTCGAGCTTGCTCTCGGCGCGTTTGCCGCGCGGGCTTCCTGACTTGACAGCCCGACTGGTGGCCAATCCGGAACCAGGCGAGCAAGGGCGCCGATGAAAGCCGACTCCGGCCGCGGTCTCACGGGCATGGAGCACGAACCCAAGATCGAAGAGCGCTCGCAGCAGCACTACGCCGGCATCTCCGCCGAGGCAGAGAGCGAGGCCGAGTTCCGGCAGGCCGCCGACCGCTCGTTTCCGGAGCTCTTCGGCTGGCTCGGGAGCCACGACCTAGCGCCGGCCGGGCCGCCCTTCATCCGCTACCTGGAGCTCTCCGCCGAGGGTCAGCCACTGCGCTTCGAGTTCGGCGCGCCAACCGGTGAGGCGCCCGACGCGGACGGGCCCGTGCACGCGGGCACGCTGCCGGGCGGCCGCTACCTGACCTACCTCCACGAAGGGCCGTACACGCATGCCGAGGTGGCCGACCTGGACGACGCACGCTCGCTGTTGAGTGCCTGGGCCGAGCGCGAGGGCATCAGCCTCGAGAGCTCGGCGACGCCGCGGGGTACCGCCTACGAGGCCAACGTCGAGCACTACCTGACGGACGCCTCGCGGGAGGCCGACTGGTCCAAGTGGCAGACAGAGCTCGCCTGTCTGATTGAGAGGGCCTGACGGCTGCTACGGTTTTCCGCCGAATGTCACTGACTGCAGAGGCAAAGCGCGAGATCGTCGCCAAGCATGGGCGCGCGGACGCCGATACCGGCTCCACCGAGGTCCAGGTCGCGCTGCTGACCGCGCGCATCAACGAGCTCACCGAGCATCTGCGCGAGCACAAGAAGGACCATCACTCGCGGCGCGGGCTGCTGATGCTGGTCGGCAAGCGCCGCCGGCTGCTCAAGTACCTCCAGAAGTCGGACATCGACCGCTACCGGTCGCTCATCCAGGAGCTCGGCCTCCGGCGATGATCGGGCCCGGCTCTGCCGCGCCGGACTTCACGCTGCCGGACCAGGATGGAAACAAGGTCTCGCTCGCGGACTTCCGCGGGCGGACGGTCGTACTCGTCTTCTACCCGGCCGACTTCAGCCCCGTCTGCACCGACCAGCTGAACGTCTACCAGGAGGTGCTGCCGCAGATCGAGGAGCGCGGCGCGGCGCTGGTCGGCATCTCGGTTGACGGCGCCTTCTGCCACAAGGCCTTCCAGCAGCATGCGGGCGTCTCGATGCCGCTGCTTTCCGACTTCCACCCCAAGGGCGAGGTCGCGCGGGCCTACGGCGTGTACGTCGAGGACCACGGCGTGGCCGGCAGGGCGCTCGTCATGGTCGACCCCGAGGGCATCGTCAGCTGGTCGCACCAGTCCCCGCCGCTCGAGATCCCGGGTGCCAACCTCATCTTCGACGCCCTGGAGCAGCGCTCCCCCGCCTGAGCCCGGCCCGGACGACCACGTCCGTGGCAGTGGGCCGGTGGTGATCGAATACGCCGACCTCGAGTGCCCCTACTGCGCGGCCGCGCACCTGGTCCTGAAGCGGCTCGACATCACGCGCGTGTTCCGGCACTTCCCGGTCACCTCGAAGCACCCGCGCGCCCGCGTGCTCGCGGCCGCGGCGCACGCCGCCGGCCGGCAGGGCCGCTTCTGGGAGATGCACGACTCGCTCCTCGAGGACCAGGGCCATCTCGACGACCCGCACCTGTGGGAGCGCGCCAGGCGCCTGGGCCTCGACCTAGAGCGCTTCGAGGCGGATCGCCGCTCCGAGGAGGCCGCGGCGCGCGTCGAGCGCGACTTCAACGGCGGCATCCGGGCGGGGGTGACGACGACGCCCACGCAGTTCCTCGCCGGCCGCGCCCATCCGGGCATCCCGGGGGACGGTTTTCGCGAGGCGCTCTGGGGAATCAGCAAGACATGAACATCGGACGCGTACTTGCACGCGCGACGATCGGCGGTCTCTTCATCGGGCACGGAACACAGAAGCTCTTCGGCTGGTTCGGGGGGCCCGGCATCGAGGGCACGACCGGCACGATGGAAAAACTCGAGATGGACCCGCCGCGCGAGAACGCGCTGGCGGCCGGAATCGCCGAGACGGCCGGCGGCGCTTTGCTCGCGGCCGGGGCGCTGATGCCCGTCGCCGGCGCGATGGTGACCGGCACGATGGCCACCGCCATCCGCAAGGTCCACTTCGACAAGGGCCTCTGGAACACCTCCGGCGGCTACGAGTTCAACCTGACGCTGGTCGCCGCAGTGATCGCGCTGATCGACGCCGGGCCGGGCCGGCCCGCCGTCGACGAGGCGCTCGGCCTCGAGCTGAAGGGCAGCGGCTGGGCACTCGCCGCCCTGGCCGCGGGCGTCGGCGGCTCCGCGGCGGCGATCGAGCTCGCGAGGCGCGCGGCGGCGGACAAGCAGATCGAGCCGTCCGGCCGCTTCGAGCGCTCCGAGGAGGGCGCCGAGCAGCAGGCGGGCGCGACGAATCCCGCCTAGATAGCGGTTCCGTCGCCGTCCACGGCAGTCCGGCTCCACCGCGGCGTTGCTAGCCTTGCCCGGGTTCGCAACAGGACGTACGAAGAAAGCCATGCCGCCAACCGGAGGCGGCTGAAAGGACAAGAATGACCGTTGATGTGAGCCAGGTCTCGCTCGAGATGGGCGGAAGCTCGATCGAGTTCGAGACCGGCAAGCTCGCCAGGCAGGCGAGCGGCTCCGTCGTCGTCACCGCCGGCGAGACCAAGGTTCTCTGCACGGCGACCGCTGGTAACCCCCGCGACGTCGACTTCCTACCGCTGACCGTCGACGTGGAGGAGCGCATGTACGCCGCGGGCAAGATCCCCGGCAGCTTCTTCCGCCGCGAGGGCCGCGCCGGCGAGAAGGCCACGCTTACCGCCCGAATGATCGACCGGCCCCTGCGCCCGCTCTTCCCGAAGGGCTGGAACCGCGAGACCCAGCTGGTCTCGATCCCCATGTCGATCGACCATCACCACCCGTACGACATGCTCGCCATGAACGGCGCGAGCGCGGCGCTGATGATCTCCGACATCCCCTTCCCGGCGCCCGTGGGCGCCGTTCGCATCGGCCAGGACGGCGAGGGCAACTTCCTCGTGAACCCCGATGAGGAGTGGCTGCTCGAGTCCCCGCTCGACCTCGTGGTCGCGGGCACCGAGGAGGCCATCCTGATGGTCGAGGCCGGCGCCAACGAGATCACCGAGGCCGAGATCCTCGATGCGCTCGACATCGCGCACGCCGAGATCAAGCGCCTCTGCGAGGCCCAGCACGAGCTGCGCCGCAAGGCCGGCAAGGACAAGATCGAGCTGACTCCGCCGCAGGTGGACGAGTCGGTCCTCGCTGAGGTCCGCGATCGCTTCGGCGCCGCGCTCGACGCCGCGACCCAGGTGGTCGACAAGCTCGAGCGCCAGGACGCCACCAAGGCCGTCGAGGAGGAGGTCCTCGAGGCACTCGGGACCAGCACCGAGCTCGACGAGGATGGCGCGGTCGCACGCCGCGCCGAGGTGCAGCGCGCCTTCGACAAGCTCGAGAAGGACATCATCCGCCGCCGCATCGCGGTGGACAAGAAGCGCCCCGACGGCCGCGCCGCCGAGGAGATCCGGGAGATCTGGATCGAGGTCCCGGCGGCTCCGCGGCTGCACGGCTCCGCGATCTTCACACGCGGTCAGACGCAGGCCTTCTCCGTCGCCGCGCTCGGCACGACCCGTGACGAGATGCGACTCGACACGCTCGGCCTGCAGGAGACCAAGCACTACTTCCACCACTACAACTTCCCGCCGTTCTCGGTGGGCGAGGCCGGCTTCATGCGCGGCCCGAAGCGCCGTGACATCGGTCACGGCGCTCTGGCCGAGCGGGCGCTGGTGCCGGTGGTGCCGAAGATCGACGAGTTTCCGTACACGATCCGCGTGGTCTCGGACATCCTCGAGTCGAACGGCTCGAGCTCGATGGCCTCGGTCTGCGGCTCGACGCTGTCGCTGATGGACGCCGGCGTGCCGATCAAGGCGCCGGTGGCCGGCGTGGCGATGGGCCTGATCAAGGAGGGCGACGACTACGTGGTCCTCACCGACATCGCGGGCGTCGAGGATCACCTCGGCGACATGGACTTCAAGGTCGCCGGCACCTCCGACGGCATCACCGCCCTGCAGATGGACATCAAGATCACCGGCGTGACGTTCGACATCCTGCGCGACGCGCTCGCCCAGGCCAAGGACGCCCGCATGACGATCCTCGGCAAGATGGCCGACGCCATCCCCGAGCCGCGCGCCGAGCTGTCTCCGTACGCGCCGCGGATCTCGCAGATCCAGATCGACACCGAGAAGATCGGCGCGGTCATCGGCAAGGGCGGCGAGACGATCCGGGCGCTGTCCGAGGAGTTCGACGCCCAGATCGACATCGACGACGACGGCACCGTCCGCATCTACGCGCAGACGGGCGAGCAGGGCGACGCCCTGACCGACCGCATCCGCTCGATGACCAAGGAGGTCGAGGTCGGCGACGAGTTCACCGGCAAGGTCGTGAAGACGACCACCTTCGGCGCCTTCATCGAGCTCGCCAAGGGCACCGACGGCCTGCTGCACATCTCGAACATCGCGCCCGGTCAGCGCCCCAACACGGTCGAGGAGGTCGTGAACCGGGGCGACGAGCTGAACGTGAAGGTCGTCGAGGTGGATCGCGAGCGCGGCCGCATCGGCCTGCGCCTCGCGGACGATCCCGAGATCGCCGACAAGTCCCCGGAGGAGCTCGCGTCGATGGGCACGGGCGACAAGGGCGGCCGCGGCGATCGCGGCGGCGGCCGTGGCCGGCGTGACCGTGACAATGGCGGCGGCCGTGGCGGCCGTGACCGCGGCGGATCGCGCTACCGCGACCGCGATCGCTCCGAGTAGCCGCTTGAGCACGGAGACGGCTCAGATCACCACCCTCGACTCGGGCGTCCGGGTCGTGACCGAGGCGATGCCCTCGGTCCGATCCATAGCGCTCGGGTTCTGGGTGCGGGTCGGCTCCCGCGACGAGGGCGAGGAGCAGGCTGGAATCTCGCACTTCCTCGAGCACCTGCTGTTCAAGGGCACGGAACGCTTCTCGTCGCGCGAGATCGACGAGCTGTTCGACGCGATGGGGGCGGAGGTCAACGCCGGCACCGGCAAGGAGACGACCTCCGTCCACTCGCGCTTCCTCGACGGCCATCTGGAGCGCGCCTTCGACGTGCTCCAGGACATGGTGCTGCGGCCCGCCTACCCGGACATCGACTCGGAGCGCCAGGTCGTGATCGAGGAGATTGCGATGTACGAGGACGAGCCGTCGGACAAGGTCCACGACGTCCTTGCCGGGGCGATGTTCGGCGAGCACCCGCTCGGCCGCCCGATCATCGGGCGTGCGGAGGTCATCGGCTCGGTGCCGGTCCCGACGATCGCCGCCTGGCACGACGGGCGCTACGTGCCCGGCAGGATCGTGGTCGCCGCGGCCGGCAACCTCGAGCACGAGCGGATCGTGTCGCTCGTCGACTCCGCCGTCGGCACCACCGCACCGCTGCCCGTGGCGCCGGGCGCCCCGCATGAGCGCGGCCCGCAGCTGCGCTTTCACCAGAAGGAGACCGAGCAGTACCACCTCTGTCTCGGCGCGCCAGGCCTCGCGCGCGGGGACGACCGCCGCTTCGCGCTGCGCATCCTCGACACGATCTTCGGCGGCTCGACGTCGTCGCGCCTCTTCCAGGAGGTCCGCGAGAAGCGTGGCCTCGCGTACGCCGTCTACTCCTACGCGAGCCACTACTACGACAGCGGTCAGGTGGGCGTCTACGTCGGGACGCGCCCGGACAACGTGAGCGCGGCGGTCGAGGTCATCGGCGCTGAGCTCGAGCGCATCCAGGGCGAGGGCGTGAGCGAGGAGGAGCTCGAGCGCGCCCGCGAGAACGTCAAGGGCCGCACGGTGCTGTCGATGGAGTCGACGCTCACGCGCATGAACCGGCTGGGCAGCTCGCTGCTCATGGACGTGCCGATCCTGACCGTGGACGAGCTGCTCGCGGCACTCGACGCGGTGACGCTCGAGGACGTGAACACGCTCGCGAACGAGCTCTGGGCGCCCGCGCGGCTGTCGGCCGCCGGGGTCGGCGGCAGCGAGGACAGGTTCCGCTCGGCGCTCGAGTCCGTCAGCCCGGGGCTCGCCCAGGCGGCGTGATCAACGTCGCCGTCTCCGGCGCCTCGGGGCGCATGGGGCAGGCGGTCTGCGCGGCGGTCGAGGGCGCCGACGACATGGCGCTCGTCGGGCGTGCCGACCCGCTGCTCGAGGTGGCGCTCCTCGACGTGCTCGGCGATGCCGACGTGGTGGTCGACTTCTCGACACCGGACAGCGCGCTTCAGAACGCGCGCACCTGCATCGAGGCCGGCGTCCACTGCGTCATGGGAACCACCGGGGCGGACTTCTCTGAGCTCGAGGGAGTCGGCCCGGGCAACCTGTTCGTCGCGCCCAACTTCGCGATCGGCGCGGTGCTGATGATGGAGTTCGCGCAGCAGGCGGCGAAGCACATGCCCGAGTGCGAGATCATCGAGCTGCACCACGACCGTAAGGTCGACGCGCCGTCTGGCACGGCGGCGCGCACGGCCGACCTGGTGCGCGCGGCCGGCGGCAACGTCCACGAGCCGATTCACTCGGTCCGGCTGCCCGGCCTCGTCGCGCACCAGGAGGTGCTCTTCGGCGGCCTCGGCCAGACGCTCTCGATCCGCCACGATTCGATCGCCCGCGAGTCGTTCATGCCCGGAGTGCTGCTCGCCGTGCGCAGCGTGGAGTCGCTCGAGCGCTCGCCCACCATCGGGCTCGAGCATCTTCTCTAGGTGATCTGAGTCGGAGGTTCCGCTTCGGCTTCCCGAGTGGCGGAGCGGGGCCTGGTGACGGACACGGGATGAGTCGATGCGGAGCATCGGCGATTCCCGTGGCTGGCGCCAGGCGCGTTCCGACGCCGGGAAGATGCGCGGAAACGACGACTCCGATCTCTAGCCTGAAGCCGGGTGAGCACGGAGCGAAAGAGGCGCCTGCTGCTGCTGGGCGGCGCGATCCTGGCGGCCGTCGTCGTGGTCGTGGTCGCGATCGCGGTGAGCCAGGGCGGCTCGGACGACAGCGGTGGCGACGGGGCCGGCGGGCCGACGGCCTCAGGCGGCGGAGCGCAGCAGAGCCAATCCGCTGAGGTCAAGGCGCTCTTCGGCGGCATCCCGCAGCAGGGCGTGACGCTCGGGCAGCCGGACGCACCGGCGACCCTGATCGAGTTCGCCGACCTCCAGTGCCCGTTCTGTGCGGAGTACACGACCGGCGCACTGCCGACCGTGATCCAGGACTACGTGCGCAGCGGCCGCCTGAAGATGCAGCTGCGCCTGCTGCGCTTCATCGGCCCCGACTCCGAGCGCGGCGCCGAGGTAGCTGCCGCGGCGACGCTCCAAAACAAGGGCTGGCAGTTCAGCGATCTCTTCTACCGCAACCAGGGGCAGGAGAACTCGGGCTATGCGACCGACGCGTTCCTGGAGCAGCTCGCGCGCGAGACCCCGGGGCTCGACGTCGGCCAGCTCGACTCCGATCTCGACAGCCCCGCGGCGCAGCAGCTGATCCGCCAGGCGGAGCGCCAGGCCAACGCGCTCGGCGTGAGCGGCACACCCACCTTCTTCATCCAGAAGGGGAGCGGCGCTCCGCAGCAGCTCGAGCTCAGCTCACTCGACGCCGACAGCGTCACTGCGGCGATCGACTCCGCCCTCGGCGAGCAGTGAGACCATCGGTGCGCACCCGGCCGAGCCGGCTGCTTCCGCAATGAGACCATCGGTGCGCACCCGGCCGAGCCGGCTGCTTCCGCAATGACCGAACGCCGGCTGCGCCGGCTGATCGCGCTGACCGCGCTGATCGGGCTGGCCGTCGCCGCCTACCTCACATACGTGCACTACGCCGAGCTCGAGCCGATCTGCGCCGGCGGTGGCGGTGGCTGCGAGAAGGTGCAGAACTCGAGCTACGCCGAGCTGGCCGGCGTCCCGGTCGCAGTGCTCGGCCTGATCGGATACGCCTCGATCCTCGCCTCGCTCTGGCTCCCGGGCGACGGCGGCAGGCTCGCCGGCGCACTGCTGGCGCTGGTCGGGTTCGGCTTCAGCTTCTACCTGACCTGGCTCGAGCTGTTCGAGATCGACGCGATCTGCCAGTGGTGCGTGGCGAGCGCGGTGCTGATGACGATCCTCGCCGTGGCGACGTGCTGGCGGCTCGTCCAGTCGCCCGAGCGGGCCGCCGCCGGCTAGGCCGCCGTCTGGTCGCCGCCGCGGCGCAGCGCCCGCGGCACCACGAAGCGGATCCCGGAGCGCTCCTCGTCGATCGAGCACGTCTTGTTGTCGATCAGGCCGAGGCGCTTGGCGTGGGGCACGAGCGTCATCTGGTTGAGGTAGTTCTCGTGTCCCCGTTTACGGGTTATGAACCACAGGTAACCGGTGTCACGCAGCCGCGCGCGGTAGCGGACGAGCGCCTCCTTGGCGTCCTCCTCGCTCTCCACGAGCACGATCGCGCCGTCCAGCTGGCCCGAGCGCACGAGCCCGCGGCCGAGCGCATCCTTGACGTCGCCGCGTAGCCCAACGCCGACGTCGCCAGCCACCTCGACGCGCTGATCGGGCTGCACGCCGAGCTTCTGGACCGTGGTCCGGTGGCTGTAGTCGCGTTCCTCTGCCATCTGGGTCAGGTGGAATTCTGCCATTTGCAGCGGAGGTTCCGGAAGGCCTGCCGGAGCGCTAAGGTGCTTCGACGCGATTCGAGGAGGGCCGAATGGGTTTCATGGACAAGGCGAAGAAGCTCGCCGAGCAGGCGCAGCAGAAGCTCGACGAGGCTCAGGAGAGCTTCAACCAGACCTCCTCCCCGGAACAGACGCCTGACGCGGCCGGGGTCCGCTACGACGAGCACGGCCGCCCGATCCAGGACGAGGGACCGCCCGCTGCGACGGCGCCGCCGCCGTCCGCCGAGCCGGCCACGGAGGCGTCCCCAGAGCCGCCGCCTCCAGCCACCCCGGCGGGGGACGCCAACGCGAACCCCGACCCGTTCAAGCCCCTCCAGTAGTAGGACGCAGCATGAGCATCGGCGGCATCCTCACCGCGATGGTCACGCCGTTCGACGCGAACGGCGACGTCGACGAGGACGCGACCGTCCGGCTCATGCGGCACCTGCTCGAGAACGGCTCCGACGGCCTGGTGGTCGCCGGCAGCACCGGCGAGGCCGCCACCCTCACCGACGAGGAGAAGACGCAGCTGTGGGAGCTGGCGGTGAGCGAGACGCCCGGCGACGCGTTCATCGTGGCGGGCACGGGCACGTACGACACGCGCCACACGGTCGAGCTGACCGAGCGCGCGCACGAGGCGGGGGTGGACGCGATGCTCGTCGTCACGCCCTACTACGTGAAGCCCAACCGGCGCGGCCTGCACGCCCACTACGAGGCGGCGGCCGCCGCCACGGACCGGCCGATCATCCTCTACAACATCCCGGGCCGGACGGCGCTCGACATGCCGAACGACCTGCTTGCCGAGCTCGCTGAGATCGACAACGTCCAGGCGGTCAAGCAGGCGCGCTACGAGGACCTCGCGCCCATCGACGGCCTCGACCTGCTCGCCGGCAACGACGACGTGCTGGCGCGCGTGCTCGACATGGGGGGGACGGGCGGGATCCTCGTCGCGTCGCACCTGGTCGGGGGCGAGATGCGCCGCATGATCGACGAGCCGGACGCGCGCGCGGACCTGCACGATTCCCTGCAGGACCTCTACGAGGCGCTCACCGTCACGACCAACCCGATCCCGATCAAGGCGGCGCTGAACCTCGCCGGCCACTCCGTCGGCGGGCTGCGGCTGCCGCTCGTCGAGGCGGACGAGCAGGAGACCGCGCCGATCCGGGCCGCCCTCGAACGCCACAACCTGCTGGCGGCAGTTTGAGCGCAGCGACGCTTCGTGTCCTCCCGCTCGGCGGGCTAGGGGAGATCGGGAAGAACATGATGGTCGTCGAGTTCGACGGCCGCATCGTGGTCGTCGACACCGGGCTGATGTTCCCGGCTCCCGACCAGCTCGGCATCGACCTCGTGCTGCCCGACTTCACCTACCTGCGCGAGCGCGCCGACGACATCGAGGCGATCGTGCTCACGCACGGCCACGAGGATCACGTGGGCGCGCTGCCGTTCGTGCTGCGCGAGCTGGATCGCGCGCCGGTCGTCTACGGCGGGCCGCTGACGGCCGCGATGGTGCGCTCGAAGCTCGACGAGCACCGGCTGAAGGACATCGAGGTCGAGGACGTGCTCGCCGGCCAGACCTTCGACGCCGGGCCGTTTTCGGTGGAGATGGTGAAGATGGCGCACTCGATCCCGGACTCGTTCGCGGTGGCGCTCACGTGCGAGCTCGGCACCATGCTCGTCACGGGCGACTACAAGTTCGACCAGACGCCGGTCGACGGCGTGCCGGCGGACGTGTCGCGGCTCGCCGAGCTGGGCCGCGAGGGCCTGCTGCTCCTATGCGGCGACTCGACGAATGCCGACCGCCCCGGGGTCTCCCTGTCCGAGTCCGCCGTCGGCCCGCGGCTGGTCGAGGTCTTCGGTCGCTGCCAGGGGCGCATCGTCGTCACCTGCTTCGCCTCCAACATCCACCGCGTCCAACAGGTGGTGGACGCCGCCGCTCAGCTCGGGCGCAAGGTCTCGCTTCTCGGGCGCTCCATGCGCAAGAACGTGAACATCGGGCGCATGCTCGGCCATATCGACGTGCCCGAGGGCATGCTGGTGGGGGCCAGGGAGATCGAGGACTTCCCGGACCACAAGCTCGTCGTGATCTCCACCGGCAGCCAGGGTGAGCCGCTCTCGGCCCTGCGCCGCATGGCCCACGGGGACCATCCCCAGGTGGCGCTCCATGAGGGCGACACCGTCGTGTTCTCAGCCACGCCGATCCCCGGCAACGAGCGGGCGGTCAACGAGACGATCGACCGCATCTACCGCTTGGGCGCCACGGTCTTCACGGCCGCCGACGTGCCGGTTCACGCCTCCGGCCACGGCTATGCCGAGGAGCTGAAGCTGATGCTGAACCTGACGAAACCCCAGTTCGTGATGCCCGTGCACGGGGACCACAAGCGCCTGCGGCTGCACGGGGAGCTGGCCGAGGCGGTCGGGGTGCCGCCGAAGTCGATCTTCCGCGGCGAGAACGGGTCGCCGCTCGAGATCGACTCGTCCGGGGCGCGCTTCGGCGAGCGCGTCCAGGCGGGCATGATCTTCGTGGACGGCGTCGACGTGGGGGACATCGAGGACGTCGCGCTCCGCGACCGGCGCATGCTGTCCGCCGACGGCATCTTCATCGTCGTGGCCACGATCTCGGAGCAGGACGGCCGCTCCGTGGTCCCACCCGAGGTGATCTTCCGCGGCGTGCCCTTCCTCGAGGACGACGACGGCTTCGTCGCAGAGCTGCGCAAGGCCGTCGACGAATCGCTCGTGCGCAGCGCCGAGGAGGAGGTCCGCGAGATCGACCTGCTCCAGGACCACCTGCACGACGACATCGCGGAGTTCGTCTACCGGCGCCTGCGCAGGCGCCCGATGATCCTGCCGGTTGTCGTCGAGGTCTAGCCGGCCAGCACGAGGTGGCCCTGGGCGCTGCAGGTGGCGGCGTCCTGGTCAGCGAGTACCGACAGCTGGCCGCTGAGCGCCTGGCCGTTCGCCGCGGCCACGACGAGACCGCTCGCGAAGCCGGTCCTGCCCGCGCCGGCTGGATCGGTGTGCGCCACGGCGGGGACCGGCATGTCGACCGCGTCGAGATCGGAGTCACCCAAGGCGGTCCCTCCGGACTCGATCCCCAGAGCCGACGTGTTGTCTGAGGAGGTGGCCGCCGTGACCCAAACGCTCGTGCCGCCCATGTCCTGGAAGCAGCGAAGCGCGATCGTGAGCGGACCGTGCGTAGCCAGCGTGACGGGCGCAGCGCCCCGGGCGAGGGTGGTCGGCGCGATCACCCGGACGTTCTGGGCAGAGCCTGCGCGGTGGTGGCGCTGTCGGCCGCGGTGGCGCTCGGCACCTTGCCGAGCCGCGACTCGTTGATGTCGTCGCCGGTCAGGCTGTTGAGCCCGACGTCGGTGCCCCGGACCGTGCTGTTGCGGATGTCGAGTCCGCGCACCTCGTTGTTGCGCAGGTCGCGCGTGCGGATGTCGTTGTTGCGCAGGTCGACGCTGCGAACCTGGTTGTTCTTGAGCTCGCGACTGTCGATGAAACCGGTGGCCACTCCATACGAGACGCCGGACAGCGAGACGAACAGCGCGATCAGCGAGATGACCAGGGCGGGCGAGGGGCGCCTGCTCAGGAACGACTTCACGGGTGCGGCTCCTTCAGGAATCCGGGATGGGGTTCTCCAGACGTCAACACGCTAGCGCCGGCATCGGAGCGCGACTCGACCGGCATCCTGACCGTGAAGCGCGCGCCGCCGCCCTCGGCGTCGTCCACGTCGACCGTGCCGCCGTGCGCCTCAGCCACGGCGCGGACGATCGCCAGGCCGAGGCCGCTGCCGCCGCTCGGAGCCGCGTCGCCGCCGCCGCGCGCAAAGCGCTCGAAGACCCGCTTGCGAAGCGCCGGCGGCACCCCGGGGCCGCGGTCGGAGACCTCGAGCACGGCCGAGCCGCCCTCACGCCGCACGGAGACCGTCACGGGCGTCCCGGCGGGAGTGTGGATGAGGGCGTTCTCGACGAGATTGCCGGCCAGCCGGTGCAGGTCGTCGGCGACGCCCTCGAGCACGACCGGGTCGGGCGCGTCCACGTCGACGCTGGGCTGCGTGGACAGGGCGCCGGCCTCCGCCGCCGCCTCGCGCGCCACGGCCGCGAGGTCCACCGGCGCCTTCGGGGCCTCCCGCCCTGCATCGGCGCGCGCGAGCAGCAGCAGGTCGCCGACGAGGCGGCGCATGCGCCGCGAGGAGCGCAGCGCGGAGGCGGCCATCTCGCGCTGCTCGCCGTCGAGATCCGCCTCGAGCAGCTCGAGGTTGGCGAGGATGCTGGTCAGCGGCGTGCGCAGCTCGTGCGACGCATCCGCCACGAAGGCGCGCTGGCGATCGAGCGTGGCCTCGGTCTCGCCGCGCGCGGCGCCCAGCTCGCGCAGCATGTCCTCGAGCGTGAAGGCGAGCTCGGATACCTCGTCGTGTGCCAGCGGCTTGGGCAGCCGCACGTCCGGGTCGCGCGTGCGGGCGACCTCGCGGGCGGCCTTCGTGAGGCCCGAGATCGGGCGCATCGCACGGCGCGCGACGAGCAGGCCGCCGAGGAACGCCAGCGCCGTGCCGCCGACCACGCCGAAGCCGAGGAACAGCCGCACGCGGTTGATCGTCGTCTGCACGCTCGCCTCGGTCTCCGCGTACTGGACCCAGCCGATCTCGCGCGCGACGGGGAGGGGGATCGGGTCGAACGTGCCCTCGGTCTGCACGTCGGGGACGACGAGCTGCTCGGACACGACGCGGAAGTCGCCGGCGTCCGTGACGCCGTCGATCGGCGGGCCGAGGGCGCGAAGGCTCGTGGCGTAGACGACCCGGCCGTTCACGTCGACCACGCGGACGATCGCGCCGCCGGCGGCTGCGGCGCGAAGGAGGTCGCGGTCCCCGTCGCTGAGCGCGTAGCCCCTGCCGGTCCGCTCGAGGCCGATCTGGTCCTGGAGGTCCGCCGCCGTGGCGCGCAGATCGTCCTCGAAGCCGCTCGTGATGCGCTGCTCGGCGAGCGCGCCGATCACGGTCGCGAACAGGCTCAGGATCACGAAGGTGAGCGCGGCGGTGACGATCGCGACCTTGGCCTTGATCGGCAGCCGGGTTCTCACGAGTCATCCCTCAGCACGTAGCCGGCGCCGCGCATCGTGTGCAGGATGCGCGGCTCCCCGCCCTCCTCGAGCTTGCGGCGCAGGTTCGAGATGAAGACGTCGACGGTGTTCGTCTCGGCGAACGGGTGATAGCCCCAGACCTCGTCGAGCAGCGTCTGGCGCGACACGACGATGCGGGCGTTGCGCATCAGGTACTCGAGCAGCTCGAACTCGCGTGCGGTCAGATCGAGCTTGCGCTCGCCGCGGAGGACCTCGCGCGTGTCCGGGTTGAGGCGCAGGTCGCCGACGACGACGGAGGCGCTGCCGCGCGGCGGCCGGCGGCGCAGGAGCGCGCGCATGCGCGCGAGCAGCTCGTCGCGCTCGAACGGCTTGACCAGGTAGTCGTCGGCGCCGGAGTCGAGCCCCTCGACGCGCGCGTCGACGGCGTCGCGTGCGGTGAGGATGAGGATCGGGACGTCGCCGTCGGCGCGCAGCCGCCGGCACACCTCGACGCCGTCGAGCTTCGGCAGGCCGAGGTCGAGCACGACGGCGTCCGGCTCGAACAGGCCGGCCGCGTCCAGCGCGGTCTCGCCGTCCGCGGCGATGCGGACCTCGTAGCCCTCCTTGTCCAGGGAGCGACGGAGGACGCCCGCGATATCCACGTCGTCCTCGACCACCAGGACCCTGGGGCGTCCGCTCATCGGACCCATGGTAGGGAGGGTGAGGGCCGCCTCCGTCGAATTCACGGTGGATGGCGAGCCGCCGCAGCAAGCGACGCCGTGCCCGCAGGGCCTGGTGGCCCCAGCTCGACCTGCCGCACCTCGAACAGCGTCACTGGGACCTGCTGGGCCTTGGCATGGTGGCGTTCGCCGCCTTCTTCGCCTGCATCTTCTACCTCGACTGGGCGGGCGGCGAGGTGGGGGAGGCGCTCGCCGACGCGCTCCGCTTCCTCTTCGGGGCGGTCGCCTACGCAGCCCCGGTGGCGCTGCTCGCCGCGGGCGCCGTGCTCATCATGCGCCCGGCGCTGCCGAGCACGCACCCGTTCAAGACCGGCGCGCTGTGCCTGGCGGCGGCGCTCACGCTCGGCTTCGCCGCCGGCTCGCTCGGCCTCGGCCCGGGTGAAACGCCGCGCGACGGCTTCCTCGACAGCGCCTACCTCGAGCGCCACGGCGGTCTCTCCGGCGAGTCGCTCTACTGGGCCTCGAGCAAGCTGTTCTCGGACGCCGGCTCGCACATCCTGTTCGTCTTCCTGCTGATCGCAGGGGTGCTGCTGCTGACGGGCGCCTCGATCGCGAGCCTCGTGAGCGGCACGCGCGTGCTCGCCACGGGGACCGGCGAGCGCATGCGGCGCACCGCCAACACGCTCAACCTGCCGACCGACCCGCTTGCCGCCGATCACGATGCGGCGCACCCGCGACCCCGATGCCGAGCCGCTCGAGCCGCCTGAGCCCGAGGACCGCGAGCCGGTCGTGCGCGCCACGCACGTGGAGGCGCCGGCGCTCGACGGGGCGGACCGCTACCCCGACCTCTACGAGGAGGAGGACGAGGACGACACGATCGTGGCGCCGCAGCCCGAGCAGGAGCACGTGGCCGAGCTCGAGCCGCCGCCCCCGCACGCTGCGGACGAGGACGAGCCCGGAGCCGCGAGCCCGAGCCGGAGCCGGAGCTCACGCCGATGGGCAAGCGCCGCTCCCCGGTCACGGAGTCCGAGGACCTCGACTACCGGATGCCGAAGCTCGGCTTCCTCAAGCGCTCGAACGGCGCCCAGAAGGTCGACACCAAGGGCATCGAGCGGACCGGCGCCATGCTCACCCAGGCGCTCGGCCACTTCAACGTCGAGGCGCGCGTGATCGGGACGGTCAGCGGCCCGCACGTCACGCGCTACGAGCTGCGGCTCGCGCCCGGGATCAAGATGTCGAAGGTCGCGCAGCTGAAGGACGACATCGCCTACGCGCTGGCGGCCGAGCAGGTGCGCATCCTGGCGCCCATCCCGGGCAAGACGGCGGTCGGCGTCGAGGTGCCGAACCGCGTGCGCAAGATGGTTCACCTGGGCGACGTCTTCCAGGACGCGCCGCGTGGCTGGTCGCCGCTGTCGGTCTGGCTCGGCAAGGACATCGCCGGCAAGGCGATCGGCACCGACCTCGCCAAGCAGCCGCACATCCTGATCGCCGGCACCACCGGCTCGGGTAAGTCCGGCTGCGTCAACGCGATGCTGTCGAGCGTGCTGCTGCGCTCCTCGCCGAACGAGGTGCGGATGGTGCTCGTCGACCCGAAGCGCGTCGAGCTGAACCACTACGAGGGCATCCCGCACCTGCTCACGCCGGTCGTGACGAGCCCGCGGCTTGCGGCGAACGTGCTCGGCAACCTGATCAAGGAGATGGAGGAGCGCTACGGCGTGATGAGCCGCGCCAAGACGCGCAGCCTCGTCGAGCTGAACCGCGTGCGCGTGAAGCAGGGCGAGGCGCCGCTTCCGTACATCCTCTGCGTGATCGACGAGCTCGCCGACCTGATGATGGTCGCCCCCGCCGACGTCGAGGACTCGATCATCCGGCTGGCGCAGAAGTCGCGCGCCGTCGGCATCCACCTCGTGCTCGCGACCCAGCGCCCGAGCGCGGACGTGATCACCGGCATGATCAAGGCGAACGTCCCCGCCCGCATCGCCTTCGCCGTCTCCTCCCAGACCGACTCGCGCGTGATCCTCGACCAGAACGGCGCGGAGTCCCTGCTCGGCCAGGGCGACATGCTGTTCCGCCCGTCAGGCGAGTCGCGCTCCGCGCGCATCCAGGGCGCCTTCATCGCCGAGGAGGAGATCGAGAAGCTGACCGACCACTGGCGCCGCCAGGGCGAGCCCGAGCTGCAGGAGGAGCTGCTCGAGGCGGTCGAGCCGGAGGAGGAGGAGGGCGCCGCCGAGGGCGACTTCGACCCCGACCAGGATGACCTGCTCGGCGACGCGATCGCGACGGTCGTGCAGATGGGGACCGCCTCGACGTCGATGCTGCAGCGGCGCCTGCGCGTCGGCTACACGCGCGCGGGGAGGCTGATCGACATGATGGAGCGGCGCGGCGTGATCTCCGGCTACGAGGGCTCCAAGGCGCGCCAGGTACTGATCACCGAGGCCGATCTGCCCAGGGTGCTCGAGAATCTCGGCGAGGCCACCGTGGCCGCTTCCGCCGAGGAGTAGAGGCCCCGGCCGATCCATCACACTACGCGCCTCATGGCAACGATTGGCGACACGTTGCGGGAGGCGCGGATGCGCCAGCGGCTCGATATCGCCGACGTCGAGGCGAGCACCAAGATCCGCGCGAAGTACCTGCGCGCGCTCGAGAACGAGGAGTTCGGGATGCTGCCGGGCCCGACCTTCGTCAAGACGTTCCTGCGCACCTACGCGGAGGCGCTCGGCCTCGATCCGCACCTGCTGGTCGAGGAGTACCGCGCCCACTACGAGGCGGGTGACGACGTCGAGCACATCCAGTCGCTCGGCCCGCCCAACCTCGCGCGCGACCGGCGCCGCCGCGGCCCGCGGCTCGGCCCGGGTCGCTGCTGCTGCTGGTCGTGGTGGCCGTCGTCGGCGCCCTGGTGGCGATCGGCCTGCTGGCGGACGGCGATGACGACGGCGGCGAGGTGGCCTCCGAGACGACACCGCGCACGGAGACGACCGACCGCCCCCAGCAGCAGCCGGAGCGCCGCACGCCGACGCGGGTGGTGCTGAGGATCACCCCGCTGACGCCGACCTATGTGTGCGTCGATCGCGGCAGCGGCACGCCGGTGCTCTTCGAGAACACGATCGACGCTCCGCAGACGTTCAGGGGGAAGATCGTGCGCGTCAACCTCGGCAAGACGGACGTCCAGATCCGGAAGAACGGCAGGCCCGTGCACGTCGCCACGGGCCCCGACCCGGTCGGCTTCGAGTTCACGGTCCGCGGCCGCCGGCCACTGCCCCTCGGCGAGCGGCCCTGCGCGTGAGCGCCCGCGCCGGCATCGTCGTGACCGGCACCGAGGTGCTGAGCGGCCGCGTGCAGGACCGCAACGGCCCCTGGCTCGCCGACCGGCTGCTCGAGCTGGGCGTGGAGCTCGCCCACATCACCATCTGCGGCGACCGCCCCGAGGACATCGAGGCGCAGCTGCGCTTCATGGCGGACCAGGGCGTCGACCTGATCCTCACGAGCGGCGGACTCGGTCCGACCGCCGACGACATGACCGTCGAGGTCGTGGCGCGCTTCAGCGGCCGCGAGCTCGTGCTCGACGAGGAGCTCGAGCAGCGCATCTACGCGATCCTCGAGCCGCTCATGAAGCGCTTCCGGCACTGGGACCCGGAGGCGATGAGGGCGGCCAACCGCAAGCAGGCGCTGATCCCCGAGGGCGCGACCGTGATCGACCCGGTCGGCACCGCTCCCGGCGTGATCGTGCCCGGCGACCCGGTGGTGGTCGTGCTGCCCGGGCCGCCGCGCGAGCTTCAGCCGATGTGGCGCGTGGCGGTCGAGAGCGAGCCCGTGCAGGGCGCGATCGCCGCCCGGACCGCGTACGACCAGTCGACCGTGCGCATGTTCGGCCTCCCCGAGTCGGGGCTCGCCGAGACGCTGCGCGAGGCCGAGCGCGAGGTCGACGGCTTCGAGCAGCTCGAGATCACGACCTGCCTGCGGCGCGGCGAGATCGAGATGGTCACGCGCTACGAGCCCGGCGCGGAGGCGGCCTACGAGAGCCTGATGAAGCTCGTCCGCGAGCGCCACACGCGCGAGATCTTCTCCGAGGACGGCTCGCGCATCGACGACCTGGTGGCCGAGCTGCTGGCCGGCCGCCGGCTCGCGACCGCCGAGTCCTGCACCGCGGGCCTGCTGGCCGCGCGGCTCACCGACCGGCCGGGTTCCTCGGCGTACGTGGACGGCGGCGTGGTCGCATATGCGAACGAGGCGAAGACCGACCTGCTCGGCGTCGATCCGGCGCTGATCGAGGCGCATGGCGCGGTGTCCGAGGAGGTGGCGGAGGCGATGGCCGCCGGCGCCCTCGAGCGCTTCGGCGCCGACACCGCGATCTCGATCACGGGCATCGCGGGACCCGACGGCGGGAGCGAGGAGAAGCCCGTCGGGACCGTCGTCTGGAGCGTCCAGCGGGCGACGGCGACACGGTCACGCGCCGCGCGCTCCTGCCCGGCGACCGCACCGACATCCGCGAGCGCGCCACGACCGTGGCGATGCACCTGCTCCGGCGCGCTCTCACGGGCGTGGAGGACGGCCTCCTCTGAGCGGCCCGCGGGCGCGCATGTTCGTCGCGCTCGACCTCCCCGCGGAGGCGCGGGAGGAGCTGGCCGGCTGGCGCGACGAGCTCGTCGAGGGGCGGCGCGACCTGCGGCCCGTCCGAGCGGAGGCGCTGCACGTGACGCTCGTGTTCCTCGGCTGGCAGGACGAGGCGGCCGCCGAGGCGATCGCCGAGGCCACCTTCGGCGCGCGGCCGGCGGCTGCCGCGCCGCTCCTCGTCCCGGGCGAGGTGCGGGCTCTGCCCCCGCGCGACCCGCGTCTGTTCGCGCTCGACCTGGCGGACGAGGGCGGCCGCGCGGCCGCGTTGCAGGCGGCCGTATCGGACGCGCTCGAGGCCGGGCGCTGGTACCGGCCCGAGAAGCGCCCGTTCTGGCCGCACATCACGCTGGCGCGCGTCAAGCGCGGTGAGCGGCGCGTACCGCCGCTCGAAGGCAGGCCGCCGCCGGAAGCGCCCTTCACGGGCGCCGAGCTCACCCTCTACCGCTCGACGCTGCGCCCGCAGGGCGCCCTCTACGAGCCGCTCGCACGGGCGCCGGCCGCTAGCGTCCAGCTCAGTGAGCGCGCTGTACGAGACGGCCGTGCGGCCCCTGCTGTTCCGGCTCGAACCGGAGCGGGCGCACGAGCTCGCGCTCAGGACGTCGGCGCTCGCCGGCCGCGCCGCGGCGGTCCGCGGCCTTGCGCGCCGCACCTTCGCCGGCGGCGACTCCGGGCTGGCTGTCGAGCTCGGGGGGCTCTCGTTCAGGAACCCGCTCGGGCTCGCCGCCGGCTTCGACAAGAACGGGCGCGCGCTGCCGCTGCTCGCCGAGCTCGGCTTCGGGCACCTCGAGATGGGCTCCGTCTCGGCGCGGCCCTCGGACGGCAACCCGCGCCCGCGCCTCTTCCGGCTCCCGGAGGACGACGCCATCGTGGTCAGCTACGGCGTTCCGAACGACGGCGCCGAGGCGGTGGCGGCCCGGCTCGACGGAAGCAGGCTGCCGGTCCCGCTGGGCGTGAACCTGGTCAAGACGAACGACCCGCGGCTGCCCGCGGCCGAGCCCGGCGTGTACGAGGACTACGCCCGGTCGTTCGCGCTACTGCAGGGCCGCGCCGACTACGTGGCCCTCAACATGAGCTGCCCCAACTCGCCCGGCGACCGCGACTTCTTCGACGAGCTGCCGCGCGTCGAGCGGCTGCTCGGCGCGCTCGCGGAGGAGAGGCCGCGCGTCCCCGTGATCCTCAAGCTCAAGCCGACGACCGACACGGGCGTGCTGCGGGAGACCGTCGCGATCGCGGACGGCTTCCCGTTCGTGGCGGGCTTCGCGATCAACCTGCCGGCCGGCAAGCCGGACGTGCTGCGCCTGCACGCGCCGCGCGAGCGCCTCGAGCGCATGCCCGGCGCCGTCGGCGGGCGTCCGGTCGAGGGCTTCGTCAACGAGGTCCTGCGGCTGCTCTACGGGATCACCGGCGACGGCGGTCGCTACGGGCTGATCGCCGCCGGCGGGATCTTCACGGCCGAGGACGCCTACCGGAAGATCCGGCTGGGGGCGTCGCTCGTCCAGCTCTACACGGCGCTCGTCTACCGCGGCCCGGGGATCGTGAAGGAGATCCTGGGCGGGCTCCGGCCGTTGCTCGAGCGCGACGGGGTCAGGCGGGTGGCGGACGTCGTCGGCGCGGACGCGGGCTAGTGCCCTGGATCCCGCTGCCCGACCCTCCGCTCGCCGACGCCGAGGTGCGTCTGCGACCCTGGACGCTCGGCGACGTCCCCGCGGTCACCGCCGCCTGCCAGGACCCGGAGATCTCGCGCTGGACCGTCGTGCCGGAGGAGTACACGGACCGGCATGCGACCGAGTTCATCGCGACGCGCGAGGCGGATCGCCTGGCGGGCAAGGAGCTGGCGCTGGCGATCGTCGACCACGGCGATGCCCTGCTCGGAGCGATCGGGATGTCGAACTTCGACTGGCAGGACCACCGGGGCGAGATCGGCTACTGGATGGCCCGGGAGGCGCGCGGCCGCGGCCTCTGCACGCGCGCGCTGCGGCTGCTCTCGCGCTGGGCTGTCGACGAGCTGGAGCTGGAGCGCGTCGAGTTGCTCGCGAACCCGGCCAACGAGGCCTCGCAGCGAGTCGCCGAGCGCGGCGGATTCACGCGCGAGGGGCTGATGCGCCGCTACCGCACCCGGCACGGCGTGCGCGAGGACCTCGTCATGTTCTCGCTGCTGCCCGAGGACCTGTGAAGCGCCTGCATCCCGCCGCGGAGCAGGGCTTCGCGCGCGCGGCGGGGGAGTACCGGCGCGGGCGGCCGGGCTATCCGCCGGAGGCGATCGAGTTCCTGTCGGAGCGGCTCGGGCTGGGGCCGGGCCGGACGGTCGTCGATCTGGCGGCCGGGACGGGCGCCCTGACGAGTCCGCTGCTGGCGCTCCGCTGCGAGGTCGTCGCCGTGGAGCCCGTCGCCGAGATGCGCGCCGAGCTGCCGGCCGAGGTGCGGGCGCTCGACGGGACGGCGGAGCGCATGCCGCTGCCCGACAGGTGCGCCGACGCGGTCACCGTGGCCCAGGCCTTCCACTGGTTCGACGGCGATGCGGCGCTCGCCGAGATCCATCGCGTGCTGCGGCCGGGCGGGGGGCTCGCGCTCATCTGGAACAAGCGGGTGCTCGAGGATCCGGTCAACCAGGCGATCGAGGAGCTCGTGGCGCCACATCGGGCGAGCACGCCCACGCATCGCGGCGACTGGCGCGGCGCCTTCGAGCGCACCACGATGTTCGGCCCGCTCGAGGAGCGCCGGTTCACGTACGAGCACGTGCAGGACGCCGACGGCCTGGCCGACCGGGTCGCCTCGATCAGCTTCATCTCGTCGCTGCCGGCGGCCGAGCGCGAGCGGGTCGTGGCCGCGGCGCGCTCGCTCGCAGCGGAGGGCCCCGTGACGGTTCCGTACCAAACCGAGGTGCTCGTCTGCGATCGGCGCGGCTGAGCCGCGCCGGGGCGAACATCTGTCCGATAGCCCTCCTACGTTGTGGACCTCAAGAGCTTCGAGGAGACACAGCATGGACAAGGAGCAGCAGAAGGCCGCGCAGGCACGCGAGGCTGCGCTGAAGGGCGCGCTCACGCAGATCGAGCGGCAGTTCGGCCAGGGATCGATCATGAAGATGGGGGACGACGCCTACCAGGTGCGGGTGGCGGCCGTCCCGACGGGCGCGATGTCGCTCGACCTGGCGCTCGGCGTCGGCGGGTTGCCGCGCGGGCGGATCGTGGAGATATTCGGCCCCGAGTCCTCCGGAAAGACGACGCTGCTCTACCACGTGCTCGCCAGCGCCCAGAAGCATGGGCGGCATCTGCGCGTTCATCGACGCCGAGCACGCCATGGACCCGGCTACGCCAAGCGCATCGGGGTGGACGTCGACGAGCTGCTCGTCTCCCAGCCGGACCACGGCGAGCAGGCGCTCGAGATCGCCGACCTGCTGATCCGCTCGGGCGCCGTCGACATCGTGGCGATCGACTCGGTGGCGGCGCTCACCCCGAAGGTCGAGCTCGAGGGCGCAGATGGGCGACCAGACCGTCGGCCTGCAGGCGCGCATGATGTCCCAGGCGATGCGCAAGCTCGCCGGCAACCTGAACCGCGCCAACACGCTCTGCGTGTTCACCAACCAGATCCGCGAGAAGGTCGGCGTGATGTTCGGCTCGCCCGAGACCCAGCCGGGCGGGCGCGCGCTCAAGTTCTACTCGTCGCAGCGCCTCGACATCCGGCGCATCGAGACCCTCAAGGAGGGCACCGAGGCGGTCGGCAACCGCGTGCGCGTGAAGGTGGTCAAGAACAAGGTCGCGGCGCCGTTCCGCCAGGCCGAGTTCGACATCGAGTACGGCCAGGGCATCAGCTCGGAGGGCTGCATCCTCGACCTCGGGATCGAGCACGGCATCGTCCAGAAGTCGGGCTCGTTCTTCTCCTACGGCGACGAGCGGCTCGGCCAGGGCCGCAACAACGTCAAGGGCTACCTGCGCGAGAACCCGGACGGTGACCAGCGAGATCGAGCGCAAGATCTACGACGCGCTCGGGGTCGAGCCGGCCACGGCGCCGCTGGCGGCTGTCGAGCCCGGATGAGGACGGGGCCGCCGCGCCCGAGGAGGCGGCGCCCGCCGAGGATCGCGAGGCGGCCTGAGCTTCGACCCGGAAGAACCCGTCGACGCCGCCGCGCCGGTCCGAGGCCGAGCGGGCGATCGACCTCGCCTACAAGGCCGTGGCTCGCCGCGAGCGGACCGTCGCCGAGCTGCGCACCGCGCTCGAGCGCAGGCGCGTCGAGCCCGATGCGATCGAGGTGGCGGTGGAGGAGCTGAGCACGTCCGGCTTCCTCGACGACGCCCGCTACGCGCTTCGCTTCGCGGAGGACAAGCGCGAGCTCGCCCAGTGGGGCTCTGAGCGCATCGCCCGTGAGCTGGCGAGGCGCGGCGTCGCGCCGGACCTGATCGACGCGGCGCTCTGCGATCGCACCGAGCAGGCGGAGCTCGACACGGCGCTGACCCTCCTCGAGCAGCGCTTCCCGGCGCCGCCGGCGGACGACCGCGAGCGCGACCGGGCCTGGCGGCTCCTGGTCCGGCGCGGCTACGCGCCAGAGCTCGCCTACGAGGCGGTCCGGGCGCTCGAGCCGGCGGCCGCGCGCGGCCTGAGCAAGCGCCAGGGCGGCTCGTCACCCTCTCGCTGACAGCCTTGGTTCGCTGGTTGCGAGGCACCCCCCGGAGGGTTACCCTCCTGTGAACGCGGCCGGCACGGCCGCCGTGAGACAAAAGACGAGCAAATCGCCTGATTCCCAGTGATGGTTGTACGGACAAACGCACATGAGCCTCTCGGAAGGAGCGTCCGAGAGGGTCCATAGGTCGCAGTTCGCGCGCGCCTGACGGCGCGCGCTCGCTTCCCGGCGACGTCTGGTGTCTTGCGGCCCCGCGCCGCACCGCTCACCCAACTTGGATGAGACCGGCGCTCTGCGCCGGAACGAGGAGACGCGGAATGGAGATCGTGTTGGCGGCACTGGTCGCGGCGGGAGTCGCGGTGGCGGTCGTGCTGCTGGTGCAGCGGCCGCGTGCGGTGCAGGCCGGGGCGGGAGCGGTGGCCGCGCCCGAGCGCGGCGCCGTGGCCGACGCGGGGACGCGTGCGCGCAGCGACGGGCTCGAGGAGGAGCTGGTCGCCCGCCGGGCGGAGATAGCGCGTCTCGAGGAGCGCCTGCACGCCAAGGAGAGCTCGCTCGACGGCAAGGCGCAGCAGCTGGCGGAGCGGGAGCGCTCGCTGGAGGACCGCGCCGCGCAACCTCGACCACGCGCGCGAGGAGCTGAAGACCGCCAAGGGCCGCCAGCTGCGCGAGCTCGAGCGCGTCGCCGGACTGAGCGCCGGCCAGGCGAAGCAGATGATGATGCGCGAGCTCGAGGACGACCTGCGCCACGAGAGCGCCCGCCTCATCCGTCAGGTCGAGGAGGAGACCCGCCGCGACGCCGACCGGCGCTCGCGGAGCATCCTCGCGGCGGTGATGCAGCGCGTGGCGTCGGGCCACGCCGTGGAGACGACCGTGTCCGTCGTGGAGCTCAAGTCGGACGAGCTCAAGGGCCGGATCATCGGCCGCGAGGGTCGCAACATCCGGACGCTCGAGACGCTCACCGGCATCGACTTCATCATCGACGACACGCCCGGCGCGGTGCTGCTGTCGGGCTTCGACGGCGTGCGCCGCGAGATCGCGCGGCTCACGCTCGAGCGGCTCCTGCAGGACGGCCGCATCCATCCGGCCCGCATCGAGGAGTCCTACCACCAGGCCAAGTCGGAGATCGACCAGCACATCGTCGAGGTGGGGGAGCAGGCCGTGTTCGAGGCGAACGTCGGCTCCGTCCACCCCGAGCTCGTGAAGCTGCTCGGCAAGCTCCGCTTCCGCACGAGCTACGGGCAGAACGTCCTGCACCACTCGATCGAGTGCGCGCGGCTCGCTTCGATGCTCGCCGACGAGCTGGGAGCCGACCCGCGCGTGGCCGCGCGCGCGGCGCTGCTCCACGACATCGGCAAGAGCGTGTCGCACGAGACCGAGGGCCCGCACGCGCTCGTGGGCGGCGAGCTGGCGCGCCGCTACAAGGAGTCAGAGGCCGTGGCGCACGCGATGGAGGCGCACCACAACGAGGTCGAGTTGCAGACCGTCGAGGCCGTGATCGTGCAGATCGTCGACGCGCTCTCGGGGGCGCGCCCGGGCGCCCGGGGCGAGTCGCTCGAGCAGTACGTCAAGCGCCTGCACGAGCTCGAGGCGATCGCGACCAGTCACGAGGGCGTCGACAAGGTCTACGCGATGCACGCGGGCCGCGAGGTGCGCGTGATCGTCCACCCGGAGGAGATCGACGACGACGCCGCGGCGCTGCTTTCGCACCAGATCGCCCGCGAGGTCGAGAAGCAGCTCGAGTACCCGGGCCAGATCAAGGTCACCGTGATCCGCGAGAGCCGCGCCACCGACTACGCGAAGTGACTCAGCCGAGCTCGGCGACGAGCCGCTTGGGAGCGACCAGCCGGTAGGCCTCGACGACGAGCCGCTCGACCTCGTCCCAGTCGGGCTTGGGGGTGTCGAGCCAGAGCCCGATCCAGCCGCGCGCGCCCAGGTAGGCGGGCAGCGAAGAAGCGATCGGGCTGCTCATCGGCCAGCCGCGTCGACTCGCCGGGCGCGCCCTTGCAGTTGAGCGCCAGGCGGCCGTCGCCGTGGTGATCGTCGAGGAACCAGGCGAAGCGGCGCCGGCGCACCGTCGAAGCCGAGGTGCAGACCCGCCGCCCGGCTCGACCGTCCACCTCGGGCAGGTTCGTGCAGAGCTCTCGTGAGCCGCTCGCGCACCGTGGCCACGGGCCGCAAGGCTATCCTCGGCCCGGCGTGAAGTCGTACCACCTGACCACCTTCGGCTGCCAGATGAACGAGCACGACTCGGAGCGCATGAAGGGCATGCTCGAGTCGCTCGGCTACAGCGAGGTGGAGAGCCGCGAGCAGGCCGATCTGATCCTCTTCAACACCTGCTCGATCCGCGAGAAGGCGGACAACCGGCTGGTCGGCCACCTCGGCGAGGCGAAGCGCATCAAGGCCGGCGATCCGGAGCGTGTGATCGGGATCGGCGGCTGCTGGTCGCAGTCGATGAAGGAGCGCGTCTTCGAGCTGTTCCCGTTCGTGGACGTGGCGTTCGGTCCCGGTCAGGTGCACAAGCTCGCCGAGTTCCTGACGAGCGACAGCATCACCGCGCAGGGCTTCTTCGAGTTCGAGGGCTTCACCGGCCACCTGCCGATGAAGCGGGCTCGCGAGTTCCAGGCCTGGGTCCAGATCTCGGTCGGCTGCAACTGCGCGTGCTCGTACTGCATCGTGCCCTCGACGCGCGGGCGCGAGGTGTCGCGGCCGGTCGGCGAGATCGTCCGCGAGGTCGAGCGCGTGGCCGCGGACGGCGTTCGCGAGATCACGCTGCTCGGCCAGAACGTCTGCTCCTACGGGCGCGACCTGCCGAAGGGGGCGAAGTCCACGTTCGCCGAGCTGCTCGCCATGGTCGACGCGGTCGACGGCGTCGAGCGCATCCGCTACACCAGCCCGCACCCGAAGGACATCCGCGCGGACGTCATCTCCGCGCATGCAGAGCTCCCGAGCGTCTGCGAGCACATCCATCTGCCGCTGCAGTCGGGCTCGAGCCGCATCCTCAAGGCGATGCGCCGCACCTACAACCGCGAGCGCTACCTCGACCGGGTGGCGATGATCCGCGAGCTGGTGCCCGACTGCGCGCTCACGACCGACATCATCGTCGGCTTCCCGGGGGAGACCGAGGCCGACTTCGAGGAGACGATGGAGGTGGTCGACGCCGTCGGCTACGACTCCGCCTTCACCTTCATCTACTCGCCGCGGCGCGAGACCGAGGCGGCGACGCTGCCGGGCCAGATCGCGCATGAGGTGGCGAGCGAGCGCATGGGAGCGGCTCGTCGAGCTCGTCCAGCGGCACGCGACCGAGCGCGCCCAGCGCTTCGTCGGGCGGACGATGGAGGTGCTCACCGAGGGCCCGTCGCGGACCGACCCCTCCAGGCTGCGCGGCCGCATCCGGCACAACAAGACGGTCAACTTCAGCGGCGTCGCGGCGCCGGGTGAGCTGACGGACGTCGAGATCGCCTCCGCCACGAGCACCACGCTCGCCGGCGAGGAGGCGCTGCTCGCGCGGATCGCCTAGGCGGCTTCGTCCGCCGCTTCGCCGGCGGCGATCTCGCTGAGGCGCCGCTCGGCTGAGCCCATCGCCTCGAACGCCCGTGCGGCGTCGGCCACCTTCAGCTGCAGGTCGTCGAGCTTGCTGCGCAGCTCGTCCGACTCCTCGCGTGCCTCGGTGAGCTCGCCCTGGAGGTCGCGTTCGGTCATCGCGTGGATCTCGGCCTGGCGCTCGTTCTCGCCGCGCAGGTGCGCGCACTCCGTGCGGGCCTGCTCGGCGCGCCGGTCGGCCTCGGCCAGGAGCTCGATCTGCTCGCGCAGCCGGTCGATCTCGGACTCCGCCGCGGAACGCTCCTCCTCGAGCTTCGCCTGCACCTTCTGCAGGCGCTTCTCGAGCTTCTCGAGCTGCTGGCGGTCCTTCTCCGAACCGCTCGCGCCGGCCTCGAGCTCCTCGCGGCGCGCCTGCTCCGCAGCGAGCTGATCGCGCATCTCGCCGATGCGCTCGGAGTGGGAGCGGCGCTCCTCCTCGAGCTCCTCGCGATGGCGGGCCGCGGCGTCGGCGAATGACTGCTCGCTCTGGTCGCGCTGGGTGTCGAGCTCCATGCGCAGTGCCTCGGCCTCCTGCTTGTGGCGACTGCGCTCCGCCTCGAGCCGGTCGGCGTGCTGCTGCTCGATCTCGGCGAGCTTGCTGGCGTCGACGCCGGCCGCGCGTGCCTCCTCGAGCTCCTGGAGATGCTGGGTTCGCTCGGCGGCGAGCTGGAGCTCGTGCCGCGCGCGCTCCGCCTCGATCTCGGCGGCGTGCTTGGCCTGGACGGCTTCGAGCTCGCTGTCCTGACGCTCCACCTGGATCTTCAGCTTGGCCTCGCTGCGCGCCCGCTCGGCCGCGAGGACCTCCTCGAGCTTCTCACGCTCGCGCTCGAGCTCCTTCGCAGCAGTCGCGCGCTCGGCCTCGACGGCCTCCTCGGAGCGAGCCAGGTGGGCGTCGAGCTCCTTCTGGTGACGGCTGCGCTCGGCGTCGATCGCGCTGCCGGTCCGGGCGCGCTCGGCGTCGAGCTCCTCGGCCCGGCGCGCCCGCTCCGCCTCGAGCTCCCGCTCGAGCTTCGCGCGCAGGGCGTCCAGGGCGCCGGCGGCCGCCGCGGCACCCACCTCGGCCTTGTCGCGCTCCTCCTGGAGCGCCTGCTCGGCCGCAGCGAGCGCCTCAGCCGCCTTCGCCTGCTCCGCTTCGAGCGCGGCCTGGGCGGCGGCGAGCGCCTCGGACCTCTTCGCGCGCTCGCGGGCCAGCGCCTTCTCACCGGTCGAGACGGCCTCGGCCGCCTTGGCGCGCTCGCGTTCGGCGGTCTTCTCGGCCGCGGCGACGGCCTCGGCCGCCTTGGCCTGGTCGGCTTCGCGGGCCTGCTCGGCGGCGGCTACTGCCTCGGCGGCCCGGGCGCGCTCGCGTTCTGCGGTCTTCTCGCGCCGCGGCCACCGCCTCGGCGGCCTTTGCCTGGTCGGCCTCGCGGGCCTGCTCGGCGGCGGCGACTGCCTCGGCGGCCCTCGCGCGCTCGCGCTCTGCGGTCTTCTCGGCCGCCGCGACGGCCTCGGCGGCCTTGGCCTGGTCGGCCTCGCGGGCCTGCTCGGCGGCGGCGAGCGCCTGGGCGGCCTTGGCCTGGTCGGCTTCGCGGGCCTGCTCGGCGGCGGCGAGCATCTCGGCGGCCTTGGCGCGGCCGGCCTCGCGGGCCTGCTCGGCGGCCGCGAGGGCCTCCGCGGCCTTCGTGCGCTCGCGTTCTGCGGTCTTCTCGGCCGCGGCGACGGCCTGGGCGGCCTTGGCGCGGTCGGCTTCGCGGGCCTGCTCGGCGGCTGCGACGGCCTCCGCGGCCTTGGCCTGGGCGGCCTCGCGGGCCTGCTCGGCCGCCGCGACCGCCTCCGTGGCCTTGGCGCGGGCGCGTTCCGCCGTCTTGTCGGCCGCGGCGATCGCCTCGGCCGCCTTGGCTCGCTTGCTCTCGGCTGCGGCGATCGCCTCGGCGGCCGCTGCCTTCTCGGATTCGGCTGCCTGCTGGGCTGCCGCGAGTGCCTCGGCCGCCCGCGCGCGCTCCTCGTCGAACGCCCGCTCTGCCTTTGCGCGCTCCGCGGCGAGCCTCTGCTCCGCGGTGGCGAGGGCCTGGGCGGCCGCTGCGTCAGCTGCCTCGAGTGCCTTGCGCAGGCTCTTGGCGGCCCGGGCGCGCTCCTCCTCGACCGCCTTCTCGAGGGCGCGCTCCTGCGCCTTGGCGGCACCCGCGCGCTCGCTTGCGAGAGCGTCCTCGAGGGCCCTTGCGGCCGTGGTGCTCTCAGCGTCGCGCGCGTCCTTGACCGCCTTGGCGGCCCTACTGCGCTCTGCCTCGACCTGCTGCTCCAGCTTCGCGAGCGCGGCGCGCTCGGCGCGCAGCGTGCGCTCGTACTCCGCCTGCGCCTCGGCGAGCGCCTTCTCGCGCTGTGCGGCTGCGATCGCGAGCGCCTTCTCCAGTTCGGCCTGAGCCGTGGCGAGGGCGCGCTCGCGCTCGACCTGTGCCGCCGCCACGTCCTTCTCGGCCGCGTTGCGCAGCTCGCTCAGCTCGGCCTGATGAGCCTTCTCGCGGCTCGCCAGCTCACCCTCGAGCTCCTCGACCCGCCCCGATGACGCGTCGACGAGCGCCATGGGCGCGCCGGCCTCCTCGTCGGGCGGCTGGATCAGCGTTCCGCCCCCTTGACTCAGCGAGGGCTCGGGCTCGTCCATGAAGTCGAGCTCCTCGACGAGCTTCTCGATCTGCGCGCGCGCCGCGACGGCCGGGCGCACCGCGAGCTTCGTCATGACGGCAATGTCGCTCAGGCCGAGGGAGTCGGTTGGATCGGCTATCGCGACGACCAGGGCGCCGTCGTCGGCGAAGCCGATGGGCGCCGCCAGGTAGCGGCGGGCGGCGGTCTCCCTCAGGACGCCGGCGGCAGAGCGGTCGACGGGGTACTCGTCGAGATCGATGTGGTCGAGCGCGTAGCGCTCGGCGAGGGCGCGCGAGAGCTGGTCCTGAGTGATGGCGCGGTTCTCGAGCAGCACCCGCTCCGGCGTCATGCCGGGACGGCGCGCGGCCTCGACGGCCTGCTCGGCAGTCGCCTGGTCGACGAAGCCGAGCTCGACCAGGATGTCGCTGAGGAAGCGGCGGCCGGCGCCGTTCAGCGACGGTGGGCTGATGCCGGGGCCCGACAGACCCCCGGCGGCGACCACCGGGGCGGTAGCGGCGGCGGGCTCAGCGCTCACGCGACCCCCTCGGGCGACTCTGTCGAGAACGGCTCGGCGGCACGCGCCGCGACCTCGGCCAGCTCGACGGCCTCGGCGGGCGAGCTCGTCTCGGCCAGCGCCTCGATCCCATACGAGAGGCGGGCGGGCGCCGGGCGTGCGGCCGCAACGCGCGCGAGCGAGCGCTCGACGCGACCGATGAAGGCGCGCGCGCCCTCCTCGCCCTTGCATCCGACGAGCACGATCGCCACTGCGTCGGCATCCACCTGCGCCAGGTGGTCCGCGCGGCGCACCGCGCCGGTGAAGACCTCGGCCACGTCCTTCAGGATCAGGTCGGCGAGCGCGTCTCCGTGCTGCTCGGCGACGGTGCGGTGGTCATGCAGATGCGCGACGACGACATAGCTCTCGACGCTGCCACGCCGGCTCAGCTCCCACTCGCGCTCGAGCGCCTCGAGCAGCGCCTCGCGATTGGGGAGGCCGGTTACAGGCTCGGTGTGCTCGCGGTCGCGGACCGCCTCCGCGAGCCGGTGCAGCTCGGCGCGGGTCGAGATGCTCTCCCACTCGTAGGACAGGATGCGAGCGGCCACCAGCAGCAGCTGGGAGAGGTAGCGAGGTGGCGCGACCTCCGCGCCGGGGCTCGCGATCAGCAGCGCGACGACGCTTCCGTCGGCCGCGTCGAGCGGCGCCGTCACCCAGGCGCCCGGGCAGACCTCGGCCAGTGCCTCGGCTCCGATCAGGCCGGCGCCCTCGGCGGCGGCCAAGAGCGGCAGCGAAGATCCGCGCTCGACCGCACCGCCGCGCGCGTCGAGGACCCTGCACTCACCCGCGTCCCAGTCGACCTGACCGAGGAGCACGCAGCCGCCGGGAACCGCGCCGGCGAGCAGGTCCAGCACCGCATTCGCCGCATCGGCGAAGCTCGCGAAGCGTCGCGCAGCCAGCCGCGACAGGGCGTCGAGGGGTTCGAGGGTCATCCTTCCCCTCCTGATCGGCAGATGGAGGGGGCTTCAGTAGACCTGTATCAGCTGCCCACGAGGATGCCGTCGAGATCCTCGAGTGCGGCCCGCGCGGCGAGCATGCCGCCGCCGGACCACCAGGTCGCCGCGTCGACGCGCTCCACGGCGCCGGAGCGGACCGCGCGCAGGCGTTTCCAGCGAGGATCGCGCTCGAGCTGCGCCAGCCGTTCCTCCGCGCCCGGAGCGACCGACAGCAGGACCACGCGGCCGTCGAGCGCCGGGATCTGGTCGGGAGCGACGGTCTCGAATTCACGCACGCCGTCCTGCGACGGCGGGCGGCCCAGCCCGACGTCGCTCAGGACGCGGCCCGGGAACGAGTCGGCGCCCGCCGTCAGGATCCCGTCGCGGCCGACCAGCACGACCGAGACGGCCGTGTCGGGCGCGTTGTCGCCGAGCCTGGAGCGCAGCGCAGCGACACGCCTGTCCCAGTCGATCAGGAGCCGCTCGGCGTCGTTCGTGCGGCCGAGCGCCTCGCCGTGCAGGCGCACCGACAGCTCCCACGACGCGCCACCGCCGTCGCTCATCACCGTAGGCGCGATCTTGCTGAGCGCGGGGTAGAGCGAGCCCTGGAGCTCGTGGCTCCCGAGGATCACGTCCGGATCCGCGGCTTGGACGGCTCCGAGGCCGTCCCGTCGCACCGCCGGCAGGATTTCGATCCCGGAGGCCTGCGCGCGCATGTAGGCCGGCACCTGCGCGCCCGGCAGGGCGGCGGCGACCGGGCGCACGCCGAGCGCGAGCGTGTCGCTCAGCGCATCGGCCGTGAGCGTGAGCGGCCGCTCCGCCTGGCCTGGGACCTTCGTCCCGGCGAGATCGGCGTCGATGTGCTGGACCTTCAGGGGCCGAACGGTCTCCTTGGACTCGTCGAAGCCCGACTCCTGGCAGCCAAGGGCGAGCACGGCCGCCGCGAGGCAGGCCGCGGCGGACAGCGTCATTCGTCCCGGCACGCCAGGTATTACTAGCGATCGTGCCGGCGTTGCTCCTCGTCGGCAGGCGTTTGGTTGCCCAGCCCCACTGCTTCGAGGGCGTGGGCTCTGGACGTATACGCCTGCCAGTAGGCGATCTTGCCGTCGCGAAACCCGAACACCCAGGTTGCCGGCGTCGACAGCTCTACGCCGCTCCGGCCAACCGCCTCCCAGCGCCCCGACACCACGAGCTCCGTCCCGACCGGCATGAACTCCTCGGCGCGAAGCATGAAGGTCTCCCAAACTTCGTAGTGCGCGAGCCACCAAGCACGCACTTCGGGGTGCCCACGGCAAACCTTGCCTTCCAGAGCCGCGCCGAATGGGACAGCTTCGACATCGAGGCACAGGAGGGCGAGATACCCGTCGATGTCGCCTCGGTTCCACGCCTCGAACGCCCGCTGTACCACTTCGACGCGCTCATCCTGCGACATCCCGCGCAGTATCCCCCGGCGACGGTTACCGTGAGCGATCGTGCAGGCCGAGCACCACGTGATCGCCCTGTTCGGACCCACCGGGATCGGCAAGACCGCGGTGGCGATCGCGCTCGCAGAGCGGCTGCGCGCCGAGGGAGCGGACCCGGTTGCGATCTCGGCGGACGCGCTGCAGGTGTACCGCGGGCTCGAGATCCTGACCGGCGCTGCGTCGGCCGCGGAGCAGGAGGCCCTCGAGCACCGGCTGCTCTCGTTCGTGCCGGTCACGGAGACGTTCTCGGCAGGACGCTTCGCCGAGCTCGCGCGCGCGGAGATCGACGAGGCGCTCGCGGCCGGCCGCCGGCCGATCCTCGTGGGCGGCACCGGCCTCTACCTGCAGGCCGCCCTGACCGACCTCGAGCTGCGTCCGCCGCCCGCTCCCGAGCTGCGGCAGCGGCTCGCGGCCGAGCTCGACGCACGCGGACCGGCCGCGATGCACGCCGAGCTTGCCGCACGAGCCCCCGCCGCCGCGGCGGCGATCGACGCGGGCGACCGCAGCCGGATCATCCGGGCGCTCGAGCTGCTCGAGATGGGGGAGAGCGCAGCGCCGGCGGGGGCCGACTCGCGGCTCTGGACCGCCGAGCTGCGCCATCCGACTGTTCTCTGCGGGCTGGTGATGGAGCGCGAGGAGCTCTACCGCCGCATAGACGCGCGCGTGGATGCGATGGTCGCCGCCGGCGCGGCCGAGGAGGTGCGCCGCGCCGACGCCGCCGGCGCCTCCGCCACCGCCCGCAAGGCGCTCGGGTTCGAGGAGCTGCTGCGCGGAGACGTGGAGGCGATGAAGCGCCGGACCCGCAACTACGCGCGTCGCCAGCTCACCTGGATGCGGCGCCTCGAGCGTGTGCAGATCCTCGATGCGAGCGCGGCCGCGCCGGCCGAGTTGGCCGGCCAGCTAGTCTTCCCGCGCCCTTTGCGAGGAGGAGGAGCCCCTTGAAGCGTGTCGTGGTGCTGTCCCTGTTGGGATTCGTGATGATGGTTCCGGCTGCGAATGCGGCCCGGCTCGATTTCGGCAAGCAGACCTGGAACGTGCTGCCCTCAGGGCAGTCCGGTGCTCTGCCGCCCGACGAGCACAGCGTCGACCAGCTCAGGATCTACGACGCGCTCACGCCGCTCGGCGGCAACATCACGCGGAGCACGATCCCGCGCTACTTCAAGTCGGCGCGCTTCTTCATGCCGAAGGGCGGCGCTGTTACGCGGCCGAAGCGCGGCGTGACGATCCGCCGTGACGCGAAGTGGGGCGTTCCGCACATCCAGGCCCGCACCCGCTCGGATGTCTACTGGGCGATCGGCTGGACCACCGCCCAGGACCGCGGCCTCTTCATGGAGACGATCCGTTACCCGGCGCGCTTCACGATCCTCGACGCGCCCGGCAAGGACGCGCTCAGCCTCGCCACCAGCCTGCGCCAGTTCATCCCGAGCCGGCAGACAGAGCGCTACATCGCCGGTCAGCGCCGCCTGCTGGAACGCGACGGTCGCCGCGGGCGGCGGCTGCTTGCCGACGTACGCGCGTTCCTGGCCGGCATCAACGCGTACAACCGGGCCCAGGACAACGGCGTCAAGCCCTGGACCTACGTGGACGTGATTTCCGTCCTCGGCCTGCTGGGGCAGGTGTTCGGTGCCGGCGGCGGCGACGAGGTGCGCAGCTCCGAGCTGCTAGGCACCCTCCGCAACCGGCTCGGCCCGGCCGGCACGGACGTCTGGAGCGACCTACGTTCCTCGCAGGATCCCGAAACGTCGGTCACGACCACGCGCAGGTTCCCGTACGTGACCGAGCGCGGCGGTCGCACGCCCGGTTCGCTCGTCGTCGACCCCGGCTCGATGAGCCCGGCGGCGGCAACCGCGGCGAAGGTCGCGATGGGCGCCCGCGCCCGTGCGTCGAACGCGGTGCTGGTCGGCCGCAAGCGCTCGGCCACCGGCCACCCGCTCGCCGTGATGGGCCCGCAGCTCGGCTACTTCTACCCGGAGTTGTTCATGGAGGTCGACGCGCACGGCGGCGGCATCCACGTCCGCGGGGGCGTGCTGCCCGGCCTCCCGTACGTGCTGATCGGCCGCACGCGCGACTACGCCTGGAGTGCGACCTCGGCCTCGAACGACAACACCGACCAGTTCCTCGAGCAGCTCTGCAACTCAGACGGCAGCCCGGCTACCCGCGAATCCACGCACTACCGCTTCAAGGGCCGCTGCCGGCCGATGTCGACCTTCAACGCCGGTGTGCTGAAGGGCGCCGGCGGGCAGCCCGACGAGCAGGTCACATTCCGCCAGACCGTGCACGGGCCGGTGAGCGGCACGGTCACCGTCGGCGGTCGCCCGTACGCGGTGTCGACGATGCGCTCGACGCGCGGCCGCGAGGTTACGGGGGCCTACATCGGCGCCGGCCTCAACGAGGGCGCTGTCCGCTCGGCGACGGACCTGCCGAGGGTTGCGAGCCGCTTCGGATACACATTCAACTTGTTCTACGTCGACCACAAGGACATCGCCTTCTACTCCGCCGGGCGGCTTCCGATTCGCGCGCCGGGGACCAACCCGAGCCTGCCGACCCTCGGGACCGGGCGGTACGAGTGGCGCGGCTTCCTCAAGACGAAGGATCACCCCCAGGCGATCAACCCGAAGAGCGGGTTGATCCACAACTGGAACAACAAGCCCGCGGCCGGCTTCGGCGCGGCCGACAACAACTGGACCTACCAGTCCGTCCATCGCAACGAGCTGTTCAAGGGCTTCAAGCGCAAGAGCAGGCTCCACGACGTGCTCAGCGTGGTGAACCGGGCCGCCACCCAGGACCTGCGTGTGCTCGACGTCTGGCCGCTGATCCGAGAGGTCCTCTCGAGCGGTCCGGCGCCGGACGCCCGCAGCGAGCAGGCGGCCGCGCTGGTCGACGGCTGGCGGCGCAGCGGCGCGAGCCGGCTCGACCGCGATCTCGACGGCAAGATCGACGACCCAGGTGCGGCGGTGCTCGACCAGACCTGGGACGGATTGTCGGAGGCGGTTCTGCGCCCGGTGCTTGGCGACCTGGCCGCGCCAGGGGGTCTGCTCGGACAGCTGGTCGGGCGCGACAACAGCCCACGCACGTCCAACGGCAGCGCCTACGGCGGCGGCTGGTACGGCTACGTCGACAAGGACCTGCGGACGTTGCTCGGCAAGCCGGTGCGCGGCCGCTACAGCCGCGTCTACTGCGGCGCCGGCAACCTGGCGGCGTGCAGAGCCTCGCTGTGGGCGGTGATCCAGCAGGGCGCCGACGCGCTCGCCACAGCGCAGGGCCCCGACCCGGCCGCGTGGCGCTCGGACGCGACCGAGGACCGCATCACGTTCCCGCCCGGTGTGCTTGGCCAGACGATGCGCTGGACGAACCGGCCGACCTTCCATCAGCTGATGGAGTTCAACGGCCACCGATAGCCTGCCGGGGCTGTGCGCTTCGAGAAGTGGCAGGCCCTCGGCAACGACTACGCGATCTTGGAGGAGAGAGAGCTCCCGTTCGAGCTGACGCCTGAGCGCATCCGCCGTTTTTGCGCTCCGCACACGGGTGTCGGCTCGGACGGGATCCTGCTCGTGCGGGAGACCGACGAGCGGGGCTTCGTCGCCGAGATCCGCATCTACAACCCGGACGGCTCCGAGGCCGAGCTGTCCGGCAACGGGGTGCGCGAGGCCGTGATGTACCTGCGCCGCAACGGCTGGACCGAGCACGACAGCTTCTCCGTGCGCACGGTGGCGGGCGAGGTGCGTCCGCGGATCGAGGGCGACCTCTGCACGCTCGACATCGGCCGCGCGCGCCTGCGAGCTGCCGACGACTTCCCCAGCGGGGGCGAGGACGGGACCGGCACGCTCAGCTCGGCGGGCCGCGAGTTCGCCTTCCAGTTCGTGCAGGTCGGCAACCCGCAGTGCTCGATCGAGGTCGAGGACGGCCTCGAGCAGCTCGACCTCGGCAGGTACGGGCCCGGCATCGAGCGCCACGAGCTCTTTCCCCGCCGCACCAACGTGTCGTTCTGGCGCCGCACGGGCGACGCCTCGATCCGCGCACGCATCTTCGAGCGCGGCGTGGGGGAGACGATGTCGTCGGGCACCGGGGCCACGGGCGCGGCGGTAGCCGCGGTGCTGCGCGGTGTCGACAGCCCGGTGACGGTGGAGCTCGACGGCGGCGAGCTCGTCGTCGACGTGGGGGAGGACATGCACGTCGACCTGACCGGCTGGGCGCGACCCGTCTACGCCGGTGTCCTGAGTGATGAATTCGTCAAGGAGCTGTATGAAGCCGAGTAGCCGTCTGGACCGCCTTGCGCCGTACCTGTTCGCGGAGCTCGAGCGCAAGATCACCGAGAAGAAGGCCGCCGGGGTCGACGTGATCAGCCTGGGGATCGGGGATCCCGACACGCCGACGCCCGCGCCCGTGATCGAGGCGCTCGCCAGCGCGGCGGCCGATCCCGGCACGCATCAGTACCCGTCGAACCGCGGCCGGCCCGAGCTGCGCGAGGCGTTCGCTCGCTTCTACTCGCGCCGCTTCGGCGTCGAGCTCGATCCCGAGACCGAGATCATCCCGGCGCTCGGCGCGAAGGAGTGCGTCTTCAACCTGAACCTCGCGTTCCTCGACCCGGATTCGGTCGCGCTCGCGGCGGACCCCGGCTACCCGGTCTACACGGGCGGGCCGCTGCTCGCCGGCGCCGAGGCTGTGCTGATGCCGCTCGTGCCGGAGCTCGGCTTCGCGCCCGACCTCGACGCGATCGGCGTCGACGTCGCCCAGCGCGCCCGCCTGCTCTACCTCAACTACCCGAACAACCCGACCGGCGCGGTCGTGCCCGAGGGCCTGTTCGAGCGGGCGGTCGAGTTCGGCCGACAGCACGACGTGCTGATCGTCCACGACGCCTCCTACACCGAGACGACCTACGACGGCTACGTGGCGCCGAGCTTCCTCGAGACGCCTGGCGCCAAGGAGGTCGGCGTCGAGGTGTTCTCGCTCTCGAAGGGCTGGAACATGACCGGCTGGCGAACCGCCGCGATCGTCGGCAACGCGGATGCGGTCGCGACCTACTGGAAGCTGAAGACGAACATCGACTCGGGTCAGTTCGAGGCGATTCAGCTCGCCACCGTGCGCGCCCTCGACGACGGCCCGCCGCCCGAGATGCCCGCCGATCTACCAGCGTCGCCGCGACCTCGTCTGCGACGCGCTGCGCGAGATTGGCGTCGACGTGACGCCGCCGAAGGGGACGATCTACGTCTGGGCGCCCGTCCCCGATGGGCACACGTCGGCGTCCTATTGCGAGCTGGTGCTGGAGGAATCGGGGGTGGTGGTATCCCCCGGCAGCTCGTACGGGCCGAACGGCGAGGGCTTCTTCCGGATCTCCCTGACGATCGACGATTCGCGGCTGAGCGAGGCCGTGGAGCGGCTTAGGGGTAGCCTCGGCGGCTGATGCACTACTGCGGCGCGGTCCCCATGCGAGGCAGGCTCCAGCTCGCGATGCTGGAGGAGGTGCGCACGCCCGAACCGCCGATCCGGTTGAGCGCGCTCTTCTTCGAGCCGGGCTCGGCCGAGCAGGTCGCGGCCGAGCTGCGCACGCTGGGCGACGTCGTGTTCGCGCTGGGCGCGCCGCTCAGCGCACCGCGCCAGGGCCGCGAGGAACGCGGCGTCGACGACTTCCTGCGCAAGCTGGGCGTCGCGCCGCAGCCGCCCGACCCGGAGTCGACCAAGCTCGCCGAGCAGCTGCGCGACATGTCGCGCTACGGCCCCCGCGACGGCGCGGACGACCACGACGGCCCGGTCGAGGAGGGTTCCTACAACGAGTTCCCGCTCTTCGAGACGAACGCCGACGCCGTCTTCTGCGCCCTGCAGGGCCGCCGGCTGCCGGCAAAGCGCCATCCCTTCGGCATGCAGCTGCGGATTGAGGAGCTGAGCGGCGATCACGTGTTCGACGAGGGCGGCGACCTCTGGCACCGGCGCATCGAGGAGATCGACGCGGCCGCCTGCGCGCTCGCGGCGCACCGCTACGCCGTCGGTCACGCGTCCTGGCTCGGCGAGGCCGATGAAGCGGTCGTGGTGCTGCCGGGCAGCTCGATCCCGGCCGAATTCGAGACGCGCGGCGTGATGCCGCCGGTCGAGCGCCTACAGCTGCCCTGAGGCGGCGCTCGGCGCTAACGTTGAACGAGTGCAAGACCTGACCCAACAGCCCAGAGCGCGCCAACGCGCGCTCTGCATCGGGGTCAGCCCGGCGGAGCCGGACCTCTCGGAGCTGCGCGAGCTGCTTCGCACGGCCGGTGTCGCAGCGGTGGGCGAGCTCGTCCAGCGGCGCGACAAGCCGGACCCCGACCGCTACTTCGGGCGCGGCAAGCTCGAGGAGCTGAAGCGCGCGATCAAGGACGCGGACGCGAACCTCGTCGCCTGCGACGACGAGCTGCTCCCGCGCCAGGAGCGCAACCTCGAGGAGACGCTCGGCGTGCCGGTCATCGACCGCACGGCGATCATCCTCGACATCTTCGCCGACCATGCGCATTCGGCCGAGGGCAAGCTGCAGGTCGAGCTCGCCCAGCTCGAGTACAACCTCGCGCGCATGCGCGGACTCTGGACGCACCTCGAGCGTCTCGGCGCCGGCCGCATGGACGGCGGTATCGGCACCAGGGGTCCGGGCGAGACGCAGATCGAGACCGACCGCCGGCTCGCACGCGACCGCATCGCGGCGCTGCGCCGGCGCCTCAAGCACACGAAGGCGACGCGCTCGACCATGCGCGCCGAGCGTGAGCGCGCCGGGCTTCCGACGGTCGCGCTGGCGGGCTACACGAACGCCGGCAAGTCGACGCTCCTGAATGCGCTCACGGGCGCCGACGTGAGCGTGCGCGACCGGCTCTTCCACACGCTCGACCCGACGACGCGCTCCTTCGAGATCAGCGGGCGCAGCTATCTGGTCACGGACACGGTCGGCTTCATCCGCAAGCTGCCGCACGCGCTCGTGGACGCCTTCTCGGCCACGCTCGAGGAGGCCCTCGGCGCCGACCTGATCGTGCACATCGCGGACGCGTCAGTGCCCGAGGGCGAGCTGCACGAGATGCTGGCCGCCGTCGACGAGGTGCTGGCGGAGACGGGCGCCGGTGAGCGCCCGCGCCTGCTCGCGCTCAACAAGGTCGACCTGCTCGACGAAGACCGCCGCCGCGAGCTGTCCTTCCGCTTCCCCCAGGCGGTCCAGGTCTCGGCGGCTGACGGCAGCGGCCTGAGCGAGTTGCGCGAGGCGATCGAGGCGCGCTTCCTGGCGTCGCTGCGGCCGATGGAGCTGCTCCTCCCGTACGACGAGGGCACGAGCCTGTCCGAGCTGCATGAAGTGGCCGGGGAGCTCGAGCGCGAGGACACCGCCGAGGGCGTTCGCGTACGCGCGCGCGTGCCGGTGGCGGTCGCTTCGCGGTTCGAGCGCTTTCAGTCGAGCAACGGCTCGCTGGCCTAACTCTGGCCGGGGACAGGAATCGCCCTTATGGTGAGCGCGAGGCGTAACCATGCGTCGACTCTTGGCACTCGCGCTGGTATTCGCGGGCTTCGTCTGGGCGCCGCCGGCCACCGCTGAGCTCAGGTCGACCGGTCCGCCGCCACCGCCGCTCGACAGCGACGGCGACGGCAAGCCCGACGACGTCGACGACTGCCCGGGCCGTCACGGCCAGACCCCGAGCGGCTGCCCCGACGCCTATCCGCCGGACGACACGAAGCCGAAGCTCACGGGCAAGGCGAGGTCATCCCTGCGGCGCGCGATCCTGCGCGTCACCCCCGGTAAGGCATCGGAGGACATGCGTGGCCGGGTCACCGTGACGTGGCGCGAGCTAAAGCTCTCGAAGACCTTCAGGGCGAGGCCGGACGAGCGCGTGACGGTGGCCTACAGGCTGGGGCCCAAGCGGCTGACCGCACTGAGGTCCCACCGGCGCGTGAGGCTCACCGTCAAGGTGACCGCGAGAGACCCAGCTGGCCACACCAGCTCGCGGGAGTTCAGGCTGACGCTGCGCCCGTAGCTTCAGTCGGAGCGCCGTGTCGCCAGCAGCAGCGCGCCGCCCGAGCCCGGCGGTGTCAGCCGCACCAGCCGTATCCCTTGGCCCGCGCGAGTGTCGGCCTCCTCCTCGAAGCCGAGCTCATCGACGTAGAAGGCCTTGGCGCGGTCGATGTCGGTGACGGGGACGAGCCCGCCCTCACCGCCGATCGCGACCCCGGCGTCGTCGACTTTGTCGAACAGCACGATCATCACTGCATACAGACGCCGCGCGGGCGCCCGATTAATCGTTAGCGGAAATCGCCGCTGCCGTGCAGGACGGCACGCTCGCGGCGCGAGAGCAGCTTCTCGAGATTGCTCTCGGCGATCTCGTCCAGGTCGAGGCCCGCCTCTGTGGCGAGCTGCGCCACGTACCAGAGCACGTCGCCCAGCTCCGCGGCGAGCGCCGCGCGCCGCTCATCGGTCAGAACGCCGCCGTCGTCGCGGATGGCCTTCTTGACCTTCTCCGCCGCCTCGCCGGCCTCTCCACAGAGCCCGAGGGCGGGGTAGGTGAGGTTCGCGCCGGCGTCCGGATAGACCGCGGTCGCGCGCGAGCGCTGCTGATAGTCGGAGAGGTTCATCACGACAGACGCTACCCGGCGAGCCGGATCGCCATCTCAACCCCGCCCGTCTGCTGCCGATATTTGGGAGGTATGGAAGCCCAGGCTGCCTCGGCAGGGCCGTTCCCCGTGCCCGGACTCACACCGCCAACCACGCGGACGAGTGCCATCAGGCGAATCGGGGACGTGATCGTGCAGCTGGGGTTCGCGGAGCGCGGCGTGGTCGAGCGCGTCGTGGAGGACGGCAGGGCACGCGGGGTTCCGCTCGGTCAGAGCCTGATCGACGCGGGGCTCGTCGACTCCCAGCAGCTGGCCCAGGCCCTCGCCGAGCGCAACGGGCTTCATTACGTCGACCTGAACGTCTTCGACGTCGACAAGGGCGCCGCCGCGCTCATCGACGCCGCCAAGGCGAGGCGCTACCAGACCGTCCCGATCGCGTTCCTCGGCGAGGGCGCGCTGCTCGTGGCGACCGCCGACCCGGCCAACCTGCTCGCGCTCGACGACATCACGATGGCGACCGGCTACGACGTCCGGCGCGCGGTCGCGTCGCCCGAGGACATCGAGGCGCTGATTTCCGGGCTCTCGACGCTCGAGGAGTCGGTCCAGGAGATCCACGAGGAGACCGAGGAGGAGGCCGCGCAGGTCATCGAGCTGCGCGAGTCCGCCGACGAGGCGCCGGTCGTCAAGCTCGTCCACTCGATCATCGCCGACGCCGTGCGCCGCGGCGCCTCGGACGTCCACTTCGAGCCCCGCCCGGGCGACATGCGCGTGCGCTTCCGCGTCGACGGCGTGGTCTTCGACTCGACCACCGTGCCTCGCCAGCTGATGTCGGGGCTCGTCTCGCGCATCAAGATCATGGCCGAGCTCGACATCGCCGAGAAGCGGGTGCCGCAGGACGGCCGCATCGGGCTGTCGGTCGACGGTCACTACGTGGACCTGCGTGTGGCGACCCTCCCGGTGGTGCGCGGCGAGTCGGTCGTGATGCGGATCCTCGACAAGACGCAGGTGGTCGTCGACCTCGATCGGCTCGGCATGGAGGAGCCCGAGCGCGAGCGCTTCCTGAAGGCGATCGGCGCCACGCACGGCGCCGTGCTCGTGACGGGCCCGACAGGATCCGGCAAGACGACGACGCTGTACGCCGCGATGAACGAGGTCAACTCGCCGGACAAGACGCTGATCACGGTCGAGGATCCGGTCGAGTACGAGCTCGACGGGGTGAAGCAGGTCCAGGTGCACGCGAAGAGCGGGCTCACCTTCGCCACGGGCCTGCGCTCGCTGGTGCGCGCCGACCCGGACGTGATCATGGTCGGCGAGGTGCGCGACGCCGAGACCGCCGGGCTCGCCATCGAGGCCGCGCTCACCGGCCACCTCGTCCTCACGACGCTGCACACGAACGACGCCCCGCTGGCCGCCGCGCGGCTGATCGACATGGGGATCGAGCCGTTCCTCGTTGCCGCGGGGATCGAGTGCGTGGTCGCCCAGCGACTCGTGCGCCGGCTGTGTGACTGCAAGCAGCAGGTCAAGCTCTCGAAGGCGGTCCTGGCTCGCAACGGCTTCGTGGTCGAGCGCGGCTTCAACGCCTTCGAGCCGGGTGGCTGCGTGCGCTGCGGGCAGACCGGCTACCGCGGCCGCATCGGCCTCTACGAGGTGATGGTGCTGAGCGACAACCTGCGCCGGCTCATCCTCGAGAAGGGTCCTGCCGACGAGTTGCGCGAGGCCGCCCGCGCCGAGGGCATGCGGACGCTGCGCGAGGACGGCCTCGAGAAGATCAAGCAGGGGACCACCTCAGTCGAGGAGGTCCTGCGCGTCGTCGGGCTCGCCTAGACCCCGGCCGCCCGCCGCGCAGAAGCATGCGCTGCGCCCTCGAGCCCGTCGTCCGCGAGCGGCTCGAGCTCGATCCCGAGCGCAAGCTCGATCAGCCGGTCTGCCAGCCAGACGTTCTTCGGCAGGAGCGGGCCGTGCAGGTAGGTCCCGATCACGTTGCGCGAGTGGACCCCCTCGAAGCCGTCGCGGCCGTTGTTCCCGTGCCCCTTGAGCACCCGCCCGAGCGGGCGCTCGCCGCTCCCGAGATAGGTCCGCCCGCCGTGGTTCTCGAAGCCGGCGATGACGCGCGGGCCGCCGCCCAGGTCGGCCTCGATCGCGCAGTTGCCGATCAGCCGCGGTCCGGGCTCGCGCACCGTCCTGAGGTCGACGAGGCCGACGCCCGGCAGCTCCTCGCCGCCGAGCTCGTAGGAGTGCCCGAGCAGCTGGTAGCCGCCGCATACCGCGAGCACGACGGCGCCGCGCTCGGCCGCCTCGTGGAGGCCGGCGCGCTTCGTCTCGGCCATGTCGGGCGCGATCGCCACCTGGTCGCGGTCCTGCCCGCCGCCGATGTAGAAGAGGTCGTGCGCGTCCGGGTCGAGGGCGTCGCCGCTGCCCGAGGCCGCGTGCTCGAAGCCAAGGCCGCGCCACTCGCAGCGGGCGCGCAGCACGGCGATGTTGCCGCGGTCGGCGTAGATGTTCATCAGGTCCGGATAGAGCGAGCAGACCCTCAGCGCCGGCACTCGATCACCACGCTTCCGATGTGGTCGGCCGTCTCCGGTATCTGATGCCGCGCGACGGGCTCGAGCCCGGCGGCGCGAGCCTCGCTCTCGAGCTCGCCGGGATCGATCACGTCGAGCGCGAACGGGGCCGTCTGCTCGTCGAGCCTCCCGTCAGGGGCGACGGCTTGGCGATGGCGCTCGATGATGATCTGGCCGGCCTGCTCGCGCACCATGACGGGCTGGCTCGAGTACACCCAGCCGTCGTGCTCGATCATGTCCGGGTAGGGCGGCGAGCGGTCCTCCTCGGCGAGCGCGTCATAGGGATCGGCGATGGCGGCGGCGAAGCGGCCGCCCGGAAGCAGGTGCTCGTGCACGCGCTCGAGCATGGCACGGCGTGCGTCAGGCCCGCCAAGGATCTGAACGAGCTGCATCGGGGCGAGGATCAGCGCGAAGCGCTCCTCCGCCGAGAAGGTGCGCGCGTCGGAGCTGATCGTGCTCACCGCGGGCGCGCGCTCGCGCAGGGCGGCGAGCAGCTCCCGGTCGGAGTCGAGCGCGTGCACCTCGTGGCCGGCCGCGTGCAGGTCGCGCGCGACGCGGCCCGTGCCGGCTCCCAGGTCGAGGATGGGCCCGTCAACCTCAGCCGCGAGGGCCCGCCACAGCCCGAGGTCGGCCGTGTAGGAGCCGTTCTCGACGTCGTGCCAGATCACCTCGCGCTTCGTCATTCCGACCACCGCTTCGCGAGCCCGCGGCGCGCGAGCAGGTCGCGCAGCTCGAGCAGGGCCGTATAGGTGGGGAGCGCGAACAGCCGCTCGCCGGTCGCCGTCGCGACGGCGCTGTCCAGCGAGGCGCCGAGATCGCGCTCGACCTCGATCGGCGCGTCGATGCCCGCGTACTTCAGCCGCAGCGCCATCTCCTCGGCGCGCGTCCCCGAGCAGGTGGCCCGCCGCACGCGCCCCGCCAGCACCTCGAAGTCGGCGTCCCATATCCAGGAGATGTCGCGGCCGTCGGCGATGCGGTCGTTGAGCGCGAACCAGAGGTCGAGCTCGCCCTCCTCGAGCGTGAGCGTGCGCAGGACCTCGTTCGCGCCGGCCGGGTTCTTGATCAGCAGGATGGAGACCCGGCGGCCATCGACCGGGATCGTCTCGACGCGCCCGAAGGCGCCGCCGAAGCTCTCGAGCGCGGCGCCCACGTCGGCGAGCGGGACATCGAGCCGCAGCAACGTGGCCGCGGCGGCGATCGCGTTGTAGACGTTGTAGAGCCCGGGGAGGGGGAGGTGGAGGTCGAGGCTCCCGGCGGGCGTCTCGAGCTTGAGCCGCGAGCCGCTCATCCCCTCGAGCCGCACGCGCGACGCGACCACGTCGGGATCGGGGCGGCGCCGGCCGCAGTTGGGGCAGTGATAGCGGCCCATGTGGCCGAGGTAGATCGCGTCGTACTCGTATGGGTGGCCGCAGTTGCGGCAGTGCTTCGAGTCGGCCGCGTGCTGCATCTCGGGCAGCGTCTGCGAGTCGTCGGCGAGGCCGAAGTAGGTCACGCCCTGTCGGCCGCGCCCGAGGTCGGCGACGAGCGGGTCGTCCGCGTTCAGGACGAAGCCCGCGCGCCCGTCGAGGCTGGCGACGATCTCTGCCCAGCGGTCGGCGAGCAGCTCGAGCTCGCCGTAGCGGTCGAGCTGGTCGCGGAACAGGTTGGCGAGCAGGACGAGGCGCGGCTGGAGGTCCTTTGCGACGCTTCCGAGCCAGGCTTCGTCGACCTCGAACAACCCGAGCTGACCGCGGCTCCGTCCGGCGTCGAGGAGCGCCGTCGCCACGCCCCAGGCCATGTTCGAGCCGGCCCGGTTGTGCACCACCTCGCGGCCCGTGCGCTCGAGCGCGGCGGCGATCATGGCGGCGGTGGTGGTCTTGCCGTTCGTCGCCGAGACCAGCACGGAGCCCTCATCGAGGTCGCCGGACATGCGCCGGAGCGCCCCCGGCGAGAGGCGCAGCAGGAGGCGTCCCGGGGCGGTCGTCCCGCCCGTGCGCCCGAGACGGCGGCTCGCGGCCCGCAGCACGCGAGCGAGGCTGCGCGCGGGGCGATACATCAGGCCGGTGTGATCACGCGGAGGCAGCGCGGCTCGACTCGCAGGGTGGCGGGGGTGGCCCCGATCGGGTCGCCGTCCGCGTAGATGACGAAGGGGCGGTCGGTGGCGACTTCGATCAGCTCGCCGCGCAGGAACTCGGCGTGCGGTGAATCGAGGTGCTCGCCCTTGAAGATCTTCGGGAGCTCGCGCAAGAAGGTCAGTTTCGACGTTTCCTTGGCGATCAGCACGTCGAGGCGGCCGTCGTCGAGCTCGGCCTGGGGAAGGATGTACATGCCGCCGCCGTAGGCCTTCGAGTTCCCGACGACGACGGAGAAGCCGGTCGCCTGGTGCAGGCTGCCGTCGACCGTCACGCTGAACGCCGCCGGCCTCCACGCCGCCAGCGCGCGCAGCGCGGCGTACAGGTAGACGGCGTTGCCCTTGATGCGCTTCGTGTCGTTGGCGATCCGGTTGGCGTCGGAGTCGAACCCGAAGCTGGCGATGCCGACGAAGGGCGTGCCGTCGACGCTCGCCACGTCGACGAGCCGCTCGGCTCCCTCGACCGCCACGCGAGCCGCGGCGGCCGGCTCGGAGGGGATGCCGAGCACGCGCGCGAAGTCGTTGCCGCGCCCGCACGGGATCAGGGCCACGGCCGAGTCCGTGTTCTTGAGCGCCGAGGCGATCGGCCGCAGCAGGCCGTCCCCGCTCACCGCCACGACCGTCTCGCCGGCGGCAGCCGCGCCGCCTGCCTCCTGCTCGGCGTGCTCGATGCTGCGCGTCAGGACGGTCCGATGCGGCGCCCCGAGCGCGTCGAGGCTCTCGTGGACGGCGGGCAGGGCGTCGAGCGCCTTCCCACCCGCGGAGGCCGGGTTGACCAGCAGCGCGAAGCGCCGGCTCACTCGGCCGCCGCCGCCGCTGCCGTCCGTGCCCGCTCCGCGGCGACGGCGCCGCGCTCGGCCCCGCGCAGGTGTGGCGCGTGGTCGACCTTGCGGATCTCCGCCCGGGCGAGCAGCTCGTCGCCGAGCAGGCGCTCGGCGTGAGGCTCCTCGAGGTCATCGGGGTCGAGCGTGAGCAGCACGTCCTGCTGCACGCTGTGCCAGGGCTCGTCGGTCAGCACCTCGGACGCGACGAGCAGCTGGCCCGGCCGCGCCAGCCAGTGCAGGTCGAACAGGCCTAGCCGGTACGCGTAGAGGCGCTCGCCGTCCGAGAACAGCACGTTGACGCCGGAGAACGCCGAGCGCTGGACCGTCTTCGTGAGCGCCCTGCGCAGGCTCGCGGCGGGCGCTGCCCGGTCGTAGTCGCTCATCAGCAGGTTGAACAGGTACTCCGAGTCGGTGTCGCCCACGGGCGGGCGCACGCCGGGCTCGAGCAGCCGCGGATACTGGAGGATCGTGCCGTTGTGCCCGAGCGTGTAGCTCGACAGCGCGAATGGATGCGTGTTCTCCGGGCGCAGATCGCCCATCGTCGCGCGCCGCACATGCACGTTGAAGATGCGCCCGCGCAGCGAGGTCGCCGCTCAGGAACTCGCCGTCGGCGAAGGCTGCCTCGGGAAAGCGAACGAGCCGCGGCTCGCCTCCGTCGGCGCGCTCGTAGACGGCCATTCCCCAACCTGAGTCGTGGTCCTCGGACTGGCGGATCAGGGGGTTCTGCGCCTCAAGGAGCTCGTGCCTGATCGACACGGGCTCCGCTGCGACGCAGCCGAACACGCGGCACATGACGGCCGGAGGTTATCGAGGGGACGAGTTCTCGCGCGGGCGCACTTACCCCTGCATGGACGTCACCGAACAGGAGCCCAAACGGATCTGGTGGGCGCGGCCGCGCAAGCTCTGCGGGCTCGAGCGGCCCGGGGGCGGCGGTCGCAGCCATCGCGCCGAGCGCCGCGACGCGGAGATCGCCTATCTGAAGGCCCGGCGCGTGCGGCTGCTCGTCTCCACGAGCCCGACGCGCCATAACCTCGAGGCCTACGAGGAAGCCGGCCTAGCGTGGCACCACGTGCCCGTCGCGACCACGGAGGGGGGCGCGGCGGCGCTCGACGAGCTCGTCGCGCTGCTGCGGGTGGAGACCCGGCGGCCCGGCGCCGTTGCGCTGCACGGGAACCGCTGGACGGACTTCGTCGCGGCGGTGTGCGCCGCGCACCTGCACGAGGCCCGCGACGTCCCGGTCGCCGAGGCGCTCGCCCGGGCCTCGCAGGCGGGCCTGACCGTCACGCCGGAGGCGTGCGCGCTCGTGGGGGCCGAGCTGGAGGAGGTGGAGGCGATGCTGCCGCTCGCGGCGTAGCGGATCGGACGCGGACCGCGCTCAGCTCACGAGCAGCTGCGCGAGCGTGTCGCCGACGGCGACCGGCGGCGGCTCCAGGCCGTCGACGTCCTCGCGCTTGGCGCCGCCCGAGAGCACGAGCGCCGAGTCGAGCCCGGCGGCAGCGGCCGCGCCGAGGTCCGTGTCGATCCTGTCACCGACTACGAGAGTCCGGCCCTCGCCGAGCCGGTCGAGCGCCGTCATGAGCAGCTGCGGCTCGGGCTTGCCGATGATGGCGGCCTCACGGCCGCTCGCCACCTCGACGGCGGCCAGGATGGCGCCCGTCCCGGGCCAGAGGCCGTCGGGCTGGGGGTAGGTCGGGTCGCGCGCGGTCGCGAGGAAGTCCGCACCGCGGCGGACCGCGAGCGCGGCGTTGCGAAGGTCGGCGTAGACGAGCTCCTCCGTACCGCCGACCACGACGAGCTCGGCACGCGAGGCGAGGTCGGTGCCGTTCAGCACCCTGCAGCCGGCGTCGCTGACGTGCTTGCGGAGCGACTCGGTGCCGATCACGAAGGCGGTGCGGCCGCTGCGCGTCTCGGCGAGCAGGTGCTGCGTGGCGCCGCCGACGGTCACCACGTCGCGGACCGACGCCCGGACGCCGATGCGCCACAGCCGGGTGACGTAGTCCTCGGTCGCGCTGCGTGGATCGTTGGTCGCGTAGGCCACCTGCTTGTTCGCCTCGCGGACCTGCTCGAGAGCGCTCAGAACCCCCGGCGTGGGCTCGTCGCCGATCCAGACGCAGCCGTCCAGATCGAGGATGAACTGGTCGTAGCGGACGGCGAGAGGGGTGAGGGCCACATCGCTAGCCTACGGCTCCGTGGCCCGCCCGCTCGTGCTGTTGCTCTGTCTCGCGATGCTGGTCGTTTCGGCCTGCGGGGACGATGACGACGACGGCGGCGGCCAGTCCGGCGGCGGTGGCGGCGCTGCCGCGCAGACCGATGGGGAGGGGCAGGCCGCCCAGGACGGCCAGGCCGCGCAGGAGGGCCAGGCCTGCCGCGAGGTCCCGATGCCGAATCCCAAGCCGGACGGCGGCGCGAAGAAGCCGACCGGCAAGCTCGATCCCGGCAAGACCTACCGCGTCGTGCTGAAGACGAGCTGCGGCGACATCACCGTCCGGCTCGACCAGAAGACGTCGCCGAAGACCGCGGCCTCGTTCGCCTCGCTCGTCAAGCAGGGCTTCTACGACGGCACAATCTTCCACCGCATCGTGCCCGGCTTCGTGATCCAGGGCGGCGACCCGACCGGTCAGGGCACCGGCGGCCCGGGCTACTCCGTGCGCGACAAGCCGCCGGCGGACACGGTCTACTCGCAGGGGGTCGTCGCGATGGCGAAGACAGAGGTCGAGCCCCCGGGCACCTCGGGTAGCCAGTTCTACATCGTGACCGCGCCGGACGCCGGCCTGCCGCCCGACTACGCCGTGCTCGGCAAGGTCGTGAAGGGCCTCGACGTGGCGCTGGCGATCGACCAGCTCGGCGACCCCGCCAGCGGAGGCGCCGGGACACCGACCCAAACCGTCCTGTTGGAGAAGGCGACGCTGAATGAGTCCTGATCAAGAGCAGATGAGCGCCGTCTACGACGTCGGCGAGGCGGACTTCGAGGAGCGCGTGATCGCGCGCTCGCTGGAGCTGCCGGTCGTAGTCGACTTCTGGGCAGAGTGGTGCGGCCCCTGCAAGCAGCTCACGCCGGTGCTGGAGCGTGCGGTGGCCGCGCGCGCAGGCAAGGTCGAGCTGGCCAAGGTCGACGTCGACAGCAACCCGCAGCTCCAGGCGCTCTTCCGCATCCAGGGCATCCCGGCGGTGAAGGCGTTCCGGGACGGCCGCGTCGCAACCGAGTTCACCGGGGCGCTGCCGCCCGCCGAGGTCGAGCGCTTCTTCGACGCGCTCGTCCCCTCGGAGGCGGACGAGCTGGCCGTTGGCGGCGACGAGGAGTCGCTGCGCCGCGCTCTCGAGATCGATCCGAACCATGCTGCCGCGCGGCGCGAGCTCGGCAAGCTGCTGCTGCAGCGCGGCGAGACCGAGGAGGCGCTCGAGCTGCTCGAGTCGCTCCCGGGCGACTTCGTCGCGGACGGGCTGGTGGCGCGCGCGCAGCTCCAGGGCGACCCGGAGCTCCAGCCGGCCTTCGAGGCTTGGGACGCAGGCGACCTGCAGGCGACCCTGGAACGCCTGCAGGAGGCGCTGAAGGACCCGGAGCGGCGCGACCTGGTTCGCCGCGTGATGGTCGCGATCTTCACCGAGCTCGGGCCCGACGACCCGCTCGCACGCGAGTACCGCCGCCGCCTCTCGGCGGCGCTCAACTAGGCGGTCAGCCCGCGCGCGGCTCTGGCTCTGGACTGTCGGCGGCGGCCGAAGAAGACGAGTCCGCCGATCACGATCACGAGCAGCAGGAAGCCGAAGAAGATCGAGCTGCCGGTGCCGAGGCCGCCGAACGGAAGCGAGACCAGCTTCACGATGCCGAAGCCGATCGCCAGCAGCACGATCACGAGCCCGATCAAGAGCAGGATGCCCCGGATGCGGGCGAAGATGCCGGCGCTCTGCGGCGGGATCAGTAGGCCCATCATCCGCAGCAGGAAGAGCTGGCGGCCGGAGGGCGCCTCCTGGCCGAGCTTCTCCATCGCGTCCCTGAGCTCGTCCGGTTTGCGCTCGGCGAGCGCCATGGACGCCTTCATCATCTGGCGAAGGGCGGGCCGCTCCTGCGGATGGCAGCCGGCGAGCGCCTCGTTGAAGTAGGCACGCGCAGCCTTGACGTCGTAACGCTCTGCCGCACGGGCACCGAGGATCGCCTTGGCGGCCACCCGGTGCTTCGACTCGCTCATGAGCTGCTCGTCGGTACGCGACTCGAGCTGCGGGATCGCAGCCAGCGCACCGACCTGCATCTGCATCTTGACCTGCTTCTGCTTCGCCACCCGCGCTGAGTTTCGCAGACCGGTTTGCCTAAGGGGTCCACGGGGGTAACAGCACCGGCATGACCATCGGGATAATCATCGCCGTCTGCATCATCCTGCTGATCCTGGCCTTCCTGCTGCCGCGCCTCTCGCGCCATCCGCAGCGCGGGGTGGACCGCACGCTGGGGGTCGGCCAGAGCACCGGCGGCAAGGCGCCCGGCCCGATTGGACGGCTGTTCTCGAAGTCGTTCGGGATGTCCCGGCGCGCCACGAACAAGAGCGCCGAGACCGGCCGCAAGGGTCGCGGCAAGATGCCGCTCTGAGCGGCTGAGCGCTCGGCGCCGGCTCGCTACGGGTCGTTGCCCGCCCGTGGCGGGTGCTCGTCGCCCGGCTCCTCGGGGGGCAGCTGCGACTCCTCGGTCGGCGGCTCCACGGGCTCCTCGAACGGCTCGGGCTCCTCGAACGGTTGCTGCTCGAGCGGCGGCTCCTGTAGAGCGGGCCCGGGCAGCGTCTCGTCGGCGAGCGGCGGCTCGGCCGGATCTTCGAGTCCGGCACCGCCCTGGAGCACGTCCAGCTCGACCTCCGTCGTCGGCTGGTCGGTGAGCGCGCCGGCCTCGCCCTCGGGCGGCCCGAGCTGCTCGGGAAGCTTCACGCGCTCCGCTGCGTCGTCGGCGGTCGCGAGGACCTCGTCGGCGAGCTGCCGGAGGTCGTCGAGCAGCCGCTGGCGCTCATCCCAGAGCAGCTGGGTGTCGACGATGACCTTCTCCGCATACTCGTCGGCCTGCTGGCGCAGGAGCTCTGCCTCGCGGTCGGCGCGCTGGATGCGCCCCTCGGCCTGCGAGCGCGAGCGTGCGGCGAGCTCGTCCGCCGCCTGGTGCGCGCGCTGCAGGATGCCGGCCGTCTCCTCGCCGACCTGATCGAGCGCACGCTGCACGACGGTCTCGCGCGTCTGCCGGCCCTCGAGCTCGGCGACCAGATCGGCGACCTGATCGACGAAGTCGTCGACGGCCTGCCGGTCGTAGCCGCGCACCGCTAGCGGGAACGAGTGCTCCCTGATGCGCTCCGCCGCGTTGCGGTGGAAGCGTTCCTCCGGGGCTTGCTGGACGTCTAGGTCGCCGGTATCCGATTCCGCCATGTCGTGGAGTATGCCCCTCGCGTCGGGCGACCGAGCATCCCGGGGACATCCGTGCAAGGAATGCTCGATAACGGGGATTACGTAAACCCGGACTTGTTCAGACCGCCGCGACAGGCGGCATGACGCCACCGTCCTGACTTTTACGGCCTATAGCCGTACAAAGCAGGACGGTGTGTCGAAGAACGCGCAGCCGGACGGCCCCGGGGCCCGCCGTACCCAGCCGCCGTTGCCACGCCGGCATCGCCGCAACCACCGCGGAGCACTACGGCGGAGACCGCTCGGAGCGCTCACAGACCGACCAGTTGCACGTGCAACCACCCTTGCTACCCTCAGACTCCTCATGGAGCTCGGAGTCGCCACCTTCGCCGACCTCTCCTCCGGTGCCTCGCCCGAGGAGCGCATGCGCCAACTGCTCGAGGAGGCCGAGCTGGCGGACCAGCTCGGGCTCGACGTGTTCGCGATCGGTGAGCACCACCGTCCGGACTTCCTGATCTCGGCGCCGGCGGTTGCACTGGCTGCCGTCGCTGCGCGCACCGAGCGTGTCCGGCTCTCGAGCGCCGTGACCGTCCTGAGCTCGGACGACCCGGTGCGTGTCTTCCAGGCGTTCGCCGAGGTCGACCTGATCTCGGGTGGTCGCGCGGAGATCATGGCCGGGCGCGGCTCCTTCATCGAGTCCTTTCCCCTCTTCGGCTACGACCTCGACGACTACGACGAGCTCTTCGCCGAGAAGCTCGAGCTGCTGCTGAAGATCCGCGACAACCCGGTCGTCAGCTGGTCCGGGCGCCATCGCGCGCCGCTCGACGAGGCCGTCGTGTGGCCGCGGCCCGTGCAGGACCCGCTGCCGATCTGGGTAGCGGTCGGCGGCACGCCGAGCTCCGTGATCCGCGCGGGCACGCTTGGGCTCCCCCTCACGATCGCGATCATCGGCGGCACGCTCGACCGCTTCGTCCCGCTCGTGAACCTCTACCGCGAGTCGGCGCGCGAGGCCGGTCACGATCCGGACGCGCTGCCGGTTGCCATAAACACGCACGCCTTCCTGGGCGACACCGTCGAGCAGGCCGATGGCGCCTTCGCCGCGCCGTACCTGCAGATGATGAACCGCATCGGGCGCGAGCGCGGCTGGCCGCCGTCAGGGCGCCGCGAGTACGAGGGCCTGCGCTCGTCGCGCGGAGCGCTCGCCGTCGGCAGCCCCGAGCAGGTCGCCGAGAAGATCCTGCTCGAGCACGAGCTGTTCGGGAACAGCCGCTACATCGGGCAGATGAGCGTCGGCGCGGTCGCCCACGCCGACGTGCTGCGCTCGATGGAGCTGTTCGGGACGCGCGTCGCGCCGCTCGTGCGCGAGGAGGTCGCCCGCAGGGCGAGCTCCGCCGCGGCCGCCTGAGCCGGGCGCCTACTGGACCAGCTGCGCGTCGAGCTCGATCGACTCGACGGCCGCGAGCGCCTGGGATACCGGGCAACCCTTCTTGGCCCCCTCCGCGAGCTGCTGGAACTCGTCCTCCGAGATCCCAGGTACGCGCGCACGGGTGTTGAGCTCGATGCGCTTGATCGCGAAGCCCTCGTCCACCTTGTCCAGGTGCACGATGGCCTCCGTCTCGACGCTCTGCGGATCGTGTCCCGCCCTGCCGAGCTCGGCCGACAGCGCCATCGAGAAGCAGCCCGCGTGGGCGGCGGCGATCAGCTCCTCCGGGTTCGTGCCGTCGCCCTCCTCGAAGCGCGACTGGAACGAGTACGGGCCCTCGTAGGCGCCGCTCGCCATGCGCATGGTGCCGCTGCCCTCCGTCAGCGATCCCGTCCCAGACGGCGTTGGCGGTCCTCTTCGGCATGGCGTCCTCCCTGTTCGCGGTTGAGGCGAAAGGATCGCCGATACGCCGCCGCGACGGCGCTCAGGCGGCGGCGCTCGCGGCCTCGCCGCGGTCGGCCGCGATCGTGACGGGGCAGCGACCGAGCTCGTGGCCGCAGGCGTCCGCGTCGCAGAGGCGGCAGATGTGGCCGGCGTCCGCGCGGCCGCCCGTGATGCCGGCGAGCAGCTTCTCGTGCAGCGCGGCCAGCTCCGCCCGCTCGTCGAGCGAGAGCGGAGCCAGCACGGTCTCGAGAGCCGCCTCGCGCGCAGCGCGAATCTCGACGGCGAGCCGCTCCCCCTCCGGCGTCAGCCTGATCGAGACGGAGCGCCCGTCCGTGCCGGGCTCGCGTCGTACCAGGCCCGCGCGAGCGAGCCGGTCGGCGAGCCGCACCGCGGCCGAGTGGCTGAGCCCGAGCGGCCGCCTCATCACGTCGAGCGAGGAGCCGTCGAGGAAGGTCGCCAGTGCGACCAGCGCCGCCGGCGCCGCTCCCCCGTGCGCCGCGGCGAGCCGGACCGCCTCGTCTGCTCGCTCCGCCACGGCCAGGGAGATGGCGCCGAGCAGGTTTGCCTCGCGAGCCGCCTCCCCGACGTATGCATGACTCATGCATGTATCGTACAGCGGGTGGCAAAGCCGTCCCCGCCGACCGGCTCCGCCGACCGGCCGCCCCCCGCCGACCGCTACGAGCCGCTTCCCGGCATCGTCGACCTGCCCGCCTGGATCTGGCGCCGCCTGAACGGGCCCGGCAAGGTCGCCCTCGTCCTGCTCCCGATCGTGCTGATCGCCGTCGGCCTCGCGCTGCGGCCCGGCATCGAGGAGTCGAAGCAGGAGCGCGCACGCTCCGAGGAGCAGCGCATCGAGCGCGAGCGTGCCGCCCGCGAGGCGCGTCTGCGCGAGCAGCAGCAGCCCCGCTTCGCGAGCGCGGCCCCCGCTCCGAACAGCGTGCCGGGCCGGGAGCGGCTCGTAGAGGCGGCCGGCGCGTCCGTGCTGGCGGACGCGCGCAAGCGCGCCGCGGCCGGTGAGTTCGACGGCCCGATCCGCGACGTGGCCTGCGAGGAGTACCCCCGCACCGTCTCGGGGCGGGGCGCCGACCAGGACCTCTCAAAGCCCGCCGGCAACTACTCCTGCATCGCCGTCACGGCGCGCTTCTCGGGCTCCCAGGGCGGTGACCAGGAGGCCTACGCGCAGAGCGAGGCCGGCGTGATCGGACACCCGTACCGGGTGCGGATCGACTTCGAGAGCGGTCGCTACGCGCTCTGCCGCGTCGCCGGCCGCCCCGGCGAGGGCAGCCTGCAGGCGCGCCAGGCCGTGACGGTGCCGCGCGTGTGCGGCGGCCGCTGAGCGCGCTAGCGTCCGCGCCTCGATGCCCGAGCTGCGCGACCGCCCATTCGACGAGGGCGACCTCGATCCGGACCCGCTCGCCCTGTTCGGGCGCTGGTTCGAGGAGGCGAGCGCCGTGGGCGCCTTCGAGCCCGACGCAGTGGCGCTGGCGACGGTGAGCGCGGCCGGCGCCCCGTCCGCGCGCATGGTGCTGATGAAGTCCTACGACGAGCGCGGGCTGACCTTCTTCACCAACTACGGCAGCCGCAAGGCAGCCGAGCTCGACGAGAGCCCGCGCGCCGCGCTGCTCTTCCACTGGCCCGAGCTCGGCCGCCAGGTGCGCGTCGAGGGCGAGGTCGAGCGGGTTGGGCGCGACGAGTCGGTCGCGTACGCGCGCAGCCGCTCGCGCGCGAGCCAGCTGAGCGCGCTCGCCTCTCCGCAGAGCCGGCCCGTCCCCGATCGCGCCTGGCTCGAGCGGCGCGTGGCGGAGCTCGCCGCCGAGCACGAGGGCGATGAGGTGCCGGTGCGCGAGGACTGGGGCGGCTACCGGCTCGCGCCGGCGGCCTGGGAGTTCTGGCAGCACCGCCCCGACCGCCTCCACGACCGCTTCCGCTTCGAGCCCGACGCGAAGCGGCGGCTGGACGACCGAGCGGCTCGGCCCCTGAGCGTCAGCGCACGCCGGTGAGCTCGATCGCCTCCTTGAGGCGCCGCAGCTGGGTCTTGATGCGCCGCCGCAGCCCGTGGCGCATGAACGGGGCCCCCAGCGCGTACAGGAAGGCCGTGAAGCGGCCGTCGGCGCCGGCCTCGACCGCCTGGCGGACGAGCGTGCCGCGCGCATGCTCGCTCAGCAGCAGCTCGGACTCGAACCTGAACGGCCCGTCGAGCGAGCGCACCAGCTGGCGCCGCGGCGGATCGCGCAGCACGAGCTCGTAGACGAAGTCGTGGACGCTGCCGCCGTACTCGTAGCGGCTCGATATGCGCCCGCCCTCGACGAGCCGCCCCTGCACGCGCACGTCGCGCACGCCCTCCTGCCAGTTCTCCCAGTTGCGCGGATCCGCGGCCCAGCGCCAGACCACCTCGAGCGGCCTGTCGACGACGATCTCGGCAGCGGCCTTCACCCGTCCGGGTAGGGCTGGATCTCGAGGCCGTGGTCGCGCTCGCGCATGCCGAGCTCGTAGGCGGCGGCGCCGCGTACGTCGAGCTCCCAGCGGCGCCCGTCGCCCGGTCGCTCGACCACCAGCCGCATGTCCGCAATCGAGCAGTTGACGGTGTTGTGCTCGCCGCCGTCGGGGTCGGCGTAGACCCAGCCGACGAAGCGCTCGCGCGGGGCCGAGACCGAGCCGCGCACCCGCAGCCCCTTGCCGGTCAGCTGGAACGCGCAGCTGTCAGGGGCCTCGTCGATCTCGATCCGGCGTCCGGGGCCGCCGAGCCGGTGGCGCTCGCCGGCCAGGCTGATGACGCCGTTCGCGATCCAGGGCGTGGTCAGCGGGCCGAGCTTGACGCGGCCGACGGCGGCGTCGAGCCAGTCCCCGTCCTCGGTGATCCCGTGCAGCCAGATCCAGCGCTCGGCGTGCTCGCTTCCCCAGTTGTGTCCGATCATGCCGCGCCAGCCCTCGACGGGCAGCTCGCGGCCGTCGACCGTCAGCAGACCGTCGAAGCTCGCGGCCGGCAGCGGTGACAGCAGCTTCGTGCGCGGCAGCCGCGCGCGGTACATCCACTCCTTCGGGAGGTGGAAGAGCGGATCCTCGCCGCCCTCGAAGCGAAGCGCCCAGGCGACCTCGTCGCCGATCGACCCGACCGCGTCGCCGGCCCCGATGCGGGCCTCCCCCACGCTGAGCCAGTCCTCGCCCTCCGCCTGCGGGGCGGCGACCGTCAGCTTCGCTGCGCGCGGCCCCTGCGGCTCGAAGAGCGTGAACCACAGCGAGCCGGTGGGCGGCGCCTTCCGGCCGCTTGTGGACCGTGTAGCGGATCCAGGCTCCGAGCGGCTCCGACGGGTGGCAGAGCTTCAGGTAGAAGCTCTCGTAGTGCCCTGCCCTGTCGGGGACCTCGAGGAACCGCGCCGCGATGGGGTCGACCTCTGTCACGGACCGGCATGCTAGAACCGCGCCATGTCCGAAGACCCCGTTCTCGTCATCACAGGCGCCAGCACCGGCATCGGCGCCGCCACCGCCCGGCGCGCCGTCGAGTTCGGCTACCGCGTGACGCTCGCCGCCCGCTCCGTCGAGAAGCTCGAGGCGCTCGCCGAGGAGCTAGGCGGAGCGGAGAAGGCACTCGCGCAGCGCTGCGACGTGACGAGCTGGGACGACCAGCAGGCCCTCGTCGCCGGCACGCTCGAGGAGTTCGGTCGCCTGGACGCCTACTTCGCCAATGCCGGCTTCGGCGCGAAGCGCGGCTTCCTCGAGGAGTCGGTCGAGCACTGGAAGTCGATGATCGACACGAACGTCTTCGGTGCCGCGCTCTCGATCCGGGCGTCGCTCGGGCACTTCCGCAGCCAGAATCGCGGCCATCTGCTGCTCACCAGCTCGATCGCGGGCCGGCGCACGCTGCCGGGCTCGCTCTACTCGGCGACGAAGCACGCGGTGACGGCGATGGGCGAGGCGCTGCGCGCCGAGGTCACGGAGACGAACATCAAGGTCACGCTGATCGAGCCGGGCGCCGTCGACACGCCGTTCTTCGACAACCCGGTGTCGAACGCGCTCGAGCCGGACGACATCGCCCGCGCCGTGATGTTCGCGCTGACGCAGCCGCCCCACGTGGACGTGAACGAGATCCTGGTCCGGCCGATCCACCAGTCGACCTGAGCCGCTACTAGCGCAGGAGGCTGCCGCCGGGCGGGACCACCCAGAGCTTCTGCGCCCGCGCCTCGAGCTCCTCAGGCGGGAGCTCCCCGACCGTCTCGACACCGCGCTCCGTCATCAGCCGCGCCAGCTCGCGCCAGGCGGCCGCCACCGCTCCGACCCGCGCGGTCGGGCCCCAGCCGGTCGCGCTGCGCAGCTCGTCGGCCCGCTCCTCGACCTCCGTCTGGCTGAGCTCACCGAACGGCTTCGAGCGGCCCCCTGCGAAGACGCGCTCGGCGAGGATCCCGGCCGCCTCGCTCATCGCATCCGCGCCGCCGCCACGGCGAGCTGGCCGTACGCGATGCCGCCGTCGTTCGGGGGCAGCAGCTCGGGCGTGAGGACGCGCAACCCCGCGTCCCCGAGCAGCGCGGAGGTGCGCCCGAGCAGCCGCACGTTCTGGAAGACGCCGCCCGACAGGACGACCGTGTCCGTCCCCGCTCGGGACGCCAGCCGCGCGCAGGCATCGGCCGTGCCCGCCGCGACCGCGTTGTGGAAGCGCGCGGCCACCGCGGGCGGCTCGGCACCGGAGTCGAGGTCGCGCGCGAGCTCGGCGATCGTTGCCCGAGCATCCAGCACGAGCGGCCCGGCCTCCACGCCGGCGACCGGCAGCGTGTAGGCGCCGTGTTCGCCGGGATCGCAGCAGGCCTCGAGCTCGATCGCCGCCTGGCCCTCGTAGTTGACCTGCGCGCGCAGCCCGCACAGCGCGGCGACGGCGTCGAAGAGCCGGCCCATGCTCGTCGTGAGGGGCGACGCGAGGCCCGTGCGGACGAGCCCGCAGACCTGCTCCCAGGCGGCCGGCTCGACCAGGCCGTAGAGGCGTTCCGGCAGGACGGGCGCCGCGCCGAGCGCCTCGTGCAGCCACGAGCACGCCATCCGCCAGGGCTGCCTGATCGCCGCCTCGCCCCCGGGCAGCCGCACCGGCGACAGCAGGCCGGCGCGCTCGAATCCCCCCAGGTCGCCGAGCAGCAGCTCGCCGCCCCAGACGGTGCCGTCGCCTCCGTACCCCGTCCCGTCGAAGATGGCGCCGAGCGCCGGGCCGGTCTCGCCGTGCTCCGCGAGGCAGGCCGCGAGGTGGGCGTGGTGGTGCTGCACCCCGACCAGGCGCACGCCGTCCCGATCGTGCGCGTACTTCGTCGACAGGTACTCGGGGTGCAGGTCGTGGGCAACGACGGCCGGCTCGACTGCGAACAGGCGCTCGAAGTGCGCGATGCCCTCCGTGAACGACCGGAGCGTCTCGTAGTTCTCGAGGTCGCCGATGTGATGGCCCACCCAGGCGCGGCCGCCCTTGGCGAGGGCGAAGGTGTTCTTGAGCTCCGCGCCGCAGGCGAGCAGCGGCTCGCGGGTCTCGACGGGCAGTGGGATCGCCTCCGGCACGTAACCGCGCGAACGCCGCAACCGCTGCGCGCGCCCCGGGGACACGCGCACGACTGAGTCGTCGGTGCGCGTCTCGATCGGCCGGTCGTGCAGCAGGAAGACGTCACGCGATGCCGCTGAGCCGCTCGACGGCTTCGTCGTCGCGGTACGCGATCGGCTCGTCCGAGACGTTGCCGCTCGTCATCACGAGCGGGCGGCCGACGTCGGCGAGCAGCAGGTGATGAAGCGGCGAGTAGGGCAGCATCACGCCGAGCTCCGCAGAGGCCGGTGCGACCGCGGCCGCGACCCCGGCGTCCACCCGCCGCGGGGCGAGCACGATCGGCCGCGCGCCGGACAGCAGCAGGCTCGCGGCGGAGTCGTTCAGCTCGACGAGCCGCTGCGCAGACGCGAGGTCCGGCACCATCAGCGCGAACGGCTTGTCCTCGCGGTGCTTGCGCGCGCGCAGGCGGGCCACCGCCCCCTCGTGGTCGGCGAAGCAGGCCAGGTGGAAGCCCCCGACGCCCTTGACGGCGACGATCGTTCCGTCCAGTAGCGCTTCGACCGCGGCCGCCAGCGGCTCCTCGGCATCGGGCAGCAGACGCAGCGCCGGGCCGCAGTCGGGGCAGGCGTTCGGCTGCGCGTGGAAGCGGCGATCGGCCGGATCCTCGTATTCGCGCCGGCATGCGTCGCACATCGTGAAGCCGGCCATCGTCGTGTTCGGCCGGTCGTACGGGACGCTCCGCACGATCGTGAAGCGCGGCCCGCAGTTCGTGCAGTTGATGAACGGGTAGCGGAAGCGGCGGTCCGCCGGATCGAAGAGCTCCGCGAGGCAGTCGGGGCAGGTGGCGCTGTCGGGAGTGACGGCGGCGTCGGGCTCGCCGCCCGCCGGGCTCTCCCGGATCGCAAAGCCGGTCTCCCCCGTCTCCTCGAGCGCCTCCGGCACCACCCGCTCGACGTGCGCCAGCGGCGGGGCGTCCGCCACGAGCCGCGCCAGGAACCGGTCGACCGTCTCGGCGGGCGCCTCCACCTCGACCACCACGCCGCGCGAGTCGTTCAGCACGTGCCCTGCCACCCCGAGCTCGCCCGCCAGCCGGTACACGTATGGCCGGAAGCCCACGCCCTGCACGGTTCCCTCGACGCGCGCCCGTACGCGGCTCACCCGACGAGCTCCCTGAGCACGTGGTACGCGCTTGCCTGGGCCTCCTGGATGCGCGGGATGTGCTCGGAGCGGGTCACCACCACGTGCTCCGCCAGGCCCTCGGCGAGCACCCGGCCGCCGTCGTAGCCGACCATCGCGATCGTCCGCAGCTCGCGCCGGCGCGCCTCCTCGAGCGCCGCGATCACGTTCGCGGAGTTGCCGCTCGTCGAGATCGCGAGCAGCGTGTCGCTCGCGCGCCCGTGCGCGATCACCTGGCGCGAGAACAGCGCGTCCGTCCCGATGTCGTTCGCGAGCGCGGTGAGGATCGCGGTGTCCTCGGTGAGGTCGATCGCGCGCCGCGCCGTCCAGCGCGGGTCGGCGCGGATGGCGGAAGTCGGCGACAGCGTCCATCGCGTCGGTTGCCGAGCCGCCGTTGCCGAGCGCGAGCAGCCGCCCGCCCGCCCCCAGATCGGAGCGCAGGTCCTCGGCCGCGGCCTGCAGCACGGCGCCGTTGTCGGCGAGCGTCTGCGCGCGCAGCTCGCCCACCTCGCGCGCCTTGGCGAGCACCGAGCTGCGCACGTCCTCCACGACTGCCTCGAGGTCCTGCTCCTGCTCGCCCAGGAACGGATACAGGAAGCTCGAGGCGCCCGGGTCGTGCAGCTGCCGCGCCGCACGGCCCTCGAGCAGGCCGCGGTGGTCGAAGAACACGTGCACGAGCTCCCAGAGCACGTGGTAGAGCGTCTCCACGAGCTCCTGGCGGATCGACGCGTCCGCCGCGGGCGGCTCGAACTCCCACTCGGCCCCGGCGTCCCTCGAAGCCGAGCGTGAGGCAGCCGCGCTCGCGCGCGAGCGCCAGGGCGGGCGCGCAGTCCCCGAATGCGATCGCCATGTCGTCCGGCTCGACCGCCAGTTCGACCTGCGACTCGAGCGGGCCGCCCTCGGCGGTCAGCGCGAGCGCCGGCAGCGCCCGCTTGCCGACGATCACGGGATGCACGAACTCGACCGCCACGTGGCGGGCGTCGGAGCGCGCCGCCGGCGAGCGCCCGAGCGCGATCAGGCGACCGCCGCGGGCGAAGCGCTCGGCCATCCGGTGGCAGAGCCGCGCGAGCCGGTCTGCCTCCGCCTCGAAGAAGAGGCGGTTCGCCTCCGTGCGCGCGGCGAGCGCGCGCTCGATCACGCCCGCGGCGAGCGCCTGGTTCACACGGCCACCTGCACGCCCGCGCCGAGCCGGGTGAGCCAGTCGCGAAACTGCTCGACGCCCTCCCCTGTCCGCGCGCTGACGAGCATGCGCTCCACGCCGGGGTTGACCGCGTCGAGGTTGTGGAGGAAGCGCTCGAGGTCGAAGTCGAGGTGCGGGAGCAGATCGATCTTGTTGATCAGCACGAGCTCGCAGGCCCTGAACATGAGCGGGTACTTGAGCGGCTTCTCCTCCCCCTCGGTGATCGCCGAGACCATGATCCGCGCGTCCTCGCCGACCTTGAACTCGGCCGGGCAGACCAGGTTGCCGACGTTCTCGATCACGAGCAGGTCGATCTCGTCAAGCGGCAGCTCGGGCAGCGCCGTGCGCACCATGTTCGCGTCGAGGTGGCACTCGCCGCCGAAGCTCGGGTCGGTGTTGAGCTGCGTCACCGGCACGTGCAGCGTGGCCAGCCGGTCGGCGTCCATGGATCCCTGGACGTCGCCCTCGAGCACTCCGACGCGGACGTCGGGGAGGTCGTTCACGACGCGCTCGAGCAGGGCCGTCTTGCCCGCCCCCGGCGCGCTCATGAAGTTCACGACCTTCACGCCGGCGCGCTCGAAGTCGTCGCGATTGGCCCGCGCGATCGTGTTGTTCGCGTCCAGCGCCTCCTCGACGATCTTCACCTTGGTGCGATGCATTCCGCCTCCTCAACCTCGATCGACTCGACCTCGAACTCGTTTCCACTCGCGACCTCGACGCTCGCCCCCGGCCCGCAGCGCGGGCACATGAACACGGGCACGTCGATCCCCCACTCGCTCTCACAGCCGGCGCAGCGCAGGCGCGCGGGGATCAGCTCCTGCTCGAGCGTGGCGCCCTCGCAGACCGTGCCCTTCGCCACGAACTCGAAGTAGAACTCGAGCGTGTCGGGCACCACCTGGCGCAGCGCGCCGATACGCAGGTTGACGACGCTCACCCGCCGTCCATCGGCGTGCTTGACGACGGTGTTGACGATCGCGCCGGAGAGCGACAGCTCGTGCATCGGCTACCCGCTCGCGTACGCGGCGTCCGTGCGGAGCTCCTCGATCGTCTCGACGACGAGGGCGACGGCGCCGTCGACAGCCCGCTCCACCTGCTCGGTCAGCCCGATCCCCATGTCCTCGACCTCGGCCGGCTCGCAGGCGATCACGACCACCTTGCCCGGCCAGGCGCCCAGCGTCTTGACGAAGCGCAGCACGGTCTGCGGATCCATCGCGTGCGGGTTGATCAGCTGGCCGTCCTCGATCCCGGCCTCGACGTCCTCCTCGCGGGCCTCCATCACATACAGCGTGCCGGGCTCGCCGCCCTGCCTGCTGACGTCGATGAGCACCAGCGCGTCGTATCCGCGCATCAGCTCGTAGGCGAGGTCGAGGCCACCGGTGGCGAAGTCGAAGACGGCCGCCTCCGGCGGCAGCTCGCGCGCCTCGAGGCGCTTGACGACCTCGCCTCCGAAGCCGTCGTCCTTCAGCCACGCGTTGCCTATGCCGGCAACGAGGATCCGCTTCATGAGCTCACCTCCAGCTCGGGTGGGAAGAACCACAGGAAGCGCCCGGTCTCGCGCAGGATCTCCTGGCCGGGCTCGTCGAGCGCGACGCCCAGGTGGATGCGGCCGTCGTAGTCGCGATAGATCCGCTCCACGGTCACCGTGCGCCCCTCGAGCATGCGCGCATGCAGGTCGGCGTCGAGCCCCGGCCGGACGATCGCGCGGCCGCCGCGCCTGAAGACGACGCCGTCGACCTCGGCCTCGGGCAGGCCGCGCGTGGGGTCGCGGACGGCCGCCGACGGCTGCGGCGGCTCGAGCGTCATGCGCCCGTGCAGCTTCCGGAGCTCGTCCGGCGTGACGGCGCCGGCCCGCTCGATCATCTCGCGCACGGCGGGGTCCTGCCGCTCGATCTCGGCGCGCTCGGCGTCGCTCAGCACCTGCACGTGCAGTACGAGCGCCTCCTCGATCTCCGTGTTGTCGAAGAGGTTGCCGCGGCTCTCGGGCGCGATCTGCGGGTGGTCGGGCAGGATGATCGCTGCGCCGAGCATCACATCGTCCGCGGGCGAGGCGAGCACGGGCCACGTGTTGACGCTCCGGCAGGGGGCGTCGAGCTGGGACAGGAAGCGACCGCGCTTCACGGTCAGCAGCGGATGCGTCGAGATCAGCGACAGGCGCAGCGCCTCGCCGCGATCGAGGCCGGCGGGCGCCTCGGTGCGGTTCTCGACCCGCAGGCAGACCTCGGCGCCCTCCCGCGTGATTGCGACATGCACCGCCAGCTCGCCGAAGCGGAAGTCGCCGGGACCGGCGGCGCGCTGCGGCTCGGCGCGGTGGCGCTCGCCGCTCGGCGCGAGGAAGCGCACCTCGCATTCGATCTCCGGGTCGTCGCCCTCGACGACGCAGCGCAGCTCGAGGTGGTCGTACGCGCTTGGCAGCGTCTCCGCGTAGGCCGGCGGGTAGACGATCCCGAACGGCGTCGGAGTCGCGTTCTTGGTCGCCCCCGGCGTGTACGGGTAGAGCGCGTAGCCCTCGTAGAGGAGCGTGTCGACGAGCTCGTTCACGCCCGCAACAGCTCCGCGACGCAGGCGTCGAGCGTCGGCGCGCCGCGCCTGACCTTCTCGGCCTGGAGCGCCTCGAGGGTCGTGTCCTGCAGCGGGATCCAGCCGGTGTGCGGGTAGTAGTGGTCGATCAGGTCGCGCCAGGTGGCGACCGGCAACCGGAACTCGGCCGAGCACGACCAGGGCACGAGCGACAGCTGCAGGCGCCCGTCGTCGCCGCGGTAATGGACGGTCCCGTTGAAGTTGAAGGCGAGCGGCACCTCGCCGTCCGCGAGCCCGTACAGGTACTTCGAGGAGGCGACCTCCATGTCGAAGCCGGCCGGCACCGAGATGTGGAAGGTGGTGGCGCCGGTGAAGCTCGGCACGAGCGCGTCCGCCTGATGCCAGACGAGGCTGCGCGTCGTGGTCGCCCAGCGCTCGGGCGCGCCGAACAGCTCGACGAGCTTGGCGCGCGTCTCGTCGTCGTAGCTGCGGCGCGCGGGCTCGATCATGATCTGAGCGCTGAGCGCGATCGCGTAGACGTGCTCGCCGCTCGGCTCGCTCACCTGCACGGCGAAGTCGATCGCCGGCACCGCCGCGTGGCGGCGACCGCTCGCGGACAGCACCTGGAAGTCCGGTTCGGGCGCGCTCACAGGGCCACCGCCCTGAGCTCGTCGAAGTACGCCGCGATCGCCCGCTCCATGCCCGCCCCGCCGGAGATCCCCTCCCAGGACGCCTTGACGAGCCCGACCAGCATGTAGCAGCGGTCGATCGGGGCGATCGCGTACATCGGCGGGTCTGCGGTGCGGTTGACGATCAGCGCCTCCGCGTCGGGCTCGAGCTGCCGCAGGACCGGGTTCATGTCCGCCAGCCGGCTCCAGGTCTCGAAGTGCAGCTCGCTCTCGGTAGCCCCCGCGGGGCTCGGGTAGAGCGCCACGACGCAGTCCGTGACGCTCGAGTGCATGAAGAAGGCGAGCCCGATCGGGATCCGGAACTGCGCCCAGATCTCCTCGGGCAGCCGGAAGTCCTCGAGCCAGAGCGTGCGCATGCCGGTCGGCCGGAACTCCGCGTCACCTGAGCGGAGCGCCCAGCAGCTCTCGCACACGCAGACGATCTGGCGCTCGTAGAGGTTGAGCATGTGACGGTGATCGCCCGGCACGCTCGTGCCGCACAGGTCGCAGTGCTCGCTGCTCTCGGGTGTCGGAGCCGGAGCCGGAGGCTTCGGCTTGGCAAGGCCGCGCAGGCCGGACACCATCGGCGCACGGCTCACAGCGCGACCTTGATCTCCTCGTGCTCGCGCAGGAGCGGCACCGGCTGGAGCTGCAGGCGGTCGTCGTCCATCGAGCGGCCCGCCTGCGGCAGGAAGAACCTGCGCCCGCAGCCCGGGCAGCTGAGGGCGCCCGCGTCGAGCGCACCTCCGTCGAGCGTGCCGCCGCAGTCCGCGCATGCGTTGCGGTAGGCGAGCAGCGTCCCGTCGACGTTCGCGACCACGAGCGGGACGCCGTCGACTGCGGTGGCAACCAGTGCTTCGGGCGCCCCGACCGGGAGGCTGTGCCAGCCTGGCGCGCCGTTCACGAGCGGCAGCGGCGTGCCCGAGATAGGCGGTGCCTCCTCCTGCTCCTCGACGATGCCCTCCACGTCCATGCCGTCGAGGTCGGGCGCCGCTTCCTCGAGCGCACGGCGGACCGCCAGCTCGAGGGTCGACGACGACGCACGGCACGACTTGCAGCTGCCCTCGAGCCGCAGCCGCGCGATCCCGTCCTCGATCCCGAGCAGCTCGACGTTGCCGCCATGCGACTCCATGTACGGGCGCACGCTGTCGAGCGCCTCCTGCACCCGCTCCTCGATCGGCACTGGATAGAGGTCGTGGATCATCAGGAGGCTCGCCACGAGGTCGTCCTGCGCGAGCGCAGTGCGCGTATCCGCGTCGGTCAGCTCCAGGATGCGCTCGAGCCCGGCCCCGTACATCTGCACCACGGCCGAGGTGAGCTCCTCGGCCAGCTCCCGGCCGGCCGCGTCATCGAGGTGGTCAAGCTGCCCCGTGAGCTCCTCGACACGGGCCATCAACTGCTCGGCCTCCATCGCTCAGCAGAGGGCCGTGGGCGTGTGGACGACCTTGCGGACCGGCCCCTTGCCGCCGTACATGTGCACGCCGCACGGCAGGCAGGGGTCGAACGAGCGGACCGCCCGCATGATGTCGACCCCCTTGAAGTTCTCCGGGCCGTTCTCCTCGAAGATCGGCGTGTTCTGCACGGCGTCCTCGTAGGGCCCGGGCGTCCCGTAGACGTCGCGTGGGCTCGCGTTCCAGGGGGTCGGCGGGTAGGGCTGGTAGTTCGCGATCTTGCCGTCCTCGATCACCATGTGGTGCGAGAGCACCCCGCGCGCCGCCTCGTGGAAGCCGACGCTGACCGCGCTGTCCGGGACCTTGAAGTCGTTCCAGCTCTTGGTCCGGCCGGCCTGCACCTCCTTCATCGCCCGCTCGAGGTTGTGCAGCGCGATCAGCGCCGAGTAGGCCTGGTGGTAGGTCCGCGCCCGGTCGCGCTCGATCGCGTTCGACTTCTCGGGCACGCGCCACTCCATCTCCACCTCGGGGAAGTTGGCCGAGCGCGGCAGCGCCATCTGGATGCTGTCGCCGGTCGCCTTCGCGTAGCCGAAGTCGACGAGCCCGGCCTTGGCGGTGCACCACTGGCGCGCGAACGGCCCGCCGCCGGTGTCACAGCACACGTGCGTGTCGGTGCGCTTGTCGTAGATGCGCGGCGACACGACCCACGTGTACTTGTCCGTGAAGTCGCGCTTCTGCGGCTTCGGCAGCGTCACCTTGTTCCACGGGTGGTTCTTGTCGACCGGGTTGCCGAGCGGGTCGTTCTGGACGAAGGTGCGCTCGTTCTCCCAGCCGTCGAAGTACGAGCTGCCGAGCAGGATGCGAATCGCCAGGTTGATCTCGACGAGATCGGTGGTGATCAGCTCGCCGCCGATGGCGATTCCGGGCGTGATGTAGCGCCTCCGCCCCCACTCGGTCATGTTCTGGTACGAGTAGTCGACGTAGTCCGGGTCGTCGAACGAGCCCCAGTTGACGAGGTTCGTCTCGCGGTAGCCGACCATGTCGTAGCCCGGCAGCGCCGTGAGGAAGAAGTCGTACAGGTCGTCGTGCATCGGCACGCTTCTCTTCACGTAGTCGAAGTACTTCATGAGCCGCACGTAGTACTCCGTGCAGGTCTGATGCGTGATGTCCGCGCTGCAGCCGCCCGGCATGATCGTCGACGGGTGCGTGTGCCGGCCGCCGAACAGGCAGTACATCTCGCGCGTGTAGCGCGCGACGTGGAGCGTCTCCAGGTAGAACTCGCCGGTGAACGGGTTGAGCGCCCGCATGATGTCGGCGATCGTCTTGTAGCCGTGGATGTCCTGGCCCGGCGCCGCGGTGTTCTCTGCCTTGGCCAGCAGCGACGGGTTGGTCTCCTTGACCATCTGCTCGCAGAAGTCCACGTTCGCCATGCAGTCGTTGAAGATCGCGTGGTCGAAGATGTAGTCCGCGGACTCGGCGAGGTTGAAGGCCATGTCGCCGAGCGGCGGCGGCTTGACCCCGTACGCCATGTTCTGGTTCAGGCAGGAGCAGGTGCAGTGGTTGTCGCCGCAGATGCCGCAGATGCGGCTCGTGATGAAGTGCGCGTCGCGCGGGTCGATCCCCTTCATGAAGATGTCGAACCCGCGGAACACCATCGAGGTCGAGTAGCACTTCAGGACCTGCTGGTTGGAGAAGTCGATCTCCGTGTGAATCCCGAGCGACCCGACGATGCGGGTGATCGGGTCCCAGGACATCTCCTTGACGACGACCTTCTGCTCACTGGGTGTCTCGACAGTTGACATTCGTTGCCTCCCCTACCAGCGCTTGGCGTAGCCGGTCGTGAGCTCGGGCTTGTTGTGTCTCCACTCCGGTTCCATGTCGAAGTGCTTCTTGATGTGGCGCTGGCGGAAGCGGCGCACGATCGGGCCGTAGCTGAACTTCATGACGTTCGCGGCGGCGCCGCCCCAGCGGTCCTCGTCCATGAACGGCATGTACTTGTCGGGGAAGCCCGGCATCGTGCAGGCCATGCAGATGCCGCCCACGTTGGGGCAGCCGCCGATGCCGTTCACCCAGCCCCGGATCGGCACGTTGCACTTGACCACCGGGCCCTTGCAGCCCAGCTTCACGAGGCAGCGCGGGTCCGAGCCGTATTCGGTCGCAAAGTCGCCCTGCTCCGCGAAGCCCGCCCGGTTGCAGCCCTCGCGCACCGTGCGGCCGAAGAGCCACTTGGGACGCAGCTGCGCGTCGAGCTCGGGGGCCGGGGCAAGCCCGGCGAGGTGCAGCGCGAGGTACAGCAGCGTCTCCGTCATGTTGTCCGGCTGCGCGGGGCAGCCGGGGATGCAGACCACCGGCAGGCCCGCCTTCGACTTCCACTTCCAGCCGAGGTAGTCGGGCAGGCCCATCGCCCCGGTCGGGTTGTTCTTCATCGCCGGAATGCCGCCGTAGGTGGCGCAGGTCCCGACCGCCACCACGGCAGCGGCCTTGGGAGCGAGACGGTCCACCCACTCGTTCGTCGTGATCGGCTGCCCGTTGGCGCTGTTGACGCCGAAGCCGCTCCAGTACCCCTCGCCGTTGATCCGCTCGTTGCCGAGCGAGCCCTCGATCACGAGCACGAACGGGTCGAGCTTCCCCTCCTCCGCGTCGAACCAGGCCTGGATGTACTCGTCGCCCACCTCGTAGGCGATCACCTGGTTGTGCACGACGACCTTCGGCATGCCGGGAATCGCCTGGGTGATGATGTCCTCGAGGCTGGGATTGGTGGCCGAGGTCATGGCGACCGAGTCGCCCTCGCAGGACAGGCCCGTGGTCATCCACAGCACATGCGCGGTGACCCCCTCGGTCTTCCTCTGCTCCGCGTATGCCTCGGTCGTCGCCATCGGCGCTCCCTTCTCGCTCAACAGATCCGCGGCAGCGGGTCGCCGACCAGCTGGTCCATGACCCGCCTGCCACCAAAGCTCGTCTCCACCAGGACCATCCCCGGCGGCTCCGAGCGCACCTCGCCTATCACGGCCGCGCGCTCGCAGCCGGGCACCGACCGCAGCGCGGCGAGCGCGCCGTCGGTTGCTTCCTCGGCGACGAAGGCAACGAGCTTGCCTTCGTTCGCCACGTACATCGGGTCGATCCCGAGGATCTCCGACGCGCCGGCCACCGCGGGATCGATCGGCACGGCCGCCTCGCTCACGAGCATCGCCACCCGCGACGCGCGCGCCAGCTCGTTCAGCACGGAGGCGACGCCGCCGCGCGTCGCGTCGCGCATGCAGCGCAGCGACGGCCCGGCCTCCTCCAGCAGGGCGTCTGCGACCGGCCAGAGCGAGCGCGTGTCCGACTCGATCGCGGCCGCCAGCTCGAATTCGCCGCGAGCCAGCATGATCGCCGTGCCGTGCTCGCCGATCGGCCCTGACAGCAGGACGCGGTCGCCGGGCCGGATCGCCCCGGCCGACAGACGCGCGCGCGGGTCGCGCCGGCCGACGCCCGTCGTGCAGACGTACATCTGGTCGGCCGCGCCGCGCTCGACGACCTTGGTGTCCCCGGTCGCGATCCGGACGCCGGCCGCCTCGGCGGCGCGTGCGATCGCCTCGACCTCCGCCTTCAGGTCCTCGGCGGCGAGGCCCTCCTCGAGGATCAGGGACAGGCTGAGCGCGAGCGGCCGGGCACCCGATACCGCGAGGTCGTTGACCGTGCCGTTGACCGCCAGGTCGCCGATCGAGCCGCCCGGGAAGCGGATCGGCTTGACGACGAACGAGTCGGTCGTCAGTGCCAGCTCGACCCCGTCGACGTCGACGGCCGCGGCGTCTTCCTGCGACTCGCCGCCGAAGGCCGGCGCGAACAGGCCCTCGATCATGCTCTGCGTGGCCTTGCCGCCCGCGCCGTGCGCCATGTTCACGCGCTCGTCGCGGAACTTCCCGCGCTTGGAGCGAGCGGTCTCGATGATCCCGAGGATCTTCTCCTCGCGCTCGCTGACGGGGGCGTCCGCCATCACACGACCTCCCGCTCGCGCGCGAAGCGGCCGAAGTTGTAGTAGGCGGCGCAGGCGCCCTCCGAGGACACCATGCAGGTGCCGATCGGGCGCTCCGGCGTGCAGGCGGTACCGAAGACCTTGCACTCCCAGGGCTTGATGACGCCCTTGAGCACCTCGCCGCACTGGCACGCCTTGGGGTCGGCGACGCGCACGCCCGGCACGCTGAAGCGCACCTCGGCGTCGAGCTCGGCATAGGCGTCCGACAGCTTCAGCCCGCTCTGGGAGATGAAGCCGAGCCCGCGCCATTCGAAGTGCGGGCGCAGCTCGAACACCTCGGCCATCACCTCGAGCGCGCGCCGGTTGCCGTCGTACGGTACGACCCGCTTGTACTGGTTCTCCACCTCGCAGCGGCCCTCCGCGAGCTGCGCGAGGATCATCCGGATCGCCTGCAGGACGTCGAGCGGCTCGAAGCCGGCGACCACGATCGGCCTGCCGTAGTCGGCCGGGATGAACTCGAAGGGGCGCGCGCCGACGACGGTCGAGACGTGCCCCGGCCCGATGAACCCGTCCAGCCTGAGGTCGGGCGAGTCGAGCAGCGCGCGCAGCGGCGGCACGATCGTCACGTGGCTGCACATGCAGCTGAAGTTCGGAACGCCCTCGGCCTTGGCGCGCTTCAGCGTGAGCGCCGTCGACGGGGCGGTGGTCTCGAAGCCGATCGCGAAGAAGACCACCTCGCGCTCGGGGTTCTGCTTGGCGATGCGGAGCGCGTCGAGCGGCGAGTAGACCATCCGGATGTCCGCGCCGTTCGCCTTGGCCTCGAGCAGGCTGCCCTCGGAGCCGGGCACGCGCATCATGTCGCCGAAGCAGGTGAAGATCACGCCCTCCTGCCGGGCGAGCGCGATGCCGTCGTCCACGCGGCCCATCGGTATGACGCAGACCGGGCAGCCCGGCCCGTGCACGAGCTCGACGTTCGCGGGCAGCAGGTCGTCGATGCCGTACTTGTAGATCGAGTGGGTGTGGCCGCCGCAGACCTCCATGAACTTGTAGTGGCGGCCGGGCTCCACCGCGGCGAGGATCTCCGTGGCCAGCACGCGGCCGAGCTCGGGATCGCGGAACTCGTCGACGTACCTCACGCGCTCAGCTCCGTGAGCGCGACGCCCGCGTGGACGAGCACCCGATCGCCCGGGGCAACCGGCTCGACCAGCGCGATCTCGACCGTGCTCCTGGCGCCGTCCGGGCCGAGGCACAGGGCCAGCCCGCGACGCTCGTCGACGCGCTCGACCTGCATCGCGATGCCCTCGTCGGAGCAGGTGATGCAGTGATCGCCGCAGTCACTCATTCGATGACGCTCGCCTTCAGCTCCTCGAGCTCCGACTCGTAGTCCTGCCCCATGCGCTCGAGCTGCCGGCGCGTGGCGATGGCCTCGTCCTCGTCGACCCGCGACATCGCGAAGCCCACGTGGATCAGCACCCAGTCGCCCGGTCCCACGCCGCCGTCGGCGTCGTCGTCGAGCAGGCCGATGTTGATCGTCCGCTGAACGCCCGCGACGTCAACCATCGCGAGGCGATTCCCCTGATCGATCAACTCGACGATCTGGCCGGGTATGGCCAGGCACATGGCTCGACCCTACGACCGCGGGTTGAGCTGATAAAGGTCACCTGTTGAAATCCAACGTTGCATTCCAACGTCCCCCGTCTAGGGTCTTACCTGGAGGAGGAGACAGGTCAGTACCGCCGAGCACCAACCGCGAGAGGGGCAGGCTCGGGTTCTCGAGGTAGACCCGGAGCTCGGCCTGCGCGTGCCGGTTGCCGACATCGCTCGTGCCCGCAAGGAGCTTGTGGCGCGAGTGTGGACGCTCGAGCCGGGGCATTGGGAGACGCCCCGCGAGATGGAGCGCGGCTGGCTTGGCTTCCTCGTGCTCGAGGGGCTGCTCGCGCGTGACATCACGCTCGCCGGCTCGACCGCGACCGAGCTGGTCGGCGAGGGCGACGTCCTGCAGCCGTGGCTCTCGCGCCGCGAGGAGGGCCTCGTCCGCTACCGGGCCGCGTGGCATGTGCTCATGCCCGTGCGCCTGGCGATCCTCGACGACCGGCTCGGCCGCGCGCTCGCCGACTGGCCGCAGGTGATGAGCGCGCTGCTCGAGCGCGCCATTCGCCGCACGCACCGCATGTCGATCCACGAGGCCCTGCTGCAGCTGTCGCCCGTCGAGACGCGCCTGCTTGTGCTGTTCTGGCACCTCGCGGAGCGCTGGGGCAACGTGACGCCGGGCGGAATCGCCCTGCGGCTGCACCTCTCGCACGCCCTGCTCGGCCAGCTGGTGGGCTGCCAGCGCTCCTCGGTCACGACCGCGCTCCAGCACATCTACTCGAGCGGGCAGCTCAAGCGCCGCCCGGATGGCAGCTGGCTGCTGATCGGCCGGCCGCCGGACGATGTCGTGGGCGTGCACTGGGAGGCCGCCTCGCCCGCCGCGTCGTAGACTCGGCGTCGATGCCGGTGGCGGTCGTGTTCCGCTGTGAGGTCTGCGGCTGCAGGCCCGGACCCGAGACTCAGACGAGCCTCGAGCGCCAGTTGCTCGACCTTCGTCACGGGGAGTACGTGGATGCCGAGCCCGAGCGTTGGCTCGTGTGGCACGGCCGCGGCCTGTACGGGCGGACGATGTACGCGTGCGGCGCTCACCGCGGCGAGCTGAAGGCGCTCGTTCGAGAGCTGTACGGCACCCTCGGCTGGCATCCCTGGGCGAGGGGACCGCACCCATGGGCGGGGCGCCGGGGCACCGACCGCGCCCGGGCCTTGCAGCGGTCGGCGCGCGGCGGCTTCGCGCGCTAGACCTCGTCGCCGCTCGGCGGCGCGGGCTCCTGGTCGGCGTTCTCAGCCGCCGCGGGCGCCTGCTCGGCGTTCTCAGCCGCCGCGCGCTTCCTCATGTTCTTCTTGATCTGCTTCTCCACCCGGCGCTCCCGCAGCCTGCGTTCGCGGTTGAGCTTCGCCATCGTGGTCTTTCGCTTGCCGCTCGATGCCATGGAGGGCCTTCCCGATCGGGGGCGTACGGGGGACGGAGGGCTTTCGGACAAGCCCTCCGTCGCGCCGATTGACGGCTTGGCCTAGAGGACCCGCACGTTTGCAGCCGCGGGCCCCTTCTGGCCCTGCTCGGCGTCGTAGCTCACCTTGGCGCCCTCGGCCAGCGACCTGAAGCCGCTGGACTGGATCGCGTTGTGATGCACGAACAGATCCTTGCCGGGCTCGTCGGGTGTGATGAACCCGAAGCCCTTGTCGTCGCTGAACCACTTCACGGTTCCTGTTGCCATCTGTCTTCCCTCCGGGGTATGTGCACTGCGAAACGCGGAGGGTGCTCAAAGGCAACAACTGCGAAAACGCGGGCACTGCTTTGGTCGAGCGGGCCGCTCAACCCATCGGAGCAGCTTACCGACGTTCCGCAAGGGAGATCAGCCGGGGCCGCCGGTACCCTTTACGTGGGTATCCATCGCCGGGTGTGCCACGCCTCCTACACCCGTCGAAGGCTCATCTGGGCCTGGGGGCGGCAAAGGTGGGGTCGCATGAGCACGCCGAAGGACCGGGCCGAGCAGAAGAGGCGCGAGAAGCTGGACCTGATCCGCGACCAGCTCGACAGCGGTCAGCTGAAGATCCGCCAGATGACGCCCGCAGAACGCAAGAAGAACCCGCCCCGCCCGCGGCCCGAGAAGCGCGGGCGCGGCCGCGGCTGAGGCAGCGACGCGCTCAGCCGGAGAACTCGGTTACCGAGTAGACCGGCTTGCGCACCACCACGTGCTGCGCCACCCCGCCGTTTGCACGGCAGTGGATGAGATAAGGAGACTCCCGCCCGAGGTCGAGGATCGCCAGCACGGTGCATCCCCGGACCGGATCCGGCCGGCCCACTTCCGCCTCGAGGTCGGCGCCGTCATGGCGGAAGGACAGCTTGAAGATGCGCACCGCCCGGGGCGGGTGGCCGGTCTCAGCGCGTACCTCTTTGAGGATCCGCCCGTACTCGCCTTCCGCTTCTCTCCCGGCTGGACATTCCGGGACGAAGAAGGCGGTCACTCGGTCGAGTCTACTCCTCGCGCTGCGCGAGCACCGGCCCAGTGGTACGGTCCCGTATTCGAGCCGGGCAGCCGCCCGGTGTAGCGTCAGCGTCCGTTGTGGTTGCCGCCTCATGGCACTTCGCGTTCGCCAACAGTGGAGGGAAATCGCAATGGCCACCGGAACCGTCAAGTGGTTCAGCGACGAGAAGGGCTTTGGCTTCATCACCCCGGACGAGGGAGGCAAGGACCTCTTCGTCCACCACACGGGCATTCAGGCCGAGGGCTTCAAGACGCTGGCTGAGGGAGCGAAGGTCTCCTTCGACTCAGAGTCCAGCGACAAGGGCCCGAAGGCCGTCAACGTCACGCCGATCTAGCGCTTCCAGCGGAGAAGGTTGGCGTCCCGTTCGGGGCGTACGCTCAAGGAGCCGTGGACCCGGCCCACGTCTTCGCACATATCGACATGGACGCGTTCTACGTGAGCGTCGAGCTGCAGCGCCGGCCGGAGCTGCGCGGGCTCCCCGTGGTGGTTGCGGGGAGCGGCCCGCGCGCCGTGGTCACGACGGCGAGCTACGAGGCGCGCAAGTACGGCATCTTCTCCGCCACGCCGGCCGAGCGCGCCCGTCGGCTCTGCCCCGAGGCGACGTTCCTCCCACCCGACTTCGAGCACTACCGCGCGCGCTCGCGGGACGTGCACGCGGTGCTGCGCGCGCACGTCGAGCTGGTCGAGTCGGTCGGACTCGACGAGGCCTATCTCGACCTCTCCGGGCTCGAGCGGCCGCGCTCGGCGGCGCGGCGCGTGAAGGAAGCGGTCCGTGCCGAGACCGGGCTCGTCTGCTCCGTCGGGATCGGGCCCAGCAAGCTCGTGGCGAAGGTCGCCTCGGATGCGGAGAAGCCCGACGGCTTCGTAGAGCTGACCGCGGAGCAGGCGCGCGAGCGCTTCGCCGACGAGTCGCCCGGTCTGGTGCCGGGCATCGGCCCGAAGACAGTCGCGCGCCTGGAGCGGCTCGGCGTGACCACGCTGGGCGCGCTCGGCGCGACCCCCGACGCCCAGCTGATCGAGTGGTTCGGCCGCCGGCTCGGCCCGCACCTGGGCGCCCTTGCCCGCTTCGAGGATGACCGCAGTATCGAGACGGTGCGGGTCGCCAAGTCCGAGTCGCGCGAGACGACCTTCGACTACGACCTGCGCGGCCTGCCGGAGCTGGAGCCGGTGCTGGAGCGTCTGAGCGCGCAGCTCTGCGACGCTCTCGAGCGCGAGGAGCGCCGCGGTCGCACCATCGGGATCAAGCTCCGCTACGCCGACTTCACGACGCTGACACGGGCGCGCACGCTGGACGTCGCGGTCAATGACAGCGCGACCGTCGGCGGTGTCGCGCTCGAGCTCCTGCGCCGGCTCGACCCGCGCCAGCCGGTGCGGCTGCTGGGTGTGCGTGTGGCCGGCCTCGACGAGCGCGAGCCGCTGCGCACGGCCGTCCCGGCCGGTCAGATGAGCCTGTCGCTCTGAGTACCTGCGCTGCGCTAGTTTGGGCGCATGGCAACGGATCGCCTCACCGCGCTCGACACGTCCTTCCTCCACCTCGAGGACGCCGCCTCGCACATGCATGTCGCGTCGGTGATGGTCTTCGAGGGCTCCCCTCCCCCCTACGACGAGCTGCTCGACGCGATCGAGCGGCGGCTGCATCTTGTCCCGCGCTACCGCCAGCGGCTCGCCTTCGTGCCGCTCGCTCAGGGGCGCCCCAAGTGGGTCGACGACCCGCACCTCAACCTCCGCTACCACGTGCGCGCCACGGCGCTCCCGGCCCCCGGCGACGAGAACCAGCTCAAGGAGCTGGCCGGGCGCGTGTTCGCGCAGCAGCTCGACCGCGACAAGCCGCTCTGGGAGATCTGGATCGTGGACGGGCTCGAGGGAGACCGCTTCGCGCTGCTCTCGAAGACCCACCACGCGCTCGTCGACGGCATCTCCGGCGTGGACATCATCTCTGTCCTCTTCGACACCTCGCCCGAGCCGGCCGCTCCCGCCGATCCCGGCGACCGCTGGCTGCCGCGGCCGCTGCCGTCGCGGGCCCAGCTGCTTGCCGAGGCGCTGCTCGAGCGCACCACGATCCCGGCGGAGGTCGCGCGCTCCGTGCGAGCGGTCTTCCGCGGCCCGCGCCGCATCCTCTCGGGCGCGCGCGACGCGGCAGTCGGCGTCGGCGCGATGGCGTGGGCGGGCCTCAATCCCGCCCCGACCAGCCCTTACAACGAGTCGATCGGGCCGCACCGGCGCTTCACCTGGGTGCGCGCCGACCTGGCTGACATCAAGGCGATCAAGAACGAGCTCGGCGGCACCGTCAACGACGTGGTGCTGTCGACCGTCACCGGCGCGCTCGGCAAGCACCTGCGCCGGCGTGGCCAGAACACCGACGGCCTCGAGCTCAAGGCGATGATCCCGGTGAGCGTGCGCGCCGATGTCGAGCGCGGTGCCCTCGGCAACCGCGTTGCCGCGATGATGGCTCCGCTGCCGGTCTGGTGCCAGGACCCCGTCGCGCGGCTCGACATCGTGCGGGAGGAGCTGAAGGGCCTCAAGTCGAGCGGCCAGGCCGTGGGCGCCCAGGTGCTCACCGAGCTGACCGGCTTCGCCCCGCCGACCGTGATGGGCCAGGCGGCACGGCTCGTCTCGCGCCAGCGCATGTTCAACCTGGTCGTGACGAACGTACCGGGGCCGCAGTTCCCGCTCTACCTGGCGGGCCGGCGCATGCTCGATCCGTTCCCGATGGTCCCGCTCGCGAAGAACCAGGCGCTCGGCATCGCTCTGCTCTCCTACGCCGGCAAGATCAACTTCGGGCTCGTCGGCGACTGGGACCTGATGTGGGACCTCGACGAGTTCGCGGCCGACCTGCGCGGGTCGCTCGAGGAGCTGGCTGAGGCTGCCGGCGTCGAGCTCAGCGAGAGCGAGGAGGCCGTGCGCGCGTGAGGGACCGCCTTGCAATGTGCGCGCGCGATCTCGGGATCGATCTTCGTCCCCAGCGGCTGAACGACTCGACCCGCACCGTGAAGGACGCGGCAGCCGCTGTGGGCTGTGAGGAGTCCGAGATCGCGAAGTCGATCGTCTTCGTCGCCGACGGCGATCCCGTTGTCTGCGTCGCATCGGGCCGGCACCGGATCGACACCGACAAGCTCGCCGACCTCCTCGACGTCGCCGAGGTCCGCCAGGCCAAGGCCGACGAGGTGCGCGCCGCCACCGGCTTCGCAATCGGCGGGGTACCGCCGTTCGGACACGACCTGCCGGTCCTGTTCGACGAGACCCTGCTCGATCACGCGCGCGTCTGGGCGGCCGCCGGCGATCCGCACAGCCTCTTCGAGGTGGATCCGCGCGAGCTCGCGACCTGCATCCGCGCCCGCGTCGTGGAGCTCGGCGAGAACTCCGGCTAGGGCCTGCGCGCCATCTGCTGGATTCGGAGGAGGACGAACTCGGCGGGCTTGACCGGCGCGATGCCGATGAGCACCTTCAAGGTGCCGTTGTCGATGTCGTTCTGGGACATCGTGCCGCTGTCACATCGCACGAAGTAGGCGTCGCGCGGACTCGTGCCGGCGAATGCACCCGCTCGGAAGAGCTCGTGCAGGAAGGTGCCGGCGCTCTGCCGGATCGCGGCCCAGAGCGGCTCGTCGTTCGGCTCGAACTGAGCCCAGCGCGTGCCCTGATCGATTGAGTTCTCGATGAACAGCGCGAGCCGGCGCACCGGCACGTACTTCCACTCACTCGCGTCCGCGTTGGCGCCGGCAAGCGTTCGTGCGCCCCAGATGACGGTGCCGGAGCCCGGGAGGCTGCGCAGCACGTTCACGCCCATGGCGTTCAGGTCGCTCGACTCCGCCGGGCTTGGCTCCAGCGGGAGCGTTGCACCGTCGAGGGGAGCGTCGATCCCGGCAGGCGCCGTCCACACGCTGCGGCACGCATCGATAGCCGCGTATCGCCCGGCCACGGCTCCGCCCGGTCCGATCCGGCCGGAGGCGACCTCGATGCCCGGGAAGAAGATTGCGCCGTTGGGACTCAGCTCCGGGAAGCTGCTTCCGTTCCGGTACAGCGCCATCGCGTCGGCATCCGCGACGAACGACGGCGGGTCAAGGACGAGGAACGCGCGGTGCCGCTCGCAGAGGCGCAGGGCAGTGTCGACGACATCCTTGTGGCGCGTGCTCGGGAGCCCTGACGCTCCGGGGAGGCAGAGCAGGTTGAGGGCGCCGCCTGGGATGGCGTCAAGTGCCCGGATGCCGCGCTTCCAGCCGGTTCCGGGGCCTGTGCGCACCACCCAGGCGACCACTCCGCCGTTGGCGAAGTAGGAGGCCACCTGGGAGCCGGCCTCGCTCCCCACGTCGAATGCACCGAACTCTCGCTGGAACTCCGCCGCGCTCGTGACCCGCACGGGCTTCCCGACCGGGCCGCGGGCGAAGTCCCCCACGAACGCCGTGTGAGACGTTCCTACGGCGGCGATTGGCGGCACGGAACGCGACATCTCGTCGCGCATGATCCAGCACCCGGCCTGAGCGGCCCGGGCGCGCCGCGGTCAGCGGCGCGCCCGGGAGGCCGTCAGCTCAGGACTTCTTGCTGCGCTTGCTACGGCTGGCCTTGCCACACGGGGTCTTCAGCGCGACCGTCGTGTTCTTGACCTTGCCGTTGTGACCCTTCATCGCGAGGGTCGCCCGGTGCTTGCGGCCACAGAGGCTGCGCCGCACCGGAGTCAGGATGCCGCCCGATCCGCTCTCCAGGTTGAGCCTGAAGTCGCTGATCGGCACGTCCGGGATGGTTCCGAACGTGTTGCGGACACCCTTCCTCGTGATCGCCGTCTCACCCTGGAGGACCACGGTGAGCTGGCCGCGCAGCACCGCTGCCAGCGCGGGCAGGCCACGCGGGCGTTCGACGAGGTAGACCCCGCCGCGGAGCCGCTCGGACAGCAGCGGCGTCGCCGCGCTCGTGGTACCCACCTGACTCCTGGCCGGGCAACTCAGGGCAGCGAGCTGCTCCTGCGTGCACGGATCCGGCAGGTTCTGGGCATCGAGCGCCAGGCTGTTCGGCAGGGTCAGGGCGACCCTGCGCGGATTGGCCTGGTTGCGGCCCACCTGGAGCCGGACGTTCAGGCCGGGGTGCCGGCCGGGCCGCACCTGGTTCCTGCCCGTCAGCGTGGTCGTCATCTTCGGGTTGAACCCGAGCCGCGCACAGTCGGCCAGCTGGTAGCGCGACGACACGTCACTGGTGGCACCCGCCGTGGAGGTGATCCGGGCGCTCACGCTGCCCGGCGCACAGCTCGTGCCGTTGAGCATGAAGCCCTCGCGGTCGAGGTTGACCTCGACTGTCCTGATCCGCAGCGGAATGCCCTTGATGACCGAGGGCAGCGGATCGGAGATCACCCGCAGGCGGGTCGTGGTGCGATCGACGTGGACGGCGGCCCTCACGACCACCGTGCCGAGGTCGAACGGTCCCGCGATCGCCGGGACGACGATGGAGAGCCCGAGCGGCGCTCCGGCGTACGGCCCGGTCAGGTACACGCGGCCACCCAGGTTGAACGGGCTCGAGCCCGCGCCGGCGGCCACTCGGGTCGTTCCGACCTGGGACCCCGGCCCGCACGTCCCGGCCGCGGCCTGCGCCTCGCCGCAGAGCGGCACTGAGGCGAGCCGGCCGGTCAGCCCGGACGGGAGCTGGACGTCCAGCCTCGAGATCTCCTGCTGACCGTCGGGCCGCGAGAGCGTCATCAGGAAGCCGGTGTTCCGACCCGCGACCGGGTTGGTGGAGCCGGCCACGTACCCCGGCGCGAAGCCGCCGGAGCACCCGATCACGTCGAACGTGCTCGTCGCGCTGACCGGAGCCATCGATCCGTTCCACGCCGTCATGGTCGCGTTGGTGGTCTTCGGACCGCAGCTCGGCGGTGTTGCGAGCGGTGCCCGCGGCCCACCCTTGAACTGCAGCAGGAAGCGGCTGAACGGGACCATCGGCGTGTTGTCGAAGGTCGCGGTCAGTCGGCCCGTGTTCGGGTCGGCGTCGATCGAGCCGGGCAGCTTCACGACCAACCCCGGACCGCGGACCACCAGGTAGATGGACAGCAGCTGGGAGGCGGTGGGCTGCGCCAGGTAGATGTCGCCCTCCATCGGGTCGGCCAACAGCGGCGTCGTGATGCTCACGTTGCCGATGTCCGAGGCCGCCGGACAGGTCGAGTCCGCCTTCGAGCCGAAGCCGAACTGAGCCGGCGTGCAGCCCTGCAGGCCGTCGGCCGCGGCCGGCGAGACCGCGAGGCCCTCCGGCAGCTGGACGACGGTCTTCTTCAGCGGCGGCGTACCGAGCCCGTCCGGGTTGTCGTTCTGCGGGATGCGCAGGTCGACCGTCAGCCCCGTCGGCGAGTCGGCCACCGGCGGATCGGCGAACACGCCGACGTTGGAGTCGAAGCGCTGGCGCTCGCAGCCCGAGGCCACCTCGGGAGCGGAGGTCGCCGTGCTCCAGGTGCCCGGGTCCGACCACGAGCGTGCCCGCAGGGTCGTGACGCCCTCGATGCCGCAGACCGACGGCAGCGTCAGGAACGGCTTCCTGGCCCCACCGGACGGGCAGGCGTCGTCGTTGAGCGGGTCGCCGTCTCCGAAGACGTCGGGGAAGCCGTCGCCGTCCGTGTCGATCTGCTCGGAGTCCGTCCCGATGCAGGCGCCGCGCTGCTGGTCGTGCGCGGAGTCAGCCGGGACGCCCCAGAACGAGAGCGTCGAGGCCCCAAGCGGCAGCAGCTCGGAGATGTCGCTGATGTTCGTCTTCAGCGAGTAGTCGCCGTCGGTGTTGAGGGTCGCGACGATGTGCACCGGGGCGATGATCACCTGGAAGGCGAAGTCCGCGGTCTGCCCCGGGTCCGGGACCATGTTGTAGACGGGCAGCCTGATCGGGAACTGCTCGGTGCCCTGCCAGAGCCGCAGAGTGGTGATGCCGACCTGGCTGGCGACCGGGCAGGCGTTGCCGAAGAGCTGCTCGTCGGTGCACTGCGGCGTGGCCGACGGATTGCCGATCAGCCCCGGCGGCAGCGTCACCTCGATGTCCTTGACGTTCTCCTCGGGCGGTTGGTTGAAGGGCGTGCCGTCCTCGTCCGCCTCGGCGAACTTGAAGAACGTGCGCGCCTCGAACGGGTGCGCGCCCGCCTGGAGGTTCGGCGTGCCGTCCGCGTTGAACGCGCCGGCCTCGAACTCCGTGATCTGGATGGCGGCCTGCGCCTGCGCGGCGAACATCCCGCACAGGAGCAAGGCAGCGGTGAGCGCGATCCCGGCCAGCAGGGCGCGGAAGCGACTCTGAACTTCTGTACGCATAGCTATCGCTCCTCTCGTCTCTGCTCGCCGGCTCACTTGGTCCTCCTAAGGGCCGCGGCCTTCCGTCGTTCGGCGGCTCGCTTGGAGCGGCGCGCCGCCGGCTTGCGCTTGACGCAGCGGGACTTGCCGCGGACGTTCTTGCGCACGAAGCCCTTCTTGCACTTCTTGGGCTTCTTGTTCGCCTTGGGCTTCGACGGCGTCACGTTGCCCGGGCCGTCCAGCGTCGCGCTGCCGGGAGTCGTCGTGCCGGGCTGCGGGCTCGCATTGCCCTGGCAGCCGTCTCCGGAGCAGCCCGGGTTGGGCGGCGGTGGGAACGGTGAGAAGAGCCCGCCGATGCGCGCCGTGTAGATCTGAGGCCCGCCGATGTGCTGCGGCACGAGCCGCTCGAATGCGCTGAAGACGGCGTTGGTACCGGTGACGTCGGTGCCGCCGAAGCCGTGGTTCGGCGAGAAGCCGCTGACCTGACTGACACCGTCGGTGATCAGCGCCACCCCGTCGCCCTCGTGCCAGCGATAGACGTCGAGGGCCTGATTCGTGTCGTCGGGCACGAGGGCCGCGGTGGACGTGAAGAACGCCCAGTCGCCGTCGTCGGACGCGGCGCGGCTGGGCGCTCCGCCGTACCCGTTCGCCACGAAGTCGACCGAGTAGGTATACGGCAGCCCTTCGACACAGCTTGCACACGTCAGCTCGTCGGCTTCCGCGTCGTAGCGATAGAGCGCCGGATTGCCATTCGTCGGGGCGTCCGTCAGCTGCTCAGGGGCCAGGATCCAGAGGACGCTGCCGTCCGGGGAGATCTGGCCGCGTGGGAAGCTGGTCGCGGTCTGCCCCAGCTGGCCCGTGTTGGCGACGAACGAGACGCCGCTCCCGTCGTTCACGTAGATGTGCTGGACATCCGGTGTCAGGTCGGGGTCCGTCACGAGGTTGGCGCTCGACACGAAGTAGGCGCGCGAGCCGTCCTCGGAGACAATCGCCGAGCCCACGCCTGCGCTCATGCCGTCGACACAGCTCAGGCAGCTGTAGTCGCCGCCGAGGTCGAAGCGGTAGAGATCCTCGAATCCATCGGTGTCCTCGGCGACCATGTTGGTCGCGGTGAGGAAGAAGACGGTGGAGCCGTCAGCGGTTGCCTGGACGAAGCGGGCCGCGAACTCGGTCTCGCCGGCCGGCGCCTCGCTGATCGGCTCCGTCGTGCCGCCGGCGCGCGTGTACAGGCGCGCGGGGTCCGGCGTCGGATCCGTGCAGTCGAACGCTTGCGGGTCGGGCGACACGAAGAAGATGCGACTGCCGTCCTCAGACACGTAGTGCTGGCGCTGGTAGTGCTGGAAATCCGGCGTGAAGCGCGCACCGCACTCGTGCACCGTGCCGTCGGGCAGCAGCCCGACGTTCGTGAGCGTGCCGTTGTCGGCCTCGTAGATGTTCGCACCCGCGGCCGAGTCGGGCTGGCCGGCGACCGGATCGAACAGATAGAAGTAGGAGTGAGCGAGGTCCGGCGTCGAGGTCGCGTACTGGGCGTTCTGGAAACCGCTGATCAGCGTCTCGACGGAGTTGCCGTTGGCGTCGAAGCGGTCGTACGGGAACGTCCCACCGCCGGTCAGGCCCTGGAGGCCCTGCGCGATGAAGGCTGAGTAGTCCGCGCCGGCGGCGTCGACCGGCGACCAGCCGATCGGGCCGGACGGGTCGCGCCCCGCGCGCTGCAGCGGCCGGTTCGTCCAGGTGCCGTCCGCGTTGCGCGTCGCGACGTACGTGTTGAGTACGTTGGAGTGGGCCCCGTCGTGTGACGAGAGCGCGCCGTACGAAATACGGTTGCCGTCCGCCGAGATCGACGGCTGAAGCAGCGCGTTCCGTCCGGTGTCCCCGGGGGTCACGAGCTCGTAGGTCCGCCCATCAGGCGGCGGCGCCGCCAGCGCGGTGGCCACGCCGAGCGAAGCCAGCGCCGCGACGGCGACGAGCGCGCCCATCAGCGGACGCGAAAAAGCAGCACGAATCCGACCGGCAAAACCCGGGGTGCCAGGCATATATCTCTCCGATCCGCCCGGCGCTGCCGGGCCACTCCTCACTGGATACGGCCGCGTTTCTGGCGGTCGCGACGCGAAACATAAACACGCCGTTTTCCGTTGTCAAGAGGACCCGGCGTAATCAGTGAGGCGAGGCGTCCCCGACGAGCCGCTCGCGCGCGATATCCGTCCAACGGAGCGACTTCAACCCGAGCGCGACGGCGCTGCCGAGGATCGGCCAGACCGGCCAGAAGTAGCTGGCGCCGGACGCGATCCAGATGCCTATCAGAAACACGTTGAGGATGACGAGCGCGCCGGCGTCGATGCGGATCCGCCGCCGGCGGCGCAGCGAGCGGATGGCCTCCGCGCGATCGCCCCCCACGGCCGCGACGTCCGACTCGCGCAGCGGCCGCCCGCCGAGGACGAGCCAGCCGTCCAGCGCCGCCACCAGGCCAAGGCCCAGCAGGGGCCACACGATCCAGGGCTTGTCGGTACCGGTCAGCGCCCAGACCAGCACGAGGATGGCCGCCACGCTCGCGACGATGCCGACGCGCACCCGCAGCCGCCGCGTGCGGCGCGTGCGGAGCGTCTCGGCCTCCTCGTCAGCGAGGACGACTGCTCGCCGCGGCGCCTCGAGCTCGTCCAGATCAGCGGGCACCTCCAGCGGGATCGTCGCGCGCACGCGCGTTCCGGCGGCTTCCGGGCTCTCGATCTCGAGCCGCCCGCCCAGGGCCCCCACGCGGTCGCGCAGGCCCTGAATGCCCGAGCCGTTCTCGGTGTCGGCGCCGCCCGTGCCGTCGTCCGCGACCTCGACGCGCAGCTGCCCGTTCTCGGCCTGCACCGACACGCTGGCGGCGGACGCCTGCGCATGCTTGTCCACGTTGGCGAGGCACTCGGAGACGACGAAGTAGGCGGCCGCCTCGACCTGATCGGGCAGGCGCTCCTGCGGCGCGTCCGTGACCTCAACCGGGATCGACGCGCGAGCCGCGAGGTCGTCGAGCGCCGCCGCCAGGCCGCGGTTCGTGAGGATCGCCGGGTGGATGCCGCGCGCGAGGTCGCGCAGGTCCTTCAGAGCGAGCCCGGCCTCCTCGCCGGCGTTGCGGATCAGGTCCGCCGTCTCGGGATCGCCCTTCTCGGCGCGCGACTCGGCCATCCTGAGCGTCAGCGAGAGCGCGACCAGGCGCTGCTGCGCGCCGTCGTGAAGATCGCGCTCGATGCGGCGGCGCTCCGCGTCGGCCGCCGCGATGATCCGCGAGCGAGCGCCCTCGAGCTCCGTGACCTGTGCGGTCAGCTCGGGGTCGGGGGTCGAGCCGAGCAGCAGCTTCGCCAGCAGCCCGTACAGGCGCCCGAGTTGACCGAGCGCCGGGATGCCCAGGAACGCGACCACGAGCCCGAGCGGCACGAGCAGGAGCGCCTCGCCGAGCGTGTCGACGGTTGCGATCCCGAGCTCGATCCCCTCGGGTGTCGACCAGTACCAGGCGGGCGCCGCGATCCAGGACAGCGCCAGCCCCAGCACGACGGCGGCGGCCGTGAAGGATGCGATGCCGAGTGGAAGCTGGATCAGCAGGAAGACGAGGTCCTTCCAGCTGGCCGGGTCGCCCAGCCGGGTGCTGATGCGCCGCGACCAGCCGGCGCCCTCCGGCTCAGGTCTGTAGGGGTCTTCGATCTGGACGCCCGTGAGCGAGGCGATCAGGCGTCGCTCGAGCTTCGCGGCCCAGCGCCACGCGTACAGCGTCCCGACGAGGATCGGGATGCCGATCAGGGTGATCGCGGTGCCGAGGCCGACCGCGATCGCGGTCACCAGGAACGTGAACCACGCTATCCCGAGCGGCAGCGCTATCAGCAGATACGCGATGCGCCCGTACGTGATCGGGGTGAGGATGTCTCTGGCGAGGCGTCTGATGGCCACGAGGCTACGGGCCGCGCGTGAGCGCGTCGATACGGACAACCGTACCCTGGGCATGTGCGGGTCCTGGTCCTGTGTGCGGCGGCCGCGATCGCGGCGCTCGCCGCGCCGGTCGCGGACGCGCAGGCGCCGCGCGGCAAGCTCGACTTCCGGCGGGTGCTGACCGGCGCGTACATCGAGGGCTCGATCTCGTTCCTGCGTGTGCGCGACGCGCGCGGCGAGCTCGTCGTCGACGAGAGCGCAGCCCGGGGCCTGCGCTGGCGGGTCAGGCGCCGGCTGCCCGCGGGCCGCTACCGCCTGACGAGCTTCGAGCGCCCCTGCGACGGCAACTGCTCGCTGCTCGACCCGCCGACGGACCGCTGCTCGCGCCGGATCAAGGTAATCGCCCACGGCCGCACCGGCGTGCGTGCCAGCGTGCGTCCCGGGCGCGGCTGTCGCCTGCGGGTCCGCGCGCGCCCGGCCCTGTTCCCGCCGCCCGAGCGCGTGCAGGCGGCGCGCCGCTTCCTCTCCCGGCGGGCCGGGATCGTCTCCTGGGCGCTGATCGACTCGCACGGGCGCACGCACGGCCTCGCGGCGCGGCGCACGTTCATCTCGGCCAGCCTCGTCAAGGCGATGCTGCTCGTGGCGTACCTGCGCCAGGCGGGCAACCGCCTCCCGTCGCCCGGCGAGCGAGCGCTGCTCGGACCGATGATCACGCGCTCGGACAACGGGCTCGCGACCGCCGTCTTCGCCCGTGTCGGCGACGCCGGCCTGCGCGCGCTCGCCGCCCGCGCGGGGATGCGCAGCTTCTCCGTCAGCGGCTACTGGTCAGGCGCCCATTTCAGCGCTGCGGACCAGGCGCGCTTCTTCCGCGTCTTCGACCTGCTCGTCCCCGAGCGCTCGCGCGCCTACGCGCGCGGGCTGCTCTCCTCGATCGTCGCCTGGCAGCGCTGGGGCTTCTCGCGCTTCTCGCATGCCGCGGGCTTCCACACCTTCTTCAAGGGCGGCTGGCGCAGCACCGGCCTAGGCCGCCTCGTCCACGAAGCAGCCCTCTTCGAGCGCGGGCCGCTGCGCGTGTCGATGGCGGTGCTGAGCGACGGCAACCCGTCGCACGACTACGGCACGGCGACGCTGCGCGGAGTGGCGAGACGCATTTTCAGGACGCCCGCCGAGGCGAGCGTCAGCGGCCTCGTCGACATCCAGCGATCCGCCCCCGGCATCCGCGTCGAGCTCGCCTACGCGACCCCCGACAACCTCACCGGGCGGCGGCTGCCGGGCTACTGCGAGAACAGGGCCTTCCTCCTCCCCCACGCTGCTCGCTCGCTCGCGCGTGTCCAGCGCCGTCTGCGCCGCCACGGGCTCGGCCTGCTCGTGCGCGACGCCTATCGCCCTGCGCGGGCCTCCCGCGCGCTCGTGCGCTGGGCCGAGCGCAGCGGCAGGGCCGACCTGGTCGGGACGTACATCGCGCGTCGCAGCCGCCACAACACGGGCAGCGCCGTCGATCTGACGCTCGTGCGCGCGGACAGCGGCCGCCCGCTCGAGATGGGGACTGGCTACGACGACCTCTCGAGCCGCGCCCACACAAGGAACGCGAGCGGCCGCGCCCTCCGCAACCGCCTGGTTCTCGCGCGCGCAATGGCCCGCTTCGGCTTCGAGCCCTACTGGCGCGAGTGGTGGCACTTCGAGCACCGGCGCGCCGGCAGCAGCTACCTGGACGAGCCGATCGGCTGCCGGCGCTAGCCCTTCAGCTGCTCCTTCATATCGGCCGCGAACGTCCTGTAGTCGTAGATCGGGTACGCCTCGGTCTCGGCGCCGCCGCCCAGCTCCTGGACGATCGGCAGGCCGGCCAGGGCCCGGTCGAGGGACTCAGGGTCGGGCAGGTCGATGACCGCGAACACGACGCGCTGCCCGGAGACCTTCCAGAGATGGGTCACGACGCCGGCCTCCATCGCGCCAAGGGCGGCGTCGGCCTCACGGTCCCAGGTCTCGACGAACTCGCGCGTTGACATCCCCTCGGGCTGATGGATGTCGAAGCGGACCATGAACAGCATTGCTCCTCCTATTGGTCGGGGTCCTGCGGCGTCTCGAAGTCGCCGTCGATCAACTCGATCCTGTAGCCGTCCGGATCGGCCACGAAGCAGATCCGGAACTCCTCACGGCCGCCGGGATGGTACGGGGGCTTCTCCGGCTCGATGCCCTGAGCCGCGAGCTTCGCGAGCAGCCCGTCGAGGTCCTCGACCGACAGCGCGAGGTGTCCGTAGCCGCTGCCGAGGTCGTAGGACTCGTCGTGCCCCTCATTGACGGTCAGCTCGAGCGTGTCGCCGTCGCCCGGCAGGCCGAGGTAGATGTTGTAGGCGCCTTCGAACTGGAGCCTGCCGCGGCGCTCGTAGCCGAGGGCCTCGTAGAAGCGCAGCGAGGCGTCGATGTCGCGAACGCGCATGTTGGTGTGGACGTAGCGCATAGGCGGATTCTGCAGGCCAGCCGCGATAATGGGAGTCATGCCCCGCGAACAGCAGCTCCTGCGTGTGGCGCTCGCCCAGATCAACCCCACCGTCGGCGACATCGCCGGCAACGCGCGCCGCATCGCCGAGCACACGAGCGCGGCGCGCGACGGCGGCGCCGGGCTCGTGGTGTTCCCCGAGCTCACGCTCAGCGGCTACCCGCCTGAGGACCTGCTCCTGAAGACGAGCTTCCTCGACGCCTGCGCGGACGCGCTCGCGGAGCTCGCCGCGCAGACCCATGGGATCGTCGCGCTCGTGGGCTTCCCGGAACGCGCCGAGGACGTCTACAACGCGGCGGCCGTGCTCGCGGACGGCGAGGTCGTCGCGATCTACCGGAAGATGTATCTGCCGAACTACGGCGTCTTCGACGAGCAGCGCTACTTCCAGTCGGGCGCGGAGGCGGCGATCTTCGAGCTCAACGGGATCCCGATCGGGATCAGCATCTGCGAGGACATCTGGGAGCCGGGGCCGCCGGCGATGACGGAGGCGCTCGGCGGCGCCCAGGTGATCGTGAACCTGTCCGCCTCCCCCTACCGGGCGGGCTACGGGGAGCAGCGTGAGCGCATGCTCGTGCAGCGCTCGGTCGACTACCTGGCCGCGGTCGTGTTCGTCAACACCGTCGGCGGGCAGGACGAGCTCGTCTTCGACGGTCACAGCCTCGCCATCGACCAGGACGGCACGGTGCTCACGCGCTGCCCGCAGTTCGAGGAGGCGCTCAGCTTCTGCACGATCGATCCTCGCGAGGTCGCGGCGGCGCGGCTGCGCGACACGCGCCACCGCGTCAACGTCCGCCGCCAGCGGCGCACCGCGACGGTCGCCGACCCGCCCGTGTTCACGCTCGCCAGCGTGAGCGTCGAGTCGGAGGGCGACGTCGTGGCGGGCGAGCTCGCGCCCACGCTCGAGCCCGAGGCGGAGGTGTACGCGGCGCTGCGCACCGGGCTGCGCGACTACGTCGAGAAGAACGGCTTCGAGCGCGTGCTGGTGGCGCTCTCGGGCGGGATCGACTCGGCGCTCGTGGCACTGCTCGCCGCCGATGCGCTCGGACCGGAGCGGGTCACCTGCGTCTCGATGCCCTCGCCGTACTCGAGTGAGGGAACGCGCTCCGACGCGCGCGCGATCGCCGAGAACCTCGGCGTCGACTTCCGCGAGATCTCGATCGCGGACGCCATGGGCGCCTACGACGAGATGCTCGCGGACTCCTTCGCCGACACCGAACCGGACATCGCCGAGGAGAACGTGCAGGCGCGCATCCGCGGGAACGTGGTGATGGCGCTCTCGAACAAGTTCGGCTGGCTCGTCCTGACGACCGGCAACAAGTCCGAGATGTCGGTCGGCTACGCGACCCTCTACGGGGACATGGCGGGCGGCTTCGCCGTGCTGAAGGACGTCTACAAGGGCTGGGTCTACCGGCTCGTGAGCTGGCGCAACGAGCAGGCGGGCCGGGAGCTCGTGCCCGGGTCGGTGCTCGAGCGGCCGCCGTCCGCGGAGCTGCGCTACGAGCAGCGCGACGACGACTCCCTCCCGCCCTACGAGCTGCTCGACCAGCTGCTCGAGGGTTACATCGAGGAAGACCTGGACGCGGTCGAGCTGGTGCGACGCGGGCTGCCGGCAGACCAGGTCGAGCGCGTGATCGCGATGGTCGACCGCGCCGAGTACAAGCGCCGTCAGGCGCCGCCGGGAATCAAGATCTCGACCAAGGCGTTCGGGCGCGACCGGCGCCTCCCGATCACCAACCGCTACGTGAGCCGGGTCACGCAGGAGCTGCGGGCGCCGGGATAGCGTGGGACGATCGCTCCGGCGGGCGGCGCGCCCTCGCGCAAGGCCGTGCGCCTCTCCTTTCGCGAGCGCCGCGATCAGCGGTCGCTCGTCTGGCTCGCGGCCCTCGCTGTTCCGCTCCTCGGCCTCGTGGTGCTGCTTGCGGCGCCGTCGGCCGACGGCATGTGGGAGCACCATCCGTCGCATTTCTGGCTCGTGCTCGCGGCCGCGGTCACGAGCGCGGGGCTGGCGCTGTCGACGAGCGGCATAGCCCTCCATCGCGCCGACGCGCGCCTGTTCCTGGTCTCGCTGGCGTTCCTGTCCGCAGCCGGGTTCCTCGCCCTGCACGCGCTCGCCACGCCGGGTGTGCTGCTCGACGGGCCGAACCAGGGCTTCACGATCGCCACCTCGGTCGGGCTGCTGCTGGCGGCGCTGTTCGCGGCCGCCTCAGCCCTGCCGCTCCCGCGCGAGCGGGCCCAGTGGGTGATCCGCAACGCCCATGTGCTGCGCGGCGGGGTGCTGGTGCTCCTGGCCGCCTGGGCGGCGCTCTCGCTCGGCTCGGTGCCACCGCTCGACGACCCGACGCCGGTGGAGCGCGCGAGCGGAGGCCTGGTGGCCGCTGCGGCCGTGTCGACGGTGCTGTACGCGTTCGCCGGCTTCCGCTACGGGGCGATGGCCATTCGCAGCGGCTCCACGATCCTGGTCGCGGTGGCGAGCGCGTGCGTGCTGCTCGCGGAGGCGATGATCGCGGTCGCGTTCGCGCGCAACTGGCACGCGAGCTGGTGGGAGTGGCACATCCTGATGCTGCTCGCTTTCGGAGCGATCGCCTGGAGCGCCCGGCGCGAGGAGGGCGAGGAGCGCTTCAGCGACCTCTACCTGGACGAGACGGCCGCCGGCAAGCGCGACGTCAGCGTGCTGTTCGCGGACCTCGAGGGCTTCACGCGCTTCTCCGAGGGCCGCGATCCGCGCGAGGTGTCCGAGATGCTGAACGAGTACCTCCGAATCGCGATCCCGCCGATCGTCGACCGCCACGGCGGCGAGATCGACCGCCTCGTCGGCGACGCGATCATGGCCACGTGGGGCACCCGCGGGGACCAGCCCGAGCACGCCCGGCAGGCGGTTGACGCGGCGCTCGAGGTGCAGCGCGAGACATCCAGGCTGGCCGACGAGCATCCCGGCTGGCCCCGCTTCCGGGCCGCGGTCAACAGCGGCGAGGCGATGGTCGGCGTGCTCGGCGCGGAGAGCGGGCGCAGCTACACGGTGATCGGGGACACCGTCAACCTGGCGGCGCGGCTCCAGGCCGAGGCGCCCGCCGGCCGTGTCGTGATCGGCGAGGCGACGCTGCACGCGCTGCCGGGCGCCAGCGTCCGCTCGCTCGGCGAGGTGACCGTGAAGGGCAAGGAGGGGCCGGTCCTGGCCTACCTGCTCGAGGAGCCCGGTCAGCCCGTCTGAGGCCGGACCGCCATCGTCATGCGGGTGATGGCGCAGAGACGCTCGTCGTCGTCGGTGAAGCGCACGTCCCAGATCCAGGTCGTGCGTCCGCGATGGATCGCCACGCCCTCCGCGTGCACCTGGCCGCCGGTGACCGGGCGCAGAAAGGTGGTGCTGTTCGACTGGCCCACGGCGAGCATGCCGCGTCGCTCGACCGCCGTGTGGGTGGCCATCGAGACCATCGACTCGGCGAGCGCCGCGTATGCGCCGCCGTGAACGAGCCCGAATGGCTGCGTCACGCGCGGCTCGACGGCGAACTGCGCGCGCACGTGCTCGGCGCTCAGCTCGAGCAGCTCGAAGCCCAGCACGTCGTCGAGCGTCCCCGGCGCGGGGTAGCTGCCAAGCGGCGAGTCCATCGAGGCGGGCACACTACAGTTCCCCCTGCTCATGGCCACCTTTGACCAGCTCTCCGCCGAGCAGCGGGCGATCGTGGAGCTCGTTCTGCAGCAGGGGAAGACCTACGCGGAGCTCTCCGAGCTGCTCGGCGTGCCCGAGCCGCGCGTGCGCGAGCTGGCGCGCGACGCGCTCGTCGAGCTGGCGCCGGTGAGCGTGCGCGCAGTCGAGGAGGACTGGCGCGGCCAGCTCGCTGACTACGTGCTCGGGCAGCAGGCGGGCCCGGAGGCCTCGGCCACGAAGGGCCACCTGCGCCGCTCCGAGGCGGCGCGGAGCTGGACGCGCTCGCTGCTCGACTCGCTGGAGGGCCTGTACCCGAACGGCTCGATGCCGTCGGTCCCGGAGGGCGAGCGCGGGCGCCGCGCCTCAGCGGCCGCGAAGGCTCCGGCGGGGTCCGGGCTGGCCCCGGCCACCGATCCCGCCGTCAGGCGGCGCAGGTTGCTGGCCGCCGGTGGCGCGCTGGCCGCGCTGGCGCTCGTGGCCGTGCTGCTGTGGCCGATCGGCGTCCTCACAGGGGACGACGACGAGCCGGAGCCCGCGGCCGAGCAGGCTGCGGCCGGCGCCGGCGACGGTCAGAACACGCCCGCGCAGACGACCGGAGCGCCGGCCGGCATCGCGATCGTGGTCGAGCAGAACGGCAGGCGCCAGCTGCTCGTCCAGGCCGCCCGGCTCGAGCCGAGCGGCCAGCGCGAGGCCTATGAGGTCTGGCTCTACAACGACCAGGGCGACGCAAGGACGCTCGGCGGCCAGGTCACCGACCAGCAGGGCAACTACCAGGCGATCGGCACACTGCCCGCCGACTTCGAGCAGTACCGCTTCATCGACATCTCACGGGAGCCGCTCGACAAGCAGCGCACGCACTCGGGTGACTCGGTGTTGCGCGGGCGCATGCCGACGCTGCGGGCGGCGCAGCCGCAGGGAGACCAGAAGACCGCGGTGCTCGGTCAGTCCGTCCTGGCTCCCCCCGGCGGCTAGCCCTCAAGACAGGGGCGACCCGTCAGTTACGAGCTTCCCTGGGTTCATGACCCCGGTCGGATCGAGGCGCTCCTTGGCCCCACGCAGGAGCTCGAGGCCGAGCTCGCCGACCTCCGCGCGCATCCAGGGCAGGTGGTCACGGCCCACGCCGTGGTGGTGGGTGATCGTCCCGCCGCCCTCGACGATCGACTGCGAGGCGGCCTCCTTGGCGGCACGCCACTGGCCCAGCGCATCGTCGGCTTGACCGGCGAAGAACGTGAAGTAGAGCGAGGCGCCCGAGCGGTAGAGGTGCGAGACATGGCACGTCACGAGCGAGGTCGAACCGAGCGTGCGCCGGAGCGCCGCACCGACCGCCTCGTACAGCGCCGGCAGGTTGCTCCAGGACGTGGCGGTCTCGAGCGTGTCGACGAGGACGCCGCGGCCCAGCAGCTCGTCGCGCAGATAGGGCCCCATGAAGCGGGCGCGCAGCCAGGCCTCGCCGGGCCGGCGACCGAGGGAGAGGCCGCCCCCTCCGCGGAGCAGGGCGGCTGCGCGCAGCCGGCGCCGCTCGACGTCCTCCTCGTCACCCTCGAAGCCGACGATCGCGAGACAGCCACGCTCGTGGCCGGCCATGCGCAGATAGCGCTTGACGACGCGCTCGGCGCGCCCGCCGGGCGGCGCCGCCGCAAAGCTGAGGCCCGTCTCGGCCTCGTCCGAGAGACGCACCACGTCGGGCGTCGCATCCGCCTGCACGAGCACCCGCAGGGCCTCGCAGCCCTCGGCGAAGCTGCGGAACGACCAACCTTCGTAGCGACGCTGCTGCGGCGCCGGCCGGACGCGCAGCGTGGCATCGCAGACGACGCCGAGCACGCCCTCGGAGCCCACGAGCAGCTCACGCAGCTCCGGCCCCGCCGCGCTGGCGGGCCGTTCGCGCATGCTCAGCTCGCCCGCCGGGGCGACGAAGCGCAGTCCCTCGACGAGCTCGTCGATGCGGCCGTAGCCGCTCGAAGCCTGGCCTGCCGAGCGCGTCGCCACCCAACCACCCACCGTCGAGTACTCGAACGACTGCGGGAAGTGCCCGAGCGTGAGCCCCTCCTCCCCCAGCCGCCGCTCGACCTCCGGGCCGAGCATCCCCGCGCCGAGCCGCGCGGTCAGCGACGTCTTGTCGATCCCGGCGACCTCGTTGAGGCGGCCGAGGTCGAGTGAGACCGCTCCCGCGAACCCGTCCGCAAGCGGCTCGACCCCGCCGACCACGCTCGTGCCGCCGCCGAACGGCACGACGGCTGCGCGCTCCGCGGCGCAGGCGGCGAGCACGGCGGCTACCTGTTCGGCGGAGCCGGGCCGGGCCACCACGTCGGGCGCGTTCGAGACGTCGCCCGAGCGCAGCCTGATCAGGTCCGGGTAGGAGCGCCCGAGTGCGTGGGTGACGCGCGCCTCGCGATCGTCGCGCACGTTGTCGGCCCCCAGCAGGTCCCTGAGGCGGTCACGAAGCCGAGCCGGCAGCCGCGGCTCGGGCAGGCGCACCTCCTCGAGCGTCACCGGCGGGAGCCGCCGGCCGGCGGGCACGCCGAGCTGCGTCTCGAGCAGGAAGCTCGCGGTCTCGGGCAGCTCCACGTCGTGGCCGTCCTCGCCCCAGCCCCACCAGCGCATCAGCCGCCCTCCCCGCCGAGCAGCTCCGTCAGGCCGTCGAGCGCGCCCGCCACCTGCCGCGTCGCGGCGGCGCGCATCTGGAAGGGGCTGAAGCGCGCCCAGCCGCGCGGACGGTGCTCGATCGCGAGGCGCACGAGCGTGCCGCCGTCGCGCGGTTCCAGGATGATCTCCGTGGTCGACGCCGACAGGATCCGCTCGAAGGGCGATTCCGCGACCTCGTGCCTCCAAACGAGTCGCACCGGCTCCTCCGCCTCGACGCGCGTGTAGTCGGCCCGCACCGCCTTTCCGCCCGGAGACATCAGCACCTTGGTCCAAGCGTCGGGCGAGGCGTCCTCGACGCGCGACACGCTCGGCCACCAGGCCGGGAGCCGGGCGGGGTCGCTGACCACGCGCCAGACCTCCTCGGGCGGCGCCGAGACGACCGTCTCACGCCGCACGATCACTCGGAGTCGTAGACGACGAGGGACCTGACGTCGTACCCGCTGAGCCGCTCGCGCCCTTTGAGGAAGGCCAGCTCGATCACAAAGGCGCATCCTGCCACGACGCCGCCCGCCTGCTCCACCAGGCCGCACAGGGCGCCGGCGGTGCCGCCGGTCGCGAGCAGGTCGTCGTGGACGAGCACGCGCGCCCCGTCCCGGACCGCGTCGGCGTGCATCTCGAGCGCATCCACCCCATACTCGAGCTCGTATTCGACGGACGAGATCTCGCGCGGCAGCTTGCCGGGCTTGCGCGCGAGGATGAAGCCCGCGTCCGCGGCCGCCGCGACCGCCGCGCCGAGCACGAAGCCGCGCGCCTCGGCCGAGACGACGTAGTCGACCGACAGCGCGCGGGCGTAGTCAGCGAGCTCGCCGATCGCGAAGCGCAGCGCCTCAGGGTCGAGGAACAGCGGCGTGATGTCCTTGAAGACGATCCCCGGCTTCGGGAAGTCGGGGATGTCCTCGATGTAGTCCTCCAGCCGCACGGCGCGCTCAGCGGGCGAGCTTGCGCAGGTCACGCACGAGCAGGAGGTGCTTGAGATGCGAGGCGATCGCCGCCAGGTTCTCGAGCGCCTCGACCGCCTCCTTGCGCCGCTCCGGGTTCCGCGAGCGCAGCGCCGGCGCCAGGATCTGCTCCAGCAGGGCCGCCTCGCGGTCCGCCGAAGTGCGGAAGACGCGCAGGTTGCGGCCGCCGACGCCGAAGCGCTTCAGCTCCGTCACCGCCCGCACGATCTCGCGCTCGGTGTCGTCGTACAGGGTCTCGCCCTCGTGGCGCTCGCCCTTGATGACGCCGAAGTCCTCGAGCTCCTTGACGAGCGATCGGTCCGCGCCGGTGTCCTCGAGCACCTCCTCGAGCCGGTAGAGCGAGCCTGGGCCACGCAGCGCGAAGGTCGAGCGCCGCAGCGAGCGCGGGTCCGGGCCGGTGGGCTGGGCGACCTCGCTGTCGGCACGGCCGGCGGCGAGCTCCTGGCGGATCACGCGCAGCGGCAGGAACTCGTCCCGCTGCAGGCGCAGGATCGTCCGCAGCCGGTCCACGTCGGCGGCCGCGTAGAGCCGGTAGCCGCCCGGCGTGCGCCGCGGAGCGAGCAGCTTCTGGTCCTCGAGGTAGCGGATCTTCGAGATCGAGATGTCCGGGAACTCGCGCTCCAGCTGCTTGCAGACGGCGCCGATCGTCAGCGCCTTCTCCTTGCGCGCAGGCGCCTCTCCTGTGACCTCGGTGCTCAACGCTCGTCGAGGTAGGTGAGCTTGTACTTGCCTACCTGCAGCTCATCGCCGTTCTGCAGGCGATGGGACTCGATCCGGTGCCGGTTCACGTAGGTGCCGTTGAGCGAGCCCAGATCGTCGATGTAGAGGCCGTCGCGCCGGCGCACGAGCAGCGCGTGATTGCGCGAGACCGTCACGTCGTCGAGAAACACCTCGGCCTCGGGGCTGCGCCCGATCGTCATTCGCTCGCCTGTGATGATGAACGCCTCCCCGGCGCGCCCGCCGCCGGCTCTGATCACGAGCGTGGCGCCTTCATGGGTCACTTCGTCGAGGTCCACGGCGCGCAGCTCCCCGCTCTCATCGAGTTGATAGACCTCGGTCGTGTCACCGGAGCCCGACTCGCTCGCCTCGCCGAGGAACGCTCCACAGCGCTGGCAGTAGTTCGCCCCCTCGTCGTTGACGAAGCCACACTCGGGGCAGTGCACGGCGCCGTACCTACTCCAGCTCCGGGTCGTCTGCAGCGACACCCTTGCCCGACAGGATGTCGGTGAGCTGCTGGACGTCGGCGCCTGAGATCACCGATTCGCCCTCCTCGTGCTTCTTGCGCAGGCGGTTGACCAGCTCGGCACGCAGGATGTCGATCTTGCCGTGCAGGATGCGCCGGCGGTAGGAGACCTCCTGCTCCTCCTCCGTGAGCTCCTGGATCAGATCCTTGAGCTCACCGTCGGAGAGAGCGCCGAGGTCGGGAAACGTGTCCAATGGGGTCCTTTCGAGAGCTGTCAGAGCGCCCGCTCCGACCATAGCATTTCCTCAAGTTGAGGTTGAGCCTTGGCGAATCGCGCGCAGCCCATCTTGCAGATAGACCGCGGTCGCCGCAAGCGTCATGGCGAGACCGATGTAGAGCAGCAGCTCAGGCACCCAACTGTCCCAGATCAGCGCCAGCGCGAGCGCGCCCATCGTCGGCCACACCGCCCAGCGTCCGATCATGTTCACGCTCAGATCGAGCCCGCGGCGCAGGGCGATCTGGGTGAGGCCGAGCATGAAGACCTCGCGCGCGGCCAAGACGAGCAGCGCCCAGTGCGGCAGCAGGTCGAACTCCCACGCCACGATCGCCCCGGCGATCACGAGCAGCCGGTCGGTGAGCGGGTCGAGGAGCGCACCCAGCCGGCTGTACTGGCCGGTGAGCCGTGCCGCCATGCCGTCGAGGTAGTCGGTCCAGGCGATCACGGCAAAGAGCAGGAACGCCGTCCCGTCCCGTCCGTCGTCCGACTCCAGCGCCACGACGAGAAAGACCGGGATGAGCGCGATGCGGGCGAACCCGATCGCGTTCGGGATCGTCCAGGGATGCAGCGCCTCGCCACGCCGGGTCTCGGGGGGCGGGCCCCCGGAACGGTCGAGGCCGACGAGGCGCCTGAACGTCAAGCCTTCAGAGGCGCGGGAGTGGCCGCGGGGGTCCGGGGGCGTGAGCCCCCGGCTGCCATCGTTTAGGGGAGGGTTCGCCACAGATCCACGGCCGCTTCCGCACCGCCCTCGAGCGGGAGTGAGCGCTTCTCCTGTCCCCGCCGGACCTGGGCGTCGATCTCGCGCGCTTCGACGCTCTTGCGGCCGACCGTGAGTCGCAGCGGAAGGCCGAGCAGCTCCGCGTCGGCGAACTTCTCGCCGGCGTTCAGGCTGCGGTCGTCGTAGAGCACGTCCAGGCCGTGCTCGCGCAGGTCGTCGTAGAGCTCGTCGGCGACGGCGCGCGCCTCCTCGCCCTCCTTGCCGAGCGTCACCAGCTCGACGTCGAAGGGCGCCACGGCGCGCGGCCAGGAGATGCCGGCGTCGTCGGCGAACTGCTCGATGGCGGCGGCCACGATGCGGGCGGGGCCGATGCCGTAGGAGCCCATCCAGATCAGCTGCTCCTTGCCCTGCTCGTCCAGGTAGCGGGCGCCAAGCGGCTCCGAGTAGCGCGTTCCGAGCTTGAAGATGTTGCCTACTTCGATCGCCGGCTCGATCCGGATCACGGACCCGCTCGAATCCGTGTCGCCCGGCTCGACCCGGCGCACGTCGACCCACTCGGCCTCGAAGTCACGGCCCGGCTCGATCCCCGTGAGGTGCACGTCCGGCTCGTTCGCGCCGGTCACCAGGCCGTGCAGGCCGCGGAGCGCCTCGTCGGCGAGAACAGGCAGACGCGCGCCGACGGGCCCGATGAAGCCGGGCTCCGTCCCGAACAGCTCGCGCACCTCCGCCCCCTCGGCGGGGCGGAACTCCGAGCCGAGCGTGTTGCGGAGCTTGAACTCGTTGAGCCGGTGGTCGCCGCGCACGAGCACGAGCAGCGGCCCGCGCTCGGCCGCGATCACCGGCAACGCCTTGATGATCGCCCCCGTGGGCACGCCGAGCTGGCCGGCGACCTCCTGGACGGTCGTGGCGCCGGGCGTCTCGACGCGCTCGGGTGCATCTGCGCGCTCGGGCAGCCCCTGGACGGGCTGCGCGGTGGCACTCGCGATCTCGACGTTGGCCGCGTAGCCCGCATCCGAGAGCGCGACGTCGTTCTCGCCGGCCGGACAGGGCGCCATGTACTCGTGGGCGCCGGTGCCGCCCATCATCCCCACGTCGGACTCGACCCGATACCACTCCAGCCCCAGCCGGTCGAAGATCCGGTCGTACGCGTGGATGAACTGCCCGTACGACTCGTCCAGCCCGGCCGCGTCGCGGTCGAACGAGTACGCGTCCTTCATGATGAACTCGCGCGTGCGCAGCACCCCCGCGCGCGGCCGCGGCTCGTCGCGCTCCTTCGTCTGGAAGTGGTAGAGCAGCTTCGGCAGATCGCGGTAGGAGCGCACCTCGCGCGAGACGTGGAAGGTCACGTTCTCCTCGTGCGTCATCGCGAGCAGCAACTCGGCGCCGCGCCGGTCCTGAAGCTTGAAGAGCTCGTCGATGTCGTAGCGCCCGCTCCGCTTCCAGAGCTCGGCGGGCTGGAGCACGGGCATCAGCATCTCCCCCGCCCCGATCGCGTCGAGCTCCTCGCGGATGATCTGCTCGACCTTGCGGTGCGCGCGCCAGCCGGCCGGCAGCCAGGTCCAAAGCCCGGCGCCGAGCTGGCGCGCGAGGCCGGCCCGCACGATCAGGCGGTGCGAGAGCGCCTCGGCGTCCGTGGGCGCCTCCTTGACGGTCGGCAGGAAGTAGCGCGAGAGACGGGTCACGACCCGCGAGTCTAAGGATCGTGACCGGGGGGCTCGCGCCCCCCCAAGCGCCGAAGCAGCCGGCTCGGCCGGCTGCGCAGGGACGGGGTTTCCCCGGCGGCACCTGGCCGGCGGCGGTTAAATCGCCTACGCGCGGGTGAAGCGGCGGCCCGCGGTCGGCGAGGCTTCCTCGTCGAGCGTGATCCGCTTGGCCTTGGGCGCGCCCGCCATCGGCAGGGCGTCGCCGTTCCCGAGCGTGTCCTCGCTCGCGGCCGCCGCCTCCATCGCCGCGATCCGCTCCGGTGTGAGCTCGCCGGCGTTCTCGGCCTCGATCTTCGAGAGCCACTCGGCGCCCTCGGCCGCCTCGGTCTCGTTGACGAGCACCGTGCCGCGGTCGATCGACTTGTCGATCTCGGCGAACAGGGCATCCACGAGCTCGGCCTGCGGGACCTTCCTGAGCGGCTTGCCGTGGGCGAAGATGAGGCCCTCGTTCTTGGCGCCGGTGATGCCGAAGTCGGCGTGCGAGGCCTCGCCGATGCCGTTGACCGCGCAGCCCAGCACGGCGACCTCGATCGGGTCGTCGTAGGCGCGCAGCCGCTCCTCGATCTCGGCCACCACCGTGTCCATGTCGAACTGCAGGCGCCCGCAGGTGGGGCAGGCGATCAGCACGGGCCCGCGCTCGCGCAGCTTCAGCGCCTTGAGGATCTCCCAGGCGACCTTGACCTCCTCCTCCGCGTGGAAGGTGGAGAGCGAGATGCGGATCGTGTCGCCGATGCCGTCGGCGAGCAGCGTGCCGAGGCCGACCGCGGACTTGAGCGAGCCCGACCACTTGGTCCCGGCCTCGGTGATGCCGAGGTGCAGCGGGTTGTCGATCTTCTCCGAGAGCAGCCGGTTGGACGCGATCGTGTTCGGCACGTTCGTCGACTTGATCGACACCTTGAAGTCGTGGAAGCCGAGCCGGTCCATCAGCTCGACGTGCTCCAGCGCCGCCGCCACGAGCGCCTCGACGGGGTTCTCGCGCTCCAGCTCGTGCAGGTGCTTGGGCAGCGAGCCCGAGTTGACGCCGATCCGCATCGGCACGTTCGCCGCGCGCGCCTTCTCGACGACCTCGCCGGTCTTCTCGAAGCCGCCGATGTTGCCGGGGTTGATGCGGATGCAGTGCGCTCCGGCGTCGATCGCCTTGAGCGCCAGCGTGTGGTTGAAGTGGATGTCGGCGATCACCGGGATCGGCGACTCCTTGACGATCCGCGCGAGCGCGCGCACGTCGTCGTCGCGCGGAACCGCGCAGCGGACGAGGTCGCCGCCCGCCTCGGCGATCGCGTGGATCTGCGTCATCGTCGCGTCGAAGTCGGCAGTCTCCGTCTTCGTCATCGACTGCACGGCGACGGGAGCCCCGCCGCCGATCTTCACGCCACCGACGTCAATCTGGCGCCTGGAAGCCACTTGCTCCCAGGATAGTGGGGTCCACCGGCCAGGTGGCTCCGGGGGGACCGGGGGGCGTGAGCCCCCCGGATGGCCTCAGCTGGCGTATAGGCGCTCGATCTCGCCCGCGTACTTCTCGAAGATCGGCTTGCGCTTCAGCTTCATCGTCGGCGTGAGCTCGTCGCCCCCGGGCAGCCATTCCTCGTCGAGCACCTTGAACTTCTTGATTCCCTCCACGCGCGCGAGCTGCTCGTTGGCCGCGTCGACGCCGCGCTGGACCTCGGCCTGGACGGCTTCGGGGCCGTTCTGCTCGATGAAGTAGGGGGCGACGTCCGGGTCGAGCGTGATCAGTGCGACGTTGTACGGGCGGCCGTCGCCGATCGCGATCGCCTGGCCGATCAGCGGGCTCGAGGCCTTGACCTTGGCCTCGATGTTCGCGGGCGACATGTTCTTGCCGCCGGCGTTGATGATCAGCTCCTTCTTGCGATCGACGATCTTGAGGTAGTTGTCCTCGTCGAGCTCGCCGACGTCGCCGGTGTGGAGCCAGCCCTCGTCGTCGAGGGCCTCGCTTGTCTGCTCGGGCTGGTTGCGGTAGCCGGGCATCACGAAGGGCCCGCGGATCAGCACCTCGCCGTCGTCGGCGAGCCTGATCTCGGCGTGCGGCGCGACCCGCCCGACCGTCCCGATCTTGATGCGCTCGGGCGGGTTGCAGGCCCCGTACCCGCAGGTCTCGGACATCCCCCAGAGCTCGGCGAGCGGGATCCCGAGAGCGTGGAAGAACTCGATCACCTGGTAGGGCGTCGGCGCGGCGCCGACGTTGACCGCCTCGACCTGGTCGAGGCCGAGCCGCGCACGGATCTTCGAGAGCACTAGCTCGTCCGCCTTCGCGTACTCCTCGGCGAGCTCGGCCGAGACCTCCTCACCGGCCTGCTCCGCGCGCACCTTCTTGAGACCCACGCCGAGCGCCCACTCGCTGGCCTGGCGCTTCGCTTCGTCCTGCTCGGCCGCGAAGGCGGCCTCCATCGCGGCTTTCAGCTTCTCCCAGATGCGCGGGACCGCGAAGAACCAGGTCGGATGCACCTCTGCCAGGTAGGCCACGACCTGGCGCGGGTCGGGGCAGCAGGTCGTGCTGAAGCCGAGCGCGATCGGGAGGTAGTGGCTGGCCGTCCGCTCCGCGATGTGCGCCATCGGCAGCCACGAGATCACCCGCCCGTCGTCCGGGAAGGCGACGACCTGGTCGAAGCCCCTGAGCGCCGCGAGCTCGTTGGCGTGGGTGAGCTGAACGCCCTTCGGCGGGCCGGTCGTGCCCGACGTGTAGATGAGCGTGAGCATGTCCTCCGGCTCGACGGCGCGCCAGGCCGCCTCGAAGTCGAACTCGGGGTCGCCCTCGGCCTCGACGTCGGCGATCGTGAGCGCCTCGTCGAGATCGCCGGCGTCGACGACCACGACGTGCTCGAGCCCTTCGATCCCCTGGACGCGGTCGAGGAAGGCCTTCTCGGTCACGAAGATGCGCGCCTCGGCGTCCTTCACCTGGTAGGCGACCTGCTCCTGCGTGTACGTGTTGTAGACGGAGAACGGCGTGGCGCCGAGATGCAGCGCAGCCGAGTCGAAGAGATGGAACTCCGGCCTGTTCGTGAGCATGAGCGCGAGTGCCCCACCGCGCTCCAGGCCGAGCGCCGCGAGGCCAGCCGTGAGCCCGCGCACCTTGTCGGCGTACTCCCCCCAGGTCATCGAGAACTCGTCGTCCTTCGTCCTGAGCGCCACGCGCTCCGGGTGGGCCTGGGCCGTGAGCTGAAAGGCCTCGGCAAGGGTCGACGCGTCGAGGCCAGCCGGCCTCTCGGTGCGGCTGGCGCCCGCGCTCGTAGCTTCCATGGGGGAATCCTATGTCGGGAGCACTTGGTCGCGCCAAGTGCGGACGAATCCCTATCTCACCCCGAAGCCCTCGCCGGACAGCCTGTCTATGTCGTTCGTCAGGCCGACGAGGAAGATCAGGATCACGAGCATGAAGCCGACGACGCCGGCTCTCTCCATGACGCTGAAGGGGACCGGCTTACCGCGCACCTTCTCGACGATGGCCCAGAAGATGTGGCCGCCGTCGAGCGGCAGGAACGGGAACAGGTTCACGATCGCGAGCGACAGCGAGATGACCGCCAGGATGAGCACGACCTGGGCGACGTCGTAGAGGATCGACTGGCGCGTCGTCTCGTAGGAGCCGACGACGCCGGAGATCTCCTTGCGCTGCTCGGAGTCGAGGAGGCGCGCCGGCAGCTCGAGTGTCGCCTTCGTCACGAACCAGAAGCGGTCCGCCGCCACGTCGACCGACTCGCCGAACGGCAGCGTCTCGCGGGGCCCCGGCTGGTAGGCGAAGCCGAGCCGGGTGCGCGGCGGATCGACGGACGGGTCGAACACCGGCGTCATCTCGAAGGTCCGTCGCTCCCCGTCGCGGATGACGGTGACGGTCGCGGGCGTGGTCGCCTTGCAGCCCTCGGTCGGCGGCGGCGCGCACTTGTGCGAGGCGATCGCGCGCTGGAAGACCTCGGCGTCCCCGCGCTTGCCGTCGATCGCCACGAGCCTGTCGTCCGACTTGAGCACGCTGGCGGCCGGGTAGCCCTTCTCCATCACGCCGACCTTCGTGGTGGCCGTCTCCGGCCCGATCAGGAAGAAGAAGATGAACAGCAGGATGAACGCGAGCACCAGGTTCACGGCGGGGCCGGCCGCGATCACGACGATCCGCTTCCAGACCGGCTGCGAGTAGTAGGCCCGGGTGCGCAGCTCGTCGGAGAGCTCCTCCGACGGGTTCATGCCCGTGATGCGCACGTAGCCGCCGGCCGGGATCGCCCCGATGGCGTACTCGGTCTCCCCCACCTTCTTCGAAGCGAGCGTCGGCGGGAAGAACAGCGAGAACTTCTCGACCCGCATTCCGACCGCCTTGGCCGCCGTGAAGTGCCCGAGCTCGTGCAGGATCACGAGGATCGCGAAGCCGATGAACGCGAGGACCCAGCTCACGCCGCAACACCCTTCGCAACCTCACGGCGCGGTCCCATCCGCCTCGTAGAGGTCGCTGAAGTGCCGCACCGGGCGGGCGGGCAGCTCGGAGAGCGTCGACTCGATCACGCGCGCGATCCCGGTGAACGACAGCTCACCGCGCAGGAAGGCGTGCACGGCGATCTCGTTGGCGGCGTTGAGGACGCAGGGCGCCGTGCCGCCGGCGAGCGCGGCTTCGCGCGCGAGCCGCAGGCAGGCGAACGTGTTCGTGTCGGGCGCCTCGAAGGTCAGCTCGCCAAGCTCGACGAGATCGAGCGTCCTCACCGGGACGTCGGTGCGCTCCGGGTAGTTGAGCGCATAAGAGATCGGCACCCGCATGTCCGGATACCCGAGGTGGGCGAGCGTGGCGCCGTCGTTGAGGTGGACGAGCGCGTGGATGATCGACTGCGGGTGCACCACCACGTCGATCTGCTCGTAGGGCACGCCGAACAGGTGATGCGCCTCGATCAGCTCGAGTCCCTTGTTCATGAGCGTCGCGGAGTCGATCGTGATCTTCCCGCCCATGTCCCAGGTCGGGTGGGTCAGAGCCTGCTCGCGCGTGACGCCGTCGAGGTCCGTGCGCCCGCGGAACGGGCCGCCGCTCGCCGTCAGGACGAGCCGGTCGATCGTCCCCGGCCGCTCGCTCGAGATCAGCTGCTGCAGCGCCGAGTGCTCGGAGTCGACCGGGAGCAGCTGCGCGCCGGTCGCCTCCGCGAGCGCCGTCACCAGCTCGCCGCCCACCACCAGGCTCTCCTTGTTGGCGAGCGCGAGGTCGATGCCCTCGCCGAGCGTCGCCACGGTCGGGCCGAGGCCCGCCGACCCTACGAGCGCGTTCAGGACGAGGTCGCAGTCGGTGTCGGTGATCAGCTCGACCAGCCCCTCGGGCCCGGCCAGGATCTCGCAGTCCGAGTGCTCGCCCGCGCGAGCGGCGGCATCCGGGTCCGCGAGCGCGATGCGGCGCACGCCGTGGCGGGCCGCCTGCTCGAGCAGCTGCTCCCAGCTCGAGGCGGCCGCGAGACCGACCAGCTCGAGATCGTCGCCGCGCTCGATCACGTCGAGCGCCTGCGTGCCGATCGAGCCAGTCGACCCGACTATGAGGATCCTGCGCACCGAATTGAGTCTAGGGAGAGCGGTTAGGCTGATTCGGTGCGCTTCGGGATCTTCTACGAGCACCAGAATCCGCGGCCCTGGACCGGCGAGCGCACCGACCACCAGCTGCTCAAGGACGCCCTCGATCAGGTGGTGCTGGCGGACAGGATCGGCATCGACCACGTCTGGCAGGTCGAGCACCACTTCCTCGAGGAGTACAGCCATGGCTCGGCGCCCGAGGTCTTCCTGGCGGCGGCCGCGATGCGCACCGAGCGCATCCGGCTCGGGCACGGGATCGTTCAGATCCCGCCGCGCGTGAACCATCCCGCGCGCGTGGCGGAGCGCGTCGCGACTCTCGACCTGATCGCCGACGGACGGGTCGACTTCGGCACCGGCGAGGCGAGCTCCGGCGCCGAGCTCGGCGGCTTCCTCGTCGAGCGCACGCAGAAGCGCGCGATGTGGGAGGACGCGATGGACGCGATCGCCCGCATGTTCGTCGAGGAGCCGTTCGCGGGCTGGAACAGCGAGTTCTTCAGCATGCCGCCGCGCAACGTCGTGCCGAAGCCGCTGCAGCGCCCGCACCCGCCGCTGTGGGTGGCCTGCAGCCGGCGTGAGACGATCCACCTCGCCGCCCGCAACGGCATCGGCGCGCTCTCCTTCTCGTTCGTCGAGCCCGAGGACGCCGGCAAGTGGGTCGACGAGTACTACGCAATCATCGAGTCGGACGACTGCATGCCGGTCGGCTTCGCCGTCAACCCCAACGTGGCGGTCGTGCTCCCGATGATGATCCACGAGGACGAGGCCACCGCGATCGAGCGCGGCATCGACGGCGCCCACTTCTTCGGCTACTCACTGGCCCACTACTACGGGCTCGGCAACCATCAGCCGGGCCGCACGAGCGTGTGGGACGAGTTCCTCGCGAACCGCGACGAGCGCGGCTTCGCGCGCGACCTGATCACACCCGACGCGGCGCCGCTCGCGGTGAAGATCATGCAGGCCGGGCTCGGCTCGCTGCGCGGTGCGATCGGGTCCGCCGACCAGGTGGTGGACCTCTGCCGGCGCTACGAGGCCGTGGGCGTCGACCAGGTGATCTTCGTCCTGCAGGCCGGGCCGAACAAGCACGAGCACATCATGGACAGCCTGCAGCTGTTCGGCGACAAGGTGCTGCCGCACTTCACCGAGGGTCGCGAGGAGCGCGAGCGCGCCAAGCAGGAGCGTCTCGCGGGAGCGGTCGAGGCCGCCCTCGCGCGGCGCCCGCCCGCGCGCGAGGCGCCGCCGGGCTACGTGATCGACGAGGCCGCCGAGCTGGAGCGTGCGACACGAGCTGCGCGTGACCACGGCGGCGTACGCGGGCGCGCCTCAGAGCTTGCCGTCGAGGCGAGACGCTCGCTCGAGCGCGCCGGCCAGGGTCTGCTGACGCGGCTCGTGCACGGCGCCTCCGACGAGCAGATCGAGCGTCGCTTCGGCAGCGACGTCGCACAGCGGATCATCTTCAGTGGGATGGTGCGCCAGTTCGAGCCGAAGTTCTCGGGCGGCTTCGAGGGCGACATCGTCTACGAGCTGACCCACGCGACAACGGCCGCGAGCCGTCGCGCTGGACGGTCCGCGTCCAGGACGACAGCGCGCTGGCGATACCTGGCTGGAACGGGACACCGGCGATCCTGTTCCGGCTGAGCCTTCCGGACTTCATGCGGCTGGCCACCGAGGAGATGGGCCCTCAGGACCTCCTCTTCAGCGGCCGCTTCCACGTCGAGGGAGACCTGGCGCTGGCCACGCGAGTGCCGGAGATGTTCGGGGCGCCGCCGCAGTTCTAGGCGGAGGCGCCCCTACCCGTACCCCAGCCCAATCGCCGCGTAGTACGCCACCGGTATCGAGAACATCGCCGCGTCGAGCCGGTCGAGCACGCCGCCGTGGGGACCGAAGAGGGTGCCGGTGTCCTTCACCTCGAGGTCGCGCTTGATGAGCGACTCGAACAGGTCTCCCACCGGTGCGGCGATCGCCACCATGGCGCCGATCAGCAGCGCGTCGGGGCCGCTCAGCCAGTCCTGGTAGAGCCCGGCGAACCAGAACGCGGCCGTGCCGCCGACGATCCCGATCACGAGCCCCTCGAGCGTCTTGTTCGGCGAGATCCGGGGCGCCAGGGGCGTACGCCCGTACAAGCGCCCGCCGAAGTACGCGAACGTGTCGCCGAGGAACGTGCCGATCAGCGTGGCGATCACAAGCCCTCTCCCGATCACGATCTCGTCACCGCCGCTGCCCGGCTGGACCAGCTCGCGCAGCCAGACCGCGTGCGCCATCGCGAGCCCGATCCAGAAGACCCCGAACAGCGTGGCCGCGATCGCCCACGACACGTTCTCGCGGCGCGGGCGCAGCAGCGCGAAGAAGAAGGTGATCGGGAAGGCGGCCACCAGGACCATCACGACGTGGCGGGGCTCTCCGTAGAGCGCCGCGGCCAGCAGCCCGGCGAGAACGACGAAGCCGGCGAGGGCCGCCGGCTGCACCCGCCCCATCAGCGTGTAGAGCTCGCGCAGCGCGATCACGCCGAGCACGAACAGGCCGAGCGCGAACACGAGCCCGCCCTGGATGACGATGAAGAGCGCGAAGATGATCGCGGGGATCGCGACCAGGATGCGCGGGACGAGGTCCGAGCGGTCGCCACGGCGCTCCTCGACGGTCTCCTCTGCGCGCGCCCGGTCGCGCCGCTCGCGCTCGCGCGTTGGGCGGCGGCCCTCCACCCCTAGCGCCCCCCGAAGCGGCGCCGGCGAGCGGTGTACTCGGCCAGGGAGTCCTCGAACGCCTCGCGCGTGAAGTCCGGCCAGAGCTCGTCGCGGAACACGAACTCCGAGTAGGCGCACTGCCAGAGCAGGTAGTTCGAGATGCGCTGCTCGCCGCTCGTGCGGATCAGGAGGTCTGGGTCGTGCATGTCGGGCGCGTAGAGCAGGCGGCGGAATTCCTCCTCGCTCTCACCAGTGAAGGTTCGCGCCGCGTCGAGGATCTCCGCTCGGCCGCCGTAGTTGAAGGCCACGAACAGGGTGATGCGCGTGTTGGAGGCCGTCTTCTCCTCGGCCCACTCCATGCGCTGCAGCAACCCGGCCGCGAGCCCCTCGCGGCGGCCGATGAAGCGCATGCGCACCCCCTCCTCGTCGAGCTCGGGGGTTTCGCGGTCGATGCGCTCCGCGAACATCGCCATCAGCCCGTCGACCTCGGCCGTGGGGCGCGACCAGTTCTCGGTCGAGAACGAGTACACGGTCAGCTCGCGGACGCCGAGCCGGGCGGCGTCGCGCAGCCGCGCCTTGACCACGTCTGCACCGGCCTCGTGTCCGGCCAGCACCGGCAGCCCGCGCGCCTGCGCCCAGCGCCCGTTCCCGTCGGTGATGATCGCGACGTAGCGCGCCGTGGCGGCGTCGCTCGTGCTCACACCTCGAGGATTTCCTGTTCCTTGCCGGCGAGGGCCTGGTCGATATCGCCGACGTGCGAGTCGGTGAGCTTCTGCAGCGCGTCCTCGGCGCGGTGCTCCTCGTCCGAGCCGACCTCGCCCTCGCTCTTCAGCTCACGCAGGTCGTGCATCACCTCGCGGCGGACGTTGCGGACGCTCACGCGGCCCTGCTCGGCGATGTTGTGCAGCACCTTGACGAGCTCGCGGCGGCGCTCCTCGGTCAGCTCCGGGATCTGGAGCCGGATCAGCTGGCCGTCGTTCGAGGGCGTCAGGCCGACGTCCGACTCGAGGATGGCCTTCTCGATCAGCTTGATCGAGTTCTTGTCGTAGGGCGTGATCGTGAGCAGGCGCGCCTCGGTCGCGGACACCTGCGCCAGCTGCCGGAGCGGCGTGCGCGCCCCGTAGTAGTCGACCTCTATGCGGTCCAGCAGGTGCGGGGATGCGCGGCCGGTCCTGACCGTCGCGAACTCCGAGCGGGTCGCCTCGACCGCCTTCTCCATGCGCGATTTCCCCTCATCGAGGAAGTCATTCAGAAGGTCGTCGTTCATTCTCCCGGCGTCCTCACCACAGTTCCCACTCGCTCGCCGCACACTATCCGGTCGATGTTTCCCTCGTCGTCCATGTTGAAGACATGGATCGGGAGCGAGTTGTCCATGCAGAGCGAGAGCGCCGTCGAGTCCATCACCGCGAGCCGCTGCTCGATCGCCTCGACGTGCGTGATCTCTTCGAGGAAGCGTGCCTGCGGATCTACGCGCGGATCGGCGCTGTAGACGCCCTCGACGCCGTTCTTGGCCATCAGCAGCGCCTCCGCGTGTATTTCGAGGGCGCGCAGGGCCGCCGCCGTATCGGTCGTGAAGAACGGGTTGCCGGTGCCGGCGGCGAAGATCACGATCCGGCCCTTCTCGAGATGCCGCATCGCGCGGCGGCGGATGTAGGGCTCGGCGACCTCCGAGATCGTGATCGCCGACTGCACGCGCGTGATCGCGCCGGTGCGCTCGAGCGCGTCCTGGAGCGCCAGGGCGTTCAGGACCGTGGCGAGCATGCCCATGTAGTCGCCGGTCGCGCGGTCCATCCCGTCGGCGGCGCCCTTGAGCCCGCGGTAGATGTTGCCGCCGCCGACGACGACCGCGATCTCGACGCCGCGGTCGTGGACCTTCTTGATCTCCTCCGCGATCTTCGCGATGCGGTCGGCATCGGTGCCGTAGGGGAGGTCGCCCATGAGCGCCTCCCCCGACAGCTTCAGCAGGATCCGCTTGAAAGCGGGCGTCACTCCTCGCCGACCCGGAACTTCGCGAACCGCCTGATCACGATGTTCTCGCCGGTCCCGGCGGCGAGCTCCGCGCGCAGCTCCTCGAGCGTCTTGCCGCCATGCTTGTCCTCGTTCACGTGCGTCTGGTTCAGGAGCACGACCTCCTCGAGGCGCTTGCGGAGCCGGCCCTCCACGATCTTCTCCTGAACGTTCTCTGGCTTGCCCTCGCCGGCGGCCTGCTCGCGCAGCACGCGCAGCTCGGCCTCACGCCACTCGTCGTCGATCTCGTCCTCCGACACGTAGCGAACGTCGGCCGCTCCGGCGACATGGACGGCGACCTCGCGGGCGAACGCCTGGAACTCCTCGGTGCGCGCGACGAAATCGGTCTCGCAGTCGACCTCGACCAGCACGCCCACCTTGCCGCCCGCGTGGATGTAGCTCGATACCACGCCCTCGCTTGCCACTCGGCCACCGCGCTTGGCGGCCGAGGCCTGCCCCTTCACGCGCAGCACCTCGATCGCCTTGTCGATGTCGCCGTCGGCCTCCTGGAGCGCGTTCTTGCAGTCCATCATCCCCGCGCCGGTGCGGTCGCGCAGGGTCTTCACGTCCTTAGCCGAGACGGCCACGCTCATCAGGACTCCTCGTCTGGGTCGAACGTGCGGCGCTCGCGCGGCGCAGCGCCCTCGGGCACTGGCTGGGCGGGCTCGTCGGGCGAGAAACCGGCCTCCTCGGCCTCGCGCCGGGCGCGCTCCTCGGCCTCCTGCTGCTCGCGCTCCTCGGCCTCGCGGACGGCGCGCTCCTCGGCCTCGCGGCGCTCGGCCTCCTCGCGCTCGCGGCGGGCGGCCTCCTCCTCGGCGCGGAACCGCGTGGCGCGGTCACGCACCACGTCGGAGATCCCTTCGATGACGAGCTTGCACGAGCGAATCGCGTCGTCGTTGCCCGGGATCACGTAGGTCACCGGATCCGGGTCGCAGTTGGTGTCGACGAGACCGATGATCGGGATCTTGAGGCGTATCGCCTCGCGCACGCCGATCGCCTCGGTCTTCAGGTCCACCACGAACATCGCGTCCGGCGGGCGCTGCAGGTCGGCAACGCCGCCGAGGTTCGTCTCGAGCTTGTCGCGCTCCGCCATCGCCCCGATGCGCTCGCGCACGGGCAGCAGATCCATCGTGCCCGTCTCGGTCCAGTCACGCAGCTCGTGCAGGCGCCGGATGCGCTTGTTGATCGTCTGGAAGTTGGTGAGCAGGCCGCCGAGCCAGCGCTGGTCCACGTAGGGCATGCCGCAGGAGTCAGCGGCCTCCTTGATGGTGTCGCGGGCCTGCTTCTTGGTCCCAACGAAGAGGACGGTGCCGCCCCGGCCGGCGAGCTCGCCGGCGAATTCCTGGGCGTTGTGCAGAAGCCGCTCGGTCTTCTGCAGGTCGATGATGTGGATGCCGTCGCGCTCCCCGAAGATGAAGCGGCGCATCTTGGGATTCCAGCGGCGCGTCTGGTGGCCGAAATGCACCCCGGCCTCCAGCAGCTCCTTGATGCCGATGTCGGTGGCCAAAGAGAACTCCCTTGAGTGGTGTTGGTTGTGTCTGCCCACCGGCCGGCTCGCGGACCCGGGCTTCGATCACCCGGGCAGGGCCGCGGCCGCCTGTTCCGGCGGGGTCGCGTTACGGAACGGCCGACAAGGATAGAGGACCCTGCGCACGCGGCCGAGCCCAGGAACGAAACGAGGCGGTCCGAAGACCGCCTCGCTCGTATTTTCAGCCTCCGTCTGGCCCTCCGGAGACTGGCTCCCGTCTCGCCACGTCAAGCGCGTGACGCAGATCGACGGGTGGTTTGGACTCGCACGCCATGTTTGCCCCTGTGATCGGGTGCCTAAACATGAGTTTTCGAGCGTGGAGAAATTGCCGCTCCAGACCGACTCTGCGCCCGCATTCGCGGCCTCCGTAGGCGCTGTCGCCGCAGACCGGATGGCCGATCGCGGCGAGATGCGCGCGGATCTGGTGGGTGCGCCCCGTCTCGAGCCGGACGTTCAGGAGCGCGGTCCGGGGCAGCCGCTCCAGCACCTCGAAATGGGTGACGGCGCCGCGCGCCCGGTCGGTGCGGGTCGACATCACGGTCCGGCGGGCGCGGTCGCGGCCGATCGGCGCGTCGATCGTGCCGCTCTCGGCGTCGGGCTGCCCGCTGACGAGCGCCAGGTACTCGCGTGTGATCTCGCGCGCCCGCATCATGCGCTGAAGTGCTGCGTAGGCCTCCTCGGTGCGGGCCACCACGAGCAGCCCCGAGGTGTCGCGATCGAGGCGGTGCACGATTCCCGCCCGCTCCGGATCCACCCCGCCGGCGGTCCTGCCGGCGAGCGCCTCGGCGAGCGTCGTGCCGCGGTGCCCGGGCGCAGGGTGCGTCACCAGTCCGGCCGGCTTGTCGACCACGAGCAGGTCGTCGTCCTCGTATAGGACCTCGAAATCCGGGGCCGGGCTCGCCTCCCTGTCGGTTTCGGCGGCCGCGGCCAGCGCGATCCGCTCGCCCGCCGCCACGCGGTGATTCTTCGGGCGTGCACGGCCGTCGACGCTGACGGCGCCGGCCTCGATCAGGCGCTGGGCGGCGGCCCGCGACGGGGTGGCCCCACGCGCCGCCAGGAACGCGTCGAGGCGCAGCCCGGCGTCCTCGCCGGCGGCGATCAGCTCGTCTTGACTCGTCGCGCTCCCCCCTCCACCACCCACAGCAGCAGGAACACCCCCACCACGATGCAGGAGTCGGCCACGTTGAAGGCGGGCCAGGCGACCGGATCGATGAAGTCGATGACGGCGCCCTCGCGCGCCCGGTCGGCGAGGTTGCCGAGCGCGCCGCCGAGCAGCATGCCGACCGGCAGCCACATCCAGGGAACGTCGCTGTGGCGCAGGAAGTAGCCGATCAGCAGCGCCAGCGACACGCCGATCAGCACGGCCACGATCGTGCCCCCGTCCTGGAAGACGCCGAAGGCGACCCCCGTGTTGCGCGTGTTCGAGATCTCGAGGCCGGGAAACACGCTGACCTCGCCGCCGCGCTCCACGTTCGTGGCCGCAAGCTGCTTCGTGATCTGGTCGAGAGCGACGACGACCCCGGCGGTTGCGACCGCGGCGGTGACACCGCCGCAGCCGGGTCATGTCAGCCCTCGATGAGGCCCGCCACGAGGCTGCTGACGATGATCAGCGTGAAGGTGGCGATGATCGGGCTCAGATCGAGTGCGCCGGGGCCGATCCGCACCATCGGCAGGATGCGGCGGAAGAGATTGAGGTAGGGGTCGGTCACGTCGGTGACGAAGGTCAGGAAGCCGTTCAGGATGCGGTTGTAGGGCATCCGCGGGATCCAGCTCATGATGATCCTTATGAAGATCAGGACGATGTAGACGAGCGCGAGCGTGCGCACGTAGTCGGCCACGTCCCCGCGCGTGATGGCAAGCCAGAAGCTCATCGCGTGGCCTCCACGACCTGGTCGACCGTCGCCTGAACGAGGTCGCCCAGCCCGCCCTCCTCGAGCGCGATCAGCCCCTGCTCGGTGGTCCCGCCCGGGGTCGCGACGCGGGCGCGAAGGTCCGCGCCGTCGTAGCCGTGGCGCGCGAGCCACGCGGCGCTGCCGGCCATCGTCTCGACCACCATCCGCATGGCGGCGTCGCGCTCGAGTCCGTGGGCCTCGCCCGCCTTCGCGAAGCTCTCCGCCCAGAGCGCCATGAACGCAGGCCCGCAGCTCATGAGCGCCATGGCCGGCTCGATCAGCGGCTCCTCGTCGAGCGTGATCAGCTCACCGGCCCGGCCCATCAGCGCGAGTATCTCCTGCTCGGGGCCCTCTGCGGCGCCGGGGCCGCGCACGTAGCAGAGCACCCCACGACCCACCTCGACCGCCATGTTCGGGATGAACCGGTAGATCGCGGCGCCCGGGTAGGCGGCCGCGAGCCTGGCGGTCGGCGTGGCGGCGAGGATCGAGACGACCGTTTCGGTGTGGCCGGCCGCCTCGGCGGCAACCTCGTCGAGCTGCTTCGGCTTGTGGCAGAGCAGCACGGCGTCGGCGCGCTCGGCAAGCTCGGAGTTCGAGCCGACGGCCTCACCGCCGGTCAGCGCCGCCAGCGCGCGCGCCCGCTCGCCGTCGATGTCGCTCACGAGCACGGGCTCGCCGATACCCCGCGCGAGAGCCGAGGCCATATTCCCGGCGCCGATCAGACCGAGCTTCATCGGCGGGGAAGCCTACCTGGGGCTCATTCGCCCGCCGCGCCGATCTGCAGGGCGAACGAGTTCACGCGACGGCCCTTCATCGTCGCGCGCAGGACAGCGTACGGGCGCTGACCCACTCCGAAGATGTTGCGGCCTCGGACGAGCCACCAGGAGCGCCCGTGCCGGGTGGCGCCGGGGTAGAGCCGCCGCAGCTTGCGCTGCCGGTCGCCGATCTGGAGGCCCTTGCCGGTGTGCCAGCGCGGATCGAATGCGCGCGCCACCTGGCTCTTCGTGAGCGCCGGGTCGCAGCCACCGCCGCCGCCCAGGTTCACGAACGCGAAGCGCAGCCCGATCGCGCCGTAGAGGACGCGGCACGAGACGTCGCTCGTGCGCACGATCTTGGTGGGCGGGCCGAACACGCTGTTGGCCGCCTGAAGGGTCGGATCGCGCTGCGGATGAAAGTCGCCGATCGCGGTGACGTGGCCGAGGGAGCGTTTGCTGCCGACCGCCTCGAGCTGGAACGGCTCGGCCAGGGCGGCCTGAGCCGACACGCCGGCGAGTGCCAGCGCAGCGATCCCGACGGCTGAGAGCCGGCGGCTCAAGACTGGTTGAAGAAGCCCTTCTCGATCAGCCGCGCGCGTTCCTCGGCCGACACCTCGACGTTGCGCGGGGTCAGCAGGAACACCTTGTCGGCGATCCGCTGCATGCCGCCGTCGAGCGCGTAGGTCAGCCCGGAGGCGAAGTCGATCAGCCGCTTCGAGAGGTCCGTGTCCGTCGACTGCAGGTTCAGGATCACGGGGATCGCGTCCTTGAACTGGTCGGCGATCTGCTGGGCGTCGTTGAAGCTCTTGGGGATCACCAGGTGGACCTGGATGTCCCCTGCCGGGCCGCCCGAGCGCCCGTTGCCGCCCACCGGGCGCAGCACGCGCGTCTCGCGGCCGCCGCCGCGCGGCTCGTCGGCGAAGATGTCGTCGAACTCGTCCCGCCGGCGGCGCTGCAGCCGGCGGACGTTGGGCCGGTCGCGGTACCGGTCCTCCAGTTCCGCCTCGGGCTCCGGCTCGGGCGGAAGCGACTCGTAGCGCGGATCCTCCTCCTCAGCGAGGCCGAAGTAGACCAGCGTTCGGTGCCATGTATCGCGAAGCGCCATGCTCCCGGAGATTTCGCCCGTAATCGGGAAAGTCCTTGTTGCAAGCCCGAAGCACGTGGCTCGGCCGCGTGCGCCGGGATTGGGCACAGTGTAAGGGCATGGAACCCGTTTCGTTCAGCGTCGACCGCGGCGCCGGACTCGTCCTCGAGGGCGAGAGCGCGGGCGACGGGCCCCCGATCGTGCTCGTGCACGGCCTGTCGGCCACGCGCCGCAACGTCGTGCAGGGGTCGCGGGCGCTGCTCAAGCGCGGCTATCGGCTGATCGCGTACGACGCGCGCGGCCACGGAGCCTCGTCCCCCGGCCGAAGCTACGAGTACCCGGAGCTGGTCGACGACCTCGAGGCCGTGCTCGCCCAGCTGGACCTGGAGCGGGCCGCGCTCGTCGGCAGCTCGATGGGCGCCGCGACCACGATGGCCTTCGCGCTCGACCATCCTGAGCGCGTCCCGGCGCTCGTGCAGGTCACGCCCGCCTACACCGGTTACGCGCGCACCGGCGACGTCGACGGCGATTCCTGGGAGCGGCATGGCGGTCGGGCTGGAGGAGGGCGGCGTCGACGCCTTCGTGGACGTCGCGCAACCCGAGGGCCTTCCGGAGAAGTGGCGCGAGATCGCCCGCGAGGCGACGCGCCAGCGAATGGAGCGCCACGAGAACCCGGCCGCGGTCGCCCAGGCGCTGCGACAGGTGCCGCGTTCGATCGCTTGGAAGGGTCTCGAGCCGCTCCAGCACCTGCAGGTGCCCGTGCTGATCGTCGGGTCGCGCGACGAGGCCGATCAGCTGCACCCGCTCGGCGTCGCCGAGGAGTACGCCCGCCGCCTCCCCCATGCCGAGCTCGTGGTCGAGGACAAGGGCAGCTCGCCGCTCGCCTGGCAGGGCGCGCGCCTGTCGGGCGTGATCGCCGACTTTCTGGAGCGGAACGGCTACCCGCCCTCGCCCTGAACCCGGACGAATCGGACGATCGCGCTGTGCTGCCCCTCCTCAAACGCGCGCAGACCGAATGCGGGATTCGGCGAGTCGAACTGCTTCCGTACATCGTCGGCTGTGAGCGAGACTCTGAAGGCGCGACGCGATCCAAAGATGCGGCGCGCAGGAAGCTCTCCGGGCTTCAGCTCCGGCGGACCGAACCAGCCGTAGACGGGCGGTCCGGACATGCTTTCCACGCCGTTCGCGCCGCACAGCTTTGGGCTCGGCAGGGGCGGCGTCACATCGCCGGCGAGAGCGAGCGTCAGCTTGCCGCGAGCGTACGCGAGGCCGTAGTCGATGGCACGCGCCTTGCGCCCGCACCCCGCCTCGTCCCCCACCGTCTCCGTGGTCGCGGCGCAGGGCACCGGTCCGGACCGGGTCGCCTGTCCCTCGGCCCTGGAGGTCACCGAGCCCCTCACGTTGAACGTGACGAGCGGCGAGCGCCGGCCCGCCCTCTTTATCAGGACCGCCCTGCGACCCAGGCGGGTGAACACCACGCGCAGTCCCCTACCGCGCCCATACTCATAGGCCTCGTTTGTGACCGTGCCCGAGCTGATCTGGCACACGCCGTTGCTGCCCTCCCCGTCGACGCGGCGATATGCAGCACCCTGACCCTCGACGATCACGTCGAACACCGCCTTCTCGGCCGCTCTCGGCATAGGCGGTAACGGCGGAAGGTCATCGATCTGTGGCGGCTGCCGCGGCGGAAGGGGCGGCAGATCGTCGATCTGCGGCTGTGCTGCTGCGGTCGTGCCGAGTACGGCCAGCGGGACGAGGACGAAGATCGCGGTGAGCCATCGCATGGCGCGAAGCTACGGCGCGCCGCTCATCAGGCGCTCATCAAGCGCCCTCGTAGAGCACTGAGCCGAGCCGAACGATGGTCGCCCCCTCCTCGGCGGCCACCGCGTAATCCTGCGAGGTGCCCATCGACAGCCGCTCGAGACCGTGCTCGGCCGCGAGCTCGGCCAGCCGTGCGAAATGGCGCCGGTTGTCCTCGGCACGCTCCACGAAGGGCGGCATCGTCATCAGCCCGGTCACCGGGCACGGGCAGCTCTCGATGTAGCGCCCGATCTCGCCGGGGTCGATGCCCTCCTTCGAGTCCTCGCCCGCCACGTTCACCTGGATCAGCACCTCTTGCGCCGGGTGCTGCTCGAGCCGGCGCAGCGCCGACTCTGAGGCGATCGAGTGGATCAGGCGCACGTTCGGCGCGATGTCCTTCAGCTTGCGGCTCTGAATCGCGCCGATGAAGTCCCAGGTGAACAGCTCGCGGTGCCCCTCCTGCTTGCGCAGCATGTCCTGGACGCGGTTCTCGCCCACCAGCTCGATCCCCGCCTCGGCGAGCGCCGGCAGGTCCGAGTCGGCCACGTACTTGGTCGCGGCGAGGATCTCGATCTCGGGGCCGATCTCGGCCCGGATCCGCTCGAGGTTCGAGCGAATCGCCTCAGCCCGCATGCAGCACCGCCAGCCCGGCCTGGCGGCCCGTGACCCCCCTGTCGCGCCTGTGCGAGAAGAAGAGGTCGGGGTGGCAGGACGTGCACAGGTCGAGGTGATGGACCTCCGTGACGCCCGCGCGCTCGAGTCGTTGCGAGATCACCGCACGCAGATCGAGCATGCGCCCGTCCGCGACGTGGTCGAGGTCCTCGAACTCGGCGAGCACCTCGGGACCCACCTCGTAGCAGCAGCCGCCGATGCCGGGCCCGACGGCGGCGGACGGCACCCCGTCGAAGCGGGCGATCGCGGTCTCGAGGATGCCGGCGGCAAGCGGGCGCCAGCCGCAGTGGAGCATCGCGACGCGCGCGCCGTCCGACAGCGCCACCGGGTAGCAGTCCGCCACGAGCACGAGCAGCCCGAGCCCGGCGGTCGCCGTGACGTGCCCGTCGACCCGCGGCAGCTCCCTGCCGCCCGGATCGGCGAAGGCGCGGTCCGCCGGCGGCTCGGTCCACTCGAGCACGTCGCCGCCGTGCACCTGCCAGCCCATCGCAACGCGCTCGGCCGGGACGCGCGCGGCCTCGGCGACGAGGCGCCGGTTCTCGGCAACGGCGGCCGGCTCGTCGTCGGTCAGAGCGCCGATGTTGAGCGACCGGTACGGGCCGCGGCTCGCACCGCCGTTGCGGCTCGAGAAGAGCACGTGCGCGCCCGGCAGCTCGACCGTCCAGCCGCGTTCAGCCATCTCCCGCCCCTCTGGCCAGCAGCAGCGCGGTCTCGAGCTCCTGGTCGCGTCCGCGCACGAGGCCGTCGAGCTTGCGGGCCAGCGTCTCCTCGAGCGCGCGGCCGAGCGCCGGCCCTTCCGGCACGCCCGCTGCGAGCAGGTCCGCGCCGCTGATCTCGAGCCGGACGCTGCGCAGCTCGGTCACCCAGCGCAGGATCGGCTCGGACGGGGCACCCATCGCGAGCGCCAGCGCGAGCGCGATGAGCGTCTCGCGGCCGAGCAGGATGCGCAGCTCGGAGGGCGTGTGCTCCCGGAGCCGCAGCTCGTCGGCGAGGCGCGGCGCGACGCGGGCGGCCCGCGACACGGCGTCGCGGTCCCAGGCGGGCAGGTGGAGGTCGCCGAGCCACAGATCGAGCCGCTCCGCGGCCGGCGCGCAGAGCGCCGCCAGAGCCACGAGTGCGCGGTCGGCGCCGACTGCCACGGCGCCCAGTGCGGCCGAGGCGACCAGCTCGGGGTCCGCCTCCATCGCGGTGTGCATGGCCCGGTCGACACCGAGCTCGCGCATGCGCGAGATCCCGTTCGGCAGCTCCGGCTCGGCGAGCAGGTCCATCAGCTCGTCGCGCACGCGCGCTCCCGAGACGGTTCGCAGGCCGCCCTCCGCCGCCGCGTCGCGCGCGAGCAGCTCGGTGTCCGGGTCCATGCGGAAGCCGAGCCGCGCCTCGTAGCGGAGCGCGCGCAGCAGGCGGGTCGGGTCGTCCGTGAAGCTGCCTGCGTGCAGCACGCGCACCACGCGCTCGTCCAGGTCGGCCAGCCCGCCGCAGGGGTCGTAGAGGTGACCGAGGTCGTCCCCCGTGAGCCCGAGCGCCATGGCGTTGATGGTGAAGTCGCGGCGCACGAGGTCCTCGTCGAGCCCCGCCTCCTCGACGACCGGCAGGACGCCCGGCTCGGGATAGGTCTCGCGGCGCGTCGTCGCAAGGTCGACGGTCAGCTCGTCGGCGCGCACGGTCGCGGTGCCGAAGCGCTCGTGCTCGCGCGCCTCGCCGCCGAGTCGCTCGGCCAGCGCGCGGGCGACCGAGCGGGCGTCTCCCTCTACGGCGACATCGAGGTCCACGGCGTCGGCCCCGCGCAGCAGGTCACGCACGGCCCCGCCCACCAGAAAGGAGGGCGCGAGGCCCTCGAGCGCCGACAGCAGCCGCTCCATTCCCGGGATGCTGCGTACGCGCTCGCGCAGTTCGGCTTCTCGTGACCGCCTCACAGACGGACGGGTATACCAGCCTCTCGCATGCGCGACTTGGCCTCGCCGACAGTGTGCTGGCCGTAGTGGAAGATCGAGGCGCACAGCACGGCGTCGGCGCCCGCCTCCACCGCCTCGACGAGATGATCGAGCCGGCCCGCCCCGCCCGAGGCGATCACCGGCACGTCAACCGCCTCCGAGACCGCCCGGGTGAGCTCGAGCTCGTAGCCGTCCTCGGTGCCGTCGCGGTCCATGCTGGTGAGGAGGATCTCCCCCGCCCCGCGCTCGACTCCCTCGCGCGCCCATTCGACGGCGTCGCGACCCACTGGGGTGCGCCCGCCGTTGATGTAGACGCCGTAGTGCGACGTCCCTCGCGCCGCGCATCGATCGCCAGCACCACGCACTGCGCCCCGAAGATCTCGGCGAGCTCGCCGATCAGCTCCGGGCGCGCCACGGCCGCGGAGTTGACCGAGACCTTCTCTGCGCCGGCGTCGAGCACGGCCTGGGCATCGGCAGCTGAGCGCACCCCGCCGCCGATCGTGAACGGGATGAAGAGATCGTCGGCGCAGCGGCGCGCGAGCGCCGCGACCGTCTCGCGCTTCTCGTGCGACGCGGTGATGTCGAGAAAGACGATCTCGTCGGCGCCCTCGTCCTGGTAGCGCACGGCGAGCTCGACGGGATCGCCCGCGTCGCGCAGGTTGAGGAACTCGACCCCCTTGACGACGCGCCCCTTGTCGACGTCGAGGCACGGAATCACCCTGCGCAGCAGCATCAGTCCCGGCCTTCCAGCACCGTCTGGCCCTCGCGCACGCCGAAGCGGCCCTCGTAGAGCGCCTTGCCGGAGATGACGCCGGCGAGGTTCAGGAGGCGCAGGCCTGCGAGCGCTTTCAGGTCGTCGAGCGAGCCGATGCCGCCCGAGTAGAGGAAGCGGCCGCGGACCGCCTGCGAGACGTGCGTGATCTCCTCCAGGTCAGGTCCCTCCAGCATGCCGTCGCGGTCCACGTTCGTGTAGACGAAGCGGGTCGCCCCGCGTTGCTGCATGCGCCGGATCGCGTCCTCGCCGCGCACCTGCATCTCGCGCGTCCAGCCCGCCACCGACACGCGCCTCCGCGCACGTCGACGCCGACCAGGATGCGCGAGGTGAACGCGCCGAGGGCCTCGTCGAGCAGGTCCGGATCGGTGAAGGCCGCCGTGCCGAGCACGACGCGGTCGGCACCCGCGCCGAGCGCCCGCCGGATCGACGCGAACGAGCGCAGCCCGCCGCCGAGCTCGACCGGCACGGACAGCTCGCGCGTGATGCGCTCCACGTGGTGCAGGTTGACCGGCTCGCCCTCGCGCGCGCCGTCGAGGTCGACCACGTGCAGGAAGCGCGCGCCCGCCTCGACGAACGAGCGCGCCGCCTCGAGCGGATCCTCGGCGTAGACCGTCTCCTGGTCGAAATCGCCCTGCCGCAGCCGGACCGCCTTGCCGTCGCGGATGTCGACAGCGGGCAGCAGGATCACGCGGCCACCCGTGCGCAGGCGCGCACGAAGTTGCCGAGCAGCGCGAGCCCGTGCGGCCCGGACTTCTCAGGATGCGACTGCAGGCCGAAGATCGGCGCCGGCGTGTCCTCACGGGCGACCACGCTCACGAACTCGCTGCCGTACTCCGCCGTGCCGAGCACGTCCTCGGGCCGCGCCGGCCGCGGCGCGAACGAGTTCGCGTGGTAGAAGGCGCAGGGGTCCGGCAACCCTTCGTTCAAGACGCTCGGCCTGCGCCAGGAGACCGGGTTCCAGCCGATCTGCGGGACTCTGAGGCCGGCGGCGTCCAGGTCCTCGACGGGTCCCTCGAGCAGCCCGATCCCCTCGGCGCCGCCCAGCTCGGTGGTTGACTCGAACAAGAGCTGCATGCCCATGCATAGACCGATCAATGGCACGGCAGCGTCCACGCGCTCGCGCAGCAGCTCGTCGAGCCGCAGCCGGCGCACGTGCTCCATCGCCTTCGGCATCGCGCCGACGCCGGGCAGCACGATGCCGTCCGCTGCGCGGACGCGCGCATGGTCGTTCGTCAGCTCGGGCTCGGCGCCGACGTGCTCGAGCGCCTTGTAGACCGAGCGCAGGTTGCCCATGCCGTAGTCGAGAATCGCGAGCTTCGGCGGAGCGCTCACAGGACGCCCTTCGTCGAGGGCACGCCCTGGACGCGCTCGTCGAGCTCGATGGCTGCGCGCAGGGCGCGCGCGAACGCCTTGAAGGCCGCCTCGACCATGTGGTGTGCGTTGCGGCCCGCCTCGACCCGTAGATGGACCGTCAGCTTGGCGGTGACGGCGACGGAGCGGACGAACTCCTCGGCCAGGTCCGTGTCGAAGTCAGCAACCCGCTCGGCCGGGAACTCGGCCTCGAACAGGCAGAAGGGCCGGCCCGAGATGTCGATCGCGCAGCTCGCGCGCGCCTCGTCCATCGGTACCACGGCGTGGCCGAAGCGGCGGATGCCGGCGCGGTCGCCGAGCGCCTCGTCCAGCGCTCGCCCGAGCAGCAGGCCGGTGTCCTCGACCGTGTGGTGCGGTCCCGTCTCGAGGTCGCCCCGAGCCTGCACGTCGAGGTCGATCAGGGCGTGGCGGGCGAGCGCGTCGAGCAGGTGGTCGAAGAAGCCGACGCCCGTGGTGCGGGTGCCCGCGCCGGAGCCGTCGAGGTTCAGGTCGAGCTGGATGTCCGTTTCGCCGGTGGTCCGGCGTAGCTGCGAGGTTCTGCTCACGCGCGGCGCTCCATCGATTCGGCGTGCACGGGGAAGCCCTCGGCGCGGGCCAGCGCTGCGCCGGCGGGCGCGAGACGGCTGGGCGCCTCGCCGGGCAAGGATACGCGAGCCATGCGGCGCCGGAAGGTGGACGCCGACAGCGCCGACTGGAAGCGCGCGGCGCCGCCGGTGGGCAGCACGTGGTTGGACCCGGCGACGTAGTCGCCGAAGGCGGTGGCGGCACCCGCGCCCACGAAGAGGCAGCCGGCGGCGCGCACGAGCGGCGCCAGCGCCTCGGCGCGCGCGCCGACGAGCTCGAGATGCTCCGGGGCGATCGCATTCGCCACGTCCAGCGCCGGCGGTCCGCCCATCGGCGCCACCTCGAGCACGGCGTCCGTCACGCTCGGGCGCTCAGGCTCCATCCGCTCGATCGCGGCGATCACGCCCTCGCGCAGCCGCTCGTCGGGCGACAGGAGCCACAGCAGGCTGTCCGGGCCGTGCTCGGCCTGAGCGAGCAGGTCGAGGGCGATCGGCTCCGGGTCGAGCTCGTCGCCGTCGGCGATCACGAACAGCTCGCTCGGCCCCGCGATGCCGTCGATTCCGACCTCGGTCCAGGCGACCTGCTTCTTCGCCTGCTGGACCCATGTGTTCCCGGGACCTGCGATCACGTCGACCGCCCGCACCGAGGCCGTGCCGTAGGCGAGCGCCGCGATCGCCTGCGCCCCACCCATGCGGTAGACCTCGTCGACCTCGCAGAGCGCGCAGGCGGCGAGGATCACCGGATTCACCCCGCCGTCGCCGCTTGGCGGCGTGCACACGACGACCTCGTCGACGCCGGCCGCCCGCGCCGTCACGGCGCCCATCACGACCGTCGACGGGTAGGGCGCGCGCCCACCCGGGACATAGATCGCCGCGCGCCGGACCGGCAGCTCGGCGACCTCGATCCGCTGGCCCTGTTCGAGCTCGACGGCCACCGGATCGCGCAGCTGAGCCTCGACCAGGGCGCGCACGTTCGCTGTCGCCGTGCGCAGCGCGTCGAGCACGTCGGGGTCGATCAGCTCCGGCGCCGCCTCGATCTCCGCGGGTCCGACCCGAAGCTCGCCCACGACCGCGCCATCGAAGCGCTCGCTGAGCCTGCGCACCGCGTCGTCGCCGCCCACGCGGACCTCGTCGAGGATCGCGCGAACGTCGTCCTCCAGGCCGGGGCGAAGCTCCGGGCGCGAGACGCCCAAACTGCCTCGCTTGATCCTCACGGCCCCCGAACCTCCGACACGATCGCGTCGATCTGATCCGCCTTCAGCTTGTGCGCGACTGGGTTGGCGATGAGCCGGGCCGTGCAGACGGCGATCTCCTCCATCTCGCGCAACCCGTTCTCCGCGAGCGTCGTGCCGGTGGCGGTGAGGTCGACGATCCCGTCCACGAGCCCGGTCAGCGGCGCCAGCTCCACCGAGCCCTTGACCTCGACGATCTCCGCCTGACGGCCGGTCTCCGCGAAGTGCCGCGCCGCAACGCGCGGGTACTTGGTCGCGATCCGCACCCGCCCGAGCCGCCGCAGCGCGTCGGCGATCGGGTCGCCGCCCTCGCGCGCGGCCACGACCATGCGACAGCGGCCGAAGCCGAGGTCGAGCAGCTCGTAGACCTTGCGCTGATCCTGCTCGAGGAGGACGTCCTTGCCGACGATGCCGATGTCGGCTGAGCCGTGCTCGACGTAGGTCGGCACGTCGGACGGCCGCATCGTCACGATGCCGGCGTCCTCGAACAGCAGCTTGCGGTCGTTCGACCTCACCTCGGCGGTCTCGACGCCGAGCCGGTCGAGCAGGTCGAGGGTGCCGTCGAAGAGCGCGCCACGCGGCACGGCGATCGTCAGCCGCTCGGGGCTCATGCGAGCGCCTCCTCGGCGGCCTGGGCGAGGTGCACCCGCTGCACGTCGAGCCCGACGCCGCAGGCGGGCAGGTCGCGCCCGAAGCGGCCGATCAGGTCGTCGTAGCGCCCGCCGCCCCCGAGCGCGAAGCCGACCGCCGGGTCGTACACCTCGAAGACGGCACCCGTGTAGTAGCCGAGCTCGCGGACGAGCCCGAGGTCGAAGATCACGCGGTCGGCAACGCCGCGCCGCTCGAGCTCGCCGTACAGCAGACGCAGGCTCTCGACCGCGTCGGCCACAGGGCCGTCGGCGCGCTCGAGCACGTCGCGTCCGCCGCGCAACTCGGGCAGGCGGGCGAGCAGCTCGCGCTCGGGCTCCCCCACGCCCAGCTCGGCCACGCCCAGTTCGAGGCCCACGAGGTCGCGCCGCGAGAGCGCCTCGAGCAGCGGCAGGTGCGCCTCCGGCGGAACGTCGAGCGCATGCAGCAGTCGCCGGTAGAGCGAGCCGTCGCCGACGCCGATGCGGTGCCGGCGCAGTCCGGCGGCGTCGAGCGCCGCGATGGTGAGCGCCATCACCTCGGCCTCGCCCTCCGGTCCCGGGATGCCGATCAGCTCGATGCCTCCCTGCAGGAACTCGCGCGGCTCGCCGACACCGCGGTCGGTGGCCCGCCAGGCGCGGCTCGAGTAGCTGAAGCGGAACGGGGGCTCGGCTTCCTCGTAGCGGGTCGCCACGACGCGGGCGATCGGGATCGTCATGTCGGAGCGCAGCGCAAGCACCTCGCCCTGCTCGTCGAAGGTGCGGTAGCGAGCGCCGGCTGCGCTCGCGTCGCCGAGCCGCAGCACCTCCTCGTACTCGAGCGCCGGCGTGTGGATCTCGCCGTAGCCGGCGCCCTCGAAGGTGTCGCGCATGCGGTCACCGATCGCCCGCAGCTCGCGCATCTCCTCGGGCAGCACGTCACGGGTGCCCGGAGGAATCGGGTGGGTCATGAGGCCTCCGCTCTAGGCGGGCACGCGCTCCGAGGCGACGCGCTCGATGCGCGCGCCAAGCGACCGCAGGCGCTCGTCGATCCGCTCGTAGCCGCGGTCGATCTGGCGGATGTTGCCGATCTCGGACGTCCCCTCGGCGCACAGCGCCGCGATGAGCATCGCCATGCCCGCGCGGATGTCCGGGCTCTCCATGCGCTCACCGTGAAGACGACTCGGGCCGCTGACCACCGCACGGTGCGGGTCGCAGACGATCACCCGAGCCCCCATCGAGACCAGCTTGTCCACGAAGAACAGGCGGTTCTCGAACATCTTCTCGTGGATGAGTATGAGCCCCTCGGCCTGAGTCGCCATCGCGAGCGCGATGCTGGTCAGGTCCGCTGGGAAGGCCGGCCACGGGCCGTCCTCGATCTTCGATACGGCGTCGCCCTCGTCCGACTTGATCCGGAGGCGCTGGCCCGGCGGCACGACGACGTCGTTGCCGTCGTACTCGATCCGGCAGCCGAGTCGCTCGAAGACGAGCTTCGTCATGCGCAGATCCTCGGGCACGCAGTCGCGGATGCGCAGCTCGCCGCCGGTGCAGGCGGCCAGTGCGATGAAGGAGCCGACCTCGATGTAGTCGGGACCGATCGCGTAGTCGGCCCCGCCGAGCTCCTCCTGGCCGTGGACGACCATCAGGTTCGACCCGATCCCCTCGATACGCGCGCCCATCTGCATCAGCAGGCGGGCGAGGTCCTGGACGTGCGGCTCGGCTGCGGCGTTGTGGATCACCGTCGAGCCGGGGGTCAGCGCGGCCGCCATCAGGGCGTTCTCGGTCGCCATCACCGACGGCTCGTCCATGAAGAAGTCGCAGGCGTGCAGGCCGTCGGGAGCGTGCAGGTGCACGTACGAGCGGTCGAACGCGACGTCGGCCCCGAGCGCGCGGAAGGCGTCGAGGTGGGGATCGAGTCGCCGGCGCCCGATCACGTCGCCCCCGGGCGGCGGCATGTCGGCGCGGCCGAAGCGCGCCAGCAGCGGGCCCGCGAGCAGGAACGAGGCACGGATGCGCTCGGCCCACTTGCGGTCGACGTCGGTGTGGGTGACCTCGTCGGCGCGAATCGCGACCACGTTCTCGTCACGCCACTCGACCTGCACGTCGAGCCGGCGCAGCAGCTCGAGCATCGCCTCGACGTCGCGGATCCGCGGGATGTTGCGCAGCACGACCTCCTCGCGCGTCAGCAGTGACGCGGCGAGCACAGGCAGCGCGGCATTCTTGTTTCCGGCGGGCACGACGGTCCCGGCTAAGGGAGCGCCACCCTCGATGATGAACTTCTCCATGCGGGGATCGGTTCGGGGGAACAGCTCTACGGGCCGGGCAAGGGTATCGAAGGCCATTTCGAGCGAGGTTCGGGGCTGCCGCCGGATACCCTGCCCGGCCATGGCCCAGCCGACCCGTGAAGAAGCCTGGCAGCTCGTCTGCGAGTGGACCGAGTCAGATTCCCTGCGCAAGCACATGCTCGGCGTGGAGACCGCGATGCGCGCCTACGCCCGCGAGTGGGGCGAGGACGAGGAGCTCTGGGGCGTCACAGGCCTCCTGCACGACCTCGACTACGAGCGCTACCCGAACCTCGGCGACGGTCATCCGCGCAAGGCGCTCGAGCTGTTCGAGCAGCTCGACTACCCGCAGGAGCTGATCGACGCGGTCGCCGGGCCACGCGACCTTCCTGAACGTGCCTCGCGAGACGCGCATGGCGCAGACGCTCTACGCCGTCGACGAGCTCTCCGGGTTCGTCGCCGCCTGCTCGTACGTCCGGCCCGACGGCATCCACGGGATGACCCCGAAGTCCGTCAAGAAGAAGCTGAAGCAGCCGAGCTTCGCCGCCGGCGTCAACCGCGACGAGGTCCGCGAGGGCGCCGAGGAGCTCGGCGTCGACTTCGACGAGCACGTCGCGTTCGTGATCGCGGCGATGGACGAGCGCGCGGACGAGCTGGGCCTGGGTCCGCGCGAGTAGGGGCGGTGGCCGCGTTAGCCGGTCGGCCGTAACGGCGGCTGGGGAAGGGTGGCCTCCGCGAACGATCGTCGGTCGCCAAGCCGATGTCCCGAATGTTGATCGGCGCTTGCGTGACCGGCCGGCGCCGAAACGCACTGTCCTGACTTCACCACCTAATGGGTGGCTAATCCAGGACGCGCCCGTAGTCGGTCCGACATCTTGAGCGCCGCCCAAGCCCCTTCCCCAGCCCCATCGCGAGATAGGCGCGGCGCGGCTCAAGAGGCAAGCGGCCCTAGCGCCACCTACCCCCCGCCTTGGCCCACTCCGCCATGTGATCCGCCGAGCAGAACGCATCCGGGATGCGGTGCTCGCCGCGGTGGCGCACCAGCACGATGTGGACGTCCCCGAGCGGCGCGTCGCAGTGGGCACACGCGCCCGGATCGTCAATCACGCCCCGCGGCTCCTCGATCTCGCCCGCGTCCCAGTGGGCGCCCTGGATCGACCAGGGCACGACGTGCTCGAGCCGGCAGAAGGCGGCCCGGCGGACTCCCGGAACCTCCTGGGCGCGCCAGCCGTCCCCGGGTTCGATGGCGTCGCCGCACCAGGAGCAGCTGTCGGTAGATTGCTCCGCCATGGCGGAGGATGATGATCGTTCGCGGGCGGAGACGCTTCGCATCGTCGTGTTGGAGGGAGACGAGACGGGCCAGGAGCTGCTCGAACAGTCGCTCCGTGTCCTCGATCCCGGGGTGACGAAGGTCCCCGTCGAGCTCGAGCACTACGACCTCTCGCTCGACAACCGGCGCAAAACCTCGAACGAGGTGGTCGCGCGGGCGGCCGAGGCGATGCGCGAGGCGCGCTTCGGCATCAAGGCCGCCACCGTCACGCCGGAGGGCGCGGACGACGTGGGCAGCCCGAACCGCCTGCTGCGCGAGGCGATCGACGGAAAGGTGATCATCCGCACGGGCAGGCGCATCCCGGGCGTCACGCCGGTGGCCGGTGTGCACTACCCGATCGCGGTTGTGCGCATGGCCGTGGGCGACGCCTACGGCGCCGAGCAGTGGCGGGCCGAGGAGGACGGCGACGAGGTGGCTTACCGGACCGAGCGAATCTCGCGCAGCGTGTGCCGCGCGGTCGCCGAGTACAGCTTCCGGACCGCCGCGCGCATCCACGGGCGCGTTTACGGCGGGCCCAAGTGGACGGTCAGCCCGGTCTACGAGGGCATGCTCAAGGAGGAGATGGACGACGCCTCGGAGCGCCATCCCGAGGTCCCCTACAGCCCGGTGCTGATCGACGCCACCTACGCCGGCCTGATCTCGGGCGCGGCGGACGCGCCGCTCGTGATCCCGGCGCTGAACCGCGACGGCGACTGCCTCTCGGACCTCGTGATGCCGATGTTCGGCTCGATCGCGGGCGCGGAGTCGGTGCTGCTCGCGTTCGACGACGACTACGAGCCGAGCGCCGTTATGGCGGAGGCGCCGCATGGGACCGCTCCCGCTCTGCTCGGCAAGGACATCGCCAACCCGATGGCGATGATCCTCGCGTCGGCGGCCGTGCTCCACTACGCGTCGACGCTCGGCCACAGCGGCGCTGACACGGCCTCGCGCGCGATCTACGAGTCGGTGCTCGAGGCGACCGCCACCGGCGTTCGCACGCCGGACCTCGGCGGCCACGCGAGCACCACCGAGTTCACCGACGAGGTGATCGGCCGCGTGCGGACCAAGATCGACATCTGGGCCTCGCTCTAGCCGCCCTTCGCCTTGCGGGCGCTGTGGCCCACCGGGAGCCCCGCGGCGCTGCGGGACGGCTCCTTCAGGTGCTTGCGCCGCCGCATGACGTACCAGCGCCGCTGCACGAACAGCGTCAGCACCCCCGCCAAGACGATGCCCGCCAGGTTCAGCCCGAGCTGCAGGGCCGCGCCGCCGGGCCATCGCTCCAGTCGCCGTACGCGGCCGCCACGGCGATGTTGGAGGCCGCGGGGATGGTCGTGACCGAGATGAGGACGCCCACGAGAGCCCCCGACTTGGCGGACGTGAGCGACAACATGCCCGCCGCTCCCGCGACGAACGCCACGAAGAAGCTCAGGAAGTCCGGGTCGGAGATGAACTGCGTGAACGGGTGACCTGACTGCGAGAAGTCCTCCGGGAAGACGTCGACCGCGATCATGATCAGCGTCGTGAGCAGAGCCACCGCGATCCCGATCGGGAAGCCGACGGCCAGCGCCCGCAGCGAGCGTCGCGCGAGCCCCGCCTGAAGGTTCACGAGCGCGACGCACAACCCAGCGAGCGGGCCGAACTCGGGCCCGACGACCATCGCGCCGACGATCAGAACCGTCTGATCGAGGATGATCCCGACGGCGGCGATCTGCATCGCGGCGACCATGAAGAGGACGAAGCTGAACGACAGCTCCGTGTCCTCGGACGTGCGTCCCTCGACCTCCTCCCACACGACCGCGTCGGATGGCATCCCGGGGGCGGCCTTCTCGGCCGCCACCGCGGCGTCGGAGATCGACGTGTCGATGTGCTCGACCGCGATCGACCCGCGCTTGTGGATCTCGAGCTCCTTGAGGTCGCCGAGGATCACGCTGGCGTCCTCGCGCGCGACGTCGCAGAGGATCACGTCGCCGTCAGGCTTCGTAGCGGCTCCGTGCAGGTGGATGATGTTGAGGACGGAAGGCGCCGCGGTCAGGACCTTGAGGGCCTGGTGCGCCTCCTTCTCCGGGGCGACGATCCGGAGGTGGATCATCCGCCGACCTGTTCCGGCTCCTCCACCCGGTAGCGCGCGAGCCCGTCCCGGATGCGCTCGGGCATGTCGCGCTTCTCGTACTTCGACCCGTCCACGAACACCTGACGGAGCTCGCCCTCGACGAGCAGCGCGCCGTCGGCGACTCGCTCGAGCGCGAAGCCGTTGACCACCGAGGTTGTCCCGAGCCCCGTGACCCAGATGCGCACGTCCAGTTCGTCGTCGAAGCGCGCCGACTCGCGGTAGCGGATCTTCGCCTCGGCAACCATCACGTCGGTGCCCGAGGCCACCATCGCGGCGTAGCCGCCGACCGCCGCGCGCCAGAACTCCGTCATCGCGACGTCGACGTACATCAGGTAGTTCGCGTAGAAGACGACGCCCTGCGGATCGCACTCGTTGAAGCGCACACGCAGACGGTGGGAGAAGGGCTCGGCCATCGCGGGCAGACTAGCGGCGCGCTTGGGCCGGGCGGCGACGCGCGCTGCAAGAGAACTTGCAGCAAATCGGCACTTCCGTCCGGGCGCCTCCGTACCTTCACGAACGCATGTTCCCTAGGTTCAGAGAGCAGATCGGCACCGCGCTCGACCTCATCGTCGAGTTCTCGACGCTCGGCGAATACCGCCTCGGCGTGGCCCCCACGCCGGGCGCCGCGAGCGCCCCCGCCGACGCTCCTGACCGGGCACCGCGGCTGGGAGGCGCCGGCGAATCCGCCGAGCGCGCCGCGGTTCGCCGCAATGTCGCGGGAGGGGCGGCCGGCATCGTGCCGGTCGCGACCCCCGCGGCCGTGCGGCAGCACGTCGCCTCCTGTCAGGGAGAGCGGCGCCAGGCGTCAGCGCCACACGTGCGCACGCCCGCGCGTCCGCGCCGGCGCTTGCGCAAGGGCGCGCCGGTCGCGGCCGAGCAGCTCTGCCTCGCCGTCTAGTCCGGCGCTCCGCCGGCTGCCGGCGCGATCCGGCCGCGGGCGACCATCTGCTGCTTGAACCACTCGATCGGCTCGGGGTTCTTGCCCTCGGTCGAGCCGTCCAGCTCGATGAAGCGCACGAAGAGCTCGACGTCCCGTACCCGGCGCTCGAGCACGTCCAGCCCGCGGCGCTCGCTCCGCCGGAGGATCCACTTCGTGCGCCACAGGTAGTAGGGCCGGTCGTGCAGCTCGATCGTGACGAGCAGGCGCTCGTCGCTCGTGTACGCCTCGGCGAAGCGCCGGGCGCGCATCGCGTGATGGTTCTCCCCCACGCGCAGGAGCCAGGAGCTCACGGCGAACTTGAGCGAGTCGTGCACGAGCGAGACGAAGCGCAGCTCTGTGCGCCGCTCCCCGGTCTCCCCCCAGCGCTCGAGCTGCTCGAGCAGGTCGGCCACGTGCCTCCCGACGGAGCCCTCGGGGTGCCCGCGGCGCGGCGCACCCCACGCCCAGCCCGCGAGCATCACGGGGTCGCGCGCGAGCGCGCGCTCGACATCGGTCTCCGGGACGAATCCGGGAACGAGGTCGGCCGCAGTCAAGCTCGGAGGCCGGCCTACTCGACCGACTCGGGCACCCAGTCGCCGTCCTGGCGCCCGAGCACCACACGCGCCTCCTGGCCGCCCTCGCCCACCGCGACGAAGTGGGCGCGATCCTCCTCGACCCCGGGCTTGTCGTCGACCAGCACGAGGTGCAGGTCGGAGTACGCCCAGCCCGGCCGCTCGCGCTCGAGCGCGCCGCGGACCGCGGCCTCCATCACCTCGCGGTGCCAGCCGCGGTCGCTCGCGCGCGCCTGTTCGAGCGCGGCGTCGGCCTTCGCCACGTGCTCGGCCCAGGAGCCGGCCTGGCGCCGGTTCCGGGCTCGGATGCCGAGCCATCCGAGCACGAGCGCGATGGCCACGAGCACGCCGATGACGATGAGGATGATCGCGAGGGTGGAGATGGCTAGTGGGGGCGTGTACATGCGGCGGGTCAGTCTAGGGGCTCGTCATGAGAGCGCTCTCATCGACGCTCTCTGTGCCTAAAAGCGAAGCGCGGCCGGGGCATCGCCCGCGACCGCGCTTCGAAGAAAAATCCGGCGGCGACCTACTCTCCCAGGGCCGCGAGGCCCAAGTACCATCGGCGCTGAGGGGCTTAACTGCTCTGTTCGGAATGGGAAGAGGTGTTTCCCCCCCGCTATAGCCACCGAAATGCTGCGAGACAGAGCCCTCGCCGGAGCTTGAGAACTGCACAGCCAGCCGACCCGCCGGCGAACCGGCGAGCATCGGGAAAGATCAAAATATCCGTCAAGCCCTCGAACCATTAGTACCGGTCTGCTCAGCGCATCACTGCGCTTACACATCCGGCCTATCACCTGGTGGTCTTCCAGGGGTCTTACTCCCTCTAGGGGATGGGAGAGCTCATCTCGAGGTCGGCTTCCCGCTTAGATGCCTTCAGCGGTTATCCGATCCGCACGTAGCTAACCAGCGATGCCCTTGGCAGGACAACTGGTACACCAGAGGTGCGTTCATCCCGGTCCTCTCGTACTAGGGACGACTCCCCTCAACTCTCCAACGCCCACGGCAGATAGGGACCGAACTGTCTCACGACGTTCTGAACCCAGCTCGCGTACCGCTTTAATGGGCGAACAGCCCAACCCTTGGGACCGACTTCAGCCCCAGGATGCGACGAGCCGACATCGAGGTGCCAAACCGGGCCGTCGATGTGGACTCTTGGGCCCGATAAGCCTGTTATCCCCGGAGTACCTTTTATCCGTTGAGCGACGGCGCTTCCACTTGCTACCGCCGGATCACTAAGGCCTGCTTTCGCACCTGCTCGACATGTCTGTCTCGCAGTCAAGCTCCCTTGTTGCCTTTACACTCTGCGCACGATTTCCAACCGTGCTGAGGGAACCTTTGCGCGCCTCCGTTACATTTTGGGAGGCGACCGCCCCAGTCAAACTACCCACCTGACACTGTTCACCGCCCGGATTCACGGTGCGGTGTTAGAAGCCCAAACCACCAAGGGTGGTATCTCAAGGGTGGCTCCACCAGGACCGCAGTCCTGGCTTCACAGCCTCCCACCTATCCTGAGCGAGATGTCTCAGACTCCAATATCAAGCTGTAGTAAAGGTTCACGGGGTCTTTCCGTCTTGCCGCGGGTACTCGGCATCTTCACCGAGACTGCGATTTCACCGAGCCCCTCGTTGAGACAGCACCCAACTCGTTACGCCATTCGTGCAGGTCGGAACTTACCCGACAAGGAATTTCGCTACCTTAGGACGGTTATAGTTACCGCCGCCGTTTACCGGGGCTTAGTTTCAGAGCTTCGCACCGAAGTGCTAACCCCTCCACGTAACCTTCCGGCACCGGGCAGGCGTCACCCCCTATACGTCGTCTTGCGACTTAGCAGAGAGCTGTGTTTTTGGTAAACAGTCGGTTGGGTCTATTCACTGCGGCCCCCTCAGGCTCCAGCCGCGAAGGCCTTCACCCTACCGGGGCGCCCCTTCTCCCGAAGTTACGGGGCCATTTTGCCGAGTTCCTTAACGAGGGTTATCTCGATCACCTTAGTATTCTCTACTTGTCCACCTGTGTCGGTTTTGGTACGGGCACGAACTGTCCTCCCTAGAGGCTTTTCTCGGAGGTATGGCGTCAGGGACTCGCCGGCCTTCCGGCCAGCTGGCATCGCACCTCGCCGTAACGAGCCCACGGATTTGCCTATGGGCCCTGGCTACATGCTTACCCCCGCGCAACCGTCGGCGGGGTTCCCTTAGCCTTCCTCGTCCCCCCATCGGTGATAGCGGACAGACGTGGTACGGGAATATCAACCCGTTGGCCATCGACTACGCCTTTCGGCCTCGCCTTAGGTCCCGACTGACCCTGAGCCGAAGAACGTTGCTCAGGAAACCTTGGACAATCGGTGGAGGGGATTCTCACCCCTCTTTCGTTACTCACGCCGGCATTCTCACTTCTGAAGCCTCCACGGCTGGGTTCCCCCGCCGCTTCGCAAGCCTCAGAACGCTCTCCTACCGCGCACGGATCCCGAAGGATCGCGCACACCCGCAGCTTCGGTGGTTAGCTTGAGCCCCGTTACATTTTCCGCGCCCGAACACTTGACCAGTGAGCTGTTACGCACTCTTTCAAGGGTGGCTGCCTCTAAGCCAACCTCCTGGTTGTCTCGGCATTCGGACATCGTTTCCCACTTAGCTAACACTTAGGGACCTTAGCTGGCGGTCTGGGTTGTTCCCCTCTTGCCTATGAAGTTTATCCCCCACAAGCTGACTCCCCGGGTACACCTAACGGTCTTCGGAGTTTGCCTGAAGTCGGTAACCTGGTAGGGCCCCTAGTCCAAGCAGTGCTCTACGGCCGTTAGGCATCGCCGGAGGCTATACCTAAATATATTTCGGAGAGAACCAGATATCTCCGGGCTTGATTAGCCTTTCACTCCGACCCACAGGTCATCCGCCCAGTTTTCAACCTAGGTCGGTTCGGCCCTCCACGGGGTCTTACCCCCGCTTCAGCCTGCCCATGGGTAGCTCGCCCGGTTTCGGGTCTACCGCCTCTGACTGAATCGCCCTATTCGGACTCGCTTTCGCTGCGGCTCCGCTCATCGCTTAACCTTGCCAGAGACGAGTAACTCGCCGGCTCGTTATGCAAAAAGCACGCCGTCACATCCCGAAGGATGCTCCGACCGCTTGTAGGCACACGGTTTCAGGTACTATTTCACTCCCCTTCTGGGGTACTTTTCACCTTTCCCTCACGGTACTAGTCCGCTATCGGTCACCAGGGAGTACTTAGCCTTGGAGGGTGGTCCCCCCAGATTCGGACCGCGTTTCACGGGAGCGGTCCTACTCAGGATCGGGCTCGGGAGGCCATTCGCTTTCGCCTACGGGGCTGTTACCCGCTGTGGCGCCTGTGTTCCACGGATCTTCGGCTAACGAATGACTTTCTGACTCCCGCCGGAAGATGCAGCTTCCGGGAAGCTCGTCCTACAACCCCGGGTGCGCAACGCCTGCACGCTTGCACGCATCCGGTTTGGGCTATTCCCCTTTCGCTCGCCACTACTCGGGGAGTCTCGGTTGATTTCCTTTCCTCGAGGTACTGAGATGTTTCAGTTCCCTCGCTTGCCTTCGCGCGCCTATGTATTCAGCGCGGGATGACACCGCATTACCGGTGCCGGGTTTCCCCATTCGGGAATCCGCGGGTCAAAGCCTGTTCAGCAGCTCACCGCGGCTTATCGCAGCCGTCCACGCCCTTCATCGACTCCTGGTGCCAAGGCATCCACCATGTGCCCTTACTATCTTGACGGTGATCGTTTGATATTGCCGGCGGCGCCGTACGCCAAGCCGCGGGCTAGGCCCGTGGCGCGGCGATGGTCTCGCCGGCTACAAACGGTGATCTTTCCGTTTGATGTCTGACTGTGCAGTTTTCAAGGTCCGGCGAGGGCGCAACCGGGGGGACTCCCCGGCTGGTCTCTCAAAACTCAGCAGTACGTGACCTCCGGCGCCGAAGCACAGAGGCCGACCAGGTCCGGTCGACGTTCTAGATGCGCCGAGCGGTCATGAGACCGATCGGCCGGCTCTGCCTTGCAGAGCTCCCTAGAAAGGAGGTGATCCAGCCGCACCTTCCGGTACGGCTACCTTGTTACGACTTCACCCCAATCACGAGCCCCACCTTCGACGGCTCCCTCCCAATGGGTTGGGTCACCGGCTTCGGGTGTTGCCCGCTTTCGTGGTGTGACGGGCGGTGTGTACAAGACCCGGGAACGTATTCACCCCGGCGTTGCTGATCCGGGATTACTAGCAACTCCACCTTCATGGAGGCGAGTTTCAGCCTCCAATCCGAACCAAGACCGGCTTTTTGGGATTCGCTCCACCTCGCGGTATCGCAGCCCTCTGTACCGGCCAATGTAGCACGTGTGTAGCCCTGGACATAAGGGGCATGATGACTTGACGTCATCCCCACCTTCCTCCGGTTTGTCACCGGCAGTCTCGCATGAGTCCCCAACTAAATGCTGGCAACATGCGACGGGGGTTGCGCTCGTTGCGGGACTTAACCCAACATCTCACGACACGAGCTGACGACAGCCATGCACCACCTGTGATCCTGCCCCGAAGGGAAACCGTGTTTCCACGGTGGTCAGGAACATGTCAAACCCAGGTAAGGTTCTTCGCGTTTCGTCGAATTAAACCACATGCTCCGCTGCTTGTGCGGGTCCCCGTCAATTCCTTTGAGTTTTAGCCTTGCGGCCGTACTCCCCAGGCGGGGCACTTAATGCGTTAGCTGCGGCACGGCGGGAGTCGACACCCGCCACACCTAGTGCCCATCGTTTACGGCGTGGACTACCAGGGTATCTAATCCTGTTTGCTCCCCACGCTTTCGCGTCTCAGCGTCAGTAACGTCCCAGCGAGCTGCCTTCGCCATAGGTGTTCCTCCCGATATCTGCGCATTTCACCGCTACACCGGGAATTCCACTCGCCTCTTCCGAACTCTAGTCCGACAGTATCGGTCGGCATCCCAGGGTTGAGCCCTGGACTTTCACAACCGACTTACCGGACCGCCTACACGCTCTTTACGCCCAATGATTCCGGACAACGCTTGCCCCCTACGTATTACCGCGGCTGCTGGCACGTAGTTAGCCGGGGCTTCTTCTGGAGGTACCGTCACCAGGGTCGGCTATTCACCGCCCTGGCTTCGTCCCTCCTGAAAGGGGTTTACGACCCGAAGGCCTTCTTCCCCCACGCGGCG
>CAWFZK010000024.1:0-42929 GCA_963820315.1 uncultured Thermoleophilaceae bacterium | reverse complement strand
AGCCGAGCGTCGGCCCCATCGCGCGCGTGACCCACGAGAAGGTCGTGCCGCAGTCCGGATCGGCGCGATTCATGTAGTAGAAGGCCGACGCGATCAGGAACATTGGGACGAACGACGCCAGCATGACGGCCGGCGCCTGGACGCCGACGAGCACCACGACGATCGCGAGCACCGCCGCCAGCGAGTAGGCCGGCGCCGTGGACGCGATCCCGATGATCAGGCCGTCGAGGAAGCCGATCGCGTCCTTCTTGAGCCCGTGCTCGCTGCGCTCGGCAACGGGCGCCTGTGCCTCCACTACGCCTCCTCGGGCTCGGGCCGGACCGCAGCCATCTTCTCAGCCCGGCGCTGCTGCCAGACGGTGAGCAGCATCAGCGCGAGCGTGACCAGGAAGATCATCGAGGCGATCACGTAGATCTGCGGCGGCAGCGCCACGCGCGCCGCACCCCAGATGAACAGCGGGAACGTGACCGTCGAACCGGCGTTGAAGTTCGTGATCACGAAGTCGTCGATCGAGAGCGCGAACGCGAGCAGCGCGGCGGCGACCACGCCCGGCATGATCAGCGGCAGCGTCACCAGCCGGAACGTCTGCCAGGCCGTGGCGCCAAGGTCCTGCGCTGCCTCCTCGAGCGACCGGTCGAAGCCGATCAGCCGCGAGCGCACGGTGATGATCACGAACGACAGGTTGAACATGATGTGCGCGATCAGGATCGTCCCGAAGCCGGTCGCGATCAGGAAGTTGAGGAACATCGACAGCAGCGCCGCACCCAGCACGACCTCTGGCGTGGCGAGCGGGATGAAGATGAAGAAGTTGACCGGCGCGCGGCCCTTGAACTCGTAGCGCACGAGCGCCAGCGCGGTGATCGTCCCGAGGGCGGTTGCGGCGATCGTCGAGAGCGCGGCGATCTCGACCGACGTCAGCAGCGCGTCGCCGATGCCGGGGACGCCGAACGGGTCGGTCCAGGCTTCGAAGGAGAACTCCTGCCAGATGAAGTTGAAGCGCCCGACCGGGTTGTTGAACGAGAAGACGAGGATGATCGCGATCGGCACCAGCAGGTAGAGCAGCGCCAGCAGCGCATAGAGGTTCAGCCCCAGATCGAGCAGCTTGCCGCCGCGGCGGCGGCGGCGGCCGCCCGGCCGGCCGCCCTCGCGGGTGCGCGCGGCGCTCGGGGCGGTGGCGGTGCCGGCTTCCATCTAGAGTCGCTCTCCCTCGGTGCCGAGCAACGCCTCGGTGCCCGCGATGCGCGCCCAGATCAGCACGATCGCCAGCATCACCGCCATCAGGATGAACGACAGCGCCGCCGCGGTCGGGTAGTCGCCGATCTCGAGGTAGCGGCTCTGGATGACGTTGCCGATCATGAACTGGTTCGGCGTCCCGAGCAGCTCGGCGTTGATGAAGTCGCCGGCCGCCGGGATGAACGTCAGCAGGGAACCCGCCACGACGCCCGGCATCGACAGCGGCAGCGTGACGCGCAGGAAGACGTCGCGCCGGCGGCCGTAGAGGTCGTAGCCCGCCTCCAGCAGGCGGAGGTCGATCCGCTCCAGCGAGGCGTAGAGCGGCAGGATCATGAACGGCAGGAAGTTGTAGGTGATGCCTGCCACCACCGAGAACGTCGTGTCGAGCAGGCGGCCGTCGTTGGACAGGATGCCCACGGTCTTCAGCGTGCTGACCACGAAGCCGGAGTCGGACAGGATCGTCTCCCACGAGAGGGTGCGGATCAGGTAGGTCACGAAGAACGGAGCGATGACCGCGAGCAGCATTGCGTTGCGCCACTTGCCGCCACGGAAGGCGATGAAGTAGGCGAGCGGGTAGCCGATCAGCAGCGCCGCGATCGTGGCCAGCCCCGCGTACTCGAAGGAGCGCAGGAACTGCTCGTTGTAGTCCGAGATCGCGTCGGTGTAATTCGAGAACTCCCAGCTGAAGATGAAGCCGGTCTCGAGTGTGCCCTCCTTGAGCGACTCGAAAGCCATGTAGCCGAGCGGGATGAGGAAGAAGACCGCCAGCCAGCCGAGCCCCGGAATCAGGAGCAGGTAGGGCAGCCCGGCCTTCCGGAGACGCGCGGACACGCGGCTAGGCGCCGATCACCTTCTGGAACGCCTCGTCGAGCTCGACCTCTTCGCCGGGCTTGAGCTGGCGGAAGATGAAAGCCTTGGAGAGCGTCTCGTCGTCCGGGAAGATCAGCTGGTTGTTGGCCAGCTCGGGAGCGCGCTTCGCGAGGATCTCCTGGACGCCCTCGACGGGGCAGATGTAGTTCACGTACTCGGCGATGTCCGCCTGCACCTCGGGCCGGTAGACGAAGTCGATCATCTTCTCCGCCGTGTACGCGTGCGGCGCGCCGACCGGGATCTGCATGTTGTCGGTCCACAGGTGCACGCCCGTCTCGGGCGATATGAACTTGATGTTCGGGTTGTCGGCCTCGAGCTGCACGGCGTCCCCCGACCAGCCGATGATCACCCAGGAGTCGCCCTTGGTGATGTCCTTCGTGTACTCGTTGCCGGTGAACCCGCGGATCTGCCCGGAGTCGGAGGCCTCGCCAATGCGCGCGATCGCCTCGAGGAACTCGTCCTTCGAGGCGGTCTCGGGGTCGAAGCCCATGCCGGCGGCCACGACGCCGACCGTGTCGCGCATCTCGGTGAGCATCGTGACCTTGCCCTTGTAGTCCGGGTCGAACAGGTCGTCCACCGACTTGGGCTCGCGCTTGACCTTGTCCTTGCGGTAGATGATGCCGCTTAAGCCCGACTGCCAGGGCATCGAGTAGTCGCGGCCCGGATCAAAGGGCGGCGTGCGCAGCCGGTCGATCAGGTTCTGCTGTGCGGTGGTGATCGCCGCCGGGTCGAACTTCTGCACGTAGCCGAGCCTGATCATGCGCGCGGCCATCCAGTCGGTCACCACGTGGATGTCGCGCCCACCCGAGTCGCCGCGCTCGTACTGCTGGCGGACCTTGCCGAAGAACTCGGTGTTGTCGTTGATCTCCTCGACGTACTTGATCTCGGTGCCGTACTCCTCCTGGAACTCCTTGAGCGTCCCGCGGTCCTCCTCGATGTACAGCGGCCAGTTTGAGAACGTCAGCGAATCCGAGATCTTGGTCTTCTCGATCATGTCGGACTCGCCCTGGTTCGACTGGGCGACGCCGCCGGTGCGGGTCCCGCACGCGGCCAGGTAGGACAGCGCGGACACGCTGAGCGCGCCCGGCGGCGCCGCGCTTCATCAGGCGGCGGCGGGTGAGCGGGTCGCGCAGGAGCCGCTCGAACTGCCGCTCCAGGTCGTCGTTCGGCGTCACGCCGTCTCCCTCACCATGTGGATGTTCTCGTCGGACCAGGTCAGCCGCGCTCCGTCGCCCGCCGCGGGCAGGCGCTGGCGCTCCGCCTCGTCGGTGTTCGGCACGAGCACGGTCAAGCGGGTCCCGTCACCGAGCACAACGACCACCTGGGTGGCCGTGCCGAGGTAGAGCGAGCTCTCGACCTGGCCCTCGACGCTGGCGCGCCCGGCGGCGGCGTCGCCGTTGCTCGTCGCATGCAGCTGCAGCTTCTCCGGGCGCACGACGGCGTGTGCGCGCTCGCCGACGGTGGCCTCCTCGGCACCCGCCCGAACCGTCGGTCCGGCGTCGAGGCGCAGCTCGACGCTGCGGCTGTCGCTCGAGACGACCTCGCCGGGCATCAGGTTGGACACGCCGATGAAGCCGGCGACGAAGGTGGTGCTGGGGCGCTCGTAGATCTCCTCGGGCTCGTCGAGCTGTTCGATCACGCCGCGGTTCATCACCGCGATGCGGTCGGACATCGTGAGCGCCTCCTCCTGGTCGTGCGTCACGTAGACGAACGTGATCCCGACGTCCTCCTGGATGCGCTTGAGCTCCACCTGCAGCTGCTTGCGCAGCTTGAGGTCGAGCGCGCCGAGCGGCTCGTCGAGCAGCAGCACCGCTGGGCGGTTCACCAGCGCACGGGCGAGCGCGACGCGCTGCTGCTGGCCGCCCGAGAGCTGACGGGGCTTGCGCTTGGCCTCGGGCGCAAGGCCCACCCGCTCGAGCTCCTCGCCCACGCGGCGGCGCACCTCGTCCTTCGCGAAGCCCTTGCGCTCGAGCCCGAACGCGACGTTTCGCTCGACGCTCATGTGCGGAAACAGCGCGTAGCTCTGGAAGACGGTGTTGGTGGCGCGCTTGAAGGCGGGCAGGCCGGTGACGTCGTCGCCGTCGAGCCAGACCGCGCCCTCGGAAGGCTCCTCGAAGCCGGCGATCATGCGCAGCGTCGTGGTCTTGCCGCACCCCGACGGGCCAAGCATCGTGAAGAATTGCCCCTGCGGGATGTCGAGGTCCATCCCGCGCACCGCGGTGAAATCGCCAAAGCGCTTAGTGACCCCCTGCAGGCGGACGCTTGGCGCATCCGCTGGCGGGCCGCTCCCTCCTTCGCCCACGCGGCTCATCCCTACGGGCAAGCTATGGCCGATTCGGCGCTGCCGCAAGGTGCGATCTGCCGAAAACACTTGTCCTTAATTGGACGGAGTGGATAACGAAAGACTCTGCCCTTTCGCCATCGATTCCCTTGTGGTGCGCCGATGGCGCCGATAGCGTTGTCCGCGGCGTCTAGTTGAGGAGAGATAGTGGCGACCACCCCGCAGACCGTCTACGAGACCGGCCCGGTCACCGATTTGCAAGAGAAGGCGCGCAAGCACCTGTGGATGCATTTCACGCGCATGGGCGCGTACGACGACGCCCATGAGATCCCGATCATCACACGGGGTGAGGGCAGCTACGTCTACGACGAGCACGGCAAGCGTTATCTCGACGGCCTGTCCGCGCTGTTCTGCGTAAACGCGGGCCACGGCCGGACGGAGATCGGCGAGGCGGCCGCGGCCCAGGTCAAGGAGCTCGGCTTCTACACCAACTGGAGCTACGCGCACCCGAAGGCGATCGAGCTCGCCGCGCGCATCGCGGCGCTCGCGCCCGGCAACCTCAACCGCGTCTTCTTCACCTCGGGAGGCTCCGAGGCGGTCGAGTCGGCTTGGAAGCTCTCCCGCCAGTACCACAAGCTCACGGGCAACCCGCTGAAGACGAAGATCATCTCGCGCGAGACGGCGTACCACGGCACCACCTTCGGCGCGCTCTCGATCACCGGCATCACGCCGTTGCGCACGCCGTTCGAGCCGCTCGTCCCGGGCGCCCATCACGTGCCGAACACGAACGAGTACCGCTGGCCGGAGGGGCGCGACCCGCTCTGGGCCGCGAACGCGATCGAGGAGATGATCGAGTTCCAGGGCCCCGAGACGGTGGCCGCCGTGATCCTCGAGCCGGTCCAGAACTCGGGCGGCTCCTTTGTCCCACAGGACGGCTACTGGCAGCGAGTGCGCGAGATCTGCGACAAGCACAACGTGCTGCTGATCTCGGACGAGGTCATCTGCTCGTGGGGCCGGCTCGGCTACTACTTCGGCGTCGAGCGCTTCGGCGTCGTGCCGGACATGATCACCACGGCCAAGGGCCTGACCTCGGCGTACGCGGCGATGGGCGGGGTGATCGTCTCGGATCGCGTCTCCGAGCCGTTCATGAGCGACAAGGAGAACTTCACCCACGGCATCACCTTCGGCGGCCATCCGGTCTCCGCAGCGATGGCGCTGGCCAACCTCGACATCTTCGAGCGCGAGGACCTCTGCGGGCACGTGCGCGAGAAGGAGCCGGAGTTCCGCGGCATGCTGGACAAGCTCAAGGAGGACCTGCCGATCGTCGGCGACGTGCGCGGCGCGGGCTACTTCCACGCGCTCGAGCTCGTCAAGGACAAGGAGACCAAGGAGAGCTTCAGCGACGCGGAGGGCGAGGAGCTGCTGCGCGGCTTCATGTCCGGCGAGCTCTACAAGCACGGGCTCATCTGCCGCGCGGACGACCGCGGCGACCCCGTCATCCAGCTGTCGCCGCCGCTGATCGCTGACACCGAGGAGTTCGAGCTGATCGACAAGGTCCTGCGCCAGGTGCTCACCGAGGCCTGGGAGCGGATCGTCCACCACTAGCAGGGGTCGGGGCGCCGGCGAAGGTGGTGTGATGCTCACCGTCCGAGGACTCGTCGCCGAGATGGGCCTCGAGCTTGCGGTGGGAGGTGACGGCGCCGACGCCCCGGTCCGCTGGGTGCACATCTCCGAGCTGCCCGACCCGACGCCGTGGCTGTCGGGCGGCGAGCTGATGCTCACGACGGGCATCCAGCTCGAGAGCGAGGCGCGCCAGCGCGAGTTCGTGCGGCTCCTGTCGGGACGCCAGCTGTCGGGGCTCGGCTTCGGCACCGGCTTCAACCACGACGAGCTGCCGCCCGCGCTCCTCGAGGAGGCCGGCGCGCTCGGCTTCCCGGTCTTCGAGGTGCCATACGAGCTGCCGTTCATCGCCCTGACCGAAAAGGCGTTCACGCGGCTCGTGAACGAGCAGTACGAGGTGCTGCAGCGCGGCATCGCGATCCACAAGCGCCTCGAGCGGCTCGTGCTCGAGGAGAGCGGCCTCGACGAGGTGGTGCGCGCGCTGGCCGCCGCGATCGGCGGCGCCGTCTGCGTGCTGTCGGCGCGGGGCGAGCCGATCGCGACCAAGACCTTCCGCCGCCAGGTCCCGGCCGCGGCGATGGCGGCGATCAGCGAAGAGGTGCGGCGCAGCACCGGCGAATTCGCCCCCGACCATCCGGAGATGGCCGGCCGCACGCTCGTGCTGCCGATCTCGATCCGCGGGAAGGGCGCGCCCCAGGCCTGGCTCGTGGCGGCCCGGGACGCGGGCGGCCTCGGCGACTTCGAGCGGCTCATCCTGCAGCAGGCCGTGACCGTCGTGGCGCTCGAGCTGATGCGCCAGCGCGCCATGCGCGACACCGAGCGGCGGCTTGCCGGCGACGTGCTCGCGGAGGCGCTCACCGGGCGGCCGTCGGCCAACGAGCTGGCCGTGCGGATGCGCCCGTTCGGCGTCGGGGCTGACGCTGCCGTGATCGTCTTCGCCGGGCCCGACGGCGCGCCGCCCGCGCAGGCCGAGGGCGATCTCGACCGCTTCCTCGCCGATGCGGGCGTGGGCGCGCTCGTGGCCGTGCGCGAGCGGCTGCTGTGCGCGGTGGTCGACGGCTCCGAGGGCAGCGACGCGGTCGCGCTTGCCACCCGCGCGCGCGAGGCGCTCGCGGCGGAGCACGGCGAGCTGCGTGCGGCCGCGTCACGGCCGGCGCCAGTCGGATCGCTGCGGCGAACCTTTCACGAGGCGCGCTGCGCGCTCGAGGCAGCCGGGCTCGCCAACGGCGGCGCGCCGCTCGTGGCCTCGTACCGCGACCTCGGCGCCTTCCAGCTCCTGCTCTCGCTGCAGGACGACGACGCGCTGCGGCTCTACTGCGACAGCGTGCTCGGGCCGCTCGAGGACGGCAGCGGCGACTACGGCGACGAGCTGCTGCGCTCGCTCGAGGCGTTCATCGAGCAGAACGGGCAGTGGGAGAAGGCGGCACGCGAGCTGTACTGCCATCGTCATACGCTGCGCTATCGGATACGCCGAGTGGAGGAGCTGACCGGCAGGGACCTGTCGAGCGCCCGTGACCGCATCGAGTTCTGGCTCGCGCTTCGCGCGCGGGAGCTCGTGCAGACATGATCCGGGGGCTCACGCCCCCGGGCCCCCGTGGCACCTGGCAGGCTTCGAAAGGAATGGAGGGGACATGAAGGTCGGAGTCCCGACCGAGATCAAGACCGACGAGTACCGCGTGGCCATCACGCCGGCGGGCGTGCGTGAGCTGACGGAGCACGGTCACGAGGTGTTCATCCAGGCCGGCGCGGGCGTCGGCAGCACGATCCCCGACAGCGAGTTCGAGGCTCAGGGCGCGCGCATGCTGCCCGACGCCAAGGCGGTCTTCGACGAGGCCGAGATGATCCTCGGCGTCAAGGAGCCGCAGCCGGTCGAGGTCGAGATGCTGCGGCCCGACCATCTGCTCTTCACCTACCTCCACCTGGCGCCCGACCCCGACCTGACGCGCGGGCTCTGCGCGTCGGGGGCGACCTGCGTCGCCTACGAGACCGTCGTGGACGAGCACGGCCGGTTGCCGCTCCTCGCGCCGATGAGCGAGGTGGCCGGGAAGATCGCCACCCAGGCCGGCGCCTTCTTCCTCGAGCGGCCGCTCGGCGGCCGTGGCGTCCTGCTCGGCGGCGTGCCGGGCGTGGCAGCCGCGACCGTGATGGTGATCGGTGGCGGCGTCGTTGGCCAGAACGCCGCCTTCATCGCCATCGGCATGGAGGCCGAGGTCTACGTCTACGACCGCAACATCGACCGCCTGCGCGAGCTCGACGTGACCTTCGGCGGGCGCGCCTCGACGGTGTACTCGTCGACGCTCGCGATCGAGCACATGTTGCCGCGCGCCGACCTCGTGATCGGCGCGGTCCTGATCCGCGGCGCCAAGGCCCCGTACGTCGTGCGCCGGAGCCAGCTCGCGCTGATGAAGGAGCGCGCGGTGCTCGTCGACGTGTCGATCGACCAGGGCGGCTGTTTCGAGACCTCGCGCCCGACGACTCACTCGGACCCCGTCTACGAGGTCGACGGGGTCACCCACTACTGCGTCGCGAACATGCCGGGCGCCGTTCCGGTGACATCCACGTTCGCGCTCACAAACGCGACCCTGCCGTACGTGCTCGCGCTCGCCGATGAGGGCCTGGTCGGCGCGCTCGAGAAGGTACCCGGACTCAAGCCGGGCGTGAACGTCGCCGCCGGTAAGGTCACGCACCCCGCCGTCGCCGAGGGCGTCGGCATGGAGTACACGCCCGTCGAAGAAGTGCTGACCGTCACCGCCTAGGAGGAGATCGAATGAGCGACTATGCAGTTATCGACCCGGCGACGGGCGAGACCGTCGAGGAATACCCGACGATCACCGACGACGAGCTGCGCGCCGCGATCGGGCGCGCGGACCAGGCTCATCGCAACTGGTCCGCGCCAGCGAGCGTAGCCGACCGCGCGGCGTTGGTCCGGCGCGTGGGCGAGCTGCACCTCGAGCGGCGCGACGAGCTGGCCAAGATCATCGTGCGCGAGATGGGCAAGCCGATCGAGCAGGCGCTCGCCGAGGTCGACTTCTGCGGCGACATCTACGGCTTCTATGCCGACAACGCCGAGGAGCTGCTGGCCGACGAGCCCATCAAGTTGGCCGGTGGCGACGGGTCGGCCGTGGTGCGCAAGAGCTCTCTGGGCGTGTTGCTTGGGATCATGCCTTGGAACTTCCCCTACTACCAGGTGGCGCGTTTCGCCGGGCCGAACCTCGTGATCGGCAACACGATCGTGCTCAAGCACGCGCCGCAGTGTCCCGAGTCGGCCGCCGCGATCCAGCAGATCTACGACGACGCCGGATTCCCCGACGGCGCGTACGAGAACGTCTACGCGACGAACGAGCAGATCGAGTGGGTGATCGCCGACCCGCGGATTCGCGGGGTCTCCGTCACGGGCTCCGAGCGCGCCGGTGCCGCCGTCGCGGAGATCGCCGGACGAAATCTCAAGAAGGTCGTGCTCGAGATGGGCGGGTCCGACCCGTTCATCCTGCTAGGCACGGACGACCTGGACAAGACCGTCGAGGACGCCGTGGCCGCCCGGCTCGACAACACGGGCCAGTCGTGCAACGCGGCCAAGCGCTTCATCGTTGCCGACGATCTGTACGAGCCGTTCCTCGAGAAGTTCAGCGCCGCGATGGCGGCGACCAAGCCGGGCGACCCGACGTCCGAGGACACAGAGATCGGGCCGCTCTCCTCCAAGACCGCGGCCGACCGCCTCGAGGACCAGGTCAAGCGGGCGATCGACCAGGGCGCGCAGGTCGCCGTGGGCGGGAGCCGCGACGGCAACTTCTTCGAGCCGACTGTCTTGACCGACATCGAGCCCGGCAACGACGCCTACCACGAGGAGCTCTTCGGCCCCGTGGCGCAGGTGTATCGGGTGTCGTCCGAGGAGGAGGCCGTGAAGCTCGCGAACGACACGCCGTTCGGGCTCGGCTCCTACCTGATGACGACGGACGAAGAGCAGGCGGAGCGCGTCGCGAACCAGATCGACGCCGGGATGGTCTACGTGAACATCGTGGGGGCCGACTCCGCGGAGCTCCCGTTCGGCGGGACGAAGCGATCGGGCTTCGGCCGCGAGCTGGGCAACCTCGGCGCGGATGAGTTCGTCAACAAGAAGCTCATCCGAATCGGCTGACCTACACGTTCCTCACAAGCTGGCTGTTGAGGACCTCCCGGGCAGCGCCCATGGCCTCGTACCGCTTTCTCACCACCTGGCTCCTGGGCGCGCCGCGTGAGCGCGCCTGGGAGCTGCTCGAGCGCCCGCTCGAATGGCCGCGCTGGTGGCGCGGCGTGGTGCGCGTCGAGGAGCGCGCACCGGGTGACGGCTGCCGCGTCGGCAGCTGCTACCGGGTCGAGTGGCGCAGCCGGATCCCCTACTCGATCGAGTTCGACTTCACGGTCGAGGAGGTCGAGGAGCCGGAGCTGATGTCAGGGCGCGCGGAGGGCGACCTGAACGGGCACGGGCGCTGGCGCCTGTTCGAGGACCGCGGCGTGACCGCCGTCCTCTACGAGTGGAACGTCGCGACCTCGAAAGCGTGGATGAACGCCGTCGCGCCGCTGGCGCGCCCAGTCTTCGACTGGAACCACGACCTGGTGATGCGCTGGGGCGGGGAGGGGCTAGCCCGCGAGCTCGGGGCGCCGCTGCTCGCCAGCACCTGAGCCGAGATCGTCGAGCTCCGCGCGCAACCGGTCGAGCAGGTCGAGCCCGGGCATGAGCCCGTCGAGCATCTCGAGGCTCGCCCGGTAGTGATCGAGCTTCAGGCGGTCGGCCTCGCCCGCCTCGCCCCGGCCGATGCGCTCTCGGAGCTCGCGTGTCTTCGAGACCTTGTCGGCGGCGAAGATGACCCCGGCCTCCGTCCCCGACGCGGCGACCTGGCGCCGCAATGCCGCCTTGCGCTCGACGCCGTCCTCGATCGAAGGGTCGTCGCTGACGGCGGCGACTAGCCCGGCGACGCGCTCGCCAAAGCGGCTCGCAAGCTCCTCGCGCTCGACGTCGGTGTCCTCGAGGACCTCGTGGAGGACACCCGCGGCGACGACCTCGTCCGAGTAGCCGGCCTCGTGCAGCAGGCAGGCGACCTCGACGGGATGCATCACGAAGGGCGCGTCATCGCTGGCGCGGGTCTGGCCCGAATGCCGGTCCGCGGCGAAGGCGAGGGCATCACGGGTCAGCGGCGACCCCTCGACGAAGTCGGTGCGCGCCATCACATCCTGAATATCGAATCCATCCACGGGCCAAACGCCCTTTTACATCTCGGTCGCCGTTCGCCTTCCCGGGGCGCCCGTCGACTGACGATATGTGTTTGCGAATCCTACGGGAACGGCGCAGACCGGTCGCGGGAATCCGCCGGAATCGTCCGGCAGGTCGTCCCCCGTAACGGTGAATACCGGGTGACCGCGTGGAGAACATCTGGATAAGAACCCCGCCTCCTGTTACGCGCCTGCGTCCGACTGGTTATCCCGCCGTGAAACGTCGGGGCGGCGCGCTACACGGGGCCTATGCGCCCGCTCCTCGCCCGCCTGCTCGTGCCCGCGAGCCTCGTCGCCGTGGCCGTCCTCCTGCTCGGCTCGGCCGGCGCCGATGCCCCCGGAGAACGCCGCTCGGCGGACGCCGCCGTGCCCGCTGCGACGACCACCCGCGGCGCCGGACCACCGGCCCGTCGGCGTCCGCATGCGCTCCTGCTCGTGCTCGACGAGCTTCCGGGCGACTCGCTGCTCGACCGCAGCGGGCGAGTCGACGCCGGCCGCTACCCCAACTTCGCGGCGCTCGCGGCGGACTCGACCTGGTTCAGGAACGCCTACTCGACCTACGACTCGCACCACGAAGGCGGTGCCGCTGATCCTCGACGGCATGCGTCCGGTGGCGGACTCGGAGCCCGAGCGCCGCTGGCATCCGCGCTCGATCTTCACGTCGCTCGGGGCGCGCGGGTACCGAATCGTCGCGGCCGAGGAGGCCACCGCCCTCTGCCCGCCGCGCCTCTGCCGCGGTGCGCACGTCCAGCGGCCGGCGATCATGCCGAGACTCCGCCGCGGCCGCCCCGAGCGCTTCAGGCGCTTCGTGCGCTCGATCCGGCCGAGCCGCAGGCCCACGCTCTGGATGAAGCACGCGCTCCTGCCGCACGGCCCCTACCAGTACCTGCCATCGGGCGCGAAGACACGGCCCGGCGCCACCGATCTCGTGCCCGAGATGAACAGCGAGTTCGCCTTCCACGATCCGTTCCTGACCCGCCACAACGAGCAGCGCTACCTGCTCCAGCTCGGCTTCGTCGACCGCCTGCTCGGGCGACTGCTCGGGCGGCTGAAGGCGCTCGGCATCTACGACGACACGCTGATCGTCCTGACGGCCGATCACGGCTACGCCTGGCAGGTGGGGGTCAGCACGCGCCGCAGCGTCAGCGCCGGCAACGTGCACGAGCTCACGCCGGTGCCGTTCTTCGTCAAGGCCCCCGGGCAGCGAACGGGCCGCATCAGCGAGGCGTACGCGCAGACGCTCGACGTGACCCCGACGATCGCCGACGTGCTCGGCGTTCGGCTCGGCTACCGGACCCAGGGTCACTCGGCCTTCTCGCGCGCGGTGCGCCGGCGCCGGGGCGTGGCCGTCACGACGCGCGAGTTCAGCGGCATCGTGCGCATCTCCGGAAAGCGCTGGGAGGCGCGCCGCAGGGCCGTCGTCCGGCGGCGCCTGCGCCAGCTCGGCTCGGGTGACTGGGCCAGCCTCTACACCGGGATCGGCCCACACCGCGAGCTCCTCGGCAGGCGCGTGGCCGGGCTCGCCCGCGCCGCCGCGAAGAGCCTGCGGGCCAGCATCGCTCAGGCCGCGAGCTTCGACCACGTGCAGCGCCCGGGCGGCATCGTGCCCGCCCAGGTGGCCGGCAGCCTCGACGGCGCGGGCACGCCGCGAGCCGGCCGAGCGATCGCTGTCGCGGTCAACGGCCGCATCGAGGGAGTCGGGCGAACCTTCCAGCTCGCCGGGCGTCCGGGCGAGCACTTCGCCGTGAACGTGCCCGAGGCGGCACTCGCCAACGGCCGCAACGTCGTCGAGGTCTTCGAGGTCACGCGAGGCGGCGAGCTGCGGGCGCTCGCTCGCGCGTAATAACAAGTCAGTAACAAGTCCCTTAACGTGGACCCTGGTGAGACATCGGGGCCCGGTGATGACGGCGCTCGTGCTCGGCGCCGCGGCACTCGTCGCGGGCGCGCTGGCGCTTGCCGGCGTCTGGCGCGGTGGCGACGACAAGGCCACCGCGGGCTACGCGCCCGACGCGAAAGGCCGTCCGCCCGTGGTCGTCCTGATCCTCGACGAGTTCCCCACGGACGACCTGCTGCGACCCGACGGAGGCATCGACACGCGACGCTTCCCGAACTTCGCGCGCCTGGCCTCGATGTCGACCTGGTTCCCGAACGCGTTCACCGTCTACGACTCGACCTTCAAGGCGGTGCCGGCGATCCTCGACGCGCGCCTGCCGGCGAAGTTCAGCAAGCCGGATGTGCGCAGCCACCAGCCGAGCGTCTACCACCTGATGCACAGGCTCGGCTACGAGATCCACAAGGTCGAGTCCGCCACCGCGGTCTGCCCGCCGCGCATCTGCAAGGGGTCGCGCCCCCGCCGGCCGAGTGTGCTCGACCGGCTCAAGGGCGGCGGGCGGGCGGCGCGCCTCCACAAGTGGATCGGGGCGATCCGCCAGCGCGAGCGGCCCGGCTTCTACGTCCACCACGCACTCCTGCCACACGAGCCCTGGATCTACCTCCCCTCCGGGCTGCCGAACCGCCCCTACGGCGAGGACCCGATCGAGGGCATCAACACCAAGCCGAGCTTCGCCGACGCGGACCTCTCCCAGCACAACCACATGCGCCACCTCCTGCAGGTCGGCTACACCGACCACGAGCTGGGTCGCCTGCTCGCGCGTCTCGAGCGGACCGGTCTGCTGAAGCGCTCGCTGCTCGTGGTGGTGGCGGACCACGGCTACGCCTACGACATCGGCGTCCCGAGCCGGCGCTTCGTCAGCGACTCGAACGTGGACGAGGTCGGGCCGGTGCCGCTCTTCATCAAGGCCCCCGGCCAGATGCACGGTCGCGTCGACGACAGCATGGTGCGCAACATCGACGTCGTGCCGACCATCGGCGACATGCTCGGCAGGAGCATCTGGTGGCCACACGACGGCGACTCGGTCTTCTCGCCGGCATCCAAGGCCCGCGACGAGCTCGTGATGACGACGCGCGACTTCAAGCGCGAGATCAGGATCGGCGCGGACGAGCTCGCCGAGCGGCGTGCGGCGAACCGGGCGCGCTGGGCGCGCCTGTTCGGCACGAGCGCGTACAGCGAGCGCGTCTTCGGCGACCCGTGGGCGAGCGTCTACCGCGTCGGCCCCAACCAGCGGGTGCTCGGCCGCCGGCTCGCGAGGCTCGACCTGGGCGCCTCCGTCGCGACGGCGCTCCACACCACGCCGCGCGACGACCACGCTTCGCGCGTGCGCGCGCGGATCGCCAACGCCGAGCTGCTCGACGAGGTGGCGCCGAACGCACCGATCCGGCCGACACGAGTGACCGGCCGGCTCGAGAACGGCTCCCCCGACGAGACACGCGACCTCGCGCTGGTCGTCAACGGGCGCATCCGCGTGGTCGGCCGCAGCTTCCACCTTGGCCGCCGGCCGACGGAGTACTTCTCGTTCGTCTTCCCCGAGCACGCGCTGCGCCGGGGTCGCAACCACGTGGAAGTGCTCGAGGTGGTGGACGGCGGCCGCACCTTCGTGCCGCTGGGTGGGAATCACAGCGCCGGGTAGATCGGAGGTGTGCCGGTGCTCGGTGCACTCGTGGCGGCCGCGGCAGCGGCCGCCGGTCCCCTTCCGGCGTCGTCTGAGATCGCCTACAGCTATGCCGGCGCCATCGAGCTCATGCGCCCCGACGGCTCGGGCGTCGTACGCCTCACCGATCCGCCGGAGAAGACGACGGATAGTCAGCCGGCGTGGTCGCCCGACGGCCGGAGGCTCGCCTTCGTGCGCGCCTTCGAGCGCTCCGGCCGATCGCAGGTACACGTCCTCGACGGCACAGGGGAGCGCGTGCTCAGCGGCGGGCCGAAGCTGATCGTCCAGAGTCCCGCCTGGTCGCCCGACGGGCGCCAGGTCGCCTTCGCGCGCGCGACGGGCGAGGAGGACCGCTACATCACCGAGATCGTGGTGACGCCGGTGGACGGCGGCGCCGAGCGCGTCGTCTCGCGTGAGCGGCTGTTTCCGCGGCTGTCGAGCGTGAGCGAGCCCGCGTGGTCGCCAGACGGCACGCGCATCGCGTTCACGCGCTCGCGGCTCGACCGCAGCCACGACTTCCGCAGCTCGTTGCTCGTGGTCGACTCCGCGGGCGGCAAGGCCGCGGCTGTTCGCCCGCGATGCAGGCGACGCCAGCTGGTCGCCCGACGGCACCAGAATCGCCTTCTCGAGCGGTCGCGACCGCAACGGCAAGTGGTGCACCTCCGACGAATGCGGCTACAACGGCGAGCTCTACGTCATGAACGCGGACGGGAGCGAGCCGATGCGGCTGACGCGCAACCGCGGCGACGACGCCTCGCCGGCCTGGTCTCCCGACGGCCGGCGGATCGTGTTCGCGAGCAATCGCAACAACCGCGACCGGTTTCCGGGACAGGGGACGGAGGTGTACTCGATCGGCGTTGACGGGTCGTGCCTGACGTGGCTCACCAACGGGGCGCCCGAAAGCCTCAGTCCCTCGTGGCGCGAGGTGGGCGCCGCGGCCGGTCCGCCTGCTCTCTGTGAGGCAACCCCGAGGCCTGCGCGCACGGAGGTCATGTCCAGCGACGAAGCACGCCGGCTGCGCGGCACCGCCTTCTGGCTCGGTGAGCGCCATGGCGGGCTGCTGCTCGACTACTTCGATCGCCAGGGCCGCGGCGGCCCGCGCGGTTCCAGATGGTTCTCCTACGCCGACTGCGTGCGCTTCGACCTCAGACAGTGCCCGCGAGCACTCGACGTGTACAGCGCGCCCGTCTGCTCGCGGGAGTCGCTGCTCGCCGGCTTCGAGCGGTTCGGCACCCAGCGGCTGGGGCGGGCCTTCGTGCGGCGGGGCGTGCTTCACGCGTCGGCCTCGGGCGACCAGGTGACCCTGCTCGCCGGGCGCTTCAGCGTCACCATCTACGCACAATCCGGCGGCGGCGACAGGCGCTCCGCGCTGCTCCGGGCGGCGGCGGCCTTGCGACCCGTGGCCGGGGGACCCCTCCCCGCTCCCGCACTGCCGCGGGTGGTGCTGCGTCAGGTGCGCAAGGCAGCCCGTGCTCAGCGGCTGCTGGGGTCGATCGGCGCCGCCGCGCGGGAGCTGAACGAGCGGCCCGCGGAGATCCGCCGGCAGCTGCAGCTGGCGCGCGCGCTCGACTCGCTGCCGCGGGTACGCGCGCTGCGCTGCGAGCCGCGCTCCCCGTAGCTCACGGGGCCGGCCGGTAGATCGAGTTCGGCTCGGCGCTGCTGTCGGGGGTCACCCGCGCCGGGTCCGTGCCCGTGTCGACGAAGGCGCAGAAGAAGCGCTGCCGGTCGTCGCGAGCGATGCAGGTGCGGAAGTAGTCCTGGCGGAGGCGCACGGTATTGGCGGTCTCGAGGTTGCGGATCAGCTCGGGGTTGCCTGTGTGGAGCACCAGGTTCCTGAAGGCCTCGGCGTTGCGCTGGGTGTCCTCGGTCTCCGAGACCACGGTCGGGCGCGCCGCGAGGCCGGCGGCGAGCACGCCGATGATGCTGGCCAGCAGGAGCCCGGTCCCGATGCGGTCGGTGAGCACCTCGAGCTGAGCGCGCGGCGGCGCGCCTGGCTCGGCCGCCGGCCGCCGTGACCAGGCGCGTCTGGCGAGCAGGGGCGCGAGCGCTCCGATCAGGATCAGGTTGCCGAAAGTCGCAAGCAGGATCGCCGGGATCAGGTCCACGCCCGTGCCGATCGGGGGCAGCAGATGAAGGATCAGCCCGTCGATCAGCGTGACCGCGATGAAGGCCGGCCACATCGTCGCCCCGCGCAACCGCCAGCGGATCCTGGCGGGCCAGAAGCGCTCCTCTCGGTTCACCGACCGCAGGGTAGCCTTCAGGCAGTGCCTGAGCTCTGGGTCGCGCAGCTTGGATCGGTGCCCTACACCGAGGGTCTCGCCCTCCAGGCTGAGCTGCGCGAGCTCCGGCGCGCGGGTGAGCTTCCCGACCTGCTGCTCGTTCTCGAGCACCCGCCTGTCTACACGAAGGGCAGGCGCACCGAGCCTTCCGACCTGCCGATGGGCGACGACTGGTATGCCGAGCGCGGGATCGAGGTCTGTGAGACGGACCGGGGAGGCCGCGTGACCTACCACGGGCCGGGCCAGCTGGTGGCCTACCCCGTGATGGAGGTCGAGCGCGTTGCCGACTTCGTGCACACGATGGAGGCTGCGATCGTCGCGGCGCTGCGCGACGAGGGCATCGCGTCCGAGCCGCGCGAGCACCCGCACACGGGCATCTGGGCCGGCGACGCCAAGATCGGATCGATCGGCGTACGCGTGTCCGGCGGTGTCTCGACGCACGGCCTCGCCGTCAACGTCGACAACGACCTCACTCCCTTCGACTGGATCGTGCCCTGCGGGATCGACCACGTGCGCATGACCTCGATCGCGCACGAGACCGGCCGCTCGCGCTCGCTGCCGTGCTTCCGCAAGCGACTGGCGTGGCGCTTCGCCGAGGCGTTCGGGCGCCGGCAGCGGCTCGTGTCCGAGCGGCGCCTTCTCGAGCGGGCGGCGGTGGCCGCGTGAGCACCCGCTCACGCTCCAACCCGGGCGGCGCGCGCCTGCTCGACATGGGCGAGGTGCGGCCCTTCCGCGAGCGCAAGCCGGCCTGGTTCAAGCGCCCCGCCCCGGGCGGGCCGCGCTACCGCGAGCTGCGTGGGCTGATCGAGGGCCAGGGCCTCAACACCGTCTGCCAGGAGGCCGCCTGCCCGAACATCGGCGAGTGCTGGGAGCGCGGCACCGCGACCTTCATGATCCTCGGGGACACCTGCACGCGGCGCTGCGGTTTCTGCAACGTCAAGACGGGCAAGCCGACCCACAACGACCCGCTCGAGCCGCTGCGGGTCGCGCAGTCGGTGAAGCGCATGGGCCTGCGCCACGCGGTGATCACGAGCGTCGACCGCGACGATCTGCCCGACCTCGGCGCGAGCGCGTTCGTCGGCGTGATCCGCTCGATCCGGCGCATGGCGCCGGGCTGCCAGGTGGAGGTGCTCACCCCGGACTTCCGCGGCGAGGAGATGCCGCTCGCGCGCGTGATCGCCGAGCGGCCCGACGTCTTCAACCACAACGTCGAGACGGTGCCGCGCCTCTACCCGCTCGCCCGGCGCGGCTCGCGCTTCCTGCGCTCCTGCCGGGTGCTGCGCAACGCCAAGGAGATGGGCGGCGACGAGGTCGTCACGAAGTCCGGCCTGATGACCGGACTCGGCGAGTCGAAGGACGAGCTGCTCGACGCGTTCGGGACCCTGCGCGAGCACGGCGTTCAGGTCCTGACCGTCGGCCAGTATCTGCGCCCGACCCGCGACCACCTCCCGGTCGTGCGCTACTGGCACCCCGACGAGTTCGCCGAGCTCGAGCGCGAGGCGTACGCGATGGGCTTCGAGTCGGTCGCGGCCGGCCCGCTCGTGCGCTCGAGCTACCACGCCGAACAGACCCTCGCGCAGGCCGCCTCGTCGTGAGGGGCGCGGCGCGCCTCGCTACAGGCGCGGCGGTGGCCCTGGCCGCTGGCGGCGGCGCCGTGGTGCTCGCGGCGACCCGCGACGCCGAGCCCGCCGCAACCGACCGCTGGAGCGCGCTCGCGCCCGCGTCGCTCGAGCGGACCGAGGTGGCCGCGGCGCGCATCGGCCGCTCGATCTACGTGGTGGGCGGCTTCGAGCGCGTGAGCGGCACGACGAGCGCCGCGGTCGAGCGCTACGACATCCGCCGCAACCGCTGGTCGCGAGTGCGCGCGATGCCGGTCGCGCTCAACCATGCGACCGCCGCGACATATCGGGGCGACCTGTACGTGCACGGCGGCTACACGGGCGCGAACGATCTCAGCGCGCCGTCGGCCGCGCTGCTGCGCTACGACCCCGAGCGCAACCGCTGGCGCCGGCTCACGCCCGCGCCGACCCCGCGCGCCGCCCACGCGCTCGCCGTGCTCGGCAACCGGCTGTACGCAGCAGGCGGAGCCAACGACGGCGGCTCGCTGCGCTCGCTCGAGATCTACGACTTCAAGCGGCGCCGCTGGACGAGCGGGCCCAGCTTCCCGTTCGGCCCGGCGCGCAACCACACGACCGGGATCGCCGCGGGCGGCCGCTTCTACGTGATCGCGGGACGCGACGCCGAGAACTACACCGCGGTCGAGCGCTACAACCCGCGCCGCCGCGTCTGGGAGGACGTGCCGGACCTGCGCACGCCGCGCGGTGGGATCGCCTCCGCCCGGCTGCGCAACGGCCGCATCGTCGTCTTCGGCGGCGAGAACCTGACGCCGGGCGGCACTACGATCGCCGCCGTCGAGCTGTTCAACCCGCGCACGCGGAGGTGGCGCAGCCTGCCGTCGATGCTGACGCCGCGCCACGGGCTCGGCGGCGCGGCCCTCGGCAACCGGGTCTACGCGATCCAGGGTGGAGTCGAGCCGGGCTTCTCCTTCTCGAACGCGATCGAAGCTCTCGACGTCCGCTAGACCCGGCCGCGGACCGCCGTCGTGTTCCCACTCAAGGACAACATCCCGACCCGGCGCTTTCCGGTGGTCACGGTCGTGCTCATCGCGATCTGCACGGTGGTCTGGTTCGTGTTCGAGGCGAGCTTCTGGAACATCAGCGAGACGGGCCAGGAGCGCGTGCTCGAGTACGGCGCGATCCCGTACGAGATCACCAACCCGGGCGACTACTGCGGGGTCGACGCCACCGGCACCCAGATCGTGTGCGAGGGCCAGCCGGGTGTGTCGGGGACGGCTCCCGACCAGGCGCCCTGGTGGGTCACGATCTTCACTTCGATGTTCATGCACGGCAGCTTCCTGCACCTGGCAGGGAACATGCTGTTCCTCTGGATCTTCGGCAACAACATCGAGGATTCGATGGGCCGCCCGCGCTACGTCGCCTTCTACCTGCTCGGCGGGGTTGCCGCCCTCGGCGGCCAGATCCTCACCGATCCCGACGCGACCATCCCGACCGTCGGCGCGAGCGGGGCCATAGCCGCGGTCCTCGGCGGCTACGCGCTGCTCTACCCGCGCGCGCGGGTGATCACCGTCTTGTTCATCATCATCATCTTCACCGTGGTCGAGCTGCCGGCTCTGCTCGTGCTCGGCTTCTGGTTCGTGCTGCAGCTCCTCTACGGGGTCAACGACATCATGCAGCCGGTCGGCGGTGAGACCGGCGGCGGCGTTGCCTACTTCGCGCACCTCGGCGGCTTCCTCTTCGGCCTGATCGCGATCAGGCTGTTCGCCAACAACGTGCACAAGGACTATGAGTCCGAAGACCGCATCCCCGTGTACTGATGGCCCGCAACTTCGTGCTGGCCGCCAGCCTCGCAATCATCTGCCTGCTGGCGTTCCTGACCATCTCGGTTGCGGTACGTGAGGGAATCGACGTGCTCGTTGTGCTGTCCGTGATCATCCTGGCGCTGCTTGGCTTCGGAATCCTCGGCGCCCTGTCCTCCAAACCTCCCGATGAATAGGCGGCTCGCCGCCATGCTCACGCTGCTGGCGCCGCTGGCGGTGGCGGCGGCGGCCTGGTTGACGTTCGTGCAGGACGAGGAGGTGCGCGGCCACGCGCCCGGTGTCTCGGCCCCCGCCCAGGCGGCGGCGCGCACGACCCCCGAGCCGGCTCCGCCGGACGCGGCGGACGAGCGGGTGGGGCTCGACGTCTCGCTCGCAGGCGTCGACGCCTTCCACCTGTTCCTCAAGCACCCGCCGCGCGCCGGCCTCGTGCTCGACCTGGGCAGCGGCGAGGTGCTCTGGCGGCTGCATCCGCGGCGCACGCTGCCGATCGCGAGCCTCACCAAGATCATGACCGCGCTGCTGGTGGCCGAGCGCACGCGGCCGGACGAGCGCGTGCTGATCACCCAGGCGGCGCTCGACTACTCGGGCTCCGGGGTAGGGCTGCTGCCGAAGGGGCGCCACGTCCGCCTCGAGACGCTCCTGAACGGCCTGCTGATCGTGTCCGGCAACGACGCGGCGATCGCGCTCGCGGTCCACATGGCGGGAACCGAGGCGCGCTTCCTCCGCATGATGAACCAGCGCGCCGCGGAGCTCGGCCTCGCCTGCACGCACTTCGCCTCCTCGCACGGACTCGAGGACGGCAACCGCTCGTGCGCGCGCGACCTCGCTGTCCTCACGCGGCTCGCCATGCGCCGCGCGCGGATCCGCCGCGTCGCGCGCACCGAGTACGCGGAGCTGCGCTTCCCGATCAAGGGCGGCAAGCTCTACCTGTCGGGCCACAATCCGCTGATGCGGCTCGATTATCCCGGTGCGATCGGGCTCAAGACGGGCTACACCGACGCCGCGGGCCGCTGCTTCGTGGGCGTCGCGCGGCGCGGCGGGCGAACGCTCGCCGTCGTGCTGCTCAACTCGCGCGACCCGGCGGTGCAGGCGCCCAAGCTGCTGAACGCAGCCTTCGCGGCCGAGCGCTGAGCCGGCGTCAGCGGCTGGACGAACGTATGACGCGCGCGCTCTACGCAAGCGGGTTTTCGCACCGCTTCTGCGTACGGGGGACCGGTGCGCGGGCCAGCCGGCTCGCGCACCGGTCGTGCCTCGCCCATTGATCCGCTTCCGCCGCGCACCCGCAGAAAGGGTGATGCTCATCTGGATCTGCCACGAATGCGAGACGCGCCTCTGGAGCGCGGAGCGGGTGCCCGGCGGCGGCAGCTGCGCGGCCTGCGGCGCCTGGCTTCCCCAGACGGCCGCCGATCCAGTTCGGCCGATGCGCGCTACTCGACTACGTAGCGGAGCGGCACGAAGGTCTGGCTCTCCTCCGGCGGCCGGACGTACGCGCGCTCCTGCCGCGGCGGCAGCTCGATCTTCTCGGGACGCACGTCCTCGTAGGGGATCTGCTCGAGCAGGTGGCTGATCAGGTTCAGGCGGGCGGTGCGCTTGTCGTCCGCCTGGACCACGAACCAGGGTGATTCCTTGGTGTCGGTGTAGGCGAACATGTCGTCCTTCGCCTCTGCGTAGTCGACCCAGCGCGCCCGCGCCTCGAGGTCCATCGGGCTCAGCTTCCACTGCTTGGACGGGTTCTTGAGGCGGGCCTTGAAGCGCCGCTCCTGCTCGTCGTCGGAGACCGACAGCCAGTACTTGATGAGGTGAACCCCCGAGCGCTGAAGCATGCGCTCGAAGCGCGGACAGCTGCGCATGAACTCCTGATACTCCTCCTCCGTGCAGAAGCCCATGACCCTCTCGACGCCGGCGCGGTTGTACCAGCTGCGATCGAACAGGACCATCTCGCCGGCGGCGGGCAGGTACGCGACGTAGCGCTGGAAGTACCACTGCGAGCGCTCGCGCTCCGTCGGTTTGCCGAGCGCGACCGTGCGTATCACGCGCGGGTTTGTCCGCTCGCTGATGCGTTTGATGGCGCCGCCCTTGCCGGCGGTGTCACGCCCCTCGAACAGCACCACCACCTTGAGCCCGGCCTGCACGATCCACTCCTGCAACTTGACGAGCTCCTGCTGGAGGCGCACCAGCTCGCGCTCGTACTGCTTCTTGGACAGCGTGCGCGGGGCGGCCTCCGTCTTGGGCATCCGCGTCAGCGTACCGCCGGGCCATAGTGGGCATCCCCATGGTCATGACCGACGACATCGACATCGACGCCGCCGCCCGCCGCATCGTCGACGCCAACCGCTACGTCACCCTCGGCACGGCCGACGCGGGCGGCCGGCCCTGGGTCTCGCCGGTCTGGTACGCGAAGGACGGCTACGGCGGCTTCCTGTGGGTCTCGCGCCCCGGCACCCGGCACTCGCTCAACCTCGCCGAGCGCCCGGAGATCAGCGGGGTCATATTCGACTCGACCGTACCCATCGGAACCGGGGTCGCGGTCTACATGGCGGGCTCGGCGAAGGAGCTAGCCGGGACGGAGCTCGAGCAGGGCATCGAGGTGTTCTCGCGTCAGTCGCTGGCGGACGGAGCGTCCGCGTGGAGCCTCGGCGACGTGACGGGGAGCGCGGAGCTGCGCCTCTACCGCGCGGAGATCTCGGAGTGCTTCCTCGGCGAGTCGGACCGGCGCCGGCCGGTGAGCGATCGGTATCTGACCGGACCTTGAGGAGGAGGTGGAGCCAGCCGGGCTCGAACCGGCGACCTCGACCGTGCAAGGGTCGCGCTCTTCCAACTGAGCTATGGCCCCGTCGCGCCCATTGTAGGCCCGTCATAGGGTCGTGTAGCGACTCGCGAGCCTGACTCCGCGCTGCTGATTGTTCCGCGCCGGCTGCGTACGCAGCGTCATCTCGAACATGCCCTCCCCGAGCCCGGACGCCGGGATGTAGTAGATGCCGCCTGTCATGTCGTCATACACGGCAAGCCAGTCGATCGTCTCGGCCGTGTAGCACTTCGTCCGAACGACCTTGCCACCGGTGAGCGAGTGGGACCGGCAACGGACGACCAATCTTCCGCCCGCCGACCGGGCGTACTTCACCTGCACCCGCTCCAGCGCGCCGTTGCGGGCGAGAATCAGATCGAAGTCCCAATCCTCGCCATAGGGAAAGGCGATCTTGTACCCGCGGGCGCGTAGGTCCGCAGCGACCTTCAGCTCGGCCAGATCTCCTTTCGCCTTGCGGTTGAGCAACGCGCTTCAAGTTAGGCGGCACAGACAGACGCGTGGGTGACGTCTGTAACAGCCCTGCAAAATGCAGAAACGAGGCCGGCCGCTGCACCTGATTTATGTCGAGCCCTGGGCGCGATCTCTCAGAAAACGCCGCCCTGCAGCCGAAAACCCGCTTACGACGGCATGGAGGGTTCCGTCGTACTAGCGGCACGGGACGCCGCTGAGTTGCATCAGGCGGGGGTCGCCGGGGCGGGTGACCCCCGCCGCAACTCGCCCTACTCGAAGTCGAAGTCGCGCGGCGGCTTCTGCTCGAACCAGAGCCGGTCGTGCTCGGGCGTCTCCTGCAGGAAATCGGGCGTGTCCTCGAGGACGTCGCCCTCGCCCTCCTCGTCGCCCTCGTCCGCGGAGCCCTCCTCCTCCTCGGGCTCCTCGTCCGCGAACGGGTCGTACTCGACCGTGGCGCCGGGGTCCGCGCCGCGGCCCGGCTCGTCCACCGGCTCGAGCCCGCGCGGCGGCGTGTCGCCGGGGCTCGCCACCGGCTCGGGGGCCTCGGGATCGGGGACCGGCTCATCTCCCGCGACCGGCTCGGGTGTGGGGGCCGGCTCGGCTACCGGCGGCTCCTCGGACGCGGGGGCTTCCTCCGCCGCCGGCGTCGCCTCCTCCACGGGCTGCTCGGGCGGAGCGACCTCGTCGATCGGGGCCGGCTCCTCGGGCACGAGCGACTCGCCGTCGAAGAGCTGATCCTCGCCGCTCGGCGCGGGCGCCTCCCGCCGGCACTCCGTCCTCGCCCCTCCTGGGCTCCGAGCTCGGGCGCCACGGCCTCAGCGTCCGTGGCGGCGGCTTCTGCTTCTGCTTCCACGCTCTCGGGCTGCTGCGCAGCCTCGCGCCGGACGGGGCCGAGCGCCTCTTCCTGCTGGCGCTGGACCTCCTCCTCTGGCGCTCCGTGCTTGCGCTTCAGCTCGAGATGCTCCTTGATCGCATCATCGAGTACGCCCATCGGGCGGAACCTTACCGAGGCGGCGTGGACGGTTCCGGCTCGGCCATTTCGACGGCCTCTCCGAAGGGCAGAGCAGCTTCGACGCGGTTCTTGCCAGCCCGCTTCGCGCGATACAGCGCCGCGTCGGCAGCGGCCACGAGGGCCTCGCCCTCGGCCCCGTTCTCGGGCGCGGCGGCCACCCCGAAGCTCGCCGTGACCTGCAGGACGCCGCTGCCGCGCGCACCCGGGACCTGTAGAGCCTCGACCGCTTCGCGCATGCGCTCCGCGAGGAGAGCGGCGCCACTGAGCTCGGTCTCGGGCAGGATCACGGCCAGCTCCTCACCCCCGTAGCGCGCCGGCGCATCGATGTCGCGCGAGAGCCGGCGCAGTATCTCGGCCACCTGAGCGAGCACCTCGTCGCCCTGCTGGTGCCCGTAGCGGTCGTTGACCTGCTTGAAGTCGTCGATGTCGATCATCACGAGCCCGAGGGAGCTGCCGAAGCGCCGGTTGCGCTCGAGCTCGCGCCGGAGGATCGCCCAGAACGCGCGCACGTTGGCGAGGCCGGTCAGCTCGTCGGTCACGGCCTGGCGCTCGACCGTCTCGTGCAGGTTCGCGTTCTCGATCGACACGACGGCCTGGCCCGCGAGGTACTCGAGCAGCTCCGCCTCCGTGCGGTCGAAGGGCCGGCCGCGGCGGGCGATCGAGAGCGCGCCGAGGTACTCCGGGGGACCGACCACGTGCCGGAGCACGACGGTCAGGGCGTACGTGCCGCGCGCCTCGCTCGCAACCGCGCGGCGGCGCTCGGGCGGCTGGGTCGATTCGCCGTCGAGCGCGTCGATGAGCTCGGCGCCGACCTCCGGGCTGATCGCGAAGGCCGCCCGCTCGGCGCCCTCGAGCGCATCCTCGAGGTCGGCGCGCGCGGTGCCCGCCTCGTAGCCGTTGAAGATGGCCGTGTCGAGCGTCAGCGCGCGGCCCGACTCCGCCTCGCACGCGTCGACCGCCTGCTTGACGGCGAGCTCCATCACGCCCTGGCGGTCGAGCCCTGTCGCAAGCGCCTCGCCGACCCGTCGGATCGTCTCCTCGAGCTCGCCGCGCTTTCGCTCGACCTCCTCCATCTTGCCCGCGAGCTGCTCGGACATGCTGTTGAACTCGCGCCCGAGCTGCGCGAACTCGTCGTCGCCGTGGATCGGCACCGGTCGCCGGAAGTCACCGCGCGCGAGCCGCTTGGCGGCGGCGAGGAACGCGTCGACCTGGCCGGTGAGCGACCGGCCGATCACCCACGCTCCGGCCAGAGCCAGCGCGAGGAACACGACGAGCAGCGCGCCGATGATGATCCGGTTGCGCGCGATGCGGTCCGTGAGCGCGGCGGCCGGCTGCAGCACGGCCATCTCGATCGGCTGTCCGCCGGGCTCCTGGATGCGCTCGATGCGTGCCCGGTACTCGTCGCCGCTACCGGACTCGACCGCACCTGGCTCGCTGAGCTCACCGTGAGCCGAGCGTGCGGGCGGGTCGCTGACCGTGGTGTCCAGGGTGCGACCGCCGCGGTAGATCGTCCCCTCGAGTCCGGACAGCGCGCTGACGCGGTTGTTGAGCTCCGACGCCCGCGTGCCGAACACGCGCAGGACCGCCACCGGCCGGCCGTCCTCGCGTTCGATCGTCGCGCCCTGTGCGGCCACGGCGCTGGCCGGCCCAGCCCGGCCGAGCAGGCGGCCCGCCGGCGAGCGGATCTCGATCGCCTCGACATCCCCGCCGAGCAGCTCGGCGATTCGCGCCCGGGCGTCCGCGATCCGGTTGTCGGCCAGCGCGCGCCGGAGCGCGGGGTCGGCCGCGACCCGGCGGGCATCGTCACGGACCTGGCGCGCCTCGGCGTCATGGACGACGAACGCCGTGCGCATGCCCTGGGCGACGGCGGCATCGGCCTTGCCGGTCTCGCTGCTCGCGGTCAGCGAAAAGAGCACGATCGCGAGCGCGATCATCGGCACGATCACGATCAGGGCGAAGAACAGCCAGAGGCGTCCGCGGAAACTCATCGGTGGCGACCTCGGGCCAGGCTACATGCGCGCGTCCCCGATCCGGGTCCAGGCGCCCGGTCGGGAGTAGCCTGCCGACGATCATGGAGGCCACCCAGGCGCCGTCTGCGGACGCACCGCCGAGGCGACGCGTGCTGGTCGTCATCGGCGCGCTGATGCTGACGTTGCTGCTCGCGGCGCTCGACCAGACGATCGTCTCCACCGCGCTGCCGACGATCGTCGGCGACCTCGGCGGGCTCAACCACATCTCCTGGGTCGTGACCTCGTACCTGCTGGCGATCACCGTCGTCACGCCGCTCTACGGCAAGCTCGGCGACCTCTACGGGCGCAAGGTGGTGCTGCAGGGCGCGCTCGTGCTCTTCCTGATCGGGTCGGCGCTGTGCGGCCTCGCGCAGGGGATGACCGAGCTGATCGCGTTTCGGGCGATCCAGGGCCTCGGCGGCGGTGGGCTGCTGGTGAGCGCGCAGGCCACGATCGGCGACGTCGTCTCGCCGCGCGAGCGCGGTCGTTACCTGGGCCTGTTCGGCGCCGTCTTCGGCGTCGCCAGCGTGGCCGGCCCGCTGATCGGCGGCTTCTTCACGAGCCACGCGAGCTGGCGCTGGATCTTCTACATCAACATCCCGCTCGGACTGCTGGCGCTTGTCGTCCTGGCCATCGCGCTGCCGGCAGTCACCGAGCGGAAGCAGCACCGGATCGACTACCTCGGGACGGTGCTGCTCGGCGTGTCACTCGCGTCACTCGTGCTGCTGACGACGCTCGGCGGCACGAGCTACGACTGGGACTCGGCGTTCATCGTCGGGCTCGGCGTGCTCTCCGCGCTCGCCCTCATCGGATTCGTGGCAGTCGAGCGAGCCGTCCCGGAGCCGATCCTGCCGCCGGCGCTCTTCTCGAACCGGATCTTCCTCGTGACAGGTGCGATCGGGTTCGTCGTCGGCTTCGCGCTGTTCGGCGCGCTCACCTACCTGCCGCTGTTCCAGCAGGTGGTCCGCGGGCTCAGCCCGACCGAGTCCGGCCTGCAGCTGGTCCCGCTGATGGTGGGCGTGCTGACCGCCTCGATCGGGTCCGGTCAGGTGATCACGCGGACCGGGCGCTACAAGGTCTTCCCGATCATCGGCACCGCGGTCGCCGCGCTCGGGCTGTTTCTGCTGTCCGGCCTCGAGCCGGACACCGGTACCGTCGAGGCTGGGCTGTTCATGCTGGTCCTCGGCCTCGGTCTCGGCAGCGTCATGCAGGTGCTCGTGCTGGCGGTGCAGAACGCGGTCTCCTACGGGCAGCTCGGGGTCGCCACCTCGGCCGCCACCCTCTTCCGCTCGATCGGCGGGTCGCTCGGCACGGCGATCCTGGGCGCGATCTTCTCCAACCGCCTCGCGAATGAGCTCGCCACGGCGCTGCCCTCCGTCCCCGGGCGCCGAGGCAGCTCAGCTCCGGCCAGATCGACCCCGCGCAGGTGCAGGCCCTACCGACCGCCGTGCGCGACGGCTACATCAACTCGTTCACCGACTCGCTGTCGCTCGTGTTCCTGATCGCGGCGGCGGTGGTCGCCGCCGCCTTCCTCCTCATCCTGGCTCCTCGAGGAACGCCCGCTGCGCCGAACGATCGAGGATGCGGACCTCGGCGAGGCCTTCGCAGCGCCCTGCGACGGCGACTCGCTGCGCGAGATAACGCGCAAGCTGAGTCGGCTCGTCGGGCGCGAGCGCACGCGCCGCTTCATCGAGGGTGTGATCCAGGAGGCCCACATGGACGTCACGCCCGCCGAGGCGTGGCTGCTCGGACGGGTCGAGAACGGCGCGCTGCCGCGCGCCACCGCCGACACGGGCAACGCCACTGACCGCACGCAGCTCGCTGCCGGCCTCGCCGGGCTCGAGGAGCGCGGCCTCGTCACGCCCGCGGACACCGGCACGCTGCTGCTGACCGAGACAGGCGTGGCTGCTCGCGGCCAGCTGATGGCCGCGCGTGAGCATCGCCTGAAGGGGCTCGTGGCCGACTGGGAGCCGGAGTCCCCCGAGGTCGACGCGATGATCGCCCAGCTCTCGGAGGAGCTCCGGCACAGCTCGGCACCCCCGGCGGGCGTGCGCTGAGCGGCGCTACCATGAGTCGACCTCGGGGCTATAGCTCAGTTGGGAGAGCGCCTGGATCGCACCCAGGAGGCCGCCGGTTCGAGTCCGGCTAGCTCCATCAAGGAAGTTCCTGCAAAACCGCCCAATCCTCGGCATCAGGTCGTGATCAGGGCCCGAGCTTTAGGCCAGAACTTCCCAGTGAGGCGCCCGACTGAGCGCTCCGACGGACTGCCGCATCAGCCGAGAGCAGGCGGCGCGCCCGCGCTGTCGGGTGTCGTCCACCGCAGGAGCTGACGGATATTCGGCCCGAGTGTCGCGTTCACGCGAAAGCAGAAGCGACGGTGGCGATGCGCGAGGCGCCTGCTTGTCGTCCAACTCGATAGCGGGGTCCGTCTAGACCCCCGCTATCGCGTCTGCCTCATTGCGATAGCGCGGTTGCGCAGCGGCGGCCCTCGCTCCGCTCTGCTCCTAATCGTCCAAGACAGGCGTCTGCGACTGCCGCCCATTCGCGTGCGCTATCGGACCCATCGCAGGTGTTGGGCGGCAGGCCGCGTTGTCAGTCGAGCCTGATGACGACCAGTCGCCGTGGGATGGAAACGTCGGAGCGGCCTAGGGTCCGGTCGCGTTCGGGTGTTGTGCCTCGATGTCGGTGAGCGCGAGGTTGGCGGCGGTTCGGGGCAGGTACTCGAAGGTCAGGTAGCGCGTGACGACGTGGAGTCGCACGACAGGGCGGCCGGGTGGTGCGATCACCGCGGGGCCGTCCGATTCGACCGGATAGAAGGTTTCGGGGTCGACGTACCAGTAGGTCGGCTCACGCGGACAGCTGAGATCGGGACAGTCGGACGGGGAATCGATGCGGATCCGTTTGACTGTGCGCCCATCGAGCTGGGTCTTGCCGTCATCGTGTGCGCGTCCTGCGCTGATCGCCTCGCGAAGATCGGTCACAGGGTCGGGTGGGATAACGAACGACAGCGGGTTGACCCTCAGCTTGTTCGGAGCCACAAATCTGAGCGTCTGGTACGTGTCGAACGCGCCGCCAAGCTCCGACGGCGTTCCGCTCGCGCACGCAAGGGCGCGCCAATCCTCATTCTTCGGGGGATCCGGTGGGAGACCGTTCAGGAGGACGCGGTACCGGTGCGGCGGCGCCTGGTCGATCCAAATCTCGCTTGGACCGTATGTGACCGTGCACGCAGGGTCGGTCGAGGTCGACGTCGCCTGCCACGTCATGTACAGAATCGTCCCCGCCGGTGGCGTGAGTGCCGCCTCAGCTCGCGCGAGGAAGCTAGGCGAGTTGCTCCACGGCGCGGTGAGTAGGAGTGTCACGGCTGCGGCGATTGACAGGGCCGCCGACGCCAGGAGGAGGCGTCGGCCCAGATGCCCTCGCAACCGCCCACGACCGGCACGCACAACAGGCTGCTCCTGTTGGCGCTCGGCTGCGGCCAGAAGCTCTTGCTTCAAATCGGTGATGGGGTCACTCACAGGGGCCGCTCCTTTCGAAGCTTGGCTCGAAGCACAGTCAGGCCGCGACTCACGCGCTTGCGGACGACACTCTCTGAGCAGCGCAGGTCAGCCGCGATCTCTGCGTAGCCGCGCTCCTCGAGGTGGTGAGCCTCGATTGCCTCGCGCTGCTTGGGGGCTAGGCTCTCGAGGAGCCCGTTCGTGGGAGCGCTTGCGATCGTCTCGAGGATCTCGATCGCCTCGTCGTCGATCTGGATCGGCTGCATCGCGAGCGCACGCCTCGCCTCATCCTGAATACGACTGCTGCGCAGCGCCTCGCTCAGCTTGTTACGCGCGATCGCAAACAACCAGGCCTGAGCCGGCTCTGGTCCTGGCTGAAAGCGAGGCACTGAGGCAAGTGCGGCGGCGAAGGTCTCAGCGGTGAGATCAAATGCTTCGTCCGGGCCGGGCACCCGGCGGCGAAAGAAGGCAAGCACCGAAGCGACGTGCCGCTCGTAGAAGAGGCCGAACGGCTCAGAGGTTGTGCGCGCCGCGACCAGAAGCTCGCTGTCCGAGCACTCCTCCCCGCTCTTCATAGCTCCACGTTCCTCATGCCTTCTATATGACGATTCCACGCGATTTGTGACCTATCCCGCGAAGCACAGGCGTCCGGTCACTCGACCGTACGGTGGACGATTACTTCAAGACGTGGTCCAAGCGCCACCCTTGCGCGCCAACGACACGAACGAAGGGGCGATGCAGTGCGCGCTATCGCTTCTCGTCGCCCGCGCGGACGATCGCTTACGCCTGTACGCAGGCGCGCCGACGAGGCCGATCAGAGTTGCGCTTTGCGCGAATTGCGCAAGCTACGACGGCACCACGCGAGACGCCTGCTTTTCGTCCGATGCGAGCGTGAGCAGCGACGCGGCGCCCGCGCTCGCTCCGAGGCGGATGCGAGCGTCACCGACGACTCGCCCGGCCCTGCCCTCGCTCCGGGTGATCGTCCCGAGAGCGCGGTGGGCGCTGGCCAGGCCGCCCGCATGTCGCGCGCTAAGGCATCCGTCCCCCGCGCCCTCAATAGAGCACCGACGGGATCCAGCAGCCGTCCGGCTCCCGGTACTCGCCGATGGACATGTACGTCATCGGCTTCACGGCGCGCAGCCCCTCGCCGAGGCACCGCCGGAGGAGACCGGCCTGCCGCGTCGGAAGGAGGAAGGAGGCCGGCTCGTCGCCCGCTGCGAGAGCGCCCGTGATCAAGGCGCGCATGTCGTCTTCCGTCTCCGCGACGGCGTACGCGGCCGGGAAGAAGGTGAGGGTCGTGGCGTAGGCGGTGATCCGGCCGTCACGGAGCGCGACGGACGGCGACAAGACGGGGATCTGGATTGCGTCTCGCAGCTCGTTCGTTCGGTCGAAGCCGTGGACCGTGAGGCAGAGGCTCTCGCACTGCTCGAGATCGCCCTCCTCGAGGGGCCGGACCTCGATGTCGGCCGCCGGACCGCTCCTCGGCCTCCCGTTGATCACGACAGCCGGCTCCTTGACCTCGAAGCCGAGCGACGCATACAGCGAGAGCGACTGCATGTTGAAGGAGTCCTGGAAGAGTCGTATGCCTCGCGCTCCGGCGCCCCGCTCCATGACCGCCTCCATCAGGCGGCGGCCGACGCCGTGCCCCTGTGCCTTGGGGTCGACGGTGATCGGCCCCACTCCTTTGATCGGCCCGCGCTCGTCGAGGAAATTGGAGCCGACGATCCGCCCCTCGGCCTCGGCGACGACGCCCCAGATCGCGGGATGCGCGATGAAGTTGTTCGTGAGCTGTCCGGCTGCTTCGAACGTCGGGAAGTCGCGCGGAAACCGATGGTAGTCATGTAGGCCCCCGAAGGCCTCGTACACGATCCGGGCACACTCGTCGCCGTCGGCGGCCTCGATCGCGCGAATTGCGATCGCCATCCCGCGTCCCGTCTCGGTCGATTCGGTCGCGTCAGCCATGGCTCCTCCTCTTCGCGGGCGTGGGGCGATGATCTTGGGTGGCGTCCGGCGAGTCAAACGTGCCTTAGTTCGGACCGCCTTGTGCGACCCCGGGCCGCGTCGATCCTCCTGTTGCGCGGGCATCTCCAGGCCGCTGGGCTGGGCGGGCGCCAGCGGTTGCGCGACCCGGCGCCGATCGGTTGGCAAGCGCGTGCGCCGAATCTCGGCCGCGCGTTCGCGTGGTCGCGTGCGCTGGCGACGATCGATCGGCTGACCGGCGAGATCGCCCCGCCCGCCAAGCAGACGGTGCGCAAGGCGCTGGGCGCAGCCGTCCACAGCCGCCAGCCAGCCGCCGGGTACATAACCCCGTTTACCGAGATGCGCGTGGGAGCGGGCGTGTTGGCGATCAAGGCTAGACGCCTGCAAAGGACTAGTTGCGGAAGCCGTCACGGTGCCCTGCCGAGGATGGGAAACCGCGTGGAGCACACGCGAAGGCTGTCCCCGGCCCTAGCCGGCGTCGAACTCGTCGGCGAAATCCCAGATCCGGATGTGGTCGGGCTCGAGCCGGACGATGACATCCGCGCCTCGTCGGGCCTCCGCGTCATCCTCGGCTTCCTCATCGCCGTACCTGGCCACGATGCGGCGCGTGGTTTCGGTGACGCCGTCGTCGATCAACTGTGCCGAGCCTCGGACCTCGACGCCACGCAGCGGCGGTTCGGACTCGGCCACCAAGATCGTCGCTCTGGGGTCGCGCCGCAGATGCCGAGCCTTCACATTCTCTGTCTCGATCACCACGTTGAATGCGCCCTCCCGCCATTCGTGGTAGACGGGAGAGAGCAAAACGGTTCCGTCGACCCTGAGGGTGGCCAACACCGCGACCCGCGGCTCGTCGAGGAAGGTGCCCAAGTCCTCAACGGACAGGTTCGTCCGCATGGGCCCAGCGTATTGGGTCTGCACGTTGATACACGCAAGCGGCGCCTCCGAGCCGTCACCGCCTCTCGCTTCGCCCGAGTTCCGGCACTCGCCCGCTCGACGCAAGCGAGCGATCCGCAGTGTCGCTTTCCCATGAAAGGAGGCGTCTCCGCGGGACGCGGCCGTCGCTAGCGCACAGGACGACCAGCGCACGTGACGGACAACGACGTCCGCGCTTCCGCAATTGCTGACGGAAGCGAGCGTGAGCCGATCGTCCGTCGGACGCTCGCGCATCGTCCCGAGCGAGCGCGGATGCGGGGTCGGGCGACGCGCCCGTTTTCAGGAGAATCCAGCACTCTGCGTCTCTCGGCTTGTGCCTCAGCTGCGAGTGTCGCAACCATGCGAAGGGAAGCGGCTCGTCCGCGCGCGACGTGCGGGTCTTGGGTCGGTCGCAGAGCGCGGGCGGTGTCCCGCGAATGGTCAGCATCGCTCGCACGAACGCGAGGGACCCGCGCTAGGCCCACAGCCACCGCCAGCGGCATCAACAGATACTCCGCGAAGAAGAGCGCCCAGACGCGCAGGTAGAAGCGAGTGAAGGCGACGCGGTCGGTCAGGTCGACGCGCAGTGCGAGCCACAGCAGCACGGCGAGGCAAGCAAGGTGACCCGCGACGAGGACGGCGGCCGACGCATCGTCCGAGAGCAGCGGCGCCGCGACGATCATCGCGAGGTAGGCGCCCGCCAGCGCGGTCATTCCCATGACGAACGCGGCGCGGGCTCCGAGGCGGACCGTGAAGGTCGCGATGCGGTAGCGGCGATCCCCCTCGGCGTCCGGAATGTCCTTCAGCACCGCGATGGCGAAGGAGAAGGGCAGCACGAACAGGGTTAGGGCGACGATTGGCCCGGGGAGCTCGCTCAGGCCCGGGCGGCCTCCGAGCGTGGAGGCGAAGTGGAGGTACACGCCGACGTTGACGACGGCCGCGCGGACGAGCGAAATGCTTGCCGCGGCGAGCGCGGGAAAGCGCTTGAGCCGGAAGGGCGGCGATGAGTAGGCCGTCCCGATCGCCAGCGCGGCTCCCACCGCGGCCGTCTCGACCCAGCCCTGGGTCAGCGCCATGGCCAGTGCGAGGAGCCCGGACACGATGACGAGCCACCATGCGGCCCGGACGCTCAGCAGCCCGGCGGGGATCGGCAGGCCGGGCTTGTTGACCCGGTCGATCTCGACGTCCTCGCACTGGTTGATGCCGACGATGTAGAGGTTCACGAGCGCGCCGGCGAGCAGCGTCAGCGCGAGGTCACCGAGACCGTCGCCGACGGCGGCGCCCGGGAGCGTCTCCGCGGCGATGACGTAGATGCCGAAAATGCTCGTCGTGGTGACGATCAGCGTGTGCGGTCGCGAAAAGCGCCACAGAGTGTGCGCGGCCGCGAGCGGCGAGCCCCGCCCCGTGACGGCGACCGCAAGCCCGGCGCCCTTCACGGGGACCGCCCCGGCACCCGCCGCGCGCGCAGCTTCATGAAGATCGCGATGGGGATGAATAGGGCGCCTGCGAGCGAGCCGGCTGCGAAGCGGACAAGCCGCCGCACCGTCCAGGGCTCGTCGGCGCGTTCGGGGACCGTTTCGCCCCAGCTGGGCGCAGGAGCGCCGTCCCGAGTGGCCCGGCCGGCGACCGCTACCGCGTACGCGCCGTCACCCGGTGAGGCGGCCCAGGGCGGGTCCATCGTCAGGACGCGGACGTCGGCGAAGCCCGCAGCCTCGAACCAGCGGACGTAGTCGGCGCGGCTGGGAAACAGCATCCAGGCGTCCGCGAGCCAGCGAGCCGCACGTCCTGACGGCGGCAGCGGGCCCGCCACCATCGCCAGGCCGCCCGGGCGCAGCACGCGGTGCGCCTCGCGGATCGCCCGCTCGGGGTCGGGCCAATACTCGATGCTGCCGCAGGAAACGTAGCGGTCGAAGGCGTCGTCTGGGAATGGAAGGTCCTCGGCGTCGCCGAGCAGCTTGCGGCACGCCGCGAGCGCCGGCTTCGCTTGCGCGCGCCGCAGCTGGGCGGCGCTCTGGTCGAGCATCGTCACGCGCACGGCGTCCACATGCTCGATGACACCCTCGGTGGCGAAGCCGGTGCCGGCGCCGACGTCGACCGTGTCGAGACCGGGCTGGTCGAGCTGCGCCGCGGAGAGGGCGCGGGCCCGCATCGGGGGCGTCCAGAAAAGCGGATTCACCCAGCGGTCATACAGCGGCGACACGAACCGGTAGAACCAGAGCGCTTCCTTCTTGTGCTGGATCAGGCGGATATGTCGGCCTTTGTCTGCGGGTATGCGTAACGGATATATATGACCCTCGAGCTACTCGACCGCTGGTTACCAGAGCCGGCGATCCGTACCCACCACCGGCGCGCCAGCCTCGTCGACCCCACGCAGCTATGGAGTGCGGCGCTCACGCTGAGGCTGTCGGATACACGGTTGCTCGGCAGGCTGATCCGCTGGCGCATACCTGGTACGAGCCCAGACCAGTCCTTCGAAGAGCTCTTTCGCACATACCCGTTCACCGTCCTCGAAGAGGATGAGGGGTTGCTGATCTCGGGACTGTGCGGGCGCATCTGGACGCTGGCTCGCGACTATCCTGACCTCGCCGGTCCGGAGGCCTTCCGGGACTGGGACAGGAGCGGCACGGTACGAGTGCTGTTCGCGCACTGGGTCGAGCGAGGCGAGGGCAACAAGGTCGAGCTAGTGTCCGAGGCGCGCGTGCAGCCGGTCGACTCGGCCGCCGAACGACGGCTGCGCGTCCTGTGGGCGCTCATAGCGCCATTCGAGGGCCTCGTGGGCACGGACGCGCTCAAGGCCGCGGTGCAGCGGGCGGAGAACGACGCGCCCCACTCGCAGGACGGCCCTGTTCAAGACCGGCCAGCGGCGAGACCGAGTCGATGAGCGTTCGCCCTCCACGGGTCAGCCGAATCCCCAGCCGTCCCGCCAGCACCTGTTCGCTTCGCATCTCGACGTGGGGCTCGCCGGGTTCGGGCACCGGCAGGACGTGGCCGGAGCTCGTCGCCTGGCCATCGATCTCGAGGCGGTACCGGGGCGAACTGGTTCGCACCCGCCAGCGGCGTTCGCCCAGCGCCACCCGTGAGCGGGCGAGCGGCGGGGCGAAGCGGTGAACCTGGCCGCCGCGCCACAGCACGACGGCGGAGGGGGTCGCGCCGAGACGTGGGAGCGCGCCGCCGGCGAAAGCGACGCCGAGGCCCTCCTCCGGGAAGGCGCTCGCCTGGCCCCACCACCAGCGGCCGGCGAAGCCGGGCCCCCAATTCTTCTCCGCGTAGACCGTCGCCTCGTCGAGCCGAAGCGGCCGGCCGGCCACGCAGCCCTCGCCGGACGCCGCCCCGTCGAGCAGGACGGGATGCCAATACTGAGCGAGCCCCGGAACGACGCCGGCGACGCCGAGCGCACCGAAGGCGCCGCGCGGCCAAATCAAACGGGCGCGCAGCCGGAGGTCGAGCCAGTCCTCATCGCCGAGCCGCAGCCGGAGTCGCTCCAAGGACCCGTCGAGGACCTCTCCGGCCCGCACCCCGAATCCCGTGGGCGACCCCGCCGCGGGCGCAGCCGTCGTATAGCGCACATGCGTGCCCGGGTGGGAGGCCAGGGCGACGAGTCCCCAGCGCCCGTCGGCTCCCCGCCCCACGCCGCAGAGCACCACGAGCACCGTCTCCCCGGCCACGATTCGCCAGTAGTAGCCCTCAATGGGGGCACCGTGGTCGCGGCCCGGATCGCCGAACGGGAGATCGGCGCCCCGCTCCCGGTAGGCCGCGTGGAGGCGGGTCACGCGCCCCTCGCCGAAGCCGCGTGGTGATCTTTCGCGCCTGCCAGCTCGCCGCGGCGCTGGGACTCATGCGCCGGCTCGGGAGAGGACGCCGCCGGCGCCCGCCGCTCACGTCGCCGAGCCCGAAAGCCGAGCGGTCTATCAGCGCGGTCAGACCGGCCCGAGATGAAGAGGGGCGCCTCGCCGGATGCCTCGCGCCGCTCACCGGCGATCCGGACCTCGCCGAGATCATCGTCGTCGACGACGAGTCCTCCGACCGCACCGCCGCGGTAGGCGAGGAGCACGGCGCGGCCGTGCTGGCCGGCCGGGCGCTGCCGCCGAATTCGGCCGTCAAATGGTGGGCGCTCGACCAGGGGCTGCGCGCCGCTCGGGGCGATCTCGTGTTGTACCTCGACGCCGACAATCTTCCACGGCGGGTAGTCACGCGGCCCGCTCCCTCGACCGCACCTGCCGCGCACCGGGAGAATCCATGAGCGGCCGTGCCACGGAGACCGACCTGGTCACGGGAGCGTTCAGCTACTCGGGTTCGCGTATCGCCGAACTCCTGATCGAGTCCGGACGAGCGGTACGAACCCTCACGCATCATCCGGATCGCGAGCACCCGCTCCGAGCACGAGTCCAAGCCTCGCCCTATCGGTTCGATGACCCAGCCGCGCTGGCGCGCAGTCTCGAGGGGATCACCACCCTCTACAACACGTACTGGGTCCGCTTCGAGCGAGGGCGGACGACCTTCGCCAACGCCGTCGCCAACTCGCGAGCACTGTTCGAGGCAGCTCGACGTGCCGGCGTCGCTCGCATCGTTCACGTGAGCATCGCGAATCCTTCGATCGATTCGCCGCTTCCCTACTACCGCGGCAAAGCACTCGTCGAGCAGGCTCTGGCTACTGCCGGCGTTCCGTACGCGATCGTCAGGCCAACGTTCTTCTTCGGCGGTGGGCGGGACATCCTGGCCAACAACATCGCCTGGATCCTGCGACGCATGCCGCTATTCGTCGTGCCGGGCGACGGCCGCTACCTGGTGCAGCCGATCCACGTCGACGACCTCGCGCGCATCTGTCTCCGAGCCGCGCATGGTCGCGGCGGCGTGATCATGGATGCGGCCGGGCCGGACACGATGTCGTTTGAAGAACTCGTGCGAGCCATTCGGGACGCTGTCGGTCGACGTACGCCGATACTGCACGCACCGCCTGCCGCGATGGCCGCGCTCGCGCGCGCACTCGGCGTTGTCGTACGCGACGTCGTCCTCACCGCCGACGAGATTCGTGGCCTGACCTCTGGGCTGCTGGTCTCGCATCAGCCCGCGCTCGGACACATCTCCTTCCTTGAATGGCTGAACGAGCACAGGCCAACACTCGGCGGTGCATACGCAAACGAGCTCGACCGTCACTTCCGGATGCGCCGAGGCATCTGAGGAGTAGCCCAGGCTTGTGCTGCGCCGTGCAGGAAGCGCCCGATCGCGTCGGCGACCGGCGTGACTTTGCAGCGGCCCGCGGCACCTAGTGCGAGACGGCTGCTCTTGGCGATGTGTAGAAGCGACGGCGGCGGTACGCGCGACGCCTGCTGGTCGTCCGGAGCAGGCGCGCCCCCGACCGTCATTAGGGCGCTCGCACTCGGGCGAAAGCGGGCGCATGGCGCCCTGCTTTCCGCGCAAGGTAGGGGCGCCGAGACCGCTGCTCGGGTTGCTCAGCCCGCGGACGCTGACCGCGCTGATCGCCGGGGTGATCTCCTTTACGCCTCTGCGCGCAGCCTCCAAATCGGCGAGGGCGTCGAGGTCATCGCGCTCACCTCTGTGGCCGCTTGTCGTAGCGGTTGGTGCGGAAGTCCTCGACCGTGCGTCGAGCCGCGCGATCGGAGCGCGCGCCGCCGTAGCTACGTTGAACGAAGTTCGAGGCCCTGCGCAGGTAGTCGGCGGTGTAGTCGGGCCCAGGTAGGCGCCGTGGCACCGAGCCGTACTCCATGAGGCCGTTGTTGAGGAAGACTTCCTGCCACGCTCGACATCACGCTCGGTGTAGATCAGCCGGCCCGAGGGATCGACGACCCGCTCCGCAATGGGCGGCTTGGCCTGATAGGTCCGGTACGCCAGCAATCCGAGCACGAAGAACCCGAAGAGCAGTACGAGAACAACAGCCTGGACCCACCCTTCGACACGAGCAGATCTCTGCGACTTGCCGCCAAGCACCGGATCTAGGACGCAACCTGCGGCGGCGACGGGCCTGGCTGCGCTCGTGGCGGCGCGGGTAGCGGCTCTGGTCGGCCAGCCGTCAAGACCACATTCTGAGCCGCTGGCGGCGCGGGTCGCGGTAACCTCTTGAGGTGACCGCCTCAGAGTCCGGCGAGCGCCCCGCATCGGCCGAGCGTTCTCCGACCGGGCACGAGCCCGAACTCAGTCCGCGAGAGGATCGCCAGCGCGAGCGCGAGTCTCGGCGGCGCGAGCGGCCCCAGGGCATGGTGCCCGGCCGAGAGCGGCGCCGCACGAAGCTGGAGCGCGGCTCGATGCGCTTGGTCGCGACCGGCGGCATCATCGGCATCGCCGTGCTTTTGGGCGCGGTGCTCGTGGGCCAGGACGTCTCCGGCTGGATCGTCGGGCTGGTAGTTGGGCTGACCTCGGTGATCCTGGCTGCGCTGCTCTGGTCGTCGCGGCAGCTCTAGCGGCAGACCAACTAGAGACTGTTCGCATCGTCTGCGCCCGCGTGCCGGATGTGCGCGTGGGCGGGTCGGGGCGTACTGTCACCGCCATGAGCGAATTTCGGGTGGTGGTGTGCGGCGGCGGCATCGCCGCTCTCGAAGGCCTGCTGCGGCTACGCCGGCTGCTGGGCAGCTCCGTCGACATCGACGTCGTCGCGCCGAACGATGAGCTGGTCATGCGCCCGCTTGCGGTTCGCCAGCCGTTCGCGTTCGGGCCTCCGAGCCGGTACGAGCTCGGGCGGATCCTGGCCGACAGCGACGCGAACTGGCTCAAGGACACGCTCGCCTGGGTGGACCGCGAGGCGCAGGTCGTGCACACCGGCGACGGGGAGACCCTCCGCTACGACGCGCTCTTGATTGCAGTGGGCGGGCGGCAGATCGACGCGTTCGAGCACGTGACCACGTTCCGCGACGCGGAAGCCGACGAGACCTATCAGGGTGTCGTCCAGGACGTCGAGGGGGGCTACTCGAAGAGCGTCGCTTTTTTACTTCCCGATGGGCCGGTCTGGCCGCTCCCGCTCTATGAGCTCGCGCTGATGACCGCAGAGCGGGCGTACAGCATGGGCATCGAGAAGCTCGAGCTGTCTCTCGTGACCCCGGAGGTGAGCCCGATGGCGATCTTTGGGCGTGCCGCCGCTGACGCTGTGGCGGGATTGCTAGAGCGCGCCGGGATCACCGTCTACTTGTCAGCGGTGGCGCAGGTCCCCGCCGCCGGGCACGTGATCGTGCAGCCCCAGGGGGTCGAGCTGCACCCGGGCAGGATGATCGCGACTCCTCGCATCGCCGGCCCTGGGATCCGGGGCCTTGCGGGCGGCGCCGCGCACGGGTTCATCCCGATCGACTCGGCCTGCCGGGTGCCGGGTGCGGACGCGCGCGTTCACGCGGCCGGCGACGCCGCCGCCTATCCGGTTAAGCACGGGGGACTCGGAGCCCAGATGGCCGACACCGCAGCAGCGTCGATCGCACAGCTAGCCGGAGCAGAGGTCGATTCCAAGCCATTCCTGCCGATCATCCGGGCCAAGCTGCTGACCGGCGGGGCGCCGCTCTACATCAGCGCACGCCTCATCGGCCCGCGCGGCTTCGAGTCCGAGGTCCACGACACACCGCCGTGGCCGCAGGACCAGAAGGTGGTCGCCGAAGAACTCGGCCCATACCTCGCCGCGGTTGAAGCGCGGGAATGAGACAGCGCGGACTGCTGATTTTCAAGCGCTGGATGCCCCTCACGGCCGAAACCGACCGGTCGGGTTCGGGTTCGGGTTCGGGTTCGGCTGAGGATCATTCGGCCGGTCGGGCGTGAGAAACAACGAGGAAGGTTCGCTCGCCGGATGCTCCGACGCTCAGCGGCTCGTCTGAGCCACGAGCGCTGCGAACTCCCGGCCGAAACGCTCGACCGCGTCCCGGTCGGTGTAGTCGTAGTCCTGCGAGGTATCGGTTGGATGCCCGCCACGGCGCATCATCAGTCGCACCAGCGTCCGGGTGAAAACGTTGTACTCGCGGTACTGCAGCGCCCCGGCGATGGCGACCGAGCGGGCCGGTGTCCACTCCGTCTCGGCGAGAAAGTCGTCGATGCACCGCTGCGTCGCCTCGTGCGCTTCTCCGAGTCGTCAGCCGCAGTCAGGGAGACGGAGAAGAAAGCCGACGGACGATCAGAAAGCGGCGCGATGAGACTTGACCCAGTCGAGAAGCTCCCCCTGGTGGTGGCCGACGTGCAGCGAGCCCGGCGACCACCACGTCGTACGCGCCAGGATCGAGGGTGCCGGCATCTGCGGCGACGTCCCGCACGTGACCTCGTCGACTCCCTCCGCGCGTAGCCCATCGGCGATGCGCGCCGCGACCTTCGCGGTGTGACCGTGCGTGCTCGCGTAGAGAACCAGGACGTCGGCCATGTTGGCGGTTCAATCTGGCGGTGCCCGCGGACTGCCATGCCCCGGCTCGGCGAGCCAGTCGGTCGCCTCGTCCACGCGGTCAATCGACCAGGATGACCACAGCCGCCAGGTAGAAGGCGATGGACAGGAGATCCTGCAGGACCGTCGCCAGCGGTCCGGAGCCGAAGGCTGGGTCGGCGCCGAAACGATGGAACGCGGCCGGCAGGGCCATGGCGACGAGCGTGGCGATAGTGCAGCTGGCCAAGAGTGCGAGCGCCACGGCGAGGGCCACCTGCTCGTCCCCCCAGCCGACCACCGCAAACGCGAAGAACACGCCGCCGACGACCACGCCCATCACGAGGCCGGTGATCAGTTCCCGGGCGAAGATCGCCCGTGCGCTGACGCCTGCGGAAAGTGCGCGGATGAGCACCGTCTCGGTCTGAGTCCCGACGGCGTCGGCCATGTAGACGACCGCCGGAACGAAGAAGGCGATCAGGACGTTTGCCTCTAGGCGCTCCTCGAAGGCGCCGATGAGCAGGGCGGAGCCCATCGCGCCGATCAGGCCGAGCAGCAGCCAAGGCAGACGGTGCCAGAGGCGCCGGCCAACAGACTCCTCCGCGGCCCCCCTCGCTTGGCGAGTGCCCGTGAGGTATCCGCCGAGCCGGGCCAGATCGCGCTCGTGGGCGGAGAGCAGAACCGGCAGCATCCGCGACGGGGGTACCAGGCCGCAGAAGCGGCCGGTTGAATCGACGACCACGAGGCTGCTCTCGTGGCGCCCGATCAGCCGGTGTGCTGCGAGCACCTCATCGGCATCGGGGGTGATCGTCACCGGATCGGGAGTCATCAGCTCACGGACGGGAAGCTCGGCGGGGGCTGCGAGCAGACGCTCGACGGGAAGGATCCCCACGACCGACCCCCCGTCCAGCACGATCACGTCCTCGGCAGACTCGAACCGGTCCCCCACGAGCCCGCCACGGACATCGCCGGCAAGTTCGTGCGGGGCCGCCGACGGCACGTCGGCCGTGGCGTGCCCGGCGGCAATGCGGGAGCTGCGCCGGAGGCCGGAAGCGGTTCGGCTGACTCTGGCACGTTCGCATTCTTATGGCCACGGCGGTCGAGACCGCATCCGGGTCCCAGCTACCGAGCGGCGGGGCGCCGCTCTACATCAGCGCACGCCTCATCGGCCCGCGGCTTCGAGTGCGAGGTCTACGCCACACCGCCGTGGCCGGAGGACCAGAAGGTGGTCGCCGAAGAACTCGGCCCCCTACCTTGCCGGGGTTGAAGCGGGGGATGAGACAGCTACCTGAGACGACGGTGGGGTTGACGAGCTCGGGGTTACGAAAGCCGTATCTCCACGGCCATTCCACTCTGCTCGGTTTCGACCGTGCGGGCTACGCCAGTTCGCGAACGACCCCGCAGCCGGATGCGCACCGGCGCTTCCTCTTGCAGATTGAGCCACCAGCGTTTGCGCTCG
>CAWFZK010000023.1:0-30947 GCA_963820315.1 uncultured Thermoleophilaceae bacterium | reverse complement strand
CCGCTGACACTTACTGGACCGCTTGGTCTTGCGACGCGAGCTGCTCGGCCTCTGGAACAGCCACCTCATCGACCGCCGATGCGAAGTCGGGCATGACGCCCATCTGGGCGAACATGATGCTGTAGCCGACGTAGCAGTTGAACGTCTCGATCCTGCCGTCGCGCAGATACCAGAAGTCGGCGGTCGGCACGTCGATCTTCGCTCCAGTCGGCTGGACGATCCCTGTGGGCGTCTCCAGCGGCCCCAGGAAGGTGCCCTGAATCGACAGCTCGACGGCGACCGTGTCGCCGAGCACGGTGACGCGATGTAGCTCCCGATGGACGTCGGGGAGGAGCTTGCCCATGCGGAGGACGACCTCACCGAGTTCCTCGCGCCGATAGCTCTCCTGGCCTACGAGGTCGTTGAACACGCCGTCGTCGGTGAAGCTGCCGACCAACCCGGCGACGTTCAGCACGTTGCCTTCTGCCGTGTGGTATGCGTGCCGAACGACTGCTTCGTTGTCGGTGTGGGTGTTGCTCACGCGCTTTGCTCCACGTTGCGATAGCTCCCGTTGCGCAGCTCGTCGACGAATCCGGGGTGTAGGGGACGCCAGTCGAGCTCGGCTCGAGCCTTGGCCGCGTCGGCGCCCTGGTCGAGCAGGAGCACCTCGGCGAAGTAGTCGCCGAGACGAGCCCGAGCCTCGTCGTCGGAACCTGGGACCGCGCCCGGTGCACCGATCGCGACGGCGGCCGCTTCGGTGAATTCGGCGACGGTCGGATTCAGCCCATCGCCGGCGATGTAGAGGCCGCGGGCCGAGTCGTTCTCCAGGGACCGCCTGAAGAAGTCCGCCAGGTCGACGACGTGAACCGTCGACCAATGCTGTTGCCCCGTGCCGAGCATGATCAGGTTGCCGGCGTCGTCTCGGGGCGAACCGAGCAGGAGCCCGGGGATGCCCCCGCCGCCGTCGCCGTAGGCGAGCCCGGACACGATCACGACTCCGCGCATGCCGTTCGCGTCCAGCACTCGGCGCTCGATCGGTTCCCTCCAGGAGACAAACGCCGGCGCGTTCACAGGGGACTCCTCGGTGATGGCGGGGTTGGCGCCGTAGACCCACTGGCCGCTGATGTGGAGATAGGGCTTGCCGGTGCCGGTGAAGGCCTCGATCGCCGCGTCGACGACCGCGGAGTCCAGGCTCGCGCTGGTCTCGTCCCCCGGGCTGGCGGTGTGGATGGCCCCGTCGGCAGGGCTCAGCAGGCCCACTACCGTCGGCCTGTCGTAGAGGTCGACGACGGCCGGGGTGGCGCCGCGAGCGGCGACGGTATCGGCCTGGGCTTCGTCGCGGACAAGCGCGATGACGTCGTGGCCGTGCTCCTGAAGTTCCGTCAGGACGTGCGAGCCGATGAATCCGGTGGCGCCGGTGAGTGCCACTCTCATTTGCCGTTCCTCCTGTGCCCGAAGTACTAGATCAAGCATTTGCTTGAGATTATCGGGCAATATGACATATTGTCAAGCATTCGCTTGAATTGTTCGCGCGGGGGAGCGACCAGCGAGTTAGCTCAGGCCGCGGAAGGCTCCGGCGAATACCGGGACGAGCAGGCGCTCGAGCTGCTTCTCGGACTTGTCCCTGAGCCCCGTCCCGACGGGCGCGAGAACCAGCCAGTTCAGCATGCCGGCGACCGCGCGCGTGCGGAAGTCCAGCTCCTTGTCCTTGACGCCGGGAACGTTCGCCTTCAGCACCCGACGGCAGTCGGCACGAACCCGATCGAACCTGGGGCCAAGCCGCTCCCATCCCCGCGGGGGATCGATGCCGCTGCGCGCGACGATGCGCATCACGGCGAGATCGCGACCTCCCGAGCTCAGCGCGTGCATCATCGGCCGAGCGAACGCCGCCGCCAACTCCTCGAGCGTGGCCTCGGAGTCGAGCGCGCTCACGGCCGCCTGTTGAGCGTCGAGGTAGCGCCCCAGCGCATCCTCGATCGCGGCGTCACACAGCGCTCCCAACGAGCCGAAGTGGTAGCTCACCGCAGCGACGTTGGCGTCTGCGGCATCCGTCAGCTCCCGGAGAGTCACGCCCGCCTCGCCGCGCTCCGCGATCAGGTCCAACGCCGCATCCATAAGCCGTGCTCGCGTCCGCAGACCCGCCTCGCGACGCTGGTCAAGCCTTGCCGATTCCATCGCCACTTATTCAATCAGATGCTTGAAACGTTGAGGCGCTGGCGCGCAGGCGCCAGCCCGGACGGATGAGGCTGATGGGGCTCGCCATTCATGCGCGGGGCGCTCGTCGTCAAGTGAAGCGTCGATAAGGGACGCTGACCGATCGCGAGGTTTCCCGCATCGCCTTCGGCATCTGGCAGCGGTCTGGCCGAACCAGGTGCCGCAGTAGGGGGTGAACTCGTTAGCCCCCGGCGACCCACGGGCCGCCGACATTGCGGTCATGCGCTGGCCGGGGGTCATCCGGCTGAGCCGGCCTCGCGGACGCTTCGGTCGATTCGTTGAGGTGCTGGCGATCCATCCCGCCGGGAGCCTTGATCCTCACGATCTCCCAATGCTCACCGGCCTGACGCGCGACCCAACGATAGGTCCCGCGCTCGGGGTGCTCGGCGTTGAGGCGGGTCGCTTCTGTCCGTGCCTCTTGCTCGTTCATCCCCTTAGCGTAAGCGCGGCACAGGGTCGTGGCTACCAACGTGACCTCGGCTGATGGGATGAGGGGGGCTTGGTGGAACACCGGGCTACCCTCCCCAAGCGATGGCTGATGTGAATCGGGTCAGCCGGTTGGGATTCGTGAATGCGTACCTGGTGCGCGAGAACGACGGGCTGACCGTGATCGACACGATGATCGGGGGCTCCGCCGGCAAGATCATGGCGGCGGCCGAGGCAATCGGCGCGCCAATCGTCCGCATGCTCCTCACCCACGCCCACGCCGACCACATCGGCTCGCTCGACGCGCTGAAGCAGAGACTTCCGGAGGCAGAAGTGATCATCTCCGCCCGCGATGCGCGGCTCTTGGCCAAGGATATGACTCTCGATCCAGGCGAGCCGGAGGACAAGCTCCGCGGCGGCTACCCGGGCGCCGAGACCAAGCCCGACCGTACCGTCGAGGCCGGAGAGCGCGTCGGCTCGCTCGAGGTGATCGCGACCCCAGGCCACACCCCGGGCCACGTCGCGTTGCTCGACCACCGGGACCGCACCTTGTTTTGCGGCGATGTGTATTCGACCCTCGGCGGCGTCGCGACCTCGGCGAAGCTGAATCCGCTGTTCCCATTGGCCCTGTTCACGTGGCACCGCCCGACGGAGCTGGAGAGCGCGCGTGGGTTGCGCGCCCTCGAGCCAGCCCGGCTGGCGCCTGGGCACGGCAAGGTTGTCGAGAGCCCGCTCGAGGCGATGGGCCGGGCCATCGCCCGCGGGTCTTAGTCGCCCGCGACCGGAGCCCGTGCAACACGACCGTCGCTGAATGAGTGATTCCATGTCGAGAAGCTCTGACCGGCTCCGCTCACCAGGTGAAGGGCCGCGACAGGCGCGGCCCACGACACCAGGAGACCACCATGCCTAAGTACCTGCTGCTCAAGCACTACCGCGGCGGCCCGGAGCCGCACCATCCCTTCCCTCCGATGGACCAGTGGGCCCCCGAGGACGTGGAGGCGCACGTCGCCTTTCAGAGGAACATCAGCAAGGTGCTCGAGGAGAACGGCGAGTACGTCGGCGCTGAGGCGCTCACGCCGGCGCGCACATGGGTGCGCTACGGCGGCGAGGACGCCGCGCCGGTCACCACCGACGGCCCGCTGCCCGAGACCAGCGATCTCGTGGCGGGCTGGTTCATGATCGACGTCGAGTCGCACGAGCGCGCGCTGGAGGTCGCGGCCTACGTCTCCTCCGAGCCCGGCCCGGGCGGGGAGCCGATGTACGAGTGGCTCGAGGTCCGGGAGGTCATGTCCGGGGCGCCCTCGGACGACTGACCCGGCGTGACCTATGAGCCGACGCGACCGCTGGACGAGGGCGCGCTGCGCGCCCTCGTCCCTCGGGTCCTCGCGGGCCTGGTCCGGCGGGGCGAGGACTTCGATGCCGCTGAGGACGCGCTGCAGGAGGCGCTGCTGGAGGCGCTGCGGGTGTGGCCCGATCACCCGCCGCGCGACCCGCGCGCGTGGCTGGCGACGGTCGCGACCCGGCGGCTCGTCGACGCCCGCCGCAGCGAGGCCGCCCGCCACCGCCGCGAGGACGCGACACACGCCGAGCCGCAGCCCGCCGCCACCGAGGAGGGCGACGACACTCTCTTCCTGCTCTTCTGCTGCTGCCACCCCGACCTCGCGCCCGCCTCCCAGGTGGCGCTGACCCTGCGCGCCGTCGGCGGCCTCACCACCCAAGAGATCGCCGACGCCTTCTACGTGCCGGAGGCGACGATGGCGCAGCGGATCAGCCGGGCCAAGCGCGCCTTAGCCGGCCCGCCCGCCCGCCGCCTGGACCAGCCCGGCGACCTCGCCGTCGTGCTGCGCGTGCTCTACCTCATCTACACGGCCGGCCACGCGGGCCGGGTGGACCTGGCGCGCGAGGCGATCCGGCTCGCCCGCCAACTCACCCTCGCCACCGAGGAACCGGAGGCGCGCGGGCTGCTCGCGCTGATGCTCCTCAACCACGCCCGCCTCCCGGCGCGATTCGACTCAGAGGGTCGCATCGTCACGCTCGACCGGCAGGACCGTGGCCTGTGGGACACCCGCGAGATCGCCGAGGGCGTGCGCGTCCTGCAATCGGCGCTGGCCACCCGTCGCTTCGGGCGCTACCAGATCGAGGCCGCCATCGCCGCGCTGCACGACGACGCGGCCAGCGCCGAGGAGACCGACTGGCCGCAGATCCTCGCCTGGTACGACGACCTCGTCGCCCTCCCCGACGACCCGGTGCGCCAGGACCCCGCCGCCGTGCTCGGCCGCGCGGTCGCGGTCGGCCAGGTCCGCGGTCCCGCCGCGGGGCTGCTCGAGACCGATCGGCTGCGCGAGGTGCTCGGCGACCGCCACCGGTGGCATGCCGTCCGCGGCCACCTGCACGAGCTCGACGGCGACCTGCCCGCTGCCGCCACGGCGTACGTCGAGGCGGCCCGGCGCGCGACGAACGTCGCCGAGCGCGACCACCTGGTCCGTCAGGCCGCCCGCGCTCGGGCCGGCGAGCTAACAGCTGAAGCACCATAGGAAAGGAAGATCGTGGACCCGCAAGAGATCACCGAAGAGCTCGAGCATCCCGGTGCGCGGAACCTGCTCGCCTCCGCGGCGCTGCTCCGGCTCGCCTACAACGGATCAGACGGCTTCCCGCGAGTAATCCCGATCGGGTTCTACTGGAACGGGAACCAGATCGTCGTCTGCACGGCGGCGACCGCGCCCAAGGTGAAGGCGCTGTCGTCGCGTCCTAACGTCGCGATGACGATCGATGTCGGCGACACGCCTACGGAGGCCAAGGCGCTCCTGGTGCGTGGGCTCGCAAGCGTGGACATCGTCAACGGCGTTCCCGACGAGTACCTCGCGGCATCGAGGAAGGTATTGGGCGCAGACCAGGTGACGGAGTTCGAGAGCCAGGTCAGGTCGATGTACGACCAGATGGCACGTATCTCCATCGAGCCGGTATGGGCGCGGTTCTTCGACTTCGGTGCCGGCCGCATGCCGTCCTTCCTGACGAAGCTGGCGGGCGACGCCTAGCAGGCAATCGGCTCGCAGCATCGCCGAACCTGATCCGGACTGGGAGGCGTAGCATGCCTCCGTCACTGGCCCCGGGGAAGGAGATCAACGTGGCATCGAAGACGGTCGTGCTCGTGCACGGCGGGTTCGTGGATGGCTCCGGCTGGGAGGGCGTCTACGGCATCCTGAAGAAGGACGGTTACAGCGTCAGCGTCGTGCAGAATCCGACCCTGTCGCACGCCGACGATGTTGCCGTGACCAAGCGGGCTATCGACGCGCAGAGCGAACCGGTCATCCTCGTCGGCCACTCCTATGGCGGGGCGGTCATCACCGAGGCGGGAAACCATCCCAACGTGGCTGCGCTCGTCTACATTGCGGCCTTTGCGCCGGACGCGGGCGAGTCGGTGAACACGCTCATTGCCGATCCGCCGCCCGGCGCACCGGTGCCGCCAATTCTGCCGCCGCAGGACGGCTTCCTGTTGCTCGACCGAGAGAAGTTCCATGCTTCGTTCGCGGCCGACGTGGATGCCGAAAAGGCGGCGTTCATGGCGGATTCGCAGGTCCCGTGGGGCGTCGATGCCTTGAGCGGCGCGATCAGCGAGCCAGCCTGGCGGACCAAGCCAAGCTGGTACCTCATCGCGACCGAAGACCGGATGATCCCCCCACCGGCCCAGCAACTGATGTCGGGGCGGGCGGGTTCAACGGTCGAGGAGGTCGCGGCCAGCCATTCGGTCTACGTCTCGGAACCGGCAGCGGTGGCCGAGATCATCAAGAAGGCCGCTTCCGCGACCTGAGCTCGGGCCCGTGCACGCGTCGGTGGAGGTCAGCTCGCGCCGGGACTCTCGCCTCGGATGGGGAGCCAGTAAAAGGCGTTGAACGCGGCGATCACGGCCACGCCCAGGACGGGTAGCGCGGCGCCAAGCAGGGCGCCGGTCGCGAGCCAGGCCAGCGCGAGTTGAAAGCGCCTGCTGATGGCTGTCGCGCCGGCGGAGTCAGGGCTTCCTGAGCAGCCGGTGTCGGCGCGCGTACTGCCAGACCGCGTTGAACGTCAGCGCCGTCACGGCGAAGGCGATGCCGTAGAAGACGACGGCGGTTCGCTCGTCATGTCCGCTGCGCAGCGCCTCGGCAAGGACCGAGGTGGCGAACGGAAGGAACGCCACGGCCATCAGCAGCAGGGTGTTCAGCAGCAGCATGAGCCGGTCGGCTGCACGGATGTGGTCGAACATGACGTGGTGGTTGGCCCACACCTGTCCGATGAATAGGAATGTCACGGCGTAGGCGAGATAGGACGGCCACAGCTCGACGAGGCCATGCAGCAGGCTCCCCTCGCCAGTCGGTGGCGTGATCTCGAGAACGAGCAGTGTGATGGTGATCGCGAAGACGCCATCGCTGAACGCCACCAGCCGCGTGGTGTCGCGGGACACCGGGGCTGGGTCGGCCCCCGCCTTGAGCCAATGTACCCGGCGGATCACCGAGAAGCCCCCTGAGAAGCCACTGAAACCGGAACCTAGTCTTGAAACTCCTCACTACTCATCGGCGCGGTGGATGGTGAATCCAAGCTTTCCGAGCACCTTGACGGCGCCGGTCTTACCGCCCTCGAAATCACCCGAGGCGAGGCGCTGGCCCGTGGCGAACTCGTAAGCGGTGCCCAAGATTGCTTTCGGCGGGTAACGGCGTTCGTTCCAGACCAGGTCGTAGGTCGTGGTTGGGGCGAATCCATGCTCGGAGAAGAACTGCTCCGCCCCCAGTCGGTCGTACTCCTCTAACGCGCGCATCACGTCAGCATGGGTCACCTGGTCCCACGCGGGTGAGGGTGTCATCTCGTCCTCCCAGGATCGTTATGGCCTGCCTTTCCAGCCGGCTTGAGACCTACGAGCCGATCGTCCGAGGCCCGGGGGGCATCGGCGGCGGCGGACACGAGGCGAGCCTACACCGCTCACACCGAGCGAAAGAGCCGATTGAGAGGGCCCGCGGTCGCGCGCTGAGGCGATGGCAGAATGCCGACGGTGAGCTCCGCTGGTCCCACGATCCAGGGCGAGTCGCTGTGGCCACGGCTGGCGGACCTCCCGCTCGTCGTGGAGTCGTGCGAGTACGACGCCCTGCATGCGATCCTCGCCAACGAGTTCGACCGCGTTACCACCCACGTGCGCCTGATCGGCGCGGGCGCCGACGGTCTCGGCGAGGACATCTCGCTGATGGAGGAGGACGGCACCTCGCTGCACGAGGCGCGCCCTGCGCTGGGGCTCGAGCGCGAGTGGACGCTGGCGAGCTTCTCCGATCATCTCGCGACCCTCGACCTGTTCGTGAAGCCGCCGGAGTGGGAGGCGGCGCCCCGCTTTCGCCGCTGGGCGTTCGAGTCTGCCGCGCTCGACCTGGCCCTGCGCCAGGCTGGTCGCGCCCTCCACGAGGTGCTGGGGATGGAGCCGCAGGCGCTGCGCTTCGTCAACTCGCTCGGCCTGGGCAAGCAGCCGTCGATCGAGCCCCTGCACCGCCGGCTTGCGCGCTCTCCCGGTGTGCGCTTCAAGCTCGACGCGGAGGCGACCTGGGCGCCTGAGCTCGTCGATGAGGTCGCCGCGACCGGCGCCGTCGACACGATCGACTTCAAGGGCCAGTACGGCTTCGAGGTCGATGACCCGCAGACGCTCGCGAACCTCTACGACCGTGTCATCGCGGCCTTCTCGGACGTCTACCTGGAGGACCCGCACGACCTGCCCGAGATCGCCTCGCGTCTCGGCGACCACTTGCACCGCGTCTCTTACGACTCGCCGATCCGCAGCGCCCAGGACATCGGCGCGACGCCGCTCGCCGCGCGCGTCGTGAACGTCAAGCCGTCGCGAATCGGCAGCGTGCGCGAGCTGCTCGAGGTCTACGCGCGCTGCAGCACGTGAGGGGCGGCCCATGTACGGCGGCGGCATGGGCGAGCTGGGCGTGGGCCGCGGGCAGATCGAGCTGCTCGCGGCGATCTTCCATCCCGACGCCCCGAACGACGTCGCCCCGAGCGCCTACAACGAGGACGACCCGGCGGGCGAGCTGCCGGGCAGCCCGCTGGATCCGAGCCCGGCGCCGAGCGGCTTTCGCCGGGCGGCGTAAGCGAGCGCCAGCAGACTGTTCGCCGGGGGATTTCGCCGTTGGGGGCGGTCAGTCCACCCGGCGGCTGTTGAGCCAGCGGACGTGACCTCGTTGTTGTCGATCGGGTCGACGAGGCGGTCGGGGTAGAAGTTCGACACGCCGATGGCCTTCGCCCGGCCGTCCCGGTTGAGCTCCTGCATCGCGCGCCACGCGGCGTAGTAGTCGCCGAGCGGCTGGGGACGCGCGCTAGCGCGGCCCCGGACTCCTGAGAAACTGCGCCCATGCGCAGACGCTTCAGCGAGGTCGATGTCTTCGCCACCACGCCCTACTCGGGCAACCCGGTTGCGGTGGTGCTTGACGGCGAGGGCCTCAGCACGGGCGAGATGCAGCGCTTCGCTCACTGGACGAACCTGTCCGAGACCACGTACGTGCTGCCGCCGACGGTCGATGACGCGGACTACCGGGTGCGCATCTTCACTCCGGTGGCGGAGCTGCCATTCGCAGGCCACCCGACGCTCGGTACCTGCCATGCCTGGCTCGCCGACAACGGTGCCGGCGACCACGAGGTAGTCGTCCAGGAATGCGCTGCAGGTCTCGTGCCCGTGCGCACGACGCCCGATGGCCTCGCCTTCTCAGCTCCGCCACTGTTGCGCTCGGGACCGGTTGAGGAGGAGCTCGTCGGGCGCATCGCGAAGGTGCTCGGCATCGAGCGCTCGGCGGTGCTGGACGCGCAGTGGGTCGACAACGGCCCTGGCTGGGTCGCCGTCCTGCTCGGGAGCGCGGAGGAGGTGCTCGCGCTGAGCCCGGGGTTCGACGAGCTCGACCTCGGCGTCGTGGGGCCGTACCCGGAGGGTGAGGAGGCGGCGTTCGAAGTGCGCGCGTTCTTCCCGAAGAACGGCACGCTCGTGGAGGACCCGGTGACGGGGAGCCTCAACGCCTCGCTCGCGGGTTGGCTGCTGGGCAGCGGCCGCGCGAGCGTCCCCTACGTGGCGAGACAGGGCTCGGCCATGGGCCGCTCGGGACGCGTGAGCGTGTCGCAGGACGCCGACGGCACCATCTGGGTGGCCGGCCAGACGGTCAGCTGCGTGAGCGGACACGTGGAGCTGTAGCCAGGCGGCCATGAGCCCGGCTGCGAGCGTGCTGACCGTCGTCGCGCAGCGCGATACTTCTCCCGTCCATGCAGGAGGGCGTTGAGCTGGTCCGCGCGATCATCGCCGCGCTCAACCGCGGTGACGTCGAGGGCATGCTGGCGCTCATGGATCCCGACTTCGAGTGGACGCCGCTAGAGGCAAGCCCCTTGTCGAGCGTCTATCGCGGCCGCGATCAGGTGAGGCGCTACGTCGAGGACTGGCTCGGCACCTTCGACGGCCTGCGGATCGACCTCGAGGACCCGACGGAGATGTCAGATCGCGTCGTGGCGATGGCGCGCGGCCAGGGCCGCGGTCGCGTGAGCCAGGTGCAGCTCGACAACCACTTCTGCCAGGTCTGGACCGTTCGCAGCGGAACGGCGACCGCGATGCAGGAGTACGCCACTCGCGAGGAGGCGCTGGCGCACCTCAGCTGAAGGTGACGAGCGCGCCCTCGATCCCGCGCGCCCCGGCACTGCAGAGCTGACGCGCCCGTGCCGTCTCGAGCCGCGGGCAGCCCGCGCGGGCGAACTTCCCGTCCGTGAGGACGGCGAGCGTCTTGCCGAGCCAACGGAAGCAGGCCGCGCGCGGCGCCCCGATGAAGACCGCGCAGCGGCTGATGAGGTCGACGTGGGCGGACGTCGGGTACTCGAGCAGGTTCTGCACCTTGGTTCCGCGCACGCAGCTCTCGGCGTCCGACGGCTCAGCCAGCCCGGCGCAGATGAGTAGCTGCTCGGCGGGGTCGGGTGGCCCGATGACTGATGCGCCGGTGACGCACGCGGAACGCTGGAGGCCCCCGAGCCCGTCGCAGAGCGCATCGAGCTCCTCAGGCGACTCGACCGGAGCGCCCTCCGGGCGGTTGTCCACGAAGGCGCGGTACCAGCAGGGCCGCACGAATCCCGCGGGCTGCGCGCCGCAGAGGCGGCGTGGATCGGTGACGGCGCCGTCCGGCAGCTCAGCGTCGTCGGCGCCGGCCACCGCGAACCAGTAGTCGTGATAGGCGCCCTGGGCGCAGTCGGGCGCCGCCCGCCGCCCGAGCCCGCGGCACAGTCCGAGCGCGGGTCGCAGCTGATCCGAGTAGAGGCGCATGAAGGCGTGTCCCAGCCCGTGGGTGCAGCTGTAGCGCTGGTAGCGAGTGCCTGCGTTTGCGCAGACGGCCTCGGCCTGCTGCGGCCGGCTCGTGTCGATGTCCGGCCCCACGGCGGTGACGAGCCCGTGCGCGAAGCCGGCGGGACAGCCCGGGTCGTTCGTCTGCGGCAGGTAGTTCATGAGGTTCGCGAGCGTGACCCCCGCGCGCCGGGCGTACTCGCGCCCCACCGTGTGCATCACGCCGTGGCAATTCGCGAGCAGGTAGCCGCCCTGGCTCCAAGCCAGGTCGGCGATCGTCTCCACGACGGGCCGAGGGTCGCGCTCGGCCCGGACCATCGCGCCGAAGGCGAGCGCGTAACACGCGCGCGCTCTATCGCCGGACCGCCGCTCGCACTGCTCGGGATTGACGACCCGCGCGACCGCGGCGGTCTCGCCCTGGCCGTCGTCGGGCTGAAGGACGAGCAGAGCCGTCACGGCGCCCGCCGCGGCGATGAACGCCACGGCGAGCGCCAGGACGATCCGATTGCTCAACCGGCGGGGGTGATCACGAACTGCTCGGACCCCCTCGACACGTTGCCCTTGATGTCGACCGCGAGCCACCTGAAGGCGGTGCTCTCGCTGAGGTGGAACACCTGGCCGGGCTCACGCGGACCGGTCGAGTCCCACACGGACGACTGCCGCGTCGGCCGCGACCCGTCCGTCGTGTAGTAGATCACCGACGGCTCGTTGATGAACTGGAACGTCGTGTCGATCTGCGTGCTGGACTCGTAGGGCCCGGTCATCTGGACCTGGGGCGGCTGCACGTCCAGCGAGTAGTCGAGCGCCGACTCGAGCAGCCCGTAGTTGCCCGCTGCGAACTCGAGCGCCTCGTGCTTGCCCTCCGTCGCGTAGTCCGGCTGGAAGCCGACGCCGGTCTGCGTGGCCTCGCCGGAAACCGCCGATCCGGCGGCGTGGTCGAACGCGAGCGCTTCCGTGAGAATCACGTTCGGCTGCGGGCTGGGCGGGTTCTGCGGGTTGACGACGGAGGCGACGAAGCGCACCTCCTCGTTCGCCGTACCCGGCTCGAACACGACCCGGTCACCCACTCGGAAGGCGTTCCGGCTCGGCACCCGGATGCCCGTGCTGCCGGCCGTCGCCGCCACGCTCAGCGTCGTGGGCGCGAAGCGATCGGCTCCGGTCTCGAAGCTGTAGGCGATGACGTCGCGGTTGTACCAGTGCTCGTCGGCGCTGTTGCCGGCCGCCGAGTAGAGCACGTCCGCGATCGGGCCCGTCCGCTCCGGCAGGATCACCGTGTTGCGGTGCTCCTTGATGCGGTTGAGGATCCGGTCGCCCGCCTCGAAGAAGTACTTCTCGACGCCGATGTTCGGGTGCACGGCGTCACCCTCGGAGCGGTCCGGCAGGTACGCCCCGGGCGCCCACATGAAGTAGCCGCCGAAGCTGTGGATGTTGTTCGAGAACTTGATGTTGTCGAACGTGTCCGCGATCCACAGCTCGTTCTTGATCTCTGGCTCGGAGGCCTCGCCGGGCCCGGCGTAGACGTCGCTCGTGCACGAGTGCGACGCGCCGATGTAGCCGTCGAAGAGCGTCGCGAACGTGTTGTTGCGGTTGAGGTCGACGCCCCACGCGTCGCGCTCCGCCGGGTCGTTCGCCGCGTACGGCTCGCCCGTCCCGGGGTTGACCCTGGGCGTCCAGAAGTTGTCCGCGAACGGGTCGTCGGTCTCCTTGCCCCCGACGACGCAGTGGTTCGTGAGGTTGCGCCGCTGCATGTTGAAGTTGTGCATCGAGTAGTGACTGCCGTCCGGGTTCGACGACGGCAGGATGAAGATGTCGAGGTTGTCGACGAGCCTCCTCGTCAGCGGGTGAATGGCGTAGTTGCGCAGCAGCTGCTCGGCCGTCTCGAGGCAGGTGAGCGGAGTGGCCCACTCGCGCGCGTGCTGCTGGCAGTAGAGGAACACGCCGACCTTGTCGCCCTGTCTCCTGCCCCCTCTGCCGATCCGCAGCACGGAGTACCTGAACGGCCCGCGCCTGACGTGGCCGTTGGTCGAGGTCGACAGGAAGTCGGAGAGGAAGACCCTCGGGCGCGGGGCAACGATGCCGGCGCCCTCGTCGCCGCGATAGGTCCTCGCTACGACGAGCTCGCTTGCGCGCGGGTGCGCGTTGATCGCGTCAACGACCTGCGCGGCCGTGCTGGACGGCGCACCCGTGGCGTCCGTGGCCAGGTAGACGGTGATGGTCCTCCCCGAGGCCTGGACCTCGAGCGGCGCGTTCGCCGGGCCGCGAGTGCGGAACTCGGCCGAGATCTGGTTGCCGCCCTCATGGCCCCAGCGGCGCGAGGTGAGCACGACCGCGGTGCCCTCGAGCTCCTCCTCCTCGATCTCGTCGCCCGGGTCCATCATGCCGGCCATCGTCGCCTGCGCGCGACGCTGGTAGCCGTTCGTCCTATAGGGCAGCCGTACCAGCTTGGCGATGTTCGGGAACTCGCCCGCGAGCTGCTCGATGCGCGCGTAGACCTCGGTCGGGTCCATGTAGCGGGTCGTGAAGTCCCTGAGCGGGTTGCTGATCGGCGGCAGGCCGCCGACCCAGGTGTTCACGTCGGCCTCGGCGATGGCCCCGGTGCTCGAGCCGATGCGGACGCGTGCAGGCCGCGGCGGCGTGGTCGTCCCGACATCGCCGATACGGACCAGCAGGCGGTGCTCGATGTAGGTGTCCGGCGTCGTGTCCGGGTCGATGTTGACGCTCATCGGGCGCGGCGTCGTGCTGATCGGCGTGCCCGGGCCGGTGTCCCAGGACAGCGAAAGCGCCGGCCCGGTGTAGGTTGCGCCCGTGGGCGTCGAGCCACCGAGCCGATCCTTCGCCTCGACGGACAGGAAGCGGCCCGCGTAGTTCTCGAAGTAGTCGACCCGCAGGATCACGATCTCGTCGGTATGGGAGGCAGTTCCGAACGACTTGCCTCGGGCGGCCGCGCGAGCGCGCCGCTCGGCGCGCCTGGCCGCCTTGTAGTCGGCGATGCGGGCCCTCCATGTGGCCGGGCCTTCGATGGTCGCCCCGACGTCGTAACCGGCCCTGTTCAGCCGGGCGATCCCTCGCTTCGTGCCGAAGACGGTCGCCGTCACCGTGCCGTTGCTGTTGCGGCGGAGGTAGTGCTCGTTGAACTCCACCTGGTAGCGATGAGCCCTCAGCTGCAGGCGCATGGCAGCCACCTTGCTCGGCAGGTTGACCTCGACCAGCCTGAGGCCCTGGTTCGGGTCGATGCCTCTACCCGCCTGCCCCGCCGCGGTCCCCGTCACCGCCAGCCATGAACAGCCACAAACGAGCAAGGCGACCAACACTCGGCGGACGGCGGTGGAACTCATCCTGGGGCTCTCCTCCTGTCGACTGGACCCGTGCCTGGGGGACCAATCTGGCGGTGGAGCAGACGGCCCCCTGCCGGATGGCGCCCGAAGCTGTACCCGAACGAGAAGAAGCTAAACGTCTGGGGTAGGGGGTCGGGGACGGGGGTGTGGCACGCTCCGTGCCGTGAACCTGGTCGAACGGCTGCTCCAGATCGACGTCTCAGCGCTCTCCGATGCCGACAAGGCGCTGCCGGTGACCGAGCCCGCGCTGCGGGCGATGATCCCGGACGTCCGCATGGCCGGGCCCGCCTTCACGGTCCTCGCCGAGGATGACCACCTGCCGGTGATGGCCGGGCTCGCGCAGGCGGCGCCCGGGGATGTGCTCGTGATCGCGACCGGCGGGAGCACGCGCGCGGTGTTCGGCGAGCTGTTCGCGACCGAGGCGCGTCGGCGTGGGCTCGCCGGGATCGTCGCCGACGGCTTCTGCCGCGACCTGCGCGGGCTGCGTGAGATCCGCCTGCCCGTCTTCGCGCGTGGCACGACGCCGCGCTCCGGCTCGACGGTCTCGCGAGCGGCCTCCGGGGCGACCATCGCAGTGGGGGGCGTCGAGGTGTCGCCGGGCGACATCGTCTTCGGCGACGACGACGGGCTTCTGATCGCGACCGAGGAGCGGATCGCGGCAGCGCTAGAGACGGCGGAACGGATCGCCCGCGGCGAGCGCGCGATCCTCGCGGCGCAGGCCGGCGGCGAGGCGCTCCACGACCTCACGAACCACGATGAGCACGTGGCCGCGCTCGACCGCGGCGAGGCGAGTGCGCTGGAGTTCCGCGTATGAGCGTCACGGACTTCAGGCACGTCTTCGCGCGCCGCACGCAGGTGGCCGGCGGCAGCGAGCTCGCGACGATCCTCGCGGGGAGCCCGCCCGGCGTGCTCTCGATGACCGGCGGTTTCCCCAACCCGCGGACCTTCCCCACCGACGAGCTCGAAGCGATCGCCGGGCGGCTGCTGCGCGAGGACGCCGCCATCGCGATGCAGTACACGCCCTGCGAGGGGATCCCGAGCGTGCGCGAGTACCTGGCCGAGCGCCAGGAGCAGCTCCAGGGCCGGCGTCCCGACACCGCCGAGCTCATCGTCACGAGCGGCGGGATGGAGTGCATCACGCTGATGTGCCAGGCGCTCGTCGATCCCGGTGACCCGGTAGTCGTCGAGTCGCCGACCTATCTCGCCGCGCTCATGGCGCTCGGTCGCGCGGAGGCCGAGGCCGTGCCGATCGCCATGGACGAGGACGGGCTACGGGTGGACGAGCTCGAGGCCCGGCTGTCGGAGGGGCTGCGGCCGAAGTTCGTCTACACGATCCCGGAGTACCAGAACCCGACCGGGCGGACGCTGCCGCTCGAGCGGCGCCGGGCGCTCGTCGAGGTCTGCCGGCACCACGGCGTGCTGATCCTCGAGGACGTGGCCTACCGCGAGCTGGCCTTCGACGGGAGCTCGCTGCCGACGCTCTGGTCGCTGGCGCCCGAGATCGTGCTGCAGGCCGGGACCTTCTCGAAGAGCTTCTTCCCGGGCGTCCGGCTCGGCTGGGCCGTCGGCCCGCCCGAGGTGGTGGCGGCGCTCGCCGCCGCGAAGCAGAACACCGACCAGTGCGCCGGCGGCCTCGGCCAGCGGATGGTCGAGGAGTACGGCCGCAGCGGCGGCTTCGAGCGTCACCTGCCCGCGGCGCGGGCGCTGTACGCGTCGCACTGGGCGGCGCTCTCGGGCGCCCTCGAGCGCCACATGCCCGACGGCGCCGGATGGACGCAGCCGCAGGGCGGCTTCCTGACCTGGCTCACCCTCCCCGACGCGGTCGACACCATGGCGCTGCGGCCCGCCGCGCTCGCGGCCGGCGTCGCGTACGTCCCGGGCCCGCCCTTCTTCGTCGGCGACGAGGGTCACAACACGATGCGGCTGTCGTTCAGCCATCTCACCGAGCCCGAGCTCGAGGCGGCCGTCGAGCGGCTGGCGACGGTCCTCGGCGGCTAGGGCGAGACGGCGGTTCCAAGCGAGTTCGCCCCGAGGAACTTCGGGGTGCCCTCCTCGTAGTAGCGGTCCACTCCGGTGATCTCGAAGCCGGCGCCCGACACCAGGTCGACTATCGGCCGGGTCAGGTGGCAGCCGCCGAACACGCGCTTCTGCACGGGCTCCAGGCGGTGCTGCCAGCGCTGCACGTCCTCTTCAGGGGCCAGCCCGTGCTCGACGAAGTGCAGTGTGCCGCCGGGCTTGAGCACGCGCCGCAGCTCGGCGAGCGCCGCCGGCAGGTCCGGGATCGTGCACATCGTCCAGGTCGACAGCGCTGCGTCGAAGCTGTCGTCGGGGAACGGCAGCGACTGGCCGTCGAGGCCGGAGCGCTCGACCGGGGTGGTCGTCGCCGCAAGGCGCTTCTCGGCGAGCTTCCAGCCGGCGTCGGCAGGCTCGACCGCCGCCACGCGGGTCACGGCCGCCGGGTAGAAGGGGACGTTGTGGCCGGAGCCGAAGCCGATCTCGATCACCTCGCCGGTCAGCCCCTGGCAGACCTTCCGGCGCTGCGGCTCGGCGTTCTTCATGCCGCAGGCGCAGTTGACGATTCGCGGTAGGACGTGGTCGCCGTAGATCCCCATGAGCGCAGTGTGACCGGTTCTTTTGGTGCGGCTCGGGTAGCGAATGCAGATGAAGCTCAAGCCAAAGAAGAAGGCAACCAACAGGGCCCTGCCGCTGGCCGCCGTGGGCGCGGGTATCGCCGCGGTCGCCGGCGTGATCGCGTTCCTGAGCAGCCGCAGTCGCCGCCAGAGGGCGAAGGGCGCCGTCCAGGAGGCGACCACGCCGCTTCGTCACGCCGGACGCGAGTACGACGACGTGACGCTGGCGCGCAAGGTCGAGTCGGAGATACTCCGCGACGCCGGTGCCTCCAAGGGCGCGGTCGCCGTGAGCGCACAGCACGGTGTCGTCGAGCTGCGCGGCGCGGTCGGAGACCAGGAGGAGATCGAGGGGCTGGGGGAGGCCGCCGGCAACGTGAGCGGCGTGAAGGGCGTCAACAACCTTCTGCACACTCCGGGGGAGGAGCCGAAGCACTCTCCGCCGAGCGATCCGGCAGAGGTTCGCGAGCGCGCAGAGCAGGACTGAGCTGAGGGGCGGGTCACCGCACGCCGCGGTGACCCGCCCGCTGCTCAGCGCAGCGAGACCGCGACCTCCTCGAGCAGGTCCATCGACTCCTGCATGCCGGCCTCCATGCCCGACTCGATGATCATGTCGCGCAGCTCCTTGTTGGGGCACTGCATCAGGCACGAGAGCGTGGTGCGGCCGTCCGTCTCCGTGAACGTGATCGTGTTGACGGGCTCGTCCTCGGGAGGGAGAGGGTCGGCGCCGGGCATCTCGTAGACCTCGGTGTTGACGAGCCGCTCGTCCGGGGCGATCTCGCGGAACTCGCCGTGGAAGGCGACCTCGAAGCCCTCGTTCGCGACCATCACGTAGCGCCACCGGCCGCCGACGCGCAGGTCGATCTCGGCGCTCGTCACACGGCCGCGACGGCCGCTCCACCAGCGCTCGACCAGCTCGGGCGTCGTCCACGCCCGGTAGACGAGGTGCTTGGGCGCGTCGAACTCGCGCGTGATCAGGATCTGCTCGTCGGTGGGCAGCGTCACCTGAGCGCTGCCGCTGGTCGTCATCTCAGTCATCTCCTTGCTCCTTGTCCTTGAGTTCATCGAGCACGGCATCGAGCTGCTCGAACCGCTCGGACCAGAACTGCTCATAGCCCCTGACCCAGTCATGGATCGGCTTGAGCACCTCGCCGTTCAGCCGGTAGAGCCGCCGGCGGCCGTCGCTGCGCACCTCGACGGCGCCCACCTCGCGCAGCACGCGCAGGTGCTTGGAGACCTGCGGCTGCGCCACTCCCAGCTCCTCGACGAGGTCACCCACGGGCCGCTCGCCGCCGGCCAGGACGTCGAGGATCTGACGCCGCCGGGGCTCGGCCACCGCGTTGAACGCGTCCGCCGTGGTTGCCGCTCGTGCCATGCGGCAAATATATACCCATATAGGAATGTGTCAAGTCACCTGACGCGGAGGCGAACCGGCTTGGAGCTGTTGCCGGCGCGGTCGGTGGCGACCAGCGTCAGGCGGTAACGGGCGCCGCGCAGCTTCAGCCGGCGGACGGTGCGCGCGAGCGCGACGCGGTTCGCGCCGCCCGCGCCCTTGCGGATCAGCGTCCGCGAGCGCTTGCCGCTGCTCAGGGCAACCCTCACCGTCGCGGCCTCGGAGAGCCGGTAGGCGAGCTTCTTGCCCTTCGACAGGCGCGGGCGGGTGATCCGCGGCGCAACCGTGTCGACCGAGAAGGCGTGCTCGGCGGGGCTCAGGTCGAGGGCGCCGAACATGTCCCGCGCCCGCACGCGCAGGATGTGCGCGCCGTCCTTGACGCCGAGCGCCGGGGCGGCGTCGCAGGCGGCGAAGGGGCGGCCGTCGAGCGAGCACTCGAATGTCGAGCCCGGCTTCGTCGTGCTGAACCGGAAGGTCGGAGCGGAGTTCCGCGAGAGGCTCGGCGGGCCGGCCTCGACGCGCGTGTCGGGGCGGAAGTCGAACTGCACGGTCTCGCAGTCGGCGCCGATCGGGTCGGTGCCCTCGACGTCCGCGACGACCGTGTCGGCACCGGCGCTGCAAGCGAGGGTGTCGCCGCTGCCGTCCCGGATCTCGAAGCGGTTGTCGCCCTGGCTGCCGCTCAGCCTGTCCGCGAACGGGCTACCGATCAGGTTCTCGATGCCCCCCAAGCGGTCGATCCCGGCTCCGCCCGTGTCCTGGGGGAGGTCGACCTTGCCGAGGTCGACGGTCACGCCCTGGCGGACGCCGGCGGGTGCGGTCGCGTAGCTCATGGTGTCGCTCCCATCGCCGGCCTTGATGCGGTCGTCCCCACCCAGGCCCGCGATCAGGTCGTTGCCGTCGGCGGTGCGAAGTTCGTTGTCGCCGTCGGTGCCGATCAGGACGGCATCGGCGCTGGTGTCGAAGACGACGGCATCCTCGACCGAGTTCAGCTGGTCGCGGCCGCCGGCGCCGGTGTCCTGGCGACCCGCGACGCGCAGGTCCGCGCGCACCGAGGAGGTGAAATCGCCCCAGGCGATCTCGTCCGTGCCCGGGCCGCCGTCATAGAGGTCGTCCTCGCCCGTCGGGGCCGTACTCGGACATCCAGTCGCTGCCCTCGCCGCCGTGCACCTCGTCCCGGCCGGGCCCGGCGGTGATGAACTCGGAGTCGCTCGAGCCGAAGATCAGGTCGTCGCCCTCGTCGGCGTTGATGTCGGCGCGGAACGGCAGCGGCCCGTTGAACTCGGGCCCGCCGTTCGCCAGCACCCGGTCGTTGCCCGGACCGGACATGAGCACGGCCATCTCGGCGTCGCGCAGGTCGACGTCGACGTTGGGGGTCTCGCCGGGCGCGGTCTCCTGTTCCGCGTTCAGGTTCACGCCGACGCCGTTGGCTGTGCGACCGAGGCGCCAGGAGTCGTCAGCGGCGCTGCCCCAGATGTAGAGCCGGTCGGGCCCGGCGCCCATCAGCGCCTGAATGTCGATCTCGTCGCTGTTGCCGGGCTCGTTCACCTGGCCGGGTGTGAACGGGCCGCCGCGCAGGTCGATCGTGAAGAAGCTCTCGCCGCCCGAGTTGTCCGAATGGGCGATCACGTGCGTGTTGAACACGGTGGGCTGGCCGCCGCAGTTCACCGCGGTCTGGTTGTCCTTCACCACGATGGCGTTGCCGCTGCGGACGATCGTCGTGCTGTCGACCGGGTCACCGCTCTGAATCGTGAGCGCGCCGCTTGCGGAGAAGCTGCAGGTCACGTCTGCGTTGGCCGCATCGACGCCGCCCGCGAGATAGAGCGCGCCGGCGACGACGAGCCCGGCGGCGAAGCGGCCGACGCGGGACGGGGGAGCGGGTGAGGTGAGCGTGGAACGAGCCATACCGCGATTGTCGGAGCCGCCCGCGTGTCGCGGAATCCACCCTGAGGGTGAACCTCACCCCCCGTGCCGCCTATGTTCCAGGCATGACGCACATCGCCGCCGCCGACCGCTACGACTCGATCGACTACCGCCGTTGCGGGCGCTCGGGCCTGAAGCTGCCCCCGCTGTCATTGGGGCTGTGGCACAACTTCGGCCACGACCGGCCGCTCGAGCGCAGCCGCGCGATGCTCCTGCGCGCCTTCGATCGCGGCGTCACTCACTTCGACCTGGCGAACAACTACGGCCCGCCCTACGGCTCCGCCGAGAGCAACTTCGGGCGCATCCTCGAGAGCGACCTGCGCCCCTACCGCGACGAGCTGATCATCTCGACCAAGGCGGGCTGGGACATGTGGCCCGGCCCCTACGGCGAGTGGGGTTCGCGCAAGTACCTGCTGGCGAGCCTCGACCAGAGCCTCGCGCGCATGGGCCTCGACTACGTCGACATCTTCTACTCGCACCGCTTCGACCCCGACACGCCGCTCGAGGAGACGATGGGCGCGCTCGACAGCGCGGTGCGCCAGGGAAAGGCGCTGTACGTCGGCATCTCCTCCTACGGCGCCGAGCGGACGGCTGAGGCGGCCGCGATCCTGCGCTCGCTCGGCACGCCGCTGCTCATCCACCAGCCCTCCTACTCGCTCCTGAACCGCTGGGTCGAGCAGGGGCTGCTCGACGTGCTGGACGAGGAGGGAGTTGGCTGCATCGCCTTCTCGCCTCTTGCTCAAGGGATGCTGACCTCGAAGTACCTCGACGGCGTGCCGGAGGGCTCGCGCGCGACGGAGGGCGACTCTCTCACGACCGACATGCTCACCGAGGACCGACTCGAACACGTGCGCGCTCTCAACGACCTGGCCGCCGCGCGCGGCCAGAAGCTCGCGCAGATGGCGATTGCCTGGGTGCTGCGCGACCCGCGCGTGACCTCGGCCCTGATCGGGGCGAGCAGCGTCGAGCAGCTTGACGAGAACCTGGCGGCGCTCGACAACCTCGTGTTCACCGACGACGAGCTCGAGGCGATCGACCGGCACGCGGTCGAGGTCGGCATCAACCTGTGGGAGGAGTCGAGCAGCGCCTAGCGCTCCTCGCCCAGGGCCGGGCGTCGCGGCAGCGAGGGATCGACCCGCAGCAGTCGCGCCGGCAGGCGCGGCAGCCACCAGTTCCAGCGCCCCATCAGCGCGATCACGGCCGGCACGATCAGCGCGCGGATCACGGTTGCGTCGATCAGGATCCCGGCCGCTAGGCCGGTCGCGAGCATCTTCACGTCGGTTTCCGGACCCGAGGCCATCGAGATGAACGACAGGAACAGGATCAGGGCAGCGCTCGTCACGAGCCGCCCCGTCCGCCCGATGCCCTGCACGACGGCCGTCTCGGTCGAGCCGGTGCGGTCGTACTCCTCGCGCATGCGGCTGAGGATGAACACCTCGTAGTCCATCGAGAGGCCGAACAGGAAGGCGAAGATCATCAGCGGCATCCAGGACGGGATCGAGCCGGTTGCCTGGATGTCCCAGATCAGCTCCGAGCCGTAGCCGTGTTGCCAGACGAGCACGAGCACTCCCCAGGCCGCGGCGATGCTGAGCACGTTCAGCACGATCGCCTTGGCGGGTAGCAACAGCGACCGGAATGCGCGGGCCAGCAGGATGAACGTCGTGATCGTGATCAGCGCGATCATCAGCGGGAAGCTTCCGTAGACGGCGTCGACGAAGTCGGCGTTGGCCGCCGGCTGGCCGCCGACCCTCACGTCCGGCCCCGCGGCATGCGCCGTTTCGCGCACCGCGTCGAGTGTGGCGCCGCCCTCGTCGGAGCCGCTGTCGCTCACCGGGATCGCCTCGACCAGCGCCGACCCGTCGCGCCGCCATGAGCCGTCGTCGGGGGCGACCGCCCCGTGGATTCCGTCCACCTGGCGCAGCTCGGCCGCGACCCGCTCGGGATCCGTGCTGCCGTCGACCAGGATCTCGTGGGGGAGCAGCGCCCCCTCGCCGATGCCGGCCCGTTCGAGCGCGACGAGGCCCTGCTTGGCGTCGCCGGAGCGGGCGACCGTGTCGGCATCCGAGCTGCCGAGCTGGAGGTCCGTGGCGGCGAGGGCAAGCGCGAGGATCACCGCCATGCCGGCGCCCGCGGCCACCCAGCGGCGCCGCGCGACGGCCGCGGCCCAGCGCGTCCAGGCGCGACTCGCCTTGTCGTCGGTGCGCCGGTGGGGCCAGTCGAGGCGCGGGCCGAGCTTGGCCAGCAGCACCGGGAGCAGCGTGATCGCCACGGCGGTGGAGACGAGCGGAATCAGCATGCCGCCATAGCCCATCGAGCGCAGGAACGGCAGCGGCAGCGCGATCAGCGCGAAGAGCCCGATCGCCACGGTAAGGCCGCTGAACACGACCGCGCGTCCGGCGGTCTCCATCGCGCGCTGAACCGCCTCGTCGCCGCTGCGGCCGTGGGCGCGTTCTTCGCGCCAGCGCGTCGCGACGAGCAGCGAGTAGTCGATCGCCACGCCGAGCCCGATCAGGGCGATCAGGAACTGCACGATCGGCGACACGGAGGTCAGCTCGGTGAGGCCGAACAACAGCAGGAAGGTGGTCATGATCGAAACGAACGCCATGACGAGCGGCACGAACGCGAGCAGGGACGCGAACACGAAGGCGAGCACGACGAGCGCGCCGAGCGCGCCGAGCACGGCCTCGAGCAGCACGCCGGGCCCGCCCGAGTCGCTGCCGCTGTCCTCGGCGAGCGCGTCGAACCCGGTGAGGTGCACGGGCCTGCCGCCAACCTCGACTCCCCGGACTGCCGCGCTGGCGGCCTGTTCGGCCCGCGGGTTCTCGCCGAACGCCGAGCGCGGATCGGGACGCGGGTAGACGAGGGCGAAGGTGGTGCGCCCGTCCTTCGAGACGAAGGTGCTGTCGCCGGTCGAGGTGTAGGAGGCGATCCGGGCGTCCGGCAGCGCCCGCTCGAGGCGTGCGTCGAGGCGCGCCAGGTCGGCGCGAACGCCGGGCGAGCGCACGCTCTCGCCCTTCGGGAGGGTCACGACCGGCAGCAGCGGAGTGCCGCCGTTGCGGTCGCCGCTGTAGCGCTCGGCGATCTGGACGTTCGTCTTCCAGCTCTCCTTGTCGGGTATGGAGAATTCGTTTTCGAGCGCATTGGAGGCGGGGCCGGCCGCCGCGATCCCGGCGATGGTGAGCGCGATCCAGGTGATCACGACCGTGCGCTTGTGGCGCAGAACCCAGCGTGTGAGTGACGACATCATGGCCGGCCACGGTAGGTCGGACTGCGCGCGCCGAGAACGCCCGCGCGAGTGATTCGCCGTACCCCCTGGGGTGGACCCCGCGCTACCCCTCAGGGGCGATTTCGGCGCGCCGGGGGAGCGCTACGCTCGCCTCCGAGATGACCCCCGAGGGCCGCAGCCGCAACGATCTCCTGCTCGACGCCGCGATCGCGGTCGGCGTGCTCGCGGGATCGATCGGGCTGCTCGTCGCGGGCGAGCACGCGCAGGGCGGCGAGCTCAGCGCGGCGGGGGTGCTGTTCGCGGCGCTCGCCTCGCTGCCGGTCTTCTGGGTCCGGCGGGCGCCGCTCGCCGTGTTCGTCATCACGGGGCTCGCGGGCATCGGGCTGCAGCTGGTCGCGGATCCCGACGGCCCGCCGCTCGGGGCCACGCTGGCGCTCTACTGGGTGGCGGCGGCCGGCGCTCCGTCGCGGTCCCATCTCGCACTCACCGTGGGACTGGTGCTCGCGATCTTCGCCGGCCACCTGGTCACGAGCGGCGAGTTCCTCGACGCCGGGATGCTGTTCGGCGTTGCCTTGTGGACCGGCGCCTGGCTGGCCGGTGACCGGACCCGCCTCCGGCGTGAGCGCATGGCGGCGCTCGAGGAGCGCGCGATGCGGGCGGAGCGCGAGGCCGAGCGAGAGCGCCGCCTGGCTGCAGCAGAGGAGCGCGGGCGAATCGCCCGCGACCTGCACGACTCCGCCGGCCACGCGATGAACGTGATCCTCGTCCACGCCGGCCTCGGGCGCATCAAGAGCGCGGACGATCCGGAGACCGCCCGCCAGGCGTTTGCGACGATCGAGGAGGTCGCGCGCGAGTCCGTCGGCGAGATCGACCAGATGGTGCACGTGCTGCGCGAGCACGCAGCGCTCCCGGCAGGGGGCAACGACGTCGAGCCGCCCCCAGGGCTAGCGGCATTCGACGGGCTCGTCGAGCGGCATCGCGCCGCCGGCCTGCGCGTGACGACCGAGATCAGCGGAGCGCGGCGTCCACTGCCGCCCGGCCTCGACCGCGGCGCCTATCGGATCCTCCAGGAGGCGCTGACCAACGCGGCCCGCCACGGGGACGGCAGCGCCGAGGTGGAGCTCGCCTACCGCCCGGATGCGCTCGAGGTCAGCGTCGGCAACCGGCTGCCACGCGAGCGGGCGAAGCCCGTGGCCGGCGGCGGGCACGGCGTCATCGGCATGCGCGAACGCGCGGCGCTGCTGGGTGGCAGCCTCGAGGCGGGGACCAGCGACGGGCGCTTTCAGCTCCACGCGCGGCTGCCGTTCTCCGACAGGCCGGCATGACTCCGCGCGTGAGGGTCCTGATCGTCGACGACGACGCCCTGATGCGCGCCGGCCTGCGCGGTGTGCTGGCGAGTGACGAGGGCATCGAGCTGGTCGGCGAGGCGGACGACGGGCGCCAGGCGGCCTACCGGACCCGGCTGCTCGAGCCCGACGTCGTCGTGATGGACGTCCGCATGCCGGACCTCGACGGCATCTCCGCCACCCGCGAGGTGCTGGCCGCATTCCCCGACGTGAAGGTCGTGATCCTCACGACCTTCGAGCAGGACGACTACATCTTCGGGGCGCTCAGCGCGGGCGCGTCCGGATTCCTGCTCAAGCGGACGCGGCCGGAGGAGCTGATCGCCGCGATACACACGATCGCGGCCGGCGACTCGCTGCTGTCTCCCTCGGTCACGAGCAGGGTGATCGAGCAGATGGCGGGCCTGCCCGCGCCCGACGCGGGACGTGACCCGCGCCTGGACGAGCTCACCGCGCGCGAGCGCGAGGTGCTGGAGCACGTGGCGCGCGGCATGTCGAACGCCGAGATCGCCGCCGCGCTCGTGATCGAGGAGTCGACGGTCAAGACCCACGTCAAGCGCATCCTCGCCAAGCTCGACGCGCGCGACCGCGTCCAGGCGGTCATCTTCGCGTACGAGACCGGGCTGATCCGGCCCGGCTGACGTCATCCTCGAGGAGGGCATCGGAATCACCCTCCCGAGTGACCCAGGATCAGCCGCCGAGACGACGACAGAAAGGCGGCGTGAATTCAGGCTGTCCGTGCATCAACGAGCCACTCCGAAACGGACGAAAGGACAGCCACATGATTCGCAAGGGAGACCGCCTCGAGAACCCCGTCACCGGCGAGATTCTCATCTTCCACAAGACCTCGCAGGAGACGGACGGCGAGTCCGTGCTCGTCGAGACGATCGTCAGCCCCGACGGCTGCGTCGCGGCGGCGCACGTTCATCCGCATCAGACCGAGCGCTTCGAGGTGCTCGACGGCCAGGTCGGCTTCAAGGCGGGCGGCGAGAAGATCGTCGCCGGGCCCGGCGAGGTCGTGACCGTCGAGCCCGGCACCCCGCATCGCTTCTGGAACGCCGGCGACACCGACGCGCGCTTTCTCTGCGAGGTGAGCCCGGCGCTCGAGTTCGAGTCGCTGATCGAGACGATGTTCACACTGGCGGCTGAGGGCAAGACGAACCGCAAGGGCATGCCCAATCCGTTCCGTCTGGCCGTGATCGCGCGGGCTCACTTCGACACCGTGCGGCTGCCGAAGGTGCCCGCCTGGATGCAGCGCGCCGCGCTCGCGATGGGCGCGTCGCTCGGCCGCGTCATGGGCTACAAGCCGACGTTCGGCACCCCGGCGTTCGCCTGAGGCTGAAGCGGGTCGGGCCTAGAGCCCGGCCCGCTTCCCCACGCCTGTCAGGAACTCGCGCACCCGCAGCGGGCCGCCGCTGCCAGGCGCGAGTGGCGGCGTCTCGATGCCGGCGTTCTCGCGGATCCCGTCGAGCAGCTCCACGAACGCGTCGCGCGAATCCTGGAGCGGCTCCCAGCCGAGGTCGTCGCGCGCCCTGCTCGCGTCCATCAGCGGCACCGCGAGCGCCATGTCGACCCAGCCGGGCTCGCTCGGCTGAAGGCGCAACTTGAAGCTGAGCCCGGCGCCCGCCCTGAGCACGCTCGCCGGGACCGGCACTTGACGCGCCCCGAGCAGATCCGCCAGCACGGCGCTGTCGATCACCGGCTCGGCAGCGATGTTGAAGGGCCCGCGTGCATCCGAGAGGGCGGCAAGCCGGTAGGCCTCGCCCACGTCGTACGAGTGCACCGCCTGAAAGCAGAGCCGCTGCGTTCGCGGGACAACGGGGATCAGGCCGCGGCGCACCAGCGGGCTCGGGAGCAGCGGGCCGGCAAACAGCCTGCGGATCCCCGACGCGGCGTCGCGCTTGAAGATGAGCGCGGGCCGCAGCCGCACGACCCGGATCGAGGGGTGCTCACGCTCGTAGCGATCGAGGATGCGCTCGACCTCCGCCTTGTGGCGCGAGTAGAAGGACGACTCGATGCCACCCGTCGGCCAGCTCTCGTCGACGCGGCGGTCCTTGGGCCCGGGCGAGTAGGCGCCCACCGAGGACGCGTAGACGAGCGCGGGCACGCGCGCCTCGGCCACCTGCTCGAAGACGCGCTGGTTGCCGTCCACGTTCGTCGCGCGCAGCGTGGCCAGGTCGCGGCCCGGCTGGATCAGCCAGGCGAGGTCGATCACGACGTCTGCGCCCCGGAAGAGCGGGGCGAGGGGGTCGCGCGAGATGTCCGCCTGCGCCCATTCGGTCTTCGGCTCGTGGAGATCCGGCAAACGGCGCGCGATCCCCAGGATCGAGTCGACCGCGGGGTCGCGACTGAGCGAGCGCAGCACGCTCGTACCCACATTTCCGGATGCTCCGACCACGACGATCCTCATGGCGGGCGGCTACCCGGCCGCCACCTGGCAAAACAGCACTGAAACGCCTGCGGCCCATCCGAGACTGCCGCCCCATGGCCCTTATGAACGACTCGCACGAGCGGCTCGCCGAGGAGTCTCAGTGGGACTTCTCAGACCTGAAGGCGCTCTTCATCAACTGCACCCTCAAGCGCTCGCCGGAGATCTCCCATACGCAGGGGCTCGCCGACCTGGCGATCGCGATCATGAAGCGAAACGGCGTCAGCGTCGACGTCATACGGGCGATCGACCACGACATAGCCACGGGCGTCTGGCCGGACATGAAGGAGCACGGCTGGGAGCGCGACGAGTGGCCGGAGATCTTCGAGCAGGTGCTGGACGCCGACATCCTCGTGCTGACCACGCCGATCTGGCTGGGCGAGAAGTCGTCCGTCTGCACGCAGGTGATCGAGCGGCTGTACGGCAACAGCCACCTCCTGAACGAGGACGGTCAGTACGCGTACTACGGGCGCGTCGGCGGCTGCATCGTCACCGGCAACGAGGACGGGGCGAAGCACTGCTCGATGAACATCCTGTACTCGCTCCAGCACCTCGGCCTCGTGATCCCGCCGCAGGCCGACGCGTGCTGGCTCGGCGAGGCAGGGCCCGGGCCGAGCTACCTCGACGCCGACTCCGGCGGCCCCGCCAACGACTTCACCAATCGCAACACGACCTTCATGACCTGGAACCTGCTTCACGTCGCGCGCATGCTGAAGGACGCGGGCGGCATCCCCGCCCATGGGAATCAGCGGCCGGCCTGGGACGCGGGCTGCCGCTTCGACTTCGCAAACCCGGAGTACCGCTGATCGCGGACCCGGACAACCAAGGAGGCAGACGTGCTCTGTGCCCACACGATCCGCCGTTTGAAGGACGGCAGCTTCGACCAGTTCGCGGAGGGCTTCATGCCGGCCGGCGAGAACCCGCCGCCCGGCTGGGTTCGCTTCCACATGCTGCGGTCGCTCCAGAACCCGAACGAGGTCGTGACGTTCGGGTTCTTCGACGGCACGCTCGATGAGCTCGAGCGGAGCCAGGCGAACTCGGACTACGAGAGCCGCCGCGAGGCGATCGACCAGTACGTCGAGGCGGTGGTGGCAAACGGGCTCTACGAGATCGTGGCGACGCGTTCCGCCGAGACCTGACCCGTGTTAGCGTCGGCTCCGGCGTGGAGGATGATTCGGCTCTTCTCGGTCGGCTGCGGGCCGGCGACGAGGCGGCGTTCGACGAGCTGGTTGCGCGTCACGACGGGGCCCTCCGCCGGGTCGCCCGCACCTACGTGCGGACGGACGCGGTGGCCGCCGACGTGGTCCAGGAGACGTGGCTTGGCGTCATTCGCGGGCTGGCCGGCTTCGAGGGCCGTTCCTCGCTACGGACCTGGATCTTCCGGATCCTCGTGAACAGGGCGCGCACGCGCGCCCTGCGCGAGGCTCGCGACCTGCCCTTCTCGTCGCTCGAGACGGACGACGAGCCCGCGGTGGAGCCGAGCGCGTTCGCGCGCGACGGACAATGGGCGAGCGCCCCGCCGCGCCTCGACGGGGAGCCCGAGACGAACCTGCTGAGCGCGGAGCTGCGCGCGCACCTGCTCGAGGCCGTCGACGGCCTCGCGCCGGCGCAGCGAGCCGTGATCACGCTGCGTGATCTCGTGGGACTCGGCGCAGACGAGGTGTGCGAGCTGCTCGACCTGACCGAGGTCAACCAGCGCGTGCTGCTGCACCGCGCGCGCAGCCGCGTGCGCACCGCCCTGCTTCCGCTCGTGGAGGTGGCGAGCTGATGCGCTTCTGGCCCTGGCGCCGTCACGATCACGACGGGCTCGACTGCAAGGAGTTCGTCGAGCGCGTGACGGCCTACCTCGAGGGCGTCATGCCCGCGGAGGAGCGGGCACGCGTCGAGGCGCATCTGGCCGAGTGCGACGGCTGCAGCGGCTATCTGGAGGACATGCGCCGGCTTGTCGGCTCGCTGCACGCAGCGGTCGACCCGCCGCCCGACCCGGAGACCCGCGAGGCATTGCTCCGGGCCTTCCGCGAGCGGCGCGCCGACTAGCCCGCGATCGGGCGCGGTGGCTGGCGAGAGCGGCCGCGGAGGCGTAGCGTTTGACCATTGGAGACAAGCCACGACGACTTCCACAAGCGGCTGATGGCCGAATCGCTCTCGGAGCAGTTCGGTCTGGCGCTGGTCGCCGGCGATGCGGACGCGGCCGAGCAGATCGCACGCGAGGCCCTCGACCTGTCGCTCGGCGAGGCCATGCTGTACGACCTCGTGGTCGGGCCGGCGATGCACCGTATCGGTCGGCTCTGGGCCGCGGGTGAGATCGGCGTCGGGCACGAGCACCTGGCCACGCAGATCGCCACCCGGGTCCTCGTACTCGCGCACGAGGCGGCCGACGTCGCCGCGCACCGGGCCGAGCAGCGGGCGATGCTGGCCGCCGTCGAGGGCGAGCAGCACGTGGTCGCTCTCGACATGGGGGCGAAGCTGCTCGAGTCGGCGGGCTACGAGGTGCTCACGCTTGGCGGCGACGTGCCGACCAGCGACCTGCCCGGGGTGATCGCGGATCACAGCCCGGCGCTGTTCGCGCTGACCGCGACCATGCCCGAGGCCGGGGACCGCGTGCCGGCGGCGGTCGACGCCATCACCGAGGCGGACGCGAACATCGGCCTGATCCTCGGCGGCACGGGTGTGCCGCCCGCCCTCCTGCCCGACCCGCGCGTGACCTTCGAGCGGAGCGTCGCCGGCATAGTCGACGCCGCCGACCGGCTCGTGCGGCGCGCGGGGCTGAACTAGGCCCCCGGGACCTCGGCTCCCGCCGGCAGCCCGGCCGCGACGTACTTGTCGTAGAGCTCGCGCCATTCGGGAGTCGCCCCGATGCCGGGCGCCTGCGACGTCTCGTCGGCCAGCAGCCGGTCGAGCTCGGCGAGGCACATCTCCCAGCCGGCCGCGTCGCGGGCGGCCTGGATGCGCTCGCTCAGGAAATGCGTGAACAGCAACCGGCAGCCGTCGCCGGCGGGTTCGAGCTCGAAGCGCAGCTGCTCGCCGCCCCAGTCGAACGCGAACAGGCGCGGCGGGTCGAGCTCGGTGACCTCGCCCTCGGTCGGTGGCGCGTCCGGGTCGTCGAACTGGAACGACATCGGCGCCCCCACGCGCTGCTCGTAGTCGACAGCGGCGGGAAACCAGTGGCGAATCTCGGCTGGGTCCGTGAGCGCTCGCCAGACCTTCTCGGCGGGGTGGGAGAGCGAGCGCTCGAAGCGCAGGGCGGGGCGGCCGTCGATTTCGACGTAGATGCCGTTCATGGTTCGCCGTTCCTTTCGTCCAGGTGCCTTTCGAGGGCGTCGAGGCTGCGCGCCCAGAGCCGCCGGTAGGGGGCGAGCCAGGCGTCGAGCTCGGCGAGCGGCTCCGGGCGGACGCGGTAGAGCCGCCGCTGGGCGTCCGCGCGCACGCCGACCAGCCCGGCCTCGCGCAGGACGCGCAGGTGCTTGGACACGGCGGGCTGGCTCATCTCGAGACGCTCGACGAGGTCCCCAACGGGTCGCTCGCCTTCGCGCAGCAGGTCGAGGATCTGCCGGCGCCTGGGCTGTGCAATGGCCTCGACGGCGGTCATGGTGGACTGAATATAACCACTCAGGCATATATGTGTGCCGGCCGGCGGCATATCCTGGGGACGGATGTCGAACACGAGCCTTCTGCTCGCGGGCTACGACGCCTGGAACCGCGGTGACCGCGACGCGTGGCTCGCGCTGCTCGATCCCGA
>CAWFZK010000022.1:0-58427 GCA_963820315.1 uncultured Thermoleophilaceae bacterium | reverse complement strand
CGGCGGCGCAGCAGGCGCTCGAACGAGCCGGCGCCGCGGTGGGGAAGGGCGACACCGCCCGCGAGGAGGCCGAGAACACGCTGCGTCGCGCGCTCCGCGAGCTCGCCGAGGCGCAGGAGAACGCGAGCCGCGCCGAGTGGATCATCGCGCGCCGGCGCGAGGCGCCCGACGACGGTCCCGAGGCGGTCCGTCGCGCCGAGCTGACCGGCGACCTGCGCGCCGAGCAGCGGCTCGCCGAGCGGATCGAACGCGAGCGCGCGGAACGCGCCCGAGCGCTGGCGGCGCTCAGGAGCGGCGCCGAGCGAGATCTGGTCCTGGGCCAGGACGCTGAGCGCGCGGCAACCGCGCTGGAGCGCGGCCGCGACGCGCTCGTCGCGGCGCGCGACGCCGTGCAGACCGAGCTCGACGCCGGCGCCGCGGCGGGCGAGGAGACGGCCGCCGCGCTCAAGGCCTGCGCCCACGAGGAGGCCGACCTGCAGGGCAGGCTCAAGCGCGCGAGCGATGCCGTGACCGGCACAGAGGTGGCCGCCCAGCAGGTGCGCGACGCCGCCGCGGAGGCCGAGCGCGAGCTGAACGACTATGCGGGGCGGCTCGGCCTGCCGCCCGAGCCCGCCGGCGAGCCGCTGCCCGCCGAGGAGCGCGAGGCGCTGGTTGCGCGCGTCGAGCGCCTGCAGCGCCGGCGCGAGCAGCTCGGCCCGGTCAACCCGCTCGCCAAGCAGGAGTACGACGAGGCGGTCGCGCACGTCGAGGAGCTCGAGGCCCAGCGTGGTGACCTCGAGACCGCCCTGGCCGAGCTCGAGGGTCTGATCAAGGAGACCGACCGGCGCATCCGCGAGGCGTTCGAGCAGACCTTCGAGGCGGCCGCCAAGAACTTCGAGGACGTCGTCGAGCACCTCTTCCCCGGCGGCCGCGGCCGCCTGCGGCTCGTGCAGGCAGAGGTGGGGCCGCGCCCGGTGGTGGGCGGCGAGCCGCTGCCCGACGCGCCCGAGCAGGAGGAGCCCGAGCCGGACGAGGACGAGCAGCCCGAGGCGGGCGTCGAGATCGAGGTCACGCCGCCCGGCAAGTCGACGAAGCGGCTGTCGCTGCTCTCAGGCGGCGAGAAGTCGCTCGTCGCGCTCGCGTTCATGTTCGCCGTCTTCCTGGCGCGGCCGTGCCCCTTCTACATCCTCGACGAGGTCGAGGCCGCGCTCGACGACATCAACATCGACCGCTTCCTCCAGCTCGTGAAGCGCTACTCGGACCGCGCCCAGTTCATCGTCGTGACACACCAGAAGCGCACGATGGACGCCGCCGACACGCTCTACGGCGTCAGCATGGGCGGCGACGGAATCTCGCGCGTGGTGTCGCGCAAGCTGGCCGGGCGGCCGCTGCCGGAGCACGAGGCGCCGGCAGCGGACGAAGCGGCCGCGTAGACCTCAGCGCACGCGGTAGACCCGGTACATGCCGAGCCGGTTGTGCTCGCTGAAGAAGCACACCATCGCGTAGCGCCCACGGCGGGGAAGCTCACCTCGTTGTCGTTGGTCGAGCCCGGGCTGATCAGCCCCTGAACGTCGACGGGCTCGCCCGCGACCACACGGCCGAGGGCCTGCTCGTTCGTGCCGCGGAGGGCACGGCCGACCTGCCGGTTGGACACGTCCGGTCGCAGCGGGAACGCGATCGCGAAGTGGAGTGCCGTGCCGGCGTTCTCAACCCTGATGCGGCCGTTGCGGGGCAGGGTCTTCGGCCCGCCGAAGCCGTAGTCGACCATCCGGATGCGCGCGTCCGGGCGCGGTGCGCTGGCCCCGTTGGGCCCGCCTGTGGTGAAGGTCGAGAGCGCCGATCTAGGCCCGCGACCACTGCCGCCACGTAGGTCGTGTTGGGCCGCAGATCGACGGTGACCGACTTCCCGGGTGCCGCGGTTGCCTCGAGGAACACCTGGCCGAGTGCCTTCACGGAGCGAGGGTTGGATAGGGACTGGCGCAGCTCATCGATGGTCACGCCCGCCCGCAACGTGGCGAGGTTGAACTCGGCGCGCGCGTCGTTCGTGAAGCGTGTGGGACCCGCACCGATCGGTCCTGAGGGGTCCAGAACGACGTTCGAGCCTGACACGCTCACGGCCACCGTCGGGACGGACGACTGGGCGGCGGCGAGGGTCACGGGGACCCCCAGAAGCAGTACCGCTCCGATCATCAGCTTGAGCCTGCGCACTTGAAGCCTCCTAGGTTGGGGGGCGAGTCCTGCATCGAGCCTCCGCCCGGGCGTCGCTTGTGTCAAGTGCGACCGGCCGCCCAGGCGCCTCTATGCTCGCGGGCCGATGGCCCGCACCTGGCACGAGCTCTTCCTGACCGGTGAGGACGCGCCGGCGCCCGCCGCCGAGCCAGAGGCGGAGCCGGAGCGCCGCGGATTCTTCCGGCGGCTGCGCGACAACATGTCGAAGACGCGCGAGGCACTCGGCGCCGAGCTCCAGGCGACCGTCTTCCAGTCGCTCGACGACGAGGCCTTCGAGCACCTCGAGGAGACGCTCATCTACGCCGACGTCGGCGCCCCGACCACGGCCAAGATCGTCGAGCGGCTCGAGCACGAGGCGGAGACGGGCGAGCTGCAGGGCGGGGAGGACCTGTCCCGGCGCCTGCGCGAGCTGCTCGCGGACACGGCGCGGCTCGACGGCGACACGATCGATCTCACGCCCTCGCCGACGGTGATCCTCGTGGTCGGCGTGAACGGCAGCGGCAAGACGACCACGATCGGCAAGATCGCCTGGCACCTGCAGAACGAGCTCGGGCGCTCCGTGCTGATCGCGGCGGGCGACACCTTTCGCGCGGCCGCGGCCGAGCAGCTCGCGCTGTGGGCGGAGCGGGCCGGCTGCGAGCTCGTCCGCGGCGAGCCCGGCTCGGACCCGGGCGCGGTCATGTTCGACGCGATCGAGGCCGCCAAGGCGCGCGGCCGCGACGTGGTCATCTGCGACACGGCGGGGCGCCTCCACACCCAGCAGCACCTGATGGACGAGCTGCGCAAGGTCCGCAAGGTGATCGCCGCACAGGCTCCGGGCGCGCCTCATGAGACGCTGCTGACGATCGACGCCACCACCGGCCAGAACGGGCTGCGCCAGGCGATGCTGTTCCGCGAGGCGGTCGAGGTGACCGGCATCGCGCTCACGAAGCTCGACGGCACCGCCAAGGGCGGCATCGCGCTCGCGATCGCCCAGGAGCTGGGGGTCCCCGTCAAGCTGATCGGCATCGGCGAGTCGCTCGAGGACCTGCGGCCGTTCGACCCCGACGACTTCGCACGGGCGATACTCGAGCCGTGAGCAGAGCTCGAGGCGACGGCACACGCGTCCTGAAGGCCGGCCTTCCCGCGCCCGGTCAGGGGGAGCCCTTCCTGCCGGGACCGGTCTTCGCGGCACCCTTCCACTTCAGCGGCGATCCGTACGCGACCGAGTACACCTACACCCGCTACGGCAATCCGACCTGGACCCGCTTCGAGGACGCGCTCGGCGAGCTCGAGGAGGCGCGCGCCGTCCTGTTCGCGTCCGGGATGGCCACGGCCGCCGCGCTCCTGCTGACGCTGACGAAGCCAGGCGACGCGATCGCCATGGACGCCGGCTGCTACCACGGCGTCCGGCGCCTCGCGGAGACCCACCTCGAGCCGCGCGGCATCGAGCTGCGGCTGGCTCCGCCGGCCGAGCTCGCCGCGGCCGCCGAGGGGGCGAAGCTGCTGTGGCTCGAGAGCCCCTCGAACCCGAAGCTCGAGGTCTACGACCTCGCTGCGCTCGCGGAGGCCGCCCGGGCCGCGGGCGCGCGAACGGTGGTCGACAACACCACCGCCGGTCCGCTCCTGCAGCGCCCGCTCGACCTGGGCGCGGACGTGGTGCTCACCAGCGCCACCAAGCAGATCACGGGCCACGGCGACCTGATGCTCGGCTACCTCACGACCCGCGACGAGGAGCTGGCCGGGCAGATGAGGGATTGGCGCCGCGACGCCGGCGCGCTGCCCGGCCCGTTCGAGGCGTGGCTCGGCCACCGCTCGCTGGCGACGCTCGCGCTGCGGCTGGAGCGCAGCTGCGACAACGCGCTCGCGATCGCGCGGCTGCTGTCGGCGCGCGACGACGTCGTGTCGGTGCGCTACCCGGGCCTGAGCGGCGACCCCGGACACGAGGTGGCGCGGCGCCAGATGCGCGGCTACGGGATGGTCGTCTCGTTCGACATCGGCAGCGAGGAGCGGGCCGAGCGCTTCCTGGCGACGGCAGAGCTCGTGTTCGACGCCACCAGCTTCGGCGTCGTCCACTCGACGGCCGAGCGCCGCGCCCGCTGGGGCGGCGACGACGTGCCGCCCGGCTTCATCCGCCTGTCGGCGGGCTGCGAGGACACCGCCGATCTGCTCGCGGACGTGGAGCGCGCGCTGAACGAGGCATGAGCGGTCCGCTGCTCGTGACCGGAGCCAGCGGCTACCTCGGCCGCGCGCTCCTCGCGAGCTCCGAGCCGCCGGTGATCGCCGCTCGTCTCAGCTCGACCGACGCCGCGGGCCCGGCGCTCGAGTGGGCGCGCCTCGATGTCCGCGATGCGGCGGGCGTCGACGCTCTCGTCGAGCGCGTGCGGCCGGGAGCCGTGATCCACACCGCCTACCTGCAGCAGGGCCCCGGCGCCTGGGACACGAACGTGGCCGGATCCGCGAACGTGGCGGCGGCCGCAGCGCGGGCCGGGGCGCGGCTCGTGCACATCTCGACGGACGTCGTCTTCGACGGGGCCGGCACGCGCCCGTACCGCGAGGACGACGCGCCGGTTCCGCTCACGGACTACGGCCGCTCGAAGCTCGAGGCCGAGCGCGAGGTGCTGGCGGGGCACCCCGATGCGCTGGTGGTGAGGACGTCGCTGATGCTCGGCGGGGCCGAGCCCGGCCCGCAGGAGCGGCTCGTGGCCGCCGCGGCGGATGGCGAGTCGGACACCGAGTTCTTCGAGGACGAATGGCGCTCGCCCGTGCTCGTCGACGATCTTGCGGCCGCGCTCGTCGAGCTCGCCCACCGCTCCGAGAGCGGGCTTCTCCACCTCGGCGGCCCCGAGGCCGTGAGCCGCTTCGAGCTCGCCCGCACGATCGCGGCCGCGCACGGGCTGCCTGCGGAGCGGCTGCGCCGCGGCCGGCTCGCGGGCTCGGGCCTCGAGCGGCCCGCCTACTGCGTGCTCGACTCGAGCCGCGCCCACGGGCTGCTGCGAACGCCGATCCGCGGCGTGAGCGAGCTGAGCCCGGTGGCGGCGGGTCACCCCCCTCCCTAGGATCGGGGAGTAGATGGACGAATGGGTCTGGTGGATGATCGCCGCCGGGGTGCTCGCGGTCGGTGAGATTGCGACGCTCGGCTTCTTCCTGGGCCCGATCGCGATTGCCGCCGTGACCGCCGCGATCGTGGCGCTCGCCGGCGGCGGGCTGGCGGCTCAGTGGATCGTGTTCATCGCGGTGTCGCTCGCCTCGCTGCTCGTCCTCCGGCCGATCGCGAGGCGCCACCTGCGCACGCCGGGCCAGCTCCGCACCGGGACCGCCGCGCTGATCGGCAGGCCCGCGGTGGTGCTCCAGCGGGTCGACCGCGACGGCGGGCAGGTGAAGCTCGCCGGCGAGGTCTGGTCGGCGCGCGCCTACGACGACGACGACGCGTTCGAACCCGGTGCTCGGGTAGAGGTCATGCAGATCGACGGCGCCACGGCGCTGGTCGCCGAATGAGAGGAAGCGCCAGATGGCTGCCCTGATCGTGCTGATAGTCCTGGCCGTGGTCGTGCTGATCACGCTCGCGCGGAGCATCCGGATCGTGCCGCAGGCGCGCGCCGGGATCGTCGAGCGGCTCGGCCGCTACCACCGCACGCTCGACGCCGGCCTGGCGCTCATCGTGCCGTACGTCGATCGCGTGAAGCCGTTGCTCGACCTCCGCGAGCAGGTGGTGTCGTTCCCGCCGCAGCCGGTGATCACCGAGGACAACCTGACGGTCTCGATCGACTCGGTCATCTACTTCCAGGTCACCGACCCGAAGGCCGCCACGTACGAGATCGCCGACTACATCGTCGCGATCGAGCAGCTCACGGTGACCACGCTCCGCAACGTCGCCGGCGGCATGACGCTCGAGGACACGCTCACCTCGCGCGACAACATCAACACCGCGCTGCGCGTCGTGCTCGACGAGGCGACCGGGCGCTGGGGGATCCGCGTCAACCGCGTCGAGCTGAAGGCGATCGACCCGCCCGTGACGATCCAGGAGGCGATGGAGAAGCAGATGCGCGCCGAGCGCGACAAGCGCGCGGCGATCCTGACGGCCGAGGGCGTCAAGCAGTCGCAGATCCTCACGGCGGAGGGGGAGAAGCAGTCGTCGATCCTGCGCGCCGAGGGCCAGAAGCAGTCGGAGATCCTCCACGCCGAGGGCCAGTCGAAGGCCATCGAGCAGGTCTTCGACGCGATCCACCGTGGCGACGCCGATCCGAAGCTGCTCGCCTACCAGTACCTGCAGACCCTGCCGCAGATCGCCCGGGGCGAGTCGAACAAGGTCTGGATCATCCCGAGCGAGATCACCCAGGCGCTCGCCAACATCGGCTCGGTGATCCCGAAGCCGGACGCCGGGCCGGATAGCCCGCCGCCGCCCGCGGATGCCGGCCCGCCCGCCCCGCCCACGCCGCGCTAGCGGTCGTCTAGCCTCAGTGATTCATGTTCGACGCCCTCTCAGACAGGCTTCAGGCTGCGCTCGGTGACGTTCGCTCGCGCGGTCAGCTGACCGAGGAGGACGTCAACAAGGCGATGCGCCAGGTGCGCCTCGCGCTGCTCGAGGCGGACGTCAACTTCAAGGTCGTCAAGCAGTTCACCTCGGCCGTCAAGGAGCGGGCGCTCGGGCAGGACGTGCTCGCGTCGCTGAACCCCGGCCAGCAGGTCGTGAAGATCGTCGCCGAGGAGCTGACCGCGCTGATGGGCGGCTCGGGAAGCGACCTCGTGCTGGCGCGCCCGGGGCCGACGGTGATCCTCATGGCGGGGCTGCAGGGCTCGGGCAAGACGACCGCCTGCGGCAAGCTCGCCCGGCAGCTGCGCGAGGAGCAGGGGATGGACGTGGCCGTCGCGGCCTGCGACGTCTACCGGCCCGCCGCGGTCGACCAGCTGATCAAGGTCGGCGCCCAGGCGGGCGCGACGGTCTACGAGCAGGGGACCGCGCGGAACCCGGTCGACATCGCGGAGTGGGCGCTCGACCAGGCCAAGCGCGACCGCCGCGACGCCCTCATCATCGACACGAGCGGCCGCCTCCACATCGACCAGGAGCTCATGAAGGAGCTCGCCGACGTCAAGAAGCGCACGAAGCCGCACAACGTGCTGCTCGTGATCGACTCGATGACGGGCCAGGACGCCGTCAACGTCGCCGAGCAGTTCGCCGAGACGGCCGACTTCGACGGCGTCGTCCTCACGAAGCTCGACGGCGACGCCCGCGGCGGCGCGGCGCTGTCGGTCAAGGCGGTCACCGGCAAGCCGATCCTGTACGCGTCGACCGGGGAGAAGCTCGGCGACTTCGAGCGCTTCCACCCGGATCGGATGGCGCAGCGGATCCTCGGCATGGGCGACGTGATGACGCTCGTCGAGAAGGCAGAGCGCCAGATGGACGAGCGCCAGGCGCAGGAGCTCGAGAAGAAGATCCGCAAGGAGCAGTTCACGCTCGACGACTTCCTCGACCAGATGCAGCAGGTCCGCAAGATGGGGCCGCTCGGTTCGCTGCTGAAGATGATGCCGGGCGTCGGCCAGCAGCTCGGCGGCCTGAACGTCGACGAGAAGGAGCTCGACCGGCTCGAGGCGATCATCCGCTCGATGACGCCCGAGGAGCGGGCCAACCCGACGATCATCGACGGCTCGCGGCGGCGGCGGATCGCGCGCGGCTCGGGAACGTCCGTGCAGGCGGTCTCGCACCTCGTCAAGCAGTTCGGCCAGATGAAGAAGCTGATGAAGCAGATCGCGAAGGGCCGGATGCCGAACCTGCAGCAACTGGCCGGCGGTCGCTAACCTCTTCCGGCCTATGTCCGTACGAGTCCGCCTCACCCGCGTGGGGAGCAAGAAGAATCCGATCTGGCGCGTGGTCGTCGCCGACCAGCGCTCGCCGCGCGACGGCCGCTTCATCGAGGCGATTGGCCACTACAACCCGCAGACGGAGCCCTCGACGATCCGCATCGACGAGGAGCGCTACCAGCACTGGGTCGCGCGCGGGGCGCAGCCGACCGGCACGGTCAAGCAGCTGCTGAAGGCGCAGGCGAAGGGGCTCACCGCGGACCCGAAGACCTCCGCAGCCGTCGCCGCCGCGAGCCCGGCCACCGCCGGCTCGGTATCGATGGAGCCGGCCACGCCGCCGTCGCAGGTGGACCAGCCGGCCGAGGACGAGGCGCCGGCGGAGCCGGCTGCGCCTGATGCCGCGCCCGAGGCGGATGTCGCCGAGGCCGTCGAGGCGCACGAGGCTGAGGCCGACGAGGTCACCGGTGCCGCCGCGGACGCCACTGCGCCTGAGGGCGTGGAGGCCGCCCCGGCCGAGGAGGCCGAAGCCGCCGAGGGCGGCGATTCCGGCTCGCAGTAGGTGGACGAGCTACTCACCTATCTCGCCCGGTCGCTCGTCGACAGTCCGGACGAGGTGAGCGTCGAGTCGTTCGAGGAGCCCGACGGGACGGTCGTGCTCGAGCTGCACGTCGGGGAGGACGACGCCGGCAAGGTGATCGGCCGCGGCGGCCGCACCGTCGCGGCGCTCCGGACCGTGATCAAGGCGTCCGCCGTCCGCCAGGGCACCCGCGTACTGGTCGACGTCGTCGATTGACGCTCGTCACGGCCGGGCGGGTCGGGAAGCCGCACGGCCTGGACGGCAGCTTCTACGTGGAGGGACCGCAGCACCCGCTCCCCGAGGGGGCGGAGGTGGTCGTCGGCTCGGAACCGCGGGTCGTCGAGCGGCGGGCGGGCACCGACGAGCGCCCGCTGATCCGGCTCTCCGGCGTCGACGACGCCCGGTCGCTGCGCGGCGAGACCATCCTGATCGAGGACGAGCTCGCCGCCGACGAGTGGCTCGCCGCCGATCTGGCGCGCTGCAGCGTGGTCGGCCTCGGCCCGGTCGCGCGGGTGATCGAGGGGCCGTCCTGCAGCCTGCTCGAGCTCGACGACGGCACGCTCGTCCCGCTCGTGTCCGACGCGGTCGAGAGCATCGACCTCGATGCCCGCGAGATCCGCGTGAACCGGGAGTTCCTCGGGTGAACATCGACGTGGTCACGCTGTTCCCAGCCTGGTTCGACTGGTTCAGGAGCCAGCGCCACGTGACGAACGCGCTCGAGCGCGGACACGAGCTGTCCTTCGTCGACCTGCGCGCCACGACGCCGCTCAGGGCAGGCCAGGTTGACGACACGCCCTACGGCGGCGGCGCCGGCATGGTGATCAGGGTGGACGTCGTCGAGGCGGCGCTGCGGGCTCGCTACGACGTCGACCCGCTGGAGCTGCGCGGCCGGCGGCGGGTCGTCGCGCTCGCTCCCGGCGGGCGCCAGTTCGACGAGGCGCTCGCCCAGGAGCTGGCGGCAGAGCCGGCGCTGACGCTCCTGTGCGGGCGCTACGAGGGCTTTGACGAGCGCGTCAACGAGCAGCTCGCCAGCGACGTCGTCTCGATCGGCCCGTACGTGCTCTCCGGCGGCGAGCTGGCGGCCATGGTCGTCTGCGACGCCGTCATCCGGAAGCTCCCCGGCGCGCTCGGGCACGAGGAGAGCGCCCTCGAGGAGTCGTTCAGCGAGGCGCTCGAGGGGGCGCCGGAGTACCCGCACTACACGCGCCCATTCGACTGGCACGGGCACACCGTGCCGGACGTGCTGCTCTCGGGAGACCACGCGCGGGTGCGCGAGTGGCGTCGCGAGCGCAGCCGCGAGCGAGCACGGCCCGACGCACCCTGAGGTTCCGGAAAGCTTCGCTACCATTCCCCCTCACGCGCGACGGCTCCCGGGAGGTCGCGCTTTCTTGTGCCTCCCGACCTGGACCGAAGCGACGGGACCCCACTCACTCATGCCCGGACTCATCGACAGCATCGAGCGCGCTCAGCTGCGACGCGTCCCCGCCTTCCAGGCGGGCGACCGCGTCCGCGTCCACTTCCAGGTGGTCGAGGGCCAGCGGCGCCGCACGCAGGTGTTCGAGGGGATCGTGATCAAGCGCCAGGGCAGCGGCGTGCGCGAGACCTTCACGGTGCGCAAGCAGTCGTTCGGGGTGGGCGTCGAGCGGACCTTCCCGGTGCACTCGCCGAAGATCGAGCGCATCGAGGTGGCCGCCCGCGGCGACGTGCGGCGCGCCAAGCTCTACTACCTGCGCGACCGGGTCGGCCGCGCCTCGCGAGTGCGCGAGCGCCGCTGGACCGGGGAGCCCGAGCGGTTCGAGGCCGGCGCGATGCCGCCGGACGACGCGCCGCGCCCCGGCGAGGAGGAGCTCGCCGAGCAGGTGGCAGTCGAGGAGGCAGAGGCGGAGCAGGCCGAGGCGGCTGCCGCTGAGGGTGCCGCCGAGGGCGCTCCCGCCGGCGAGGCGGCCACGGCCGATGCGCCGGAGGCCGGCGCTGAGCCGGAGGCCGAGGCCGCTCCTGCCGAGGCCCCGGAGGCCGAGGCGGCTCCCGCCGAGGGCGACGCAGACGCCGACGCCGAGGCCGCCGCCGACGCCGACGCGCCGGAAGCCGATGCGAGCAGCGAGCCGCCCGCCGACGAGCATCCGCCGACGAGCAGACCGCCGACGACAGCGAGGCCGAGCCCAGCGACGAAAAGTCGTAGGGCGGCTCCGAAAGCCTCGTGAGGCTCAGGATGGCTCGCACGAAGGAGAAGAGCACTCGCGGCTCGCTGATCGAGCTGGTCACGATCGTGGCCGTCGCGCTCGGTCTGGCGCTCGGCATCCAGGCCTTTCTCGTCAAGCCCTTCCGGATCCCGAGCGAGTCGATGGTTCCGACGCTCCAGATCGGTCAGCGGGTGCTCGTCGACCGGGTCAGCTTCCGCTTCGGCGACCCCGATCGCGGCGACATCGTCGTTTTCAAGCCACCCGCCGGCGCCGACACGAACAGCTGCGGCGTCCAGCATCCGGGCGATACGTCCTGCCCCGAGCCGACCGAGGACCGCTCCGACACGAACTTCATCAAGCGCGTCATCGGCCTACCCGGCGACCGGCTGAAGGTGATCGACGGCGCGGCCTACATCAACGGCCGCAAGCTGGACGAGCCCTATGCGCGGCTCGACTCGGAATGCGGCATCTGCAACCTCCCGGGCGAGATCACCGTGCCGGACGGCATGTACTTCATGATGGGCGACAACCGCGGCGCGTCCGCCGACAGCCGCGAGTGGGGCCCCGTGCCGAAGAAGTGGATGATCGGCAAGGCCTTCATGACGTACTGGCCGCCGAACCGGATCGGCTTCCTCTAGGCCCGCGAAACATGCTCCGCGGCGCTGCCGCGGCCCGTTCCGCCGTGCGCAGTCCTATGATCGGCCGCGACCTTGGGGACCACGGAGCCTGACGAGACGACGAACGATCCGCCGGTGGCGGATGGCGACAAGGCCGTCCGGACCAACGGCGCCAAGGGCGCCCGTCGCCGCGCGCGGGCGAAGCGCCGCACCGCCACCGGGCGGCGGCTGTTCGCGTTCGATCGCGACCTGGGCTGCCGCTTCGTTGCGGGGGCCGATGAGGCGGGCCGAGGCTCGCTCGCGGGGCCGCTCGTCGCCGCCGCCGTGCTGTTCGACCTCGAGCGGCTGACGCTGTCGGATCGGCGCGCCCTCTCGAAGCTGAACGACTCCAAGCAGCACACCGCGGAGGGCCGCGAGGAGCTCTACCCGATCGTCATGCGCGCTGCCGCGCGCTCGCTGATCGTGTCCCGCTGCGTGCGCGGCATCGACGCGCGCGGACTGCACAACACGAACCTCGAGGCGCTCCGCACCGCCCTGCTCGGCGTCGCGCGCCCCGGAACCATGTGCCTCGTGGACGGCTTCAACGTGCCCGCCTTCGGCCACGAGCAGCGCGCAGTGATCGACGGCGACTGCCGCAGCGCCGCGATCGCCGCGGCCTCGGTGCTCGCCAAGGTGAGCCGCGACCGCTACATGCGCCGCGCGGCGGAGCGCCATCCCGGCTGGGACTTCGAGACGAACGTCGGCTACTCGACGCCCGAGCATCGGGCGGCGATCGCGGTGATGGGCGTTTCCCCGCTGCACCGGATGTCGTTCCAGTCGATCGCCTACACGCAGCTGGCGCTCGAGGGCTAGGCCCGCCCGACGGGCCGGCAGCGGACCCGCTCAAAACGCCCCCTCGAGGTGCTCCAGCTCGATCAGGCGCCCCGAGCCGTCGAGCGTGATGCCCACCGCGTCGAAGCGGATCTCGGCCGGTGAGCCCGAGCCGAGCCGGTCGTGGGCTTCCGTCAGCCAGACGCGTGCCATGGCGCGGACCTGGCGGCGCTTGCGCACACCGATCGAGTCGAGCGGCCCGTAGGGGCGTGGCGAGCCGAGCGGCCCGGTCGTCGCGCTGACGATGCGGGTCTTGACCTCGCAGAAGACGACCCTGTGCTCGTCCCTCGCGACCAGGTCGAGCTCGCCGTGGCGGGTGCGGAAGTTGCGGTCGACGATCTCGAAGCCACGCGCCTCGAGATGCCGGGCGGCGAGCTCCTCGCCGCTTGCCCCGAGGGCGCGGCGGTGATCGGTGCGGCGAACGGACGTCACGCGCGCCGCTCCCAGCCGCCCAGCGCCCTGCGCACGACGTGGCCGTCGACCTCTAGCCGTCCGAGTGCAGCCCGGATCTCCGCGGCGCCGCGCCCGGTGCGTTCCGCGATCGCGTCGATCGAGTCGCTCTGCTCGGCCGCGTCGAGCACCTCGCGCAGGACCGGGTCATCCGGAAGCTGCGACGGGCGGGCGTGGTCGGGCGGGCGCCGCACGTCGACGCCGAAGAGCTCGTCGAGCACGTCCTCCGTCCCGGTGATCGGCACGGCGCCGTCGCGGAGCAGCGCGTTGGTGCCGTGCGCGAAGCGCGACGTGACGCGGCCGGGCACGGCGGCGACGGAGCGGCCGAGGTCGCGCGCGAAATCGGAGGTGATCAGGCTGCCGCTCGGCTGCGCCGCCTCGACCACGACGGTCATGCGCGCGAGCCCGGCCATGATCCGGTTGCGGGCCGGGAAGGCCCACAGGAAGGGCGCCGTGCCGGGTGGCAGCTCCGACAGCACGATGCCTGCCGCCCGCACCCGCTCGTGGAGCGAGCGGTGCCTGCGCGGGTAGGCCACGTCCGGCCCGCAGGCCAGCACCGCCAGCGGCAGGCCGCGACCGTCGAGGCAGCCGCGGTGCGCCGTGGCGTCGATGCCGAGCGCCAGGCCGCTCACGACCGGCACGCCCGACGCTCCGAGCCCGCGTCCGAGCGAGTAGGCGACCTCGGCGCCGTAAGGGCTCGCCCGGCGCGTGCCGACCACGGCCACGGCCGGCTCCTCCTGCAGCGCCTCCAGCGCGTCGGCCCGTCCGGCGCCGAAGAGCACCGCCGGCGGGTCGTCGAGCTCTCCGAGCAGGGCCGGGTACAGGCCCGCGTGCGAGCAGACCACCACCGCGTCGGGCACGTCGAGGCGCTCGCGCTCGGCGTCCGCGTCGAAGGACTCGAGGAAGGCCAGCGCCTCGCCGATCCGGCGCCCTGCGGCTGCGGCGAGCAGCTCGTCCTCGGGCAGCGCGAGTAGCCCGGCGACGCGCCGGCCGCGACGCCGTGTGAGCAGCCCGGCGATGCGCGGCGCGAGATGGGCGATCAGGAAGGTCCGCCGCATGCAGGGGTCGCAGGCGTCGATCATGCCGCCAGCGCCTCCCAGCTGTCGACGCGGTACGCGAGCGCCTCGTCCAGGTCGCGCGCGGCCACGGCGTCGCGCCCATCGAGGTCGGCGATCGTCCGCGCGACGCGCAGCACGCGGTCGTGGCCGCGCCCGCTCAGGTCGATGCGGCTGCGCACGGCGAGCAGCCGTGCGGCGAGCTCGCCGTCCATGGGAACCTGGCGGCGGGTGAGCCGGCCGTCCATGTCGCCGTTGCAGAGGGCCGTCGTCCCCTGCAGGCGCTCGCGCTGGCGCCGGCGCGCCGCCACCACGCGCTCCAGCACCGCGTCCGACGAGACGGAGCCCTCGCGAGCGGCGCCGACGAGCTCGACGGCCGGAACGCGCTCGACCTGGCAGACGAGGTCGATGCGGTCGACGAGCGGCCCGCTCAGCCGGCGCCGGTAGCGCGACAGCTGACCGGGATCGCAGTCGCAGCGGTCGGCCGGGCGGGCGCAGGGACAGCGGTTGCAGGCGGCCACCACGATCGCGTTGGCCGGGAACTCGAGCGTGCGCTGGCCGCGCATCACCTCGACGCGCCCCTCCTCGAGCGGCTGGCGCAGCGCGTCGACCGCCGTGCGGCTGAACTCGGGCAGCTCGTCCAGGAAGAGGACGCCGCGGTGCGCGAGCGTGATCTCGCCCGGCATCGGGCGCGCCCCGCCGCCCACGAGCCCCTGCGGCGAGATCGTGTGGTGGGGAGCCCGGAACGGGCGCTCGGCGGCGAGCCTGCCGCTGCCGATGCCGGCGACGCTGTGCACCTGGGTGATCTCGAGCGCCTCCTCGAAGGTGGGCGGCGGCAGGATCCCGGGGAGCCGCCGCGCGAGCATGGTCTTGCCGGCGCCCGGCGGGCCGACCATCAGCAGGTTGTGGCCGCCCGCCGCGGCGATCTCGAGCGCGCGCTTGGCGTCCGACTGGCCGCGGACGTCGGCAAGGTCTACCGAGCCCTCGGCGCGCCCGGGCGCCGGCAGCGCCGGCTCGACGGGGTCGGGCTCCCAGCGCCCGTGGAGCAGGTCGGCGAGCCGCGCCAGCGACGGCACTCCGCTGACGGCGACGCCTTCGACGAGCGCCGCCTCAGGCGCATTCATCGCCGGAACGAGCAACCGCGTGTATCCCGCGCCGCGGGCGCCCAGCGCGGCGGCGAGCGCGCCCCGGATCGGGCGGATCTCGCCCGACAGCGACAGCTCGCCCGCCAGCGCGCAGCCGGCGAGCGCCGCGGCCGGCACGCGCTCGGTTGCCACGAGCAGAGCCACGGCGATCGCCAGGTCGAAGCTCGCGCCGGCCTTGCGCACATGCGCGGGCGCGAGGTTGACCGTGATGCGCTGCTGCGGGAAGCCGAGCTCGGAGTTGAGCAGCGCGGCGCGCACACGCTCGCGCGACTCACGGACGGCGCGGTCGGGCAGCCCCACCAGGGTGAACGTGGGCAGCCCGCGGCGGACGTCCACCTCCACGGTGACCTCGTGGCTGCGGATGCCCTCGAGGGCGAATGTGCAGACGGCGGCGAGCACGGGAGGCCACGCTAGGACGGGCCGCGTTACGCGTGGGCACGCTCGAGTGACAAGTGAGTGAAAACCCGCGCGCCCTATGCTCGCGCGAGCGAATGACGAGCGAAGAACGCACCCCGCGCGTCCTCTCGATCGCCGGCTCCGACTCCGGCGGTGGAGCCGGGATCCAGGCCGACCTGAAGGCGTTCGCCCGCTGCGGCGTGCACGGCATGACGGCGATCACGGCCGTGACGGCGCAGAACACGCGCGCGGTCACGGCGGTCTACCCGCTGCCCCCCGAGGCGATCGTCGAGCAGGTCCGGGCGGTGGCCGAGGACATCGGCGTGGATGCCGTCAAGATCGGCATGCTCGGGACCGCCGAGACGATCGAGACGGTCGCCAGGGCGCTCGATCTCGTCGGCGACGCCCCTGTCGTCCTCGACCCCGTGATGATCGCCGAGAGCGGTGCCCGCCTGCTCGACGAGGACGCGCTCGACGCGCTGCGCACCAAGCTGCTCCCGAAGGTGACGGTCGTGACGCCCAACCTGCCGGAGGCGCGCATCCTGGCCGGTGAGGATGCTGACGCGGTGACGCTCGCGGAGGCGATCCACTCGCTGGGGGCGAACGCGGTGGTCGTGACCGGCGGCCACCGGGACGAGGCCACGGACGTCTTCTTCGACGGCGAGCGGCTCGTCGAGATCCCCGGTGAGCGCTACCCGGACGGCGCGGCGCACGGCTCCGGCTGCACCCACTCGTCGGCGCTCGCGGCGGGGCTCGCGCTCGGGCTCGACCCGCTCGAGGCCGCCGAGCACGCGAAGCGGATCGCCGCCGAGGCGGTCAGGGACGGCCTGCGCGACGTGGGCGGGGGCGCCGGCCCCGTCGACGCGATCGGCCTCGCGGAGCGGCGGGCCAGGCACACCTCCGTGCCATAATCGGTCCCCTGCCGCGAGCGGCGGCATGAGCGACCCTCGAAGCCTTTCGGAGGAGAGACCGATCAAGTTCCTGCGCATGAAGCCCGGACACGGCGAGGTCCTGCTCGCCGAGGGCGATCCGCGCGTGGAGGAGGACGAGGAGCGCCTGATCCGCGAGTTCAGGCGCCAGCTCGACGAGGGCATGTGGGCCGCGGTCCCGACCACTCACCCGGGCAGCGGGCGCCGCGAGGCGCGGCTCGTCAAGGACTTCGCCGACGTCCCGATCGAGGCCGAGCGCGTGATCTTCTTCCCGCGCGCCTCTGGGGGCTGACCCGGTGCTGTTCGCTCTGCTCGCACTCGCCCTGATCGCTCTCGTGCTGGCGGCTCCGCTGATCGTGAACGCGATCGAGCGCCGCCGCGGCGACGCGGCCGCCGCGGCGCCGGGGCGGCGGGCTCGAGGAGCTCTCGCTGTACGACCCCGGCCGCGAGCGACGCGCCGAGCAGCGCGCCCGCGAGCTGCTGCGCTCGTGCGTGAACGAGGAGGAGTGGTCGATGTACCGCGACCTGGGGTTCATCCGGGTCGCCGGCCGGCACGCCCGCCGCGAGTCGGACAAGCAGAACGGCCCCGCCTACGCCTACCTCGTCTACCCGCACAAGCCGATCGTCGCCTTCGTCCCGGCGAGCGGCCAGCTGCTCAGCGAGTACTGCGTCGAGTTCCCCGATCTGACGGGAGGCGGTGGGCGCCAGCGCCTGCCCGCCTCGGACGACGTGCTCGCCAAGTGGATGGCGCTCACCTCGGACGAGGACCGGGTCATCCGGCGCGCGAACCTCCATCTCGTGGGACGCCAGCACGACCCCGCCCGCGTCCGCCGCGATCTCTGGCGGCTCGCGGAGTGGGAGCGCCGCCGCGGCAGCCGGCCTGAGATTCAGCAGAAGAGCCGGTGAGCGGAGACCTCCGCAGGCGCAGCCGGGTCATCCTCGACGGCCCGGACAGAGCCCAGGCGCGCGCGTACCTGAAGGGCATCGGCTTCGACGACGACGCGCTGCAGCGGCCGATCGTCGGCATCGCCAACACCTGGACCGAGACGATGCCCTGCAACTTCCACCTGCGCCGGCTCGCCGAGCGGGTCAAGGACGGCGTGCGCGCCGCCGGCGGCACTCCGATGGAGTTCAACACCGTCGCCATCTCGGACGGCATCACGATGGGCACCGAGGGAATGCGCTCCTCGCTCGTGAGCCGCGAGGTGATCGCCGACTCGATCGAGCTCGTGGCGCGCGGCCACATGTTCGACGCCCTGGTCACGCTGTCGGGCTGCGACAAGACGATCCCCGGCTGCGTGATGGCGCTCGCCCGCCTGAGCGACGTGCCGAGCCTGATGCTCTACGGCGGCTCGATCGCGCCCGGGCGCTGGCGCGGCAGGGACGTGACGATCCAGGACGTCTTCGAGGGCATCGGCGCCCATGCCGCCGGTGACCTCAGCGACGACGACCTGCTCGACCTCGAGAACCACGCGAGCCCCGGCGCCGGCGCCTGCGGCGGCCAGTTCACCGCCAACACGATGGCGATGGCGTTCGAGGTGCTCGGGATCTCGCCCATGGGAAGCTCGATGGTGCCCGCCGAGGACGGCAGGAAGGGCCAGGTCGCGGAGGACTGCGGCCGGCTCGTGCTCGAGGTGCTCGAGCAGCGCCGCACGCCGGCCGACATCATCACCCGCGAGTCGCTCGAGAACGCGATCGCCGCAGGGGCGATGTCGGGCGGCTCCACCAACCTCGTCCTGCACCTGCTCGCGGTCGCCCACGAGGCGGGCGTCGAGCTCGACATCGAGGACTTCGACCGCATCGCCTGGCAGACCCCACTGCTCTGCGACCTCAAGCCCGGCGGCCGCTACGTGGCGACCGACCTCTACCGCGCCGGCGGCGTCCCGCTCGTGATCCGGCGGCTCGACGAGGCCGGCCTGCTCCACCGCGACGCCGTCGACCGTGACCGGCCAGACGATCGGCGACGTCGCGGACGCTGCCGAGGAGACGGAGGGCCAGGACGTGGTTCGCACGCCCGACGCGGCGCTCAAGCCGAACGGCGGCTTCGCGATCCTGCGCGGCAACCTCGCTCCCGACGGCTGCGTGGTGAAGCTGTCCGGCCACGACCGCCTCGAGCACCGCGGCCCGGCGCGCGTGTTCGAGAGCGAGGAGGACGCCTTCGGCGCGGTGATGGAGAAGTCGATCCAGCCGGGCGAGATCGTGGTGATCCGCAACGAGGGCCCGAGCGGCGGCCCGGGCATGCGCGAGATGCTGCACGTAACCGCGGCGCTCGTGGGGGAGGGGCTGGGCGATTCGGTCGCGCTGCTGACCGACGGCCGCTTCTCCGGCGCCACGCACGGCTTCATGGCCGGCCATGTGGCCCCCGAGGCGCGCCACGGCGGCCCGATCGCGGCGGTGCGCGACGGCGACACGATCGTGTTCGACGTCGGCGCGCGCGAGCTGAACGTCGAGCTGAGCGACGAGGAGATCGCCGAGCGGGTGGCGGCCTACGAGCAGCCGGCGCCGAAGTACAACGGGGGCGTGCTCGGGAAGTACGCCAAGCACGTGGGCTCGGCCTCGTACGGCGCCGTCACCAGCTAGGCCGGCCAGGTGCCACCGGGGGAATCCGGACCCTGCGCAGCCGGCCGAGCCGACTGCTTCGGCGCTTGGGGCGCGAGCCCCCGGATGGCATCAGCTAAGCGGCCTGGACTCCCCGGGGCCCGCTCGCCCTCGCTCGCGCGGCCCGTCTCGGCCAGGAACTCGAGCACGAGGTCGTTGAAGGTCGACGGGCGCTCTGCCATGGGCACGTGGCCGGTCGCTCTCATCACGATCTTGCGCGAGTCCGGGATCAGCCGCTCGAACTCGTGGGCGTCGCGCACCGGGATGATCGAGTCGTTCTCGCCCCAGACGATCAGCGTCGGCTGGCGGATCTCGGGCAGGCGGTCGCGGAAGTCGTAGTTCAGGTTCGCGCGCAGGGCGTCCAGGAAGCCCGGCTTGCCGGCGCCCTTGAAGAAGGCCTCGTAGGCGAGATCGGCCTTCAGGCGGCTCGGATAGCGCGCCACGAGCGCGAGCGTGTGGTGACGGGAGCGCGGCCGGGCGGCGACCTGACGGTCGAACTGCGCGGTGCCGTGCGATGCGAGCGCCCTCATCAGGCGGCCGACGGTCATGATCGGCGTCTTCGCGACGTCCGCGCTGGCGATGCCCGCCGCCGAGACCAGCACGAGCTGGTCGATCCGCTCCGGGAACTGGATCGCGACCTCCGCCGCCACGAAGCCGCCCATCGAGTTGCCGACGATGTCGACCTTGCCGAGCTCGAGCTGCTCGCAGAGCGCGTTCACGCAGCGGCCGTACCGAGGGATGGTGATCTGGTCGCGCGGCATGGGCGTGAGCCCGTGCCCCGGGAGGTCGGGCGCGATCACCCTCCGCTCCTGGGCGAAGCGCGGGATGTTCTCGAGCCAGTTCTGCCACTGCCCGGCGAGCCCGTGGACGAGCACGATCGGCTCGCGGTCGCCATCTCCAATGTCCACGTAGTTGACCGGGATCCCGTCGATCTCGACCTGGTGCAGGTGCGCCGGCCAGTCGATCGTCCGCCAGTCGGGCGAGGCGGTGGTGCCGTACTCCGCGTCAGCGTTGCGCGCTTTGCGGTAACTCGTGGGCGGCGGGGGGAGATAGAACTGCGCCATGGGCTTTCTAGGGTAAGGCGAAATGGCGAGGATCGCGCTGGACATCGACTCAACCCTGCACCCCTACTGGGACCTGCTCCAGCGAGTGGCGCGTGAGCGCTACGGGATCGAGCTGCCCTACGAGGAGCAGCGCAACTGGGGCATCACCCAGCTCGAGCGCGACGCGGTCATCCACTGCGTGGAGGAGACCCACTCGGACGAGAACATCGCGGCGGGGGTTCCCTACCCGGACGCCGTCGAGACCGTCCGGGATTGGCATGAGCAGGGCCACTGGATCCACATCACGAGCCACCGGCGCATGAGCACCTTCCCGGCCACGGAGTCCTGGCTCGACGCCATCGGCCTGCCCTACCACGACCTGCACTGCTCGTTCGACAAGGTCTCGCGCTGCGTAGAGCTCGAGATCGACGTCCTCGTGGACGACAGCCCGGTCAACATCACGAGGGCCAAGGAGGCCGGCATCGTGCCCGCGACGATCATTCACCCCTGGAACGAGGAGCTCGTGGGCCGCGACGGCGTGATCGGCGCGCGCGACTGGAAGGGGCTGCGGCTGGAGCTCGACCCGGTGCTCGAGCGCATCGGAAGCTGATCACACGGCGCCCGGCGCGGCCTGCTTGAATCGGGCAGCCATGGCTGAACGTGTGCGCACGACCCTTTCGGTACGAGAACGCGGCCCGACCGTCACGTCGCTTGTGCCGTCCGAGGCGCTGAAGGACCACCTGCCCGGGGTCGAGCCCGACCGGCGGCTGAACGACTGGGGACGCTCCGAGCGGATCGAGGGGTTCTTCGACCAGACCCTCGTCGAGTTCTTCTACCGCTACTGGTTCCGCGCCGAGGTCGAGGGGATCGAGAACGTGCCGGCGAGCGGCGGAGCGCTGCTCGTCTCGAACCATTCGGGTGCGCTGCCGCCCGACGCCGCGATGCTCGCCAAGGCGATCCGCGAGGAGCACCCGCATCCGCGCCCGCTCAACATCACGATCGAGCACTTCTTCAAGGGCTACCCCGGCTTCAGCGCGCTGTTGCCGAAGATCGGCTGCGTGGCGGCTCACCCCGCGAACGTGCACCGGCTGCTGCACGACGAGGAGCAGCTCGTGCTCGTCTTCCCCGAGGGCCGCAAGGGGACCGCGAAGCTCTACAAGGACCGCTACCGGCTGCGCCGCTTCGGCCGCGGCGGCTTCGTCGAGGCGGCCATGCGCGCGGGCACGCCGATCGTTCCCGCCTGTGTCGTCGGCGCCGAGGAGTCGGCGCCGGTGTTCGCCCAGATCGGCCTGTTGAAGCGCGTCACCGGGTTGCTCTACTTCCCGATCACGCCGACCTTCCCGCACTTCGGCCTCGCCGGCATGCTCGGCTACCTGCCCGCCAAGTTCAAGCTGCGCTTCCTCGAGCCGATCGAGTTCGGCCCGGGCGACTCGCACGAGGACAAGGCGCTCGTGCAGACGGTCGCCCAGGAGGTTCGCGCGCGCATCCAGGAAAACCTCTGGGACATGCTCGCCAAGCGGAAATCGGTGTGGTTCGGTTGATGGACTCGCGGCGCATCCTCGTCACCGGTCTCTCGACCTACTGGGGCGGCCGTCTCGCGCAGGCGCTCGAGGCCTTCCCCGAGGTCGAGGCCGTGATCGGGGTCGACAACGAAGAGCCCTCGGTCGAGCTGGAGCGCACCGAGTACGTGAAGGTGGGCGCGCAGCACGCGCTGCTGCGGCGCGTGGTGGAGGCGGCGGAGATCGACACGGTGGTGGACACGCGGCTGGTCGTCGACTCGAACACGACGTCGTCGTCGAAGGCCCACGAGAACAACGTGATCGGGACGATGAACATCCTGGCCGCGTGCAGCGGGCCCGCCTCGCCCGTGCGCAAGGTGGTCTTCAAGTCCTCGACGCACTACTACGGCTGCGAGCAGGACGACCCGGCCTTCTTCGACGAGACGATGCGCCGGCCGCACCCGCCGCGCACCGGCATCGAGCGGGACATCGTCGAGGCGGAGGCTTCGCTCGGAGAGTTCGCCGAGCGCAACCCGGAGGCGACGGTCACGGTGCTGCGCTTCGCGAACGTGCTCGGTCCGGACGTGCGCACGTCGCACATCGACCTGTTCTCGCTGCCCGCGGTGCCGATGATCCTCGGCTTCGACCCGCGCTACCAGTTCGTCCACGAGGACGACGTCGTCCACGCGCTGGAACACGCCGTCCAGAACCGCACGGCGGGCGTCTTCAACGTCGCCGGCGACGGCGTGCTCGCGCTCAGCGAGGTCGCCGGGCTGCTCGGCAAGCCCTACGCGCCGGTGCTGCCGCCGTGGGGGACCGGCATCGCCACCGCGATGCTGCGGCGCGTGGGCATCCGCATCCCGCCGGAGGCAATGAACCAGCTGCGCTACGGCCGCGGCGTCGACAATCGCCGCTACAAGGCATCGGGCTTCCACTACCAGCACACGAGCCGCGAGGCCGTCCTGAAGCTGGGCGAGCACATGCGCCTGCACCCGGTCGTGCGCGGGACGCAGGAGCGCTACCGCTACGAGCGCGAGGTCGAGGAGTTCCTGCGCTGGAGCCCGCACGTCAGGCGCTCCGGCAGCAGGGAGGCGTCAGCGCTCAGCCGCGGCCAGATCGCCGAGCTCCGGCGCCTGCTGGCGAGCATCGAGGATGGGGACGCCGGGCCGAGCGAGGAGGATCGCCTCGTCGCGGCAGAGGAGCGCTCCCGCAGCGCCGAGCAGGCCGCCGCCAAGGCGACCGAGCGGGCGAAGAAGGCCGAGCGCCGCGCCGCCGAGTCGGCGCTGAAGGCGACCGAGCGCGCCAAGAAGGCGGAGCGGCGCGCGCGCCAGGCGGCCGAGGACGCGGTCGAGCGCGCCTCGCGCGTGGCCCAGGCGCCCGCACCGCCGGAGCCCGCGCCGTCGCGGCCGGTCGACCGCTACGACGAGCTGGCCGCAGAGGAGGTGATCGCGCTGCTCGCCTCGCTCGAGCGCGAAGACCTCGGCTCGCTGCGCGACTACGAGCGCGAACACGCCAATCGCGCGCGGGTGATCAGCGCGATCGACTCCGTCCTGGCGCGCGGCTGATGGACATCGAGGTCGACACCCAGCCCCGCATCGACACGCTCGTCACCGACGCCGCGAGCGGCGAGCAGCGCCGCCGCACCGAGTACCTCGGGACGGTCTGGATCGACGGCCGGGCGGAGCCAGCCGGCATGACGCTGCGCCGCGTCGGGGCGCCGGGCATCACGACTCCGGGCAAGGACGTGAGCTTCTACGTTCCGGACAGCCTGCAGTACCGACGCGAGGCGCTCGACGGCGCGCAGCTCTCGGTCAGCGCCACCATCCAGGCGAGCGGCGAGCAGGGGGCGGTCCTCGCGGCCGCGGGGTCCTTCGTGGACGATCCCTCGGGCGCGCCGGCTTGGGTTCACCTGCAGGTGCAGACTTTCAGCAGCTGGCCGTGCGCGATCTCGTACCGGATCGTCGCGCTGACCGCGCCGGACGCGGTCGCCTCTTGAATCAACCCTTGCGCAACCGCCAGGCGCAAGAGAGCTTTCAATTGTGGGTGAACGCCGGAACGGTCCCTACACTGATTTCCGTCCCGGCATGAGGCACAAGTCCTTCATCCTTGTGGCGGTTCTCCTCCTGTTACTGGTCGGCGGAGCCGTGGCCGCGTTCGCGTACGACTCGTCGCGCAAGGATCGCATCGCCGAGGGCGTGTCCGTCGCGGGCACCGACGTCGGCGGCATGTCGACCGCCCAGGCGCACCGGGTGCTCGTGCGCGATCTCAAAGAGCCGCTCGAGCAGCCGATCGCGGTCGTCTACCAGGGCAAGCGCTTCAACCTCTCCGCGGAGGACGCGGGCGTGACGGCGGACATCGGCGGCATGGTCGACGAGGCGGTCGCGAAGAGCCGCGAGGGCAACATCGTCACTCGCGTCACGCGCGACCTCACCGGCGGTGAGGAGAGCGTCCAGGTCTCGGCGCGGGTCAGCTACTCCGAGGACGCCGTCAACAAGCTGGTCAGGCGCGTCAAGCGCAGGCTGGACCGGCCGGCGAAGGACGCCGAGGTCAGCTTCCCGTCGCTCGAGGAGGTCAAGGAGCAGACCGGCATCCGCGTCAAGCGCGAGGTCCTGAAGCAGCGGATCGCGCAGGCGCTGACGGTTCCGGGCGTCGACCGCAGGGTCAAGGCGACGGTGGCCGTTGTCCAGCCAAAGGTGACCCAAGCCGACCTCGCCAACAAGTACCCGGTCATGCTCGTGGCCGACCGCAGCGCCTTCCAGCTACGGCTCTACAAGGACCTGCAGCTTCAGAAGCAGTACACGGTCGCAGTCGGCGCGCTCGGCTTCGACACCCCCGCTGGGCTCTACCACATTCAGAACAAGGCGGTGGATCCCGCCTGGACCGTGCCCAACAGCGATTGGGCGGGCGATCTCGCCGGCACCGTCGTGCCCGGCGGCGTGGCCGAGAACCCGCTCAAGGCCCGCTGGCTCGGCATCTATGACGGCGCGGGCATCCACGGCACCGATCAGACCTACTCGCTCGGCAGCGCCGCGTCCCACGGCTGCATCCGGATGGCGATCCCGGATGTGATCGAGCTGTACGACCAGGTTCCGGTCGGCGCGCCGATCTATATCGCCTGACGTGCGCGAGGCGTCGGGCGGTGCCCGGCGCGGAGCGATTGCTTCCTAGACGCCGATCTCGGGAACCGGGATCTCCTCCCAGCCCTGCTCCTCGAGGGAGGCTTGGCGGCCCGTATGTCGAATGCAGAGCGTGCCGATGAAGACGCCCCGCTCGCGCTTTCGCAACACCGCGTACCACATGGTCGAGGCGTCGCTCGGGCCCTGGATCTGGTGCCAGGGCTTGACCGGCTTGTCGAACTCGCCGACGAGCCCCGCCTCCGCCAGCTGAGTGCGGGTCGCCACCCGACCGTCCTCCGTGTTGACGAAGAAGACACCCACACCGGTTGAGGCTAGTTGGGAGCGCGTCCTCGAGCGCTTCGACGACTGGCAGCGCGCGCACGGCATGGGGGAGAAGACGCGACGCGCCTACGGCGCCGACCTCGCCCAGCTCGCCGGCTGGGCGGCGGAGCGCGGGCTCGGTCCGTACGAGCTCGGGCACCGCGAGCTGCGCCACTTCGCCGGCGTCGTATCCGAGCGCGGCGCCGCCAAGTCGACGGTCGCGCGCAAGCTCGCCGCGATTCGCACCTTCTACCGGCAGCTCGTCGAGCGCGGCGAGCTGTCGGCCAACCCGGCCGACCTCGTATCGAGCCCGAAGAAGGACAAGTACCTGCCGCGCGTACTGAAGCCGGGCGAGGTGAGCGAGCTGCTCGAGCGCATCCCGGCGTCGTCGCCGCTCGACCTGCGCGACCGCGCGATGCTCGAGCTTGCCTACGCCGCCGGCCTGCGCGCCGAGGAGCTCGTGAACCTGGACACCACGGGGGTCGACCCCGACGGGGAGCAGGTGCGCGTCGACGGCAAGGGCGGCCGTACCCGCGTGGTCCCGGCGGGCGAGCACGCCTGGAAGGCGCTCGAGCGCTACCTGGCGCGCGGGCGGCCCGCGCTCGCCACAGGCGACAGCGAGGCGCTCTTCCTCTCGAAGAGCGGGCGCCGCCTGTCAACCTCGGACATCCGGCGGCGGTTGCGCCTGCAGGCCCGCCGCGCCGGTGTCACTCCGCACACGCTGCGTCACTCGTTCGCGACCCATCTACTCGAAGGAGGAGCCGATTTGCGGGCGATTCAGGAGCTTCTGGGCCACGCCTCTATCGGCACGACCCAGACCTACACTCGGGTAGAGTCGAGACGCCTCAAGACCGTCTACGCCCGCTCACATCCCCGGGCGTGATCAAGGCCCGTTAATGGAGAGCAACCTCAAGGCGATCGAGCTCAAGGACCTCTGGCGTCGCTACAAGGACGACCAGGACGAACAGGCGCGCGAGCGCCTCGTGCTCGCGTACTCGCCGCTCGTCAAGTACGTGGCAGGCCGGATGTCGAGCGGGCTGCCCTCGCATGTCGAGGAAGCTGACCTGATCTCGTACGGCCTGCTCGGCCTGATCTCGGCAATCCAGCGCTTCGAGCCCGAGCGCGAGATCAAGTTCGAGACCTTCGCGATCACGCGCATCAAGGGCTCGATCATCGACGAGCTGCGCTCGCTCGACTGGGTGCCCCGCTCCGTGCGCACCAAGGCGCGCGAGATCGAGAAGATGAACGCGAAGCTCGAGCACCAGCTCCACCGGGCGCCGACCGACCAGGAGATGTCCCAGGGGCTCGGCGTGTCGGTCGACGAGTTCCAGGAGTCGCTCGTGCGCATCTCGAACTCGTCGGTGGTCGCGCTCGACGAGCTCTGGACGGTCTCCGACTCGTCCGGCGACCAGGTGTCGCTGCTCGACACGATCCAGGACCCGCAGGCCCTCGACCCGGCCGCGGAGATGGACACGACCGAGATGAAGGACCGGCTGGCCGACGCGATCGCGCGCCTGCCAGAGAGGGAGAAGCTCGTGGTGGCCCTCTACTACTACGAGAACCTGACGCTGCGTGAGATCGGCGAGGTCCTCGGGGTAACCGAGTCGCGCGTGTCGCAGCTCCATACGAAGGCCGTGCTGCGCCTCAAGTCGCGGCTGCAGGGCGACCCGCTCGCCGACGCCGAGTGAGGGCGAGCGAGGCCTGAGAGCGATGCGGCGCCGCCAGAGCCATCGCCAGCGTGACGGGCTGCGCGCGCTGGCGAGCCGGCAGGCGGCGGTGGCGGAGATCGGCCGGCGCGCGCTCACGGGCGACGATCTCGACGACCTCCTCCGCGCCGCCGTCGAGAACGCGCGCGGCGAGCTCGGGACGGACTACGCGTCCGTGCTGGAGCTGACGAGCGACGGCCGCAGCCTGCACGTGCGCGCAACCGCCGGCTTCCCCGACGACATGCTCGGCGGGGTGCTGCGGGCAGACGCGGAGGAGCTCTCGCGCATTGCGCTCGACCGTGACGAGCCGCTTGCGATCGGCGACTTCAGCGCTGAACCGGACTTCGAGCCCTCGGCAGTCCAGCGCGAGCTGGGCGTGACGAGCGCCCTGGTGGCGCCGATCGGGGTCTCGGGCCGCCACTTCGGCGTGCTCGGCGTCTACGCGCGCGAGCCGCGCCGGTACGAGCCCGACGAGATCGACTTCGTCCGCGCGCTCGCGGGCACGATCGGGCTGGCGGCCGAGCGCAGCTATCACGAGAGCCGCGTGCGCGACAGCGAAGCCCGCTTCCGCGAGCTCGCGGACACGACGCCCGCGCTCATGTGGATGACCGACCCCGACGCGCACGTGACGTTCGTCAACGCGGGCTGGCTGCGCTTCACGGGCCTCAGCCTCGACGAGGAGCTCGGCGACACCTTCGGGCTCAGCGCCCACCCCGACGACCGCGCCGAGCTGCTGACGCGCTGGCGCGACGCGTTCCGGCGCCGCGAGGAGCTGCGCTTCGAGTACCGCCTGATGCACGCCCCCACGGGGGCCTACCGCTGGGTGCTCGAGGTGGGGATGCCTCGCTTCGCAGCCGGCGAGTTCGCGGGCTACGTCGGGACCACGACCGACATCCACGAGCGGCGCTCGATGGAGGAGGCGCTGCGCGAGTCGGAGGCCGGCTTCCGCGACCTGGCCGACAGCGCCCCCGTGATGATCTGGACGACCGACACGCGCGGGCTCGTGACGTTCGTGAACGAGGGCTGGATGCGCTTCACAGGGACGACGCTCGCCGAGGAGCTCGGCTCGAGCTGGGCGCTCGGCGTTCACCCGGACGACGTGGAGCAGATGCTCGACTCCTGGCACGTTTCGCTCGGCGCGCTCGACGTCTGGGAGTACGAGTACCGCCTGATGAGCCACACCGGGGAGTACCGCTGGGTCGTGGACCGCGGGGTGCCTCGCTACGAGGGCGGCAGCTTCGTTGGCTACGTCGGCGCCGCCGTCGACATCCACGAGCGCATCCTGATGCAGCAGCAGCTGCGCGAGGTCTACGAGATCGAGCACACGATCGCGGAGACGCTCCAGCGCAGCCTGCTGCCGGAGCGCCTGCCCGAGATCGAGGGGCTTCGGCTCGTGCCGCGCTACCTGCCCGCCGGCAAGGCGATCGGCGGCGACTGGTACGACGCGCTCGAGCGCATGGACGGACGCGTCGCGCTGATCGTCGGCGACGTCGTGGGCCATGGGCTGCGCGCCGCGGCGACGATGGGCCAAATGCGCAACGCGTTCCGGGCCTACGGGCTGATCGAGTCCTCGCCGGCCGAGGTGATGGCGCGCGTCAACCGGCTCGTGATGAGCGGCGAGGAGGCCATGGCGACGGTGCTCTACCTCGTCCTCGACCGCGAGACCGGCGAGGTCACCTACAGCGCGGCCGGCCACCCGCCGCCGCTCGTGCTCGCGCCGGACGGAGCGCGCTTTCTCGAGGGTGGGCGTTCGATGCCGATCGGCGCGGCCGACCCGGCGGTTTTCCGCGAGGCCACCGGCGTGGTGCCGCCCGGGTCGACGCTGCTGCTCTACACCGACGGCCTCGTCGAGCGTCGCGGCGTGCCGCTCGAGGACAGCCTCGAGGCGCTCGTCGAGGCGGCGGGGGAGGCCGAGGAGGACCTCGACAAGCTCTGCGACCGGGTGGTCGGCGCCGTGCTGCCGAAGCTCCAGCCGAGCGACGACGTGGCGCTGCTCGCGGTGCGGCCGACGGCGGTCAGCGGGCAGGCTCTGCGGCTTTCGCTGCCCGCCGAGCCGGAGTCGCTCGCGCTGCTGCGGCGCCGGCTCGAGCGCTTCCTGCACGCCGCGGGCGCCGACGAGCTCGAGTCATACGAGATCATGCTGACCGTATGCGAGGCGGCCGGCAACGCCATCGAGCACGCCTACGGCCCTGGTGACGCCAGTTTCGACGTGGAGGCGGCGCTGGTGGCCGACGAGCTCGTCGCGAGCGTCCGCGATCGCGGACACTGGCGCGACCGGCGCGGCGAGCACCGGGGGCGCGGCATAAAAATCATCATGGGCCTGATGGACGACGTGAACATCGAGAGCCAGAACGGCGGCACGCTCGTGACCATGCGGAGGCGCCTGGCGCACGCCAGGGCCGCGTGACTGCGCCCGCCGAGATCGCCGTCGAGCGTCACGGCGGCACCCTCGTCGCCCACGTGACCGGCGAGGTCGACATGACGAACGCGAGCCATGTACGCGACCAGCTGCTCGACTCGGTGCCGAACGACGCGCTTGGCCTCGTGATCGACCTGAACGAGTGCCGCTACCTCGATTCCGCGGGCATCGAGGTCATCTTCGACCTCGCCCGCAGGCTGCGCCGGCGCCGCCAGGAACTGCGCGTCGTCGTGCCATCCGGCTCGCCTCTGACGCGCGTGCTCGAGCTGACCGAGGTGAGGACCGCTGCGCCGATCCACGAGACCGTGGACTCGGCCCTCGCAGGGTAGGCTGAACCGACCACCCGAGGAGAGGAGAGTCATGGCGCACGAATCGCCGAAGAGGATCCGCAACGTGGCCTTGGTGGGCCACCGAGGCAGCGGGAAGACGTCTGTGAACGAGGCGCTCCTGTTCCAGGCGGGTGCGATCAACCGCCTTGGCTCGGTGGCAGACGGAACAACGGTCTCGGACTCGGCGGCCGACGAGAAGGCGCGCGAGATGTCGATCTCCGCGGGCCTGTCGTCCTTTCGCTGGGACGACCGCAAGATCAACCTGATCGACACCCCCGGCGAGCCGAGCTTCGTCGCCGATGCGCTGGCCGCGCTGCGCGTGGTCGAGGGCGCCGTCTTCGTCGTCAACGGCGTGGTGGGCGTCGAGGTCACGACGACCCGGCTCTGGGAGCGCGCCTCCGATCTCGGGCTCGCGCGCATCGTCTTCGTGAACATGCTCGACCGCGAGCGCGCCGACTTCTTCCGCAGCCTCGACTCGCTCAAGGAGGCCTTCGGGCCCCACGTCGTGGCCACCGAGATCCCGATCGGCGCCGAGCACGAGCTGCAGGGCGTCGTCGACCTCATCGACATGAAGGCCTATCGCTACGACGGCGCCGCGCGCGAGAACTGCGAGGAGATCGAGATCCCGGAGGATCTGCGCGCGCAGGCCGAGGAATACCGCGAGAAGCTGATGGACGAGGTCGCCGAGGTCTCCGACGCGCTCATGGAACGCTACCTCGACGGCGAGGAGATCTCGCACGAGGAGACCGTCTCGGCGCTCAAGACCGGCGTGACCGAGGGCAAGCTGTTCCCGGTCACCTGCGGCGCCGCGACCCGCAACCTCGGCATCAACCGGCTGCTCGACGCGTTCGTCGAGGACCTCCCGTCGCCGGCGAAGCGCGGCCCGATCGACATCGACGGCGTGGCCCTCGACCCAGACGACTCGAAGGACATGGTCGCCTTCGTGTTCAAGACGCTCGCGGACCCGTACGCCGGCCGCGTCAACCTCTTCCGGGTCTACCAGGGCGTCCTGAAGCACGACAGCCACGTGTTCAACACCCGCGCCCACGTCAAGGAGCGCATCGGCCAGCTGCTCGTGCCGCAGGGCAAGGAGAACGAGCAGGCCGAAGAGTTCGGGGCCGGTGACATCGGCGCCGTGGCGAAGCTCAAGGAGACGCACGCGGGCGACGTACTCGCCGCCAAGGACGAGGAGATCCCGCTGGCGCTGCCCGAGATGCCCCGACCCGTCATGGCGTTCGCGATCGAGGCGAAGGCGAAGGGCGACGAGGAGAAGATGGGGCAGGCCCTGCGCAGGCTGCAGGAGGAGGACCCCACGATCGACTTCCACCGCGATTCGCAGACCGGCGAGCAGATCCTCGCCGGAATCACGCAGATCCACGTCGAGGTGATCGTCGACCGGATGAAGGAGCGCTTCGGCGCCGAGGTCGAGCTGCACCCGCCGCACGTGCCGTACCGCGAGGCGATCAAGAGCAGCGCAAAGGCACACGCGCGCTACAAGAAGCAGACCGGCGGCCGTGGCCAGTTCGCCGATTGCCACATCGAGATCGAGCCGTTCGCCGAGGGCGACTTCGAGTTCGTCAACGCGATCAAGGGCGGCGTCATCCCCGGCGGCTTCATACCGGCGGTCGAGAAGGGGGTCGTGGAGGCCATGCGCGCCGGCACCATCGCCGGCTTCCCCGTTCGCGGCGTGCGCGTGACGGTGTTCGACGGCCAGCACCACTCGGTCGACTCGTCGGAGATGGCCTTCAAGATCGCCGGTTCGATGGCGTTCAAGGACGCGATGGAGAGCGCCAAGCCGACGCTCATGGAGCCGATCATGACCGTCACGGTCATCGTGCCGGAGGAGTACGTCGGCGACGTGATCGGCGACCTCAACTCGCGCCGCGGCCGGCCGCTCGGGATGGAGCCACGCGGAGCGGTCACCGAGGTCCAGGCCGAGGTGCCGATGGCGGAGCTGCTCGAGTATGCGCCCGACCTGCGCGCGATCACCGGCGGTCAGGGCGAGTACACGATGGACCTGGCGCGCTACGAGGAGGTGCCCAGCCATGTGGCCCAGCAGGTCGTCCAGCGCACGCAGGAGGAGAAGGAGGCCGTCACGGCCTAGGCGGGCACGCGCTCTCTACCATCGAGGCCCGTGAAGAAGGAGCTGAGGCCGGTCCACGACGTCATCAACTGCGACGTCTGCGGCCGCACCATTCTCAAGGGGGAAAGGGTCGAGTGGTATCTCGCGCCCGGCGGGCACCGCCACCAGGTCTGCGACCTGTGCGCGGCCCGGGCGCGTCACCACGGCTGGATCCGCGAGTCCGCCGCCGGCGAGCTGCCGGCGCGGCCGCCCCGCAACGAGTCCGGCGGCATGCTCGGCCGGCTGCGCCGCCGGCGCCCGGCCGAGCCGGCCCGCGCGGAGCGGGAGGACGCCGGCCTCGCTGAGCAGGAGGCGATGTACGGCTCCACTGAGGGCGCCGAGCCGAGTGAGCACGCCGCCGCCGACGAGACAACGCCGCAGCCGCGCGAGCGCCCGCGCACTCGCCCGAAGGATCCGCGCCATGTGCGCGCCGTGCCGACGACCGCCGAGGGCAAGGTCGATCGCGCGCTCGAGCTCTTCAACCGCTCTGGCCACCAGCGCACGATCGCCGGCCTCGCACGCACGCTCGGACCGGCCTGGGTGAGCGCGCAGCCGGACGCCGCCCAGTCGAGCGCCGTGTCGCTGCTGGTGGCGTGGGAGCTCTCCTGGTACCGCTACAGGGTCGACCTCGGCGACGAGGGCGATCCGGTCGAGATGCTCGACAAGGGCGAGGAGATGGACCAGATCGACGAGTCGCTGCGCGACTGGAACGCCGCGCTTGACGACCAGGGCCGGGTCGTGGCCGGCCTGGCCTCCCCCGGCGAGTGAAGGTCGTCGTCCACGTCGACGGCGGGGCGCGCGGCAACCCCGGCCCCGCGGCGGTGGCCGCGGTGGCCTCCTCCCAGGAGGGCGAGCAGCTCGGCGAGCGCAACGAGTTCATCGGGGAGGCCACCAACAACGTCGCCGAGTACCGAGCGCTCCTGCTCGGCCTGGAGCTCGCGCGCGAGCTCGGCGCGACGGAGGTCGAGGTCGTGAACGACTCGGAGCTCGTCGCGCGTCAGATCGGCGGCGAGTACAAGGTCAAGCACGCCGGCCTGAGGCCGCTCTACCTCGAGGCGATGCGGACGCTGCGCGACTTCGAGAGCTGGGCGGTGCGGCCCGTGCGCCGCGAGCAGAACGCACGCGCGGACGAGCTCGTCAACGAGGCCCTCGACCGCGCCCTCGGGTAATCTCGCCGCGCTCGCAGTAATTCCCCGGCCCGCCACCTCTTGGAGGGGCATGAACAAGTCGCTGATCGCTGCCCTGACGTGCGCTGCCCTGCTGACGGTCGTCCCGGCCGCGAGTGCCGGGATCGTGCCGGGGGTGGCGGTGGATGGGCCGTCGAACCAGATCGACGGAGCGGCGCCGCGAGTTGATGTCGCGCCTGACGGCAGCGCTGCGCTCGTCTATCTGAAGCTGGTTGGCGCGAACCTCCATCCGTTCGTGTCGACGCTCGAGAACGGGGTGTGGACCGCGCCGGTCGAGGTCGACCCTGCGCTTGCGGTCACGACGAGCGGTGCGCGCGTCGCGGTCGCGAACGGCGGCAAGGTGGTCGTGACGTACAAGAAGGGCGCAGCGGGTCCCCTTGTGGCGCAGGTGCGGCCCTCCGCGGGCGCTGCGTTCGGGGCCTCGCAGGATCTCGCTCCCGCGGGCTCGTACGCCGAGGTCGATCTCGCGGGCAACGGGAACGGCTACGCGGCCGGTTCGAGCAACAACGACGTCTTCGCGGCTCGGCTCGACGGCACGGTCTGGTCGCCGGTCGCGCCGGCCGTCCTCGACAAGGATCCGCTGGCCGAGGCCGGCGTCGGGAACAACGAGGCCAGGATCGCCACGGCGCCGGACGGCGCATCCGGCGTCGTTACTTGGGCTGAGCTCGTCGGCGGCGGCCCGGAGGCGGAGGTGTATGCGGCCCGGCTCACCGGGGCGAACGCCGGCCCCGTCGGAGGGGGCGCGCACATCGTCACGACGCTGCCGGGCGCAGATCCGTACGGCGGGATGCTCGTCCCGGTTGCCGACCAGCCCGACGTCGACGTCGACGCGAGCGGCACAGCGTGGGTCGCGTTCCGTCAGAACATCACGTACGGCGGCGCGGCGAAGCACCGCGCCTTCAGCCGCCCCTTCGTGGGCGACGCCTTCGGCGGCGCCCAGCTCGTGGATGCCATGCCCGAGGTGCCGACGGAGGGGCGCGACCTCACGCGCATCGACGTCAATGGCGCCGGACAGGGCCTGATCACACACCACGGCAACCTGACCAACCCGTTCGAGTTCGCGAGCCTGGCCGGCGGGACCTGGACCAAGGGCGGCCTCGTTGAGACCGCCGCGAACGGAGCGGTGCCGCAGGGCAGCCCGGCCATCGGCGAGAACGGCTCGGGCCTCATCTCCTACAACTTCAAGGGCGGCGCAGCGGAGCCCGTCATCAACCGCGCCAAGACCACGCTCGGCGGGCTGGGCGCGGTGCAGACGCTTTCCAATCCAGCACTCGGCGACGTGACCGGGTCGCCTGACGCCGCCGCCGACGCCGGAGCGTTCGCGGCCGTCACCTTCCTGCAGGTGTCCGGAGCTACGAACCGCACGATCGTCGCCGCGGTCGTCGACCTGCCACAGCCGCCGCAGCAGCCCGTGAACCCGCCCGCGGACACCACCGCCCCCAACGTCACCGGCCTGCGGCTCAGCCGCAAGCGCTTCCGGCTGGGGTCGGCGCTGCCGTCGGCGGCCGCGGTCGGCACGGGCACGGTGATCCGCTTCCGGCTCTCCGAGGCCGCTTCCGTGCGCCTGACGTTCAGCCGGGCGCTGCCCGGGCGCCGGGTGCGAGGCGCCTGCCGCAAGCCGACGCGGCGCAACCGCAGCCGGCGCCGCTGCACGCGTTTCGTGAACGTGCGGGGCGCCGCGATCACGCGCTCGCTCGGCGCGGGCGCGCGCCGGATCAAGTTCGCCGGCCGCATCTCGCGGCGCAGGAGCCTCAAGCCGGCGGCCTACCGCCTCTCGCTCGTGGCGCGCGACCAGGCGGACAACGCGTCGCGGCCGGATCGGGCGCGCTTCACGCTGCTGAAGAAGAAGAAGCGCCGGCGCGGGCCGCGCTGAGCCGTCAGAGCAGCAGCAGCACGATTACCGCAATCGCAACGAGCAGCCCCAGTACGGCGAGCAGCTGCGAGGCCCAGAGCGGAACGGGCCGGCGCGGGCGCTCGCCCGCGGGCATGCCGAGCAGGTTGGTCGCCGCCTCGTCCTGAGCCGGGGCCTCGAGCCCAAGCTCACGAGCCGCGCCGCCGATCCGGACGGTCCGGACGCCGGGCTTGGCGTGGCCGCTGCGTACCGGCTGCTCCGGCTCGTTGGCCGCGCTCGCGGCGCGCGGGGGTACCCGCCGCACGGCCGGCTTCGGCGCCGCGCTTGGCAGCGGCGTCGTCGGCGCGGCCTCGGTGGGGCCCGGCGCCGCCTCCGGAGCGGGCGCGGCCGGCTCGGCGGGCCGAGCGCTCTGCGGCCGTGGGCGCTCGGGGCGCCGGCGCACCGTGCCGCCCGAGGACGTGGTCCGCTCGGCGAGCGCGGTTCGGGCGCGCGACATCCAGGCGTTGCGCTCCTGGCGCGCTGAGTCGCGGGCCCGCACCGCGGCGTCGCGCTCCTGCTCGACCCCCGCACGCGCTCGCAGAGCCGCGTCGCGCTCACTCTCTATGCGCTTGGTCTCGGCGAGCGCCGCCGAGCTCGCCGCCACGGCCGCGTCGCGTTCCTTGGAGAGATCGGATAGCCGCTCGGCGCTCTCGGCCTCCGCGGCAGCCGCCCCGGTGCGAGCGGCCTCGAGCTCCGCCTTCAGCTCCGTGATCGTCTCGCGCTCGCCGCCCAGGCGCTGCTGCAGCTCCTCGACGCGTGCGGCGTGTGTGGTCCTGAGCCGCTCGAGCTCGCGGGCCAGGCGCTCGCCCTCCTCGCGGGCCGCGTTCAGCTCGACCTCGATCTCCGCACGCGGGCGGCCGGCCGCCAGCAGCTCCGCGGAGGGGCGTGAGCCGTCGTCCGCCGGCGCGGCGCGGCCTCCCGAGGGCCGCGGCAGCTCCACCGCCAGGTCCGGTCCCAGCGCCAGCTCGGCGCCCTCCACATGCAGCGGCTCTCCCTGCCAGGGGAAGGCGGCAGTCCACTCGTCGCCGTCGTCCGCCGCCCAGGGCTTGTGCTCGAGCAGCGCGAGCAGCCGCCGGTGGCGGCCGTCGACCTGGATGTCGAGCGTCGGCCGCAGGAAGCGGTGTCCGCGCAGCCCCGCCCAGCGGCCCGTGATCTCGAGCCGGTCGTCAGAGACCCAGCCGAAGCGCTCGACCTCGAACGTCACCTGCGGCGTCGCCGCCGCAGCCGATGTCTTGGAACCCCTGGAGACAGCCAACGCTCGCAGAGTAACGGCAGGTCGCCCAAACGGCGCACGCTCGGGCGGGATTGTGCTACCTAAGAGTCTTCCCAGGACGGGGACAGAAGGTGTGTGCAGGGACGCGCCGAGCCCGTCGGATGTGGTTTCGCGAGTGCCGTCAGGTGGCGGTTCTCCGTGGCGACTTCCACCGAGCTCAGAGCCCTCGTCGACTGGCGAACGCGCCGGGTCGGATGCAGGGAAAACAACATCCCGAGGGTCGGCAGGCGTCGTGCCTGCCGCGCCCAAACCCAGGAGGAGGAGTAAGTGACAAGGTCACTTCGTTACGCGGGAGCGCTGCTCGCGATCTCGCTCATGGCCGGCGGCGGTTACGCCGTGGCCGGCACGCTCATCACGTCCAAGGACATCGCGGACGGGAGCATCAAGTGCAAGGACCTCAGGAGCTCGGTCTGCGAGCGGATCAAGGACGGCAAGGGCAAGGGCAAGCCCGGCCCGCGCGGTCCGCAGGGCCCGGCAGGCCCGCAGGGTCCGGCAGGGCCGCAGGGCCCGGCGGGTCCGCAGGGAGCGCCGGGTCCCAAGGGGGATCCCGGGCTTGCCGAACTCGAGTCGGATGGCCCATATCCGGGCGCGACCGACCTCGGTGACCTCGGCGAGAACGGTTCGGAGGGCGACAACTCCGACGAGCTGGTGCCCCACAACAACACGCGCCATACGGTCTGGGTCAAGTGCGCGACCGGGAAGGTGGCGCTGGGAGGCGGATTCCGCCTGGCGGCCGACGCCACGCAGGAGGCAGCTGAGCTGATCGCTGTGCTCGCCTCGGAGCCGACGCAGATCGTCGGCGATCCGCCGGCGCCCGGGTACGAGCCGATCCCCGGCGACGAAGCCGGGTCGATCAGGCCGAACGGCTGGCTCGTCGAGGTCGTGAACAACAGCAACGCCCCCCTGGTCGTTCGGCCGTGGGTCGTCTGCGCGAAGGCCGGCTGAGCTAGAAGCAGCGGAGGAGCGTCCTGGCTCGACTCGCCCCATCAAGGTCGAGCCGGACGCCTCCGGCCGCTGTGGCAATCTCCGCGCATGGACGCGCGAGCGACGAGGCGGCGCTTCATTCAAGGGGGCGCGGCCGCGCTCGCGGCCGCGCCCGGCGTCGCCTTCCTGGGAGAGCGGGGCCGGCGCCGCCACGACGGCCCCAACGTCGTCCTCATCATCGTCGACACGCTGCGCGCCGATCACGCCTTCGGCAACCGCGCCCGCACGCCGAACATCGACGCGCTGGCCCGCGAGGGAATCAGCTTCACGCGCTGCTTCCCGGAGGCGATGCCGACGATCCCGGCACGGCGCTCGATCCTGAGCGGCCGGCGCACGTTCCCGTTCCGGAACTGGCACCCGTACCCAGGTCTGATCGGCGAGCCGGGCTGGGCGCCGCTCGAGAGCCCTGCGATCTCCTTCACGACCACGCTGCGGCGGGCCGGCTACTGGACGGCCTATGTCACCGACAACACCGGGGTCGGCTTCTCGCCGCCGTGGGCGGCGTACCGGCGCAGCCTCAACCACTTCGTGCGCAGGGGCGGGCAATACGGCGGCACGTCGGCCGGCGTGTCCGAGGCGGAGCTGCGCCACTGGTTGCCGCCCGCGCTCGAGGACCCCGAGACACGGGACCGCATCCGTCGCTACCTCGCGAACGGTCGCTACTCCCACGACGAGACCAAGTCGTTCGCCGCGCGCGTCTTCAAGGACGCCTCGCACGTGCTGAGGACGGCGGCGCGGCGACACGAGCCGTTCGCGCTCGTGGTCGACACATTCGAGCCACACGAGCCGTGGACGCCGCCGCGCCGCTACATCGACATGTACGGCGATCCCGACTACCGCGGACCGGAGCCGGCGCGTCCCTATTACGCCCCCGTGTCGCGGTACCTGAGCGGCGCCGAGCTCGTCCTCGTCGACCGCATGAAGGCGCTCTACGCGGCTGAGGTGACGATGACCGACCGCTGGCTCGGCGTCTTCCTCGAGCGCCTGCACGACCTGCGGCTCGAGCGCGAGACGGTGATCGTGCTCGTCTCGGACCACGGCTACTTCGTGGGCGAGCACGGTCTCACCGGGAAGCTGTCGACGCGCCTCCACCCGGAGCTGATCCACGTGCCGCTGATCGTCGTCCACCCCGAGCGCCGCAAGGCGGGGCAGACGCGGCGCTGGTTCGCCTCGACCCACGACGTGGCGCCGACGCTCGTGTCGATGGCCGGTGTGCCCGTGCCGGAGGCCATGGACGGCATCGACCTGTCGCGTTTCTTCGACGGACGGAAGCCGCCCGAGCGCGACTACGCGTGGGGCGGGTACGGCAACAGCTTCTTCGTCCGCACAGACCGCTGGAAGGCGTTCGGGCGCAACTACGGCGACGAGCTGCACCTGTACGACCCGCGCAGCGACCGGCGCGAGACGCGCGACCTGGTGGGCTCGAACCCCGGCAAGGCGCGCGAGCTCTTCGGCGTGGCGCGGGCGCGGGCGGGTGGCGAGCTCCCGTACTACCCGGGGACGATCTGAGGGAGTAGCTTGCGACTCGATGGCCACCGAGCTGGCGCACGCGCTGCGGCTCGACACGTCCGTCGAGCTGCCCGCCGGGAGCTACCGCCTGGGTGAGCCGGGCGAGGAGCGCGCGGTCACGCTCGCACGGGTCCGGATCGGCCGCTGGCCCGTCACGAACGCCCAGGCGCGCCGCTTCGTCGCGGTCGCCGGCATGCCGGTGGCCCCGGACGTCGCCGCTCGTCTCGAGGCGCCCGCACTCGCCGAGCACCCGGTCACCGGCCTGTCACTGCACGACGCCGAGGCGTTCTGCGCGTGGGCGCAGGACGAGCTCGGCAGGCCGGTGCGGCTGCCGAGCGGCGACGAATGGGAGGCGCTCGCGCGCGGGGCGGACGGCCGCACCTGGCCCTGGGGCGACAGCTTCGACGCCGACCGCTGCGCCTGCGACGAATCCGGCTGGGGCTGGACCGTGCCCGTGACGGCGCACCCCGAGGGGGCCGGTCCGTTCGGCTCCGAGCAGCAGGCCGGCAACGTCTGGGAGTGGGTCGCGGACCGCACTTCCGACGCCTGGGGTGTCGTGCGCGGCGGCTCGTGGCTCGACCACGAATGGGGCGTGCGCGCGTCGCGCGCGCTGTCCGCCGATCCCGCGCGCGGGACCGAGACGACCGGCTTCCGGCTCGCATTCGACGAGAGGAGAGACGCATGACAGGAGCACGAGCGCCACAGCGGGCCGAGCTGATGGCGGCGCTGGGCGACGTCTACGACCCCTGCTGCGCCGACCGCGGCATCAGCATCGTCGACATGGGGGTGGTCGGGGACGTGCGCACAGACGGCGCGCACGTGAGCGTCGACCTGGTGCCGACCACGGGCTGGTGCCCGTTCGTGGCGAGCATGTCGAGCGCGATCCCGGACCGCCTGAAGCAGCTCGACGGCGTGGAGAGCGTCGACGTCCAGGTCGTGTGGGAGCCCGTGTGGACGATGGAGCGGCTCTCGCCGGCGGCGCGCGCGAAGCTCGCGATGCCGCTCGAGGAGCTGGAGCCCTACCGCGAGCGCCGGCTCGCGCAAACCGAAGGAGCCTAGATCCATGGCGATCGACACCCAGTCAGAGCAGGCCGAGGCGCGCGAGCGCAAGGTGTCCGCGTTCGTCTTCGACTGCGTCTGCCACATCTTCAACTTCGACAAGCAGAACGCGCTCGGCCCGCCCGGCGAGCTCTTCGACGAGCACCTGTACGCCTTCCACACGCTGCTCACCCGCGAGGGCGAGCGCGTGCTCTCGCGCGAGGAGTTCTTCCGCGAGTGGAGCGTCGACGAGATCTACGACATGGTCATCGAGGGCTCCGACACCGACATGATCGTTGCGCAGCCGCTGCCGCTGACCGACCTCTTCCACGACGGGCTCTCGGCCTGGGAGAAGTGCGCCGAGATGGCGAAGCGCCATCCCGACCGGGCGATCTTCTGGGGCTCCGTCAACCCGCTCGAAGGCAAGAAGGCGCTCGACCTGATGGAGATCCAGGTCAAGGAGTTCGGCGCCCGCGCGTTCAAGTTCTACAACGTCCGCTACGACTACGGCCGGCCCTTCCCGTGGCGCATGGACGACCCTCGGGTGGCCTTCCCTGTGTTCGAGAAGGCGCAGGAGCTCGGCGTCAACCTGATCGGCGTCCACAAGGGCGTGCCGCTCGGCCCGCAGCCGGTCGAGCACACGCGCACGTTCGACATGGACGGCGCGGCGGCCAACTTCCCCGACATCAACTTCGTGATCTTCCACGTCGGCCTGCCGTGGCTCGACGAGGTGCTGTGGCAGATCGTGCGCTACCCGAACCTGTACGCCTCGATCGCGGCGACGGTCAATTTCATCGCCCGCCAGCCGCGCGTCTTCGCGGAGACGCTCGGAAAGATGATGTGGTGGTGCGGGGAGGACAAGATCATCTACGGCGGCGAGTCGCCGATCTGGCACCCGCAGTGGGCGCTCGAGGAGTTCTGGAACTTCGAGCTGCCACGGGACATCGTCGAGGAGCGCGGCTATCCCCAGCTCACCGAGCAGTCCAAGCGCAAGATCCTCGGCGAGAACCTGGCGCGGCTGCACGGCATCGACGTGGAGGCGAAGAAGGCCGAGCTCTGGTGAGTGAGCGCAACGTCCTCGGCGGCGAGCTCGAGCCCTGCGGCAGCGATCCGGTAACCGGCTTCTACCGGGACGGCTGCTGCCGCAGCGGCGTCCAGGACGTCGGCAGCCACACGATCTGCGCGGTCGTGACGGCGGAGTTCCTCGAGCACCAGCGGAGCATCGGCAACGACCTGTCTACGCCGATGCCGCAGTTTCAGTTCCCGGGGCTGGTGCCGGGCGACCGTTGGTGCGTGACCGCCCTCAACTGGTGGCGCGCCTACGAGGACGGCGTGCCCGCATACGTCGTGCTGGCGGCCACCAACGAGCGTGCGCTCGAGCTGGTGCCGTTCGAGGCGCTCGAGGAGCACGCAGTCGACGTGCCGGCGGACCCAGGCTCGCTATCCGACTGAGCGGCCGTTCGGGGCGCAGGCCGCGGCGCGCTCGAGCAGCAGCCTGCGCTCCGGCCCGTTGTCGGTGAGCGACGCCGCGCGCCTGAACTCCGCCTGCGCCTCCTGGAGGCGGCCCAGTTTGAAGAGCAGATCGCCGCGCACGCTCGGCAGCAGGTGGTAGCCCTCGAGCTGCGGCTCCCGGGCGAGCTCGTCGACCACCTCGAGCGCGCGCTCGGGACCGAACGCCATGCCGAGCGCGACCGCACGGTTCAGATCGATCACCGGCGAGGGCGACAGCTCGGCGAGCGCGTCGTAGAGAGCGAGGATGCGCGGCCAGTTCGTGTCGCCGGCGACGCGGGCACGCGCGTGGCAGGCTGCGATCGACGCCTGCAGGGCGTACGGCCCCAGCCCGCCGCCGAGCTCCTCGGCGCGCTCGAGCGCGGTGAGGCCGCGCCCGATCAGCATGTAGTCCCAGCGCGAGCGGTCCTGGTCGAGCAGCAGGATCGGCTCACCCGACGGCCCGACCCGGGCGCGGTAGCGCGACGCCTGGATCTCCATCAGCGCGACCAGCCCATGCACCTCGGGCTCGTCCGGGGCGAGCGCCGCAAGGATGCGCCCCAGTCGCATCGCCTCCGCGCTGAGGTGCGGACGGATCCAGTCGTCGCCCGCGGTGGCCTGGTAGCCCTCGTTGAAGATGAAGTAGACGACCTCGAGCACCGAGGAGAGCCGCTCGGCCAGCTCGTCGCGGGCCGGCACCTCGAACGGGACCTTGGTCTCCGCGAGCGTCCGCTTGGCGCGCACGATCCGCTGCGCGACCGTCGACTCCGAGACGAGGAAGGCGCGCGCGATCTCGGGCGTGGTCAGGCCACCGAGCAGGCGCAGCGTGAGCGCGACGCGCGCCTCGCGCGACAGCACGGGATGGCAGGTGGTGAAGATCAGCCGCAGGACGTCGTCGCCGACGTCGTCGATCGCGGCGTCCCAGTCCGCCGCGGCGAGGGCCTGTCGGATCTGCAGCTCGCGGCCGAGCTCCTCCTGCTTTCGCTCGAGCACCTCGCTGCGTCGCAGCCGGTCGATTGCGCGGTGCTTGGCCGTGGCCATGAGCCAGGCGCCCGGGTTGTCCGGGACGCCTGACTCGGGCCACTGCTCGAGCGCGGCGACGAGCGCGTCGTGCGCGAGATCCTCGGCGAGCCCGACGTCGCGCACGATCCGGGCGAGCCCGCCGATCAGGCGCGCGGACTCGATCCGCCAGACGGCCTCGATCGCGCGTCCGACGTCGGGCTCGCCCATCCGGCTACTGGTTGCCGGCCACCTGGTCGCGAAGCCGCTGGTCGGTCTCGCGGATCTCAGGCGTGAGCTCGCCGAAGTCGTCGATCTCGAATACCTGGCGGATCTCGATCTCGGACTCCTCGTCCATCGGGTTGGGGCAGCGCTTGACCCACTCGATCGCCTCTTCCTTCGACTTCACGTCGAGGATCCAGAAGCCGGCGACGAGCTCCTTCGTCTCGGTGAACGGGCCGTCGATCACCGTGCGCTTGTCACCCGAGAACCGGACGCGCGCGCCCTTGGCGCTCGGATGCAGGCCCTCGCCGGCGAGCATCACACCCGCCTTCACGAGCTCCTCGTTGTACTTCTGCATCTGCTCGAGCAGCTCCTGGCTCGGCATCTCGCCTGCCTCGGACTGGTCGGTCGCCTTGACCATGATCATGAAGCGCATTGGATGACTCCTCGGTTCGGGGGCTTTCAAACAGGCGTCGAACGAGTCCCATGAAAATCGACACGGACCTGAGATTCTTTCGCGGTAGGGTCCTGCGCCGCGTACCCCCACAGGAGGAGATTCAGGATGGATTGGAAGCTCGAGCTGGTCGCGGTCCCCGTCTCCGACGTCGACGCGGCCAAGGCCTTCTACGTCGACAAGGTCGGCTTCAACGCGGACCACGACCACCAGATCAGCGACGAAATCCGCTTCGTGCAGCTCACGCCGCCGGGCTCCGCCTGCTCGATCGCGATCGGCACTGGCATCACCGAGGCGGCACCGGGGGCGGCCCAGGGCCTGCAGCTGGTGGTCGACGACGCCCAGGCGGCGCGCCGCCACCTAAAAGAGCGGGGCGTCGACGCGAGCGACGTGCAGAGCTTCCCCTGGGGAGACTTCGTCTTCTTCCGCGACCCGGACGGGAACGGCTGGGCCGTGCAGGCGATGTCGTCGGGCGACTGAGGATGCGGCGCGTCAACATCGCCGATCCCCCGTTTGGCTACGACCCCGAGGAGGATCCGGAGGGCTTCAAGGCGGGCATGTTCCGTCCCGGCCCCGATCTGGGCGCGAAGGACACGGGCATGAGCGTTTACGAGCTGCCGCCCGGCCAGGCGATCTGTCCTTACCACTACGAGTACGGCGAGGACGAGTGGGTCGTCGTGCTCACCGGGCGGCCGTCCGTCCGCACGCCAGAGGGCACCGAGGAGCTGGCGCCGTGGGACGCCGTCTTCTTCCCCAAGGGCCCCGATGGCGCGCACCAGATCCGCAACGACAGCGACGAGCCGGCCCGCGTGCTGATGTGGTCGACGATCGTCTACCCGTCGGCCACGGCCTATCCGGACAGCGACAAGGTCGCGGTCTGGACCGGCATCCGCGCCGAGGACGTGATGGTCAAGCGCTCGAGCGGGGTCGACTACTACGACGGCGAGTCCGGCGGCTAGTCCTACGACTCGATGATGATCACGAGCAGCGTCGCGAGCGCCAGCACCGACGCCGCGAAGGTCAGGCCAAACACCAGCCCTGTCTGCACGCCCGCGTAGCCGCCGCGCTCCAGAGCGCTCTCCACCTGCCGCTGGCGCAGCCCCGCGCCCACGAACAGGGTCAGCGCCAGCAGTGCGTAACCGCAGCCCAGCAACACGTACGGCGTGCGCGCGCCGTCCACCAGCTGCGGTACCACTCCTCCGACGGCGACGGCGGTCGCGGAGGCCGCGATCCCCGAGCGCCACCACGCGAGCCAGGTTCGCTCGGCCGCGAGGCGGGTGCGACGGGTCACGTCGACGTCGGCGGGATCGCTCACTGCGCGGATAGTCTCAGCGAAGCGATGTCCGTGTCGACCGCCAGTCTCATCGACCTCGACGGCGGCACGTTCCTGATGGGCTCGGAGGACCCCGGCGGCTTCCCGGAGGACGGCGAGGGGCCTGTGCGCGAGGTGGCCGTCGAGCGATTCCGGATCGCCGCGCACGCGGTCACGAACGACGAGTTCGCCGAGTTCATCGCGGCCGTAGGGCACCGCACGACCGCCGAGCGCTTCGGCTGGTCGTTCGTCTTCGCCGGCCTGCTGCCTGCCGACTTCCCGCCCACCCGAGCGGTCGCGCAGGCGCAGTGGTGGCGCCAGGTGGAGGGGGCGGACTGGCGCCGGCCCGAGGGCCCGGGGTCGTCGATCGACGAGCGCGGCGATCATCCCGTCGTGCACGTCTCCTGGACCGACGCGCGCGCCTACTGCCGCTGGGCGGGCCTGCGACTGCCGACCGAGGCCGAGTGGGAGTACGCCGCCCGCGGCGGGCTCGAGCAGAAGCGCTACCCCTGGGGCGACGAGCTGACACCAGGGGGCGAGCACCGCTGCAACATCTGGCAGGGGAGCTTCCCTGACCACAACACCTGCGAGGACGGGTACTACGGGACCGCCCCGGTCGGCTCCTTCAAGCCGAATGGCTTCGGGCTCCTCAACACCTCCGGCAACGCGTGGGAGTGGTGCGCGGACTGGTTCGACGCGGCGGCGGAGCCCGGCCCGGGCCGCGGCAAGGTGATCCGCGGCGGCTCGTACGTGTGCCACGAGTCCTACTGCAACCGCTATCGGGTGGCGGCGCGGAGCCGCAACACGCCGGACAGCTCGACGGGTCACATGGGATTCCGGGTGGCGGCGGACTGAGTCCTGCCGAGCCGCTCGGGTCCGGACACGTGAGCCTGGTCGCGGGCTGGATCCCGTCGGAGCACACGATCGTGCTCGCGGGGGTTGCGGCCGCCGCCGTTCTCGATCGCGTGCGTGCTCGTCGTCGAGCGCGACGCGTGGATCACCCGGCTCAAGGCGCATCGCAACCTCGTCCGGCGCGGCGTGATCGGCGCCGTCGTCGTGGTCGTCGTGGCACTCGGCATCGCGCACCTGAACGACCTCGAGGAGCTGGTCGAGCGGGTCGAGCGCGGCGACCCGCTCTGGCTTGCGATTGGCGCGGGCGCCGAGATCGTGTCGTTCGGCGGCTACGTGGTGCTGACATACGTCGTCCACCGGCCGCGGGCGCCGCGCCTCGACTGGGTGATCGCCACCGAGCTCACGCTCGCTGGAGTCGTCGCCACCCGGGTGTTCTCCGCCGGCGGCGCGGGCGGCATCGCCTTCACCGGCTGGGCGCTCCACCGCGTCGGCATGACCGTGCGAGTCGCGGCTCGCCAGCTGACCGCGTTCATGATCGTGCTCTACACGGTCTACATCGCGGCGCTCGTCATCGGCGGCCTCCTCGTCGTGACCGGCGTGCTGGCGCACGTCCCGACCCTGTTGGGCGTGATCGCGCTGGTGGTGGGCAGCCTGGTCAGCGCGCTCGCGTTCGCGCTCGTCCGGGTACCCGGCGACCTCGAGCGGCGCGTCGGGGGGCTTGCACAGCGCAGGGGCTGGGTGGGGCGGCTCGCCACGCAGCTCGCGACCGTGCCGCAGGTGGCGGGCAACGGCGCCCGGCTTGCGCTCTCGATCGTGCGCGACCAGCCGACGGTGCTGCTGTGGTCGCTCGTCTGGTGGGCATTCGACGTCGCCACGCTGTGGGCGACCTTCCATGCCTTCGGCGAGCCGCCCGCCACCGGCACGCTCGTGCTCTGCTACTTCCTCGGCCAGATGGGCAACCTCCTGCCGCTGCCCGGTGGCGTGGGCGGCGCGGAGGGCGGAATGGTCGGCGCCTTTGCGGCATCGGGTGTGGACGCCGGCCTGGCGCTGCTCGCGGTCGTGAGCTATCAGCTGATCTCGACCTATCTGCCCGCGCTGCCGGGGCTGGCGAGCTACATCGACCTGCGGCGCCGGATGCGCGGCTGGGACAGCGCGCCAGACGCGGTGGCCGACGCCCGCGAGCAGCTCTAGCCGTCGAGCTCGGAACGCCGCGGCGGGTCGGCACCCGCCCTGGTGCATGTGATCGCCGCGACGCGGCAGGCGAAGCGCGTCGCCTCGGCGAGCTCGTCGCCCCTGTCGAGCTCGGCGCGACCGAGCCCGCGCGAGCGCCAGTCGGCGAGGAAGGCCCCCATGAAAGCGTCGCCCGCGCCGATCGTGTCGACGACCTCCACTCGCGGAGCCTCGACCGCGACGACGTCGTCTCCGCTCACGACGAGGGCCCCCTCGGCCCCGAGCGTCACGAGCGCGACCGCTCCGGCGCGCCCGAGCAGCTCGCGGGCGGCTTCCGCGGGCGCGCGTCCGGGCAGCAGCCACGCGAGGTCGTCGTCGCTCACCTTCAGCACGTCGGCACGGCGCAGGATCCGCCGGAGGCGCTCGCGGTAGGCGGCCGGATCGTCGATCGCGGCGGGGCGGCTGTTCGGATCGAGCGCGACGAGCGTGTCGCCGCCGACCTGCGCGGCGACCCGCTCGAGCGTGGTCGCGATCGGCTCGAACACGAGCCCGAGCGTGCCGACGTAGAGCATCTCGAGGCGCTCCGGCAGCGCCGCGCTGGCCGCTTCGAGCGTCAGGCCCGGCGCGGAGGTGCCGGCGGCATAGAAGCGGTAGGTCGCGTGCCGAGAGGTGTCGAGCTCGACGAGCGCCAGCGTGGTCGGGGCGTCCGTGGCGACGACCGTCTCGATCCCGACGCCGTCCGCCTCGAGCTGACGGCGCAGCCGCATGCCGAAGCCGTCCGTCGAGAGCCGCCCGAGGTAGGAAACCGGCTGCTCGAGCCGGCCGATCGTGCGCGCAACGTTGTACGGCCCGCCGCCCGGGTGGCCGACGAGCTCGCCGTCCGAGCCGGCCACCACGTCCATGAGCGCCTCGCCGGCTACGACGATCAAGCGCGCATCCGCATGCGCCACTCACCCATCCGCTCGAAACGTAGCGGCTAGAACGGCGGCGCCCAGGCGCTGTCGCCCGTGAGCAGCGCCAGCGCCGTGCCCACGGCGATGAGCAGGACGAGGGCGAACGCAGCGAGCAACGCGCGCAGGGCCGGGGCGGGGGGTGTCGTGGATTCCATGCCGCCACCGTCGGCGACGGCGGTTACGGGGCGCCGAAGCAGCGGCAACGGCGTGGTAAAAGCACGCTGGCATGGAATTCCGCATCCTCGGCCCGCTCGAGGTCCTCGAGGAGGGCCGGGCGCTCACTCTGGGCGGCAGCAAGCAGCGGGCGCTCCTCGCACTGCTCCTGACGCACCTGAACGAGACGCTCAGCACGGAGCGCCTGATCGACGAGCTCTGGGGCGAGCGCCCGCCCGCGACCGCCGCCAAGACCGTTCAGGTGCACGTCTCGCGCCTGCGGAAGGCGCTGGCCGCAGACGACATCGTCCTGACGCGCGACCACGGCTACGAGCTGAGGGTGGCGCCCGACAGCGTCGATGCGCACCGCTTCGAGCGGCTGGTCGCGGAGGGACGCGACGGGCTCCTCACGGCCGATCCGGAGCGAGCCATCGAGCTGTTCGAGAGCGCGCTGGCCCTGTGGCGCGGGCGCCCGTTCGCCGATCTCGCCGAGGAGCCCTTCGCGCAGCGCGAGAGCTCGCGGCTCGAGGACGTCCGCGTGACCGCCCTCGAGCAGCTGTTCGAGGCGAAGATGGCGCTCGGCCGCCACGCCGAGGTGGTGAGCCCGCTCGAGGCGCTGATCGCGGAGCACCCCTACCGCGAGCGGCTGCATGCCCAGCTGATGCTCGCGCTGTACCGGTCCGACCGGCAGGCGGACGCGCTTCAGGCCTACCAGAACGCGCGCAGGCGGCTCGTCGAGGATCTCGGCATAGAGCCCGGTGCGCAGCTGCGGGAGCTCGAGCAGGCGGTGCTGGCGCAGGATCCGGCGCTGGCGCTACCAGTCCCCGCGGTGGCCGAGGCTCCCGCGCCTGCGGCCGAGCCGGCCCAGCCTGAGCCCCCGCCGGCACCGAGCGCGCGCCGGCTCGTGAGCATCGTCTTCGCCGACCTGGTCGGATCGACCGGCCTCGCGGAGCGGCTCGACCCGGAGTCGATGCACGACCTGCTCGACCGTTTCATGGACCGCTGCAGCACGGTGATCGAGCGCCACGGCGGCTCGGTCGAGGGGTTCGCCGGCGACGCGGTCGTCGGCGTGTTCGGCCAGACGGAGCTGCACGAGGACGACGCGCTGCGAGCCGTGCGCGCCGCGCTGGAGATGCGCGAGGCGGGCGCGGAGCTGAGCGCCGAGCTCGAGCGTGAGCGCGGCGTCGGGATAGCGCTGAAGGTCGGCGTGGAGTCGGGCGAGGTCTTCGTGAGCGCAGGTGCACGACGGCGGTCGTTCGCGGCCGGGGACGCATTCAACGTGGCCTCGCGGCTCGAGGGGGAGGCGGCCGAGGGCGAGATCCTGCTGGGCGAGAACGTTCACGAGCTGGTCCGGGGCTCGGTCAGCGCCGAGCCGCTCGAGCCGCTTGCGCTCAAGGGCCGGGATGCCCCGGTCCGCGCGTGGCGGCTGGTCGCGCTCGAGGTCGACCACCCCGTCCGGGTCGCGCCGCCGGGCAGCCGCTTCGTCAACCGCGAGCACGAGCTCGGCGAGCTGACCGAGGCCTTTGCGCGAGCACAGGCCGCCGCCGCATGCCACGCGGTCACGGTTGTCGGGCCGCCCGGGATCGGCAAGTCGCGGCTGACGCGCGAGCTCCTCGACCGGCTCGCCGGCGAAGCCAGCGTGGCAGTCGGGCGCTGCCGCTCCTACGGCGACACCGCCGGCTACGGACCGCTCGCGGAGATCGTGCGGGCGCTCGGAGGGGACGAGCCGCGCGCGTGGCTCGAGGGATCCCTCGACGAACTGCCGGCACAGCTCGTGCTCAGCGCGATCGGCATGTCCGACGAGCCCGTCCAGGCCGAGGAGGCCTCGTGGGCGGTGCGCAAGCTCTTCGAGAGCGTCGCATCGGAACGCCCGCTGGTGGCCGTCGTCGACGACGTCCAGTGGGCGGAGCCGACGCTGCTCGACCTGCTCGAGTACCTCGTCGCGTTCGCGAGCGAGCACCCGATCCTGCTCGTCTGCTTGGCCCGGCCGGAGTTCGTCGAGATGCGGCCCGGCTGGGCGGCCCCGATGTCCACGCGCATGTTGTTCGCGCTCGACGCGCTGCCGCAGGACGAGGCGCGCGTGCTCGTCGCGAGCGCCGGGGCGGAGGAGCTGGGCACGGACACGGCCGCGCGCATCGTCGAGCTGGCCGAGGGCAATCCGCTCTTCCTCGAGCAGCTGGCGGCGATCGGCGCGGAGGGGGGAGACGCGCCGCTGCCCTCGACCATCCATGCGGTGCTCGCGGCGCGCATCGCCCGGCTCGAACCGGGCGAGCGGTCGCTCCTGGAGCACGCTTCGGTGCAGGGCCGGAGCTTCGAGGCAGGCGCGCTGGCGGCGCTCCTCGGCGCGCCGGGGCCGGCCGCGATCTCAGCCCAGCTCGTCGCGCTCGTACAGAAGCAGCTGATCCGGCCAGACCGGTCCGCTGCGCCCGGTGAGGACGTCTTCCGCTTCGCGCACGCGCTGATCCGCGAGGCGGCCTATCAGGGCCTGCCGAAGCAGCGCCGCGCCGAGCTGCATGAGGCCCTGGCCCGGCGCGCGGACGCCGGCTCCGACGAGCTGGTCGGCTATCACCTGGGCGAGGCGCACCGGAACCTGAGCGAGCTCGGCGTGCGGGAGACAAGCCTCGGAACCGAGGCCGCCGAGCGGCTCGCGGCCGCGGCCCGGGCCGCGCTCATCCGCGGCGACGCTCCCGGGGCGGCGCGCCTGCTCGAGCGCGCCGAGGCACTGCTCACGCCGGGCGCGGCGGCGCACGACGAGCTGCTGCCGTCGCTCGGAGCCGCGCTCTTCGAGGCGGGCCGAGTGGAGGACGCGGCTCGAGTGCTCGACGAGGCGATCGAGCGGGCGCCGGACGGTCGCCTGCAGGCACGCGCGCAGATCGAGCGCGAGCTCGTGCGGCTCGAGCTGGAACCCGGCGCAGGAAGCGAGCAGGGTCTGGCGGCGGCGGAAGCGGCGCAGGCCGTCCTGGGGCGCGCGGGGGACGACCACGGCGTGGCGCGCGCAGGCCTGCTGCGCGGCCAGCTGGCGTGGCGCTCGGGCCACGTGGCCGAGGCGGATGCCGCTTGGCGCGACGCGGCTGAGCGCGCGAGCCGCGCCGGCGCTCAGCGCGAGGTCTTCGAGCTCGTCGGGTGGCGCGCGCTTGGCGCGGCGCTCGGCCCGACGCCGGTCGACGAGGCGATCGAGCTCTGCGACGGACTCCGCGCGTCCGTCCGCTCGAGCCCGCTGGCGACGGCGTCGACGCTCAACCCGCTCGCCCTGCTGCATGCGATGAAGGGAGACTTCGCGACGAGCGACCAGCTGCTGGCGCAGGCGAGCGAGCTGCTGGACGACCTGGGCGGCTTTGGGGCGGGCGTCTCCCACCTGGAGGCATTCGCCCGCCTGCTCGCCGGCAGACCCGAGCTCGTCGAGGAGCGCCTGCGCGCGGACGTCGAGACGCTCTCCGAGATGAGCGAGGGCAGCGTGCTGGCCACCACCACGGCGCTGCTCGCGCAGGCCGTCTACGACCAGGGCCGGGCCGACGAGGCGGGCGAGCTTGCCCTGCGGGCAGCCGTGGGTGCCGCCGCGGAGGACACGCTGACGCAGGCGATCTGGCGCGCTGTGCAAGCGCGGGCGCTCGCTCGACGCGGCGCCTGCGAGGAGGCCGAAGCGCTGATCCGTGAGGCTCTCGCGCTGATCGAGCCGACCGACTTGCTCTCACAGCATGGTGATGCGATGCTCGCCCTGGCCGAAGTGCTGCGAGCGTGTGAGCGGCACGACGGGGCCGAACGTGCGATCCGGGACGGACTCGCGATGTACGAGCTCAAGGGCAACCAAACCGCGGCCGCGCGGTCGCGATCGCTTCTCGCGGAGCCACCACAAGGGGGTTGATGCCAGTCATGGTCAGGCCGAACTTCCAGGCGGTGAACATCATCGGGAACGAAGTGGTGGTGACCGGGGAATCGGACCCGGAGGAGTTCGAAGACGTGATCAGCATCCGCGTGGTGCTCGTCCAGGAGAGCGTCACGGACGGTGGGAACGCCAACCTCGAGCAAAACCGGATGAGGGCGGCGCTCGACCCAAGCTGGAGCGTCAGCTTCCCGCTCGGCGGCTTCAAACCCGGCCCCGCCGTTGCCTTCGGCATCCAGACCCACAGGGAGAACTTCCTCACCCTCACCTGGGCCGAGTCGATGACCATCGGGAACTGACCCGGACGTGGCCGGCCACGGGGCGCGCGCGCCGCGCGGCCAGGCTGCGGCGGCTCCCCGCGACCCCCCGCACGGCCGCTTTGGCCGGATGTTCCCCCGCCTGCCGGCGTGCCAGGCCGGGCCTGACGAGCTGGAACTGCTCTACGCGCACCTCGAGCGGCAGCAGGGCAAGGCGCCCCAGAACGCCTTCGTCCCGGCGGGATACACCTACCTCGGGCAGTTCATCGATCACGACATCACGTTCGACCCGATGTCCAAGCTCGACGATGTCAACGACCCGCATTCGCTCGTCAACTTCCGCACCCCCCGGCTCGACCTCGACAGCCTCTACGGCGGTGGTCCGAGCGACCAGCCGTTCCTCTATGACTGGCCGACGTCGGGGGAGGGGGGCGGCACGAAGCTGCTGGTGGGCGGCCCGGGCCCGCTGGAGGATCCCGCCCCGGCGGACCTTCCCCGCAACCAGCAGGGAAGGGCGCTGATCGGCGACCCCCGCAACGACGAGCACGTGATCATCTCGCAGCTCCACCTCCTCTTCATCCGCTTTCACAACGCGGTCGTGGACCACCTGCGTGAAGCGAATCACCCCGACGAGGGGCTGTTCGACGAGGCGCAGCGGATCGTGCGCTGGCACTACCAGTGGATGGTCACGCACGAGTACCTGCCCAAGGTCGTCGGCGCGAAGATGGCGAAGGTCCGCCGGCGGTACTACAGGTGGAGGCGCGAGCCGTTCATCCCGGTTGAGTTCTCCGGCGCCGCGTTCCGGTTCGGTCACAGCATGGCGCGCGCGCAGTACAACATCCGCGCGAAGCGGCCCGACGAGCTCGAGCAGCCCAAGGCGCTGTCGCTCTTCGACCATCTCAAGGGCAACAGCTGGCTGGCGGCCAACAGAGTGCTTCGATGGGATCTGTTCTTCGACCTCAAGCCGCTCGGCGCCGAGCTCGCCGCCCAGCCGAGCCTCGCGATCGACACGTCGATCGCATCGCCGCTCTACAAGCTGCCGGACGGCAAGGGCGCTCTGCCCCGTCTGAACCTGCTCCGCGGCCGCGCGCTGTCCCTGCCGTCCGGGCAGAGCGTCGCGACGAGGATGAGGGCCCGGAAGCTCGGCGAAGACGAGCTGCTTCCCGACGACGACCTCGCGGGCGCCGCGCGCGACCTGCTGCTGCGCTCGACACCGCTCTGGTACTACGTCCTCTGCGAGGCGGCCGGGACGCTCGAGGACGGACAGCCCACCCGGGACTCGCACCTCGGCCCCGTGGGCGGCCGCATCGTCGCCGAAGTCCTCGTCGGCCTGCTCGAAGGTGACCCGACCTCGTACCTGAACGCACCCGAGCCCTGGGAGCCGCACGAGCTCGGCATCGGCCCGGAGTTCGGGATGATCGACCTGATCGAGTTCGCCGGTGCGGCGCCCGGCTAGTCGCGGCGATGACTTTCAGCGCTCGCGCCCGTCATACGGACCGAGCGACCATGCCTGACGACCAACAGCAGATCCGCACACTGATCGAGCGCTGGGCCGAGGCGGTGCACGCCACCGACCTCGACACCGTGCTCGCCGACCATTCCGACGACATCGTGATGTTCGACGTCCCGCCGCCGGACGACGGCGTCCGCGGAATCGAGGCCTACCGCGAGACCTGGCCGCCGTTCTTCGAGTGGCAGGCGCGGGGCGCTTCGTTCGAGCTCGTCGAGCTCGACGTCACGGCGGGCGAGGACGTCGCCTACGCCCATGCGCTGCTGCGCTGCGGAATGCCGAAGGAGCTCGCCGAGCGGCCCGAGCGGCGGCTGCGGCTCACGCTCGGGCTGCGCAAGCAGGACGGGCGCTGGCTCGTCGCGCATGAGCACCACTCGTACCCGCTCGACTGACCCCAACGGAATATCCTGACGCCGGTCGTCGTCCTTAATGCGATGTACCGCTACGAGCAAACCAACTGGGCCCGTCGCCTGATGCGGATGTCGGGGACCGTCCGTCCGATCTCCTGGTTCTACGCCCGCGCGCTGCACCACATCGACCACGTCGTCTACGGGCTCACCCGTGGCCGCGCCACGTTCACGTCGTGGGTGGCGGGACTGCCGGTGGCGATGCTCACGACCACGGGTGCCAAGAGCGGCCGCCGGCGCACGCTTCCGGTGCTGGCCGTGCCACACAACGGCAGCCTCGTGGTGATCGCCTCCAACTACGGCCAGGACCACAACCCGGCCTGGTACTACAACCTGCGCGCGCAGCCGGAGGCGACGATCATCTTCGAGGGCGAGCCGCGTGAGGTCGTGGCGCGCGAGCTGACCGGCGACGAGCGGGAGAGCTGGTACGCGCGCGGCGTCGAGATCTACCCCGGCTGGACCTCGTACCGCAAGCGCGCCGCCCACCGGACGATCCCGGTGATCGAGCTGCGGCCTGCTTGACAGGAGCAACGGTAAGTGAGAACTTACCGTTCGTGCAGACTTACCAAGCGGACGGACTGGCGGCGCTCGGCGATCCGACCCGGCGGGCGATCTTCGAACGCCTCGCGGACGAGCCGTGCTCCGTGGGCGAGCTGGCCGGCGAGCTGCCGGTCAGCCGGCCCGCCGTCTCGCAGCACCTGAAGGTGCTGAAGGAAGCGGGGCTCGTGCTGGACAGGCCGGCGGGCACCCGTCGCATCTACCAACTCGACCCAGACGGGCTCGGCGCGCTGCGCGCCTACCTGGACCACTTCTGGGACCAGGCCCTGGCGGGCTACAAGCGGGCCGTCGAAGGGCAGACCAAGGAGAGCTCATGAGCACGCAGGCATCGGACACGTCCGTCCGTCACTCGATCGTCGTCGATGCGCCGGTCGAGCGCGCGTTCTCCGTCTTCACCGACGGCTTCGGCAGCTTCAAGCCGCCGGAGCACAACCTCCTCGACGCGCCGCTCGCGGAGACCGTGTTCGAGCCGCGTGTCGGCGGCCACATCTACGACCGCGCCGTGGACGGGAGCGAATGCCGCTGGGCGCGCGTGCTGGTCTTCGAGCCGCCGACACGGGTCGTCTTCAGCTGGGACATCAGCCCGCGCTGGCAGCTCGAGCCCGACCCCGACAGGACCAGCGAGGTCGAGGTGCGGTTCGTAGCGGAGGGCCCCGAGCGCACGCGGGTCGAGCTCGAGCACCGCAACCTGGACCGGCACGGCGAGGGCTGGGAGTCGGAGCGCGACGGCGTCGCCGGCGAGGACGGCTGGCCGCTCTACCTCGAGCGGTTCGCCGAGCGGATGACGCACTAGATCGAACCGGGAACCACCCGGCTGCGTACCCCAGGACGCATCGCAAGCTCCGATTGGAGGCATCATGCGTAAGGCGCGCCTCGCGGCGCTGATGCTGGTCCTGCCGGCGCTGCTCATAGCCGCGGCTCCCGCGTTGTCCAAGCGCAAGAGCGTGGAGGTGGACGACAACTACTTCGTTCAGGAGGGCTCCCCTCGGACCGTCACCGTGAAGAAGGACGACACGGTCGTCTGGGAGTGGGAGGGGCGGAACCCGCACAACGTGACGGCCACCCGCGGACCGGCCAAGTTCCACTCGAAGACGAAGACGTCGGGGAGCTACTCGAAGAAGCTGACCCGGCGGGGCACGTACAGGATCGTCTGCACCATCCACGCGCCCGGGATGCGAATGAAGGTCAAGGTCGAGTAGCCGTCGGGCGCGCCGCCTCCCTGAGGTACTGGTGGACGAAGGCGATCGCCATGCTGCCCTCGCCGACGGCGGCGGCCACTCGCTTCACCGGGCCCTGGCGCACATCGCCGCAGGCGAAGATGCCGGGCACGCTCGTCTCCAACAGGTACGGGTCGCGCTCGAGCGTCCAGCTCCCGGTCGCGCGCATGTCGGTGCCGGTGAGGACGTAGCCGCGGCTGTCCACGGCGATCTCGGGCGGCAGCCAGCCGGTCTCGGCATCGGCCCCGATGAAGATGAACAGCCCCCCCGACTCGAGCCGAGCGGTGGTCCCGCTTGCGAGGTCGCGAACGTCGATCGCCTCGAGCGACTGGTCGCCGTGCACCGCGGCCACCTCTGTCGCGAGCATGTGGATGTTCGGCCGCGTGGCCAGCTGGTCGATCAGGTAGCGCGACATGCTCTTGTCGAGCCGGTCGCTCCGGCACAGGATCGTCACGCTCCGCGCGTGGGTCGAGAAGTTCAGCGCAGCCTGGCCGGCGGAGTTGCCCGCACCTACGATCTGGACGTCGAGGCCGTGGGTCTGGGGAGCCTCGCTGCGCGCCGCGCCATAGGAGATGCCCTTCCCGGCAAGGCGGTCGAAGCCGTCGATCGTGAGCCGCCTCCACGACACCCCGCAGGCCACGATGATGGTGCTCGCGCCGATCACGTCGCCACCGTCCAGGTGCACCTGCCGAGCCGCCGGGTCGATTCGTGAGATCGACCGGGTGACGAGGATCTCGGCGCCGAGCCGGCGCGCCTGCCGGAGCGCCCGGCTCGCAAGCTCGTCGCCCGAGACGCCGGACGGGAAGCCGAGGTAGTTCTCGATCCGCGAGGAGGTCCCCGCCTGGCCTCCGGGCGCCTCGCGCTCGATCACGAGCGTGCTCAGGCCCTCCGAGGCCCCGTACACCGCGGCGGCGAGGCCCCCCGGGCCCGCCCCGACGATCACCGTGTCGTAGTTCGCGGCGCTCGGCTCGGTACCGAGGCCGAGGAGCTCCGCCACGCGCCGGAGCTGCGGGCGGACCACGGTCTTGCCGTCGATGATCCGGATGGCGGGCAGGTCCGCGTCCGCCGGCAGGGGGCCGCCCCAGCGCCCGTCCGCGTCCTCCGCATCCGGCACGAGCCATTCGAAGCTGACCTGGTTGCGCTCGAGGAAGCGGCGCAGGCCGGCACCCCAGGGTTCGAAGCGATGGCCGACCACGATTGCGCGCGGAGCCGGTGGGTCGGCCGCGATCCCCTGCAAACCGGCCGCCCCTGCCATCCGATGCGCCGCGAGCTTGCCGACCTGACTCGCGATCTCCGGCTCGACGGCGGCGAGCGCGTGGTAGTCGCGCGGCCCGATCCGCAACACCCGTGACGGCTCGGCTGCGCGGAAGCCCACCGGGAAGACGGTGCCGAGCACGATGGGGACCTCGCCGAAGACGTCGCCCGGCAGCCGCTCGCCGAGGACGCGCTCGATCCCGTCCACCAGGCGGGTGGGCTCGATGCGTCCCGCGAGCACCGCGAACAGCGCGCGCTCGTCGCCCTCATTCGCGGCGAACTCACCGGCCGCGAGGGTCACGTCCGCCGAGGCCCGCGAGAGCCGCTCGCGCTGGCTCTGATCGAGCTCGGAGAAGAGCACGACAGCGGCTATTTCCTCGGGCGTGACCACGGCGTATCACGCTATCCGGTCCCAGGACCAGGGACTTGACCCGGGAGTCACCGGGCGCGAGCGCGCGGTTGGGGAGGGATGGTGCCGTCAGCACGTTCAAAGCCCACCCCGAGGACGGAGGGAGATCATGGACTTCCAGAAGCGGCAGTTTCCACGGCCGGGGAAGCGCCCCATGGCGTTCATGGTGGTCGCCGTCTGTGCGTCGCTGACGCTGGCGTGGGCGGGGCCCGCGCAGGCGAAGCGGATGCTCGGCACCAAGGGGCCCGACAAGATCGTGGGCACCGCCAAGGCCGACGTGATCAAAGCTCGCGGCGGCGATGACCGAGTCAGGGGCCGCGGTGGGAGGGATCGACTCCTGGGAGGGCGCGGCGCCGATCGCCTGAATGCCGTCGATGGCCGGCGGGACCGTCTCGTCAGGGGCGGACCGGGCAAGGACGTCTGCAGGGTCGACGCGGTCGATCGGGCCAGGATGAAGGGCTGCGAGACCGTGAAGATCGGGAGGGCAGGGAAGGGCGGGAAGGGCGGCGGCGGGCCCGGTGGTCCCGGCGGCCCGCTGGTCTGTGCCGCCCCGCCGGAGGACGCCAGGCTTGCGGCCGGCGGCCGGGCGCGGGCTGCCCAGGAGGAACAGCCGCCGAGCTTCAGCGATCCGTTCTACGCGCTCACGATCTCCATCAACGCTTCGGCGGATGGGTTGACCGGCGACGAGCTGCCGATCTCGATCGAGGAGGTCTGCGACGTCCCCCAGGGGCTGGCGAGCGAGGCCGCCCAGCTCATCGGCGGCGACGCAGTCGCGCTGATCAGCCCGGCGACAAAGGTGTTCGACGCCACAGGCCAGCAGCTGACCGGCGACGCGGCAACGACCGCGGTCGCAGGTGCCGACAGCCTTTCGCTCAAGGCCCAGCTCGCGCGGCCCGCCGCCTGGCGGCAGGACGAGGACGGCCAGCCCGTGGCCACCTTCACAACCAGCCGAGCCGACATAACGGACTGACCAAGCTCACGTTTCGATTCCGCATGGATGCGAGGTCGCCCCGCCTATGCTCGCGGGGCGGCCATCCAAGTCGCCGCCCGCCATGCTGCGACCGATTGATCCATGAAGGAGATCGAAATGAACACCCCCACGATCGTCTCGCCGGAGGAGTGGATCGCTGCGCGCGAGGAGCTGCTCGTGAAAGAGAAGGAGCTCACGCGAGCGCGCGACGCCATGGCGGCCGCACGCCGCCGGATGCCGTGGATGGCGGTCGAGAAGGACTACCGCTTCGAGGGGCCGAACGGCGCCGCGAGCCTGCACGACCTGTTCGAGGGCCGCCGCCAACTGGTCATCTACCGCGCGTTCTACGGGCCGGACATAACCACCTGTGCGCCGGGCACCTCGTACCCGGAGCGCGCCTGCCTCGGCTGCTCCATGGTCGCTGACCAGGTCTCGCACCCGGCCCACCTGAACGCAAGGGACACGACACTCGCGTTCGCCTCGCGCGCCCCCCAGGCCGAGATCCAGGGCCTCAAGGAGCGCCACGGATGGGAGCTGATCCCCTGGTACACGATCACCGATGACTTTGACGCCGACTTCGGAGTCGACCAGTGGCACGGGCACAACGCGTTCATCCGGGAGGGCGACCGGATCTTCCGCACCTACTTCATCGACGCTCGCGGCGACGAGGCAATGGGGAGCACCTGGAACTACCTGGACATGACCGCGCTGGGACGGCAAGAGGAGTGGGAGGACTCACCGGTGGGCTATCCGCAGACGCCCACCGGGCGCTGGCTGAACTACCACGACGCGTAGGGTGAGGGCGGATGATCGCCGACAAAGAAGAAAGCCCCGCGATTTGCAGGGCTTCCTCAAGCGGCTGATGGGATTCGAACCCACGACCTTCTGCATGGCAAGCAGAACGTGAGATCCCGGGCGTCCCAGGAAAGTCCTGGAAAAGAGCAGTTTCCGAGCTATCGGGCTCGGCGCTCCTTCCCAGCGTTCACCGCGAAATCGCGGGGGTTTCCGGATCGAAACCGGACTGGGGATCGGAATAGGCAGCCTGCAGACGCCTGCGTGTCGTCCATTGCGACACTCGCCCGGTGAACCGGCGCCGAGGGTTATGGCGCCTTGACCGCACTG
>CAWFZK010000021.1:0-82427 GCA_963820315.1 uncultured Thermoleophilaceae bacterium | reverse complement strand
CGCCTTCTCGACCTTCGGGTCCGAGTACACCTCCGTCAGCACCGGCGGCAGCGTCGCCTCGGACGCCTGGATCACCTGCTGGTCGGGCGAAGTGGCGAAGTTCATGAACGCCAGCGCGCCCTCGGGATTCTTGGAGTAGGCGGAGATCGCCAGGTCGTAGCCGCCCAGCACACCCGCGCCCTCGTTGCCGCCATACCCCGGGAAGGTCGTGATCGCGAAGTCGTCCGCGATCTTCGACTCCTTGCCGAGCGCGTACGCGTACGGCCAGTTGCGCATGAAGGTCGCGTTGCCGGACTCGAAGGCGCGCCGCGACTCCTCCTCCTTGTAGGTCGTGACCGCCTTCGGGGCCGCGCCGTCCTTGATGCCGTCCGCCATGAACGTCAGGACGTCGCGCACCTCCTGCGAGTCGGCGGTGGCCTCGGTCGCGTCCTCGTTCACGACGGTGCCCCCCGCGCTGTAGAGCAGCTCGAGGAAGTTGACGGTCAGGCCCTCGTAGCGAAAGCCCTGGTAGACGACGCCGTTGTCCTGCTGACCCTGCTTGTAGACGCCCTCCCAATCCGCGGGTGGCTCCGACACCTCGTCGTCGCGGTAATACAGGAAGCCCGCGTTTGTGTTGAAGGGCATGGCCCAGTACTTGTCCTCGTAGAGGGCGGTCTCCACGGTCGAGGGGACGAACTCGTCCTTGCGCTTCTCGACGGCCTCGGTGATGTCCTGCAGCCAGCCCTGAGCCGCGTACTCGGCGGTCCAGATCACGTCCATGCCGAGCACGTCGCACTCGTCGGACTTCGCCTGCAGCCGCTGGATCTGTTGCTCGCGTTGCTGGTCGGCCGCCTCCGGCAGCTCCAGCAGCTTCACGTTCGCGTCCGGGTTCTGCTTGTTGAAGTTGTCGACGACCGTCCCAAACGCACCGCTCGTGTCCTTGCCGATGCACCACGTCACGTCGCCGGACGCCTTGGCCTGCGTGACCTTCTTGGCTCACCGGTCCCCCGCCACCGCCGTCGTCGTCGTCGTCGCCGCTGCCACCACAGGCAGCGAGCCCAATTGCCAGCGCCGCGAACACCGCGGCGGCCCGAACGATCGATTTCACCATTTCCCCCTCTCCCCTACTGCCAGTCGCGGCGGGACTACCCGGGGAGGCGCTTCCCAAACGACGTCGAGGCGCCCTGGGGGCGCCTCGACGCGGGTCGGGGGTGCGGGTCCGGCGCGGTGCTACTGCCGGGCGCCGGCTCCCGCGGTCTGCTGGGCCTGTTCGGCGTGTCGGCCCTCGCAGATCTCTTCGGCGAGCTTGTCGCAGAAGGCCGGGAGGTCGTCGGGCTTCCGGCTCGTGACGAGACCGGAATCGACGTGCACCTCCTCGTCCACCCACGTGCCGCCTGCGTTCTCGATGTCGGTCCTGAGGCTTGGCCAGGACGTGAGCGTGCGCCCGCTGACCACGTCGGCCTCGACGAGCGTCCAGGGCGCGTGGCAGATCGCGGCCACGGGCTTGCCCGCCTCGAAGAAGGCGCGCGTGAACCAGACCGCCGCCTGGTTCGTGCGCAGGAAGTCGGGGTTCGCCACGCCGCCGGGCAGCACCAGCCCGTCGTAGTCGCTCGCGTCGGCCTCGGCCACGGCCTTGTCGACCTTGAAAGTGTCGCCCTTGTCGAGGTGGTCGAAGCCCTGGATCTCGCCGCTCTCGAGCGAGACCAGCTCAGGCGTTCCGCCCTCGTCCTTGACCGCCCTCCACGGCTCGGTCAACTCGACCTGCTCGACACCGTCGGTGGCGAGGAACGCGACTTTCTTTCCGTTCAGCCTCTCGGCCATGACGTCACTCCTTGGTCAGTCTATCGAGTCCCCTTCCCGGTACCGGAATGGATTGCGGCTAAACGGGGTGAGACGGGGGTAGGGGCCGCTAATGGCAACTGCCACGAGACCCGGCCGCTATGGCCACGAAGCCCCTCGAGCGACTGCGCGAAACGGCGGAGGGGACGAACCTGAACAGGTCGGTCGGTGCGCTCGACCTGACCGCGTTCGGAATCGGCGCGATCATCGGCACCGGCATCTTCGTGATCGTCGGCGAGGCGATCGCCCAGTCGGGCCCCGCGCTCGTGATCTCGTTCCTGATCGCGGGCGTCACCTGCGTCTTCTCGGCGCTCTCCTACGCGGAGCTGGCGTCCGCGATTCCCGTGTCCGGGTCTGCCTACACCTACGCCTACGCGACGATGGGTGAGCTGCTCGCCTGGATCATCGGCTGGGACCTGCTGCTCGAATACGGAGTCGCCGTCGCGGCCGTGGCGGTGGGCTGGGGCGCATACCTGACGGAGCTGCTCGACTCGCTCTTCGGCATCACCCTGAGCGACTCGATCTCGCTGCCTCCGGGCGAGGGCGGTGACGTGAACGTCCCGTCCGCCCTGCTCGTGCTCAGCGCCGCCGGGGTGCTGATCGCCGGTGTCCGCCAGTCGGCGCGCTCGAACACGGTCATGGTGATCACGAAGCTGGCGCGTGCTGGCCTTCTTCATCGTCGTCGCGCTCACGGCGTTCAACGGCGACCACTTCTCCGACTTCGCACCAAACGGGTTCGACGGCATCGAGTCGGCGGCCGCGCTCATCTTCTTCGCGTACATCGGCTTCGACGCGGTTTCGACCGCCAGCGAGGAGTGCCGCGAGCCCAAACGTGACCTGCCGATCGCGATCGTCGGCTCGCTCGTGATCGCGACGGTGATCTACATCCTCGTGGCGATCGCAGCGGTCGGCGCGCTGCCGGCGGACCAGCTCGCCGGCCAGGATGCCCCGCTTGCGGTGGCGCTGTCCGAGGGCGCCGGCATCGGCTGGGGCGCGGACATCGTGACGTTCGGGGCGCTCGTCGCGATCTCGAGCGTGGTGTTGACGATGCTGTTCGGGGAGACCCGCGTGGCCTTCTCGATGAGCCGCGACGGGCTCATTCCCGAGCGGCTCGCGCGAGTCTGGGAGCGCACGAAGACGCCGGCGCTGCTCACGCTCCTCTTCGCGATCCCGATCGCCCTGATCGCCGCCTTCCTGCCGCTTTCCGAGATCGCCGAGCTCGTCAACATCGGCACGCTGTTCGCGTTCCTGATCGTGAACCTCGCGGTGATCTGGCTGCGGCGCTCGAAGCCCGAGATGGAGCGCGGCTTCCGCGTCCCGTTCGTGCCCGTATTCCCGCTGATCGGGGCCGCGCTATGCGTGTACCTGATGACGAAGCTGCCCGCCGAGACCTGGCTGCGCTTCATCGCCTGGCTCGTGATCGGCCTTCTGGTCTACGCGGCCTACGGCTACCGCCACTCACGCCTGCGCGCCGAGGCTTAGCGTTCCGGGCGTGCGAGGCACGCGCATCGAGGTCGCGACGACCGATTACCACACCGCCGGCGAGCCGTTCAGGATCGTGGTCGAGGGGGCGCCGGAGATCCCGGGCGCGACTGTGGCGGATCGCCGCGAGCGCGCTGCGAAGGACCAGGACGTCGACTTCGTCCGCCGGCTCCTCTGCCACGAGCCGCGCGGGCACGCCGACATGTACGGCTGCTTCCTCGTCCCCCCGGACGACGACGGCGCCGACCTCGGTGTGCTCTTCTGGCACAAGGACGGTTACTCGACCGCCTGCGGGCACGGCACGATCGCCCTCGGCACCTGGGCGGTCGAGGGCGGCCGCGTGATCGCCGCCCCCGACGGCGAGACCGACGTGACGATCGACGTGCCCTCGGGCCGCGTGCTCGCGCGCGTGCGCCTGCGCGACGCGCGCGTCGAGTCGGTGACCTTCCGCAACGTCCCGTCCTACGTGCTCGCCCGCGGAGTCGAGCTCGAGACGTCCCGCGGCCGGCTCGCCGTCGACGTCGCGTACGGGGGCGCCATCTACGCCTCGCTCGACGCGCGGTCCGCGGGGCTGAGCGTCGAGCCGGGCGCACTCGGCGAGCTGATCGCCATCGGCCGCGAGGTCAAGCGGCAGCTCGACGGCGGCGAGCACTCGCGGCACCCGACCGACCCGCGCCTGTCGGGCATCTACGGCACGATCCTCTTCGAGGATCTCGGCGATCGCGCCGAGGGCCCGCACCAGCGCAACGTCACCGTCTTCGCCGACGGCGAGGTGGACCGCTCGCCGTGCGGCTCGGGCACGTCGGCGCGCCTGGCGCTGCTCGCCGCCGAGGGCCGTCTCGACGCGTCGCGGGTGCTGCGCCACGAGTCGATCGTCGGCACGGAGTTCCTCGGCCGCGTGACCGAGACGGTCGAAGCCGACGGCCGCGAGGCGCTCGTCACGGAGATCGAGGGGAGCGCCTTCCGGACCGGCGAGCACCGCTTCTCGCTCGACCCGCGTGACCCGCTTGCCACCGGCTTCGTGCTGCGGTGAGCGCACCGCCCTTCATCGGGCCGGACGACGTCGCGCGGATGTCGTTCACGGAGGCCGCCGACGCGCTCGAGCGGGCGCTGATCGACGGACTCGACCCCGAGGCCGACCCGCCGCGCTCGGCGCTCGCGACGGAGACGGGCGAGCTGCTGCTGATGCCGTCTGCCTCGGCGAGCGCGACGGGCGTCAAGCTCGCCACGGTCGCGCCTGCCAATCCCGAGCGCGGCCTGCCGCGCATCCAGGGCGTCTACGTGCTGTTCGACGGCGCCACGCTGGCGCCGGCCGCGCTGATCGACGGCATTGCGCTCACGTCGCTGCGCACCGCGGCCGTCTCAGCACTCGCGGTGCGCGCGCTGGCGCCGCCCGGTGCAAGCCGGCTGCTCGTGTTCGGGAGCGGGCCGCAGGCGTGGAGCCACGTGATGGCCCTGCGCGAGCTGCGCCCGCTCGGGCGCGTGGACGTGGTCGCGCGCGACCCGGCCCGGCTCGAACGCTTCGTGGATCGCCTGCGGCGAGGCGGGCGTGGACGCGAGCGCCGCGAATGGTCCGCTGGACGAGCACGTCGCGGCGGCGGACCTCATCTGCTGCTGCACGACCGCGCGCGAGCCGCTCTTCGACGGCGAGCTGGTTGCGCCGGGGACGACCGTCGTGGCGGTGGGCTCACACGAGCCCGAGGCGCGCGAGGTCGACGAGCGGCTGGCCGCCCGCGCCACCGTGGTGGTCGAGGCACGCTCCGCCGCGCTGCGCGAGGCGGGCGAGCTGATCCAGGCGATCGAGCTGGGCGCGCTCGCGCCCGATTCCCTGACGACGCTCGCGGAGCTCGTGGCCGGCGGCGCGAACGTGCCCGGGGAGCGCCCGCGCCTCTTCAAGAGCACGGGCATGGCCTGGGAGGACCTGGTGGTGGCGGCGGAGCTGGCCCGGCGGGCCGGCGCGCCCTAGAGGCGCTCGACGAGCTCGCGCGCGGCGGCCTCGCCGGAGCGGACCGCCCCGTCCATGTAGCCGTTCCAGACCGTCGCGTACTCGGCGCCCGCCCAGTGCAGCGGCCCGATCGGCGGCCGCAGCGCGCGCCCGTAGCTCGTCCAGGCGCCCGTCGGCATGTGGCAGCCGTAGCAGCCGCGCGTGAACTCCTCCTCCGCCCAGAGCTTCTCGACGTAGGCGTCGGGCCTGGCCGCCCGCGGCCCGAACAGGCGCGTGAACGAGTCGATGACCGCGGCGCGCCGCTGCTCGGCGGAGGCGCGCCCGAGCTCGCGCGCGTGGCGGCCCTCGAGGAAGCCGAGCAGGACTCCCGGCGACCCGTCGGGCGGCGAGTTGTCGCTCGTGACCTTGACCGGGCCGGTGTCGCTCGTGCCCTGTCCCGACAGGCCCTCGCCGCGCCAGAACGGCTCGTCGTAGATCGCCATGCACTTGACGACCGTGCCCATCGGCATGCGCTGGGTGAGCTGGTCGCGGTAGCCGGACAGCGGCGGGTCGTAGCCGATGCGGCCGGCGAGCGTCGGCGCTATCGCCACGAGCGCCCGCTTGCCGCGCGCGACCACGCCGTCGGCGTGCACCGTCACCCCTTCGGCGCCGTGCTCGATGCGCCGCACCGGCGCGCCCAGCACGACGCGCGCGCCGAGCTCCTCCGCCATCCGCAGCGCGACCCGCTGCGAGCCCCCGACGAAGCGCTCCTGCTGCGCCCCGCCCTCGGTCTCGAAGAGCATGTCGAGGCTGCCCGCCGAGTGGATGTAGAAGAGCACGTGCAGCAGCGACAGGTCCTCCGGCTGCGCCGCCCAGACGGCCTCGATCCCGAGCTCGAGCAGCATGCGGCCCGCGCTCGTGGCGAGGTTGCGGCGCAACCACGAGGCCGCGGTCTGCCCGTCGAGGCGCTCGGCGTCGGGCGCCTCCCAGGGAGCGTCGAGCGGCACGCGCCGCGCCAAGCGGTTGAGGCGCCGCTGCGCTCGCTCGACGTCCACGAGCACGACCGGGTTTATGCGCGGAATCGCGCCCCTGTAGCGCCGCAACCGTCCGCGGTACTCGATGACGTTCTCGCCCTCGACGTGCGTCGGGAATGTCTCGACTCCGACTTGCTGCGCGAGCGCGGCCAGGCGGTCCTGCGTGGGGCCGATCCACTGACCGCCCACCTCGACGACCTTGCCTCCGCCGAGATCGTGGTTGAGGACCCGGCCGCCGACGCGGTCGCGCGCCTCGATCACGACCACCGACGCTCCGGCGGCGGTCAGCTCGCGCGCGGCGACGAGCCCGGCGAGCCCAGCCCCGACCACGACCACGTCGGCTTCGTGGGTGGCCGGCTCGCTCACGGCCGCACCCTATCTCGCCCGAGCGGTCTGCCACCCTGCCCGGGATGAGAACTCTGAGCATGGGCGCCGCGCTGGGCGCGACGATCGGCCTGGCGCTGGCCGCGCCCGCGCCCGCCGCGGCCAAGACCTACGTCCCCTGTAGCAAGGGCGGGGGCACGAGCGTCGCCCTGAAGGCGAAGCCGCGCAAGTGCGACTTCACCTATCTCCACAACCCACTCGCGCTCGCGGGACGGGCAAAGGGGCTCGAGTGGAAGGGCTGGGGACGGCGCGTCGCGCGCGCCCGCGGCACCGGCATCGCGCTGCACGGCGACGCGAACGGCCACTTCGAGCGCTTCCCGGTGCGCGTGCGCCTGTCGCGGCGGGTCGCCTGCGGCGGACACCGGATTTACACCCGCGTCACGTTCATGGACGGGGACGACCGGCGCACCTGGTCGGTCCCGCCGGGCAGTTGCTGAGCGCTCGCTAGGGTCGAGAACGGATGGCTTCGTCCCCGCGCAGCGAGCGCGAGGAGGAGCGCCGCCACAACATCCGGACGCTCGCAATCGCAAGCGCGGCGTCCGCTTCGGCGGCGGCTGTCACCTCGCAACTATGGATCGCCGGCACCTGGATCGCCGCGGCGGTCACCCCTGTCCTGGTGGCGCTCGTGAGCGAGCTGTTGAACCGCCCGGCCGAGCGGATCGTGCGTGCCTGGACTGCCGAGCGCCCGGCGCTGCCCGACGACGCTCCGGAGGCGCGCTCCGCTCCCCCGCCCCAGGAGCCGCGCACCGGTCCGCCGCCCGCCCAGGGCGAGGCGCCGGTGCGCATCTACCGCCAGCCCTCCCCGCGCCAGCCGCGCCGCCGCAAGCTCGCCATCGGCGCGATTCTCACGACCGGGCTGCTCGCCTTCGTAATCGCGGCGGTCACGCTCACGGCCGGAGAGCTGCTCGCCGGCGGCTCGATCGGCAAGGGCGACAGGCGCACGACCTTCGGCGGCGGCAAGTCGCAGCAGCAGCAGCAGGAGGACAAGAAGCAGCCGGCCGACGAGCGCCAGACCGACACCACCGAGCGGCAGCCGGCCGAGACCACGCGCCAGACCCAGGGCGAGCAGCCGACCGAGACGGAGACCACGCCCACCGAGACCACGGAAACGGCTCCCACGCCCGCCCCGCAGGCGGCGCCCGAGGCCGCGCCACCGGCCGAAACCGCGCCCGCTCCCTGATAGAGCGGTCAGCTCTCGGGTACTCACGTGGCGTCCCCGACGGAGGAAGCCATGGCGACCTGCGAGGTCTGTGGCAACGATTACGACAAGACGATGGAGATCACGCGCGCGGGTGAGACGCACGTGTTCGACTCGTTCGAGTGCGCGATCCACGCGCTCGCACCGACGTGTGGACACTGCGGCATCAAGATCGCGGGCCACGGCATCGAGGCAAACGGGTCGACCTACTGCTGCGCCCACTGTGCCCAGCGGGAGGGCGTCGACGGGGCGCGCGACCGCATCGACGCCTGATCGCGCCTGCGACCATGCGCGTGGATGCACAGCCACGCCGGCCATGGCCACGCGCACACGGACGACTCCCGGCGACTGACGATCGCGCTCGTCCTCCTGCTCGCCTTCATGGTGGCGGAGGTCGTCGTAGGCATCCTCGCGTCCTCGCTCGCCCTGCTCGCGGACGCGGCCCACATGCTCACGGACGCCGGCGCGATCGCGCTGGCGTTGTTCGCGGCCCGGCTCGCGCGGCGGCCGCCCGAGGGCGGCTTCACGTTCGGCTACCGGCGCGCCGAGATCCTGTCGGCGCAGCTGAACGGCGCGACACTCGTCGGGCTCGGGGCGCTGATCGGCGTCGAGGGCATTCGCCGCGTCGTGGATCCGCCCGACGTCGAGGGCGCTGCCGTGCTGATCGTCGCCCTCGTCGGCATCGCCGTGAACCTGGTGGCGACTTTCGTTCTGTCCGGCGCCAATCGCCGCAGCCTCAACGTCGAGGGCGCTTTCCAGCACGTCCTGAACGACCTGTTCGCGTTCATCGCCACCGCCATCGCGGGCGCGCTCATCCTGCTGACCGGCTTCGGCCGCGCGGATGGCATCGCCGCGCTGCTCGTGGCCGGGCTGATGCTCTACTCGGGGGTCGGCCTGCTGCGCGAGTCCGGGCGCGTGCTGCTCGAGGCGGCGCCGCGCGACCTCGACCCGGAGGAGATCGGGAACGCGCTCGCCGCCGAGCACCACGTGGTCGAGGTGCACGACCTGCACGTCTGGGAGGTCACCTCGGGCTTCCCGGCGCTGTCGGCTCACGTGACCGTGCGCTCGGGCTGCGACACGCAGGCGCACCGCCGCCAGCTCGCCGAGCTGCTGCGCGAGCGCTTCGGCATCACGCACTCGACGCTGCAGGTCGAGACCCGCCACGAGGGTCCGCTGAAGATCGCGCCGCTGCAGCGCGGAGGAAGCTGATATGCCGCGCTTCGTGATCCAGCAACACGACGCCCGCACCATGCACTGGGACTTCCGGCTCGAGGCCGGCGGTGTCCTCAAGTCGTGGGCCGTTCCGCGCGGCCCCTCGACGGACCCGCGCGAAAAGCGCCTGGCGATGGAGGTCGAGGACCACCGAATCGACTGGGGGGACTTCGAGGGGGTGATCCCGGACGCTCAGTACGGAGCCGGCGCCGTGATCGTCTGGGACCGCGGCAGCTACCGGCCGCTCGGCGACGAGCCCGTCGAGCAGGCGCTGGAGGGCGGCCACCTGTCCTTCTGGCTGGAGGGCGAGAAGCTGCGAGGCGGCTGGACGCTGCAGCGCGTCGAGGGTCGCCGCTGGCTGCTCGTCAAGCGCCGCGACGACGAGGCCGACGCCCGCCGCAACCCGGTCTCGACGCAGCCCGAGTCCGTGGTGAGCGGCAGGCGCATCGACGAGGTCGAATCGTGAAGGTCGAGATCAGCCACCCGGACAAGCTGCTCTTCCCCGACGACGGGATCACCAAGGGCGACCTCGCCGGCTACTACGAGCGCATCGCCGAGTGGATGCTGCCCCACCTCCGTGACCGCCCGATCAGCATGCAGCGCTTCCCCGACGGCATTGCCCGCAAGGGCTTCTTCCACAAGGACGCGCCCGACTACTTCCCGGACTGGATCGCGCGCGCGGAACTGCCGAAGTCGGGCGGCACCGTCACGCACGTGCTGATCCAGAACGCCGACACGCTCCTCTACCTCGCGAACCAGAACACGATCACGCCGCACGTCTGGCTGTCGCGCGCCGACAAGCCCAACCAGCCCGACCGGCTCGTCTTCGACCTCGATCCGGAAGAGGGCAGTGACTTCGCGACGGTGCGGCGCGCCGCCCGCTGGACCGCCGCGCTGCTCGAGGAGCTGGAGCTCGTGCCGTTCGCCCAGGTCACCGGCTCCAAGGGAATTCACGTGTGGACGCCGCTGCGCCGGCGCGCCGACACGGAGGGCGTCAGGGAGGTCGCGCGCGATGCGGCCCAGGTGCTCGCGGAGCGCCACCCCGACGAGCTCACGACCGAGTTTCGCAAGGCGAAGCGCGGCGGCCGCATCCTCGTCGATGTCGCCCGAAACGGGTACGCGCAGACCGCCGTTCCGCCGTACGCTGTGCGACCCCGGGCGGGGGCCCCGGTCGCCACCCCGATCGCACTCGCCGAGCTGGGCGACTCGCGCCTGCGCCCCGATCGCTGGACTATCGGCAACGTTCTGCGCCGCCTCGAGAGCAAGGGTGACCCCTGGGCCGACATCCAGGCCCATGCCCGCGGCCTCTCGGCGGCGCGCAAGCGGCTGGCGAAGCTGCTCCCGTAGCACCGTTGTCCCGTTTTCGGTTCCGCTCGACGGGTACCACCTACTCATGACGACGTCGACGATCGACGCGCTTTTCGAGCGCGCCGAGGAGCAGGGGTGCGTCAACCTCTCCGAGCTCGCCGAGCTCGTCCAGGAGCTCGAGCTCTCGGACGACGACGCGCAGGCGCTCGCCGACCGGCTGGAGGCACGCGGCATCGAGCTGTCCGACGACTGCGGGCGCGAACTGCCCGAGCCGGTCCGCTACGACAATGCCGAGCTCGCGACGATCACGGGCGACACGCTGCAGCTGTTCCTGCGCGACGTCCGTCGCCACCCGCTGCTCACGGCCGCCGAGGAGGTCGAGCTGGCCAAGCGGATCGAGCAGGGCGACCTCCGCGCCAAGGAGCGCATGATCAACTCGAACCTGCGCCTCGTGGTGTCGCTCGCCAAGCGCTACCAGGGCCAGGAGCTGTCGCTGCTCGACCTGATCCAGGAGGGCATTCTCGGGCTGATCCGCGCTTCGGAGAAGTTCGATTGGAGGCGCGGGTACAAGTTCTCGACCTATGCGACCTTCTGGATCCGCCAGGCGATCCAGCGCGGGCTCGCAAACCAGGGCCGCACGATCCGCATCCCGGTCCACATCGGTCAGCGCGAACGCAAGATCAGCCGCGCAGAGCGCGAGCTGGCGCTGCAGTTCGGTCGCACCCCCACGGACGCGGAGATCGCCGCCGCCTCCGGCCTGACCGTGGACGAGGTCGAGGAGACGCGTGAGGTAACCCGGACCGTCACGAGCCTCGACCGCCCAATCGGTCCCGAGGGCAACACCGGCCTCGGCGATCTGCTCCCGAGCCAGGACCAGGGGCCGGTCGAGGAGGTCGAGATCGGCCTGCGCCAAGAGGCGGTGCACGCGGCGCTCGCACGCCTGCCCGAGCAGGAGCGCGAGGTGATCAAGCTGCGCTTCGGCGTCGGCGGCGACGACCCCACGCCCCTGCGCGAGGCCGGCCGCCGGCTCGGGCTCTCCCCCGAGCGTGTGCGGCGTATCGAGCACAAGGCACTCGAACGGCTGGCGAGCACGCGCGAGGTGGCCGGGCTCGCCGAGGCGGCGTAGCGCCAACTGCATACCGCTGCCGGCGTCGGGTAGTCGCCAGCCATGACTGAGCGCTTCGCCCGCGATGCGGACACTCCGGACTCTCCCACCGACCTGAGCAAGCGCTCCTGGTGGGGTGTCCTCAAGCGTTCCGCCCGCGAGTTCCAGGACGACAACCTGACGGACTGGGCGGCCGCCCTCACCTACTACGGAGTCCTGGCGATCTTCCCCGCCCTGCTCGTGCTCGTCTCGGTGCTGGGGCTGATCGGCGAGTCGGCGACGCAGCCGCTGATCGACAACCTCGGCGAGGTCGCGCCCGGTCCGGCGCAGGAGATCCTCACGAATGCGCTGGAGAACCTGCAGGGCAGCCAGGGCGCGGCCGGCTTCGCGTTCATCCTCGGCCTCGTCCTCGCCATCTGGTCGGCATCCGGCTACGTCGCCGCGTTCATGCGCGCCTCCAACTCGATCTACGACATCGAGGAGGGCCGGCCCATATGGAAGACCCTGCCGCTGCGGGTCGTGCTGACGGTGGCGCTGCTGGTGCTCGTCGCGATCTCGGCTGCGGGCGTGGTGATCACCGGAGGCATCGCACGCGAGCTCGGCGACGTGGTCGGCGTCGGCGACACGGCGGTCACGGTCTGGAACATCGCGAAGTGGCCGGTGCTGCTCCTCATCGTCAGCTTCATGTTCGCCCTCCTGTACTGGGCGGCGCCGAACGTCAAGCAAGCGGGCTTTCGCTGGCTCAGCCCCGGCGGAGTGCTGGCCGTGATCGGCTGGATCATCGCCTCGGTTGCGTTCGCGTTCTACGTCTCGAGCTTCGCCTCGTACAACAAGACCTACGGCGCACTGGCAGGCCCGATCGTGTTCCTGCTCTGGCTCTGGATCTCCAACATCTGCATCCTGCTCGGCGCCGAGTTCAACGCCGAGCTCGAGCGCGGGCGCGCGATCGAGGGCGGCATGCGGCCGGAGGACAAGGAGCCGTTCGTCGAGCCGCGCGACGCCCCCAAGGAGAAGAGCCGGAGCTAGCGCTCGTCGAGCAGGAAGAACTCGAAGCCCATGTCAGGGTCGAGCGTCAGCTGACTGTGGTAGGTGAGGACGCGCCGCCCGACGGCCTCCTCGACGACGCCGATGAACGAATCCGCCATCGCCTCCTGAAAGGTGAGCCGGACCTGGCGCACGAGCTCTGGATTGGTCGGCGCGAGCGTCTGCTCAACCGTCGTCATCGTGTCGCGCAGCACGCAGACCACATAGCGGTCGTCGAGCATGTAGGACTTGGCGCGCGTGGGGCCGCGTCCGTAGTACTCGCTAAACAGTCCGACGATGCCGGTAGTGACGGCCGCCAGATCCTCGCCGGCGCGCGGCCCGACCGCGGGCTCCCCGATGTTCTCCACGCTGCCTATTTTTCCACCTGCGGGCCCGGCGCGCGATCCGGCTTCCTGTCGAGCAGCCGCGGTGGCAGGGCGGAACGGAACAGCCTGCTCACCTTGCCGAGCTTGGCGCGGCAACGCGGGCACTCCTCGCTGGTGAGCCCGCGCCCGGGGCTGTAGACGGTCAGCCGGCAGCTCGGGCAGTTCAGGTACACGATCCCTCTCCTCCTCGCAGTTCGTACTGCCCGCGAGGTCCGTCCTCTCACCAGTGTCCTGGCGGGCGATCGTCCCGCGCCTTTCGGGCGCGATGGAGGGTACCCGCACGGGCATGCCGCGTCAACGTATGGGTGATGCGGAAGCCATAACCTGTCCCCCTACGCGCGACGCGGCGCCGGGCGCGTGAACGGCGCGTAGCGGTGGTGCAGCATGAGCGCGTTGCCCTCGGGGTCGCGGAAGTTCGCGATGTGGCAGACACCGCTGTCGACCGTATCGCCGGAGAACGACACCCCGCGCGATTCGAGCTCCGCGCGCGCCGCGTCGACGTCCTCGACCTGCAGCGCGACGGGCACGCTGTTCGGGCTGAACTCGATCCCGAGCGCCTGCGTGCCGATCACCGCGATCGTCATGTTGCCGGTCTCGAACTCGGCGCCGGCCGGGGGCTCGTCCCCGCGCTGCCAGAGCGCCGAGCGCTCGAGGCCGAGCACCTCGCCGTAGAACTCGAGCGCCGCCGCGAAGTCGGCACTCGGCACACAGACGAAGTCGACCCCGGTGATCATGCGACGGGTTGTACACCGCGGGGCGGCGGTTTCGCGAAGGCACCCGGACGGGCAAGAGGCGGGCGTGGGCGCTCTCGCCCGGTCCACATGTGTCGCCGTCGCCGCGTGCGTGCTTGCGGCCGGCTGCGGTACCGCTGACAGAGAGGCGGATCTGATGGCGGTCTCGGACAGCTTCCATGCCGCCCTCGCGGCACGTGACGGTTCCGCGGCGTGCGCCGAGCTGAGCAGCGACGCGGCCGAGACGCTCGCGCGAGAGGAGGAGCTCCCCTGTCCCGAGGCGGTCCTCGAGCTCGACCTGCCCGCCGGGGCACGTGCCCTCGGAGCCGAGGTCTACGTGGACTCCGGCTACGCCGATCTCCCGGGCGCGGGCGCCGCCTTCCTCGGCGACGGGCCTCAGGGCTGGAAGGTCACGGCCGCCGGCTGCGTGCCGAGCGCCCCGGACGAGCCCTACGACTGCGAGCTCGGAGGCTGACGTGCGAGCGATGTTCATCCTCTACCTGACGATCATCTTCGCCGGACTCGTCCTGTCGATACTGGTCGGGCTGCTGCACGCCTGACGATGCGCAGCTTCCTCCGGCACAACAGCCTGTCGCTCGTCTTCCTCGTGCTGTTCGCTCTCGCGCTCGTGTTCCAGGCGATCGCGGGTCACGCCGACTTCAACGAGGACCAGGTCCGCCACGGTGACGCGGAGGTCTCGCTCGGCCGCTACGTCGTCTCGTCCGAGTTCGCCACCGCCGTGCTCGAGAACTGGCAGTCCGAGTACCTGCAGTTCACGCTCTTCATCATCCTTACGGTCTGGCTCATCCAGCGCGGCTCCCCGGAGTCCAAGGAGCCGCACAAGGCCGGCCGCGAGTCGGACGAACAGCAGCTCGTCGGCGAGCACGCGCACGACGCATCGCCGCTCTGGGCGCGGGCGCGCGGGTGGCGTTTAAGGCTCTACGAGAACTCGCTCCTGATCGTGATGGGCACGATCTGGCTCGGCAGCTGGCTGGCCCAATCCATCACCGGCGTCAGCGAGTACAACGCCGAGCGGCTCGACCATCAGGAGCTCCCGGTGTCGTGGGCGGACTACCTCACGCGCGGCGACTTCTGGGAGAAGACGCTGCAGAACTGGCAGTCGGAGTTCCTCGCGGTGGGCTCGATGGCGATCCTCGCCGTTTACCTGCGCCAGCGCGGCTCGCCGGAGTCGAAGCCCGTGGGCGCGCCGCATCATTCGACCGGCACGGAGGGGTAGCGAGACACACCCCAAATGGGGTTTAGCTCGCTTTCTACGAGGGGAAACTCCCTTCACAGGTCAGGCGAGGGACGTGGGGGGACCTCGCAGGACCAGGGTCAGAGGGGGACGACGCGCGAACGTGTGAAGTGCGGGTGCGTTGCGGACCTCACGTCAATCAAGACGGAGGTTCCAAGCATGACCGCAATCGCACTCGCGCCGGCGAGGCGCACGCCCATCCGACCACGTCGCCGACCGTGCGACCGCGCCCAGGAGCAGGAGACCGAACGCCAGCTTCTGCTGCGCTACCACGAGAGTGGCGACATCGCTGCGAGGGAGGAGCTGGTCGAGCGCTTTCTGCCGCTCGCCCGCGACCTCGCGTTGCGCTACTCGTACACGGACGAGCCGTTCGACGACCTCCTTCAGGTCGCGTGCCTCGGCCTGATCAAGGCGATCGACCGCTTCGAGCCCGGCCGGGGCACGAAGTTCACGAGCTACGCGGCGCCGACCATCCTCGGCGAGCTGAAGCGCCACTTCCGCGACAAGGGCTGGTCCCTGCACGTGCCGCGCGACCTTCAGGAGCGCACGCTCGCGGTCAGCCGCGAGACCGAGGCGCTGTCGAAGAGGCTCGGCCGCTCGCCGAAGGTCCGCGAAGTGGCTGAGGGCCTCGGTTGCAGCGTGGAGGACGTCCTGGAAGCTCAGGAGGCCGCGGCGAGCTACGAGGCCACTTCGCTCGACGCGCCCGCAGCGCGCGACGACGAGGAGTCCGCGTCGCTCATCGACCTGCTCGGCGGCGTCGACGGCGCCTTCGAGCTGGTCGAGGAACGCCAGGCGATCGCGAGCACCTGGTCGGCGCTGCCGGAGGTGGAGCGACAGGTCCTGCAGCTGCGCTTCATGAACGACATGACGCAGCGGGAGATCGGCGATCGGATCGGCTACTCGCAGATGCACGTCTCGCGGTTGCTGCGCCGCGCGCTCACCCGCCTCGAGACGGCCGCAGCCGCCGCTTGAGGGAGAGGGCGTTGGATATGGCGAACCCCTCCCAGTCGTTGTTGAAGTAGACGAATACCTCGGCCCGGCGGCGCCACTGTGCAAGCCGCCGGGCCCATTCGTCCAGCTCGGTCTCCGAGTAGTTGCCGCGCCGGCCGCGCCGGCCGTGGTGGAGTCGCACGAGCGTCCAGTCCGTGGTCAGCTCGCGAGCCTGGAAGGGCCACTTCGGATGATCGCCGATCACGAGCGCCGCGCCGGCTGAGCCGAGCAGCTCGTACACGGACGGCTTGAACCAGCTCTCATGCCGGAACTCGAAGCAGTGCCGCCCCTCCGGCAGGATCTCGAGCAACTGCCCGAGCGCGTCGTCGTCGCGCCGGAAGTTCGCCGGCAGCTGCCACACGACCGGCCCGAGCTTGCCGGACTCGACCAGCGGCTGGATGCGCTCGTAGTAGCGCTCGATCCCCTGTCCGACGTCGCGCAGGCGACGGACGTGGGTCAGGTAGCGGCTCGCCTTGGCGGCGAAGACGAACTCGGGCGGCGTCTGGTCCACCCAGCGGGCCACCGCGTTGCGTGAGGCGAGCCGGTAGAAGGTCGAGTTGACCTCGACCGTGTCGAAGACCTCGGCGTAGCGCTCGAGCCAGCGCGGCTTTCCGAGCCCCTCCGGGTAGAGACGCCCGCGCCAGTCGTCGTAGTTCCATCCCGAGCAGCCGATACGGACCGGCCGCATGGCGGGATCAGCTGAGCGTCTGGCGATCGCGCGCGCTGAAGTCGATCTTGTCCGACTCCGCACGCTCGCGAAAGCGATGCATGCCCTCACCCTGGTTGCGCCGGCGCTTGAAGTCGAGCAGCGCGGCGACGATCACGATCACGATCGCCAGCGGAACGGCGACGATGACGGCGCCGCCGATGAAGGCGACCGACATGACCACCAGGGCAAGCGCAAAGCCGGCGCCGGCAACGGTGAGTCCCCACATCCGTCCGGGCTACCCGGCTAGGGGCGCGGCAAACGACTCGTGTCGACCACCTCGAAGGCGCTGCCCGGGACGCGGTGGAGCGAGTGCAGGTCGTCGTTGTCCCAGCCGGGATTCGGCGCACCGCTGACGTACCAGGACGAGCCGTTGTCCGCCAGGATCATCCCGTAGCGCTTGAGCGCCCGCAGCACGATCCGTGACTGGCGCGGGAAGCCGGAGATGTCGAACCCGCGCCGCAGCCGCAGGCGCTGGCCCATCGCAGGCAGGTTCGGGTCGGTGAGCTCGGAGGCGAAGTGGCGGGCCGGGTAGACGAATGCGCGCCGCGTGCGCGATGCCGTGAAGCGCAGCGCGTGGTCGATCCGTCCGCGGCGCACCTCGTCGTAGCGCGCGAGCCCCGGCAGGATCGGCAGCCCCGCGGCGTCGGCCGAGGTCCAGCCGCGCGGCCGCATGCGGTTCGAGCGCAGGTTCCAGATCGCGCCCGAGCCGGCGCTCCAGCGCGCGCCTCCATTCTGCGGATAGGCGGCGAACAGCTCGTAGAGCCGGCAGCGCGAGCGGTCGACGACGACCACGTGGCGGTCGCCGTCGGCGTCCTGGCCGCCCTCGATCGGCGTACGCCGCGGCAGCGGGTAGCGGCGCCCGTCGGACTCGGAGGCGTACTCGAAGTCCACCGGCACCCTGGCCTGGCCGCGGCCCACGGTCGTGAACGGGATCCCGATCGGGCCGCCCTCCCAGAGCCCGGAGCCGAAGTCGGCGTGCATGTGCTCGTCCAGCCCTATCGAGCCCACGATCGCGTCCGAGTTCGGGTGCGCCGGCAGGCGATCGACGCGCAGGTTCCAGTGGCTGTCCCTCGGGAAGACGGGGCAGTTCGAGGCGCCGGGCAGCGGGCGCGCCTCGGCGCCGCTCAAGGCCGCCGCGCAGACGACGCCCAGAAACGCGATCAGGCCGAGCCGAATCAGGTCGATGCGCCGAAGCGGCTCGTCTCGCCCTCGGGCAGCTTGCCGTCACGGCCGACATAGCCGTCCTTGCCGCCCGCGACCAGGTAGACGGCGGGCTCGTCGCCGAGCGCCTTGATCTTGCGGATCGTCGCGGCGTCGACACGCGCGAGACCGCCGGGACCGAGCTCGTAGACGTCGTCGTCGCCGAGCGTGATCTCGATCCGGCCGCGGTACACGAAGTAGAGCTCCTCCTGCTCCTCGTGGTAGTGGCGCCCGGTCTCGTAGCCCGCCGGCAGCTCGATCGCGTTGACGCCGAAGGCCGTCACACCTAGCGCGCGGCGCACCTTGCGGAAGCCGGGGCCCTCGGCGAGCGCGTCCACGTTGGCGAGCGCGTAGCCCTCGCCCTCCACAACCTCGTGCACCGTTTCGGTCATGGCGGGCAGCGTATCCGCGAGCGTTGCGTCAGGCAACTCGCTCGGCGCTGTGCAGCCCGCCGCGCGACCAGAGCACCGTCAGCCCCACGAGCAGCCCCGCGACGAGGAACGCCGGCAGCACCTCGGTGGGATGCCCGGTGAGCAGCCCGCGAATCGACTCGATCACGAGCGTGACCGGGTTGACGGAGGCGGCCGCCGATACCCAGCCGGTCAGCAGGTCATAGGGCACCCAGACCGGCGCGAGGAAGATGATCAGGAACACGGGCAGCTGGATCAGCGGCCCGGCCTGCATCGTGCGCATGCGCATCGCGACGCCCGTCCCGAACAGCATCGCCGCCGCGTTCAGGAGCAGGGCGAGCGTGTAGAGGCCGACGATGTCGATCGGGCTGCCGCTGATCTCGAGCCCGGTCAGCAGGGCGACCACGGTCACGACGGTGACGGTGAACACCGCCCGCGCCAGCGCCGCGATCCAGTAGCCGCCGATGATCCCGCCGCGGTTCGAGGCGGCCAGCATCAGCCGGCGCGAAAAGCCCGACTCGAAGTCGCGGGCGATGGCGAAACCGGTGAACACGCCGCCGAACGCCGACGCCTGCAGCAGCACGAAGCCGTAGACGAAGGTCGTGTAGCCGCCGTCGTAGTCGAAGCCGGGCACGGAGTCGACGCGCGAGAGGCCGCCCGCGAAGGCCGTGAAGAAGAACATCGGGAACAGCAGCGCCGGGATGATGATGGCCGGGTTCCTGAAGAAGTTGTGGGCGCTGCGCCAGCCGACGGCGCGCGCGACCGTCCAGAAGCTGCCGCGGCTCACGTCCTCACCATCCTCGTCCGCAGCGCCGAGGCCGCCGCGACCAGCGCGACCAGCGCGACGCCGCCTGCGCACGCGAAGCCGAGGGCGAGCGCCTCGCCGTCCCAGCCGTCGATCATCAGCGAGCGAATGCACTCGAGCATGTAGGAGACGGGGTTCCAGTCCGCAACCGTGCGGAACCAGTCCTGCTCGATCAAATTGCGCGGCAGCGCCATCGAGGACAGGAAGAGGGCCGCGAAGAAGAGCGGGAAGATGCCCTGGACCGCCTCCCCGTTGCCGGCGCGCAGTGCGACGAACGCGCCGATGCAGCCAAAGCCGAGCGATAGCAGCAGCGAGAACGCGACGATCACGACCGCGCCGGCGAGGCCGGCAGCGATGCCCGCACCGAAGACGAGTCCCACGATCAGGAAGGTGAGGGCCTGGATCGAGCCGAGCGCGACGATGCCGGCGAGCTGGCCGAGCATCAGCGCGACGCGCCGCAGCGGCGTGAGCGCGAGCCGGTTCATGAACCCGTTCTCGATGTCGGTCGCCACGTTCGTGCCCGCGCTCATCGCGGAGAAGAGCGCGCCCTGCACGAAGGTGATCGCGAGCGCGAACTGCAGGTAGGAGTCGGTCGGGAAGCCGGGCAGCATCGTCGCCGACTCGAGCCCGCTCGAGTTGATCGACAGCAGGATCAGCGGGAAGAGGATGGACGGGACGACCATGGCGGGCTGGCGCAGCGTCCGCACCACCGAGCGCCGCGCGAGCGCGCCCACCTGCCTGAGGAACACGCCGTGGCTCAAGCGGCGACGGCCTCCTCTTGCTGCTCCTCCTGCTCGGCCTCCTCGGCGGCCCCCTCGAGCGAGCGACCGGTCTTGGCGAGGAAGACGTCGTCGAGCGTCGGAGCGTGGAGCTGCAGGTCCTGGATCTTGATCTGCTCGCCGTCGAGCGCGCGCACGACGTCGGCGAGCTTCGAGTCGCCGCCCGCGAGCCGCACCGAGGCGCCCTTGGTCGAGCCGGCGACCGACTCGCCGAAGCGCGACAGCACCGCCTTCATTTGCTCGAGCTGCTCGGGCTCGGCCGGGATCGCCTCGACGCTCGGCCGGCCGATCTCGGCCTTGAGCGCCTCGGGCGTGCCCTCCGCCACGATGCGCCCCTGGTCGATGATGCCCACGCGGTCGGCGAGCACGTCGGCCTCCTCCAGGTACTGCGTGGTTAGGAAGACCGTGACGCCGCGGTCGGCGGCAAGCCGCTGCACCTCCGCCCAGAGCGCACTGCGGCTCTGCACGTCGAGCCCGGTGGTGGGCTCGTCGAGGAACAGGATGCGCGGCCGGTGGACGAGCGCGAGCGCGAGGTCGAGCCGCCGCTTCATGCCGCCCGAGTAGCCGCCCACGCGCCGGTCGGCGGCCTGCGTGAGCCCCACGCGCTCGAGCAGCGACTGGGAGCGCTTGCGCGCCTCCTCACCGGTCATCCCGTGCATCGCGGTCTGCAGCTTCATGTGCTCGCGCCCCGTCAAGAACGGATCGAGCGCCGCCTCCTGGAGCGCGGCCCCGATGGCGGCGCGCACGGCCGAGCCCTCGTCCACGACGTCGTGGCCGCCCACGCGCGCCGTGCCCGCGGTGGGCGGCAGCAGCGTGGTCAGCATGTGCACCGTCGTCGACTTGCCGGCGCCGTTTGGACCGAGAAAGCCGTACACCTCGCCCGTCTCAACGCGCAGGTCGATGCCATCGACGGCGCGCGGGCCCTTCTTGAATTCCCTGACGAGGCCGTGAGCCTCGATCGCACCTTCGCTCATCCGCCGGAAGCTAGCGACAATAGTTGAGGTTGTCAATTATCGATGGCATCAACTATGATCGCGCCACTCATGGCGGAGCAGACCCCCGCAGAGGAGGCCTGGGCGCTCCTGTGGCGCATCATGCAGGCGAACAAGCCGCGCATGATCGAGATGGCCCGGGAGCTCGACTTCTCGCCCGTGCAGCTGCACTCGCTGCGCATGCTCGAGCCGGGCGTCGAGACACCGATGCGCGCGCTTGCACAGCAGCTCTTCTGCGACCCGTCGAACGTCACCGGCATCGTCGACAGGCTCGAGGCGCGCGGCCTCATCGAGCGGCGCAGCTCCGAGACGGACCGGCGCGTCAAGATCATCCGCTTGACCGCAGAGGGCCAGCGCGTGCGCGCGGAGGTGGTCGAGCGGATGTCGTCGCCCCCCGATGAGATCGCAGAACTGCCGCTCGAGTCGCAGCTCGCCCTACGCGATGCACTGCGGCAGGCGGCCGACCGCCTCGACCGCCCGCTGCTCGAAACCGCCTAACCGCTCTCCGTCAGGTCCGGCTGAACGTCTCCGGGCCGGGCGCGCTCGTCGGATCCGACTCGACGATCGGCTCGCCGGCGGTTGCCGACGCATAGGACCCGCCCTCGGGGGCCTGATTGCCCTTGCCCGCAATTCCGGCGGCCTTCTCCTTGGCGAGCGCGAGCTTCTGCGCCCCGTCCTGCGATTCCATGAACCAGGCACCGGCCGCGAACCCAAGCGCGGCCCCGATCAGCAGCTTGAACATCCCGATCATCCCTCCTGCGTCGAGTGTCGAAATCTTCGCATTCCCGGTGTGGCCCCCGCCGAACCTCGTGGCGTGTCGACGACCGGCAACGTAGGCTCCACCGGGGCGACTTAGTGTCGCGTGGCGACAGCAAGTCGACACGGTGGCGGTCCCTCGGCAACGTGCAGCAGGCGCCGCTCCCCCGCCGAACCTCAGAAGCGCAGCAGCGCGGCCGCGCCGCCGAAGTCGTCGAGCGTGTCGCGCTGGTGGCGCACCGCGACCACCTCGGCGGACTGCTGGACCGCCAGCTCGATCGCGGCGTCGGTCAGGTCCTCGAGCTGGATCATCTCGGCTCCGTCCGCGGGGCAGGTCTCGCCCTCCGTGGCGAGCAGCCCGCAGACCACGCACTGCGCCCCGGCGACCCCCGAGAACTGCTCGTCGAGCATGAGCACCTCCACGCGGCGCTCGTTGAGCGCCCCAAGGACCGCGTCGATGCCGGTCACGCCGCGCTCACCGACCCGATCGAGCAGCCGCGCCTCGTGCTCGCGCTCGATCTCCTCGAAGACCGGCCGCGCCGCCTCCAGCACCGTCTCCGGAGTGGCGGCGTCGACGTCGACGCCGATGCGCCCGCCGACGACGCGGTCCCTGAGGTAGCCGTGCAGCTTGCCCTCGAAGTCCTTCACCACCTCATTCGGCCCGCCGAGAAGCAGGCGCTGGAAGGGCCGGATCTTGAAGTGGCGCAGCAGCGCCTCGCCCGTGTGCTTCAGGTGGTCGTCCTTCTCCTTCTCGATCCCGCGCGCGAAGCGCGCCTGGGAGAGCCCGCCGCGGTCGTGCTGGCCGAACACGGTGTCATGGATCTGCTCGATCTCACGCAGCCCGTCGGGAGAGCCGCGGAAGATACGCGCGTCGCGACGACTCACGAGCGCCACGCACCAGCGCTCGCGGCGCTCGAAGCGGGCCAGCGGGCCGACGAGGGGTGAGCGCGCGATCGCGACCCGGTTGCTCACGGGACGCGGCAGCTTGATCGCCTCGAACAGCTGCGCGGCCTCGCTCGCGAAGACCGCGACCCCCTGTGCGCCCTCGGTCGGGAGGCTCCGCTCGAGGAACTCGGAAGCGCGCTTGAGCGAGGCGTTCAACCCCATCCTGTCCTCGTGCGGCAGGTTGTCGTGGTTGCGAACGCGGCGCTCCGCCTCGTCGAGCAGCGAGCGCACGGCCGTCGCCCGCGCCGGCTGCGTGCTGAACTCGGACGGGTCCAGGTCGAGGTAGAGGCTGAGCACAACCGGCTGTTCGAGCCTCAGCTCCGCGAGTCGGCGCAACTGGTCGCGTCCGGGAGCGGTCACCTGCATGCGCTGCCCTCCTTCGAAGGGTACGTTCCGTGCCGGCTTCTACCCGAAAGCCTACGCTGCCCACACGGTCCGCTCCAAGAACGGCCGGCGCCGCCACGTGCCGGCGGAGCGGGCGAAGAGCGGTTTCTGATAAAATAGATTGCACGCGCAAGCAATCGGTACACCTGTTTGGACGTTACGTCCAAGCGGGGACTGGAAACCCCCTCTCGTTCGGGGGTTTTCTGCGTGCGCACCGGGTAACCCGCGAAGCTCGTCTGTGTAATACTTTCGACGGACTTCGAACTATCAAATCGAGAAGCTATGACGACTGACACGCTTATTCGCCCTGCGGAGACTCCCGAGACCCGCCACGTCGCGCCGGTGGAGCTCGAGGATTCCCTGCAGCTGTTCTTCAACGAGGCGCGACGCCATCCGCTGCTCACGGCGGAGGACGAGGTCGAGCTCGCGAAGCGCATCGAGCGGGGTGATCTTGCCGCCAAGGAGCGGATGATCAACGCGAACCTCCGGCTCGTGATCTCCGTCGCGCGCAAGTACCAGGGACAGGGCCTTCCGCTCTCGGACCTGATTCAGGAGGGCATGCTCGGCCTGATCCGCGCGGTCGAGAAGTTCGACTGGCGCAAGGGCTTCAAGTTCTCCACCTACGGCACGCTCTGGATCCGCCAGGCCATCGGCCGCGGCCTCGCCAACTCGGGCCGCACCGTCCGCCTGCCGGTTCACATCGTCGCGCGGGCGCGCAAGATCCAGGATGCCGAGCGCAAGCTCGCCGTCCAGCTCGGGCGCCAGCCGACCGAGGAGGAGATCTCCGAGTTCGTGGACCTTCCGGTCGACGAGGTGGCCGACATCCGTCGCGCCGATCGCGGCCCGACGAGCCTCGACCAGGGCGTCGGTGAGGACGGCGAGACCGCCCTCGGCGACCTGATCGCCGGCGAGGGCCCGACGGTCGAGGACGAGGTTGTCTCGACCATGGAGGACGACCGCCTGCGCGAGGCCGTCGAGACGCTGCCGGATGTCGAGCGCGACATCATCACGCTGCGTTTCGGCCTCGACCGCGAGGAGCCGCACGCCCTGCGCGAGACGGGCCGCCGTCTGGGCCTTTCGAGCGAGCGCGTCCGCCAGCTCGAGGACCGTGCGCTGCGCCGGCTCGCCAAGGACGACGCCGTCGCCGCGCTCCGCGAGGCCGCTTAGCCGCGACCTCGCCCCCGCTCGGCGCCTGCGGGCGCCGGCGGAACAGTTTCAGCGACCGGCGGCCGCCTTCATTCAGGCGGCCGCCGGGTTGAGCTCGAACCTCCCTCGCCGGCCGAGCCGGCGACCTCGGCACGGCCGCCCAGCGGCCGCGCTGTCTCCGTCGCGATGTACTCGAGCAGCGCCTGCATCCCGCCGCGCGCGAAGGCGGCGCGCTGCCGGTCAGCGCCGTTGCCGTCGCTGAGGATCTTCTCGACGCCCTCGAGCGCCGGGTCCTCGCCCGCGAGCGAGGCGAGCGTCTTGCGCGCAACCTCGCGCAGCGGCACGAGCCGGCCGCCGTGCGCGATCTCCGCGTCGAGGCCGTCGCGCGTGGCGCGGAACCAGGACCACGCGATGGTCTGGGCGGGCGCCGGGTGCTCGACCGGCGCCTCGGCCGCGCGGCGCGCCAGCGCGCGCACCAGTGCGGCCATCCCTGCCGCCTCGTCGAGGCCCGCCTGCACGTCGAGCTCACGCAGCTCGATCGTTCCGAGCCGCGGCTGGAGTCGCACGTCCCACCACACCATCGTGTGATCCTGCGGGCCGCCGCCGGCGCCGATCGCGTCGAGCTGCGCGAGGTACTCGTCCCAGCTGCGCAGCGGCGGGGGCGCGCCACGGCCCGGGTAGCCCCGGACCATCGCCGAGCGCGCGCTCGCGAGCCCGGAGTCGAAGCCGAACCAGAACGCCGAGCCCGCGCCGAGCCCCTGGATCAGCGGCAGCGCTTCGCGCAGGCCGTTGCTGGCCGCGACCGCGGCGTCGGGATCAGGCATGCCGACGTGCACGTGCAGCGCGCACTCCGGCGTGCGCTTGATGAGGCCGCGCATCTCCCCCTCGACGCGCCGGTAGCGCTCAGAGTCGACGAGCTGCACGTCCCCGTAGCGGGCGTCCGGATGCAGTCCGGCGCCCATCAGCGTGGCTCCCGCGGCGCGCGCGGCCGCACGGTTCTCGGCCAGCTCGGCGACGGCCGTCGCCGTGTCCGACTGCGGGCCCGAGCGCAGCTCGATCTCGGCCAGGAACGCCTCGTGATCGGCCCGCCCCTCGGGCAGCTCGATCGCCGGCAGGATGCGGTCGGCGACGTGCGCGAGCTGAAGCGTGCCGGGATCGACGAGCAGCAGCTCCTCCTCGATCCCGACGCTGAACGGCTCACCAGTACCGAAGGCATGCCCGCTTCGCCGCACCTCCGCGGGCGCGGCGTGGACCTCGGGGCCCTCGCTCACGGCGTCTCCCCCAGTGCGGCGCGCGCTGCGATGCGACCGAACACGAGCGCCGCGGCGAGCCCGCTCGCGTAGCCGCCGGTCGCGATCCCGCCGGCGTCCGCGCCGCAGCAGAAGACCCCGCGGACCGCCTCCGCGTGCGTGTCGATCGCGAGCCCACCGAGCGTCGTCGTGATCCCGGCGACGGTCTCCACGGTCACATCGTCCCCGTCGCGGCGGACGGGCGCCCCGGCGGCCTCGGCGGCATCCACCATCTCGCCGACGCTCCGCTCGCGCACGCGCTCCCCGAGCCCGTCCGCCCCCACTCTGAGCCAGGCTCGCGCGCGCGGCTGGCGCGCCGCCCACTGGGCGACGTCGATCTCGGACCACGTGTGCGTGCGGTAGACGTCCCCGCTCTCGTTGGTGACGATGGCGTGGCGGGCGTAGACCTGCGAGAGCCGTACGAGGTCATCCGGCGAGATCCGCGCCGGCGGTGCGGGCATCAGTCGCGCGTAGACCTGATCGAGGCCGCGGCTCATGCGCCCGCCTGCCGCCAGGCCGAGCCGGAGCCCATCTCCGGTGCTCCCAGGCGCTGCCCGCAGGAAGACGTGCTCAGCCTCAGCCGTGACGTGCTCGCGCAGCAGCTCCCGGCTCGCACCGAAGCCACCGGTGGCGAGCACGACGGGCGCGTCGTCGGGCAGCTGCGTCAGGGCGGCGTCGCAGCGAACGGCTGTGCCGCCGGCGCCGTTCGCCGCGGCCACGAGCGCCTCGGTCAGGGCCTCGGGGTCGAACCGCACTCCCGCCGTCAGCGGGTTGCCGGTGCTGCGCTCGGTGACGGGCGCGCCCAGGGCCTCGAGCCAGCGCAGATCGGCGTCGAGGCGCTGGAAGAGGCAGGTCTGGAGCCGCTCGTCGCCGGCAGGGCAGTCGGCCCGGAAGCGGGCTAGATCACGGTGGCGCCAGACGACGCCGCTCGACAGTCGCATCGAGCCGCCCGGCTCACCGAGCTTCTCGAAGACGAGCGGCTCCGCGCCGAGCCGGCGTGCCTCGGCCGCAGCCGCGAGTCCAGCCATGCCGGCCCCGGCTACGACCAGGTCGGGCACGGCTCAGACGAGCGCGAAGCCGGGCTTGTGCTCGACGTACTCGATGCGAACGCCCTCCGGCCCGCGCACGAACACGGCGAAGGTGTTGGGCGCGTCCTTGACGTCGTCGATCTCGAAGCCCTCGCGCTCGGCCTCCTCCTGGATGCGGTGGGCATCGTCGACCAGCAGCGCGAGGTGGTTGAGGAGTGGACGTCCGCCGTCCTCGACGGACCCTTGCTCCAGCCGCAGCGTCCGGTCGTCGACCGCGAGCATCCCGTCGCGGCGGTCGAAACCGAGCTCGGCCAGCTCCGCGGCGGCGGCGTCAGGGTCGACGAGCGTGAGGACCACGTGGTCGAGGTCGAAGTCGCGGCCGTCCGCGGCGACGAGGCCGATCCGCAGGCCACCGGGAGCGTCGAGCTCGAGGACGCCGTCGCCGGCACGCTCGGCCTCGACCGGCAGCGCCGCCGCCACCGCCTCGGGATCGCCGACCCGCAGCGCGACGCGCTGCAGGGCGCCGCGCTCGCGCGGCCCGTCGGCGTCGAACAGCGTCAGCTTGCCGAGCTTCGCGTGGACGCCGACGAGCGTGAAGGTGTCTGTCTTCTCGATCACGTGCATGCCGAGGTGGTCGCAGAGGAAGGCAGCCAGCGGCTCCCGCTCGCTCACCCAGAGGGCGACGTGGTCGAGGCTGTTGGGCGCAGAGGTCATCACCGAACGTTACCCCGCGCCCGCAGCGGCAATTGCGTCGCGTTCCTCGTCGCTGAGCGTCAGCTGCCCCGCCGCGACGTTCTCCTCCAGGTGCTCGGCCGAGGACGTCCCCGGAATGGGCAGCATGACCTTCGAGCGAGCGAGCAGCCAGGCGAGCGCGACCTGGCCCGGCGTGGCGTCGTGCGCGTGCGCGACCTCGTCGAGGGCACCACCCGGCTCGGCCAGCGAGCCCGTCGCCAGCGGAAACCAGGGGATGAATCCGATACCGGCGTCCTCGCAGGCGTCGAGCACGTCCTCGGAGGAGCGGTCCGTGAGGTTGTAGCGGTTCTGCACGGTGACCACGTCGACGAGCTCGCGCGCCTGCTCGAGCTGGGCGACCGTGACGTTGGAGATCCCGATGTGGCGGATCTTGCCCTCTTCCTGGAGCTCCTTGAGCGCGCCGACGGAGTCCTCGTAGGGGACGTTCGTGTCGGGAGCGTGGAGCTGGTAGAGATCGATCCTGTCGACCTTCAGCCGCCGGAGGCTGCCCTCGCAGGCCTCTCGCAGGTGCTCGGGCCGCCCGTTGCGCGGCCACTCGCCCGGCCCGGTGCGAGTGAGGCCGCCCTTCGTGGCGATCACGAGGCCGTCCGGGTAGGGATGGAGCGCCTCGGCGATCAGGTTCTCGCTCACCTCCGGCCCATACGAGTCGGCGGTGTCGATCAGGTTGACGCCGAGCTCGATCACGCGCCGGAGCAGCGCGCGCGCCGCCTCCGGGTCGTCGGGCGGGCCCCAGATGCCGTCGCCGGTGATGCGCATCGATCCGAAGCCGAGGCGGCGCACCTCGAGGTCGCCGCCGATCTTGAACGTGTCCATACCCCGGCAATACTAGCGAGGGTCCCGGGAAAGTCTCGTGTACACAGGCGCATCGCTAGCGCTCTGTCGGGTCGCACCATGGCGTAGAAGATCCCCGGTCGCCCACGTCCGAGGAGAAGAACCGATGGATAAGCGGCATCCGTCCCGCTGACCGCAGCGACGCCGCCGACAGGCCACTGCGCGGCAAGCTCACATCGCCGACCCGCCGGGACTTCATCCGCGGCATCGCGGCCGCCGGAGCCTCAACCGCGGGGGCGGTGGCGATGCAGCGCTCGGGCGATCGATCTCTTCTCCGAGACGGCCATGGCTCGCGGCGCGCCGCAACTGCTTCAGCGACTTCACGGCGATCGCCGCGTCGAGCAACGACGCGTTCGAGGTCCCGGCGGGCTTCCGCGCCGATGTCCTGATCTCCTGGGGCGACGTCTTCCGCGACGGCCGACCGCCGGCCGCTGCGCTACGGGTTCAACAACGACTTCCTCGCGTACTTCCCGCTCAAGGGCAGCCGCGAGGGCCTGCTGTTCGTCAACCACGAGTACCCCGACACGTTCTTCCTGCACGGCTACAAGCCCGACCGGCACGCCCAAGACCGCTGCCCAGGTGCAGGAGGAGCAGGACAGCGTCGGCAACTCGATCCTGCACATCCGGCGCCGCCGCAACGGCCGCTGGAAGGTGGTCTCCCCCTCGCCCTACAACCGCCGCATCTACGGTGATCGCCCCGACCTCGAGTTCACGGGCCCGCTCGCCGGGGCCGCGGGAATCGGAGCGAGCGCTCACGGGTCCGTGGGCAACTGCTCGGGCGGGATCACGCCGTGGGGCACGGCGCTGTCCTGCGAGGAGAACTTCGACGGCTACGGGACGAATGTCGCCGCTCAACCTGGACTTCGGCTACGGCTGGCACCAGTTCGGCGGGCAGCCCGAGGACGCCGAGTACGAGTTCAAGACCTTCAAGAAGTACGGCTGGGTGTGTGAGCACGACCCCTACGACCCCGAGCACGTGGGCCGGAAGCACACGGCGCTGGGCCGCTTCAGGCACGAGAACACGGCCTTCCGGCACGAGCCCGGCAAGCCGCTTCGTGCTCTACATGGGCGACGACAAGAACAACGAGGGCGTCTACAAGTTCGTCTCCGACCGGCGCCTGCGCCGCGGCCACCACGCCGAAAACCGGCGCATCCTCGAGGACGGCCAGCTCTACATCGCCCGCTGGGAGCCGGAGGGCCGCCGCCGCTTCGAGACCGCGGGCGACACCGACCCGATCAGCGCTACCGAGGGGACCGGGCGCTGGATTCCGGTGGCGGACGACGAGCTCGACGACACCTCCACCAAGCTGCGCGCCCGGCTGGGAGCGGAGTTCGACGCCCACTTCGCCACCAATCGCCCGGAGGACCTGGAGGTGGCCGGCGATGGAAGCGTCTTCATCGCGCTCACGAACAACACGACGGTTCTGGACTCGCACGGCTCGGTCCGCCGGGTGCGTGAGCGAGGCAACGATCCGGAAGCGCTCGAGTTTCGCTGGCGCGACTATGCGGCGGGTGGGCCCACGGGCTCGGCCGACCCCGGCGCAGAGGGTTTCTCGAGTCCCGACAACCTCGTGTTCGACAAGGCCGGCAACCTGTGGGTCGTGACGGACATATCGTCGAGCCGGCTGAACCGGACGAGCCCCCCGAACGAGTACACGTACCACAAGAACAACGCCATGTTCATGGTGCCGACGTCGGGTCCGAACAAGGGCATCGGCTTCCGTTTCGCCAACGGTCCCGTCGAGTGCGAGCTCACCGGGCCCTACTTCACCCCGGACGAGGAGACGCTGTTCGTCAACGTCCAGCACCCGGGCGAGCTGACCGGCATCAGCTCGACGTCACCCGGGATCTTCGGACAAGAGGCGACCTACACGAGCTGGTGGCCGGAGGGCAACCGCGTGGCGGGCGACCTGCCGTCGACGCCGAGGCCGTCGACGGTGGCGATCAGCCGCGGTGATCCGAACGAGGGCGAGGACGACTAGGGCCGCGCCCGCCCGCGGTTGCCGCCGGCTCAGTCCTCGCGGTAGTCGAACGGCCCCCAGATCGCGTAGGTGAAGGCCGACAGCTCCGGGCCCACGTCGCCGCGGTCGCCCTGCTGGTTCACGAAGAAGGTCCGGCCGTCCGGCGAGAAGGTCCCGCCGCAGAACTCGGTCTCGTTCAACGCGGTGCGCGCGAAGTCGTAGATCTTGCCGCCCTTCGTGACACCGCGGACGAACTGCTCGCCGCCGGAGTCCTCCTGCAGGAAGACGTCGCCGGTGTGCGGCACCACCACCAGGTTGTCCGGCCCGTCGAGATCCTCGACGTCGGTCGACTCGTAGATCAATTTCAGCTCACCGCGGTCGCGACCGCGCGGCGTCAGCTGCCAGAGCTGGCCGAGCTGCGCCTCGCCGCCGGTGGTGCAGTCGAAGTACACGTGCTTGCCGGCCGGCCAGGTGCCCTCGGTGCGGTCGAAGATGGCCGCGCCCTTCGACTGGGCCTCGACCCGCACCGTGTCGGTCAGTGGGTTGGGCTCCACGATCGTCACCCACTCGACCGGATACGACTCGCCGCGGTTGGCCGTGTTCATGTCGAGGTTCGGCCGGCCGCGGACCACGAGCGCCTGGAGCGTCCCGCCGAACGACAGGTCGCCGACCTCGTCCGGCCGGCGCTTGGGCAGGAACCTGTACAGGCAGGCGTCGCCGCGATCCTCGGTCTCGTAGAGGATGCCGTCGTGCCAGGCCACAGCCTCGTGGGCGAAACGCCCCGCAGCGGTGATCGGCACGGGGTCCACGGGGCCGTCGGCGTCGGCGTCCACCTCGAAGATGTAGCCGTGCGGGATCCCTGTTCCCGGCGTGACGTTGTTCTCCGTCGAGCCGTAGTTGAAGATCTCTTCGCAGGTGATCCACGAGCGCCAGGGCGCGGGACCGCCGGCGCAGTTCGTGTGGGTGCCGCCGAGCACGGCGAACTCCTCGAGGAGCTCGCGCTGCCGCGACACGACGAGCTTCGTGTTGCCGCCGCGCACGTTCACGTCGTGGTCGTAGCGCTTGCCGGCCGGAACGTCGACCGTGATCTCGCCGGGGCGCGAGCGGTTCTCGTGGTTGCGGATCAGGATGGTCGTATTGCCGCGGCCGGGGTAGGCCGCCATGCCGTCGAAGATCCCGGGGCAGGGGCTGCCGTCGTCCATCGTCTGCCCCTGCGTCGAGATCACGCGGTACCTGAAGCCCTCGGGCAGGTCGAGATAGACCGTGCCGGTGTCTTCGTCGGGCGTCGGCTGCAGCGGCCCATATCCGACCGCGCGCGCGCGCGAGCCCCGGCCGGAGCGCTTCGCGAGTGCCGACATCGGCCCGCCCAGGGCGACCCCGCCGGCAACGGCGGCCGACCCCCCTACGAACCTCCTGCGCGTCACGTCGATGGCCATGCCTGCGCCTCCTTGGTCGTGGGCGCCCGATCCAACCTGAACCCAAAGCTGGGCTTGTGACACTCGTGTGACGGTGGCGTAAATGTGACTCGGCACATGCGCCAAACCCTCAGCGCGGGGATACGATCGCCGTCGTGAGCGAGCGCGACGTGTACGGGAAGCCGCCGCCGCGCTTGCGCCCGCTCGAGGAACAGGTCGTCTCGCGGCGCTCGCTGTTGCGGATCCCGCGCGGGGGTACGGCCGCCGCGGAGATCGACTTCGAATCGGCCCACAGCCGTGTTTTCGAGGGCTGGGAAGCCGAGCCGCATCTGGAGCTGCTGCGGGCGCTCGAGCCCGCGGCGGACGCACTCGTCGAGCTGGCGGAGCTCGAGTCTGGCGACAGCGTCCTCGACGTCGGTGCCGGTGACGGCAACGTGGCGTTGCGGGCCGCCGCCGCGGGTGCGGAGGTCGACGCGTGCGACCTGTCACCCGCCATGGTCGGTCGCGGGCGAATGCGCTCCGAGGGCGCGGGCGCCGACATCGGCTGGCTGGTCGCCGACGCGCAGCGGCTCCCGTACGGCGACGCGAGCTTCGACGCCGTGCTGTCGGGCTTCGGCGCGACTCACGCACCGCGGGCGCTGCGGACATCGCGCGAGCTCGTGCGGGTCGTGCGCGCCGGCGGCCTCGTCGCACTCACCGCCTGGGTACCGCGCGGTCTCCCCGGGCGCCTCGACGAGCTGGTCGCGGACGTCGCGCCGCTGCCGGACGGCGTCCTCTGGCCGGCGGCCTGGGGTCGCGAGGAGACCGTCAGGCGGCGCCTCGGTCCGCTGCTCGAGAACCTGCAGCTACGCACCCGCACGGTGCGGATGAACTGGCCGTCCGCGACCCGCGCCTTCGACGCGCTCACGGCCCCCTACGGGCTGGGCGAGTACGCGCTCGCCGCCCTGCGCCCCGCCTTCGACCGGCTGCTCGCGTCGTGCAACGACCGCCCGCCGGAGGTCGAGCTGAACGCCCGCTATCTGATCGTCACGGGCCGCAAGCCCGATTGAGCTACGGCGCCACGTCGATTGCCGTCACCGTCCCGCTGATCTCGTTCGTCACGAGCAGCATCGCCCGGCCGGTCGGGCTGTCGGAGCGCGGCACGAACTGGACGCCCTCGGGCCCGAGGTCGTCGGGGCGCGCGTTCAGGTAGTCCTCGAAGGACGCTGACGGGCCCTGCAGCCGGTAGGCGTAGATGCCGCCCTGCCGCTCGGAGGCGACGAACGCGTAGGTCCGGAATCCGACCGTGCCCACGTCGATGCCCTCGGGCTCGGGGCCCTTGCTGTCGCTGCGCTCGTCGAGCTCGGCGGGCTCCTCGTTCGAGAAGTTGAAGCGGTCCGGCTCCTGCGCGGCGGCGATCCGCTCGAGCTGCGACCCCGAGTCCCACAGAAGCCCGCCGAGCGGGCCGAGGATCGAGAACGAGCGCGCGCCGAACGAGAAGATGCGGTCGAGGTCGCCGTCGCCGTCCGGGTCGCCCGTCGTGGTCGAGACGTTCAGGCGGCCGAGCGCGGCGTCGTCCTCGAGCTCATCCGCGTTCGGGAAGGCCGTCGGGTCGAGACCAACGTCGCCCACGCGGTCCTCCTCCTCGCAGCCTTCCCGCTCGCGCGCGTCGCCCTCGTTGGCGGTCACGTAGTAGGGCAGGCCGAACCAGGTGTAGGAGGCGATCGCGTCGGGCTGGTACATGCCCTCGACGCCGTCCCAGGGGTTGATGTTGATGCCGTCCTCGTCGTTCGGGTCGAGCGCGTTGCGCGCCAGCCCGTGGTCCTTGTAGCCGAGGCCGCGCACGAGCACGAAGCGCCCCCGCTCGATGTCGAGCACGCCGACGGCGTTGACCTCCTGCAGGGTCACGAGCGCCGTGCCGAAGCCGCCCTCGGAGATGTACTCGGGCTCGGCGTCCTGCACGAACGGGGTGCCCGGGCAGGCGATCCGGTACTCGCCGACGCGCGGGACACCGGCGAAGCCGGCCGTCTTGACCGTCGACTTCGAGAGCTTCTTGTTCAGCTTGATGACGGTGACGCTGCCCTGCGGGTCGTCGTCGTCGGAGAGCGCCTCGCCCTCGTTCGCGACGAGCAGGTACTTGTCGTGCTTCGCGAACGTGAGCATGTCGGGCAGCGAGCCGGCGGGGAACGAGTGGAGGTGATTGCCGTCCGTGTCGAAGATCTCGACGCTTCCGGGCGCCGTGATCGGGTCCGCCTCGACGGCCACCGCGACGAGCCCGTCCTTGCTCACGTCCACGCTGTTGGGACCGGCGCCATAGGGCGACAGGTCGACCTGAACAGGGTCTTCCAGCGCCGTCGGGTCGGAGAAGTCGTAGATGTCGAGGGTGTTGTCCTCGGCGTTCGTGACGAAGGCCTGCTCGGTGCCGGGGTCATACGCGGCGATCTCCGCCTGGGCCTCCCCCTGAGCCGGCGTGCTGCCGAGCTTGGTGAGTTCGACCGCGCCCGCCGCCGGGGCGAGAGCGAGCACAGACGCGCAGGTGAGCAGGGCGAGGACCGGTCGCTTCGTCATCGGGCGACCCTACGGGCCGCCCCGCCGCGCAGATGTGACCGGCTTGTTACCGATCGAGCGACAGCACCTGCGGCGCCGGCTTCCCGGCGCGCAGCCGCTTGAGAATGCCCTCGGCGCGCTTGCGGAACATGACGACGCCGCGCAGCTTGATCTCCTCGTAGCCGCGGATCAGGTCCGGCAGCTCGAGCAGCTCGACGGCCGTGTCGTGGGTGTCGGGCGTCAGCAGCGCCAGCGCCTCACCGATCATGCGCCTCGTACTCGTCCACGAGCTCGCGCTCGACGCGGCGCACCTCGGCCTTGCCGAACGGGTCGAAGCGCGTGCCGCGCAGCCTCCGCATCGCATACAGGCGCTTGAAGACCGGCACGAACCAGGCTCCGAGCTTGAGCTTGCGGTCGAGGCCGAGCGCCCGCAGCATCGGCGGGTGCAGCATGAAGTAGACCTTCGCGCCCTCGCCGAACTCGGCCTGGAGCTTCGCCTGCTCGACGGCGTCGAGGTGGAGGCGCGCGACCTCGTACTCGTCCTTGTACGCCATCAGCTTGAAGAGCTGGCGCGCGACGGCCTCGGTCAGCTCCGTGTGCCCGGGCGTGCGCTCCTGCTCGGTCACGTGCACGCGCCGCACGAGCTGCGCGTAGCGCTCGGCGTAGGCCTCGTTCTGATAGGCGACGAGCTCGGGGACGCGCGTCTCGACCAGGCGGCGCAGCTCGCCGTCAGCGCCGTCCACGGCGAGCGTGACGAGCTCACGCTCGCGCTCGCTCAGCTCGCGCACCGGCACGATGGCCTCGGGATCGCGCGTGGCCGCCTCGACGGCGTCGGGCGCGGCCACCACCGCACGGCCCCAGGCGAACGCGGCGAGGTTCTTCTCGACCGCCGCGCCGTTGAGGCGGATCGCCTCCTCGAGCGCCTCGCGCGAGACCGGCAGCAGCCCGCGCTGGAAGGCGGCGCCGAGCGCCAGCGTGTTGGTCATCATGTGGTCGCCGAAGAGGCGCTCGGAGAGGCGCTGAGCATCGAGGTAGAGGTTGTCCTCGCGGCGCGTCGCGGCGTCGATCATGTCGAGCTGGCCGGCGAGCTCCGGGAAGCGCTCGTCCACGTCCACGACCATCCGCCCGGTGGGCACCGCGCTCGTCGAGACGACGGCCACGGTGCGCTCGCGGTCCGCGGTGACGAGGTTCTTCTCGCTGGCGGCGCCCAGTAGGTCGAAGCCGAGGTAGAGGTCGACCGAGCCGGCCGGCATCTTGCTGGCCGAGGCGAGCGGCTCGCTCGTGATGCGCAGGTCGGAGGTCACCGGTCCGCCCTTCTGGGACAGGCCGGTCTGGTCGAGGCCCGATACGTGCAGGCCGTCGATGAGCGCGGCCATGCCGAGCACCTGGTTGACGGTCACGACGCCGGTGCCGCCGATACCCATCATGCGCACGCCGAAGTCGGCGGCGCTCACGCGCGGCTCGGGCGCGGGCAGCTCGACGTGGAGGGCCGGCGTACTGTGCTTGGCCTTCTCAGCCGGCACCACGGTGAGGAAAGAGGGGCAGTCCCCTTCGAGGCAGGAGAAGTCCTTGTTGCAGGAGGCCTGGTGGATCTCCGTCTTGCGACCGAACTCGGTCTCGACCGGGATCACCGACAGGCAGCTCGACTTCTCGCCGCAGTCGCCGCAGCCCTCGCAGACGCGCTCGTTGATCCAGACGCGCTCGGCGGGCTCGGGCGCCTTGCCGCGCTTGCGCGACCGGCGCAGCTCCGCTGCGCACTCCTGGTCGTGGATGAGGACCGTCACGCCGTCGACCTCGGCCAGCTCCTGCTGGCTCGGAAGCAGCTGCTTGCGGTCGCGCACCTCGGCGATGCCGGCCAGCTTGACGCCGCGGTAGCGGCTCGTGTCCTCGGCCGTGACGATGATGCGCCGGACGCCCTCGAGCTCAAGCCAGCGCGTGAGATCGGGGACGCTCAGCTGGCCCTCGATCGCCTGGCCGCCCGTCATCGCGACGTGCTCGTTGTAAAGAATCTTGTAGGTGATGTTCACGCCGGCGGCGACTGCCGCGCGGACCGCGAGCGAGCCCGAGTGGTGGAAGGTCCCGTCGCCGAGGTTCTGGACAAGGTGGCGGTCGTCCGTGAACGGCGCCTGGCCGATCCACTGCGCGCCCTCGCCTCCCATCTGCGTGATGCCGGTGACCTCACCCTTGCCCTCGGGGTTCAGCAGCACCATCGTGTGGCAGCCGATGCCGCCGCCGACGAGCGTGCCCTCCGGCGCCTTGAGCGACGAGTTGTGCGGGCAGCCCGAGCAGAAGAACGGCGAGCGCTGGGCCATCGGCAGCTCGGGCCGGCGGCCGTGGATCTCGGCGAGCTTGCGCAGCCGGCCCTCGACCGAATCGATCGCGAGACCGCGGCGCTCGAGCCGGGAGGCGACGGCCTGAGCGATCAGGTCGGCGTCGAGGTCGAGCTCCGCGGGCAGCAGCGGGGCGCCCTGCTCGTCGCGCTTGCCGAGGATGCGCGGCGCGTCCGCCATCCCGTAGAGCGTCTCCTTCAGGAGCGTCTCGACGAACGGCCCCTTCTCCTCGGCGACGACGATCTCGTCCAGCCCTGCTGCGAACTCACGCGCGATCTGCGGCTCGAGCGGCGACACCATGCCGAGCTTCAGGATGCGGATGCCGGCGCGCTCGAGCGCGGGGCCCTCGAGGCCGAGGCCGAGCCCGCGCAGCGCGTGCGCCAGGTCGTAATAGGTCTTGCCGGGTGCGACGATGCCGAGCCAGGCGTCGCGCGCTCCCTCGACGCGGTTGATGCCGTTCTCGCGCGCATAGGCGAGCGCGAGCTCGGTGCGCGGGCCGAGCAGCGTGCGCTCCATCTCGAGCGAGGCGGGCGCGAGCAGGTTTGCGTTCGGTACGTGCTCGTACGGCTTGCCTTGCCACATCACGGTGGGCGTGACGGCCTCGATGCGCGCCGGCGCCACGGCCGCCGTGCTCAGGGCGTCCGCCACGTTGGTGACGACCTTGAAGCCGACCCAGAGCCCGGACGCGCGCGAGCAGGCGAGCGCGTGCAGCCCGAGGTCGAGCACCTCCTGCACGCTGCCCGGGAAGAAGACGGGCATGTGCAGGCTTGCGAGCATCGGCTCGGAGGCACTCGGGATCGTGGAGGACTTGCAGCTCGGGTCGTCGCCCACGACGGCGAGCGCACCGCCCGTGCGGGAGACGCCGACGAAGTTGCCGTGACGCAGCGAGTCGGCGGCGCGGTCGAGCCCCGGCGCCTTGCCGTACCACATGGCGAGCACGCCGTCGTAGCGCGCGCCGGGCAGGTCGGAGGCGAGCTGGCTGCCCCAGGCCGAGGTCGCGCCGAGCTCCTCGTTCAGCCCGGGTACGTGATGCACGTGGTATTCCCGGGCAAGCTCCTTGTTGCGGGTCAGCTCTTGGTCGAGACCGCCGAGCGGCGAGCCCTGGTAGCCGGAGATCATCGTCGCCGTGCTGAGGCCGCGGCGGCGATCGGCGCGGTGCTGGTCGAGAGGCAGGCGGACGAGGCCCTGCACGCCCGTGAGCAGGATGCGGCCGTCCTCGAGGACGTACTTGTCGTCGAGGGAGATGCCGTGGCGCGCGCCCTCCCGGCGGTCGGCGCCGGCGTGGCTGCGGCCGTCGCGACGGGTCCCGTTGCGAGAGGCCCTGGCACGTTGGCGCACTGCTGTCGAGGTCACGCGGCTCTCCATCCTCCTGTTCCCGGCCCCTAGTTTGGGAAAGTCACCTTACCAATAGCGGTACACAGAACGCAACGAATGAGCGGGCTGATTCCGTCCGTATCTCGCTCTATGCTCGTACTTTTCCCGGGTTGAAGGAAACGTGCACCCGGTATAAGGTCAATCTACATGACCATTGCTACCCAGGCCGTTCAGCGTCCGAACATCTCCCTCGCGGAAGACGATCACGAGCAGATCGTCATCCGCCAGGACGCGGAGACCGGGCTGCGCCTGATCGTCGCCGTTCATTCCACCGTGCTCGGCCCGTCGCTCGGCGGGATGCGCCTCAAGAGCTACGCCGGCGGGCTCAAGGAGGCGCTCGACGACGTGATGTGCCTGTCGCGCACGATGACGCTGAAGGCGTCGGCGGCGGGCCTCGAGCTGGGCGGCGGCAAGGCGGTCATGATCGACGACGGCAACGACGAGCTGCGACGGGCGCGGCTCGAGGGCGCCGCGCACGTGATCGACGGGCTGAAGGGCGCCTACGTGACGGCCGAGGACATCGGCACGTCCTGCGCCGACATGGATTTCATGTCCCGCTTCTCGCGCTTCGTGGTCGGCCGCTCGGTCGAGAACGGCGGCGGCGGCGACCCCTCCCCCGTCACCGCGGAGACCGTCTACCAGGCGCTGCTGCGCGGCCTCGTGTCGGCCACCGGCTCGGCGGAGCTCGACGGGCGCCGCGTCGGCGTGGTCGGGCTCGGCAAGGTCGGCTCGGTGCTCGCCGCGAAGCTGAGCGCCGGCGGCGCGAAGATTCTTGCCTACGACCTCGACCCCCTGCGCGCCCAGCACTTCTGCGAAGAGCACGGCGGCCAGCTCGCCGGCTCGGCCGAGGAGGTGATGGCGGCGCGGCTCGACGTGCTCGCCCCCTGCGCGGCCGGCGGCATGATCGACGAGCGGAGCGCGCGCCAGCTCGACTGCCGCGTGGTGGCGGGCGCTGCCAACAACCCGCTCCACAACCGCGCGACCGCGCGCGTTCTCGATGAGCGCGGCATCCTCTACGTGCCCGATTTCCTCGCCAACTGCGGAGGCCTGATCCACGTATCGCTCGAGTGGTACGGCGAGCACGGGCCGCGCGAGGACGAGCTGATCGCCGGCGCCATGGACCGGCTCGACCTCGCCATCGAGACCGCACAGGTCGAGGGATCCCCGCCCATCGAGGTCGCGGAGCGCCAGGCGCTGGAACGGATCGCGGCCGCACGGGCATGAGTGCGCCGTTCCTGGCCGACGCCCCGGCCTATAGTGGGGCCGGTTTGGAGCGCACGTTCGAACCCGTCTCCTCGCGCCGCACTTTCGAGGACGCCGTCGAGCAGATCGCCGAGAAGATCAAGTCCGGCGACCTGCACGTGGGCGACCGCCTCCCGTCCGAGCGCGAACTCGCCGCGCAGATGCGCATCAGCCGCCCGACCCTGCGCGAGGCCGTGCGCACACTCGCCGAGGCCGGCGTCCTCGACGTCCGCCGCGGCCAGTCCGGCGGCATCTTCGTCAGCTCGGAGCTGATCCCGCGCGAGCTGGTGCGCTCGCGCCAAGCGATCCGCGTGAGCGAGGTGGCCGGGGTGCTCGAGGCGCGTCGCCTGCTCGAGCCGCGCGTCGCCCAACTGGCTGCCGTGCACGCGAGTGAGGACGACTTCGCGGCGCTGGCGGCCCTCATCGAGCGCAAGCGCGAGCTCGCGGCGGCCGACGATTTCCTGCGCAACGAGGACCTCTTCCTCCAGCTCGATCTCAAGTTCCACCTGGCGATGGCACGCGCCACGCGCAATTCGACAGTCGTCCAGCTGATGCGCAGCGTGCTGCGCCGGCTCGAGATCGCGCGTGACATGGCGGTCCACGCACCGCTCGTCCCCGACTGGGTCATCTCGATCCACGAGCGCACGCTCGCGGCGATCCGCTCCGCGGACTTCGACCTGATCGACGAGGTCATGGACGAGCACCTGGCGCAGCTGGAGCAGATCTGGGAGCGCGAGACGGGCCGCGGGCTCGTCCGCCCGCTCCCAGACTTCCTCCAGCCGGTGGCGGAGCGCTCACGCGCGCTGCGCAGCTCCGGTTAGTCGACCAGCGCGCCGCAGCTGACGTTGATGGTGGCGGCCGTCATCATGCGGCCCTTGTCCGACGCGGCGAAGACAGCGGCGTTGCCGACGTCCTCGTAGGTCGCGGCGCGGCCGAGCATCGTCTCGTCGATGATGCCCTCGAGGATCGCCTCGCTCCCTCGAAGTCCGCGACTGAGTCGAGAACGCCGCCGCTGCGCAGCGTCACGGCGCGGATGCCGTGCCTGCCGAGCTCCGCTGAGAGCTGCCGGCGCATCGACTCGAGCGCCTCGAACGCGACCTGGGTGCCGCCCAGGTAGTAGTCGCGCATGGGGTCGCCGTGGCCGCCGAAGAACAGGATCACCCCGTCGCCCTGCTTGCGCATGTGACGCGCGGCCGCCGCGGTCGTCAGGAAGTTGCTCCGCACGGCCTGTCCGACCGGCTGCAGGAACTCGTCGACGTCCATCTCGACCATCGGCGTCCCGTGCTTCGTCGGGTGCGCGATCACGTTGACGGAGACGTGCAGCCCGCCCTGGGCGGCGACCGCATCCGCATGCTCGTCGACCGCCTGCTTGTCGGTGGCGTCGAAGGTGGCTACCTCGGCAGCGTCCCCGATCTCGGCAGCCAGAGCATCGAGCTTCTCGCGTGTACGGCCGGTGAGGAAGACTCGCGCTCCCTCAGCGGCGAAGGCACGCGCCATCGCGCCGCCGATCCCACCGCTGGCCCCGTATATGACGGCGTTCTTGTCCTTGAGCAGCATTCTCTTTTCCTCCGTTGGGTTCGTTCCCCAATGTGACCGCCGCAGGCTCCCGGACTAATCGAGCGCTCGCGCCACGACGCGCAGGTCGGCGACGAGCGCCTCCCGATTCGCCTCGCGGTCCTCGGGTGGGCCGCGCAGTATCGAGGAGGGATGAACGGTGGCGCTCACGATGTCGGCGAGCTCGGAGTCGAGCAGCTCCCCACGGTGCTGGGTCACCCGGAAGGCGCTGCCGAAAAGGGCCTTGGCGGCGGTCGCGCCGAGCAGGACGAGCGCCTCCGGGCGGACGACCTCGAGCTCCTCGTCGAGCCAGGGCCGGCAGGCCTCCACCTCGAAGCGCTTCGGCGTCTGGTGGATGCGGCGGCCGCCGCGCTCCTCGAACTTGAAGTGCTTGACGACGTTCGTGAGGTAGGCCGCGCCGCGCTCGATCCCGGCCGCCTCGAGAGCGCGATCGAGCTCGCGGCTCGCGGGACCGACGAACGGACGCCCGGCGAGGTCCTCCTTGTCACCCGGCTGCTCGCCGACCAGCATGACGCGCGAGCGCTTCCGGCCGTCGCCGAAGACCGTCTGGGTCGCTCCTCGCCAGAGATGGCAGCCGCGGCATTGCGCGGCCGCCTCGCGCAACGCCTTGAGCGACCTGCGCTCCGGTAGGAACGGCGTGGCGTCGTTCGGCTCGGCCACCTCATCCCCGCTACCCGTGGCGCGGGGCGCCGGAAACGCCGCCGACGGGCTAGCGTGCCGGGCATGCCAGGACCACTTCTCGTCGTCGATGCACCCTCGATGCTGTTCCGCGCGTTCTACGCCCTGCCGGACTCGATCACCGGCAAGGACGGGCGGCCAGTCAACGCCCTGCTCGGCACCGCCAACCTGATCCTGCGCGAGGTCGAGGAGCACTCACCGCGCGCCGTCGTCCTCTGCTTCGGCCCCGACGCCGCCGACTACCGGCTCGAGCTCTTCGACGGCTACCACGCCGAGCGCCCCGAGGTGCCCGACGACCTCTCGCCGCAGTTCGCCGACTCGCCGGACTTCTTCGGGGCCTTCGGCTGGACCGTTGCGGTGAGCGAGGACCTGGAGGCCGACGACCTGCTCGGCTCCTACGCCAGCCGCGAGGCCGATGCGGGCGGGAGCGTGCTCGTGATGACCGGCGACCGCGACATGTTCCAGTGCGCCACCAAGCGCGTGACGATTCTCTACGTGCGCACCGGCGGCCGCGGCGCCGAGGCGATCAATCCCGCGGAGGTGAAGAAGCGCTACGGGGTGCCGCCCGAGCTCGTCCCCGACTTCATCGCGCTGCGCGGCGACCCCTCCGACGGGATCCCGGGCGCGAAGGGCATCGGCGAGAAGGGAGCGGCGGACCTGCTGAAGCGCCACGGCTCGCTGGAGGCCGCCCTGGAGGGCGCCCTGCGCGAGACGAAGCCGCGCGTGCGCACGGCCCTCACCTCCCAGCGCGACGAGCTCCTCCGCTTCAAGGAGATCGCGACGCTGCGCGACGTCGACGTCAAGCTCCCAGCCGACCGCGAGCTCGACCGCGCCGGCGCGGCCGCCGCGGCCCGCGAGCGCGGCATGGACCGGCTGGCGGCGCGGCTCGAGGGCGAGAGCTAGTGGTCCCCGAGGCGAAGCTCGAGCAGACCGAGGCCGGACTCGTCCCGGAGAGCACGGGGTGGTTCGTGATGAACGCGCGCGACGCGCGTTGGCGCGATCAGCCCGGACGAGGGCACAGCGTGCCGCTCACCGGCGCCGACGAGTACGAGGCCGAGACGTTCTTCCCGATGCTCGGGATGGCGATCCGGGTCGTGAACCCCGGGGAGCCGACCGACACGTATCACTGGGAGACCGAGCAGGAGGATTTCCTCGTCCTCTCGGGCGAGGCGCTCCTAATCGTCGAGGGGCAGGAACGCCGGCTGAGGCAGTGGGACTTCGTGCACTGCCCGCCCGAGACCCGGCACGCGTTCGTGGGCGCCGGCGACGGGCCGTGCGTGCTCCTGTGCGCGAGTTCGCGGCAGTTCCAGAAGGACGGCCCGTGGGGCTTCTACTGCGCCGATGAGACCGCCGCCCGCTACAACGCGAGCCCGCCGGAGGACACGCAGGACAATGCGCGCGCCTACGCGCGCTTCGAGCCGCCGCGTCCGGCGCGCTACCGCGAGGGGCTGCTGCCTGAGTATCGGCGTTAGCCCCCTTCCGGAGAGCTAACGCACATTCGACGAGAGTGGAGGCGGCCGGCACTGCCCCGGCGTCCGCGGAACACACTTCCGATGCTTGCTACGAGCGTTCCCGTCGGAGTCGAATCTCGGCAACCGGTTCGGTCAATCCGCGGGGCACGTCCCCGGCGCCACACCCTCTTAGATGTCCCCGTGCGACTGAGGGTCAGGCCGCCTGGGTAAGCCCGCTATCTGAAGCCGCGTGCCCGGACCGCGGGCTATCCGGCGCGACTCCCTCACCTACTTAAGCGGTGAGGGCGAACTCGTGATTGGAGTCCGCAGTTGTTGGTTTCCGGGATTTTTTTACGAGGCCAACCCGGGTCCTCGACTCGCCACATCGGAAACGTCAGCCCCACGTCGAAGCTGGTTCGCCCCCTTGTTGCCCTGTCAAGTCTAGCGGCGAGGACCTTGCAGGGCGCTCCTGGGCAGCGCCCTTAGGGATCATTCCCAATAGGCGAATCACCTCCATAGCGGCAGTCTCGATGGCACCCGCAGGCAAGCCATCGGAGGACACCATGGAAGACCGCAACGAGCACATCCACGACGAGAACGAGCCGGAGCGCGGCGAGGAGCCGACCGCCGAGCGTCCCGCGGACGAGCCCGTTGAGGACGCGCCGGGCGCCGGCGAGCAGCCCGAGGGCCGCGACGAGCCGACGGCTGAGGGCCCGGAGGACGAGCCGGCCGCGGACGGTGGCGAGGAGCAGGAGCCGGTCGCCGAGGCGCAGGAGCCCGAACGGGCCGGCGGCGACGAGCCGACCGAGGAGGCGCCGACCGTCGAGGACCGGCCCGCGGCCGAGGAACCCACGGCCGAGCAGTCCGAGGCGGCGGCGGGGCCTGAGGATCCGCGCGGTCCGCAGGCGCCCACCGGCGACGAGGCGCCCACCGAGCCGATCGCCGCAGCTGCAGGCGCCGGCGCGGGCGCGGGCGGTGGGGCCGCCGGTGGCGGCCCGGGTGCCGCCCCGCCCCCGCGGCGCCTGCTGCGGGCTCGGCAGGGAAGGGTGCTCGGCGGCGTCTGTGCGGGCCTCGGGCGCTACTTCAACACAGACCCCGTCTTCTTCCGGATCGGCGCGATCGTGCTGACCCTGATCGGCGGCGCGGGCGTGCTGCTGTACCTGGCGGCGCTGCTGCTGATCCCGAAGGACGATTCGGTCGCTCAGACGGCCGTCGACGGAGCTTCCGTCGACGGCCCTAGTCGTGGGCTCGTGATCGCGGGCGTGGTGGTGTTGCTCATCATCGCGTGGCCCTTTCTTCTTGGTGGTGGGCTCTTCATCTGGGCCGTTCTCATCCCACTCGCCGTTCTGGTCGCGGCCGGTGTCCTTGTCTGGTGGCTCGTCTCCGGAGAGGGGCCGAGCGGAGACGCCGGAGACATCGCCCGGCGCGCTGCGCTCGGGCTCGGGCTCCTCGTCCTCTGCGGGATCGTGGCCGTCGGAGGAGCGTGGGCCGCGGCGGCCGGAGGCGAGGCCATCGTCGCCGCGCTGGTGATCGCGGCCGGCGTCGCGATCGCCGCGGGCGCTTTTCTCAAGCCCGTCCGCTGGCTGATCCTGCCGGCGCTCGCGCTCGCGTTCTCGGCGGGCGCCGTCTCGGCAGCGGGGATCGATCTCGACGGCGGCGTCGGCGACCGCTACTACAACCCGGCCTCGAGCGTCGACCTGCACGATCGCTACGAGCTCGGCATCGGTGAGCTGGTCGTCGACCTGACCGACACCGACCTGCCGGCCGGCGACACCCCGCTCGAGCTCGACCTGGGCGTGGGCTCCGCGCAGCTCATCGTTCCCGACGACGTCTGCGTCGCCACGACCGCGGATGTCGGTATGGGCTACGCGGGCGTGTTCGACGCCGACAACGAGGGCATCGACGTGGACTTCGACGAGCAGCGCACTGCCCCGCCTGACAGGAGCAGGCTCGTGGTGGACGCCGAGATCGGCGTGGGCGAGCTCCTGATCGGCCACGGGAGGAGTGACTTCGGCGAGTACGAGGCCCGCTTCGAGGACGGCCGCGACCGCCTCGACAACATCATCGACCGGGGCCTGAACACCGGATGCGAGAGCCGGTGACATCGAAGCCGGACGTCCCCTCGCTCGTCGCGGGCATCGCGGTGCTCGTGCTCGGGCTGATCCTGCTGCTCGACGCCACCGACGCGGTCGCGCTCAGCTTCGCCCTCCTCGCCCCCGTCGCGTGCGCCGCGGCGGGGGCGATCCTGCTGGCGCGGGGGTTGACGCGAGGCCGATGAGCGCCGTCGCGCCCGACGCCCCGAAGGTTCTGCGCCGCGACCGCGCGCATGGCTGGCTCGGCGGCGTCTGCGCCGGCATCGCCCGCCGCTACGGGCTGGACGTGTGGCTGGTGCGCTTCGCCTTCGTCGTCGCCACGGTGGCGGGCGGCATCGGTCTCGTCCTCTACCCGCTGGCCTGGCTCCTCATCCCCTCCGGGGACGCCCAGGCCACCGCGCCGCGGCGCGCGCCACGGGGCCGCGCTGCCGTCGAGGTGGCGCTCGGGACCGGCCTGCTGCTCCTGAGCGTGCTGCTCACCTTCCGCGGCCTGGGGATCTGGTTCTCGGACGCGCTTGCGTGGCCGCTCGTCCTCGTGGCGAGCGGCGGCGCGCTGATCTGGCGCCAGTCGCTCGGTTCGCGCGAGCCGGAGCCCACCCCGGTCAGGCCGCCCCCGCCGCGGCCACCCGTCGCGAAGGCGGCGCCGCCGCCATCACCCGCCCCGGCAACGGGCGAGGAGGGCCTCCGCACGCGCGTCGTGAGCGCGCTCGACGAGCTCAGGCACGAGGAGGGCCGGCGGGCCGCGCTGGCCGTCTCGCGCACCGGGGTCGGCATCGCGCTCGTGATCGCCGCCGGCCTCGTCTTCCTGCAGGCGACCGGCGCGCTCAGCGCGGCGCGCGACGTGCTGCTCTCGGTGCTCGTGGCGGTCGTCGTGCTGGGCGTGATCTTCGCGCCCTGGATCGTGCGGCTCGTCCGCTCGCTCACGAGCGAGCGCGCTGAGCGGATTCGCTCGCAGGAGCGCGCCGAGGTAGCCGCCCACCTGCATGACTCGGTCCTGCAGACGCTCGCCATGGTGCAGCGCCGCGCGGGCGACCCGCAGGAGGTCGCCGCCATCGCGCGGCGCCAGGAGCGCGAGCTGCGCGCCTGGCTCGCCGGGCGGCCGGCGCCTGGTGCGGCGGCTCGGCTCGCGCCGGCGCTCGAGGCCGCGGCGACCGAGGTCGAGGAGCGCTACGGCGTGCCCGTCGAGGTCGTGGTGGTGGGCGACCGCGACCTCGATCCGTCGGTCGAGGCGATCGTGGCGGCCGCGCGCGAGGCGATGACCAACGCCGCCAAGTTCGGCGGCGGCTCGACCGTCGACGTCTACGCCGAGAGCTCAAACGGCCGCACCCAGGTGTTCGTACGCGACCGCGGCCCGGGCTTCGATCTGGGGCAGCTGCCGTCCGACCGGCGCGGCGTCCGCGAATCTATCGTGGGCCGCATGGAGCGCCACGGAGGCAGGGCGACGATCACGAGCTCGCCCGAGACGGGTACCGAGGTCGAGCTGGTACTGGAGGCGCGGGGATGAGCGAGCCGCGCGTCCTGATCGTCGACGACCACCAGCTCTTCCGGGCCGGCGTGCGCTCGGAGCTCGACCCGCTGCTCGACGTCGTCGGCGAGGCCGGCGGTGTCGCGGAGGCGGTCGACGCGATCCGCGAGCTCGCGCCCGAGGTCGTCCTGCTCGACGTGCACATGCCGGACGGGGGCGGCGTCGAGGTGATCCGCCGCACCGCGGCCGAGCTCGAGCGGCCGCCGCGCTTCCTCGCGCTGTCCGTTTCTGACGCGGCGGAGGACGTGATCGCCGTGATCCGCGCCGGAGCGCGCGGCTACGTGACGAAGAACATCTCGGGCGACGAGCTGGCCGATGCGGTTCGGCGCGTGCAGGGAGGAGACGCCGTCTTCTCGCCGCGGCTCGCCGGCTTCGTGCTCGACGCGTTCGCCGGCCCCGGCCCGCAGCCCGAGTCCGAGCTCGACGCGCTCACGCCGCGCGAGCGCGAGGTGCTCCAGCACATCGCGCGCGGCTACATGTACAAGGAGATCGCTCTCCGACTCGACATCTCGCCGAAGACGGTCGAGGCGCACGTGTCGTCGGTGCTCCGCAAGCTGCAGCTCTCGAGCCGGCACGAGCTGTCGCGCTGGGCCGCGGAGCGCGGGCTCGGCCTGTGAAGCTCGGCGTCCGGGCGGCGCTCGCGGACGGCGTCGAGGTCCCGGGCGACGTCGAGGTCCACGACGGGCGGATCGCGCGGCTCGGGGTGTCGCCGGCCGGCCCCGGCGGGCTTGCGGTGCCCGGCTTCGTCGACCTCCAGGTCAACGGCTTCGCCGGCGTCGACTTCCTCACGGCCGGGCCGGACGACTACGCCGGCGCAGGGGCCGCGCTCGCCGCCGCCGGGGTCACCGCCTACCAGCCCACCCTGATCAGCGCGCCGCCGGAGTTGCTGCGCGCCGCGCTCGAGCACGGCCCGGAGGCAGCCGAGCGCTCGCCCATCAGGCTGCTCGGCTTCCACCTCGAGGGGCCGTTCCTGTCCGTGCAGCGGCGCGGCGCCCATCCGCTGGAGCACCTGCGCGACCCGGATTCCGCGCTGGCGGAGGACCTGCTCGCCGCCGGCCCGGTGACCGCGATGACGCTGGCGCCGGAGCTGCCGGGCGGCCTCGAGCTCGTCGAGCAGCTGGCCGCCCGCGGCGTGCAGGTGCGGATCGGCCACACCGATGCGAGCGCGCCGACGGCGCACGCGGCGTTCGACCGCGGCGCGCGTGCGATCACCCATATCCACAACGCGCACCGGCCCTTCGCGGCCCGCGACCCCGGCCCCGCCGGGGCGGCCCTGGCGCGCGACGACGTCGCCATCACCGCGATCGTCGACGACGTCCACCTCGCGCCCGAGACCGTGGCGGTCGTGCGCCGGGCGGCGGGAACCCGGCTGTGCCTCGTGAGCGACGCGATCGCGGCGGCGGGCCTGGGCGACGGCCGCTTCCGGCTCGGCGAGCAGCAGGTCGAGGTGCGCGACGGGCGCTCGACGCTCGCCGACGGCACGCTCGCCGGCAGCGTCGGCGCGCTGGACCGGTCGCTGCGGCTGCTGATCGAGAACGGCGCAACGCTCGCTGAGGCCGTTCACGCGGTCAGCCGCGCCCCCGCTCTGCTCGCGGGGCGCCCGGAGCTCGGGGTGCTCGAGCCGGGCGCGCCCGCCGATGTCGTGGTCCTCGACGACGACCTGCGCGTGACCCGCACGCTGATCGGCGGGGAAGAGCTCTAGTCCGAACGCTGCGCAGCCGGCCGAGCCGGCTGCTTGCGCACTAATACCGCTCGGACAGGGCCCGCTCGATCTCGCGCTTCGTGTCGCGGTCCTTGATCGCCCGGCGCTTGTCGTAGGTGTCCTTGCCCTTCGCGAGCGCGAGCTCGACCTTCGCGCGCGAGCCGCTGAAGTAGACGCGCGTCGGCACGAGCGTCTGGCCCTTCTCGGCGGTCTGGCCGATGAGGCGCTCGATCTCGCGCTTGTGGAGCAGCAGCTTGCGCGGCCGCTCGGGGTCGTGGTTCTCGCGCGCCGGGCCGTAGGGCGCGATGTGCATGTTGTGCAGCCAGACCTCGCCGTCGCGCACCTCGGCGTAGGCGTCCTTCATCTGCACGCCGCCCTGGCGCATCGACTTGACCTCGGATCCCTGCAGCACGATGCCTGCCTCGATCCGCTCGAGCAGGTTGTAGCGGAACCCCGCCTGGCGGTTCGTGGCGACGTCACCGGGCGCCGCCTTTCGCTTTCCCTTCTTTGCCATCGCGCTACGAGTATGCACCGGCGGGAGAGAGATCCACGCGCCCGCGGGCCGTGTCCACGCGGTCGACGACCACGCTCACCGGGTCGCCGAAGCGCAGGCGGCGGCCGCTGCCCTCCTCCTCGAGAGCCGTGCCGAGGTCGTTGAGGGTCCACCAGCCGCGCAGGCGCCGGCTCGGCAGCAGGCCCTCGAAGCCCTCCTCGCCGAAGCGCACGAACGCGCCCTTCTCGATCAGCCCGACCACCTCTCCCTCGAAGGCCGGCGGCTCGACCGGGTCGGCCTCCGACAGCACGCGCTCGAGCAGGAAGGCGAGGCAGACGTCGTCGGCTGCGCGCTCGATCTGCATGGCGGCGCGCTCTGTCGCCGAGGTTGCGACGCCCGCCTCGTCGAGCTCGTGCGCCGGCAGCGCCGCGTTGTCGATCCCGAGCCCCTGCAGCAGCGCCCGGTGCACGATCACGTCGGGGTAGCGCCTGATCGGCGAGGTGAAGTGGGTGTAGCGCGGCGACGCGAGCCCGGCGTGACCCAGGTTGCGCGGCGAGTAGAACGCCTGCTTGAGCGAGCGCAGCACGAGGATCCCGAGGGCCCGTCTGTCCCCGGCCTCGCGCGCGACTATCCGCGACATCTCGGCGGCCAGGTCGGCCGCCTGCTGCGGCGTCATGTGCCGCGGCATCGGCGGGGTCGGGATGTCGAGGCTCGCGAGCTGCTCGGCGAGGAAGCCGACCGAGGTGGGCTCGGGCCGCTCGTGCACGCGGTAGAGCGTGGGCAGCCGGCGGTCGGCCAGATAGCCGGCCACCTGCTCGTTGGCGAGGATCATCAGCTGCTCGATCAGCGAGTGCGACTCGGTCTGCTCCTCATAGCGCACGCCGGTCACGTGGCCCTCGGAGTCGAAGTCGAAGACGGGCTCGGGCGAGCCGAGCTCGAGCGCGTCGCGGCGCGCGCGCAGCGCCGCCGCCACCTCGCGTGCCGCCGCGAGCGGCGCCGCCCACGGCTCCTCGGCGCGGCCGCGGCCCGCGAAGATGTCGTCGACCTCGCTGTAGGTGAGCCGTGCATCGGAGCGCACACGCGAGCGGTGGAAGCTGACCGTGAGGGCCTCGGCGCCCTCCATCTGCATCTCGACGCTCACCGCGAGGCGCTCCTCCCCCGGCCGCAGCGAGCAGGCCTGGTTCGAGAGCACCTCCGGGAGCATCGGCTCGACCGCGCCCGGCACGTAGACGCTCGTTCCGCGACGGTAGGCCGCGCCCTCGAGCGGGCCGCCGGGCCGCAGGTAGGCGGTCACATCGGCGATGTGTACCCAGACGCGGATGCGACCGTCGTCCTCGCGCACGGCTGAGATGGCGTCGTCGAAGTCGCGGGCGTCGTCCGGGTCGACCGTGAAGGTCGGCAGCGCCGTCAGGTCGACGCGCGCGTCGGCGGCGTAGGGCTCGCCGGCGGCGTGCTCCGCCTCGGCGGCGGCCGAGCGCGGGTAGTTGCGGTGGAGGCCGCGATCGAGCATCAGCCCTTCGAGCACGTCGCGCGCCCGGTCGGGCCGGCCGAGCCTGCGGATCACGCGCGCACCGCGCTTGCCAGATCCGACCAGCACGAGCTCACCCACGCTCGCCCCGCGCGGGTCGACGGCTCCGCGCGGCCCGCGCCCGAACAAGGGCTCGGCGACGAGGAAGCGGCCGCGCTTCTCGAGCACGGCCACGAGCGGCTGGTCGAGCCGCCTGAGCGGCGGGCTCATCGAGCTTGCTCGAGCAGGGTGTCCAGCGCCGTGGGGAGCGCCTCGTCGCGGTCCGTGTCCGGGTTGTCCACGGCCCGCACCTCGGGCTTGATCCCGGCCTTCGAGATCGTCTTGCCGCCGGGCAGGTAGTAGTTGGCGACGGTGATGTCGAGCACGCCGCCGTTCGAGAGCGGCTTGACCTCCTGCACGAGCCCCTTGCCGAAGGTGCGCGTGCCGACGACGGTTCCGCGCCCCGTGTCGCGCAGCGCGCCGGTCACGATCTCGGAGGCGCTGGCGCTGCCGCCGTCCACGAGCACGACCACGGGGATGTCCTCTGGGATGGCGTCGCCCTCGGCCTCGAGCGTGCGCTCGGGGCGCGAGCGGCCGCGCGTCGAGACGATCTTGCCGTCCTCGATGAAGATGCTCGACACGAGCTGGGCCTCGGTCAGCAGGCCGCCGCCGTTCCCGCGCAGGTCGAGCACGATTCCGTCGGCGCCCTTCTTCAGTTGCTCGTCGATCTCCTGGCGCAGGATCCCGTGCGCGCCGGAGCTGAAGCTGGCGAGCTCGACGACGCCCAGCTTCTTGCCGTCGCGCTCGACGATCCTGCCGGTCGCGACCGGCACCTCGATGCGCTCGCGCTCGACCTTGAGCTCGCGCGGCTCCGCGTCGCCCGGCGTGACCACGCTGAGCTCGACGGAGGTCCCGGCCTCGCCCTTGATGCGGCTCGTCGCCACGGCGCTGTTGACGCCCGCAATCGAGCGCCCGTTCACCGAGAGGATGAAGTCGCCGCGCTTGATGCCGGCCTTCTCGGCCGGTGAGTCCTCGAAGACGCGCAGGACCTTCAGCCCGCGCCGGTCCTCCTCGACGTTCATCCCGACGCCCTCGAACTCGCCGCTCACCGACTCGTTGAACTGCGTCGCCTCCTTCGGCGTGAGGTAGTGCGAGAACGGATCGTTCAGCGAGTCGACGATCCCCTTGAGCGACGCGTCGTCGAGCCTCTCGTCGCTCACCTTCTTGTAGAAGTTGTCCTCGATCGTGTCGATGACCTCCGCGCGCAGCGCGCGATCCTCGTCCACGAACGCGTCCTGCAGCGCCCCCGGCAGGTGCTCCGGGTGCCCTCCGAGCCAGATGCCGACGAACAGCGCGAAGACCGCGCAGAGGAAGGCGACGATGGCTGAACGGACCGAGTTCATGCGATCGCTGAGCTTAGACGCGGGCGCGAAAGCGGCCCTAAAGGCTGCTACGCCACTGCGGCCGCCGCCGCGGGCTCCGGCTGGGGAAACAGCCCAAGGAAGCGGTCAACCGCGCGCCGGTCGCCCTCGATCCTGACATCGCCGGCGCGCAGGGCGTCGTCCAGCGTCCGGCCGCCCCAAAGCACATCTCGCAGGGTGCCGAGCTCGGTGTCGATGACCGCATCCGGGTCCTCCGCCTCGCCGCGGGCGAGCTCGATGCTGCCATCGGAGATCCGGATCCGGAAGCGGCTCTCGCCCAGGCCCAACTCGTAGCGCGCGTCGAGGCCCTCGGCCGCTTCCGGATCGAAGAACGTCCTCAGTGCAAGCAGAACGGAGTCCATGCCGACCGGGGCATCTCCGGCGAAGGACGGCGAGCGGACACCCCACACCCCGAGCGCGATCAAGATCGGCTCGAGCTCGCGACCCCACTCGGTCAGCTCGTAGACCGCTGAGCCCGCGGGCGGCGGCAGCCGGCGGCGGCGCACGATACCCGCCTCCTCGAGCTCGCGTAGGCGCTGGGCGAGAACGTTGGGGCTCGCGCCGCGCAGGCCGGTGCGCAGGTCCGTGAAGCGCTTCGGACCGAGCAGCAGATCGCGCACTACAAGCAGTGCCCAGCGCTCACCGACGATGTCGAGCGCGTGCGCGACACCACAGCCGTCGCCGTACGTCCGCATTGACGCCATGGCGGTGAGTCTAGACAACTGTGATCCTGACTTTGTTTCATTTACTTGTTTTCTAGGACTCTATGTTACTGTAGTGCAACTCCCGACCCTCCAGGTGCCCATGACAACCGCCCTCAATGTCCCCGCCGACCTCTCCGACTCGCCGCCGGATCCGCACCGGTGGAAAGCCCTCGCGCTGCTGTGCGTGGCTTTCTTCATGGTGATCCTCGACTCCGCGATCGTCGTCGTGGCGCTGCCATCGATCGACTCGGATCTCGGCTTCTCGACGGGCGACCTCCAGTGGGTGTTCAGCGCCTACCTGCTCAGCTTCGGCGGGCTGCTGCTGCTCGGCGGGCGCGCCGCCGACCTGCTCGGGCGGCGGCGTCTCTTCATGGCCGGGACGGTGCTCTTCGCGCTTGCGTCGCTCGGCTGCGGGCTGGCGGGCTCCGAGACAGCGCTCATCGCGGCGCGCGTGATCCAGGGCGTGGCCGCGGCAATCATGACCCCCACCGCGCTGTCGATCGTGACGACGACCTTCAAGGAAGGGCGCCGAGCGCAACAAGGCGCTCGGCGTCTGGGCCGCGATCGGCGGCATCGGCGCCACGGCGGCCTGGCTCGTCGGCGGCCCGATCACCGACGGGCTCGGCTGGGAGTGGATCTTCTTCATCAACGTGCCCGTGGCGCTCGCTGTTGTCGCGCTCAGCCCGGTGCTGCTGCGTGAGAGCCGCGCGCACGGGCGCGAGCGGCGCTTCGACGTGGCCGGGGCGCTGACGATCACCGCCGCGCTGGTGGCGCTCGTCTACGCGGTCGTCGAGGCGCCCGAGGCGGGCTGGGCGAGCCGGCCAGACACTTGGGCTCCTCGCGCTGTCGGCCGGCTTGATCGCCGTATTCGCCGTGATCGAGGCGCGCTCGGCGGCCCCGCTTGCGCCGCTGCGAGATGTTCCGTTCCCGCGCGCTGGTCGGGGGCAACCTCGTGCTGCTCGCGCTCGGCATGCTCGCCTTCGGCATGCCGTTCATCCTCACCCAATACGCGCAGCAGGTGCTCGGCTGGTCGCCGCTCGAGTTCGGGGTCGGCTCCGTGGTGATGCCCGTCACGGCGGCGATCGGATCCTTCGCGGGCCAGGCGCTCGCCACGAGGGGAGGCTTGCGCCCTGTAGTCGCAGTGAGCATGGCGCTGACAGCGCTCGGCTGCCTGCTGCTGACGCAGGTGTCTGTCGACGGCAGCTACCTGGGAGACGTCTTCTTCGGCCTGCTCGCTCTTCGGCCCCGGACTCGGCGCGGGCTACGTCGCCGCCTCAATCGGCTCACTCGCCGGAGTGCGCGACGAAGAGGCGGGGCTGGCGTCGGGACTCAACAACACCTCCTTCCAGATCGGCGGCGCGATCGGCGTCGCGATCCTGTCCAGCGTGGCCGTCTCCGAGGCCGCAGGGCGCGGACCCGCTCGGCGCGCTGACGAACGGCTACCAGGCCGCCTTTGCGACGGCGATCGCATTCGCCGCGCTCGGGCCTGCTCGTTGCGATCCTGCTGCTCGGGAAGCGGGCCGCGCCCGCGCCGGCTCCGGCAGCAGCGGTCGCGGCGCCGGGCGACTAGACGCGCAGGAAGCGCCGCAGCGTGATCCCGCTGCCGAGCGCCGAGACCGCGATGCAGGCGACCATCAGGACGATCACGAGCAGCGGGAAGTCGATCGTCTCCGGCGCGGCGAGCAGCTCGAAGCGCTCGGATAGCGGGTCGATGAAGGTCTCCTTGGCGATCGTCAAGAGCAGCACGGCGAGCAGTCCGCCGAAGAAGCCGACGATCATCCCCTCGATCACGAACGGCCAGCGGATGAACCAGTTGGTGGCGCCGACCAGCTTCATCACCTCGACCTCGCGGCGGCGAGCGAAGACCGACAGGCGGATCGTGTTGGCGATCAGCGCGATCGACGCGAACACCAGCAGCACGGCGAGCCCCGCCGTCAGCGCCTTCACGAGCCCCGTGGCGGACAGGATCTTGTCGGTGTCCTCCTCGCGGTCGCGCACCTCGTCGATGGCGGCGAGCTGGGGCTCGCCGCCCGGCGCCAGCCGCTGGACGATCTCGTCGAGCCGATCGGGATCCTCGGGCCGCACGCGGAACGACGCCGGCAGCGGGTTCGTGCCGAGCAGCTCGGCGCCCTCCTTGAAGGCCCGCGGGTTCTTCTCCTGGGCGCGCGCGAGCGCCTCACCCTTGGAGATGAACTCGACCGACCTGACGTTGGTCGTCGCCTCGAGCGCCTCCTTCAACTCGGCCTGGTCGACCTGCGTGGCGGACTCCTTGACGTAGACGTCCACGGCGACGCGGTCGCGCACCTCGTTGGCCGTGCCCGTCGTGGCCTGCACGATCGGGATGAAGACGCCCAGGACGAGCGCGGTGAGCAGCACCGTCAGCAGCGCGGCCAGCGCCGGCGCCGAGCTGCGCCTCAGACCGCGCAGCGCCTCCCTTATGAAGAACCCCGGGCGCATGACCACCCTAGTTCGGGTGCCCCTCTACCCCAACGCCGAGCTCGCCGCGCAGCCGGATCGCGAACTCGGTCGTCGACTCGTCGGGCCGGTAGAGGCCGGACTTCTCGTCGCGCACGAGGCGCCCCTCGCGCAGCTCGATCACGCGCCGGCGCATCTTGTCGACCATCTCCTTGTCGTGGGTCGCGACCACGACGGTCGTGCCGGTGCGGTTGATGCGGTAGATCAGCTGCATGATCCCGATCGATGTCTCGGGATCGAGGTTGCCGGTGGGCTCGTCGGCCAGCAGCAGCGGCGGATGGTTGACGAACGCGCGCGCGATCGAGACGCGCTGCTGCTCGCCGCCCGACAGCTCGTCGGGGAAGTTGTGGAGCTTCGTCGAGAGACCGACCAGGCGCAGGATGTCCGGCACCTTGCGGCGGATCTGCTGGCGCCCCTCGCCGATCACCTGCAGCGAGTAGGCGACGTTGTCGTAGACCGTGCGGTTCGGCAGCAGCTTGTAGTCCTGGAAGACGACGCCGATGTTGCGGCGCAGGTAGGGCACCCGGCTGCGCGGAATCTCGCCGAGCTGGCGTCCCGCGATCGCGATCTCGCCCTTGCTCGGCTCGAGCTCCTTCTGCAGCAGGCGGATGCAGGTCGACTTGCCGCAGCCCGTGGGGCCGACGAGGAAGACGAACTCGCCGCGGCCGATCCGCATCGAGAGCTGGTCGACGGCGACCGAGCCGCCGTCGTAGACCTTGGTCACGTTCTGGAACTCGACGACCGGCACCTCCGTCTCCGGGGCGCGCCGGCGCTCCTCGCCCGCCGCGGCGGGACGTGCTTTCACAGTCGCCATCAGGACGCCCATTAGTAGCGACGGGGTCGCGGCGACGCGACGGCTGCAAGGGTTTCTGCAGCGTCAGGCGGGGTGCCGCACGCGCCAGCGCGTGAACAGGTCGCCGTCGCCCTCGGCGACCGAGACGAGCTCGAGCTCGGCCGGCTCGACGAGCTCGCGGCCCGCGACGATCGTCAGCGCCGCGGCGCCCCCGGGGATCTTGGGGTTGAGCGAGAGGAACAGCTCGTCGACGAGGTCCGCGGCGAACAGATGCGAGTTGAGGGTCGGGCCGCCCTCGCACAGCACCGTGCGGATGCCCTGCTGCTCCTCTAGATAGGCCATCAGGCGCTGCAGGTCGTCGCCGACGCGGACGTACTCGACCTGGGCGGCGAGCTCCGGCAGCGTGGCGTCCGAGCCGGTCGCGATGAGCACGCGCTGCTCGGGCTCGGTGAGGATCGGCAGGTCGGCGGGCAGGTCGAGGCGCGCGCTCACGATCACCGCGACCGGATCGGGTGCGAGTCCCTCCTCGATGCGCTTCCGGCGCAGCTCGTCCGACTTCGTCAACCGGCCGTAGCGCTCCTGGCGCACCGTGCCCGCCCCGATCATCACGGCGTCGACCTGCGTGCGCAGGTTGTGGAAGAGCCGCCGGTCGAGCTCGCTCGAGAGGCCCTTCGTGCGCCAGTCGACGGTCGCCTTGCCGTCGAGGCTCGAGACCATGTTGAGGCCGAGGTAGGGCCGCCCGGGCGGCTTGAGCGCGGCTAGCCGCAGGCCGGCCGCGAGCTGCTCAGGACTCGTCGGGAGGCGCTCGGGATGAATCAGCTGCACGCGCGCAGCCTAGCCAATGTAAAGCTTGCTTGACACTCCGCCGATGTAAAGCTAACTTTACAGGCGATGGACAACGACGTGCGCAGGCGGCGGACCGAGCAGGGGCTCTCACAGGCCGCGCTCGGCCAGGCGATGGGGGTCTCGCGCCAGACGATCAACGCGATCGAGAAGGGCCGCTACCTCCCCTCGCTGCCGCTCGCGATCGCGCTCGCCCGCCACTTCGGGACGAGCGTCGAGGAGATGTTTTCGGACAACGGAGATTCGAGATGAACGACGCGATGAACAACTGGAGCGTGCAGGTGGCCGGCATGGCGCTGATCGCCTCAGCCGCCACGGCGGTCTTCTGGGCCGTCGACGGCTTCGAGGCGGCCTTCCCGTTCGCGCTGATCATGACCGCGTTCATCGCCGTGGTGCACTTCGGCCGCAGACGCTCGAACGTGCTCGAGGTGATGAGCGGCACCGGCGACGAGCGCGTGCGCTCGCTCTACATGCGGGCGGTCGCCTTCGCCGGCGCCGTGATGGCCTGGCTCCTCCCCGGCTGGTGGCTCGTGACCGTCGCGCAGGGCGATCCCAACGAGACGCTCAGCATCCTCTGCGCCGTGTTCGCGCTGTGCTTCATCACCGGCGTGATCTGGTTCGCCAGAAGGAACTAGTTCGTTCTGAGCACGCAGTAACCCGGGAACTCGAAGTTCGCCGAGTTGAGCCCGCGGCCCGCGCGGTAGATCCCGCCGTCGCTCGGCCGCTCCATGATGAAGGCGTTCTCGGCGCCGCAGCACTCGTCCGACTGGTCCACCCGCAGGCGGCGTGACACCACCTGCAGGAGGCCGGCGGGCGAGCGGCTGCCGTAGGCGTCGGTGCGGAAGCGGCTCGGGCCGCGGTTCTCGACGACCCAGCGCGGGTGGAGGACGGCGCGCTTGTCGCCCTTGCAGTACGAGTCCCAGCCGGCGGGATCGTGCGGGCCGCACGCGAAGCCCTTGTTGAACGTGATCTGCTCGGGAGCGGCGGGGTCGAACTGGGTGATCGCGTTGTCGATCCCGAAGCCCGGCCGGCCGCGGAAGACGCCGCCGACGTCGATCGCGGTGTCCCACTCCTCGTAGACGGACTTGCAGGCCGGGCTCGGCAGCAGCCGCATGCTCGGGCGCAGCTCGGTGCCCGGGCAGTTGGGGAGCGCCTCGCCGAAGTCGGCCATGTGCCGCGTGTGGGCGATCAGCCGTCCGCCCTTGCGCCTGAACAGCCAGGTCTCGAGCGAGTGGAAGCGCACCGTCCCGCGCTTCGGCGAACCCGAGCCCTGATGGAGCACGACCATCCAGGCGAGGCCCTTGCGGTCGCGGTTGGCAACGAAGACCTTGAAGCCCGCGTGCGCCTCCTCGCTGCCCGCGACGGCGCCGATGTGTCCCAGCGCCGGCATGCCGGTGCGCTCGAAGTAGGCGAAGGCGCGCGGGTTCGAGCCGTGCTCGTGCCCGAACGCGCAGCCGTAGCGCGGATCGCGCGGTGGATGCCAGGTGGGCCAGCTGCGGCCGCCGCGCTCGACCGTGTAGCTCGCGTGCACCCAATCGGCGCACATCGGCGTCCCGTCCGGCGCGGGCGGCTTCGTGTGATCGATCGGGTCGGCGCCCCAGGCGGGGCCGGCGCAGGCCAGGACGGCGAGCAGCGTTGTGCCGAGGGCACGTACCACGGCCACCCAGGGTGGCAGGCGGGTCAGCCGATGGCGACCATGCGGTCGATCGGCACCCGGGCGCGCTCGGCCAGGGCGGGGTCGACCTTCACGACCGGGCGCAGGTCGCGCAGCGCGTCGCGCAGCTTCGGCAGCGTGATCATCTTCATGTACCTGCACGCCGCTGCGCGGTTCGCCGGAATGAACTCCTTGCCGGGGTTCTCCTTCGCGAGCGGGTGCAGCATGCCGGTCTCGGTCGCGACGATGAACTCGCGCGCCTCCGACTCACGCGCGAACTGGAGCATGCCGCCGGTGGACAGCATGTGCGTGCGCTCCGGGTCGACGTCGCCGGCGGCCACGTACTCCATGACCTGGGTCGTGCAGCCGCACTCGGGATGGATCATGAACTCGGCGTCCGGATGCTCCGCCCGCACGTCGGCGATGTCGCCGGGACGGATCCCGGCGTGCACGTGGCACTCGCCGTCCCAGACGTGCATGCGCCGGCCGATCGTCCGCTCGACGTAGGCGCCCAGCCACATGTCGGGACCGAACAGGATCTCGGTGTCCTCGCCGTGCTCGGCGTAGATGTGGCGCACCACGTCGACCGCGTTCGCGGAGGTGCAGCAGTAGTCGGTCTCGGCCTTGACCTCGGCGGTCGTGTTCACGTACATGACCACGATCGCGCCGGGGTGCTTCTCCTTCCAGGCCCGCAGCTGCGGCGCGGTGATCGAGTCGGCGAGCGAGCAGCCGGCGTCGAGGTCCGGCAGCAGCACGGTCTTCCCGGGCGACAGGATCGAGGCCGTCTCCGCCATGAAATGGACGCCGCAGAAGGCGATCACGTCGGCGTCGGTGTCGGCCGCCTTGCGCGACAGGCCGAGCGAGTCCCCCACGAAGTGGGCCACGTCCTGCACCTCGGGCACCTGGTAGTTGTGCGCGAGGATCACGGCGTTCCGCTCCTCCGCCAGCGCACGCACCTCTGACTGCATGCGCGTGAGGTCGGAAGGGCTCAGCGCAGGTGCGGCGGCGGGGCTCAATGTCGGGAGCTCGATTGGCTTCATGAGGTTTTTGCCTTATGATCGAAAACCGTTGTGGCGAAGTATACCGTGGAGCGGCTCTCACCCACGCACGTGACGCTTGCGGTGGTCCTGCAGGTCCGGGGCGACGTGCTCTGCGTGCTGCTCTGGCAGCGCGCCCGCGAGCCCTACTCGGGCGCCTGGTCGCTCCCGGGCGGCTACCTCGAGGCGGATCTTGCGCTCGACGACTCGATCCGCACCCAGCTCGCCCGCAAGGTGGACGTGGCCGAGCTGTCCTGGCTCGAGCAGCTCGAGACGGTCGGCGACCCCGGCCGCCACCCGGCCGAGTGGCAGCTGGCGACCGCCTACCTGGGCCTCGTCCCACTCGGCCTCGATCCGGAGCTGCCCGAGGACACCGGCTGGCACCCGGTCGACCGGCTGCCCGAGCCCATGGCCTTCGACCACGAGGCGATCGTGCTCGCCGGCCGCGAGCGCCTGCGGGCGAAGCTCTCCTACACCAACATCGGCTTCGCGCTCGCTCCGGGCTCCTTCTCGATCTCCGAGCTCTCGTCGATCTACACCGCCGCGCTCGGCTACCCCGTCGACCCGACCAACCTGCGGCGTGTGCTCGAGCGGCGCGGGCTGCTCGAGGCGACCGGCGAGCGTCGCTCACCCGGGCGCGGCGGCGGGCGCCCGGCCGCCGTGTACCGCTTCCGCTCACACGATCTCGCGGTGACGGATCCGTTCGCGGTGCTGCGCCCGCCCGGCCCGCGCGGCGCTAGCGCGGATCGAGCAGCAGGCTGAAGTCGAGCGCGGGCGCCGAGTGCGTGAGCGCGCCGACGCTGATGAAGTCGACGCCCGTCTCGGCCACCGCGCGGATCGTGTCCAGCGTGATCCCGCCGCTCGCCTCGAGCTCGGCGCGGCCGCCGGCAAGCTCGACAGCCCTGCGCAGCGCGGCGGTGTCCATGTTGTCGAGCAGGATCCGCGGAACGCCCGCCTCGACGGCCGCCACGACCTCGTCGAGCGTCGCGCATTCGACCTCGACGACCACCCCGTCGGGAGCATTCGCGAGCGCGCGCTCGGCCGCCTCCCCCACCCCGCCCGCCAGCGCGGCGTGGTTCTCCTTCACGAGGATCGCGTCGTAGAGGCCGCTGCGGTGGCTCGTGCCGCCGCCTGCGCGGACCGCCTCCTTCTCGAGGGCGCGCAGGCCCGGCGTCGTCTTGCGCGTGTCGAGGATGCGGACGCCGGTGCCCTCCACGGCGCGCACGTAGCTCGCCGTGACGGTGGCCACGCCCGAGAGCCTGCCGAGGAAGTTGAGCGCGACGCGCTCCGCCCCGAGGATCGACGCGGCAGCGCCCTCGATCTCCGCGACCGGGCCGCCCTCGCGCCACTCGCCCTCGCTGCAAGAAACCGTCCAGCCCAGCCCTGGGTCGACGCGCTCGAAGACCGCCTGGGCGACGGCGAGGCCGGCCACCACGCCCGCCTGCTTCTGCTCGATCCGGGCCTCTGCTCTGGCATCCGCCGGGACCACCGCCTCCGTAGTGATGTCACCGGAGCCCAGGTCCTCGGCGAGCGCGTTGTCGATCAGGTCTTGCACGGATGGACGAACAATGGTCACTCCCGCACCATGGGACTCAGGCTATGCGAAGATCGCGCCCCGAGAGGGGGGACCCATGAAGCCGCCAGAGCGGGCGGTGGACTTCGTGACGAGCATGTTCGAGCGCCGGGCGGATCCCTACGAGGGAGCCGACTGGAATTCCGCGCACCGGATCGTGACCGCGATCCTCGGTCTGAGCGTGCTGCTCGCGCTTGCCTTCCTGCCGCTCGAACCGGTCGACGAGGAGATCGGCGGAGCGGGCTGGGCGGTGGCCGGGGTGCTGATCGGCGCCGGCATCGTCGGCACGGTTGTGCTCGCCCGCGGCGAGCCGACCTGGAACGAGCTGCTCTTCGTCGCCTACCTCGGCGTGGCCGGCATCGCGACGCTCAACTGGCTCGCGGGCGGCGGCTCCTCCGCTTACGAGGACCTGTTCGTGCTCTGGATGGCCGCCGGCGCTGTGCAACCGCCGCGGCGCGCGATCGTGCACCTCGGCGTGCTGCTGCTCGCGCTCGCGCTGCCGCTCACCTACGAGGGAACGGACGGCGGGGTGATCGGCGACATGATCGCCGAGTCGCTCATCCTGATCGTGCTCGGCGCGATCCTGATCACGTACATCTCCTACGCGCGCCGCCAGCGGCTCGGCCTGCAGAGCGGCGCCGAGGTGGCCCGCCGGCTCGCCCGGGTCGACTCGCAGACCGGCCTCGGCAACCGGCGGGCGTTCGACGAGGCGCTCACGGTCGCGGTCGCCGGGGCGGCGCGGGACGACGAGCCGCTGAGCGTGGGGCTCGTCGACATCGACGACCTGCGCCGGATCAACGATGGCTGGGGCCACCTCGAGGGCGATCGCTGCCTGCGCGAGGTCGCGCTCACCATCGAGCGCTCGCTGCGCAGCACCGACCGCTGCTTCCGCTGGGGCGGTGACGAGTTCGTGGTACTCCTCCCGGGCAGCGACCTCGCGGCCGCCGACGACGTCATGAGCCGCATGGCCGCGAACGTCGGCGCGATCTGCACCGCTCCCGACGGCCGCAGCATGACGCTGACCTGGGGAGCGTCAGCGCTGCCGGTCGGCTCGAGTGCCGAGGATGCGCTCGCCCGCGCCGACGTCGCGCTGATGGAGCGGAAGACCGAGAAACGGCGCTAAGGGGGCGCCTGCCGGCGCCCCCAGCCCCATGCTCAGGCCTGCACCTCCAGTGCGTGGCCGGTCTCGAGCAGCGACTTGAGATCGCTGAGGATGTAGGCCCAGCCGCCTCCGGCGCCCTCGATCTCGCCGGCGACCTGCGCGGCGGTCTTCGGCGCGTTCTCGAGCTCGTGGGTCACGGTCAGGCTCGAGACGCCGTTGCCGATCTCCTTGATCTCGAAGGCCACCCGGGTCGGCCCCTCGTCGGCGAACTCATCGCCCCACTTGAAGCGCCAGGTGTGCACAAGCCTGCGCGGCAGGTCCACCTCCAGCACTTCGCCTTCGACCACCTCCTCGGGCATCCCCATCGCCTGAAGCTCGGGGGTCGCCTTGCCGCGGTAGGTGCCGCCGGGACGCAGCTCGTACTCGTTCAGAGCCCCGTAGCCGTAGCGCACGCTCCACTCGGGGTTCGTGATCGCCTCCCAGATCGCCTCCGGCGACGCCTTGATGAACACCCGGTAGATCTGCGTCGTCTTCGTCTCGCTCATCGTGGTCACGCTGACTTCTCCAATTCTGTCTTGAGGTCGGCGAGCGCCGACACCTGGCGCTCCGTGTACTTGTCGATCCAGCGGTCGTGGATCAAGCGGATCGGCACCGGGTTGAGGAAGTGCAGCTTCTCCCGGCCCGACCGCTGGGTGACCACGAGGCCGGCGTCCTCGAGCACGCGCAGGTGCTTCATCACGCCGAAGCGCGTCATCTCGAGCTCGGATTCGAGCTCCGTGAGCGTGCGCCCGTCGCGCGCGAAGAGCCTGTCGAGCAGGAAGCGCCGCGTCGGGTCGGCAAGCGCCTTGAAGACTCGGTCGTCGTCGGTCACGCCGTAGATAATAGGTGACTAAATGGTCACATGTCAAGCAGCGACAACATGACGCGCCGGAAACCGGCTCCGTTTCGAGCGCCGGGCTTTCCCCGGCTAGGCGGGTGCCGGTACGGGCCGGCGGTCGATGCCGGCCACTGCGTAGGCGTCGACCTCGTCGAGCGTCTCGCGCTCGAGGAGCGCCTCGGCGAGGTCTTCGAGCTTGTCGCGGTTCTCGCTGACGACCGTCGTCGTCGCCTCGTGCTCCTCGTCCACGATCCGCCGGACCTCGGCGTCGATCAGCTCCTGAGTCGCCTCGGAGACCGGGTCGGCGCCGGGCAGCAGCGCGCTGCGCCCGTTCTGCGGGGTGACGGTCAGGAACCCGACCTTCTCGCTCATGCCCCAGCGCTCGACCATGCCGCGCGCGATCATGGTGACCTGCTGGATGTCGGACTCCGCGCCCGTCGTGATGTCGCCGAACACCACCTCCTCGGCCACACGACCGCCGAGCGCGACCCGGATCTTGGCTCGCAGCTCGCCCTCGGAGAGGTTGAAGCGGTCGTCGTCCGGGGTCGAGAGCGTCACACCGAGTGCCTGGCCGCGCGGGATGATCGACACCTTGCGGACCGGGTCCGCGCCCGGGGTGAGCATGCCGACGATGGCGTGGCCGCCCTCGTGGTACGCGATGCGGCGCCGGTCGTCCTGACCGATCACGATCTTGCGCTCGGCGCCGAGCACGATCTTCTCGAGCGCGTCGGTGAAGTCGGCGGGCTGGACCTTCTCGTGGCCACGCCGGGCGGCGAGCAGCGCCGCCTCGTTGACGAGGTTGGCGAGATCCGCGCCGACCATGCCCGGTGTCGTCGAGGCGAGCCGCTCGAGGTCGACGTCGTCGGCGAGCGGCACCGAGCGCGTGTGCACGCGCAGGATCAGCTCGCGTCCCTTCGAGTCGGGCGGCTGCACCGCCACGCGGCGGTCGAAGCGGCCCGGCCGCAGCAGCGCGGGATCGAGCACGTCCGGCCGGTTGGTCGCGCCCAGCACGATGACGCTGTCGCTCGTGTCGAAGCCGTCCATCTCGGTGAGGATCTGATTCAGCGTCTGCTCGCGCTCGTCGTGGCCGCCGAGCGAGCCGCCGCTGCCGCCACGGGAGCGACCGATCGCGTCGAGCTCGTCGATGAAGATGATCGCCGGGGCGGCCTCCTTGGCCTGCTTGAAGAGGTCGCGCACACGCGAGGCGCCGATGCCGACGATCGCCTCGATGAACTCGGACGCCGATGCCGAGAAGTAGGGGACCCCGGCCTCGCCCGCCACCGCGCGCGCCAGCAGCGTCTTGCCGGTGCCGGGCAGGCCCGACAGCAGCACGCCGCGCGGGATGCGCGCTCCGAGCTTGCGGTACTTGTCCGGATGGCGCAGGAAGTCGACCACCTCGACCAGCTCGTTCTCGGCCTCGTCGATGCCGGCGACGTCCTCGAAGGTCACCGTCTGCGTCTCGCCCTCGACGCGGCGGGCGCGCGAGCGCCCGAACTGGCCGAGCACGCCGCCGCCGGAACCGGCGGAGGCGGCCCGCCGGAACAGCCAGATGAAGAGCGCGACGAGCAGGATCGTCGGGCCGAAGCTGAACAGGATCGTCTCGAGCAGCGAGCGGCTGCCCGGCGGCTTCGCGTTGACGACGACGTCGTGCTCCTCGAGCAGGTTCGCGAGCTGCTCCTCGTCGGCGAAGGTCGGCACCTCGGTTTCGAAGCGCTTGGCGGACTCGTCCTCGTATTTCACGTCCTTCTTGAACTCGCCCTGGAGCGTCTCGCCGGTCGACGAGATCTCCTTGACGTTGTCCCCGCGCAGCTGGTTCAGGAAGGTCGGCGTGTAGGGCACGCGGATCTCCTTCTCGGCCGGCGCGAAGATCTGCACGAGCGCCCAGTTCAGGACGAACAGCCCGATCAGGATCACGATGAAGCGGCGCGGGCTCCACGGGATCATCGGCGGCCGCTCCGGCTTGGCACCGCGGCCGTCGGGCGCCGGCGCCACGCGCCAGCCCTGCCTCTCCTTACCGCCCTGCTGGGGCGGCGGCGGAGTGCGCGGGTCCGGGGGGCGCTCTGCCATGCCCCAATCCTAGGGACCGGCCCATCTATCGTTTGGACACGTGAAGCAGCAGCTCCGACCGCTCTTCGACCAGATCGTCATCAAGGAGCTCGAGCCCGATCGCATTCGGCGCTCGGGACTCGTGCTGCCACCCGGCGAGCACCAGACCCCTCCCCAGCACGGCATCGTGCTGGCGGTCGGCCCGGGGCTCGACTGGTGGGGATCCGTGGGCGTGAAGATGCCCGTCGCGCCGGGCGACCACGTGGTCTTCCCGGCCGCCGCCGGTGTCTGGGTCGAGGTCGAGGAGGAGCGCCTGCTCGTCTGTCGCGTCGGCCAGCTGCTGGGCGTCCTCGAGGAGCTCCGGGAACCAGGCGAGGGCGCGATGCGCGCGTTCGAGGAGGAGGACGGCTAGATCGTCAGGACGCCCTCGTCGGCGTCCAGCTCCACCGGCACGCCGAGCGGCACGCGTCGCGAGGTGCTCGCCGTGGCCGAGCGGCAAGCCGTACAGGCACGGCTTTCCGAGCGGCTCCAGGTGGCGGCGCAGCACCTCCATCAGCGATTGCGAGCGCTCCGGGCGCCGCGGCGCGCAGTCGTGGTGCTCCGAGACGACGAAGCCCGCCGCCGCGGCGAGCTTGCCCGCCTGGCCCAGCTGGGTGAGCAGGCGATCGATGCGGTAGGGCTCCTCGCAGACGTCCTCGAGCAGCAGCAGCCGGCCGTCGCTGTCGAGCTCCCAGGGCGTCCCCAGCGTGGCGCACAGGACCGATGTCGTGCCGCCGGTGAGCGGAGCGCGCAGCGCGCCCGGCACGATCGTCACGACCGGGGTGTCGGCCGCGCGGACGCTGTAGGGCTCGCCGCTCACAGCCTGGTGAAAGCTCGTGGCGGTGTACTCGCTCGCGCTGCCGTGCTTGAGCAGCATCGGCCCCCACAGACACGCCCCTCCGGCCGCCGCGAGCGGCACCTGCAGGTGGGTGATGTCCGACATCCCGATCAGCGGCTTGCCGGCGGCGGCGAGCCGCGCGAGGTCGATGAGCGGCAGCAGCTGACCGGAGCCGTAGCCGCCGCGCACGCACATCACGGCGTCGACCGCCGGATCGGCGAACGCCTCCTCGAGCTCGCGGGCGCGCTCCTCGGCGCTGCCGGCGAGGTGGCCGTCGCGGCGGTCGGCGGGAGCGATGGGGTTGTAACCCTGCGCCTCGAGCGCCGCCAGCCCCGCACTCACGCGCTCACGGTCGTAGGCGGGCGAGGCGGGCGCGACGCAGGCGATCGTCGCCCCTGCGCGGAGGACCGGCCGGGAGGCCACGCGCCCCGAGGCTAGGCGGCCGCGCCGTTGCCGCGGTGGTTGCCCGCCCGCCGCAGCAGCTCCGCGCGCACGAACTCGTCGAGGTCTCCGTCGAGCACGCCCTGGGCGTTGCCCGCCTCGACGTTCGTGCGGTGGTCCTTGACCATCGTGTACGGGTGCAGGACGTAGCTGCGGATCTGTGAGCCCCAGCCGACGTCCTGGGCCTCGCCCCTCTCCTTCGCAAGCGCCTCCTGGCGCCGGCGCTCCTCGAGCTCGATCAGCTTGGCGCGGAGCATCTTCATCGCGGTGTCGCGGTTCGAAGACTGCGAGCGCTCGTTCTGGCACTGCACGACGATGCCGCTCGGCCGATGGGTGATGCGCACCGCGGAGTCGGTCTTGTTGACGTGCTGGCCCCCGGCACCCGAGGCGCGGTAGGTGTCGATCTGGATGTCGTCGGGCTCGATCTCGACGTCGACCGAGTCCTCGACGAGCGGCGCCACCTCCACGCCCGCGAAGGCGGTGTGGCGGCGCGACTGCGAGTCGAACGGCGAGATGCGCACCAGCCGGTGGACGCCCTTCTCCGCCGAGAACAGCCCGTAGGCGTTGTCGCCCCGCGCGATGAACGAGGCCGACTTGATGCCCGCCTCCTCCCCCGCCGAGGCCTCCTTCAGGTCGACCTTCATGCCGCGCCGCTCGGCCCAGCGCATCTCCATGCGCAGCAGCATCTCGGCCCAGTCCTGCGAGTCGGTGCCACCCGCGCCTGCGTTGACCGTGACGACGGCGTCGCCGGAGTCGTACTCGCCGCTGAACAGGCGCGCCTCCTCGAGCTCGCCGAGCCGCGCGACGATCGAGGCGCGCTGCTCCTCGAGCTCCGCCGCGATCGACTCGTCCTCGGCGGCCATCTCCTCGAGCGCCTCGAGGTCCTCGATGTCGCGCTCGAGCGAGCGGTAGGTCTCGAGCCGGCGCGAGACCGCGGCGTGCTCAGAGGACACCGAGCTCGCCCGCTCCTGGTCGTCCCAGAAGCCGGGCGCCTGCATCTCGCCCTCGAGCTCGGCTACCCGAGCTTCCAGCGCAGCTGGGTCAAAGGTAGTCCGCGAGCAGCTTCAGCTGGTCGCGGAGGCCACTGGCGTCGTTAGGCGCCATGGCACTTCTTGAACTTCTTGCCGGAGCCGCACCAGCAGGGGTCGTTGCGGCCGATCTTCTCGTGCTCGTCGAGCCGGCGCGTCTCCACGATCGGGATCGACGTCGCCACCTCGTCGGCCGCCAGCTCCGCCGCCTCGGACACACCTGCCGGGACGGCAGTGCCGGCGGCGGCGGCGATCGCGTCGCGACCCGCTGCGGAGTGCCCGCCGGAGGTCGTGAGCTCGCTGGTCTGGGTGCTGTTGCCGCCGAACCCCCAGTTCGGGCCCTGCTGCGCGGGCGCCTGCTGCTGCTGGGGCTGCTGGACCTCGATCTCCACGTTGAAGACGTAGCGGGCGAACTCGTCCCAGATGTTGTTCATGAGCTCCGTGAACATGTCGAAGCCCTCGTTCTTGTAGGCCACGAGCGGGTCGATCTGGGCGAACCCGCGCAGGTGGATGCCCTCGCGCAGGTAGTCCATGTCGTGCAGGTGCTCGCGCCAGCGCTCGTCGATGATCTGCAGCAGCATGAAGCGCTCGAGCGCGCGCATCAGCTCGTCGCCCAGGTCATCCTCGCGCTCGTCGTAGGCGTCGACGACGTCCTTGCGCAGGTCGTCGATGAGCCCCTCGCGGTCGGCGCCCTCCTGGACGTCGTCGAGCTCATAGGAGACCGGATAGATCTGCTCGAGCTGGGTGAAGAGCGCCTCGAGCTCCCAGTCCTCCTGGTAGTCGCCCTCGGTGTACTCGCGCACGATCCGCTCGATGGCATCCGCGATCTGCGTGCGCGCCACATCCGACATGTCCTCGCCCTCGAGGATGCGGTCGCGGTACTCGTAGATGATCTCGCGCTGCTGATTCATCACGTCGTCGTACTCGAGGACGCGCTTGCGGATCAGGAAGTTCTGCTCCTCGACCTTCTTCTGGGCACCTTCGATCTGCTTCGAGAGCATCTTGTGCTCGATCGGCATCTCGTTGCCCTCCTCGTCCGCCTGGGCGAGGAACTTGTTGTCGAGGATCTTGTAGATGCGGTCGCCGGCGAACAGGCGCACGAGGTCGTCCTCGGCGGAGAGATAGAAGCGCGACTCGCCGGGGTCGCCCTGACGGCCCGAGCGGCCGCGTAGCTGGTTGTCGATCCGGCGCGACTCGTGCCGCTCGGTGCCGCAGATGAAGAGCCCGCCGGCCTCCATCACCTTCTCGCGGTCCTCGACGACCTGCGCCTCCATCTGCGGGAAGAGCTCGTCCCAGGCCTTGTCCCACTCGTCGCTGCCCGGCTCGAGGCCCGCGCTTCGTCAGCTCCTTCTGGGTGAGGTGCTCCTCGTTGCCGCCCAGCTTGATGTCGACGCCGCGGCCCGCCATGTTGGTGGCGATCGTGACCGCGAACGGGCGGCCCGCCTCGGCGATCGTCTCGCCCTCGCGCTCGGCGTGCTCGGGCTTCGCGTTCAGGACCGAGTGCTTGATGCCGCGCTTCTGCAGCTCGCCGGAGAGCAGCTCCGAGACCTCGACCGAGATCGTCCCGACCAGGATCGGCTGGCCGGTGCGGTTGCGCTCCTCGATCTCGTTGGCGACGGCGGCCCACTTGCCGTCCTTCGTCTTGTAGATCTGGTCGTTCTGGTCGTCGCGGACCATCGGCCGGTTGGTCGGGATCTCGACGACCTGGAGGTCGTAGATCTTCATGAACTCGGTGGCCTCGGTGAGCGCCGTGCCGGTCATGCCGCCGAGCTTGTCGTAGCGGCGGAAGTAGTTCTGGTAGGTGATCGTGGCGACCGTCTGCGACTCCTCCTGGATCGCCACGCCCTCCTTGGCCTCGACGGCCTGGTGGAGGCCCTCCGACCAGCGCCGGCCCTCGAGGATGCGGCCGGTGAACTCGTCGATGATCTTGGCCTCACCGTCGATGACGGCGTAGTCGACGTCCTTCTTGTAGAGCTCCTCGGCCTTGAGCGCCTGATGGAGGTGGTTGACGAGGTTGCCGGTGTCGGCCCGGTAGAGGTTGTCGATGCCGAGGAACTTCTCGGCCTTCTCGACGCCGCGCTCGGTGACGGCGACCGTCTTGTGCTTCTCGTCGGGCTCGAAGTCGAAGTCGGCGGTCCAGTCCTTGGACTTCGCCTCGAGCGTCTCCGGCTTCTTGCCGGGCTCCATGATGCGGGCGAGCTTCGCGAAGTTGTAGTAGAGGTCCGCGGCCTGCTCGGGCTGGCCCGAGATGATCAGCGGCGTGCGCGCCTCGTCGATCAGGATGTTGTCGACCTCGTCGACGATCGCGAAGCCGTGCCCGCGCTGGGCCTTGGCCTGCATCTCGACGGCGAGGTTGTCGCGCAGGTAGTCGAAGCCGAACTCGGAGTTCGTGCCGTACACGACGTCGCGCGAGTAGGCCTCCTGCTTGTCGATCTCGTTCATGCCCGACTGGATCACGCCGACGGTCACGCCCAGCAGGTCGTAGATCGGCTTCATCCAGTTGGCGTCGCGGCGGGCCAGGTAGTCGTTGACCGTGACCAGGTGGATGCCCTTGCCACGGACGGCATGCCCCTTCTCGTCGCGCGAGGCGAGCCCGTTGAGGACGATCGGCAGCGTCGCCGTCAGCGTCTTGCCCTCGCCGGTCTTCATCTCGGCGATCGAGCCATCGTGCAGCACCATGCCGCCGATCAGCTGGACGTCGAAATGGCGCTGCCCGAGGGAGCGCTTGCCGGCCTCGCGCGTGAGCGCGAACGACTCGTACAGCAGGTCCTCGAGCGGCTCGCCGGCGAGGTGGCGCTCACGGAGCGACGCGTAGCGCTGGCGCAGCTCCTCGTCCGATTCGAGCTCCAGCTCGGGCTCGAAGTCGTTGATGCGTACGACGTTCTTCTCGAAGAGCTTGAACTTCTTCGACTCGCCTACCCGCAGTGCGCGGTCGAGGATGGACATTCGAGCTACGGTAGCAAGGCTCTCGGGCTCGCCGATCCCGCTCGGGAAGCCGAACGGGAGCGGGTCAGGCGGGGTGCGGCTGCTGCCCTGCCTTCTGCGCCTCGCGACGCCCGCGGCGCTTGTCCCGATGCTTCTTCACCTGGCGCGCCAGGTCGTCCACCATCAGGTTGATCGAGCGGCCCATGTCTGTCGAGCTCTCGCGCGCGCGCAGGGTCGTGCCCTTGAGCTGCAGCGTGGCCTCCGCGACCTGCGTATCCCCGGTGCCGGCGTTGGGCTCCTCGCTCAGCTGGACGTCCACCACAGCGACCGGTGAGACCTGGCGGCCGACCTTTGCGAGCTTCTTCTCCAAGCGCGAGAGGAGCTCCTCGTCGACGGTGGCGCCGTTGCGGCCCTTCACCTGGATGCGCATCTGCCCTCCTGGGGTGGTCGGGATGCCGATGGTAGAGCGCATGTACGCGGCTTTCCAGAGCGAACCGGGCAACTTGCGACCACATCGCGCTAGCGCCCCAGCGTCCGCGCGAACGCCACCGCCGCGATCTCCCTGCACCCGCCCGCGCGCAGCGCCGCCGCGCAGGCGCCGAGCGTGCCGCCTGTTGTGACGACGTCGTCCACGAGCACGGCCCGGCGCGGCGCCCGCTCCGCCCGCAGGCGCATGCCGCCGGCCGGCCCGGCGCGGCGCTCGTGGCGGCCGCGGCCGACCTGGGTGCCGCCCGGCCCGTCGCGCTCGAGGCAGTCCGTGAGCGCGAGCCCGGTGCGCCCCGAGAGCGCGGATGCCAGCTCGCGCGCCTGGTTGAAGCCGCGCCGCCGCTGACGGCGTGGATGGAGCGGCACCGGCACCAGCTCTCCCCCATGCGCCAGCAGCCCGGGCGGCGCGTTCGCCGCGATCTGCGCCGCCATCGCGTCGCTGAGGGCCACCGCCCCGCGGAACTTCAGCGCTCGCACGAGCGCGCGGGCGGGGCCCTCGTACCCGACCGGCGCCCAGGCGCTGACGCCGCCGAGCCACACCGGCGCCTGAGACAGCCTCCGCAGCTGCCCGCGGCAGGTCGTGCAGAGCGGTTCGCGCCGGCGGGTCGGGCCGCCGCAGTCCCAACAGAGAGGTGGAGCGATCACGGTCCCGACCATGCCGGATAGCCGTGTTACACGTGGGCACCCCACTGCGACAATCCCGCGACCTTGACGTGGATCACCCCCAGCTGCACTGGCTGCCCGACCCCGCCATCCTGGCGCCGCTCGCGCTGTTCGCGGGCATCTACATCTGGCGCTTCAGGGCGGCGCGCCGCGAGGCCGGCGGCCGCGGGGCGGGCGTCAAGGAGGCCGTCGCCTTCACCGGCGCCGCGATCGCGATCCTGATCGCGCTGGTCTCGCCGCTCGACCGGCTCGGCGAGGACTACCTGTTCTCGGCGCACATGCTCCAGCACGTGCTGCTCGGGGACATCGCCCCGCTGCTGCTCCTGCTCGCCCTCTCGCGCGTGATCATGCGGCCGGCCACGCGCCGGCTGACGCGCGTCGAGCGCGCGCTCGGCCCGCTCGCGAGCCCGGTCACCGGCCTCCTCCTCTGGCTCGTTCTGATGTACCTCTGGCACGTGCCCGCGCTCTACGACGCGGCCGTGCAGAGCGCCCCGCTGCACGTGCTCGAGCACCTCTGCTTCTTCGCGGCCGGGATCGCGCTCTGGTGGGCGCTGATCCAACCGGTGCCGATGCGCCGGCGGCTGACCGGCATGCAGCCCGTGGCGTACATCGCCGCGGCGAAGGGCGGCCTCGCCGCGCTCGGGCTCTACCTCGCCTGGGCCTCCACGCCGATCTACCCGTACTACGAGACGCTGCCGCGCATCTGGGGCCTGAGCCCGACCGAGGACCAGAACGTCGGCGGCGTGATCATGATGGTCGAGCAGTCGATGACGCTCGTGCTCGTGCTCGTCGTGCTGTTCGTGCGGATGCTGAGCCAGTCCGAGGAGGAGGAGCGCCGGCGCGAGCGGCTCGAGGCGGCCCAGGCCTCGCGCACGCTCGGCTAGCCCTCGAGCAGCGTCCCGTCCTCGACCCGCCGCGGGCCCTCGACGCGCACGCTGCCGCGCACGACGACCTCGCGACCGAAGCTCACATCGCCCTCGACCTCGAGCCGCGTGCAGGCGGCGAGCGAGGGCGGGCCCGCGGCGAAGCGCTCGTCGAAGTCGCCGACCAGCTTGTAGTAGTCGGAATCGAGCTCGACGTGCGGCGGGCGGCCGTCGCGCTCCGGGACGAGCCGGACGTTCCAGTCCTCGCCGAGCCGGTAGGCGTCCGAGCGGACGACGAGCAGGTCGCTCGTCTTCTTGACGGGGACGAAGCGCTCGCGCGGCACGTGCACGGCGCCCGCGCCCTCGAAGGCGCCGATCGCCGCGCCCATCGCCGTCTCGAGCTGGACGACCTCGGGCGAGGACGAGTCCCTGGGGTCGACCGTCTTGCGGTTGACGATCATCGGCAGCTCGAGGACCCCGTCGCCGGCGCGGAGCGCCTCGTCGAGTGCGCGCAGGCTGACCCAGATGTTGTTGGCGTTGAAGTAGCTGTGGACCTCGATGTCCTCGAAGGCCGCCTGGTCGTCGTCGGGGACCTGCGCCGTCTCGCGCAGCAGCAGGCCGCCGTCCGAGCGCCGCCGCGCGAGGTGGCCGCCCTTGCGGTCGCTCTCGGTGCGGTCGACGACCTCGGAGACGAAGGGCAGGCCCTCGCTCGCCAACCAGCCCAGCACACGCGGTTCGAGCGTCGCGCCGAGGTTGTCGGAGTTCGACAGGAACAGATACTCGTAGCCGCGCTCCAGCAGCTCGGCGAGCAGGCCCGTCGCGGCCAGCGAGGCGAACACGTCCCCGTGGCCGGGCGGCGCCCACTCGAGCGCCGGGTCGGCGGGCCACTCCGCCGGCGCGCCGCCGTCGGCGAGCAGCTTCGGCACCCTGGATCCTGATCGGAGCCGTCATCGGAGCCGTCGTGCTCGCGGGAGCCGGGGCCGTTCGTCGCCCGGGCCGCCGACCCGATCAAGATCGGCTTCGGCATGGCGCTGACCGGCGGGCTCTCCGCCAACGGCAAGCCGGCGCTGCTGGCCATGCAGATCTGGCAGGACGACGTCAACAAGAAGGGCGGCCTCCTCGGCCGGCCGGTGGAGCTGGTCTTCTACGACGACCAGACCAACCCGGCCACCGTGCCCGGCATCTACACGAAGCTGCTCGACGTCGACAAGGTCGACCTCGTCATCTCCGGCTACGGCACCAACCTGATCGCGCCGCTCATGCCCATCGCGATCGAGCGCAAGCTGACCCTCATCGGCATGTTCGGCCTCGCCAACAACGAGAAGTACCAGTACCCGAACTACTTCCAGATCCAGCCGGCCGGGCCCGATCCCGCAGACCAGCACCGCCGATCGGCTTCTTCGAGCTGGCCGCCAAGCAGACCCCCAAGCCGCAGACGGTGGCCTCGTCGGCGCCGACGCCGAGTACCCGCAGAACGCGCTGGTCGGCGCGCGCGAGCTCATCAAGAAGTTCGGCTTCAAGACCGTCTACGACAAGACGTACCCGCCGAGCACCGTGGACTACACGCCGATCGTGCGCGCCATCAAGGCCACCAACCCCGACATCGTCTTCGTCGCGTCCTACCCGCCGGACTCGGTGGGCATGCTGCGGGCGGCGCAGGAGGTCGGCCTCCAGCCCAAGATCTTCGGCGGCGGCATGGTGGGGCTGCAGTTCACCACGCGTCATGACCAGCATGGGCCCGGCCCTCAACGGCATCGTGAACTACGACTTCTGGGCGCCCGAGCCCACGATGCTCGCGATCCCCGGCGTCAAGGAGTTCCTGAAGGAGTACCAGGCGCGCGCCGAGAAGGCGGGCGTCGATCCGCTCGGCTACTACCTGCCGCCCTACTCGTACGCGATCGCCAGGTCCTCGGCCAGGCCGTCGAGGCCACCAAGGGCCTCGACCAGCAGAAGATCGCCGACTACATCCGCGCCACCGAGTTCAACACGATCGTCGGCAAGGTGAAGTTCGGCAAGAACGGCGAGTGGGCCAAGGGCGCGCACGCTGATGGTCCAGTACCAGAAGATCCAGGGCAACGGGATCGATCAGTTCCGCGGGCCGGGCAAGAAGGTCGTGCTCTATCCCGACGAGCTCAAGTCCGGCAACATCATCTACCCGTACTCGGCGGCGAAGAACTAGCGCGCGAGCGCGCCGCTGTTCTCCTGGGACCTGCTGGCCAACGCGCTCGTCGCCGGCCTGCTGCTCGGCGGCTTCTACGCCGCGGTGAGCCTTGGCATCTCGCTGATCTTCGGCCTGCTCGACATCGCCAACATCGCGCAGCCGGCGTTCCTGATCCTGGGCTCCTACGCGGCCTACGTGATGAACAGCGCGTTCGGCCTCGACCCGATCCTGGTCGGGCTCCTCTTCACGCCCGTGTTCTACCTGCTCGGCGTCGCCGTCTATCGCATCTACTACGCGAGCTTCGAGCGGCGCGGCGAGGAGTCGTTGCGCGGGCTCGTCTTCTTCTTCGGCATCCTCTTCATCATCGAGGTCAGCCTCAGCCTCAAGTTCGGCGTCGACTACCGGCTGGTGCAGGCGCCCTACATCGGCAAGTCGATCGAGTTCGGCGGCGTCGGCATCGCCTACCGCTACCTGGTCCCGTGCGTGGTCGGGCTCGCGATGACCCTGGCGCTCTACCTGTTCCTCGGCCGGACGTTCTACGGGCGGGCCATCATGGCCGTGTCGCAGGATCAGCGGGCGCTGCGGCTGATGGGCGCCAATCCCGTCCGGATCAAGACCATCGCCTTCGGCATCGGCATCGCGGCGGCCAGCCTGGCCGGCGCGCTGCTGATCACGATCGCGCCGGTGGTGCCGTCGACCGACCGCGACTACATCGGCCGCATGTTCGCCATCACGGTCCTGGGCGGCATGGGCAGCATCGGCGGCACCCTCGTCGCCGCGATCATCCTGGGCGTGGTGGAGAGCCTGATGTCGACCTTCTTCGGCCCCTCGTGGTCGCTGGCGGTCTCGTTCGGCATCCTCCTGATGGCGCTCGCGGTGCGGCCGGCGGGACTGTTCGGCCGCTAGATGCGGCGCACCGCGCGTCGCGCTGCTGGTGGGCGTGGCCGTCATCGCGGCCGGCATCCTGCTGGCCTCGCTGCGCGTGAACCCCTATGTCTACTTCGCGGGCTACGTCATTCTCCAGTACGTCGTCATCGCCACCGCGTGGAACATCCTGGGCGGCTACGCGGGCTACGTGAACTTCGGCACCCCGGCGTTCTTCGCCCTCGGGCGCCTACACCGCGGTCTTCCTCATCCGGTCGGTGCGGGCGCCGCTGCCGGTGCTGATCCTGGCCGGCGGGCTGGTCGCCGCGCTGCTCGGGCTCGGCATCGGCTATCTCACGCTGCGCCTGCGCGGGCGTCTTCTTCTCCATCGCGACGCTGGCGCTGTCGGTCGTGCTGCAGACCATCATCATCAACTGGGAGTACGTCGGCGGCTCCCGCGGCCTCAGCGTGCTCCGGCCGAGCGGGCCGCCCTTCGGCAACTACGTCACGTTCCTGTTCACGGTCATGGTCGCCCTCGCGGTCGTCGCGGTGCTGACCGCGCGGTTCATCGAGCGCTCGTGGATCGGCCGGGGGCTGGCCGCCCTGCGCGACAACGAGGAGGCGGCCGAGTGCATGGGGGTGCCGACCCTGCGGCTCAAGCTCTTCGCCACCACGGTGAGCGGCTTCTTCCTGGGCGTGGCCGGCGCGCCGTTTCCGTACTACGTCACGTTCGTCGAGCCCAACTCGGCCTTCGCCTCGACTACGCGGTGAACGCGCTCGCGATGCCGATGATCGGCGGCACCACGAGCTGGCTCGGGCCCGGTCATCGGCGCGGTGCTGCTCGGCACCGCCCAGCAGCTCGCCACGGTGACGATCTCCTCCGAGCTGAACCTGCTCATCGTGGGCGTCGTGCTCGTCGCCTTCGTCGTCGCTCGCGCCCGAGGGCATCCTCGGCCTCGTGCGCCGCCTGCGGGGCCGCTGACCATGGCCGCCGCGCTGCTCGAAGTCGAGGGCGTCGTCAAGCGCTTCGGCGGCTTCACCGCGCTGAACCGGCGTGACGCTCCACGTGAAGGCGGGCGAGCGGTTCGGGCTGATCGGCCCCAACGGCTCCGGCAAGACCACGCTCATCAACTGCATCTCGGGCTCGCTCCACGTCGACGGCGGCCGGATCCTCTTCGACGGCCGCGAGATCACCGACGCTGCCCGCCCACCAGCGCACGCGGCTCGGCATCGCGCGCAGCTTTCAGATCCCCAAGCCGTTCGCGCAGCATGACCGTCCTCGAGAACCTCGACATCCCGCTCGAGTACGCGGCGCACGCGCGCGCACGCGCGAGGCCGACGCGGACGCCGCGGACATCCTGCGCGACGATCGGGCTCGAGGCCAAGGCGCACCTGCGCCCCGCCGGGCTCACCCAGATCGAGATGCGCAAGCTCGAGCTGGCCCGCGCGATGGCGGCGCGGCCCAAGCTCCTGATCTCCGACGAGGCCATGGCCGGGCTGTCGAGCGCGGAGGTGGACGACATCCTGGCCATCCTGTTCCGGCTCAGCGAGCAGGGCATCACGATCATCATGATCGAGCACATCATGCGGGCGGTGATGCGCTTCTCCGAGCGCATCGTGGTGCTCGACGCGGGCGAGCGCATCGCCGAGGGCACGCCGGACGAGATCGTGCGGAACCCGGCCGTGGAGAAGGCCTACCTTGGCGAGTAGGCTCGTGGTCCGCGACGTGGACGCCGGCTACGGCGCGGTGCGCGTGCTGCACGGCGTCTCGATCGAGGTGCGCGACGGCGAGACCGTCGCCCTGCTCGGCACCAACGGCAACGGCAAGAGCACGCTCATCAAGTGCATCATGGGCATGGTGCGCGCCCGAGGCCGGCGAGATCTTCCTCGAGACCGACGGCGCGCGCGTCGACCTCACCCGGAAGTCGACCGAGGAGATCGTGGGCCTCGGCATCGCGCTGGTGCCCGAGGGCCGCCGGCTCTTCCCCAAGCTCACCGTCGAGGAGAACCTGCTGCTGGGCGCCTACCGCGCCGGACGCCCGCGCCGACATCGCGGCAACCTCGCCTTCGCCTTCGAGGCCTTCCCGGTGCTCCGCGCGCGCCGGCGCCAGCTCGCCGGCAGCATGAGCGGGCGGCGAGCAGCAGATGCTGGCGGTGGCCCGCGCGCTCATGTCCTCGCCGCGGATCCTCCTCGTCGACGAGCCGTCGGTGGGGCTCGCGCCCATCCTGGTGAGCCGGGTGATCGCCAAGATCAAGGAGCTGAAGGAGCAGCCGCCAGCTCACCGTGCTCATGGCCGAGCAGAACTTCAACCAGGCCACCAAGATCGCCGATCGCGGCTACATCATCGTGCACGGCAAGATCGAGTTCGAGGGCCGCAGCACGCGGGAGCTGCGCGAGAACGAGCTGGTGAAGAAGTACTACCTGGGCGTGTGACCTATGTGTTTCATCGATACCAACGGGATGTCGAGGCGAGGGTTTCTCGCCGGGAGCCTGGTGACGGGGGCGGCGGCCGCCGCCGCGAGCCTGGGGCGATCGCTGGTGCTGCCGGGGGTGGCCGAGGGCGCTGAAACCGCGCCGGCCGGCGGCGGACCCGGAACCGCCGGGGTGAGCTTCAAGTGGTTCGGCACCAACGGCTGGGAGATCACCTTCGGCAACAGGACCATCCTGGTCGATCCCTGGCTCAACCGCTTCGAGTCGGGCTTCCTCCAGAACAAGCTGAACCACGACACGCTGCTGCCCACCGACACCGCGCTCATCGACCAGCACGTGAAGAAGGCCGACCAGATCCTGGTCGGGCACGGCCACTGGGACCACATGGCCGACGTCCCCTACATCGCCAAGAAGACCGGGGCGATGGTCATCGGCTCGGAGACCCACGCCAACGTGATGCGGGCGGCCGGCGTGCCCGAGGGCAAGATCGTGCAGGTCAAGGGCGGGGAGTACATGCAGTTCGACGGCTACACCATCGAGGTCTTCCCGAGCGTCCACTCGATGGGCGGCACCAAGAAGTACGCGGTGCCGGGCCACTTGGTGTCGGTGCCGGCGTCCCCGCCCACCAAGGTCGGCGACCTCCCGGAGGGCGATACCCTGATCTACGTGCTCCGGATCGGCGGGAAGTACACGATCTTCCTCATGAGCTCGGGCAACTACATCGAGCGGGCCATCGCGGGCCTCAGGCCGGACGTGGCCCTCATCGCGCCGCTCTTCTCCAACAACACCTTCGACTTCACCCCGCGGCTCGTGCGGGCGCTCAACTACCCGAAGGTGGTGCTGCCCACCCACTGGGACAACTTCGAGGCCCCGCTCACGGGGACCCCGACCGACCTGCGCGCGATCTACGGCGACCCGGCCAACCTCGACCTGTGGGTGAAGGAGATGAAGAAGGTCACACCCCGGACGAGGATCGTGACCATGCCGTACTTCGGCTCCTTCGCGCCGTAGCGCCGGCCGATCCGCGCCGAGTGCCGACCCTCGAGGTGAACATCCGCCTGGCCGCGGCTTGCCTGATGGGATGGGCGGCGACCACCAACTACACCAACCACGCGGCGGTGATCCCGCTCCTGATGGCGGAGCTCGGCTTCGGTCCCGTCCACGCCGGTCTGCTCTCCTCCGCATTCTTCGTCACCCTCGCGGTCGCGTGCGTTCCCGCCGGCATGCTGAGCGACCGCCTCGGGCCCACCCGCGTGGGCACCGCGGGGCTGGCCGCCGTCTTCGCGAGTAATCTCGCGCTGGGCTATGCGCGCGACTTCCCGGACCTCGTGCTCATCAAGGTGGTGGGAGGTGTCGGCTGCGCGCTGGCGTTCATCGCCGGGATGCGCTCCGCGGTGCTCGTCGTGCCCCCGGCCCGCGTCCACCGGGCCCTCGGACTCTACGGGGGGCTCGTCCAGCTCGGCGGCGGCACCTCGCTCTACCTGATCCCGCTCCTGGCCAGCCATCTGGGTTGGCGTCGGGCGTTCGTGGTCTCGTCCGGGCTGATCGCGGTGTCCACGGTGGCATGGCTCGCGCTGGCCCCGCGCATTCGGCCGTCGCCCGCCGCCGCGCCGCTCACCGAGGCGGTGCGTAGCCCGAAGGTCTGGACCCTGGGGCTCGTGCACACCGCCACCTTCGGGCTGGCGGTGCTGGTCGGCATCTGGATCACCACTTTCCTGGTCCACGAGTTCGGGCTGTCGCTGGTGAGGGCGGGCGCCGCGGGCTCGGTGATCCTCGCGCTCGGAGTGCTCTCGCGTCCACTCGGTGGGGTGCTGGTCGATCGGGGTGTCCTGGGAGCTCGCGCGGTCATGAAGCTCACCGTGCTGGCCGGCGCCATCGGCCTCGTGGCGCTCGCCTGGCCCGGCCGGCCGCTGATCGTCGCGGCCGGCGCCATCATCACGCTCGGCGTCGCGTTCAACGCCCCGTATGCCGCCGTCATGCACACGACCGGGGCGCTCCTGCCGAGAGCGCCGGGGGCCGCGGTCGGCCTCGTCAGCGGCATCGGCGTGCTCGGCGTCGCGGTCGGCGCCCCGGCGGTGGGCGCCCTCTTCGCCTCGACCGACGGCTTCGCGCTGCCCTTCGGGGCGCTGGCCGCTTTTTCCTTCCTGGTCTTCTGGGCGCTCGCCTCACTCTGAGCGGGACCCGGGGCGGTTGCCTCGCGGCTCTTTCGCTCCGTAGCGTCGGCCGATCCGAGCGGGAGTAGCCGGGAAGGAGGTCTAGCCGGCGAGGAACGCCCGGGTGTGCTCCAGGAACTGGCCAAAGGCCGGCTCGGTCTCGAGGAAGAGGTGGTTGCGCCCCGTGCAAGGCGACGAACCGGGCGCCCGGGATGCCGGCCGCCATGCGGCGCCCGGCCTCGAACGGGACGCGGGCGTCATCGCGCGCGTGCAGCACGAGCGTCGGCACGCTCACCCGCGGGAGCAGCGCGGTGACATCGATCTCGCCGTTCGCCGCGAAGATCCGGGCGGCCATCTCCCCCGAGACCGTGATGCGCTGCAGCTCGTTGAACCAGTCGGCCTGCTCCTTGGTCCCGCCGGGCATGAACTGGGAGGTGAACAGCTGGCGGAAGGCCGGGTTCTCCTTGCCCCAGCCCACGCGCATCAGCGTCAGCATGGCGGCGTCCTCTTCCTTCTGGGCCGCGGTGCGGGCGCGCTTGTTCCAGCCCAGCGCGAAGCCGCCGTAGAGGATGAGATGCGACACCCGCTCGGGATGTCGCACCGCGTAGGCGATCGAGACCGCGCAGCCCTGGGAGATCCCGAGCAGCGCGAACCGCGTGAGCCCCGCGGCGTCGACCACCGTCTCCAGATCGCTCACGAAGGCGTCGAACGAGATCTCGTCGACGGTCCGGTCCGACAGCCCGTTGCCGCGGGCGTCGTAGCGGACCAGCGTGTGGTCCTTCGCCAGCTCGCGATAGAGATGCCGCCAGATCGGGCTCTCGAGATCGAACTCCAGATGGGTCATCCAGTTGCCCGTCTTCATCAGCGGCGGCCCCTGGCCGATCATCGAGTAGGCGAGCTGGACCCCGTCGGGCGCGGTGCAGAAGCGAATCTCCTGCTGCAGGTCGACGGCATTGGGGGCCGTCACGCCCGGTCCGGCGCCGCCATCCGCCGGCGCGATGGCGAAGACGTCCACCGGCTGCGCGATGTTCTTCAAGGTGCGCGGGCCGAGCGCCTGGAAATCCGCCTTGATCGAGCGGCTCACCTGGTCGAACACCTGGCGGGAGATGCAGATGCCGCCGGGCTCCGCGATCCCTTCGAGCCGCGCCGCGACGTTGATGCCGTCGCCATAGATCCGGGTCTCGTCGTGGATGACGTCACCCAGGTTGATGCCGATGCGGAACCGCATGCGGCGCGACTCGGGCACCGCCTCGTTGCGCGTCGCCATGATGGTCTGGATCTCGACCGCGCACTCGGTCGCATTGATCACGCTCGGGAACTCGGCCAGGATGCCGTCGCCGGCGGTGTCGATGATGCGGCCGCCGTAGCGGCCGACCAGCGGCAGGACCACCGCCTGGTGCGCCTTGAGGTCGCGGACCGTCGCGGCCTCGTCCTCGCCCATGAGGCGGCTGTAGCCGGCGATGTCGGCGGCAAGAATGGCGGCGAGCCGGCGATTCGTCGAGGGGGAGCGGGGATCGTTCGTGTCTGTCATCGTGCTTCTCCCGGAGCGCGTGCCCGGATTGTGGCATATCGGGCCAGTCGCCGCGAGTGGGCGCCGGCGAGGGGACGGGCTAGGCGGCCGGGGGCGTCTGCCTCGCGGTCGTGCTGGTCTCGAACGTGTAGAGGAAGTTCGTGAAGCCGACGTCGTAGTCGGAGATCCCCTTCTGTCCGGTATCCCATTCGTTCTTGGTCCGCGTGGCGCCTTCCGCCCTCGACCTCCGCCCGACCCGGTCGTGGGCGGCCCGGGCTCGGGCGAGCACCTGCCGCAGCTCGGGACGCAGCGCCGCGGCCTCCGCGAGCCGCTGAACGCCCCTGGCTTCTTCCCCGCGAGCACACGCAGGTGGCGGTGGAGCCGCTCGGCGCGCGGACTGCACGAGGACGGCTCGCCGGAGGTCGACGAGCGCGAGATAGGCGAGCGCCTGCGCGTGCAGCTCCTTCCAGTAGCCCTTCCGGTGGCAGAACTCGTGCGCGATCACGTGCGGCTCGAAGATCCCGGTGTCGCGGAAGATCGCGACGTCGCCCGAGATGACGTCGCAGGCGCCGTACGCGAACGGGAAGCAGCTACGCAATCGAGAAGCTGCGCACCTCCGAGCTCGTGTCGACGCGCTGGCCGGTGATGCCCGCGATGTAGGGGTGAGGTGCCGGTTCACCTCGACCGCCAGCTCACGAGCGACGGGCGCCGCTGCCGGCACGAAGTCCCCTCGTTCAGGCGCTCGGCGAGCATCCGGACCTCCGCCTCGCGCACCTGGCGCGGCATCGGCACCAGGTGGCGCACGATCCGCGCCGAACTCCCGGCGGAAGTCGATCTCGCCGGATTCCCCGGCGGTCGTGCCAGTCGCGGAGCGCGCTGTCCGAGATAGACGCCGAGCAGCGCGCCCTGCACCACGCGCCCGAGCGGGGTGACGCCGAGCAGGACGCGGGCCACGAGGGGCGCTCCGACCACGAGATCGATCGGCGCCACGGGCCAGTACGTCGCCCGGTTCGCGATCCGGATCTCGTCCGGCGTGCTCATCGCCGGCTAGTGTCGCATGCTCCCCGTCGGAATGACCCGGTAGTAGTTTCCGGCGGATGCCGTGATCGCGCCGCAATCTACTGTTTCGCAAGCCGATCCGCGTGGCACGGGGGATGCTTTTTCGGGAACGGCAAGACGTGCAATCCACAGGGAGGAGGGCTCCATGAACAACATCTTCTACATCATCGGCGTCGTGGTGGTCGTGCTGTTCATCCTGGGATACCTGGGGTTCCGCTGAGCCGCCTGGACCAAGGTCCAATAGGGGGCCCGCGCGGGCGAGCCCTAGACTGGAAGCATGCCTACGATGAAGTGCGAGACGTGTCGCAAGGACCTGGGTATGGACGTGCAGCGGTTCTGCGGCGATGACTGCCGCGGGCGGTTCGTGGAGGGCCTGAGAAGGGGCACCCCGAGCCATACGGGCCGGACGGTCGCGCGGAGGCGTCGCCGGCGCGGGCGCTGAACATCGCGCCTCAGGGGCGGCGCGCGGTCCGCGCAGATCGTCCCGCCCTTCAAGACCAGCTCGACGCGTGTCGGATCCAGCAGCACGCTGATGTCGTCGAGCGGGTTGCCGTTGACGACGACCAGGTCGGCCAGCCGTCCCTTCTCGATCGTGCCGACCTCGCGCTCGAGCCCCAGGCACCGGGCCGCCCACTGGGTGGCCGCGCGCAGGGCCTGCATCGGTGACAGGCCCGCCTCCACCAGGTACCGGA